>CALMJK010000005.1 GCA_937864225.1 uncultured bacterium | reverse complement strand
GATTACGTCAACGCCGGCTACGCCAGGGGTCCCCAGCGGGTCGCCCTCTATGTGGGTTACTACCTCACCGGCGGCAAGGTGGGCGCGGCCCACGACCCCCTGGTCTGCTTCCCCGGCCAAGGCTGGCGCATTTCGGACCAGCGGCGCCTGCAGTTGGCGGTTCCCGGCCACCCCCCGCTGAATGCCTCCCTGCTGACGGCCGAACTGGGCCAGCACAAGGAGCTGGTGCTCTACTGGTTCCAGGCCTACGACACCACCAATGCCGGCACCTTCCACCAGAAGCTCTCCCTGTTGTGGAAGAAGATCCGGGCCCAGGGGCAGGACAACGCCTTCGTGCGGGTGACTGTGCCGTTGGCGGACGACAACGCCGAGAGTCGGCAGCAGGTCCTGGCGGATTTCGTCGCGGCCTTCTACCCGCGGCTGCTGGACTTCGTTCACGACGGAAACCGGTCGTCCTGATGCCGCATCCGCCCGCAGGCAGGATCCGCCCCATCCCCATAGCCTTCGTCATGGACTGCATCGACGCCGGGGGGACCGGACGCCAGGTGCAGCTCCTGCTGGAAGGCCTCGATCGCGGGCGCTTCGCCCCGACGCTCTTTTTGCTGCGCGGGGACGGCCGCACCCACCCCTTTGCCCCGCGGGGGGTGCCCACGGAAATCCTGGGGCTGGAGGCCCTCATCGGCCCGGACGGGTTCCGCAAGACCGTCCAACTGGCGCGGCGTTTCCGGAAAGACCGCTTCCGGATCGTCCAGACCTTTTTCCAGGACGCGACCTTTGTCGGCATCGCCGCCGCCAGGGGCCGGAGGGTCGAGGGGTCGTCGAGCTCGCACAAGGCCATCACCACGGCCCGGCGCACATTCCCTTCGGGATCTGCCACATGAGCCGCGAGTGCCGGGATGGTTGCCGCGTCGTCCAGCACGCCGTCCGGCCCCAGCGCCGCGCGCAGGTCGCGCAGAAAGGAGCGGCGCGCGGGCGCGTCGCCGGCGGCGGTGGCGGCTGGGCGGCGGCGCCATGGAGGCATTGCTTCACCCGGCTTGGTTCGGGACCGGTCCTGGGCGCGCGCCGCGGACCATCAGATCAGGTCGCGCACGATCTCCGGGCGCGGGTTGGCGATGACGGCCGTCGTGACCAGCATCCCCTTGTCGCGCGCCACCGCGGCGGCGGCGGCCACGGCCGCCGCCACCGCGGCCAGGCGACCCGTGAAGGTCAGCAGCGCCTTGCCCCCCAGCGCCATCGCCAGGCGCAGTTCCATGATCTCGACGAGGCTCGTCTTGGCCGCGGCATCGGCCGCCTCGAGCATGGTGGCCACGCTGAAGGTCTCGACGATGCCGAGCGCGTCGAGCGAGCCCGGCTGGCAGACGTTGCCCATGGCCGGCAACAGCGACGGGTGCGCGCTCGGCAGGACCAGCTCGTCGACGAGCGAGTCGGCGGCCGCCGCGGCGCCGGCCGCCACGCTCGCCCGCACCGCGCCCACGTCGCCCTCGACCAGGACCATGTGCTTGCCGGAGCAGATCGAACGATTCAGCAGCAGCCGCACGGCGGCCGCTTTGAGCATGGCGTCGGCCGCCTCGATCCCCCGCACGACGTTGCTCGTCTCGATCATCCCCAGCGACGGATTGACAGGCATGCGCCTCCCTTGCCGGCTCAGCGGCCTCGCACGAGCGTGGTCGCGTCGGTCGTCACGGCCGCGACGCGCCCGTCGATCGGCGCGTGCACCGGCGCGCCCAAGGCCCCCGGCGACACGTCCGCCAACAACTCGCCGACCGTCACGACCGCCCCTGCCACCAACCGCGGCCGGCCCGCCACGCCCGCGTGCTGCCGATGCGGCACGATCACGGTGTCGGGACCCGGCGTCAACTCGCACCATGGCGCCGGCCGGTCGTAGCGGCGCAGGTCGAGCCGCAGCTTGAGCATCGACAGCGGCACGAGCCGGCCCGCGCGCAGCGGATGCGCCGCGCCCGCGTCCGGCGGGGGCCCGACGGCGCTCTTTTGTCCGGCCGCGCGCTTGGACCAGCGGCAGGCGTCGCGCGGCGCGAGATCCTCGGGGCAGGCGTACAGGTCGCACACGCCGCACTCGCAGCAGAGCAGGCCCCACGGATCGCGCTCGGCCGCCCGGTCGGTCCCGAATCCGAGCCCGCGCATCACCCGGTGCGGCTCGACGGCGTAGCCCAGCAGGTAGCGCGGACAGAACTGCGTGCAGTAGCTGCACTGGTCGCAAGCGGCCCGACCCACGGCGCGCTTGCGCGACTCGGGCTCGGCCGTCCGGCTCACCGCGCGGTGATCCCGCGGCAGGAACAGGAGGGCGGCCGTGGTCTTGGTGGCCGGATGGTCGCGGTCCAGGACGAGCCGGCCCATCATCGCGCCCCCCTCGAGCGCGGCCCAGTCGTCGTGCGCGGCAGACGCGCCCCCGGTGAAGCCGCCGGCGCGCGCGAGCAGGTCGCCGGCGGTGGTGCCGAGCGGCACGGCGGCGGTGTACGGCTCGCGCACCGCGCCGCACACCGTCAGCCACGTCGCGGTCACCGGCGCGCCGTCGAGGGCGGCGGCCAGATTGGCGAGCGTCTCGACGTTCTGCACGAGCACCCCCACGTCGGTGGGGTGGCCGCCCGGCGGCGGCCGCCGGCCGGTCAGGTCGTGCACCAGCACGAACTCGTCGCCGCTGGGGTAGACGTCGTCGAGCTCGACGACCTCCATCCGACCGCGGCGATCCGCCGCCCGGCGCAGCGCCGCGACCAACTCGACCCGCTTGCGCTTGACCGCGACGACGCGCCGCCTCGCCCCCACCAGCTCCGCCGCGCGCGCCAGACCGTCGAGCACGTCCTCCGTGCGCCGCAGCATCACGTGCAGATCCTTCTCGAGCAGCGGCTCGCACTCGGCGCCGTTGGCGATCACCGTGTCGCAGGCGACGCGCAGCTTCAGGTGCGTGGGATACCCCGAGCCGCCGGCGCCGACGACGCCGGCCGCCTCGATCCGCGCCAGGAGCTCCGCTTTCACGCTCGCGTTCACGCGGCGCATTATAGGCGCGCCCGGCCGCGGGCTCAAGGCGCGCCCCGCGCCCGGGCGGCGATTGACGCCTCCGACCGGGCCGACTATACTCCCGCGCCGGCACGCCGGCCCTTCCTGCCAGCCGGCCCGCACCGCGCGGGGCGACCCCGCGCCATCCCGACACCGCCGTTCCCGGGGAGGAGCGATGAAGATCGCCGTTCTGGTCAAGCAGGTGCCGGATTCCGAGACCCGCATCCAGCTCTCGGGACCGGCGCAGAAGCTGGACGACTCGAAGTTCACCCGCGTGCTCAACCCCTACGACGCCTACGCCGTCGAGGAGGCGGTGCGCATCAAGGAGCGCGCGCCCGGGACCGAGATCGTCGCGATCACGATCGGCGCGGCCGACCGTGTCCGCGAGACGCTCAAGAAGGACTGTCTCGCCGTCGGCTGCGACCGCGCGATCGTGGTGGCCGACCCGGCGCTGGCCGACGCCGACGAGGCGGGCATCGCCGTCGTCCTGGCCGCGGCGCTGCGGCAGGAAGCGTGCGACCTGATCCTGGCCGGCAAGCAAGCCATCGACGACGACGCCGCGCAGGTGGGCGTGCGGGTGGCCGAGATCCTCGGCATCGCGCACGTCGCGGTCGTGACGAAGCTGGACCTGGCCGACGGCGCGCTCACCGCCCAGCGCGAGATCGAGGGCGGCGTGGAGATCGTGCAGGCGAAGCTGCCGGCCCTGATCACCTGTCAGAAGGGGCTGAACGAGCCGCGCCTGCCGAGCCTGCCCAACATCATGAAGGCCTCGGCCAAGCCGATGCGGGTGGTCACGTGCGCCGAGCTGGGCGTCGAGCCGCCCGCGCGCACGTACGACGTGAAGCGCTACGCCCCGCCGCCGTCGCGCGCGGCCTGCAAGGTGATCGCGGGCGACGACCCCGCCGCCGCGGCCGCCGAGCTGGCCCGTCTGTTGCGCGAGGAAGCCAAGGTCATCTAGCCGCCGCGGGGAGGAGATCCGCATGCCGAACATAGCCGTCTTCATCGAGCAGCGCGACGGCCAGGTCAAGAAGGTGGCCTGGCAGATGATCAGCGAGGCGCGCCGCCTCGTCGACCAGGCCGGCGGCGAAGTGTGGGGGGTCTGTCTGCACGCCGCGCCGTGCGATGCGGCCCATCAGGCCGGCGCCCACGGCGCGCACCGGCTCTTCACGGCCGAGCACGAGCTGTTCAAGCTCTACGACAGCGCGGCCTGGGCCACCGCCGTGGCCGCCTTCGCGCGCGCCAAGCGGCCCGATCTGCTGATGGTCGGCGCGACGGCGCTGGGCAAGGACCTCGCCCCCAAGCTGGCGCAGAAGCTGGGCGCGGCCTGCGTCAGCGACAGCATCGCCGTGAAATGGGATGGGAACGCCTGGGAGGTCCGCCGCCCGATCTTCGCGGGGAAGTGCTACGTGGACGTCGTGCCGCGCACGAGCCCGGCCGTCGTGGGGGTGCGTCCCAACGCCTTCGCGCTGAGCGAGGGCCGCGGCGGCGCCGCGGCGGCGGAGAGCTTCGACCCGGGCGTCGCCAGCCTGACGCCCCTGGCGCGCGTGACCGAAGTCCAGGCCGCCGCCGGCCGGAAGGTCGAGCTGACGGAGGCCGAGACGATCGTCTCGGGCGGCCGCGGCATCAAGGGCCCCGAGCACTACCACCTGATCGAGGAGCTGGCGGCCGTCCTGGGCGCCGCGGCGGGCGCCAGCCGCGCCGTCGTGGACGCCGGTTGGGTTCCCCACTCCCACCAGGTCGGCCAGACCGGCAAGACGGTCAGCCCGAACCTCTACATCGCCTGCGGCATCAGCGGCGCCATCCAGCACCTGGCCGGCATGTCCTCGAGCAAATGCATCGTGGCGATCAACAAGGACCCCAACGCCCCCATCTTCAAGGTGGCGGATTACGGCATCACGGGCGACCTGTTCGCGATTTTGCCGTTGCTCCAGCGGGAAGTGGAGAAATTGAAGAGCTAGCGGATCCGGGCGAGGCCGCCCGGCGCCGCCCGGCGGGGCGCAGGCAGGTGTTGAAGGGTCAAGTGGCTTTGTGGTATCATTTCCCCTTGCCACGCTTTCCTGGGGAACGGGTCGCCTCGCCGGCAAGGGAAAATAGTGCCTGGTTTGCGGTTAGCTCATGTACGGGCCTGCGGCCTGGGGGCCCTGGCTTTTGCCTTTCTGGCATCCTGCGGCCTCGAGGATCCCACCTTCCAGTTGACGACCGGGTCCATCACGGTGCAGTCCGATCCGCCCGGCGCCGCGATTTCCTGGCGGGGCAGCGACATCGGCCTGTGCACGCCCGCGACGCTGAACCTGTTGCAGCCGGGCGACCACACGATCAAGGTCGCGCTGCCCGGCTACGCGGCGCAGCCCGAGTCGCTCGTCGTCAGCGTGGCGGTGGCGGACACGACGCTGGCCAGCTTCGCCCTGACCCCGATCCCGGGCAGCCTGGCGGTCACCTCCACGCCCGCCGGCGCGCGCGTCGTGCTGGACGGCGCCGACACGGGCCAGCTCACGCCGGCCACCCTGACCGGCCTGGCCTGGGGCGAGCACGAGGTGCGCGTCGCCCTGGCGGGCTACGCCGCGACCCCTGAGTCTCTGCTGGTGACCATCGCCGCGGACGCGACCGCCCACGCCGACTTCGCGCTGGCGCCGATCGCCCTGCCGGCGACCAAGCTCGTCCTGCTCGAGGGGTTCTCCAACGTCAACTGCGAACCGGGCTGCCGGCTGCTGAACGCCCTGCTCCACGACCTGATGGCCAAGGAGGGCTACGGCAGCGACCGGCTGCTGCTGATCAAGTATGCCACCAACTGGCCCGCCGCGCAGGACCCCCACTACCTGGCCAACGTGGCCGACAACGTCGCGCGTCTCAATTATTACCTCTCGTACTTCGAGGCCGCCGGCTGGGGCATCCCCCTGCTGATCGCCGACGGCGCGCAGGTCTTCCCGGCCGATTTCGACACGGAGGAAAAGCTGCGGGCGGTGATCGATCCCCTCTTCGCCCAGCAGCCCGGCCTGGCGATCCGGGTCGAGTCCAGCTGCGCCGGCCTGGTCGTCGACGCGACCATCACCCTCGCGCCGGAGATCGACCTGGATCTGAGCGAGTACTCGCTCAACGCCGCGCTCGTGCGCAACCCCATCGAGTACGAGACGGCGCCGGGCAGCACCGGAGAGACCGTGTTCCACGACATCATGCGG
Organism: uncultured bacterium; assembly: GCA_937864225.1. Lineage (GTDB taxonomy): Bacteria > Krumholzibacteriota > Krumholzibacteriia > LZORAL124-64-63 > LZORAL124-64-63 > CALMJK01. Next base: position 553,047 of record CALMJK010000005.1, on the reverse strand, counting down.
GACTTCACGACGGTCCTGGCCTCCGGGCCGGTGCTGACGGCCGGCACGCCGCTGGTCGAGACGGTCGCGCTCGCCCGGCCCGAGGTGGACCTGAACTGGCCCGTGGCGGACCTGTACGTGATCGCGTTCCTGCAGCGCAACGACGCCTCGCACGCCATCCTGCAGGCGGGCTCCGACCTGCCTGCGCCCGCGAAATCCCTCTCAACCCTCGCAACGGACCGTGTGCTCCCAACGTCTCCCATCAGCCTCGGAGGATCAACACCATGAGACCATTGCGAACACTCGCCCCGGCCTGTCTGGTCGCCGCTCTGCTGCTGCCCGCGCTCGGGCTGGGCGCCGACCGCGTCGTGATGTTCGAATCGTTCACGAACACCAGCTGCCCGTACTGCCCGGACTCCAACGCCGATCTGGCGGATCTGGTCGCCCTCTACGGCACGACGGAGCCGATCCAGGCCATCAACGTGCAGTACCACGTCTGGTGGCCCAGCTCGGCCGACCCCTTCTACGTGGCCAACATCGCCGACAACACCGCGGCGACCAACTACTACGCGGTCAACGCCGTGCCCGATCTGCGGGTCGACGGCAGCAGCACCTCGCAGGACCTGGTCGAGGCCATGAACGACCGCCTGGCCGTGCCGTCCCCCCTGACGATCGACGTCACCCACTCCATCGACGAGAACTGCCAGTTCAATGTCCAGGCCACCATCACGGCCGTGGCCGAAGTGCCCGCCAGCGGGCTGATCGTGCGCGTGGCCCTGGTCGAGGGGCACACGCACTACGACGTCGCGCCCGGCTCCAACGGCCAGACCGACTTCTACTGCACGATGCGCAAGATGCTGCCGGACTTCACCGGCACGCCGCTGACCATCGCCAACGGCCAGACGAAGGTCCTCGATTTCTCTTCCGCCATCAATCCCATCTGGCAGGACATCTACGCCGTGGTCTGGGTCCAGGACGCCAACTCCAAGGAGATCCTCCAGACCGGCCGCAGCTGGGCGACCGATCCCACCTACTGGACCGACTATCGCCTGAGCTACGCCACCAGCCAGCCCGCCGCCCTGGTCGAGGTCGGGCACATCGTCTCGCTGACCTCGACCCTGACCAACACCGGCACCTACGCCGACACGTACGACCTGCACCTGGACACCGCGGGCCTGCCGCTGGGCTGGATCGCCTCGGTCTGCGTCGGCACCAGCTGCTATCCCGAGTTCATCCGGGACTTCATGGTGACGCTCAACCCGGGCCAGAGCCAGACCGTCACCATCGACATCACGCCGACGACCCTCGGCGAGGGCACGGCCACCATGTCCGCGACCGGCCGCGGCAACCCCTGCGTGTCGGCCAGCGCGCTCACCTTCCGCGCCATCACCCCCACCGGCTCGATCCTGCTGGTGGACGTGGACGCCGGCAAGACCTACGAGAACTTCTACTTCACCTCGCTCGACAACCTCGGCAAGGCCTACACCTACTGGGACCTGCTGGCCTGGGGCCGCTTGACCGGCAGCCAGCTGTTGGCCTTCGACACCGTGATCTGGTACACGAGCAACGTCTACGGCTCCGGCATCGTCAGCGACGTGGACCGCGCCGCCCTGGCCACCTTCCTCGACGGCGGCGGCAACCTCTTCATCAACGGCCAGCTCATCGGCTACTCGGTCTACACGTACGGCGGAACGGCGGGCGAGGCCTGGTTCCAGACCTACCTCGGCGCCGATTACCTGCGCTACGACACCAGCGTCAGCAGCGTCAACGGCGTGGCCGGCGATCCCATCACCGACGGCCTGACCGTCGGCATCACCGGCGGCGACGGCGCGAACAACCAGAGCTACGCCAGCAAGATCGCCCCCGTCAACGGCGGCGTCGGCTGCTTCTACTACGTGGAGAACCCGCTGCCCTGCGGCGCCACGCACCTGGAGAGCGGTGCCTCCAAGACGGTCTACCTCGCCTTCAGCTGGGAGGCCATCTCCACCCAGGCCGACCGGGATCTGGTCCTGGGCGAGGTCCTGAACTGGTTCGGCGGCGGGGCGGTGCCGGTGCTCGACGACCAGCCGAGCAAGCCTTACCTGGTCTCCATGCCGCAGGCGGTGCCCAACCCCTTCAATCCCACGACCGCCATCAAGTTCGAGATCGGCGGGCGCGAGCCGGCCAATCTGCAGGTGAAGGTGTTCGACGCGCGCGGTCGCCTCGTCCGCACGCTGTTCTCCGGCACGGCCGAGCCCGGCGCCCGGGAGATCGTGTGGGACGGCCGCACCGATCGCGGCGCGGCGGCCACCAGCGGCGTCTACCTGGCCGAGGTCCAGGTCGACACCCAGAAGGAGTGCTTCAAGCTGACCCTGACCAAATAGGGTCCGGGCCACGTCGCGGGCCCGCTCCGCCTCCGGTCCTGCCGGAGCGGAGCGGGCCCGGTTCGCTCGGCGGGCTAAAGTCGCGCCGAGCCCGCGCGCCCAGCGCCAGAGGAGTCGCCGTGAGACCAAGGATGATCTCGTCCGCCCTCGCCCTCGCCGTCGGCTGCGCCCTGGGCTTCGCACCTTCCGGCCCGGTCCGGGCCGCGACGGTCCAGGTTCCCAACTGGCAACTGACCTGCGCCGACGGCGCGGCGGTCGATTTTCACGAGACCTTGGCCAAGGGGCCGGTGCTGGTCGCCTTCTGGGCGCTGTGGTGCAAGCCCTGCCTCAAGGAGCTTCCCCATCTGGATCGGCTCGCCCGTGCCCACGAGGGGCGGCTGACGGTCCTGGCCGTGAACATCGACAGCCAGCGCAGCGTGGCCAAGGTGGCGCCCTATCTGCACGGCCAAGGATACGCCCTGCAGGTGCCGCTGGACACGGCCGGCGACCTGGCCCGCCAGATGCAGGTCGGGGGAAGCGTCCCCTTCCTCGTCCTCTACGATCGCGACGGCAACGAGGTCTACCGTCACCTGGGCTACAAGGAGGGCGACGAGCTGCATCTGGAGAAGGAGGTCGCGCAGCTGTTCGCCGAGGGTCCGGCCGCGCAGCCCGCGACCCGCGACGACGAGGGCGGGACCTCGGTCCTGGGCGAGGGCGTCGTGTCGTTGACCGACCAGTTCGAGTACAGCTACAGCACGGAAAGCCAGCGGGAGATCGTCGAGAACTGGCTCGACGTCAGCTACTACCTCGACGGCTTGCGCACCGGCATCCTGCTCAACTCCCAGCAACCGAGCGAAGAGGGCGGCCGCCGCAACGAGATCAGGCACCGCTTCTTCGAGTTCACCAGCGGCGACTTCGCCGTGCGGGCCGGCCATTTCTACGGCATGTTCGGGCGCGGCCTGCTCTTCGCCGCCTACGAGAACCGCGGCATCAGGGTCGACACCGCCCTGGACGGCGTGCTCGTCGGCGCGCGCCGCGGCCGCTGGGCGGCGAGCTGCTTCACCGGCACGCCCAGCGCCCGGGAAATCGACATCCGGGGACTGGACTTGAATGTCGACCTGGGCCGCGGCTGGCGGCTCGGAGGCTCGGGCCTGACCCACCTGGCGCCGGCCAGCCCCGGCGGCACCAACCGCGAGCTGGCGGGCGCCGCCCGGCTCGAGGGCCGCTACCCCTTCGGCGCCTCCTACCTCGAGTGCGGCTGGAAGACCGGGTACGACTTCGAGTCGGCGGCGGACGACGCCAAGCAGCCCGGCCGGGCCTGGTATGCCTCAACGAGTGTCTGCCTGGGTCCGCTGGCCCTGTCGCTGGAGGCCAAGGACTACGACCGCTTCGCCATCGTGCGCGGTGCCGACGGCAAGGTCACGTTGAACAACCCGCCCTCCCTGACGCGCGAGCACCTCTACACCCTGCTCAGCCGCAACGCGCACAACCTGAACCCCGACGACGAGACCGGCGGCCAAGCGGAGCTCACCTGGTCCGGCCCTCGCGGCTGGAGCCTGCTGGCGTGCGCGAACCGGACGGACCGGCAGGACGGGACCTACGTCTTCGAGGAAGCCTACGGGCACGTGGAGAAGGCGGTGCTGGGCCGCTACCGGGCCCGCGGCGCCTACGGGTTCCAGGACGTGACCTACGAGGGCAAGGGGACGAACCACTTCGTGATCGGCGAGCTGACCCTCGACCTTGACGAGACCCGCTCGTTGCTGCTGCAGGCCGAGCACCAGCACACGATCCTGGAGCCGGTGTACCTGTCCCAGCTGGGCGGCGTCCTGGACCCGGGCGCTTTCGACACGGAGTTCTTCACGCTCGAGCTGGCCCTGGCGCCGCACTGGACCTTCGCCGGCGTCCTGGAAGTCAACAACAAGGTCCTGCCCGAGCAGCAGACCGAAGCCGGCGAAAAGGAAGGGCCCTTCCCGGCCGTCACCGCCTCGTACGCGACCAAGGGCGGGGGCAACTTCACGGTCTGGCTGGGCCAGCGGCAGGCGGGACAGATCTGCACGGGCGGGATCTGCAAGCTGGAACCGGCGTTCGAGGGCCTCGAGATCTTCGGAACGTTCCGCTACTAATCCCGCCGCGCCGGCAGCCGGATCGAAGCCGCGGGGGGCGCGCGACGGGGCTCAGGCCCCGCCGCCGCCCTCCTCCCCTTCATCTTCGTCCTCATCTTCATCCTCCGCCGGCGCGCCGTTGCCGATGTTGATGCCCATGAAGTGGATGTCCACGTCGCGCAGCAGCTCGCGCGCGCGCTCGGCGTACTCCGGGGGGACCAGCAGCCGGGCCGGCTGGATGAGCGGGTCGACGACCGCGAAGTTCTCGCCGTGGAACAGGAAGGGGATGCCGCTGGCCTCCAGCAGGCTGCGCACGAACGCGATGTCGCCCACGTTGTAGGTGGACAGGATCTCCTCGCCGTCGATCAGGCGTTCCGCCCGCGCGGGTGGGCGCTGATCCACCAGAGGGACCTGGCAATCGGCGCACTCGCGCGAACCCGCTTGATATTCGCCGCCGCATTGGGGACAGAACATGCCTCGTCCTCTCTTTCGCCGAAAATTAACCGCCGAGCTCGGCGGCGCTCAGTCCCGATCCTGGACCGCCGCGGGCGCGTTGGGCACGCGCTTTCCCTGCAGTCGCCGCTCGGCGGCCGTCACCGCCAGATCCGCCTCGTCCACGAGCTGCTGCAGGATTTCGCGCAGCGGCTGGATCCGGCCGACCAAGCCGACGCTCTGGCCCGCCATGAGCGAGCCGGTCTCGATCTCGCCGTCGACGGCGGCCCGCCGCAGGCTGCCGACCCAGAAGTGCTCGACTTCATACTGCGCCGCGGGGCGCGTGATCCGGCCGTGTTGAATCTTTTCCAGCAATTCGAGCTGGAGCCGGCCGAAATCCTCCATGGCGCGGTTGTGCAAAGCGCGAACCGCCACGACCGGCAATTTGCTGCTGTACTGCGGCGTGGCGATCGCCTCGCGCGAACGGGCCTTCATGAACGCGTCCTTGAACCTGGCGTGGGCGCTGCACTCCTCGGCCACGACGAAACGCGTGCCGAGTTGGGCGCCCGCGGCCCCCATCAGGCAGAGGTGCCCGATCATGCGTCCGTCGGCGATGCCCCCGGCAATGAAGATCGGCACGTCGTCGAAGCGAAACAGGATCTCCTGCAGCAGGACCGTCGTGGAGACGTGCCCGATGTGGCCCCCAGCTTCGCTCCCTTCCAGCACCAGCGCGTCGGCGCCATAATCGATCATGCGCCGGGCGATGGAGTCGGTGCTGGCGAAGCAGACCACTTTGGCGCCGGATTCCTTCGCCCGCCGCACCTCGCTCTGCCGCGGAATCGAACCGGCGAAGAACATGTGTCCGAGCCGTTTCTCACAGACGACGTCGAGGTGCGCCTGATAGTTCGGCGCGATCACGATGATGTTCGCGCCAAACGGTCGAGCCGTCAGGCGCCGCGTCTCGTCGATCTGGGCGGCCAGCTGCGCCGGCGGCATGTTGCCGGCCGCCAGCACGCCGAAGGCGCCCAGCTCGCTCATGAGCGAGACGAGCCCCGGCTCGCTGATCCAGGTCATGGCGCCGCACATGATCGGCAACTCGACGCCGAGAAACGCCTGGCCCGCCCGCCACAGGCGATCCAGGCGGGGCGTCGAGCGCACGCTGGGTTGGCGGGTCATGTTCCGCCTCCGAGAAAGGTTTCAGCCACGGCTAGGCCGGCGCCTCGGGCATGTAATCGTCCTGGACAGGGAAATTGTCCAAGCGACCCCCGCTCCAAGCTTCCAGAAAGCCGTTGACCCACCAGAACACGTCCTGCCGCCGGATGACAAGCCGCATCCGGTGCATGCGCTTCCGACGCTCCGCCTCGGGCATCGCGCACGCGATACGGATCGCCTCGGCCATGCCCTCAGTGTCGTATGGATTCACCAACAGCGCGCCGCGCTGAAGCTGGGCAGCGGCGCCGGCGAACTCGCTCAAAATCAGAACCCCGCGCTCCTGGAGTTGGCAAGCGCAGTACTCCTTGGCCACGAGGTTCATTCCGTCCTTGCAGGGCGTGGTCAGCAGCACGTCTGCGGCCCGGTAATAGGAAAGCAACTCGGGTTGTAGGAGACTGCGGTACATGTAGTGCACAGGCAACCAGCCGGCGCGCGTGAACTCGCCGTTGATGCGTCCGACCAACTGTTCGATCTCACCCAGAAGGTCGGAGTACTGCGGGATCTCGCCGCGGCTAGGTACAACTACCTGCACGAGCGTGACGCGACCCAGCATGTCGGGATTCCGACGCAGCGCTTCTCTGAAGGCCAGCAGTTTCTCCGGGATTCCCTTGGTGTAGTCGAGCCGGTCAACGCCCAAGAGCAGACAACCGCCATGATGATGGGCTGCTACGCTCGCGGCGGCCGCCGTCACTTCGGGAGCGCTGGCACGATGCGCGAACTCGCGAAAGTCGATGCCGATCGGGAAGACGCCGAGCCTAGTCTCGCACCCCGCGCCCCGCAGCCTCGTCACCTGTCCTTTGCCCCTGACCACTGCCCCTTCCCCTAAGCGGCGCACGCACTGCACGAAATTGCGCCGGTCGCGCAGTGTTTGGAACCCGATCAAATCGTATGTCAGCAGATCGCGCAGGATCGGGAACCGCCACGGAAGCTTCAAGAAGATGTCAAGCGGCGGGAATGGGATGTGCAGGAAGAAGCCGAGCCGGTTGTGCACGCCCATCTCGCGCAGTTCGCGTCCGACGCTCATCAAGTGGTAGTCGTGCACCCAGATCAGATCCCCGTGCCGCGTCAGGCCCGCCGCAGCCGCGGCGTACTTGCGAGTCACGTCGCGATAGCTCTCCCAGTATCCGGATTCGAAGCGGCAGCGACTCTGAAGATCATGGAAGAGGGGCCAGACGATTTCATTGGCGAAGCCGTGATAGAAAAATGTTCGCTCGCGCGCAGTCAATTGGATCGGCTCGAGCGAGTATCCGCTCGCGCGCGCCGCGCCTCTCAGCATCCGGGGCAGGTCGAGGTTTTCTTCGTCGAGCGCTCCCGACCAGCCGATCCAGGTCCCACCTCTATCGCGCAGCACCGGAGCGAGTGCCGTGACCAAACCACCGGCGCCCGGCTCCACGGTGGTGCCACCCTGCGCGTCTCGTTGGACCACGAACGGCAGGCGGTTCGAGAGCAAAATAAGCCGGCGCTCGGGGCCCGCGGGCTGCCTCATGATTGCCCCCACACGCTTGCCACTGCCCTCTCCCAACGGCCCAGGAACGCCAGCACCTCGTCCGCCGACCGCAGGAGCGTGCCCGCCGCCGTGGATCGTGGCGCTCTGGCCACGAGCACCGCCAGACCGTGGCCGCCCAGCGCGTGGAAGGCGTCCTCATCCGTACGGTCATCACCGAGATAGGCCACGACGGCGCCAGAACCCATCTCCCGGAGCAGCTCGCGGACGACCGTCCCCTTATCGCGACCGCTCGGGCGCAATTCCAGACCGCCGTCGAAAGGATCCAGACGTACCCCCGCCGTCGCGGCGAGCGGCATCAGTGTCGCGCGGGCCACCGCCTCGACTCTTGCAGTCTCGCGGGGCGCGAGGCCACGCCAGTGCACGGCGATCCCGGCCGGCTTGATTTCGCAATGTTCGCTCATCCCGGCGGCGATCAAAGTTCGTCCTGCGGATTCCAGGGCCGTTCGCGCCGACTCTGGCAGCGGAGCCAGACGTGTCGCGCCGTCCGGGCCGCGGCGCTCCCAACCGTGGCAGCCGAGAATTTCCGGCGCCGGATCGAGGCCGAGCAAATCCGCCACCTCGCTGGCCGCGCGCCCGCTCACGATCACGAGCCGAGTTCGTTCCGCCTCCATGATGCGCGCGAGGACGCCCGGCACCCCCGCATATGGCACGGCTCGGCTGCGGGCGGCAACGAAAGGCGCCAGAGTGCCATCGTAGTCAAGCAGCAACATACGCGAAGACGCGCTCCGGAGCCGCTCGAAAAATTCGTCCAGCCGGTCCATCGCGTGCTCAGCTTAGAGAGACGCGGCTGCTCATGCCGCGCCGCAGGGCTACCATCATCGCCAGATACTCGGCCAGATGGCGCGTGATGAGGAAATGGTCGCGCACGAACCGCCTCGCCTTCTCGCCCATTTCGTGGCGCAGGTCCTCTCGGTCCATCAGATAGCGCAGGCGCAGCGCGGCCCCCTCGGGCGTGTCGACCAGAAAGCCGGTGTGGTGGTTGACGATCTGCAGCCGGATGCCGCCGGTGTTGCCCCCGATCACGGGCCGACCTTTCCACATTGCCTCCGCGACCGTCAGGCCGAACCCCTCTCGCAACGATTTCTGAAGCACGACCGCAGCCGTGCGCTGCAGCGCATTGATCGTGCGGTGAGCATCGGCAGGCAGCAGCAGGACATGGCAGTCAGCCTCCGCGGCGGCCGCCTCTTGCACATCCGCCAACACTTGCGCGCCTTCCGGGTCGTCGCTGGCCCCGCCCCCGGCCAGCACGAGCTGCACATCCGGCAGGAAGCGGCGCGCGAGGCGCCAGGCGCGGATTACGCCCACCGGATCCTTGAAGCGGTCAAAGCGCGAGATCTGCGCGACCAGGGGACGGTCAGGATCGATCCCGAAGCGGGCACGCACAGCACGGATCTCCTCATCCTGGAGTTCACGATTCTTGTCGGTGAGCGGATCGATGCTCGGAGGGACAATAAACTGAGGGTGCGGCAGCGGTTGGGCGAAATCCGCCAACGAAAAGATGCTGGCGTCGTAGTCCGCGACGTGCGGCCGCAGATATTTCCATACGGGCCGGTGGGGCCGGCTCACGTCGATGTGGCAACGCCAGAACCAGCGGCCGCGGCGCTCCCCGCAGAGCCGCAGCAACGGCGCCGGCTGGGGATCGTGGATGAACACGAAGTCCGCTTCGCGCAGAGTTGTGTCCAGCCGATCAAGGTTATCGCGGTTAGTCTGTTCATATGCCCGCAAAAGGGCGGGGGGCAGTTCGACGACATGCCCTTGCAGGCCGTTGTGAAACCGCTTGGTGCAATCATAGAACGCTCTCTCGCCGACGAGGACTTCCCAACTCGCGTGCATGCCCAACTCATTCATGAAGGGCACGAGCTTGGCCAAGATCTCCGCGACGCCTCCCCCCTCGCGCGTGGAATTTACGTGCACTACACGCGCGCCCGTCAGAGGTCGTGCCAACTGCCTCAGGCGTTCCACCGCCTCCGGGCGAGCTACGCGCGCATAGTCCTCGATGCTCAAGCTCACAGCCCTGCCTTCCCCAAATGATCAGCCAGCAGCGCAGCCAAGCGGCGACGGGTCTGGCTCAGTGTCGAGAAATAGGGATCGAGGGCCGCCAATGCGCTGCACAGATCCCGGTAGCGACCATCCGCACCGCACAGCCAAGCGCGGAAATCGTCGAGGCCTTTCGGATCGCGCCGGCGCGCATCAATGAAATGGTAGAAAATGCTGCCCAGCGACATTTCAGCCACCGCTGACGGCAGCGCTGCTGGATCGTCGAGGCGCACGTGCGTGTCGAATACGACGAGCACGGCGGTCAGAAAATTGAACTGCTGGCCAGATCTGGCCCAAGGCACGAATTCCCGCTCGTCAAGGCGCTCCTCGATGATGTCCAGCAGATCGCGCCGCAGATCCTCAAGGTCCTCGTACTCGGCTGGATCCACGACGGCCAAGCGTTCCGCTAGCACGTAGTCGTGCAGAGCGTGGCGCGCCCAGGCGGCGAAGTCGTTGTTGAATTCGGGATGGTCGAAGCCTGGGCGCAGGAGAGTGCCCCAGAAGTGGTAATAGATGCTGTCCAGATCTACGACGCGCAAATGCTCCGCAAGTTCCCTCAGGTTCAGCGCCCGCCGGCCGGTCGCCAAAGTGACGAGTGCGCAATCCATGACGGCGAAGGATCCCACGCGACTGCACAACCTTTCCCGGCTATCATAGACGTCGGACTGCACGCCCCTTTGCCCATTCACGCGTCCTGCAGATGGCGCGCGATGATCTCCGCGAGATCGAACGCGGTCAGACTCCCGGCGCGGTCCGTCTCCTTGATGGCGTCTCCCAACATGGTTAAGCAGAACGGGCAGGCCGTGCAAACCGCCGCCGCCCCAGTGGCGGCGACCTCGGCGATGCGGGCGTGGTTGATGCGCGTCCCCAGGCGCTCCTCCAGGAACATGCGGCCGCCGCCGGCGCCGCAGCAGAACCCCTCGCGGCGACTCCGGGGCGGCTCCGCCAACGCGAGACCCGGCACGGCCCGCAGCGCGTCGCGCGGCGCGTCGTACACCCCGTTGTGCCGCCCCAGATAGCAGGAGTCGTGGTAGGCGACGGTCGCGCTCGCCCCCGGCCCGAGGCGCAGCCGTCCGTCCGCCAAGAGCCGCGCCAGCAATTCGGAATGATGCAGCACCTCGACTCCCTCGAGGCCGAACTGCGGGTATTCGTTGCGAAGCGTGTTGTAGCAGTGCGGGCACGCGGTCACGATCTTCTCGACGCCGTAGCGGCGAAAGGTCTCCACGTTCTGCCGCGCCTGCGCCGCGAAGAGATATTCATGGCCGAGCCGGCGCGACGGGTCGCCGCAGCACCCCTCTTCGAGGCCCAGCACCGCATAGTCCAGGCCCGCGCGGTCGAACAGGCCGCAGGTCGCGCGCACCACGTCCTGGTTGCGCGCGTCGAAGGCTCCCGCGCAACCCACGAAAAACAAATAGCGCGCTTTCCCCTTATCGCTCATGCGCGGCACCGGCCGGTCCCCGATCCAGTCGGCGCGCCCGCCGGCGCTTGCGTTCCACGGGTTGCTGTTGTTCTCGAGGCCCCGCAGCGCATTGTGCATTTCGGGCGGGACGCGCGCTTCCGTCATGGTCAGGTACCGGCGCTGATCCACGACGTGCGCGACGTGCTCGATCACGACGGGACAGGCCGACTGGCACCAGCCACAGGTGGTGCAGGCCCAGATCGCGTCCTCGCTGTTCACGTCGCCCGTCAGGCGCGGGCGGGAGAGCGCGTCCGCCGCCGCCGCGGCCGCGGCGGCGCGGCCCTGCGCTCTGAGCTTGCCCACGCCCTCGAGCGCCGGGGCGAGGGCGTACAGGTGATCGCGCTCGGCGCAGATGAGGGACTTCGGGGCGAGCGGCTTGCCCGTGACCGCGGTGGGGCAGTTGACGTTGCAGCGGCCGCATTCGGTGCAGGTGTACATGTCGAGGATCCGCCGCCAGGAGAACTCCTCGATCCGTCCGACGCCGAAGGTCTCGCGTCCCTCGAACTCCAGGGGATCCGCCGCCGCCGGCGGCGTCAGCCGCCTCAGATAGACCGCCGGCAGCGAGGTGAGCACGTGGAAGTGCTTGCCGTGGGGAAGGTAGTTGAGGAACGCGAGCACGAGCGCGCAGTGGCTCCAGAACATCGCCCGCCACCAGGCGTCGGCGACATCCCGGGTGCTTCCGGCGTAGAGCGCCGACAGGCCGCGCGAGACCGCGGCCCAGGCCGCCTCGGGATGGTCCGGGCGCAGGCTGAACAGGGCGGCGTCGCCCAGCAGGTCCGTCGCCATCAGGGCGGCGATCCACAGCAGGATCAACACCCCCTCGGCGGACAGCGACAGGCGCGCCGGGCGCGTCACCAGGCGTCGCCACAGGCCGTAGGCCACCGCCGCGAGCACGATGACCGCGCCCAGATCCTTGACGGTGGCGTACACGAGGCCCGCGCCCGCGCCCAGCAGCGGCAGCTGGAACTCGGGGTCGAACCCACGTCCGATGAGCGTGACCGTCCGCACGCTGACCACCAGGAAGCCGGCGAAGATGCCGGCGTGCATCAGGCCGGCGCCTCGCTCCCAGAGCAGCCGCTGCTGGCCGAAGCCGAGCACCAGCAGTCCGCGCAGGCGCCGCCACGGCCGGTCGACCCGCCGCTCGGGCTGCGCCGCGCGCAGGAGCCACCAGCGGCCGGCGATCGTGTTGGCGAAAAAAGCCAGAGAGAGCAGCAGCAGGACGGCCATCGCGGCAGGATTCATCGCGGGCAACCTCCGGCGCGTCGCGCCCGCGGGGCGCGCGGCCCCGGTTCATCGGCGGAGGATAGCGGGGCGGCCGGACGCGGAACAGCGAAAAGCCGGCGCGCGACGCGGGCGCCATCTGGACATTCCCGGTCCGACCGGGTAGATTCGGCGGGCGCGCCCCGGCCGCGCCGGAGCACGGTCTTTGCCCGCGCGCCGATGCGATCAAGCTCCCCGAAACCTCGCCTGCAGCCCGGGCGGCGCCTGATTCCGCCCCAGCGAACCTTGCCGGCCCGGGCCGCGCTGCCTGGAGGGTGATGATGAGCGGGACCGCCCCCGACCCTGGCTTCGACAATCCGGCCGACGACGAGATCCGCGCCCTGCTCGCGGGCCTGCGCCGCGTGGCGGTCGTGGGCATATCCGACCGCGAGGACCGCGCCAGCCATGGCATCGCGAAATTCCTGATCGGTCTGGGCGTGGACGTCGTGGGCGTGAATCCCCTCTTGAACGAGGTGCTGGGACGCCCCGTCTACGCCACGCTGGCCGCGGTGCCGGGCCGGCTCGACCTGGTCGATGTCTTCCGCCGCAGCGACGCGGTGCCCGCCATCGTCGAGGAGGCGATCGCCTGCGGCGCGAAAGCGCTCTGGCTGCAGGAGGACGTCGTGCATCCCGCCGCCGCCGCGCGGGCGCGCGCGGCAGGCCTGCGGGTGGTCATGGACCGCTGCCTGTACAAGGAATGGCTGCGGCTGATGAACGCGTGACGCGGGTCCGACCTGGAGACGATCGATGAAAGTGCTGATCACCGGCGTGACGGGATTCGCGGGTTCCCACCTAGCGGACCATCTGATCGAGGCCGGACACGAGGTGTGGGGCCTGCGCCGCTGGCGCAGCCGTGACGACAACGTCGCGCATCTGGCCGGCCGACTGCGCCTGATCGAGGGCGACATCACGGACGCGCGCGCCATGGCCGACACGATCGCGGCGGTGCGCCCGGCGTGGATCTTCCACCTCGCCGCCCAATCCTTCGTGCCGGCGAGTTGGCAGGCGCCGGACGCCACGCTGACGACCAACATCCGCGGGCAGCTCAACCTCTTGGAGGCGGTGCGCGCCGCTCGTCTGACGTGCCGGATCCAGATCGCCGGCAGCAGCGAGGAGTACGGGCTCGTGCAGCCCCACGAACTGCCCATCACCGAGGACACCCCGCTGCGACCCCTCAGCCCCTACGCCGTGAGCAAGGTGGCCCAGGACCTGCTGGCCTGGCAGTACGCCCGCAGCTACGGGCTGGACGTGGTGCGAACCCGCGGCTTCAACCACACCGGCCCCCGCCGGGGGGAACCGTTCGTCAGCTCGGATTTCGCCCGTCAGGTCGCCGAAGTGTCCCTGGGCTTGCGCGAACCCGTGATCGCGGTCGGCAATCTGGAGGCCCGCCGCGACTTCACCGACGTGCGCGACGTGGCCCGCGCCTATGCTCTCGCTCTCGAGCGGGGAAAGAGCGCCGAGGTCTACAATATCTGTTCCGGTCAGGACGTGAGCATCCGCGAGCTGCTGGGAATGCTGGCCGATTTGGCCGGCGTCGAGGTCGCCACGCGCCCCGACCCGGCGCGGCTGCGCCCCAGCGACGTCCCGGTCCTGCGTGGCTGCTGCGACAAGTTCCGCAAGGCGACCGGTTGGGAACCGCGCTTGCCGCTGCGGACCACCTTGGCCGACCTGCTCGCCTGGTGGCGCCAGCGCCTCGTCGGACCGATCGCGGACGCCCGGCATTGACGGTCGACGACGCGACGGGGATAATTCCGCGCGGCGCGAGCCCTCACGGGAAGGCGAGCCCGGCGGGACGCCGCCGCCGGTAAGGAGACGGCATGATCAGGATCTGCATGGTCGGCACCGGGTACGTCGGCCTCGTGTCGGGCGCGTGCATGGCCGATTTCGGGCACGAGGTCTGGTGCGTCGACGTCAACGCGCAGCGCATCGACGGTCTGCGCCGCGGCGTCATCCCGTTCTACGAACCCGGCCTGGACACGCTGGTGCTCAAGAACACCGGCGCGGACCGCCTGAAGTTCACGACATCGCTGGCCGAGGGCTTGGCGGCCGCCGAAGTCGTGTTCATCGCCGTGCAGACGCCGCAGTCGGAGTCGGGCGAGGCCGACCTCAGTTACGTGCTGCAGGTCGGACGCGAGATCGGCCAAGCCATGACCGGGCCCAAGGTGATCGTGACCAAGAGCACGGTGCCGGTCGGCACCGCCCGGCACCTGGAGCAGATCATCCGCGAGGCGCAGCCGCGTCCCGTGCCCTTCGACATGGCCAGCAATCCTGAGTTCCTGCGCGAAGGGTCGAGCATCGAGGACTTCATGCGCCCGGACCGGGTCGTCATCGGCGCCGACTCTGAAAACGCGGCGAGCCTCGTCAAGGAGATCTACCGCCCGCTCTACCTGCTCGACACCCCGATCTTGACCTGCGGAATCGAAACCGCCGAGTTGATCAAGTACGCCTCGAACTCCTACCTGGCCGTGAAGATCTCCTTCATCAACGAGGTGGCGGCGCTGGCCGAGCGGGTCGGGGGCGACGTGTCCGCGATCGCCAAGGCCATGGGGCACGACCGGCGGATCGGTCCCAAGTTCCTGCACGCGGGGCTCGGCTTCGGCGGATCCTGCCTGCCCAAGGACACACACGCCCTCGTGCACATCGGCCAACAAGCGGGCGTGGACATGGCGATCGTGCGCGCCGCCATCGCGCGCAACGAGCTGCTGCCCCGCGCGGCCTTCGCGAAGGCCGCGGCGCTGCTGCCCGCGGGCGGGGACACCGTGGCCCTGCTGGGCTGCGCCTTCAAGCCGAACACCGACGACGTCCGCGCGGCGGCTAGCCGCCCCCTCACGCGCCTGCTCCTGGACGCCGGCCTGAAGGTGAGGGTCGCGGATCCGGTCGCGCTGCCGATGTTCCGGGAACTGTTCCCCGAGACCGTGCCGGCCGCCTCGCCCTACGAGGCCGCCTTGGGCGCCCACCTGTGCATCCTCGTGACCGAATGGAACGAGTACCGGCAACTCGATTTGGCGCGCTTGGGCGGCGTCATGGCCCACCGCGCCTTTCTGGACTGTCGCAACGTTTACGATCGCCAGCGCATGTTGAGCCAGGGTTTCGCCTACGATTGCTTCGGCAGGCCGGCGCCGCGTCCGGCCTGAGCTCCGGCACGCACGGGAAGGAATGAGACATGATCGACGGCGTGGTTGTGAAACCGCTCAAGGTGATCCCCGACGAGCGCGGCTGGCTCATGGAGATGCTGCGCGCTGACGATCCCTTCTACCGACAGTTCGGCCAAGCGTACATCACCGCGGTCTACCCCGGCGCGGTGAAGGGCTGGCACTGGCACAAGCTCCAGACCGACCATTTCGTCTGCGTGCACGGGATGGCCAAGGTCGTCCTCTACGACCGCCGCGAGGATGCCGCGACCAGGGGCGAAGTGAACGAATTCTTCATGGGCGAACGGCACAACATCCTGCTCGTGATCCCTTGCGGAGTCGTGCACGGCATGAAGGGGATCGGGACCGAGACGGCCATGATCCTGAACCTGCCGACCCACACCTACAAGTACGACGACCCGGACGAATACCGCATGGATCCGCACGGCGACGAAGTCCCGTACGACTGGGCTCGCCGCGACTTTTAGCCGCGCCGAAAGGTTGACATGGCCCCAGACTCGAGCGATCGCATCCGGCGGTACGACCTCGTGACGCCGATGAGACCCTGCCGCGACGAACTGTTGAACGGTTTCGAGCGGATCCTCAGCTCGGGACAGTACATTCTGGGCCCCGAGGTGCACGCGCTGGAGCGCGAGATGGCCGCGGCCTGCGCGGCGGCGGACGCCGTGGGCGTGGACTCGGGGTCATCGGCCCTGCTGGCGGCGCTCGAGCTCACGGGAGTGGGACCCGGAACCGAGGTCGTGACCACCCCTTATACCTTCGTGGCCACGGTGGAGGCGGTGATCCGGCTCGGCGCGACGCCGGTGTTCGTGGACATCCGGCCGCACGACCTGAACATCGATCCGTCCCTCATCGAGACGGCGATTACGTCGCGCACCCGCGCGATCATCCCGGTGCACATTTTCGGGACTCCGTGCGATATGGACCCCATCCTCGCCGCGGCGCGACGCCATGGCCTGGACGTCGTCGAGGACATGGCGCAGTCCTTCGGTTCGTTCTACCGCGGCAAGCCATGCGGCTCGTTCGGGCGCCTGGCCAGCCTGAGCTTCTATCCGACCAAGAACCTGCCCGCCATGGGCGACGCCGGCATGGTCATGTGCCGCGACGCCGCCGACGCGGCCGAGCTCAGGCGCTTGCGGGGCCACGAGGCCATTCGCGTGCGCGGACGGCTCGTCTCCGGCTGGAATTTCCGCATCGACGAGCTGCAATCCATGGTCATCCGCGTGCGTCTCGCCCGGTTCGCGGACGAGCAAAGGGATCGCGATCGCGTCGCGGCCATCTACAACGAGCTGATTCCCGCCGACCACCGCCTGCCGGATCCCGAGACGACGGCGGGCGCGCGCGTCACCCACCACCAGTACTGGGTGCGCACGTCCAGGCGCGACGAGCTGCAAAAACACCTGGCCGCCCACGGCGTCGAAACGGGGATCTACTACGATCCCCCGATTCACCGCCACCCGCTCGCGGAGTACTGTCGCGCCGCCACGTCGCTCGCGCAGGCGGAGCGCGCGGGGGCGCAGGTGCTGACCCTGCCCATCCATCCGGCGTTGCCCGAGGCCTCGGCGCGTCGCGCCGGCGCTCTGGTGCGGGATTTCCTGCTGACCGAGCCCGCGGCGGTCCCAACCCGACCGGGAGGCTGATCGTGAAAACCCGCGCGTCCCTCACCGTAGGCTCGCCCGAGAGCTCCCTGGCCGGCAACCTGGCGCGGGCTGTGGTCAAGCGGCTGCAGGAAACCAGCCCGCGCCTCGCCTGCGGACACCTCCCGGTGAAATGCGAGGAGCCCGCGGCGGAGGAGGAAACGCCGTTTCTGGCGGAACCGCCCAGCGTCGCCGCCGCCATGGACGCGCGGCTGCTCGCCGGCGAGTTCCGCCTGGTGGCGCGGTACGCGGCCGACCAGCGCTCGCCGCTGCGGGAAGGGATCGTGCGCGCGGCCGTCCTGGAGCGCGGCACCCCCTTCGACGCCTTTCTGAACCGCGACGGGCGGATCACCGACGACATGCCCGCGGGCGCCTTGATCGGCGTGCTCAACCAGCGGGCGCGCGCCCAGATGCAAGCCTTGTGGCCGCAACTCGAGGTCCGCCTGTTGAGCGGTGGCGTGGAAAGATCCGTTGAGGCCATGATGCGTCATCGCTTGGTGGACGGGCTCGTTTTGCCCGCGATCGCGGCCGAACAGCTGGGCATCCAGGCGCTCGTGACGGAAATCTACTACCCGGAGATGATGCTGCCGGCAGGCGGCCAGGGCGTCACGGTGCTGCTGGCGCGTGAAAGCGACGAGGAGGCGCGGGAGATCGCGCGGACGCTCCACTCCCCCGCCACGCTGCTGGAGCTCGACGCCGAGATGTCCTTCATGGAGCGGGTCGCCGCCAGCGACGACGTGCCGGCGGGCGTGCTGGCCCGCGTCGAGGGCCGTCGCGTCGTCATCACCGCCGCGATCGCGTCCTCGACCGGATCGTCCGTGAACCGCGCGACGCGCGAGGGCCCGGCGCTGCAGGCGGTCAAGCTCGGGGCCGAGCTCGGCGAGCATCTGCTGCTCAACGCCGACTCGCTCCTCACGCTCCTCGAAGCCGATTTCCCCGAGGGTTTGCCGGCCGGCGAGCTGGACGAGGAGGTCGCGGCCCGCCTGGACGAGGACGGCTTCGCACCCGAGGTCCTGCACGAGGGCGCGGCGCCGGTCCTGGACGACGAGGACCGCTTCGCGCGCGCGGTCGATTTCGAACCGGACGACGACGAACTCGACGACGGCGAGGATCGCGACTGAGCCTCAGGGGCGGCAGCCGGCCGGCGCGAGCATGCGCGCGATCATGGCGGCGGTGAAAGGGTCGCGCAGCTGCGCGGTGCCCACCTGGACCGCCGCCGCGCCCAGCGCGAAGAACCGCAAGGCGTCGTCGGCGCCGGCGATGCCCCCCACGCCCACGACCGGCATCCCCGTCTCGCGCACGATCTCGTCGACTTTGGCGAGCGCGACGGGCTGGACGCCCGGTCCGGTGTAGCCCCCGCTGCGCCGGGGCAGCACCGGGCGCCCGGTGCGCAGGTCGACCTCCAGGCCGATGAGACTGTTGATCGCGGTGACGCCGTCGGCGCCGCCGCGCCGCGCCGCCTCGGCCAAGGGCACGATCCGCGCGACGTTCGGCGTGAGCTTGGCCAAGACGACCCGCGCGGGCAGACACGCCCGCGCGGCGGCGCAACAGGTCTCGACCGTGCGGGGATCCGTCCCGAAATCGACGCCGCCCTTGGCGACGTTCGGGCAGCTCAGATTCAGCTCGACGCCGTGCCAGTTCGGCAGCTCTCCGGCCACCGCGGCGAGGGCCGCCGCCATCGCGCCGAAGTCGTCCGGCTGCGTGCCGGCCAGACTCACGAGAAAAGGCACGCCGCGGACCGCCAACTCCGGCAGCTTGTCCGCAAGGAACGAGGACAGTCCGACGTTCTCGAGCCCGATCGAGTTGAGCGCGCCGTGCGGCAGCTCGCACAGGCGCGGCTGGGGGTTGCCCGCGCGCGCCTGCGGCGTGATGGTCTTGGTCACGACGCAGCCGAGGCCCGCGTACGGCGACCCGAACTGCTCGTGCCGGATGTCGTGTCCGTCCAGCCCGTAGCCGAAGCAGCCGGAGGCGGTCCAGATCCGCCCCGGCAGCACGCGCGAGCCGAGCCGCCACGGCGCTCCGACGTCCAGGGCGAACCAGGCGGGGGTCGCGCTCATGAGCCGCCTCCGGGCGTCGGGGCGGAAGCGCCGAAGCGCTCCCAATCGATCGTCGCGGCGTCCAGCACGGGCCCGTCCTGGCAGGCGGTCAGCCAATCGCCCGCGCGGGCCGGCACGACACAGCCGCGGCAGACGCCGTAGCCGCACCCCATCCGCTCCTCGACGCAGACCAGGCAAGACCACCCGCGAGCGGCCGCCAGGCGGGCGGCGGCGCGCAGCATGGGCAACGGGCCGCAGGCGAGCAAGCGCCAGTCCCGCTCGGGCCGGCGGGCGAGCAGCTTGTCCGCCAGCGCGACGACCGTGCCCTCGAACGCGGCTCGGCCCGCGGGCGTCTGGCCGGCGCTGTCCACGCTCACCGCCCAGCGCTCGGACAGCAGCGTCCACGGCACCTGCTGCGGAGCGCGCGCGCCGAACAGCGCCAGATCCGCCTCCCGGCCGTGCCGGTGGTGCCAAGCCAAGAGCGGCGGCAGACCGACGCCGCCCGCCAGCAGCAGGCGCGGCGGGCCATCGTCGCGCGGAGGCAAAGAGTTGCCGAGCGGCCCGAAATATGCCAGTTCCGCGCCGGGAGCGACGGCTGCCAGCCGGCTCGTGCCCTCGCCCGCCACGCGATACAGGAACGAGACCGCGCCCGCCTCGACGGCGAGGATGGACAGCGGGCGTCCGAAGATCAGCCTGTCCCGCCCGCCGAAGTTGAGCATCGCGAACTGCCCGGGAGCGAAGGCGGTCGGACGCGGTAATTCGAGGTCGAGGCGATGCATGCCGTCGCACAGCAAACCGTTGGCCTTGACCCGGCCAGTCGCGAAGATCGGGCCGGACGCCGGCGCGGCGCTCATCCCTCGCCTCCCGCGTCCATCGCGTCGACGCTGTCGGGCGCCGCCGGAGCCTGCTCCGGCGGGACCAAGCCCTCGACGCCGTCGGCGGCGGTGGGGCCGCCCGCGGGTGCCGCGGGCGACGACGCCGGCAGGGTGTCGGCCGGTGTCGGCTCCCAGTCCGGTTCCGGCGTCCCGGCGTCGGGCGATGACGTCGGCCGCCGCTGGCCGCGCAGGAAAGTCAGCAGATCCCCGGCGCCGCCGGTCCGGGCGACGAAAGCCTGCGGCGAATCGGGGAAATCTCGTTGCAGCCGCTCGAACAATGCGGACGCCGAATCCGGCGCGGCCAGGCTGTCGCGATAGACCACCGCGGCGCCGTAGAGGGCGCGCGCGGCGCTCGCGCTGTCGTCCGCCGCCAGATCCGCGACCTCGAGGTAGAGCGCCAGCGCCTGACGGGTCCTTCCCAAACCCAAGAGCAGAGCGTTGGCCTGGTTCAGCTTCTGAGTGGGCAACTGCGCCGGCTCGCAGGTCTTGCTGCGCTGTTCGGCGGCCAGGTAGTCCCGCACGTGATTCAGGAGGGCCCGCGAACGTTCCGGGGCCGGCAGGAGCGTGGGATTGCGCATGGCGTCGCGCCACTGCGTGGCGGCGTCTTCAAGCCGCCATTGCCGAAAATAGATCCCCGCCAGCAGATCCGCCGCGCGGGCGTTGACCGCGGTGGTCCGCCACTCCTTGGGCAGGCCTTCCAGGATCGGCGCGGCCTGCGCGTCGCGCCCCTGGGCGAGCAGCCCATCGACTTCGACCAGCGCGATCTCGCCCTGGGCCTTGTAGATCTCCGCTTCCAGCTTCAGCGAGGACAGTTCGTGATCCGCCGCGTCGAATTGACCGCTGCGGATCAAGGCGGTGGCGAGGGCCCGTCTCGCCCTGAAAGCGGTTTCGCGCCCCCGCGTGATCTCCAGCACGGCGCGCAGGCGCTGCGCCGCCGCCTCGTTGTCGCCAAGCTCCAGCAACGTCTCGCCCAGCTTGAGCCCGGCGACGTCGATGCCCTCGGCCTCCGAATGGGCGGCCAGGTACGCCTCGAACGCCTGTCGCGCCTGCGGCCACTCCCGCAAGGTGAAATGGTTTTCCGCGCGCACGCGCTGCGCTTCCGCCCGGAAACGGCTCTGCGGATAGCGCGCCTGGAGTCGCTCGAGCGCGGTCGTGGAGTTGGCGATGTCTCCGACATAGAGGTAGTCGAGGGCCTGGATGAAGAGCATCTCCTCCTCGAAGGGCGTCGTCGGGAAGTTCACGAAGAGCAGCTCGATCTTCCCCAGCGACATCCTGTAGGCCCCCAGCCGAAAGTACGACTTGGCCATCAGGAAGAGCGCGTCGTCCGTGAGCCCGTGTCCCGGGTACTCGTCCAGGATCTTCTGCGCCTTGCTGATCGCGAGCTCGTAGCCCTTCTTCTGAGTCGCGACCGCCTGGGCCTCGTCCTTCCCCTCCCGCAGGGCCCGCTCGCGTTCCTGTTCCGCCGCCCGAAACGCCTTGCGCGCATTGTAGAAAGTGTTCCAGTGGGCGCAGCCGGCCAGCGCCAGCGCCAAGGCCAGCCCCACGGCCAGGCCGGCGACCCGCCCGGATCCGCGGCGCGCCAGCGCTCGGCCCCGACGGGACACGACGGCCATCCCGGGAATGCTCATGATCAGACCCGCGGTTCCAGGGGAGACGTGCACGGACCGGCGGCCCAAATGCTCACTTCTCCAAGCTACCGTCGGCGTCCCGCCAGGTCAACCGGCCCCGCAGGAAGGTCGCCTTGACGCGGCCCGTGAGCGTTTGGCCGGCGAAGGCCGTGTTCTTGCTCTTGGACTGGAGCGCCGCCGGATCCACCGACCAGATCTCGTCCGGATCGAACAGCATGAAATCCGCGTCGTTCCCTTCCTCCAGCCGCCCGCAAGGCAGGTGGAAGATCTCCGCCGGCCGCTCGCTCATCCGTTGCACGAGCACGCCGAGGTCCAGCCTGCCCTCGCGCACCAGGTGCGTGATGCCGACCGCCAGGGCCGTTTCCAGCCCGACGACCCCGAAGGGGGCCTGATCGAATTGCAACTCCTTCTCCGTGGCGGTGTGTGGAGCGTGATCGGTGGAGACGCAATCGATGACGCCTTCGGCCAGCGCTTGGGCGACGGCGGCGACGTCGTCCGGCTCACGCAGCGGCGGGTTCATCTTGAACATGGTCGACCAACTCCGGCAAAGCGAGTGGTCGAGCGTCAGGTGGTGCGGGGTGGCTTCCGCCGTCACGCGCACCCCCTCGGCCTTCGCGCGGCGGATCAGTTCCACGGAGCCGCGCGTCGAGACGTGGGCGACGTGCAGGTGAGCGCCCGTGGCCCTGGCCAGCTCGATGTCCCGATACGTGCAGGCGTCCTCCGCGGCGCGTGGAATCCCTTCGAGCCCCAGGCGCGTGGCCCAATAGCCCTCGTGCATGACGCCGGCGCCCGCGAGCGTGCGGTCCTCGGCGTGGCTGACGATCGGCACGCCCAGCATCGACGCGTATTCGAGCGCGTTGCGCATCAAGCCGCCGTGGGCGACGGGCGAGCCGTCGTCGGTGAATCCCACGGCGCCGGCGGCGACCATCTCGCCGTACTCGCACAGAGTTTCGCCCGTGCGGCCGGTGCTGATCGCGCCCGTGGGAAAGACGCGGCACAGTCCCGCCTCGAGGCCGCGATCGATCACGTAGCGGACCAGTCCCGCGTTGTCGATGGCCGGCTGGGTGTTGGGCATCGTGACCACGGCCGTGAAGCCGCCCGCCGCCGCGGCGCGGCTCCCGGTCGCGATGGTCTCCTTCTCCTCCTGGCCCGGCTCGCGAAAGTGCGCGTGCAGGTCCACCAGACCGGGGGCGCAGACCCATCCGCCCGCGTCCAGAGTGGGGAACCCCTCCGCCGTGGGCTCGCCGACGCCGACCGTCTCCACCTTCCCCTTCTTCACGTGCAAAAATCCGCGCCGCTTGGCCAGTTTACCGCCGCGGCAGACGCGCACGTTGGCGATGACGTATTCCGCCGGGATGCTCCTCCAGTTCCAGTCCATCGCGCGCAACCCTCCTGGGCCGCACCGCGGCCCGACAAGACTCAGTCCGTTTCGCCGCGCAGCGAGCCCGGATCGCCGCCCGACAGCAGGTAGATGATCGCCATGCGCACCGCGACGCCGTTGGTGACCTGTTCGAGGATCACCTGGCGCGGCCCATCCGCCACCTCGGAGCTGATCTCCACGTCGCGATTCATCGGGCCCGGATGCATGATGAAGCACTCCGGCTTGAGCAGGCGCACGACCTCCTCGGTGACACCGAACATGCGATGGTACTCGCGATTGCTCGGAAACACGCTGCGCGCCTGGCGCTCGAGTTGGACGCGCAGGATGTTCAGGACGTCCGCGCCGTCCACGGCGCGGCGCAGATCGTATTCGACGCGCACGCCGAGCCGCCGGACGTCCGGCGGCATCATGGTGGGCGGGCCGCAGACCGTGACCTGAGCGCCCAGCTTGGTCAGACCCCAGATGTTCGACCTGGCCACCCGGCTGTGCGCGATGTCGCCGATGATGGTCACGTTGCGCCCGGCCAGATTCCCCAGCCGCTGGCGCATCGTCATCATGTCGAGGAGCCCCTGGGTCGGATGCTCGTGCGCCCCGTCGCCCGCGTTGATGACCGAGCTCTTGAGCACCCGGGCGAGGTACGCGGCAGACCCCGGCGAGCCGTGGCGCATGATGATCATGTCCACCTTCATCGCCTCGATGTTCTCGGCCGTGTCGCGCAGGGTCTCGCCCTTCTTGAGACTGCTCGTGGAAGCGCTGAAATTCACGATGTCCGCCGAGAGGCGCTTCTCGGCCAGCTCGAAACTGATGCGCGTGCGGGTGCTCGGCTCGAAGAACAGGTTCACGACCGTGCGCCCGCGCATGATCGGCACTTTGCGCACCGGCCGGTCGAAGATGTTGCGGAACTGCTCCGCGACGTCGAGGATGCCGAGAATCTCCTCCGCCGCGAGTTCCTCGAGACCCAGCAGATCCTTGCGCTTGAGGATCATGCTTGCTGCACCTCCCCGACCACGACCTCCTGGACTCCATCGATCTCCTGCACCTTCACCTTGATGACCTCGCGCTGCGAGGTCGGCACGTTCTTGCCGACGAAGTCGGGGCGGATCGGCAGTTCCCGGTGTCCCCGGTCGATCAACACGGCGAGCCGGATCGCGCGCGGTCGGCCCCAGTCCATGATCTCGTCCAGCGCGGCGCGCACGGTGCGACCGGTGTACAGCACGTCGTCGACCAGGATGACGTTGCGGTCCGTCACGTCGAACGGCACTTCCGTGTGCCCCACGCGCGGCGCCGGTCCGAGCGTCGACAGATCGTCGCGGTAGAAGGTGATGTCCAGCGAGCCGATGGGCAGCCGGGCGCTTTCCACGCGCTCGATCGCCTCGGCGAGCTGCCGGGCCAAGGGCACCCCGCGTCGCTGGATGCCAAGGACGACCAGGTTCTGCGTTCCCTTGTTCGCCTCGATGATCTCGTGGGCGATGCGCATGATCGCCCGCTGCATTTCCTCGCCGTCCATGATGACGGCCTTCTCCACGAAGCCCATGTTTTGCCTCTTTGCTAGGGCCGCCGTTGGGCACAAAAAAAGCACGGACGCGCCTTGTCCGTGCTCCTGCGTCGGCCGTTCCTCCCTTGGGGCCTCTCAGGGCCGCCTTAAAAGGATTCCCGGGTCGTGATCCATGCGAATGTAGCAGAGGCGGACCGCCGCGGCAAGCGGATTTGGAAGCCGGCGGACGCCGGCACCCCTGGCGCCGGACGCGACCGTCAGCCGCCCGGGACGAGGCCGGCCGGCCCCAGCTCGCGCACGCGCAGGCCGCACCAGGCCAGCAGCGCGCGGTCGTGCGAGGCCACCACGACCGCCGCCCGCGGCGCGGCCGCGCGCAGCAGCGCGGCCACCTGCCGGGCTCCCTGCGGATCGAGACCGACCGTCGGCTCGTCGAAGAGGAGCAGGTCGCGCTCGGCCAGGGCCACGAGGGCCACCGCCAGGCGCCGCTGCTGGCCGCTGCTGAGGTCGAGCGGATGCCGCTCGGCCAGCTCGGCGGGCAGGCCCGCCGCGGCGAGCACGGCTGGGGCGCCGCGCCGGCCCAGCGCCGGATCCAACTCCACCTCCGCCCGCACGGTCTCCTGGGTGAACAGTTGCTCCGGGAATTGCGGGGCGAGCAGCGCCAGGCCGTGGTCCAGATCCGGCTCGCCACGCGCGCAGAGCGTTCTGCCGCCGAGCAGGCAGCGGCCTTGGTCCGGGCGGCGCAGCCCGACGGCGCAGGCGAGCAGTGTGCTCTTGCCCGCGCCGCTGGCCCCGGTCAGACCCACCCGGTCCCCCGCCCGCAGCTCCAGGTTCACGCCAGCGAAGCCTCGGCCGGCGGCAGGCCAGGCGCAGCCGACGTCCTGCCAGCGGGCGACGACGGCCCCTTCGGCGCCCGCCAGCGCGGGCGGCGGGGTCGCTTGGCCGAAGGGAACGGCCAGCAGTTGCGCCACGCCCGCGTCCTTCAGCAGCGCCTCGGGCGCGCCGAGCGCGATCTGCCGGCCGTGCGCGAGCACGAGGAGCCGATCGGCCAGCAGCGCCTCGTCGCGCCGCTGCGTGGTGAAGACGACCGCGGCGCCGGTCCGCGTCCGCCACTGCCGCAGCCGCTCGAGCAGCCACGCGGCGTGACGGCAGTCTTGCAGCGCGGTCGGCTCGTCGCACAAGAGCACCTCCGGTGCGCTGGCGGTGGCAATCGCCAGCCCCAGACGCTGCTTCTCGCCGGCCGAGAGCGCCCGCGGCGACACCCCCGCCCTTCCCTCCAGATCGTGCTCGCGCAGGACGGCGCCCACGTCGGCGACCTGCCGCCCCAGCGCCAACTCCTCGGCGACCGTCGCGGCCAGGAACGCGTCGTCCGGCTCCTGGAAAACGAGCCCCGTTTGCACGGACAAGGGTGATTCCTCGGCGGCCAACCAGCGCAGCAGCGAGGTCTTGCCCGAACCGTTGGCCCCCGTCACCGCCAGCCACTCGCCTCGCCGCAGCTCGAGGTCGATGTCCCGCAGCACCGCGAGCGGGCCCTGGCTGGTCTGGCGCGTGAGGGTCCAGCCGTGCAAGGAAAGCAGGATGTCGCCGCCTTCCGTCACCGCTGACCGCCGCGCAGGCGCGCCAGGGCGCGGCGGGCCTCCTCGGCCCAGACCGACGCGGCGTCGAGGCGCAGATAGCGCTGCCAGGCGTCGATGGCCTCCGCCCGCCGCCCGCCCTCCTGCAGGGCGCGGGCCAGGCTGAAGGCCGCCTGCGCGTGCTTGGCGTCGCGATCGAGCACGCGGCGGAACTGCGCCGCCGCCTCCGCGAACCGCGCCTGATGAAACAGGCAGCTGCCGTGCGCGAACCGCACGTCGGGATCGTCGGGATACTCGGCCGTCAGGCGGCGCAGAGCGGCCTCGGCGCGGTCGTAGGAGCCGCGCTTCATCCAGACCAGCGCCAGGTTGTAACTGGCCGCGAACAGCTCGGGAGCGGTGGCCACCGCGTCGCCGAAGCGCGCTTCGGCCTCCTCGAGCCGATCTTCCGCCATCGCTTCCACGCCGCGATTGTAAGGCCCGAGCGCCGCCTCCAGCCGCTGCGCCCGCTCCCATTCCTGCGCGGTCAGCGGCACCCTGAGGGCCTCGCCGACGACCAGGCGGTCGGGATCGCGCAGCTTGTTGACGCGAGCCAGATCCCGCCAGCGCGTCGGATCGCCGTAGTAGCGCTCCGCGATGCGGGCGAGCGTCTCGCCGGGCTTGACCACGTGCTTGACTTCGCGCGGCGCGACCGCAGCCCGCTCCGCCTGATGCGACGGGAACGCGAGCGGCGCGTCGCGCGGAGCCGGCCGCGGCCCGCAACCCGCCGCGGCGCCCGCCAGCGCGACCAGGGCCGCGACCGCCCCGAACGCGCGTGGAGCGCCTACGCGCAGCCCCGTTCGCGGGGGCGGACGGGGCTCGCGTGGGGTGGGAGGCGTCGTCACGTCGGGCAACCTCCCCGCGGCGGCGCCGGGCCTGCCGGTGTCGCTCAGCGGAAATCGTCCAGCAGCTCGTTCAGGTCCTTGAACCGTCCCGCCCGGTTCTGGATATCCACCACGCGCTCATGGATGGTCGGCCGCTCCTCGCGGTAGAACACGCCCGTCCAGAGCGTGCTGCGGTCGAGCGCGTATTCCATGGCCTTGATCCGGTTGCCCGCGTCGTGGTCTTCCGGCAGCTCTTTCACCAGCTCGTTGAAGGTCTTGAACGTGACCTGCTTGTTGAAGGTCACGCAGGGTGAGAACACGTGCACCATGGAGAAGCCCTTGTGGCGGATCGCCTGCGTGAACAGCTCGCGCAGCTGCTTCGGCTTGCCGGAGAACCCGCGCGCGACGAACGAGATGTTGTACGCGATGTACATCGCCAGCGGGTCCAGCGGGTCCTCGATGTAGCCGTACGGGGCGGTCTTGCTCGACATCGGCAGCGGCGACGTGGGCGAGGATTGCCCCTTGGTCAAGCCGTAGATCGAGTTGTCGAGCAGCAGGTAGACGAGGTCCACGTTCTTGCGCGCCACGTGCGGGATGTGCCCGCCGCCGATGCCCAGGCCGTCGCCGTCGCCGCCCACGGCGAAGATGTTCAGGTGCGGGCTCGCCATCTTCATCCCCGCCGCCGTGGGCAGGGCGCGCCCGTGCACACCATGGAAACCGTAGGTGTTGCAGAAGTAAGGGAAACGGCCCGAGCAACCGATCCCCGAGACGATGACGGTGTCCTTCGGCTGCAGGCCGCAGTCCAGCATCGCCTGATAGAACGGATTGAGCGCGCCGTAGTCGCCGCAGCCCGGGCACCAGATCGGCTTGAGGTCGGTCTTGTAGCTGGCGACGGTGAGCTCGGTGCTCATATGACCTCCTTGAGGGCCGCGTAGAGCTCCTCCGAGGTGAACGGAATGCCCGTGCACTTGTGGATTTCCAGCGGGTGGATCCCGAACTTGCCCTTCAGGAAGTGGGCGTACTGTCCGGTGTAGTTCTCTTCGGCCACGATGATCTTCTTCAGCGGACCCAGGAAGCGCCTGACGTGCCACTCCGGCAGCGGCGACAGCACGCGCGGGTGCAGGTGCGCGAGCTGAACGTTGTCCTGCTCGGCCAGCATGTTCACCGCTTCCTGGATGGCGCCGAACGTGCTGCCCCAGCCGATCACGCCCACCTCGCAGCCGTCGGGCGCGTGCTCCTCGACGGGCAGCTGCGTGACCGCGTCGCCCAGCGTCTTGAGCTTGCGGAAGCGCTTGGCCGTCATCGCCTCGTGCATGGCCGGGGTGTAGTTCGGGTCGCCCTTCTCGTTGTGTTCGAGACCGGTGCCCATGTACGGCAGATCGTCCTCGCCCGGCAGGGACATCGGCGACACGCCGGTCTCGGTGAGGGCGTAGCGGCGAAAGGTCTCGCGCGTGGCATCGAGCCCCGGCCGCTTGCGCCGCGCCTGCTCGACCTGCGCCAGGTCCGGGCGGTCGATGTTCATCGTGCTGTAGGCCATCGCCTGGTCGGTGAGCAGGACGACCGGCATCTGGTAGCGCTCGGCGATCCGGAAGGCGCGCGCGGTCTGATAGAACGCGTCCTCGACGGACAGGGGCGCGATGATGCAGCGCGGCGATTCGCCGCTGGTGCCGTAGATCGCGAACTTGAGGTCGGACTGCTCGGTCTTGGTCGGCATGCCGGTCGACGGTCCGGCTCGCTGCACGTTGATGATCACCACCGGACACTCGGCCATGGACGCCAGGTTGAGCGTCTCGCTCATCAGCGACAGGCCTGGCCCCGACGTGGCGGTCATCGCGCGCTTGCCCGTGTACGAGGCGCCGATCACGGCGGCCAGCGAGGCGATCTCGTCCTCCATCTGCACGGCGACGCCGCCGAATTTCGGCAGTTCCTTGCAGAGGAACTCGAAGATCGGCGTCGCGGGCGTGATGGGATAGCCGCCGATGAACTCCACGCCCGCGGCGATCGCGCCCAGCGCGACCGCCTCGTTGCCGTTGACCAGGATCTGGTCGCGGTCGGGCTGCCGCCTGAAGTGGCGCTGCAGGTCGCGCAGCTTCTCCGTCGCGAAGGCGTAGCCGGCGTCGCACGCCTTGAGGTTCCGTCCCACGATCTCGTCGCCCTTCTTGCCCCAGAAGTCCTTGATCACGGCGTGGGCGTATGACACTGGGACATCGTACAGGTACGTCAGGGCGCCGAGGCCGACGACGTTCTTGCCCTTCGCGTCGCCGGCGGTGGCGGTCATGATGTCCTCGAGCGGCAGCTCGCGCCTTGCGCGTCGGCCGAGACGATCGTCCGGAGCGCAGAGCTTCGGATCGTAGAGCAACGTGCCGCTGTCCTTGAGGTTGACGACGTACGCGTCGTAAGCCTGCTGATTGAACGACATCAGCAGGTCCACGTTCTGCTTCAGAGACAGGCACTCGCCGCTGCCCGCCCGCAGCTGGAACATGGCCAGACCGCCGCGGATCTCCGCGGGAAAGGTGCGGAAGGCATGAATGTTCAATCCTCCGCGCACGACCACCTTGGACATGATCTCGCCCATCGAGATGATCCCGTCTCCACCTTCGCCGCCCATGCGAACAACCAGATCGTCGTTGACCAACTGGCACCTCCCGCCCAGGATGCGGACGTACGGAAAAAGGGGGACCCGGTCCGGCCGGCGGCCGCCCGGATCGCCCTTTTCGCGCCCGAAAAGTCGCGGCCTCATAGATAATACCCGCGGCCAGCGCGGGCAACGGAAAGCTCGCCGCGCCGCCGACCGGCCGCCGCCGGCCCGCGCGCCGGGGAAGCCCTTTGTCCGGTGGCGAAATGACCGGAAAGTCGGCCTGTTTCATCAACTCGATGCGCGTCTTCGGCGGGGCCGAAGTCTGGCTGCTGGACGCCGCGGCCGGCCTGCGCGAGCGCGGTTGGGACATATCCCTCGTCGCGCAACCGGATTCCCCGCTGCTGGCGCGCGCGCGCGCGGCCGGCCTGCCCGCGGACCCCGTGGCCATCCGCTGCGACGGCGCGCCCTGGACCGTGGCGAAGCTGGTCGCCGTGCTGCGCCGCCGCCGGCCCGGCGCCCTCCTGTGCAACCTGACCAAGGACCTCAAGGCCGCCGGCCTCGCCGGCACCATCTGCCGCGTGCCCGTGCGTCTGGCCTGTCGCGAGAGTGATTTCCCGCTCAAGGACAAGTTCTACTACCGGTGGTATTTCACGCGCGCCGCCACGGGCGTGGTGGCCAATTCCGCGGCCACGCGCGCGACCGTGCTGGCGAGCGCCCCCTGGCTCGCCCCGTCGCGCGTGCACCTGCTCTACAAGGGGATCGACACCGCGCGGTTCCGGCCAGGCGGGCCGCCTCCCGGCCCGCCCGTGGTCGGTTTCGCGGGACAGCTCATCACGCGCAAGGGTCTGCCCGATCTGCTGGCCGCCTGGCGCGACCTGGAGGCGAGCGAGGCAAGCGGCGGCGCGTGCCTGCGCCTGGCCGGCGACGGCCCCCTGCGCGGCGAGGTCGCGCGTTGGCGCGAGGGGCTGCGCCACCCCGAGCGCGTGGAAGCGCTCGGGTTCGTGGAGGACATGCCCTCCTTCTACTATGGGCTGTCGTTGCTGGTCCTGCCGTCGCGAGCGGAGGGCTTCGGGCTCGTGGCGGCCGAAGCGGGGGCGTGCGGATTGCCCGTCATCGCCGCCCGCGCCAGCTCGCTGCCCGAGATCGTCGTCGACGGCCAGACCGGACTGCTTGTCCCGCCCGGCGACGTCGGCGCGCTGGCGGGCGCCATCACCCGCCTGCTCCAGGATCCCGCCCTGGCCCGGCGGCTGGGCGACAATGCCCGCGCCCGCGTGTCGCATCGCTTCTCGCGCGAATCCATGTTGGGCGGCCTCGAGCGTCTGCTGGCCAAGGAAGCGGACGCATGAACCCCTCGCGCCATCCGGTCGCGGCACTCTGGAGCCTCGCGCTCGCCCTCTCGTTCGTCCTGTACGAGACGACCCTGCCGTTCGACTTCCGCTGCGACGGGGAGCAGCTCCGGACCGGTCTCGCCCGCGCGGCGCTCGATCCCTGGGGGACGCGCAGCGCCCTGCTGCTGAGCAGCGCCGACCTGTTGGGCAACGTGGCGCTGTTCGTGCCCGTGGGGCTGTTCCTGTCGCTGTCCGGCGTGCTGGCGAGGACCGGACGGGCGCGCGGCTGGCTGCTGGTGCTGCTCGGTCTGCTCTTGAGCGCGGCAATCGAGGGCTTGCAGCTCTTTTCGCCGCGCCGTTACACGCAGACCACGGACCTCATGATGAACGGCGCCGGCACGCTCTTGGGCGTGCTGCTGGCTGGCGCCGGTGGGCGCGTGCTCTTCGAACGCGCGGTCGACGATCTGCTGCGAAGGCTGCGCCACGACCCGGGCTGGCTGCTGCTGGCGGGGCTGACCGTGGCGATCGTGGTGGGCTCGCTCCTGCCGTTGGACATCAACATCACGCCGCGCTCGCTGCGACGGCAGCTGGGCGAGATCGACCTCGACCCTCTCGTCCCCGGCGGCCGACTCGCTTCCCTGATGGGCCTGCTCAAGATCGCCGGCATCTTCGCCTTCTGGGGCGCCGCCGCGGCGCACCGTCTGGCGGACCGGACGCGCCGGCCACTGCTCGGCACGCTGGCCGGCGCCTTGGGGCTGGCCATGGTCGCGGAATTCCTGCAGCTGTTCGTGGCCTCGCGCACGCTCGACCCCTTCGACCCTCTCGCTGGCCTGCTCGGCGCCGCCGCCGGGGCCGTCTTCCTGCTCGCCGGCCGCAGCGCGGGGTTGAGCTCCCGGACGCTGGGCGCGGTCGCCGTCGCGGCCTACGCCGTGTACCTCGCCCTCGACGCGCTCAGCCCGCTCGACGCGCCCGCCCTGCGCGCGCTCGTGCGCGGCGACCTGCCGCCGCTGGGCGACCTGTCCTTCTCGCTCGTGCCGCTGGGCGAGGCTGGCGACGCGCCCCGGGTCGTGGTGCTCGGCGATTGGCTGGCGCGAGCCGCCCGCTGCGCGCCGCTGGGCGCGCTGCTGGCCCTGGCCGTGCACAACCGGGCGCGTCGCTGGCTGTGGGCGGCGCTGGCGCTGCTGGCGCTGCTCGGCCTGGAATTGGGCGAGAGCGCGCTGGGACTCGGCCGCGGCGACATGACGGACGTCGTGATGGCCGGCGCCGGGCTGGCGGCCGGCTGGCTCCTGGCCGGCCGCCTCAAACGCCGGCTGGAAACCGCGCGGCTTTACGCGCCGGACGGACGCGGCGCGCGCGCCGGCGCGCCCGACGGAGGTGACGCCGCATGAGCGCCCTGACGGCGGCCGCGATCCAGACCGCCCCGATCTTCGGCGACGTTTCAGGCAACGTCGCGCGCGCCCTCGCGCGCGTGCCGGCCGACTGCCGCCTCGCGGTCTTGCCGGAACTGTGCACGACCGGCTACCAGTTCGCCTCCCGCGACGAGGCGATCGCGCTGGCCGAGCCCGTTCCGGCGGGACCGGCTTGCCAAGCCTTCCGCGACTTCGCCGCCCGCCGCGACACGACCCTCGTGGCCGGTCTGGCCGAGCTCGCGCGCGACGCCGACGGGCGCGAGCGCGTCTTCAACAGCGCGGCGCTCTTTCGTCCCGACGGCACGTGGGCCGTCTATCGCAAGGTGCACCTCTTTCTCGACGAGAAGGACCTCTTCGCGCCGGGCGACCGCGGCTTCCCTGTCTTCCCCGCCTGCGGCACGACGGTCGGCCTGATGATCTGCTTCGACTGGCTCTTCCCGGAGGCGGCGCGCACGCTGGCCCTGGCCGGCGCGACGCTCCTGTGCCATCCGGCGAATCTGGTCCTGCCCCACTGCCCGGAGGCCATGATCACCCGGTGTCTCGAGAACCGGGTCTTCGCCGTGACGGCCAACCGCGTCGGCGTCGAGCATCGCGCGCGGGAGGAGCTGCGCTTCATCGGCTTGAGCCAGATCGTCTCGCCGCGCGGCGAGCGTCTCGCCTGCTGTGACGGCGTCGCCGAGGGGGCCGCCGTCGCGCTCATCGATCCCGACGCGACCGACAAGCAGATCACGCCGCGCAACGACGTCCTCGCGGATCGCCGCCCGCAGGCCTACCGGCTGTGACCGGAAGGTCAGGAATCGTGGCCGCGCGGCGGCGTGCCCGCGACCGGCGCGGCGCCGGCGCCGCGGAAGAAGCGCGCGAGCGAAGCGGCGAGCAGGGTCCACAGAAAAATGACCAAGCCCAGCAGCAGCCCGTAGCCGATGAACTGGATGGGCGCCGTGGCGCGCGAGAACTGCGAGAGCATCGCCTCGGGCACGTTCGCCTGGAAGGTGCGGTAGAAGATCCACCCGGCCAGGACACCCAGAACCAGGCTCACGGCGAGCACGATCAACAGGCCCCAACGGCTGCGGTTCATGCACATCCTCCGGCCAGGGTTCCGGACGCCGCCCGGGCGCCAGGATAGACCCCCGCGGCGAAACGGCCAAGCGAATTCGACGGCAGCGGCCGGCGCGTGCCGGCGTCAGTGCAACAGGCGCGATTCCCCGTCGTTGCCGACCTCCGCGTCGTCCAGATCAACCTCGCGGTGATCCGGCTCGTGGAACGGGTCGGCGCGCGGGTCGAGCAGCATCGCCAAGTCCCACAGGCGCAGCAGGCCGTCGAACTCGAGTTGCTCGGCCGCCGCCACGACCTCGTCCTCGAGCATCAGTTCCAGGAAGCTGGTGCGCTCGTCGCGCTCCTTCAAGCGGGCGACGAGCGGCATGTCGACGCGCCGTTGCTCCTCGGACGCGCGCGGCCCGGCCAGAAAATCGAGATAGAGATCCCAGTCGCCGCGGAACCAGCGCAGGCAGGCCAGGCACAGGCGTTCTTCCGGCTCGGTGAGCAGGTTCAGCGCCGCCTCGGCGGACTCCAGGTCGCGGCGGGCGTTCTCCTCGACCGGCTTGCGTTCCTTGCCCTTTGCCATCCGGCTCCCCGTCCTCAGTCCTTGAAGCGCATGCCCTTGGGCACGACGACCAGTCCCTCTTCGGTCACCTTGAAAAGACGGCGGTCCTTCTCGAGATCGCGCCCGATGATCATGCCTTCCGGCACGACGACATCCTTGTCCACGATCGCGCGGTGCAGCTCGGCGTAGCGCCCGACGGACACGTCGTCGAAGAGAATCGAATCGCTGATGCGGCAGTACGAGTTCACGCGGACGTTCCGTCCCAGGATGGAGCGCTCGACGTGCCCGCCGCTGATGATCGTGCCGCCGCCCACGATGGAGTTCGCGATCATGCCCGCCAGCTGACCGTCCGGCGTGAAGCCGTGCACGCTCTTGGCCGGCGGGACCGGGGCCTGCCAGGTCCGGTAAGGCCACTCGCGATCGTAGAGATTGAAGGCAGGATCGCGCGAGACCAGGTCCATGGACGCCGCGTAGTAGCTGTCGAGCGTGCCGATGTCGCGCCAGTAAGCAGGCTTGCCTGTCCGCTGATCGCGGAAGGGGTACGCGTACACGCCCCCATCCTTCACGAGCTCCGGAATGATGTCGCGCCCGAAATCGTGATTCGAGTCGGCCAGGCGCGCGTCGTGACAGACGGCGCGCACGAGCGCCTGCGTGTCGAAGCAGTAGACGCCCATGTTGACCAGGCAGCGCTCCGGGTCGTCCGGCAGCGGTAGCGGGTCTTCCGGCTTCTCCGTGAAGCCGGTGACGCGCCACTTCGCGTCGGCTTCGATGATGCCGAACTGTTGGGCCCCTTCGCGCGGCACGACGGCGGCGCTCACCGTCAGGGCAGCGCCCCGCTCGAGATGGAAATCGAGCAGGGCGTTGTAGTCCATCTTGTAGATGTGGTCTCCCGACAGGATCAGCACGTGCTCGGGTTTGTGCCTCTCCAACAGGTAGATGTTCTGGAAGATCGCGTCCGCCGTCCCCTCGTACCACTTCAGGCCGACGCGTCGCTGGGGCGGAATCCGGTACAGGAACTCGTCCGCCTCGTAGTCGAAGATGTTCCAGCCCTTCTGCAGATGCTTGTCGAGGGAGAACGATTTGTACTGCGTCAGCACGTACAACCGCCGCAGACCGGAATTGACGCAGTTGGAAAGTGTGAAGTCGATGATGCGGTAGCCGCCGCCGTAGGGCACGGCCGGCTTGGAACGGTCCCGGGTCAGGGGATAAAGGCGCTCTCCCTGGCCGCCGGCCAGGACGATGGTCACGATTTTGCGGAACCACTGCAGGGATCTCACGTCCGCGCGGCCTTTCCACTACCGAGTGCGGCCGCCGGCCGCCGATTCCGCCTCACTGCGATACCGTCTCCTCGTGCAGCAGCTCCCGGACCGTGCTGACGAGTTCGCCGAGGTCGGACGACTTGGTCACGTACGCGTCGGCGGCCCACGTCATGAAGTTGTCGCGATAGCTGGAATAGGCCGTGTTGAGCACGACGGGTATCGTGTTGTCCCGGTCGAGGATGCGCTGCAGCGCCTCGACCCCGTCCATGCCGGGCATCCGGATGTCGAGCACCACCAGGTCAGGCCGCATGGAGTCCACGAACTCCAGCCCCTGCTCCGCGTTGGCCGCCGACATCGTCTCGAAACCCGCTCGCCGCAACTCCGTCTCGTACAGCAGCCTCAGATGCGGTTCATCGTCGACGATAAGCACTCTCTTCTGCATGGCCCCTCCTCCCTGAGCCGCCTGCCGCGGCCGTCCCTTGGGGCTTCCGTGCCCGAACTCCGCTGGGGCAGGATAGCAAAATCGACGCCCGACGGCTACCGCTATTGCTCCCGCTCCGGGGACGCGGGATGGGGCCGCGGCAGAGGCACCGTGAAGGTGAACAGGGCGCCTCCGCCGGGCACCGCCTGGCACGCCAGGGTACCGCCGTGGCCCTTGACGATCTGGTTGGAAATCGCCAGCCCGAGGCCGGAACCGCTCGGTTTCGTCGTGAAAAAAGGAGTGAACAATTTCTGTTTCACGTCCTCGGGCACTCCCGGTCCCTCATCCTGCACTTCCACGCGCACGCAGCCGGGCTGAAGGCGAGTCCGCACCGCGATGCGCCCGCCGCTGCCCATGGCCTGCAGCGCGTTCATGAGCAGGTTCTGGAGCACCTGCTGGATCTCGCTCGGGTTGACGCGGACGCGCACTCCCTCCGCGCCGCACGCGATGTCGAGCGAGATCCCATGCTCCCTCATCTGGCCCTCGTACATGCGCGCCGTGTCGGTGATCAGTTCGTCCAGCGGCACCAGCTTGCGCAGGATCTTCTTGGGCCGGATGAAATCGAGCAGGTCGTGGATGATCTGTTCGAGACGGGCCACCTCCTCGGTGATGATGCCCGCGTACTGCCGGTTCGCGTCCCCTTCCGGCAGCGCGCGGTGAAGCGCGCGCGCGAACCCGCCGATGGCCACCAGCGGGTTGCGCAGCTCGTGCGCCACGACGCCCGCCGTCTCGCCCATGATCGAAAGCCGTTCCATGCGCAGCAGCTGCTTCTGGTCCTCTTTCTGGCGCTGGGCGGCGCGGCGCAGATCCGCCAGACGTTGCTGCAATTCCTGGTAGAGACGGCTGTTCTCGATCGCGTTGGCCGAGACGTTGGCCAGCAACTGGAGGAACTCCAGGTCGAGGTCGCTGATCTCCTTGCCCGAGATGGCGTTGTCCGCGACGAGCACCCCCACGGCGCCGCGCCGCGTGGTCAGGGGAGCCACGGCGAAGGCGCCCGTCCCGAGCCAACGCCGCAGATCCTCGACGCCGGGGAAATCGATCTCGCTGGCCACGACGCGAAACGCCTGCCGCTCGCGCATGGCCCGCACGAGGATGTGGTCGCCGTGTCCCATGGGCACGACCATCTGCTTGACGATCTCGTTCACCGCGACATCGGTCTGCTTGCAGGAGCGGTCGTAACGGACCATGAGGGCGAACAGATCGTGCTGCTGGTCGGCGAGGTCGCTCCAGATGCGCGCGGCCTCGTCGGCGTTCGAAGGGCCGATGGCGACCTCCCCCCTCAGTCGCTTGGCCCGTTCCTCGACCAGCAGCAGGAACGCGCGATTGAAGCGCAGCCCCTGGTCGGCGGTCACGCAGTGGAGCACGGCCTCGAGCATCTGGTCGAGCGTCAGGCGCGCGCCGTAGAGCGCCTCGTTGATCTGGTTGAGCAGGGAAAGCTTGCCCAGGCGCGCCAGCCGGTCCTGGTCCAGGATCTTGATGTGCGTGAGGTCGTGGATGGCGACCAGGCTCAGGCGGCGCCCCCCCGGCCCGTCGCAATGATCGCACACGACCTCGACGGGGATCGGCGCGCCTCGCGGCGGACACAGCGTGAGCTCGCACGGCCTCGCGATCGCGCCCTCCTGCGCCGACAGCGCGTCGGCCAAGGCGAACTCCGGCGCCAAATACCTGGCCAGCGGCTGACCCTGCAACTCGTGCGCAAGCGCGGCCAGCAAGCGGCAGGAGCCGGCGCTGGCCAGCACGATCCGGTGCGCTTCGTCCAGGACGAACAGCGGCGCGCTGCTGCCCTCGATGACCGGCCAGAGCGGCAATTCGCCCGGCGTCTCGGGCGCCGACGGGATCACTTCCGCTCCCTCCTGCGCGGCCGCGCGTACAATTCCTCGTAGGCCGCCGCCGACGTCTCCCAGGAGAACAGGCGCCGCATCCCGCGTTCGCGCAGGGCCTCCCAGGCGGGCTGGTCGCGCCAGAGCGCCAGCGCCCGCCCGATCGTCCGGCGGAAGGCCTTGACCGTGAACTCGCGGAACACGAACCCGGTCCCCTCCGGCAGGGCGGCGTCCTCGACCGTGTCGACCAAGCCGCCCGTCGCGTGCACGAGCGGGACGGCGCCGTAGCGCAACGCGTACAGCTGCGCCAGACCGCACGGTTCGTAGCGCGACGGCATGAGGAACAGATCGCTGCCGCCGTAGATCCGATGCGCCAGGGCCTCGTCGAACCGGTCGAAGAAGGCCAGCCGTCCGGGGTGGCGCGCCGCCGCCGCCGCCAACGCCGCTCGCCAGCGCTCCTCGCCGGCGGCGAGCACGACGAGGCGCAGACCCGCGGCGGCCAGCTCGTCGAGCAGCGGCACCAGCAACTGAGGTCCCTTCTGCTCCACCAGGCGCCCGACGAAACCGACCAGCAGACCGTCGGACTGCGCCAAACCCGCCTCGCGGGCCAGCTCGCGCCGGCAGATCGCCTTGCCGGCCGGGCGCGCGGCGTCGAAGCGGGCCGGCAGGTGCGGATCGCGGGCGGGATTCCAGGCCACATAGTCGGCGCCGTTGAGGATGCCCACGAAATCCGCGCCCCGCGACGCGAGCACCCCGTCGAGCCCGCAGCCCGAACGTTCGTCGGCGACCACCTCGCGGGCGTAGGTGGGGCTGACCGTGTTGACCAGGTCGGCCTCCAGGATGCCCGCCTTCATGACGTTCAGCCGCCCGTGGTACTCGAGCGCCCCCGGGTACTCGGCCAGCGCCGGCGGCAGGCCGATCACGTCCAACTGCGCCCGCGGCGTCTCGAGCTGGTGCGCCAGATTGTGGATCGTCAGCAGGCCGCCTGTCCCCGCCAGCGGACGGGCGGTCGCGCCCCAGCGCCGCAGATAGACCACCGCCAGCGCGGCGTGCACGTCGTGCGCGTGCACGATGTGCGGCGTCCAGCCAAACTGCACCGGCAGCGAGAGCGCCGCCTGCGCCAGGAACGCCGCGCGTGCGAGCGCGTCCGGGAAGGGGCGTCCCTGCGCGTCGACGTAAACGCCGGCCCGCCCGAAGAGCTCGGCATTGTCGGCCAGGCAGATCCGGACGGCGGCCGAGCCCGAACCCTGCCGGTGCCACTGCAAAGGGCGCAGCGCTTGCCCCACCCGCAGGGCGACCGGCGGCATGCGCCGCAGGGGGCGGACCGCATGCGCCGTCCGGTCCAGGTCCCCGTACAGCGGCATCACGACCCGGACGTCGTGCCCGCGCGCCGCGAGCGCGGAGGCGAGCGACGCGGTCATGTCACCCAGGCCGCCCACCTTGGCCAGCGGCGCCAGCTCGGCGGTCACCATCAGGATGCGCAGCGCGCCGTCCGGCGGCGACACGCGGGCGCTCATGGCCGCTCGACCTCGGCCTCGCGCAGGAAGCGGGCGGCCTCCTCCGGCGCAACCGGGTTGATGTAGAAGTCGGTCCCCGCCTCGAATCCGGCCACCTGGGTCAGCCGCGGCAGCAGTTCGAGGTGCCAGTGGTAGTCCCAGAGGAGTGTCTTCCACAGCCCGCGTTCGCTGCCGAAGGCCTCGGCATTCGGCGCGGTGTGCAGCAACAGATTGAAGGGCGCGTCCAGCAGCACCGCCCGCAGGCGCCGCGCGACCTCGCCCAGACACGCGCCTAGGTCGGCGAGATCCTCGGCCGAGACGGTCCCGTAGTCGCTGCCGTGCCGTCGCGGCAGGATCATGATCTCGAAGGGGAAGCGGCTGGCCCAGGGGGCGAAGGCCACGAACCGGCCGGTTTCGCAGACGATCCGCTCGCCGCGTTCCAGTTCCTCCTGCAACACGTCGCAGAACAGGCAGCGCTCCTTGCGCTGGTAGTGCGTGCGCGCCTGGTTGAGCTCCGCGATGACCAGCCGCGGGATGACCGGCGTGGCGATGATCTGGCTGTGGGGATGCGTCAGGGTCGAGCCGGCGATCGCGCCGTGGTTCTTGAAGAACTGCACGTACTTCAGGCGGCGGTCCCGGTGCAGGTCGCGCATCCGCTCGGCGGCCGCCTGCATGAGCAGCTCGACCTGCGCGGCCGGCAGCTCGGCCAGGCCAAGCACGTGCTGATCGGTGTCCACGATCACCTCGTGGGCGCCGATCCCGTGCATGGCGTCGTAGATGCCGACGCCGTGCCGGCCCAGTTCGCCCTCGACGACGAGCGCCGGATATTTGTTCGGAAAGACCCGCACGCGCCAGCCGGGTCCGTCGCGCCGGCCGCCCGCCGGCCTGCCCAGCGCGAGGATCTCGGGCGGGGTCCGGCTCTCGTGCCCCGGGCAGAACGGGCAATAGAGCGGGCCGCCGGAGCTGCTCGCCGTCACCTGGAGATCGCGAGGGCGGCGGCTCCGATCGGCCGCGATGATCACCCAACGGCCCTGGATCGGGTCGTAGCGCAGCTGAGACATCCGTGGCCTCCTGGCGACGCGCCGCGGCGGCGTCGCGCGGCTCAGACGATCCAGTCCTCCGTGTCACCCGGACCCACGGGCACGCGCATGGCCAGCGTTCCCGCGGCGGGCACCCGCAGTTCCGCTTGGCCTTCCCGCTCCAGGGTCAGGAAGAAAGCAAAAGCTTCGCCGGGCTTCAAGCCCAGCCCGTTCCAGGGGAAGGCGATCTCCCCGATGCGCTCCAGCGCGGCCTGGGGACCGTCCGCGCGCGGCAGGCGCGTCGCTCCCCTGTTCAACGCCACCTGGCCGGCGCGGCGCGCCGTCACGCCATCTCCGAGCCCTGCCGCGGACGCGAAGGGCAGCACATGCACGGCGACGACCAACTCCTGCAAATTGGACGCCCCCGCCTCGGCGGCGGGGTCGAGGCGCAGAAGCAACGACCGATCGTCCGCCCCGTAATGCAGCTCGGCCAGGGGCGAAACAGCCTGGTGCATCGCCCCGCGCGCGCCGCGGGCGTCGCAGCGGCCGGCGTCCAGCCACTCGTAGTAGTGCGAGACACGCCCGTCCAGCACCACGGCCAGCGGCGCGCGGGGCGGCCGGCCGGCGACCGCCTGGCGGCCGGCGCGGACCGGCACGGCCAGTTCGGCCGGCGGCTCTTCCCCCGCCAATCTGTGCGCGGCCACGAGATGCCCCCGAAAGAGCGCGTCGAATTCGGCGGCGAACTCCGTCTGGTGCTCGTCCCCGAACCACCAGAACCAATCGCTCCCCTGGGCGGCGGCGAGCGCGCGCCAGGCCCTGGCCAGAGGCTCGTCGCGCTCCGGGTCCGCCAGCGCCGGGTCGGGTCCGGCGAATTCGGTGCCGTCGGGCAGATGTCCCCGGCGCAGCGCACCTGCGGCCGCCAGCCGCGGCTCGAGGCGCTCGCGCGCGCGCGCGAGGAGTTCCCAGGCGCGGTTCTTCTCCGGATGTCCGATCCAGGTCGTGAAATCGCGCCGGATCCACGAGCCCGCGATCAGGCGCGGCAACGGGACGGGTGCGCCGCCGGCGCGCAGCTGCTCGCCGAAAGTCGACCAGCGCAGACCGGAAGCGCCGGCGACGCCGGCGTACAGGGCCCGTAGGAAATCCACGCCGTTGCCGGGATACCCCTCCCACGCGTTCTCTCCATCCAGGATGATCGGCACCACGAAACGGCCTGGGGGCAGCAGGGAGCGGATGCGCTGCAGATGCCCGACGAAATCGGCGGCGGCCTGCTGGGCCTGCCAGCCGCCGTACACGAATCCGATGCGGTCGGAGAGCCCCTTGTCCCGGAAGAAGATCCAGGGTGCGTCCGCGCCGGCCAGGCGCCACGGCTGGAAATGTCCTCCCGGCGGCGGCGCCTCGCCCGCGAGCGAAGCGAAAAGGACGTCCTGGTC
Organism: uncultured bacterium; assembly: GCA_937864225.1. Lineage (GTDB taxonomy): Bacteria > Krumholzibacteriota > Krumholzibacteriia > LZORAL124-64-63 > LZORAL124-64-63 > CALMJK01. Next base: position 511,662 of record CALMJK010000005.1, on the reverse strand, counting down.
GCCACCGATCCAGCGCACCCCGGCGGCGCCGAAGACGCGCACCGCCTCCTGGCTCAAGCCCCCCTCGGCCGGCCACATCCCTTCGGGGCGCACCCCGAGCAAGCGCTCGGTGGCGTCGAGGGCGGCCGTCACGTGGAAGAAGGCGTCGCCCACGCGGCGCGTCCCCACGGCCGGCAGCGGCAGGTTGGGCACCGCCTCCCGCGCGCTGCGCGTGTCGCACAACAGCGGCAGGATCGGATGCGCCCACGGCGTGCACGCGATTTCTCCGTCGCCGCTCGCCGCCCACTGGCGGTACGCCGGCACGACCCGCCCCACGAACTCGCGCTGCAGGTCGAGCAGTTCGTGCTTTTCGGCCGCGGTGAACCGGCGCCCCTTGCGCAGCAGCGCGCCGACCAGCGGTTCCTCGCGCAGCGAGCGCCCGCACCAGGCCAGATGGAAGCCCACCTGCAGGTCCCGCAATTCGGCGTCGCTGAAGGCCGCCGCGGCCCCCGCGTCGCGACCGCTCCCGAGACCTTCCCGCTTGCGCCAGATCTCGCCCAGGCGCGGCAGTTCCGCGAAGCGCCGGCCGTGGTGGAAGGCGAAGAAGCGGCGCAGGATCAGCGCGCGATCCTCGGCGGTCAAATCGCCGGGCTCCGCCCGCGCCAGGTCGAGGAAATCGTCGCCGGCCCCGCGGGCGATCTCCGTCAGCTGTTCCAGCAGCGTGGGCACGACGTTGAAGACCGCGCGCGCGCCCGCGGTCTCCTGCGCCAGGCGCACCATGTCGAAATAACTCAGGCACGCGTGCAGCCGCACCCAGGGCAGGATGGTCCGGCCTCCCTCCGGATCCCGGTAATCCGGCTGGTGCATGTGCCAGAGCACGACGACAGCGAGTTCGGTGGCCGGCATCGGTGCACTCCCGGCGTTGGTCCAGATCGCGAGCCGTGGCGTCGGAGGCGAAACCCACGCGCAGTTCGGTCAGCAGCATACCGCGCGCCGCCGCGTCTGTCTGCGACGCGCCTGGCGATCACGCCATGGGCAGCGCCCGCGTCGGCAGATCGCCGGACGCCAGACGGGCGGCGACATACTCTCCCAGGGTGCAAAAATCGCCGCTTCCGATCAGCGACGCCAGCTTGCGCGGCATCGAAAGCTGTCCCGCCTGGCTGCGCCAGCGCGTGGCCGGCGCCAGCCCGGCCGCCGCGGGGCGCCAGTCATCCAGCTCCCAGGGGTGGAAATAGATGAGGCAGGGCGCCCCCTGCCGCCGCGCGACTCGCCGCAGCGCCCGGTAGGCGGCCAGCGGCAGGATCCGCAGGTAGCCGCCGCCTGAGAACGGCACGTTCACGCCGGCCACGCGCGCCGTGGTCATCGGCACCTCGACGAAGTCGCCCGGCCCTGCCAAACGGAACGGCAGGCGGGGCGACCTCGGCTGTCCGTAGCGGGCGTGCCGGATCGGGAAGAGCGAGCTGTCGAAGCGCAGGCCGCGCGCGCGCAAGACCTCGAGGTAGCCGTGGACGGCTGGTGTCAGCGTGAAGCTGGGCGCGCGATAGCCCGCCACGTCCGACGCGCCGGCCGCGCGCAGGGCGGCCAGGGCGCGATCCAGGTCCGCCGAGAACTCCTCCCGGCCGAGACGGTGCAGTTCGGGGTGGCCATAGCTGTGGCAACCGATCTCGTGCCCGGCCGCCGCGATGCGCCGCACGAGTCCGGGCTGTCGCTCGGCCACCCACCCCAGCACGAAGAACGTCGCGCGCACGGCGTGGGCCGCCAGCAGGTCGAGGCAGCGCTCGGTGTTGGCGACGACGCGCGATTCCTGTTCGTCCCAGCGCGCGGGCGGCGCGGCCTGCAGGTAATTGTGCCCGTGGAACCATTCCTCGACGTCGATGGTCAGGATGTCCGGCGCGACGCTCATGCGGGGCGCTCCGGCGGCGGCTGCGCGGGCAAGGCCACGCAGGCGAACTGCAGCCAGCGCGTCTCGCCCAGCCGGCCGAGGGCGAGCAGGTTGCAGATCCTGAACTTCCAGGAGCGGGTGGGCGTGATGCCCTGCACCCTTTCCAGGGAATAGCCTGCCGCGGCGAAGAGGACGGGCAGGCTGCGCCGCGTGTAGAAGCGCAAGTGCGTGCGGTCGAGAATCCCCTCGTCCGCGTAGCGCCATTCCCCCTTCACGACCAGATTCCAGAGATTCGCGAAATGCCGCACGTTGGGCAGCGACGCGACGACGCATCCGGCGGGCGCGAGCTTCGGCCGCAGGCGGGCCAGCAAGGACTCGGGCTGGACGAGGTGCTCGAGCAGGTCGTTGAGCACGACGCAGTCGAAGAACGCGTCGGGGAGCGTGTCGGACAGCGCGCAGGCATCGCCCACCAGGACGCGGTCGAGACGTTCGGCCGCCATGGCGGCCGCCAGCGGATCCAGTTCGATCCCCCACACCTGCGCCCCCAACTCCGCGCGCAACCGGGCGCCGAACACGCCCTGCCCGCAGCCCACCTCGAGAATGCGGCGGCTGCCCGGAGGCACGAACGGCACCATTTCGGGCCGAGGTCGCGCGAAGTATCCCGTTCCGCCGGTCATGCCAACCCCCCGCGTGGCGCTTGCGCCGCGCCCGCGCGCCGTCGAGGCTAGCACCAGCGTGGGCAAAAACGCCAGCGGTGCCTCGCCCGGCCGGCGCGGTCCGCGGCGCGACGCGCCCGCGGTCGAGCGCGGCGTGGACAGGCGGGCGACCTCGGCTTAGGCTGGCGGCCACGCGCGCGGCATGCCCCCCCTCACAGCGAGGCGAAGCGTCGATGCGAAGAAACCGTCTGGCGAAGCTGACCTGGCTGGCGGCCGGCCTGACCGTGGCCTGGGCGGCGTCGGCCGGCGCCGCGCTGCCGCGCACGAACCCCGATTCGGTGCGCGTGCGCGTCGAGCTGCGAAGCGGCCAGCTCTTCGCCACCGCGCGGCTGAGCTACGCCGCGTCCGCCGCCGGCGCGGAGGCGGCCTTCCTGCTGGGGGTGGATTTCGGCGTCGACAGTGTCCGCGGCACGACGGGCCCGCTCGCCTGGAGCGAGCAGACCGCGCCGCCGGCGGCCGGCCAGGCCGCCGCCCGCCGCGTGATCGTGCCGCTGCCTCCTCCCGCGGCGGGCGCCGCTGAGCGGCCCAGGGTCCGGTTCACCGTCAGCTACCACGGCGCGCCGCCTGCCCCCGACCCGTGGGCCCTGCGTCTGGACCCGCGGCAGGGCTGCCTGCCTATCGCGCCCGGCGCGGCCCCCTGGTGGGTGATCGAGCTGCCGGGCTGCGACCCCGCGTCCGTGGGGGGCGCGGGCCGGGCCGTCGACGACGAGGCCGGCGGCGCGGTCGTCGCCGTGCCCCTGCCCTGCGTCTGCCCATGTCTTGTGGTCTCGCGCGACGGTCCGCTGCCGTGGCGCGCGTCCACGGCGGGCGACGCCACCGCGTTGGCCTGTCTGGCGGCGGAGCCGGGGGCCGACGCCGGCCCGCTGGCGCGACGCGCGCTGCGTCTGTTGGCCTGGGCCGAGCGCGCCTGGGGACCCTGGCCCTGGCAACGCTTGCTCGTGGTGGCGGACGCCGATCCGGCCGCGGCGCCCCGCAGCTGGCCGGGATTGATCGAGCTGCCGGCCTCGGCGCGCGCGGACACGAGTCTGGCGGCCGACGTGGCGCTGCTGCACGAGCTGTTGCACGGCTGGTTCGGGTTGGCCGTGCGCGCGCCCGCGCAAGGAGACTGGAGCGAGGGTCTATGCGCGCTGCTGGCCGACCACGACCTGCGCGCCCATGCCGACCCGGCGGCCGCGGCGACCTTCAGGCACGGTCTGCTCTGGCAGTTCACCCAGCTGGCCGGGGGGCCGCGCGACGTGCCGCTGGCGGATTGCCCCGCCGCCGATCCGGCCTCGGCTCCCCTCACCTACGGCAAGGGCCTCTTCTTCCAGCTGGCGCTCAGGCGCGAGGTGGGAGCGGAGCGTTTCCACGCGGGCTGGCGGGAATTGCTGGCGCGACGGCGCGGCGCGGCGGCCACCTGGGCGGACGTGTACGCCTGTTTGGCCGTGCCGGGCGACACCCGGCTCGCGCCGCTGTTCGGAGCCTGGCTCGAGCAGACCGGCGCCCCCCGCTTCGAAATCCGCGAAGCAGGCTACGATCGCTCCCGGCGGGAAGTGCGTCTGACCGTCGCGCAGCTGGTCTCGCGCCCGACGTCCCGCGGCCTTCGGCAGCGCTCGCCCTGGCCTCTGCGGCTGCCGATCCAGCCGGCCGGCAGCTCGGCCCCCGCCGTCTGGGTCGTAATGGACCATACCGAGGCGACCTGGCGCCTGCCGGTGGATCCCCGGCCGTCCGCGATCCTCGTCGACCCCCAGTGGGAAGTGTTTCGCCTCATCGAGGGAGACGGCCGCCTCGCGGCGCCGATCAACGGCAGCGCGCCAGCGCCTGCGCGAGATCGGCGGTGAGGTCGTCCGCGTCCTCGATGCCGACCGAGATGCGGACGAGGCCCGGCGCGACGCCGGCTCGCGCCAGTTCTTCGTCGCTGAGCGGCCCGTGCGTCATCGACGCCGCGTGTTCGATCAGCGTCTCGACGCCGCCGAGACTGACCGCCAGCACCATCAACCGGGTCGACTCCACGAGGCGCAGACCCGCTTGACGGCCGCCGCGCAGCTCGCACCCGACCATGCCGCCGAATCCCCGCATCTGGCGCGCCGCCAAGGCGTGCTGGGGGTGCTCGGGCAGGCCCGGGTAGTGCACCCGCTCGACCGCCGGGTGAGCGGCCAGGAAGCGTGCGACGGCGAGGGCGTTCTCGTTGTGGCGCTCGACGCGGACCGCCAGCGTCTTCATGCCGCGCAGCAGGAGCCAGGCGGCGAAGGGATCCAGGCAGCCGCCCAGCACCTTCTGCTTGCGCCAGATGCGCTCGATCAGCTCCTGCCCGCCCACGGCGACCCCGGCCACCACGTCGGAATGTCCCGAGAGGTACTTCGTCGCGCTGTGCAGCACGAGGTCCGCCCCCAGCGCGAGCGGGTTCTGGTTGATGGGCGAGGCGAAGGTGTTGTCGGCGAACAGGAGGATCCCGCGCGCGCGCGCCGCGGCCGCCACGGCGGCGATGTCCGTCAGGACCAGCTTGGGATTGTCCGGCGTCTCGACATAGTAGAGGCGCGTGCGCGGTCGCGTGGCGCGGGCGAAGGCGTCGGGGTCGCGCGGATCCACGAAATCGACCTCGACGCCCAGGGCGCGCAGATCGCGATTGAGGAGCTCGATGGTGGCGGCGTAGAGGGAGTCCGCCGCGACGACGTGATCGCCGGGCTCGAGGCAGGCCAACAGGCTGGTGCTGATGGCCGCCATGCCCGAAGCGAACGCCAGGGCGCGCTCGCCCCCTTCGGCGTCGGCCACGGCCTTCTCCCACACTTCGGTCGTGGGGTTGCCCCAGCGCGTGTAGAACGCCGTCGGCTGCACCGTCTCGGCGTAGCGCCCGCCCGTGGCGGCATCCTGCAGGCGGAAGGTGGCGCTCTGGTAGAGGGCGGTGGAGACCGGTTCCGAGGCCGGCGCGGCCGGCGAGTGGTGGACGACGCGCGTGCGCAAACGCGCCCGCCCGCCTGGGTCGGTGCTCATGACGGGCCTCTCCGTGGCGGCGCTACGCCTGGACCGGGTACCGATCGGGCGCGCCGAAGAAATCGATGAGATACGTGCGCTTGCTGAAGGAGGCGCGGTGCTTGGCTCCCTCCGGGATGTGATAGGTGTCGCCGGGCCCGAACAGTTCCACCTGGCCCCCGACCTCGAGGGTCAGCTCTCCCGCCACGACCGTCCCCCACTGCGCGCAGTGGCTGTGGTCGGGAAAGGAAGTGCCCTCATCGATCTCGAAGAAGACGATCTGCCGGGTGCCGTCCCTGAGACAATGTCCGGTGACTCCGGACACCGGCACGACGACCTTGGGCAAGGCCTTGATTTCCGGGGGCCAGAGGTTGCCATTGTCGGCGCGTGTCTTGCCTGTCTCCATGCGCTCCTCCTCGCACAAGCCTCGAGGCCGTCGCTCAATCGTTTCGCGCACATCTTAGCCCGCGCGCGGGGAAGCGCAAGAGCCCAGCGCGCCGCCGGTCGCCGGCAGGGGGACGGACGGCCGGATTCAGGCCTGGAGCGCGCCGGATAGCCGGAAATCGGCGACGACGGGGAAATGATCCGAGGGTCGCGCCCGCTCGTGTCCGATCAGGCGGTCGAAATCGACCCGCTCCACGCGGGCGACCTCCAGGCGTGGCCGGTAGAAGACATAGTCGATCCGGCGCGGTCCCAACATGGCGCGCTTGACGCCTCGCCACCGGCCCAGGCCGCGGAACGTCGCGCCCGCGTCGGGGTCGGCGGGACCCGCCTCGCGCCACGCGTCGAAGAGCGGCACGCCGGGGCGATGCGCCCCGAACAGGGCGCGGATCTCGGGCGAATTCGCGACGGCGTTGAAATCTCCGGTCAGGAACAGAGGCGTGCCGGCGCCCAGGCGGCGCACCCGGTCGGTCACGTAATCGCGCAGGAGGGTCGCGCTGCGCCGGCGCGTCAGGCCGTTGAAGGCCTCGAGGTGGGTCGTGCCCATGACGAATTCGCGCCCGGCGGGAATCAATTCGAAGCTGTGCCACGTCACCACGCGGGGCCGCGTGCCGAGGAGGAAGCGAGACGCCGGCACGGCCGGCGTGGGCGACAGCCACCAGGTGTCGCTCTCGCCTTCGGCCGGACGCACGCGGTCGCGCCGGTAGAAGATCGCGCAGTACCAGTCGCGCAGGGAGCCGGAGAGATCGGTGTGGGCCAGGTTCCCCTCGCCCACGAAATCGTATTCGGGCAGCAGCTCGGCCAGTTCGAGCAATTGCGGCAGATTCGCTTCCTGCGTGCCGACCACGTCCGGCCCGTAGTGCCGGAAGATCCGGGCGATGCCGCGTTTGCGCAGACGCCACGGATGGCTCCGGCGCAGCTGCGTGGAGGTGAGCAGGTTGAACGTCATGACGCGCAGGGTTGCAGTGTGCAAGGCGGTCGTTCTCCCGGAGGGCGGCGGGACCGGGCGCGGTTCCCGCGGCAAGGCAGCGGTTGCAATGTCGGACCGCCGCGCGGCGGCCGCAAGTCCGGGTCGGCGCGGCGGGCCGCCAGCGGGCGTCGGTGGGAGCGTAACTGCATAATTCGCGCCAAATTGACCCGATAACGGGATTAAAATAGTCTGATCTGATTTCGCCGGGGCAGCCCCGTCAGCGCCCCGCCCGCCGGCGCCGCCCCGCCTGGTTGAACAGGTCCAACTGCGGGGGATGCAGCGGCAGGCCGAGCCGTCCCAGCACGGCCTCGATCCAGCCGTCCCGGTCGCGCGAGCCGAGGCTCAGGCGAGCCAGCCCGAAGGCATCGAGCAATTCGTCGATGGTGTGGTCGATGGCGTTTTGGAAGTCCACCGACATGTCGCGGGTGCCGTCGAAGCTGGGAGGCTTGATGACCGGGACCTTCACCAGGAGCGTGTAGGTGCCCATCCAGTGGCGCAGCAGCGGCTCCAATTCGGCGCGGCGGCCGGCCGCGTGCACGAGGTAGGCGTAATTGTCCACGACCGACCGATCACAGACGATCGCCTCGTAACGCGCCGCTAGCTCGATCTCGCGCGCCACTTGCGTGTGCAGGATCCACGATTGCGCCGCGACGTTCGTGTCGCGGTTGATCGGCAGCGGGCACGCCCGGGCGACCTCCTTCACGACGTCGACGCTCAGGTCGAGCCGTTTCAGGCAGGCCGCCAGTTCGAAGCAGAGCGTGGTCTTGCCGACGCCGTGGGCGCCGATGAATGCGATCTTCATGGTGACCGACAGTAGGCCGACCCGGTCCCGTTGTCCAGCGCCGGCGCCAAAACCGGCGCGGGGCGAGCCCTCGGGCGCGCCCCGCGCCGCGCGGAGACGAATGGCCCGCTGCGGACGGGCAACCCGCTCAGCCCTGTGCCAACAACTCCACGGTCGCCTGCGGATTCAGCAGGCGCAGCTGTGTTTGCCCCTCCACGGCGTCGGCGCCGCGCTTGATCAGATCGATCACCTGCTCCGGCGTCAGGTCCGGGCGCAGCGCCCAGAGCTTGGCCGCCAGATTGAGCGCGTTGGGCGAAGCCATCGAGGTGCCCGACAATTTCATGCGCTGTCCGCCCGGCACGAAGCTCTCGACTTCGAACCCGTTGGCGTAGACCTGCACGTTGCGCCCGCTGCTCGTGAATCCGGTCCTGCGGCCCGCCTGGTTGACGGCGCCGACCATCAGCAGATTGGGCAGGTCGATGCAACCCGGAATCGATTGATCGAAATCCACGTCGTTGTCCTCATTGCCGGCGGCCGCCACGAACAGGATCTCCGGCGCGGAGGCCATCGCCTGCCTCATCGCGTCGCGCAGAATGCCCAGCAGTTCCGCGGCCAGCGCCGCCCGCTGCTGCGCGTCGCCGCCGAGGTTGTTCGCCTCGAGGATCGACTCGATCTCCTTCAGGGACCAGCCCCAGCTCATGTTCACGCCCCGCACGCCGTGGGCTTTGAAATACTCGACCGCGCGCGCGTACGACTCGGCGTGGCGCAGCACCGACTCGCGCGTGAGCGGCCTGGGGAGCGCATGGTAGTCGAAGGCGATCCGCGCCACGAGCACCTGCGCCGCCGGATTGCCGGCCAGCGCGATGCCCGCGACGTGGGTCCCGTGCGCGTGCAAGCCGGCGAAGCTGAGCGATTCCATGAACGGCCCGACCTCTTCGGGGGACATGCCGCCCATCCGCGCCCGCAGCACGGCGACCTCCGGGCTTTCGATGCCCGATGTCAGGTCCGTGTAGCCCTTCATCGACTGCATGGCCGTTTCGAGACGACCCGTCTGGTCCCCCAGCGGATGCAGGAGTTCCGGCGACGCCAGGCCCTCGTAGTCCCAGGCGATGCCGTGGACGTCGTCCACGAAGCCGTTTCCGTCGTCGTCGCGTCCGTCCGGCGTCTCCGCCGCGTTGGTGAACAGCCGGCCGGCGAACACGTCAACATCCACGCCGGAGTCCCAGATCGCGATCGTGACGGCCGTCAGATCCGATCGCCCCTCCAGGGATACGTCGCGAGCGGCCCAGATGTCCTCCACCGTCTCCACGCCGGCGGCCAGGAACGCGGCATAGGCCGCCACCAGTTCGTCCTTCAAGGGAAGCACCGTGCGCATCGCCGCGCCCATGCCGATGATCTGGCCGGCCAGATCGGAACTCACCTCGCCCGCGGCCGCGACCACGGGGTCGAGGTGGCTCTGCACCGAGCCCAGGATCAACGCCGGACTCATCAGCTCCAGGCGCCCCTTCTGGGATTGGATGTGGTCGCGCACCAGTTCGGCGGGCAGAGCGGCCAGTTCCCGGTCCATCGCCAAGCGGAATGTGGTGCGGAAAGCCGGGTGCGCCGCGTCTGTCTGGGTCGCGCGCTTGGTCGCGATCCAGGATCTCGCCACCAGACCCATGGTCAGGCGCGTCGCCTCCTTGTCCTCCAACGCGCGCACGGCTTCCACGCGACTCAACGCGTCGTCGTCGCGCCCGTCCAGCATGTCGAGCGAGAGCAGCGTGTTGAGCAGGCGCTGCATCGCCGACTTGTCGCCGATCTCGTACGTGGCGAGGTCGGACTCGACGTCCGCCCGCACGCGCGCGCAGAAATCGCCGAACGCGACGTCGTCGGCGAGCAGAGCGCTGACGGTGCCCTCGATCTTGTACGCGTGCCGGGGCAGGTCGTCCAGGCTCGCGATGGGCGTCTTCGACGCCGCCGACGCGGCGACGACCGCCGAGCACGACAGGAGCGCGACGATCGCGCCGCGAAGCAAGACGATGCGTTTCAAAACAACGACCTCCCGTTGAAACCGACACGAGCACGGCCGCGGACGACAGCCCGACCGCCGGCGGCGGCAGGGCTCTCGTCCACGGCGACCAAGGGCGCTCCGGGGGTCAGGCCGGCGTGGCGGCCGGCTCGCCCGCTTCGCGCAGGAGCTTCTCCCAATCAGCGTCCACGCGGCGCTGCAGTTCCTCGATGATCGCCTCGTTGCCCGGTTTGAACAGGTGCTTGAACCGCCCTTGCGCCTTGAGCCACTCGACGATGGGCGTCCGCTGCTTGGGCTTGTGGTTGAGCTTGTACTGCCCGTTCTCGACCTCGAACAGCGGCCAGAAATTGGTCTCGACGGCGATGCGCGCCATCTCCATGCCCAGCGCCATCTCGAAGTGCCAACCCACCGTGCACGGCATCAACACGTTGATGAACGCGGGACCGGGCGTGTCGAGCGCCTTCTGCACCTTGGCGGCCAGATCGCGCCAGTGGAAGGGCGTGGTCTGCGCGGCATAGGGGATGTTGTGCGCGACCATGATGCGCGTCAGGTCCTTGCGATGCTGCTCCTTGCCCTGCCTGACCTTCCCGGCCGGGGCCGTCGAGGTGTGGGCGCCGAAGGGCGTCGCGCTCGACCGCTGGATGCCGGTGTTCATGTAGGCCTCGTTGTCGTAGCAGATGTAGACCATGTTGTGACCGCGCTCCATCGCGCCAGAAAGCGACTGCAGGCCGATGTCGTAGGTGCCGCCGTCGCCGCCCATGGCGATGAAATTGATCCGCTCGCGGGCCACGGGCAGCTCACCCCGCTTCTTGAGCGCGCGGAAAGCCGTCTCCGCGCCGGAAACCGTGGCCGCGGAATTCTCGAAAGCGCTGTGGATGAACGGGATCCGCCACGCCGTGTACGGATAGATCGTGGTGATGACTTCCATGCAGCCGGTGGCGCAGCCCAGGACCGTGTCCCGGCCCGCGGTCAGCAAGACCTGGCGCAGGATGTTGGCCCCCGTGCAGCCGGCGCAGGCGCGGTGACCGCCGGCCAGGAGGTCGTCGTGCTTCGTGAGCTGTTGCAGAGTGACAGCCATCTTTCCGCCCTCCCTTTACAGCCGGACGCCCAGCAGGTTCACGGTTTCGCCCGACTTGCCGCGGGCCGCGTCGGCCAGCCGCTCGAGCACGGAATCGATCTGCCGCAGGTCGCAATCGCGGCCGCCGAGTCCGTAAATCCAATTCAGGACCGGCGGCTGTCGGTCGGCGCCGTACAGCGCCGAGCGGACCTCTGTGAACAACGGTCCGCCCCACGCGCCGAAGGAGGCCGCGCGGTCCATGACCCCGACCGCCTTCTTGCCGGCGAGCGCCTTGGCGAGCTCCGCCGCCGGGAAGGGGCGGAACAGACGCAGTTTGAGCAGCCCCGCCTTGACGCCCTTCTCGCGATGCGCGTCCACCACGTCCTTGGCCGTGCCGGCCGTGGAGCCCATCAACACGATCGCGATCTCCGCGTCGTCGAGACGGTAGGATTCGAAGAAGTCGTAGCCGCGCCCGCTCAGCGCGCCGTACTGCGCGCTGACCGCCCGCACGACGTCGAAGGCGCGCTTGTGCGCCTCGATCTCGCCGACCTTGTGCTCGAAATAGTAGTCGGTCAGATCCAGCGGGCCGACCGTGATCGGATTTTCCGTGTCCAGCACGGAGTAGGCCGCCTTGTAGGGCCCCACGAACTTCCAGGCGTCGTCCGCGGACAGCATGCGCAGCGAATCGGCGGTGTGGCTGATGATGAAACCGTCGTAGTTGATCATGACCGGCAGCCGCACATCAGGATGCTCGCCGATGCGGAACGCCATGAGGGCGTTGTCGTACGCCTCCTGCGCGCTCTCGCAAAAGAGGTGGATCCATCCGGCGTCACGGCCTCCCATGGCGTCGCTGTGATCGCAATGGATGTTGATGTTGCCCGAGAGGGCGCGGTTGACCAGCGCCATGCAGATCGGCAGCCGCAACGAAGCCGCGACGTACACGATCTCCCACATGAGGGCGAAGCCGGCCGAACTCGTCGCGGTAATGACGCGCGCGCCCGCCGCGGCGGCGCCGACGGCGGCGGACATCGCGGAGTGTTCGCTCTCGACCAGGATCATCTCGGTGTCGACCTCGCCGTTGGCGACGAAGTCGGCGAACTTGTGCATCATCTCCGTCTGCGGAGTGATGGGAAAAGCCGACGCGACGTGCGGCCGCGCCTGTTTGAAGGCGTATGCCACGGCCTCGTTGCCGGTCAGCGAAACTTGCTCCTGCTTGGCCATCCCGATCCCTTCCTTTCCGCCGCTATTTCTCGTCGCGAACCATGACGATGGCCGCCTTGCCCTTGGCCGCCGGCGGACAGTGCTGGGCGCAGATGCCGCAACCCTTGCAATGGTCGTAGTCGAAGCCGATCATGCGGCTCTTCTCTGCGGTCGTGTCGATGTTCACGGCCGTGTCCGGACAGTAGATCCAGCAGAACATGCAGTGGATGCAGTTCTCCGCCACGAACTCCGGCTTGAAGGTGCGCCAGTCGCCCGTGTTGTAGGCGTCGGCGTTGCCCGCCTCGACGATGATGCCGCCCGCGGGCAGCTCGTGCGCGCGCTTGAGGGTCATTCCCGCACCATCTCCTTGTAGGCGCGCTCCACGGCGGCGAGATTCCCGTCGATGACGGCCTGGGAGAACTTGCTCTTGAATCGCTCGGAAAGAGAACTCTTCATGTCGTCCAGCGGCAGCAGCTGCGTGGCCGCCAAAAGCGCGCCGACCATCGGCATGTTGGGAATGGAGCGGCCGAAGCAGTCGAGCGCGATCTGCGTCGCGTCGACCGTGAAGACCTTCCCGTTCGCCAAGCCGAGGCGCCGGCGGATGTTCGCCGGTTGTTCGGCGGTGTTCACGAGGTAGACCGTATCGTCCCGCGAACCCGCGGTCACGCCGGCCGCGGCCGATTCGAGCAGTGTCGGGTCCAGAATGATGACGATGTCCGGGCTCTCGATGCCGCAGTGACGGCGGATCGGCTCGTCGGCGATGCGCGTGTAGCCGCGCATCGGCGCTCCCCGGCGCTCCGGACCGTACTCCGGGAAGCCCTGGCTGTACTTACCGCGGTCCAGGACCGCCTCCGCGAGAAAGATCGCGGCGGTCTTCGCGCCCTGCCCGCCGCGTCCGTGCCAGCGGATTTCGACCATCTTGCCTGCCATGGATCACGCTCCTTGCGCCGGGCGCGACGCGCCCCGGCCACGCGCCAAAAGTAGCCCCCGCGCTGACCAAAACCAAAGAAAAACCGGCTCGCGCGCGGGCGCGCCGCGCGCGGGATCTTCGTTGCCGGCCGCTTCTTCCGGCCTTAGCCTGAGTCGGCCCGGCGGCGTCACGCCGCGCGGCGCGGGAGGTTTCATGACACACCGGCAGCCCCCCCCCGAGCGTCTGCTGCGCATCCGCCTGGCGGAGCGGACAAGCGACTACTGGCTCAGCCCCGGCGCGCGCGACGGACTGCCCGCGCGCCTGGGCGCGGGGCCGGCCGTCGCCCTCGTGGATCGCGGCGTCTGGCGGGCGCACGCCCCGGCGCTGCGGCGCGTCCTGCGCGCCGCCGACGGCTCGTCCCTGCCCCTGTTGCTCGTGCCCGGCGGCGAGGCGGCCAAGCGCGCGGCGCGCCTGGCGCAGGTCTGGCGTTGGCTGGCGGCGCGACAGCTGCCGCGCGACGGCACGCTGGTCGCCGTCGGCGGCGGCGCCGTGCTCGACCTGGCTGGACTGGCGGCCGCGACCTGGCAGCGCGGAGTCCGCTTCGTGGCACTGCCCACGACCCTGCTGGGCATGGTCGACGCCGCGATCGGCGGCAAGACAGCCATCGATGTCGGGATGCTCAAGAACGGCGTGGGCGCCTTCCATCCGGCGTCGGACGTGCTCGCGGATCCCCGCTTCCTGGCGACCCTGCCGCGTCGCCAGTGGCGCTGCGGGCTGGCCGAAGCGGTCAAGGCAGCGGTGATCGGCTCGCCCGGTCTGTTCCGCGACCTCGAACGGCACGCCCCCTCGCTGGCGCGCGCCTTCGCCGGCCCACGTCGCGGCCGCGAGGATCGGGTCGGATCCGCGGCCCTTGCCCTGCCTTGGCCCGCCTGGATCGCCCGCGCCGCGCGCGTGAAGGCGGCGATCGTAAGCCGCGATTTCCGCGAACAGGGACCGCGACGCGCCCTGAACCTGGGGCACACGCTCGGGCACGCGATCGAGAGCGCGGGCGGCTGGTCCCACGGGGAAGCCGTGGCGATCGGCATGGCGACCGCGGCGGCGCTGGCCGCCCGCCGCGGCCTCTGCCCGGCCGTTGACGCGGGCCGGATCCACGCCCTGCTGCGCGCCTGCGGCCTGCCGGTCGTCGCCGCGCTGCCGCCCCGCGCGCGCTTGGCGCGGCTGATCGCGGGCGACAAGAAACGGCTGGGCGGACGGGTGCGCTGGGTCTTGCCGGCCGGCATCGGCGCCGTCCGGCTGGACGAGAGCGTGGATCTCGCCGAGCTGCGCGAGGCCATGCGCGACTGAGCGCGCGGACGAAATCTGCGTCCGGCTCAGTACAGACCCACGGGGTCCACGTCGATCAGCACTTCCACGCCGCCGACCCGCGCCTCGGTGGCCTTCGCGCAAGCGGCCAGCCAGCGCTTCTGCGCGCTCCCGAGCGTGCCCTTGATCAGCACCTGCCAGCGGTGGCGATCCTGCAGGCGTGCGAACACGCCGGGCGCCGGCCCGAGCACTTCCCGGTCGCCGCCAGTCAATCCCTCGCGCAGCACACCCGCGAGTTCGTCCACGCCTTGCTGCGCCGCCGCCGCGCGCCGCGACGCGACCGCGATGCGCAGCAGCCGTCGCGCCGGGGGATACCCGAGCGCCCGTCGGTTGGCCAATTCCGCTTCGGCGAACCCGGCGTAGTCGTGGTGCGCCGCCAACCGCACGATCGGGTGATCTGGCTGCCACGACTGGAAGATCACCAGGCCCGGTCGCACCCTGCCGGTGCGACCGGCGACCTGCGTCAACAGCTGGAAAGCACGCTCGTCCGCGCGATAATCGGGCAAGGTGAGCCCGTCGTCGGCCGCCAGCACGCCCACCAGGCCGACGCCGGGGAAATGGTGCCCCTTGGCCACCATCTGGGTCCCGACCAGGATCTGCGCCCGCGCGCCAGCGAAGGCGCCCAGGATCCGGGCGTGGCTGCCGCGGCGGCGGGTCGTGTCCTGATCGAGTCTCAGCACCTTCACGCCCGGAAACGTCGCCTGCAGGCTCAGTTCGAGGCGCTCCGTTCCCCCGCCCGCCGGCAAGAAATCCCGGCCGCCGCAGTGGGAGCACGCCACGGGCGCGGCGCGCGAGAAGCCGCAGTAATGGCACAGCAGTCGGCGCGGGCGCAGGTGGTAGACCAGACCGATGTCGCAACTCGGGCAGGCATCGGCCCGCCCGCAGGCGGCGCACTGCAGCGAGCGCGCGAAGCCGCGGCGGTTGTAGTAGAGGATGGCCTGACGCCCTTCGTTCAGCTCCGCCGCGAGCGCCTCCGTCAGGCGCGGCGAAAAACCGTCCGGCGCCTGTTCCCCCCGCAGGTCCACGACCTCGACGTCCGGCAGCACCCCGACGGGACGGTCGGTGAGGGTGAACAGACGATACGCGCCGCGCCGGCCGTTGTCCCAGCTCTCCAGATCGGGCGTGGCCGATCCCAACAGCACGACCGCCCCGGCTTCCCGCCCCCTCGCCAGCGCCGCGTGGCGCGCGTGGTAACGCGGCTTCTCCTCCTGCTTGTAGGAGGTCTCGTGCTCTTCGTCGACGACGATCACGCCCAAATCCCGCACCGGCGCGAAGAGCGCCGACCGCGGGCCCACGACGAGGCGCACTTCGCCGGCCGCCGCCGCCTCGTGCACGCGGCAACGTTCGCCGGACGACAAACCGCTGTGCACGGTCGCGGCCACCGGCCCAAAGCGCGCCACGATGCGCGCCAAGGTCTGCGGGGTGAGCGCGATCTCCGGCAATAGAAACAGCGCGCCGCGGCCCCGGGCGAGCGCTTCGCCGATGACCTGCAGGTAGACCTCGGTCTTGCCGCTGCCCGTGATGCCGTGCAGCATCACCACGCCGAAGTGTCCGTCGTCGAGTTGCTGCAAGGCGGCGCTGGTGGCCGCTTGCTGCGCGGCCGACAGCACGATCTCGGCGGTCCCGTCCTGAAGCGGGTAAGCCGGAGTGGGCGCGCGGCTGGCGCGCCGGCGGGTGCCGGGATCCGGGGGGTGGAACAGCGGCACGACCTCGCCGAGCGGCAGCGCGTAGTAGGCGGCCAGCCACTCCGCCAGCCGCAGACGATCGCTCGCCAGCCGATAGGCCGGCGGCAGCACGCGCTCGAGGGGACGAATGTCGTGGCCGCCGACGGTCACCTCGGTCTCGCCCGCCGGGCGGACCGCGACCACGAGGCCGATCACGCGACGGCGCCGCCCGAACGGCGCCACGACGAGATCTCCGCGCGCGGGCGGACTCTCGTCCGCGCCGCCGGGGGTCCACCTGTACGTGAAAAATTGATCGAGCGGAACCGGGACGGCCACCTCGACCAGCAAGGTGCCCGGACCCGCCGCGAGCGAATCGGGACGAGGCACCTGGCCCGCCTTTCCGCGCCGGCGCGGCGCCGGCGGATGGTAGCGCGCGGGCCGCGAAACGGCAACGCCCGCCGGCCGTGCCGGCGGGCGTCGCGACGCGGGAGCGCCGGCACGGGCTCAGCCGTGCCGCACGCCGAGCAGCAGGTGCACCTTGTCGAGCAGGCGCTGCGGGCTGAAGGGCTTGGTCATGTGGATATCGGCGCCGGCTTCGCGCCCCAGCTCGCGGTCGTCGCGGCTGCCGCGCGCGGTGAGCAGGATCACCGGTATGTCCGCGGTGACCCGCTGCGCCTTCAGCAGGCGGCAGACCTCGAAGCCGCTGCGCTTGGGCATCATGACGTCGAGAATGATCAGATCCGGCTGCTCCGCGCTCGCCAGCGCCAGGGCGGCGTCGCCGTCCGCGGCCTGGATCACCCGGTAGCCCTCGGCGCTGAGGCTGAAGTCGAGGATGTTCAGGATGCTGGACTCGTCGTCGCAGACCAGGATCTTGCGCAACGCGCGACCTCCCTTGGCCGGGCACCCGCGCCGGCCTCGCGACCTATCCTGCGGAAATTATCGGCCGCAGCCCACGCCGCTTGAGACCGGCACGGCTTCACCCGCTGGCGGAGGCGTTTCCGGCAAGGGCGAAACGGCGGCGTCCGGCACGCGCTCATCCGCCGCGCACAGCGCCCGGGCGCTCGCGCCGGCCTCGGCCAGGAAGGCCGCGGCCAGCCGGGGGCAGAACTGGGCACCGACGTGTTTCTCGATCTCGACCAGCGCCTGCTCCAGCCGGCACGCCGGACGCCAAGCCCTTCCCTGCAGGATGGCGTTGAGGGCGTCGGACAAGGCCAGCAGACGGGCGCCGACCGGGATCGCCTCGCCCGCCAGGCCGTCGGGGTAGCCGCCGCCGTCGAAGCGTTCATGGTGGTGCAGGATGAGCTGGCGCACCTTCGACGGCACGTCGAGCGGAGAGAGCAGATCGAGCGTGTGATGCACGTGGTGCCGGATCAGTTCCTTTTCCTCGTCCGTGAGCGGCGCCGCCTTGCGCAGCAGCGACTCGCTCAACCGCACCAGACCCAGGTCGTATACCTGCAACGCCAGCGAGAGGGCCTCGAGATCCTCCTGAGGCAGCTTGATCCGGCGGGCCGTGGCCATGCAGATCTCCTGCACCAGGTCCGTCCAGCTGTCATGGCGCTCCCGACGGACGGCGACCGCCGCGCGCATCGTGTCGCGCAACGCGCCGAGTTCGCGCGCTTGCGCCTGCCACGCCGCGCGCCGACGCAGGAGGTACGCGATTCGCGGCGCCAAAGCCTCGATCAACAGCCGCTCGTCCGCCGAGAACGGCTTGCCGTCGATACGGTTGTTCACGTTGAGCACGGCGTGGCATTCGATGCCGTCGATCACCGGCACGCTCAGCAGGGAGGGCGTGGAGTACTGGGGGGCGTTCACCCGCTTGCCGAAGCGGCCATCGGCCACCACGTCGCCGACCAGCAAGGCGCGACCGCTGACCCACACCTTGCCCGCGATCCCTTCGCCGCGACGGAGCCGGGTGCTCTGCACCACGCTCTCGGACAGGCCCACGGCGGCCTCGATCACAAGGTTTTCCCCGCTTTCGTCCGGGACCATCAAGGAGATGTTGCGCACGCCGACCGTCTCGCCGATCCAGTGCATGAGCTTTTCCATGAATTCTTGCGGATCGTTGTAGCTCGGCAAGGACTCCTTCGCGACCCCCCGGTGCACGACCTCGCCGGAGCGGGGCAAGGAGACGACCAGTCGCGCGCCTCGCGGCTGCAGATTCTCGGCCCAGATCCGACCCTCGTGCCAGAGCACGATGTCGCGGCAGATGGCGAGTCCGACGCCTTGTCCGCCATGCTCGCGCGTGGAGGAGCCGTCCACTTGATAGAAGCGATCGAAAATCTGCTCGAGCTCGTTCTCCGGGATGCCGATGCCGCTATCCTCGACCACGAGCCGCACGGCGGTCATGCCGTCCTGCAAGGCGACGCGAATGCTCCCGCCCGAGGACGTGAACTTTATGGCGTTGTTGAGCAGGTGCTCGACGACCTGTTCCAGCTGCTTCGGATCGACGCTCAGGCGCACGCTTTCGGGCGGCAGATCGAGTCGCAGCTCCAGGCTCTTCTCCGCCCGCGCGGCCTCGATGTTCGCGACGGCGCCGCGAATCAATTGGCACAGATCGCTGTCCGTGCGGCGGGCGCGCCTGGACGGGTCATCGCCCCGCGCCAGGTCGAGGATGTCGTTCATGATGGCGGTGATCTTCTCGCTCTCGGCGTGAATGACCTCCAGAAACTCGCGCCTCGTTTCCTCGGGCATGGCGGCGTGGTTGTGACAGAGCGTCTCGGTGTAGGCCTTGATGGAGGTGAGCGGCGTGCGCAGCTCGTGGCTGACGTTCGCCACGAAATTGCTCTTGAGCTCGTTCAGATTCTGCAGCTGCTGCGAAGCGCGCGAGAGCTCGAGATTGTTGCGGGCCAGCCGGTCGTACAATTCCGCCGATTCGATGGCGGTCGTGGCCTGGCTGGCGAAGATCTCGAGCTGGCGAATGACCTCCAGCGACGGCAGCCGCCGGTCGACCGGATCGTCCACGCTCAGATAGCCCCGCACCTCGTCGCCCGCGGACAGGAGCGGCACGATCAGCATGTCGTCCTCGTGCCACTCGTCGTCCGCGCGCTGTCCCAGACTCGTGGTCCAGCCCCCAGCGGTGGCCTCCTCCCAATCCTTGTCCATATGGCTGATGAAGTAGCTCTGCGATCTGCGAAAGCGCGGTTGGGTCATGGTGCGATATTCGTCCATGACCACCTGTCGCGCCGTGAGGTGCGCCTTCCCCTCCTCGGATATGCCGGCGAACGCCCGCGCCTCGAAAACCTGCGCCGAGGGGGACCAGATCCGCACCAGCACCACGCGGAAGCCGAGCGATTCCCGCACGGCCTCGGCCACCTGCTGGAGCACGGCGTTGAGCGATCTCGTGGCGTTGATCTGCGCCGAGAGCTGCAGAATGCGCTCGACGGTGGAAGCCCGGCGAGCCAGCAGCTTCGCCTGTTCCCGCTGGCCCTCCAGCGTGTGTTCGACGTCCTCGGCCGCGCGGCGGGCCTCGTCGCGTTGCCGGGCCGCCAAGTCCCGTTCTTTTCTGGCCGCCTCGAGCAAGTCTCGGCAGGCCGTGCTGTCTTCGCGCTGCTCGCGCGCCCACAGCCGGGCGCACCAGAACAGGGGAGCCGCGAGGAACAGCCCCTGCGCCAGGGCGCGGCAAGCGCTCGCCAGGGCCGCGCCGGAGCCGCCGCCTCCGGCAGCCACGGCCGCGATGGCGGCACCGGCCGCGACGGCCGCCAGCGCGCCTGCGCCAGCCAACCAACCGCCGCCCAGCGCGCCGTCGGCGCGCAGACGCCGCCACGCGTCGAGCAGCCAAAGCGCTCCGCCCAGTTCCAGGGCGGCGAGGGAGAGCGCCGCCGCGGGAGCCGTCCCCCACGTCGCCAGCGCGGCCAGCAGACGGACGGCGGCGAGCGCGGCCAGGAAAACGCCGGCCGCGAACAGCCGGCCGTGCGCTGGCCGTCCCGCGCGTGTCCGCGTCCGGCGTCCTATGAAGGCCAGCCCAAGCGCCAAGCCGATCAGGAGCAGTTGATGAACCCCGACGTCGACCGCCGCCACCAACGGTCCCACTCCGCTGCCGAGTCTCGCTCCCGTTTCGGGCACCATCGAGTGCTTCGCTCCTAGCCTGCCGGTCGCGCCCGCGCGACGAGCAGCCGTTGGATCTGCCCGATCAGCCGCTGGATGGAGAACGGTTTGCTCACGAACAGGTCCGCGCCGGCCTGGATGATCTGGTCCCGCGAGGCGGGGTCCGACCGCGCCGACAGGGCGATGATGATCACGTCGCTCCAGCTGCGGTTGCGCCGGATCAGCCGCGTGGCGTCCACCCCGTCCAGCCGGGGCATCATCACGTCCATCACGACGACGTCGGGCTTGAAGGTCGCCACCTTGTTCATGCAGTCCACGCCGTCGCGCGCGCTGGCGACCTGGAATCGATGGTCGCTCAAGGCCTGCGCGAGCAGGTTCACGAGCGGCGCTTCGTCATCGACGATCAAAACGCGCTGGGCCATCAACCCTCCCCGCCGCCGCCCGCGGGAGCGCCCGCCGGCTGGGCCACCGCCGGCCTGTCGCTCGTGAGCAGTCCCTCTTGCTGGAGAATCGCGACGAAGGCCGTCACGACCGGCGAATCGAATTGGCAGCCCGCGTTGGCGCGCAATTCGGCGACCGCGTCGGGCACCGAGGAGCGCGCTCGCCACGGCCGTCGCTGCACCATCGCGAAGAAGGCGTCCACAACGGCCAGAATGCGCGCGCCGACGGGGATGTCGCCGCCCCGCAGCCCCAGCGGATAGCCGCGCCCATCGGGGCGCTCATGGTGGGCCATGATGATGCTGTCCATGTCGGGCGCCTGCAGCAACGGCTGCATCAGGGTCACGCCCTGTTCCGGATGCTGGCCGACCTCGTCGCGCTCATCGTCGGTGAGAGGACCGCACTTGGCGAGGATCTCGCCGTCGACGGTCACCATGCCGACGTCGTGCATGGAAGCCACGTACTGGAGGCGCTGGATCTCCGACGGCGACAAGCCCAACCGCCGCGCCGTCTGCACGATCAGCCGCAGGGCCAGCGGCGTGGCCGTGGGCACGGCCTTGCGTTTCATGACGATCAGGGCCTGCAGCGCGTCGACGATCTTCTCGACGCGCCGCTGCGAGGAATCGACCTTCATCGCCTCGGCGAGGGCGGCGGAGACCTTGTCCGCCAGCGTCGTCACGAGCACCAGGTCGTCCTCGGCGAACGGCAGGCCGGAGACCTTGTTGTTGACGTTGATGACGCCGACGACCCTGTCCTCGATCTTCAGCGGCACCGACACCAGCGAATTGGTCTCGTACTGGCCGCGGTTGTTCGTCGCAAGCAGCCCGTCCTTTTCGACATCCTTGACCAGCAAAGGCCGGCCCGATTGCAACACTTTGCCCGCGATGCCCTTGCCGATGGTCACGTGCGCGCTCTTGACGATGGATTCGTTCAGCCCGTAAGCCGACTGCACGACCAGGCTGCGTCCCTCCCGATCGAGCAGCATCAGCGACACGATCTTCGATTCGGTCATTTCGGCGACCATGCGCACGGTCAAACGGAGCAGCTGCTGGAATTGCGGTCGCGTGGTGAGATCGCCCAGAATCGCGGCGGTGACCGGGTTCAGGTGGTGCTCCTTGGGCAAGTGCACCACGAACGTCGAGCCCCGCCCCACTTCGCTCTGCACGTCGATGTGTCCGCCGTGCAGATCGATGATGTTCTTGACGATCGACAGGCCCAGCCCGAAACCCTCCACGGTCTCGCTAGCGCCGCCCGCCCGGTAGAACTGGCGGAAGATGCGGTGCAACTCTTCGGCGGCGATGCCCGCGCCGTTGTCCTGCACTTCCACGCGCACCGTCGCGGCGTCCTCGCTCACGCGCACGGTGATCGATCCGCCGTCGGGCGTGTATTTGACGGCGTTGTTGACGAGATTGACCATGACCTGGCGGATCAGATCCTCGTCGATCTCCACGCGCGGCAAGAGTGGCGGACATTCAATGGACAGGCGTTGCCGTTTCTGGACGGCCAGCGGCTCGATCGCGCGCAGCGTGTCGCGCAAGAGAGGTTCGATGTCCATCACCCGCCGGTTCAGCAGGCGCTGGCCGAACTCGAGGCGCGAAAAGTCCAGAATGCGGTTGACCATCCGCAGCAGCCGCCCGGCTTCTTCGCGGATGATCCCCATGAAATCCTCGGCTTGCCGGAAATCCGGCCGCCCCCAGTTCCGTTGCAGGGCTTCGACGTAGGCGGTGATCGCGGTGAGCGGCGTCTTCAGCTCATGGCTCGCCACGGCCACGAAGTCGCTCTGCATCTTGTTGATTCGCGCCAGGGTCTCGTTCTCGGCGTGCAGGCTGTCCAGCTCGCCCCGCAGCCGCGCGAGGTTGCCGCTCGCCGCCAGAAGCGGCGCGATCTGGCTGTCGAGGTGAGCCAGCGTCAGGCGCACGTAGGCCGGGTCGGCCTCTCGCGAGCGCATGCCCACCAGCACGACCAGGCCGGCTTCGTCGCGGTGGCCGAACGGCGCCATCAGCCAGCGGTCGAATTGCGCGCCGGCCGTGAGTGGGAAATGGATCTTGCGCAGCGCGTCGGCCGCGCCGGCCACGAACGGCTGTTCCGGGTCGTGTTCGACCAGATCGAAGAAAACCGCCGCTTCGCGCGGCAGATCGAACCATTGCGGCCACAGATGGCCCTCGCCTGAGACGATGCAGCGCTTGGGGCCGGCGGCCTCGCCGCCGAGGCGCGCCGAAGCCGGCCACCCGGGCGCCGTGACGGCGGCCGCGAAGACGACGCCCGGGATGCGCGTCAGCGCCAGCACGGCCTCCTCGAGCAGGTCGGGCAGGTCGCCGTTCTCCCCCAGGATGAGACCGGTTTCGCCGGCGGCCCGCTGCGCCAGGTTCTCGACCGGTTCCGGCAAGGCCACCCAGCCGGGCGGCAGCGTGCTGCGGGCGGTCCGCACGAGATAGGTCACCGAGGACAGCAGGACGCCCAGCAGCAGCGTGATCCCCAGCACCAATCCGCCATCGGGCGGCGCGGCGATTTCGCCGGGCCAGCGCACGGCGACCGTCGCGGCGAACAGACCGAGCAGGACCCCCGTGGCGCAAAGGCCGGCGCGCAGCGTCGCGGCCAGCAGGCCAACGTGGGCGGCGGGAAACAGCAGAAAAAAGGGATATGGGCTGGCCGCGCCGCCGGTGAGCGCCAGCAGCGGCAGCCACGTCGCCGCGTCCGCGACCAGGATGGGCAGAACGGGCAAAGACGCCGCGCAGGATCGGGTCAGCAGCACCAGGCACGCCTGCAGCCCGAAGGCGCCCGCGAAGAGAATCAGCACCGGCAGCAGCGGGAAAGGGAAATCGGCGAGCTCGCGCGAGACGAGCACGACGACCAAGCCCACCGTCAGCTCCGCCCAACGCAGCTGCCTCAGCAGGAAGTCGCGACTGTCGAAAAGGCGTTCCACTGACGGCTCCCGCCCTCGTCGGACATCGGGCAGCAAACGCTCAGCGCGTATCCTTGCCGCCGTTGGTCACGGTGGTCACGGCTGGCGTTTCGCTGGGCAGACGGCGCTCGTGAACGACGCAACTGCCGGTGATCGTCTTGCCGTAGGCTTTCAGCTCCGCGGCGATGTCGCTCAGGCGGGCGATGTGCTGCGCTTGGCAGGTTGCGTCCGAAACAAGGGCGATGGTCAACGTGATGAGCGGCAGGGTGCGCTCCAGGCCCGCCCGGTTCCGCACCTGGATGTAGCCCCGCTCGCGATCGGCCGGATCGTAGAGCTCGACGACGCCCGCATCGAAGCTCTCGATGATGCGCTGGGCCACCTCGTCGGAGCAGGCGGGCGAACTGATCAGGATGAAATCGTCGCCCCCGACGTGGCCGATGAAGGCGCCGCCGTCCTGGACCGCGGCGACCGACTCCACCAGCACCCGCGCCAGGAAGGTGATGGCTTGGTCCCCGCGCGAGTAACCGTAGTAGTCGTTGAAGCTCTTGAAATTGTCGATGTCCAGATACAGGAAGCTGAACGGCCGCCCGACCTGCGTGCGCCGCTGCATCTCCTGCTCGATGGCGCGGTTGCCGGGCAATCCCGTCAGCGGATTGGCGTCGCGCTGGGCCTGGCTCCAGTCGAGCATGTTGCGCATCCGCAGCATCAGTTCGTCGTGATTGAAAGGTTTGGTCAGGTAGTCGTTGGCGCCGCCGCGCAGGCCCCGGACCTTCTCGGCGCTCTCCCCCTTGGCCGTGAGCATGATGATGGGCACCCAGCTCGTGCGCACGTTCTCGCGCAGGTGCTGCAAGACCGTGAAGCCGTCCATTTTGGGCATCATCACGTCGAGCAGAACCAGGTCGGGCGTCGACTCCGCCACCTTCTCCAGCGCGACCACGCCGTTCTCGGCCAGGACGACGTCGAACCCCTCCTGGGTCAGCAGGAACTGCAGGATCTTGCGGATGTGGGGTTCGTCATCGACGACGAGGATCTTTCGACCCGTGCTCATGCCCGCCCCCGAAACCGGTTGGGAGTGCAAACTGATGCATTGGCCGCGTCCGTTGGCATTTCCGGCCCGATTGGGCAATTTGCATGCCATGGGAGGATCTGCGGGAGCCAAAGGGCCGGCACGGGGCACGACGGGCAAGAGAAGGGCCTGTCAGCGCCAGGAAACCACGGGAGCGCGGGCAAAACTGTCCAGATCCCAGCCGTCCGCCTGGCCGTGGGCCAACCGGCACCAACCGGCATAGGCGATCATCGCGGCATTATCGGTGCAGTATGCCGGCTGCAGTGGCAGGAAATGCAGCCCGGCGTCCCGGGCCGCCGCGGCGGTCGCGGCGCGCAGGCGCCGGTTGGCCGCCACCCCTCCCGCCAGGTACACGGCGCGCGCGCGTCGCTGCCGGGCGGCCTGCAACAGCCGCGCGACGAGAACCTCGACGATCGCCTCCTGTGTTTCCCGGGCCAGGTCCGCGACATCCTCCGGCGACAGGGGCCGAGGCAGACCGGCGGCCGCGAGCCGCACGGCCGTTTTGAGGCCGCTGAAGCTGAACACGACGCGCGCGTCGTCGAGCATCGGCCGGGGAAACCGGAAACGGCCCGAACGCCCGCCCTCGGCGGCCCGGTCGATCGCCGGGCCTCCCGGATACGGCAAGCCCAGCAGTTGGGCCGTCTTGTCGAACGCCTCGCCCGCCGCGTCGTCGAGCGTCGCGCCGAGCCTCTCGTAGCGGCCGACCGCCTCCATCATGACCACTTCGGTGTGGCCGCCCGAGACGACCAGGACCGCCGCCGGCAGGACGAGCGGCCCCGAGAGCGCGTTGGCCAGGATGTGCCCCTCGATGTGATGCACGCCGATCAGCTTCAGGCCCGCGCCGAAAGCGATCGCCTTGGCCGTGGACAGCCCGACCAGCAGGGCGCCGATGAGACCAGGGCCGGCCGTGACGGCGACGCCGTCCAGATCGCGCAGGCGCAGCGACTGGCGGGCGAGGAGATGGTCGATCATCGGCAAAAGGTTGACCAGGTGCGCCCGCGAAGCGAGTTCCGGCACCACGCCCCCGAACGGCTCGTGAAGATCGAGCTGTGACGAGACGAGGTTGGCCACGACGCCCCTCGCCTCGTCATAGAGGGCCACGCTGGTATCGTCGCAGCTCGTTTCGATGCCGAGCACCCGCACGCCGGTTCACCGCCCGCGCCGCGGGCGGTCGGCGTCCGCGACGGCCTCGAGGTCCGCGTAGGCGTCGGGGAGGGCGTCGGCCACCTCGCGCGCCAGGACGCACCGCCTGGAGCGGCCGGCCGCGGCCGTCTCGCCTGCCCGACCGTGCAGCCATGCGCCGAGCAGCGCCGCGTCCCGCGCCGCGCAGCCCTGGGCGAGCAGGCCGCCGATCAGGCCCGTCAGCACATCGCCGGTCCCGGCGTGGGCGAGCGCGTCGTGTCCCGTGTGGTTGATCGCCACCGCGCCGTCAGGCGTCGCGATGAGCGTGGGCGAACCCTTGAGCAGCACCACGGCCCGCCAGCGCGCCGCCAGCTCCGGCGCCAGCTCGAGTCGGCGCCGCTCCACCTCGGCCGGCCGCACGCCGACCAAGCGCGCGAGCTCCCCGGCGTGGGGCGTGACCACCACCTCGGACGAACCGAAGGCGGGCGTCCTGCCCAGCCTCGCGAAGGCGGAAAGGGCATCGGCGTCCACGACCGCCGGCTGCTTCAGGCCGGCGAGGAAATCCACGACCCAAGCGTCGGTCGCCGGATCCTCGCCCAAACCCGGCCCCACCGCCACCGCGTGGCGCCTGTCGAGCAGGCGCGCGACGTCCGACGGCGGCAACGGCGCCACGGTGCCGGCCGCGGTCGCCGCCAGGGGCGCGATCAACGCCTCCGGCAGCGCGATCCGCAGCGGCGTTTCGAGCGGCGCCGGCGCCGCCACCGTGACCAGGCCCGCGCCGGAGCGCAAGGCGCCCAGGCCGGCCAGGGCGGCCGCGCCGCCGTAGGCGCGCGAGCCGGCCAGCACGAGCAAGGCGCCGAAAAGGTACTTGTGACCGTCGGTGGGACGCGGCGGCAGCAGATCCGCCAGCTCGTCCGGCGCCAGCCAGTGCCGGTCGGCCGTCCGCGCGCGCACGAGGGCGGCGTCGAAGCCGATGTCGACGACCGCCAGGTCGCCGATGTGATCGCGTCCCGGCGGCAGCAGCAGCCCGAGCTTCGGCAGTCCCACCGTGACCGTGGCGTCGGCGCGCACCGCCACCGGGTCGACGCGCCCGCTGTCGCCGGCCACGCCCGACGGGATGTCGACGCTCAGCACCGGCGTCGGCACGCGGGCGAAAGCGGCGCAGAGCGCCGCGTACGGCGGCGTCAGGGGCAGCTTGACGCCGGTGCCCAGCACGGCGTCCACCGCCAGCTCCGATTCGCCGCACATGGCCAGCCAACGCTCGCTCCATTCCTCGGGCGGCACCGCGATCACCGGCACGCCGGGCGGCAGACGATCGAGGTTGAGCCGCGCGTCGGGGGACAGATCCTCCGGCAGCGCCAGCAGCATCACGCGCACGGCGAAGCCGAGGCTGTCCAGCAGCCGCGCCATGACCAGACCGTCGCCCCCGTTGTTGCCCTTGCCGCAGCAGATGGCGACGCCGGCGGGAGGAGCGAGTTCGGGGAAGAGATCCAGCGCGGCGCGCACGATCTCGCGGCCCGCCCGCTCCATCAGCTCGCTGCCTGGCACGCCGCCCGCGATGGTGTCGCGGTCGATGGCGGCCATTTCGCCAGCCGTCGCGACTCTCACCCGCCCTCGCCTCCCTCGCCCGCGTTGAGCCGGTTGAGCACGTCGAGCAGTTGCAGCAGGTCGTCGATCTCGAAGTCCGCGCCGGAGCCGGCCTGCGGCGAGGGCCGATCCGGGCCCGGCGCGTCGCCATAGCGCGCGTAGACGGTGTGGATCCCGGCCCGTTTCGCCCCGACGATGTCGCGCTCGGGCCAGTCCCCCACCATCACGGCCTGCCGGGGCTCCAGCCCCAGGCGCTTGAGGGCCAGCCGGAAGCCCGCGGGGCTGGGCTTGCGGATGCCCGTGTCGTCGAAGGTCAGCACCAGGTCGAAGACGTGGTGCAAGCGCAGCATGCACAGGCGGATCCAGGCCTCGTAGCGCGGCGCGTCGCTCAGCACGGCCAGGCGGTAGCCCTCCTTTTGCAGCCGGGTGAGCGTGGGCAGCACGTGCGGATAGAGCACCAGCGTGCCGTCGCGGGAACGCCGGTAGCCCACCACCGCCGCGGCCAGCATCCGGTCGTCGATCTCGCCGAGGACCTCGTGCAGGAAGGCATCGAACACCTTCTGGTACTCGATGCCCTTGTCGCGATAGATGCGGTCGATCCGCTCCCGCGCCTGCTCGGGCGTCAGGGGCAGTCCGGTGTCGATCATGGCATCGATCGCGGCCCGGATCGCCTGGTCCTTCGCCCCGAGGAAATCGTAGAGGGTGTTGTCGAGATCGAAGATGACGGCCTGGATCGAGCGTTGCGCGCTCTTGCGGGGCATACCCCTCCCTTCCCGCGGCCGTTGCCGCCTGGCGCCCTGTCGCGGACCGTGGCATCTTAGGCGCTGGCGCGCCCCCTGCCAAGGGGGTCTGACCCCCATCCGGGACGTTCCAGGTCATGCAAGACGAGCCGCGCGATCCAAGCCCCGACCCGCCGGGCCCAGCAGGAAACGGTGGCCCCGGCCCCCGGCCGGACCTGTGGCGAACCTGGGGCGGCCTGCGCCTGCTGGTCTGGGCGCTGGCGTGCCTGACGGCGAACGCCGGCGTGCAGGCCGCGACGTTCGCGCTCACCGACCGGATCTTCGCGGCGGTCGCGGCGGGCGGCCTGCTGGGAGTCTTGCTGCCGTGCGCGCTGCTCGCGCGCGGGACCGGGGGCTCACTGAGGCGAGACTTCGCCCTCGACCGCCCGTCGGCCGGCGTGCTGGTTTGGTCGGTGGCGGCCGCCCTCGCCTCGCTCGCGCCGACATCCGTGCTGGCGGACCTGTCCACGCGCCTGCACCCCGTGCCGCAGCATTGGCAGGAGTTGTACGCCCGTCAGTTGCCGCGCTCCGGCCCGGCGATCGTTATGGCCTACGCCGCGGTCATGCTCGTCGCTCCCGTGGCGGAGGAATTGCTCTTCCGGGGGATCCTGCAGCGGCTCGCCGCGCGGCTCTGGGGCGCCTGGCCGGCGGCCGTGCTGGCCGCCCTCGCCTTCGCGCTGTTGCACGGCGAACCGTGGTACCTGTTCGGACTGGTGGGCGTCGGCCTGCTCATGGGCTGTGTCTGGGCGCTCACGCGCTCGGTCACCGCTTGCGCCGCGGCCCACGCCGCGCACAACGGCGTGGCCCTGACCATGATGCTGCGCGCCGACGGGCAGGAGACGGCCGCCGGTGGCTTCGATGCGACCGCCGCAACGTACCTCGCCGCGTCCCTGCCCGCGCTGGCCGTGGCGATCGCGATGCTCGGCCGCGCCGCCCGGCTCCAGGCCGCGCGGCGCGCGCCCGCCAGCCTAAAATCCTAGTTTTTGGTATCTATTTAAGTCTCACGTTTTCTGGGGCTTCTTACGGGCGGCCGGGAACAGGACGTTGTTCAGGACGAGACGGTAGCCCGGGGAGGTCGGGTGCAGGTCGAGGTCCGTCGGCGGGTCGCCGACGGCATGCTGATAATCCTCCGGATCGTGCCCGCCCAGGAAGGTGAAGGTGCCGCGACCGCGCTTGCCGTGCAGGTAACGCACCTCGTCCGTGCCCTCCACCTGCGCCAGGATGGTGACGGCGCGCTTGAGCAGCGGCCGGCGGAAACCGGTGGTCTGGCCCATGAATCCGTTCACGACGGCGACGTGATCCTGCACGAGCATCGTCGGCACGGGATCGATCTTGGCCGAAAAGGAGAACAGGGTGAAGTAGTCGGCCTCCGGGCCGCGCAGCTGTGCATAATCGCTCGTGTCGATGTTGGAGTATTCGTACACCAACGGGTCGGTCACGAGCGAGAAACCCGTGAAGGCGAAGGCCCGCGCGTCGTCCCGCTTGTCCTCGTGGAGCGCGTCGAGGGGATCGCCGTCGTACTCGGACGGCACGATGTCTACGCCCAGGAAGGCAAGAGCGATGTCGATCGTGTCGGTCGCCGAGCACATCGCGAACAGGAAACCGCCCTCCTCGACGTACTGCGCGATCTTCAGGGCCACGGCGTGCTTGAGCCGCCACACGCCGTCGAAGCCGAGCTCGCGCGCGAGGTTCTCGTTGAACTCCTTCTGCTCCAGGTACCACGGCTCGAGTTGCAGGGAATAGAACTTGCCGGACTGGCCGGTGAAATCCTCGTGGTGCAGGTGCAGCCAGTCGTATTCGCGCAGCCGATCCACCAGCACCTCGCGGTCGTACACCACGTCGTATGGGATGTCCGCGTAGTCGAGCGCCAGCATGACCGCGTCGTCCCAGGGTTGCGCGTAGGGAGGCGTGTACACCGCGATGCGCGGGGCCTTCTCCAGCAGCACGTCCTCCATGTTCTCCGTCGCGACCAGCGTCCGGACGGCGGCGGCGGCCGCATCGCCCAACTCCTCGCACGCGACCCCCAACAGCCGCGCGTCGAGCCGGGCCCGGGCGGTGGCGCGCATGAGAAAGCTCCCGCCGCGGTAATTGAGCAGCCAGCTCACGTTCTCGCCGGCTTGGAGCGAGTGGAAGGCATGGCCGTAGGCGCGCAGGTGATTCGTCTGGGCGAGGTCCATCGGGATCAGCAGCCAGTCCTCGGCCGCCGCCGGCGCCGCGCCGAGCAGAATGGCCAGCAGCAGGACCGACATCCCGGCCCGGTCGCGCCGGCGGCCCCTCACGGCAGGCTCCGCATGCGGTCCCGGACATCGTCTGCGAACAGCCAGTCCGGGTATTGCAGCAGCAGCCTTTCCCAGGCCTCGCGGGCCGCCGCGGGATTTCCGCCGGCCATGGCGATCTCGCCCTTGAGCACCAGGGCGTCCGCCGGGTGGCGTCCGTCCGGATGGTCGAGGATGATGCGGTCGCACTGCGTCAGCGCGCCCTGCGCGTTGCCCCGGTCGCGGTACAGGCGAGCCAATTCGAGCCGTCCCCTCTCGAGCAGATGCGGGGGCCGCGCCTGCGCCGTGTCGGCGCCGACCGCCGCCACGAAGTGCTCGAGGGCCACGAGCTGGGAATCGGCAGCCGCGCCGAGCTGGTGACGAACGCTCTGCGCGTACAGCGCGAGCCGCTCCTGGCCTCTCGCCGCGCTCTCGAGCTCCTCGGCCACGACCAGACCCAGTTCCAGGGCATCGTTGGCGTAGTCCGCCAGCGGGTTGTCGAGCGCCACGGCGGCGAGGCGATCGCGCGCCGTTGCGAAGTGCCCCTGGGCCAGATCGAGGCGGGCCAGGGCCCAGTTGGCCTGCCCGGCCGCGGCGCGGTGCGGACCCGGGGCGCCGCGCGCCAGCCGCGTCAGCACGAGGCGTCCCCGCGCCGTGTCCCCGGCCGCCAGGTAGCACTCTCCCAGCGCCAGGCGCGCCAGCGTCACCCCCTCCAGCGGCAGGTCGAGATCGGTGAGCAGGCGCTCCAGGCGCGCGGCCGCCTCGGCCGGCCGCCTCAGCACGTCGCGCGTGTGATGGGCCAGCAGGATCTGCGCCGCGTAGAGGTGCGCCGAGCCCGGACTGCCTTGCCGCACCAGGTCGAGCACCCGCGCCAGGCGGCGCTCCGCGTCCTCCGGGGCGGCGGCCAGCACTCCATCGCGCAGCGCGTCCTCCGCCGTCTGCGCGAGCAGGCCGAGGGCGCGGATCCGGAACCCGGAGTCGAGCACGCCGGGCGCGCCTAGCCTTTCCAGCGCCGTGAGCAGGAACTCGGTCGTGGCCGTTCGCGCCGGGCGGTCCTCGCCAAGCGGCGCCTCGCGCACGAGCACCGAGGCCAGTTGCAGCAGGATCGCCGCCCGGTTGCGCTCGCCGTGGAGCGGCTCCACCACCGCCAACGCTTCGGCCGCCCGCGCCGCGCGCAACTCCAGGCTGGCCGCCAGCACCGCCGCGGCCGTGCCGCCGTCGCCGACGTCGTTGGCGTGGACGGCGAAGCAACGCGCCAGTCGGACCGCCGTGGCGGCGTCCCCGCTCATCTCGAGCAGTTCGGCGCGCAGCAGCGGCAGGTTCACGAGGTTCGCGGCCCCTTCCGCCACCAGTTCGGCGGCCCCTTCCGCCAGGCGTTCCAGCGCGATGAGGCTCGCGCCTCTCTGGCGCGCGTACACCCGCGGGTCCGCTCGCGCTCGCCGTTGGGCGTCGATGAGGGCGAGCGCCTCCTCGTGCCGGCCCGCGCGCTGCCACAGGTCGGTCGCGATCAGCGCGCCGCTGTGGGGATCCGGGCTGACGGCCACGAAGCTGTCGACGGCCGCGCGCGCCGCCGGCAGGTCGCCCAGGGCCATCGACGAGCGCGCCAGCTCGCGCAGGAAGCGCGGATTGCGCGGCTGCCCCGCCAGGATTTCGCGGCAGAGCGTCACCGCGGTCGCGTGATCGCCCCGCCGCTGCGCGACGGCGAGCCAGCGCGTCGCCAGGTCGCGGCGGGGCGCCGGCCCCGCCTCGAGCCCCTTCAGGAGTTGCTCCGCTCGCGCCACGTTGCCCAGGGCGAGCAGCTTGTCCACCTCGGACAGCCTCATCTGCCAATCCAGACGCGGCATGAAGGCCGGCACTGTTTGCCGCTCGTCCGGGCGCGCGGGCGCCGCCGCCGGCGCGATCGCCATCAGGCAGACGCACAGGAAGGCCGCGTGTCCACGCGGGGCGTTCATGGCTCTCCCGTCGCGCCGGGCGGCGTCCCGGACGGCGCCGGCGCCGCTTGTCCCGCGGCGTCCGGCCGCAACGCCTCCAGCGCCCTGAAATAGCGGCGCACGAGTTCGCGATAGTCCGGCGGCGCCTTCTCCACCGATTCGCTGCGCCGGCGATAAGGGTCGTCCCGGCCGGCCCCGTCCGCCGCCGCGGACTCGCCGCTCTGCGGGGCGAAGGGTTCCAGAGCGCTGCGGCTGGCGCGTCGCTGCGCGAAATCCCTCTTGCGCACCGAATTGTGGGCATCGAGCAGGCGGCCCAGGATGCGCTCCTGGCGGACGAGCACCTCCTCGTCGAGCCGTCCCGTGCCCAGCTCTTCCGCGACCTGCTCCATCTCGCGGGCCAGTTCTCGCAGATCGCCCAGAATGCGCTCGCCGTCCGCCTTGGCGTCGGCTTGCCGGTCCAGCTCGGCGAGGCGACCCGCCAGTCCCCCTTGCTCGCTCTGCAGCCGGCGCATGCCGGCGCGCGTTTCCTCGCTCAGCCCCCGCTGGCGCAGTTGGCGCCACAGCTGGTCCGCGAGCCCATTCAATCCCGCCTGCTCGCGCGCCATCTGCTGCAATTGCTCGCTGGCGGCAGGCATCGGCATGCCGCTGCCGCCGCCTGAACTCGACTGCTGGGCCGCCGTCAACAGTCCGATCACCATCCGATTCAGATCGCCCAGGCACTCGCGCGCCTGCCGTCCGGCGAGCGCCCCTATCCCGATCTCAAGCGCGCGCACCGCCGCGTCGAGGTGGTCGACCAGCTTGCTCAGGTCGCGCAGCAAGCGCATCGAGACGGCTGGCGACTGGGTGCCGAGCGCCTGCAGGCGTTCCTGCACGGCGAGCGTCGCCTTGAGGATCCGGTTCTGGCCTCGCGTGAGATCTCCCGCCGCGACGCCGCGCAGATCCGACGGCACCTTTCCGGCGATCTCTTCTTCGCGCGCCGAAAGCGCCAGCAAGTCCGCGGCCAGCCGCCGCAGACTCAGCTTGGCGTGCTGCTCCATGGCCATCTGCATGCCGGACTGTCCCTTGAGCAGCACGTGGTACAGCGCCGCCAACTCTCGCAGCGCCTGCTGCTGCGCCTCCACCGGCGAGGCCGGCGGCGTCTTCTCGTGCAGGTCCCTCGCCGCCTCGTCCATCGGCCGATCGGGCCGGCCCTGCTCCAGCCGGCGCGCCGCCTCCTCCAGCGCGCGCCGCATTTCGTCGGCCGCCGGGCTGCGGGGAGCGCCGCCCTCCTGCTGCTCCGCCCGCAGGCGCGCCAGCGCCTCGCGCACTTGCTCGGCCAACTTCCTGGCCTCGTCGGCCAGAGCCGCCTGGCGTTGCCCCTGTGTCTGGCGGTCCTCGTCGCGGGCCGACGCGCGCGCCCCGGCGCTGTCGGCGCGGGCGGCGTCGATCAGGGTCTGCTGTTCGCGCAGCAGCCGCTCCGTGACCGAGGTCAATCCCTGCATCTGTTGCTCGCGGACCAGCTCGCGCAGCAATCCGATGGCGCGGTCCAGCCGCTGCTCGTACTCTTGCCGGTCACGCGCCGCCGCCTCGATCGCGGCGCGCACCTCTTCGGGCGTGAGGCTGCGCGCCTGCTCCCTCAGCTGCGCGAGCAGCTGATCCAGTTCTCGGCTCTCCACCTGCTCGATCAGTTCGGAGACCTGCTGCATCTTCTCCAGCAGCGCGACGGAACCGAGGTCCTCCCGCGCCATCCTCTCGATGTCGCGCTGAAGTTCGCCGGCGACCCGCCGGAACTCCTCGCGCAACGCTCGCTGCTGCTCCAACGCCGCCTGCAGTTGCTGCCGCTTCTCCCAAGCGGGCGTCGGCTCCTTTTTCAATTCGCGCGCGAGCTCCTCGAGCTGCTGCCCGAGGTCCTCGCCGCGACTGCGCAGCAGGTCGAGGCCGTCGGCGCGCTTTTCGCCCTCGCCCATCTGCTCGGCCAGCAGATCCGCCGCCGAAGGCAGCACCAGGCGCACGACGGCCGAGCGGCCGCGCCCCGGCGGGCCGGGCTGCCGGTTGTCGAGCGCTTCGACGCAGACCGCCAGCGCGTCCCCGGGCAGCAGATCGAGCCGCGCGACGTCGAGCGCGAGGTCGAAGGCGAGCGGTCCCGCCGACAGCGGTCCGGCCGGTCCCTCCGCTCGCACCGCGACGGTTCCCCAGGGGGTGTCCAGGCTGTCCGCGGGCGACGCGGGTCCGCCGCGCGCGGGCGTCGGCCAGATCGTCAGGCTGCTCCAGCCGACCGCGGCCTGCGCCGAGTCGGGCACGACCGCGCCGGCGCTTTCGCGCCGCAGCAGCAGGCTCAGCCGCGAAACGCCCCAATCGTCGCTGGCTTGCGCCGACAGCCGCACCGGGCCTTCGGCGGGGAGGCGACCGTCGTCGCCCTCCCGCGCGAGCGTGGCCACCGGCGGCGCGTCGGGCACGACGTCGACGGCGTAGATCACGCGCGGCGCGTTCTCGAGACCGCGCTCGTCGCGCAACGCCACCGTGTACTGCAGCGAGGCGCAAAGCCGCGCCTCGCCCCGCAGCGTGTCGCCCCGGACCAGCAGCGGCAGGGTGTCGCCGGCGGTCGGCACGACGGACGCCCAAGCGAGGCGGCCGCGCGCGAAGCCCTCCCAGGCCAGACGACTGCCCTCGGGCGCCCGCAGCCGCGACGGCAGCTGCGGCAGCGCCTGCGCCGGCAGCCGCGTGTAGGATGGCGGGCTCAGGCGACCTCCCCACGCGGCGAGCAGCGGCGGGTGGACGACGTCCGCCCATCCCGCCGGGGTCGTCATGCCGTCGCGCCGGAAACGGTAGGCGAACGATTCGCGCGCGGCGGGCAGCCGCGCGATCCACAGGTCGTAGGGAGCGTACGGGCGATGCTCCCGCCTGGCGGCCAGGGGCTGCCACAAACCTTCGCCGACCCGCACCTCGCAGATCACGCCGTTGCGCGGCCGCCCGAAATCCCGCGCTGCGAGCTCGGCGTCGGTCCCCGCCACGACGGACAGCTCCGGGCGCACCAGATACAACCCGACCTCGGCCGGCGGCGCGTCCGGGCGCCAAGGGTGCAGCAAGCGCGCGGCGCCGCGGGACAGGCGCTCCGGCGCCGCCGCGGCCAACAGCAGCAACGCCGCCGCCGTCACGGCGGCGCCGACGACGCCGGCCCAGACTCCGCGCAGCGGCATCCGCCGGCCGAGGCGCACGCCGGCGATCGCCTGCGTCGCGCCGGCATAGAGGCGCTCCCGCAGCGCCGCGGGCACGCCGGCCGCGGCGCCCCAGCGTTCGGGCCGGCGTCCGGCCTCCTCGGCCGCGACGGTCAGGTTGCGCAGCGCGCCGTCGTGGTCGAGCAGGCGGCTGAGCGCCGCGCGGTCGCGCAGCGCGCGCAGCGGCTGCCACCAGTGCGCGTGCAGCGATCGCGCGGTCAACAGCGCGACGCCGCCGAGCATCCAGACGCGCCAGGTCGCCGACGGTTCGGTGTCGCCCCCCACCGCCCACGCGGCCGCGCCGAAGGCGCCGGCGCCGATCGCGACGGTCGCCAGCAGGCCGCGCAGCAGCGCCCGGCGACGCGCCGCGGCATGCAGGCTTCCCAGCCGCCGGTCGAAGCGTTCGCGCGAAAGGGCATCGGACATGGCCAGGCCTCCGCGCCGCCTAGGGATGCGTGAGGGCATAGACGAGCACGTTGACCGCCATGCGCGCGGCCGCCTCGCGCACGAGCGCCGGATCGCCGTGCACGTCGGGATCCTCGAGCCCGTCGCCGATGTCGCTGGACCAGGTGTAGAGCACGAGCAGCCGTCCCTGTCGCGTCACGCCGAAGCCTTGGGCCGGCTCCCCGTCGTGCTCGTGGATCTTGGGCAAGCCGGGCAGGTCGTAGTAGGCATGGTAGATCGCATGGTCGGATCCGAGCCGCGCCAGCGGCGTGTCCGGGAACAGCCGCGCCGCCAACTCGCGGAACGAGCGGTCCAGACCGTAGTTGTCGTCCACCCACAGCATTCCGCCGGCCTGCAGCCACCGGCGCAACGCCTCCGTTTCCCGGTCGTCGAGCGCGATGCGGCCGTGCCCCGTCGCGTACAGCAGCGGATAACGATAGAGATCCTCGCTGCCGAGGGTGACGACCACCTCTTCCCGCGCGGCCGGGATGCCCGTGCGCGCCGTGAACTCCCGCAACCAGTTGGGCAAGGAACTGGGATTGGCGTACCAGTCGCCCCCGCCGGGATAATGCCAGCGCGCCACGCGCACTTCCGGCTCCGGCGGCGCCGCCGGGGCCGCCAGGCGCGGCGAAACGGCGCCCCGCTCCGCCGTCCGTTGGGCGAGCCCGATCGCGGGCCACAGCGACAGCAGCGCCAGACAGGCCGCGACGCCGCGGACCAGGGCCGCAGGGCCCGCTCGCCTCGGCGCCCGGGACGAACCCCGCGGCTGCCGCGCCAGCCTCGCGACCTCCGTGGGCAAGCGCTTCAACCCCCTGTCGATGACGTCTCAGGCGCGGCGCGGGGCAGCGTGACGGCCGCCACCGCGCCCGCGCCGTCGCGGCGATTGGACAGCGCGATCCGCCCGCCCATCCGTTCGAGCAGGCTGCGGCAGATGGCCAGACCGAGACCCGTGCCCTGGCTCTTGGTGGAAAAATAGAGCTCGAACAGCCTCTCGGCCACGTCCGGCGGCAGGCCGCCGCCGTTGTCGGCCCACTGCAGGGTCACCTCGCGCGGCGTGACCTCCCAGGTCACGGTCAACTCCAGCCGCGCCGGGTCGCCGACCGCCTGCAGCGAATTTTCCATCAGATTGGCCAGCACCTTCTCCAGCGATTCCGCGTCGGCCAGCACCGCCGGCACCGCGTCCGGGGCGATGTCCACGCGCGGGCCGCCGGCAGCCCCCGCGTTGCGGTAGCGGTCCGTCAGCCGCCGGACGAGTCGGGGCAATTCGAGCGGCGCGACCGGCAGCGCGCCTGGCTTGCCGAGCAGGCTGAACTCGGTCGCGATCTGCCGCAGGAGCGCGACCTGCCCGAGCACCTGGCGCACCGTGTCGCGCACAACGTCGTCGAGGCCGGGCGCGCGGTCGCGGAACGCCTGCTCGAGGAACTGGATGGAGAGCTGGATGGGCGTCAGCGGGTTCTTGATCTCGTGCGCGACCTGACGCGCCAGCTCCGCGTTGAGCGCCAGCCGCTTGGTGTCGAGGAACTCCGTCACGTCCTCGAACACGAGCAGCAGTTCGCCCTCGCCGGCTTCCGCCCGCAGCGGGGCCAGTCGGCCGCGCAGCGTGCGGTGCCCGCGGCGCAGCTCGGCCTCGCCTTCGGCGAGATCCGCGATC
Organism: uncultured bacterium; assembly: GCA_937864225.1. Classification (GTDB taxonomy): domain Bacteria; phylum Krumholzibacteriota; class Krumholzibacteriia; order LZORAL124-64-63; family LZORAL124-64-63; genus CALMJK01. The sequence goes on along the minus strand of CALMJK010000005.1, from coordinate 474,330 downwards.
CGGGCCCGAAACGCCTCGCGCAACGCCACGGCCGCGGCTTCCGGCGGCTCGGCCGCCTCGCCGCTCGCGGCCGCAAGAATGTCCGCCGCCGCGGGATTGAGCACGGTCACGGACCCATCCGCGCGGAAGACCACGACCCCCACGGGCACGCGCGCCAGGACGGTGGCGAGGAAGCGCTCGCGCGAGGCCAGTTCGCCCTGCGCGCGCGCCAAGTCGTCGCGCATGGCTTGGAAGGAGGCCGACAGCAGACCCACCTCGTCGCGCCCCGTTTCCGGCAGCGGAGCCGCGAAATCACCGCCGGCCAGCCGGCGCGTGGCGTTGACCAGCACGCGCACCGGCCCGAAGATCCGCCACGCCAGCGCCAGCCCGAGCGCGGCGGCGGTCAGGAAGATGAGCGTGGCCAGGCCGGCGAGGGACAGCACGGTCCTTTCCCGCTGCTGCGACAGCTCGCGCTCGCGCGCGGGGAAGGCGATCGACAGCGCCGCCGGCACGGTCCGGCGGCGCAGTCCGCCGTCCTCGTCGAGCGCCAGCGCGGGCAGGGCCAGGCTGGCCGTGAACGAAAGCCGCGTGCCGGGAGCCGTCGCGACGTCTGGGCTGCCTGGCCAGCGCGACAGGCGCCGCGCGGTCGACGGCGCCATGAGCGGCGGCTGCGCGCCGGCGAACACCCGTTCCGGATGGCTGGCCAGCACGATCTCGCCGTCTTCGCTCAGGGCCACTTCCCCCTGAACGATCTCGGCCAGCCCGGCAAGCAAGGCGTCGCCGACCAGCTGTCGATAGAAGAACCAGCCGTTGGCCTGGCGGTCCCTGGCCGCCGCTTCGTCGGCGCGCGCCTCGGCCGGGGAGAGCATCAGGTCCGACAGGTCCACGGGAACGATCAGGCCCAGGTAAAGCTGCCTGTCAGCCTCCATGACCACCAGCGGCGCCGCGCGCGCGGTGTCGAGCAGTCGTGCCGCCTCCACCTCGTCGAGGTCGCTGAGCGTCTCGTCCAGCAGCAGTCGCCCGTCGCCGTCGAACAGGATCGCCTGTCGCGCTTCGAACGGTCCCACCGGTCGCAAGCCTTCCATGCGGCTTGCCAGCAGATCCGCAATGTACTCGCTGCCGGCCAGGGCCCGGGCCTGCTCTCCCAGCAGCCCCTGCAGCTGCGCCAGGGCCGCCTCCAACCCGTCCCTGGCCTGGGCGCGCGCCGCGGCCGCGAGCCCCTGCACGGTGAGTCGGTCGATGAAGGTGCCCGCGAGCAACAGCGGCAACATCCCCAGCACCAGGTAGGCGGCGAAGAACCGCTCCTGGAAACCGAGCGCGAGCGGGCGCCCCCGGCGCGCCAGCCGTCCCAGCAGCACGGGGACGACGAGAACGGCCGCCAAAAGCAGGTGCAGCAGGCTGAGCCGGGAAAGATCGAGCAGGCGGTCGCCGAAGCCGGGCTCTTCGACCCCCAGCAGGAAGCCCTCGCCCGCCTCGGTGGCGCGCGCGGCGGGCACCGGCTGCCAGACGCAACGATAGGAGGTCTCGCCCGCGCGCACGGTGGTCCACGGCGCGCCCGGGGCTCCGCGCGCGGCGATCACCCTCTCGGCCGCCACGTCGGGAAACGGCCCCGAGCCCGCGTCGAGCCAGCCGCGCGCGCCGCCGCGCACGAGCAGGACGCCACGGTCCACCTCGGCCCGCGGCTGGTAGGCCGGGCCGGGCCCAGCCGCCGCCGCTCCCTCCAGACCCGCCAGCAGCGTGGCGATGCGTCGCGACTGCATCGGCAGTTCCAGACGGATCCACCCGGACCCGTTCGCGCGCGCGATCTCGCCGCGCAGGATCCATTCGTCGCCGGCCGGGAAGCGCCTGCGCTCGGCTTGGGCGCGGATCTCCGCGCCGGCCGGCGTCTGCTCCCCTCGCGGTTCCAGCGAAACCCACGGCTGCCGCTCGCCCACTTCGTAGCCGAAGTCGCGAAAGAAGCCGGAGGCGAAGAAGCTTTCGCCGCGTCCTTCGCCGTCGATCAGCTCGACCAAGCACGGCAGGCCCAGATCGCGCACGGTCGAACGTCGCCACAGATCGAACGCCGGCCAGTTGCGCCACAATTCGGCAGAGGCGACCGAGACGGCGGCGATCTGCCCTTCGCTTTGCGCGTCGGCGGCCGCCATGCCCGCCAGCGCGTCGCCCAGCAGAAAGCTCAGCCACTCCTGCTGCGGCGCGACGATCTCCGCCGCCTTGCGCTCCAGCCAAGCCGTTTCGGCCCGGCGGTACGCCTCGGCGAGGGAACCGTAGATCCAGGTCACGGTCACCAGGGCCGGCGCCAGCAGGGCGAGCCGGCGCGCGGTCGGCGTCGCCTTGCGCGCCAGGGCGCCGCCTCCGCAGAGCAGCAGCGAGGCCAGCAGTAGGGCGACGCGTGCCACCCCGTCGAGTCCGCGCGCCGCGGCGCCGCCCGCGACGACCGCGACCGCGACACTCAGTGCGACGCCCCACCCTCGCCCCAGCCGGGTCGCGCCCCGGTGCAGCAGTCCCACGAGCGACGCGCACGCCGCCAGCAGGCTCAGGTGCAAGGCCCAGAAGCTGAGATGGCGGTACGGGATCCTCGGGCCGATCAGCCGGGGATTGGCGCTTTCGGCCAGCGTCAGCGCCAGCCAGCGCGTGGCCAGCAAGACGGCGACGGCGGCCAGGCCCCACAGCGCCGCGGTTGCGAAGTCCGCCCGCCGCGCGCGGCCGGCGGGCGACGCCGGCGCCGTGCGCGCCGACGTGCGCCGCCAAAGCAGCGCCGCCGTCGCGGCCAGCAAGAGCGCCGTGGCCAGGGCGTCCGCGACGGAAGCCAGCAGGCCTCCCAGGGCCGGAGTGGCGAAATACGCGGGGTCGATCAGGCTGGACAGCCCCTCGGGCGAGACCGTCGAGATCTCGCGCCCGGAGGCCGGCTGCGCCCAGCGCAGCAAGTCGACGCGGGCACACAGCAGGCGGGCCGCCCACGCGCCGGCCAGCGCTCCGCTCGTGCCCGCCACGGCCGCTCCCCACGCCGCCAGCGCCACGGCCCAGACCGCCAGCAGCGCCACGAGCCGGCGCGCCGCCGGCGCGTGGGCGGCCATGCCGCGGGCCGGCTCCGCCAGCACAAGGCGCAGGCGCCGCGCGAAGCCGTCGTCTCCCGGATCGGGCAGGGGACGGGCCAGCGTCGCCATCAGCCCCGCGCGCGCGTCGCCCTCGAGGCGCAGCGGCTCGGCGACCGCCCCCGGCTCCACGCGCGACGCCGGCGATGCCGCTCCGGCCAGCGTCACCTGCCCGGCGCCCGCCGCCCCTTCCTGGGGCGCGAGCCAGAGCTGCAGCTCGAGCACGGCCGGCCCCCCGGCGGCTCCGGGCAGGCGGTGATAGCGGCGCCAGTACCAGCCGTCGCGGCCGGCCGCCACGCGACCGCCGCGCCCCTCGGCGTTCACGGCGTCCGGCCCCGGCGGGGGCAGCGGCTGGGCCCGGCTGCTCCATGCCAGGCGCTCGCCGTCCCGCCAGAGGACGACGGCCAAGGGCCAGACCGCCGCCGTCTGTCGGTCGCGGGTCCATTCGCTCGCGAGCGTCTCGACCAGGTCGAAGGCGTCGGCGCCCGGGGTCCGGCCGGCGGCCGCCGCCACACCGTCCAGCGCGAGGCCCAATCGCTCGACGATCGGTTCCAGCGCGACGGCGCGGGCCGACAGATCCCGCCGCCGGGCCTCGACCCAGGTGGTGTCGGAAGCTCGCTCGGGGCGGGCCGCCCAGAAGAGTGCGACCAGCGCGAGTTGCGCGGCGATCAGCAGCGCCAGGGCCGGGCGGCGCCGGTGCGGGGCGGCCGGCCACGACCAGCCCACGGCCGCCACGGCGACGAGCGCGACCGCCGCCGCGGCCACGGGCCACGCCGGCGCCGGCAGCCGCTGCGTCCCGGCGGAAACCAGCACCGACCCCGCCTGCAGCAGAAGGGCGACCAGGGGCACGGCTCGGCTGGCCAGTGCGCGGCTCATCGGCGGGCGACGCGCGGCCGCGTCCGGCGGGTCAGCGGATGGCGTGGATGTCGGTCAGACCCCAACCCGTCTCTCCCCGCGCGAGGGTGAAGACCAGGCGCTCGACGCGCGCCCCCTCCTGCCCGGCCCGGCGGTAGCTCCAGTCGGCCACCGCGTGCGCGAGGGCAGCGTCCGACTCGGAGCGCTGCAGCGAGAAGCGGAAGGCATCCGTGTCGGTGGACCGGAAAAGGGTCTTGAAGAAATAGAACGCCTGGCTGGCGCTGTAACGGCGCGCCCCCGGCCGCGGGCCCAGCGCGATCTCCGCACCGTCGGGCGCGATCAGATTCGCCAACGCCGCGTGATCCTCCACGAGCCAAGCCCGCGCGATCGCGCTGAAGGCGTCTTGAGCGGGATCGGCCGCCGGCGCCGCCGCGGCTGCGCCCGCCAGGGCACCGACCAGCGCCACGGCCAGCCACAGGGAACGCTTGTTGTCGGGGCCTCGCTGCACGGGGACGCCTTCGCGTGCGGGACAAGGTAGGGACTCCGGATGCCTTTGCCCACGGCGCAAGGGCCGTGCCAGACCCGGCCGGCGCCGAACCACGCCATTCTAACGCACGCGGGCCGCGCGGGAAAGCGCCGGCGCGGCGCCGTGGCGGCCAGAGGGCGATCCGGCCCCAATAGAAGACAATCCCCGCCAAGGCGCAGGCGCGGCCCGTGGGCCGCGCCTGTTGAAGGGATCGCCGCCGGCGCCCCGGCCTACATGGCCGGTTGCGCCCGCCGCCGCTCGCCGCGCGCCGCCCGCTCGTGCCACAGCAGCAGCAGGGGGGAGGCGATGAAGATCGACGAGAAGGTCCCCGTCAGCACGCCGAAAGTCATGCAGAAGGCGAAATCGTGAATGACCGGGCCGCCCAGCAACCAGAGGGTGAACGCGGTCAGCAGCGTGGTGCCCGCGGTCAGCACGGTGCGGCTGAGGGTCTCGTTGATGGAGCGGTTGAGCACCTCGCGATACCCCTCGCGCCGGCGCAGCCGCATGTTCTCCCGGATCCGGTCGAAGACCACGATCGTGTCGTTGAGGGAGTAGCCGATGATCGTCAGGAACGCCGCGACGATGGACAGGGAGATCTCCTTGTTCAGGAGCGAGAACACGCCCAGCGTGATGATCACGTCGTGCAGCGTGGCCAGCAGCGCCGCCACGCCGTACCGGAAGATGAAGCGCACGCTCAGGTAGCCCACGACCAGGAAGCAGGCGGCCAGCACCGAGTTGAGGGCCGCGGTCTTGAGCTCGCCGCCGATCTTGGGGCCGACCTTCTCCTCGCGACGCAACTCGACCTGCGCCTGCGGCAGCGCCGCCCGCAGGGCCGCCTCGGCCTGGTTGGCCGCGCTCGTCCCGCCGCTTTCGACGCCGGGCAGCGTGATGAGGAACTCCTGCGGCGAACCGAAGTCCTGCACCTGGGCGTCCCGGAAGCCGGCGCCCGCGATGATGCGCCGCACCTCGGCCGTGCCGGGCGTGGGCTGGATGACCACCTGCAGCACCGAGCCGCCGGTGAAGTCGATGCTCCAGCGCGGCCCGCCGCGCGCCACCAGCGACACCAGACCGGCGCCGATGATGAGGGCGGAGAGGATGAAGGCCACCTTCATCTTCCCCATGATGTCGTAGTTCGCGTTGTGGAAGAGCTGCAACATGTCTTCCGGACCTTTCCCGTCCCGCGCGCCGTCGGACCGCGCGCCGGCCGGCCGCCGTCCCGGACGGCGTCAGATGCTCAGCGTCGTGCGCGCCGGATCGCGCGCGAGGGACTCCATGATCGCGCGGTTCAAAACCAGCGCGACGAACACGGTCGTGCAGATGCCGATGCTCAAGGTCACCGCGAAGCCCTTGATCGGGCCGGTGCCGAACCAGAGCAGGATGATGCCCGTGATGAGGGTCGTGATGTTGGCGTCGAGGATCGTGCGCATGGCGTTGTTGAAACCGGAGTCCACCGCCGCGCGCACGGTCTTGTTCTTGCGCAGCTCCTCGCGGATGCGCTCGTTGATCAGCACGTTGGCGTCGACGGCCATGCCGACCGTGAGCACGATGCCCGCGATGCCGGGGAGCGTGAGCGTGAGGCCGAACTGGGCCAGGGCCGCCATCAGGATCAGCAGGTTGACGATCAGCCCGACCACGGCGATCACGCCGGAGAACCGGTAGTAGATGATCATGAAGAGCACGACCAGCGCCGCGCCGATCAGGCCGGCGCGCACGCCCAGGCGGATGGAGTCGCGTCCCAGGCCCGGCCCCACCGTGCGCTCTTCTTCGATCCGCACGTTGGCCGGCAGGGCTCCCGCGCGCAGGAGCAGGGCGAGATCCGCGGCCTCGACGTTGGTGAAGCTGCCGCTGATCGACGCCTTGCCGCTGGGGATCTTGGTGCGGATGTTCGGCGCCGAGGCGACCCGGCCGTCGAGCGTGATGGCCAGGTTGCGTCCCACGTTCTCGCCCGTGACCCGCGCGAACTCGCGCGCGCCGCGCCGGTCGAGCGTCATCTCGACCTGCCAGCCGCCCGGCCGCTCCGGGTCGGGCGCGCTGCGCGCGTTGGTCAGCCGATCCCCCGTGAGGCTGGGCGTCGCGTTGAGCAGATAGAGCGGACGCACGCGCAAGGCACCGTAGGTCAAGGCCTCGGTGTCGTACTGGAACTCGAGAGCGGTGCCCAGCACCCGCGCCGCGGGCTGCTGCAGCAGGCTCTCCACGCGCGCGACATCGCCTTCTTCGGAGTAGAGCGGCGTGCCGTACATGCGCGCGAAGTCCTCGTCCTGCGAGACGTAGGCCGAGAACGGATGGTCGCGCACGTACTGGGCGTCCTCGTCGCGATCCACCGGCGTGGGCAGCTGCGGCAGATCCGACGCCGCGGCGCCCGGGTCGGCGGGCTCGCCAGAGGCCAAGGGCGCGCTGGCGAGCGCGCTCGTGTCGCCGCGCGCGGCGCCGGCCGCGCGGAAGGCCTCGTCCAGCCGCGCCACTACCCCGGGAATCTCCTCGAGGGCTCGCACCAGGCGGAACTCCAGCCGCGCCGTGCGGCCGATCAGGCTCTTGGCGCGCTCCGGATCCTGCAGGCCGGGCAACTGCACGATGATGCGGCTGTTGCCCTGCGTCTGGATGACCGGCTCGCTCACGCCGAACTGATCCACGCGATTGGTGATGATCTCCCGCACGCGACGCAGGGCGTCCTGCGCCTGGTCGCCGGTCATCCCCTCCTGCTCGACCTCGAGCACCAGGTACATGCCGCCCTGCAGGTCGAGCCCGCGCCGGATGGCCCGGGCATCGATGCCGTCGATCCGGGCCTTCGCGTCCGGATCGCTCGCCGCGGCGGCGCGGTCGGCCTGAGAAATGCCGGCCGCGCGGAACGTGGGGATGAGCAGGTAGATCGACAGGAGGGTCAGGGCGGCGGTCAGGCCAAACCTGATCTGTTGGGTACGATTCATGGACCTCGCTCCGGCTCGGCGATGAGAAGGAAACCCACGCGGCCGCTCGCGACGGCGCTCCGGACACAAAAAAACACGCCCTCGAGCCAGGCCTCCCGCCGCGCGGCAAGTTCCGCTCGAGGCGTCGCGCGCGCCCACTCAGCCGCAGGGGCCCAAAGTATAGCCCGCCGGACGGGGGTGTCAATCCCGCTCAACCCCGGCCCTGGACGCCCGGCTCCGGTCGTCGTACATTCGCGCGAGGGCGCGCCGCGCCGGCGCGATGAAAACGAACCTGGGAATTGCACCATGCCGACGCCGCAGTCCCCGCCTCGCCCCGCCCCCGCCCGCTGGCCGGATCGCCTGCGCTGGGGGTTGACGGCCGTTGGGCTCGTCGGTCTGCTCGGCACCCTGCCCCCGCTTTGCACCCGGCCGGGTGTGCCGGCCTGGGTCGCCCCGGCCGTCACGACCGCGGTCACGCGCCCGTTGCGCCCCGACCTGCCCGACTCCACGTTCAGCCGCTTGTCCCGCGAGTACACGACGGAGATCGACTTCGCCGCGGACGGATTCGCGCGCTCGCTCGTGGCGGCCCACCGCCGGCCGGACCGCTGGCTGGCCGCGCCTCTCTTTTTCGTTCTGGCGCTGGCGCCCTGGGCCCGGCGACGGCGGCGGTCGCCCGAGCGGCCGGAGCTGCCCGGGGCGGGGGCAGCCCGCGGCGCACTGCTGCTGCTCGTGCCGCTCCAACTGCTCTTCCACGGCACGTCGATCCAGCCGCTGCTGGGCGCCTGGGTGGACGTCCTGGGCAACGTCTCCCGCACGCTGCTGACGATCCAGATCCAGGCCTACAGCTACTTCGTGCCGGGGGCGTCGCGCGCGGTGGCGCTCTTCTTCGCGCAGGAATCGCCGCAACTCGAGGCCCAGTTGCAGCGCCAGCTGTGGCTGCTGCGTGGCGCGGACCTGGCGCTGGCGGGCCTGGAGGCGACGATCATTCTCTGCCTGGCCCGGGCGGTGCACCGCGCAGATCGGGCAGTTCGCCAACCGTGACCAGACGAATGCCGTCGGCGCTCAGCCGCGGCAGCGCTTCCCGCAGCGCGGCGGCGGTGGCGGGCCGCGGGTGGCCGATCCCCACGGCCCAGCCCTGGGCACGGGCGATCCGCGCCAGGCGCTCGATCCGCCGCTGGATCTCCGGCGCGTCCGGCTCGCCCTCGTCCAGGAATAGGTGATTCGCGACGACGGCCACGCCGTGGCGGCGGCCCGCGGCCGCCGCGACCGATCGCGCGGTCGTGAGGCTGTCGAGAAACCAGAGCCGGCGGCGCGCCAGTTCGGACATCACCGCGTCCATTGCGGCCGAGTCCGCGGTGACGCGGCTGCCCATGTGGTTGCTCACCCCGGCGGCGCCGGGCACGTCGGCCAGAGCGTCCGCGAGCCGCCGCGCGATTTCGCCGGCCGGCATACCAACCCGCACCGCGTCCGCGCCGAGCGCCCCGTCCCTGGCGTCGTGCCCGTCGGCCTCCATCGGCAGGTGCAGGATCACCTCGCGACGCGGCGCCGGGGGGGCGATCGGCTCGATCCCTCGCCGGGACGGCGACGCCAGCGAGACCTCCACGCGGCAGCCGCGGGCCCGCCGTTCGCTCCGGCGCGCGCGCTCGCCTGCCGCCTCCGCGGGCGCCGCCGCGGGCGCGGGCGTGGCCAGCGCTGCGTAGCGCCGCGTGTGCGGCTGGTGAGGGATCACCGCGAGGGTCAACGGTTCCTCGAGGGACAGCAGTTCGCGCATGGGCGCGGTGTCGCAGCAGCCCCAGTCGTCGATGACGATGGCCAGCATCGGATCTGCCTCGCCCGCGGCCGGGGCCGCCCGCGGCGCGGGCGCCGGCCGTGCCCAGCGCACCAGAAGATCCCGGCTGTCGGACGGCAGGAGAACCAGCGTGTGGGTCGGACGGCCGCGCAGGCCGAAATCGAGGCGGCGGGGCGGGTCGCCGCGCCCGCCGGCGCCGGGCGGGCCGCTGCCCGCGGGGCGCGGCAGCTCCTCCGCCCAGAGCAGCTCGCCACCGGCCTCCCGCGCCGCCGTCGCCAGGCGCGCCTGGACCTCGGCGGGGCGGTCGCCCGGCGGCAGCGACACGGCGCGGCACTCGACCGCCGCCTGCTTGCCGGCCTCGGACAGCGGGGCGTGGTGGACCGGCGCGGCGGCGGCGCCGGGCAGCGCGCCGAGCAGGGCGGCTCCGATCCGCTGCTGCGCCGGCCCGTAGGGCGGCGACGCCCCCAACGCCAGCAGCGCCCGGCCGCCGCGCGGCGTGCGCGCCCAGCACAAGAGCGACGTCCCGGCCGCCGCCACCAGCAGGGCCAGCCACAGCAGCCGCGCGCCGGGGCGGCGCCGGCGCCGGCGGTCTGGGCTGCGACGCGTGGATGGCATCTGGCCACCATAAGCGCGCGCGCCGGTGCGGGACCAGCAAAAGCGCGCGGGGGACCTGCCGGCCCCCCGCTGCGCGCGTCCGCTCTCGGGATCAGGCGCTCACTTCACGCTGGTGTAGTCGCGCTGGCCCCGCACCTGGTAGTACGCCTTCCTGAGGCCGTCGACGACGACCGTGTCGCAGGAGACCCAGAAGAGCTGTTGGCCGCGCACCTGGATCGTCGTGTCGCCGGTCCGCTCGAAGTCGATGGCCACGGTGAACGACGCCCATTGGGTACTGGGAAAGTCCGGATCCTCGGGGCCCACGGGCTGCCAATCCACCGTCTGATCGAGTTGGCTGAAGGTGATGGCGGAGACGCCCGCCTCGCTGCCGCCGTCCGGGCTCTGGTAGGCGTTGCCCGAGAAGATGTTCTCGGTCGCCTCCATTTCCTCGGCCTTGCCCCAGAACTCGGTCGGCACCGCCCCGCTCAGGACGTCCTCCTGGGTGAAGTAGAAGCGGTAGTCGGCGTGCAGCACCTCGTTGTAGAAGTCGAGGTCGCGGGTCGAGTAGGCGGTGCGGAAGTTCTCCATGACCTGGTCCGGGGTGCCGGGGAAGGGGCGCACGACGGTCGTGCCGCCGCCGCCGCCGTCGTCGTCCGGCGAGAAGATGCAGCCGGAAGCGGCGCACATCAGGGCCACGGACAGGGCCAGCAGCAGGTTTCGGTTGCGCATCGTCTGACCTCCACGTCATATCGGCGACCCGCGCGCGCCGGCGCGGGGCGTTGTCTCGGGTGGCGAGCGAAGAAAGATGAAATCCGTACAAGTATAGCCTATCAAGACCCTTTTGACCACCCTCCCGCGCCAAACGGCCGTCCGGCTCAGAACGCGCCCCGCAGGGCGCCCATCGTCTGGAGCGTGGCCCCGCTGACCGGGTCGGCCTCCCCCTGCACATCGCGCCACTGCACGAGCCGCCAGAAGGTGTCGACGATCTCCAACCTGAAGAACGCCCGGCCCCGGTACGCCGTCGGCTGCGTCGCGCCGGGGCTCGTCACCTGCAGGGAATAGACCATTTCCCATTCCGCCGTGGCGCCGCTCCAGTCGTCGAAGAGCACGACTTCCGTGAGCGACGACTCGACCGCGTCGACGCTGTTGAGAAAGGACGTGATGAACGCCTCCTCGCGCGCCCGGTCCCAGTTCTCCCAGTCCGTCGCCGGATAGTCGGCCAACGTTTGCGAATCGGGGATGTAGCGAAACTCCGGCCCCAGGCGCTGGATGTAGCCGGAGGCGTCTTGGCCGGCCAGCGCCTTGTCCAGGTTCGCGAGCACCGCGCCGGGCTCGCTGTCCGGGAGATAGCCGATGACGCTCCCGCCGGGCGGCTCGGCCTCGCGGGGCGCCAGCAGGCAGCCGCCCGCGAGCGGTCCGACCGCCAGAAGCAACAGCGTCGCCGCCCCTGCTCTCGCGCGCGGCATCAAAACCTCCAGGTGAAGGAGATGTCGGCGTCCCAGTAGTCCGCGGCGGCCGGCTGCACGTTCGGGCCCTGCGCGAGGTTGCGGCTCAGCCTGCCCGACAGATCGCCGGAGCCGAGACGCCCCTGCCAGGTCTGCTTGACGACGGCCCCCACGCTCAGCTCGCGCCCGCGCCGATCCAGGAACGAGCCCCGCGATCCGAAGGTCTCCTTCTCGTCCTTCGCGCGCTTGGTCGCCCCATGCAGCGTCAGGGCCTTGGACACGACGTAGGTCAGGCCGAAATTCAGCGTCGAGATGCGCTGGTCGAGGTCGCCGCTGTAGAGAGCGTCGCCGTCGGCGCTCACGCCGCTCTTCGTGGCGTCGATGCGCACGTTCCAGTCGTGCCCGGCCGTGAGGGTCAGGCGCGAGCTGGGCCGCAGCGAGACCTTCGTGTTGATCGTGCCGCGCTTGTTGTAGGCATCGCGCCCGCTCACGCCCGGGTAGCCGGCGAACAGGTACTCCGTGTACTGGATGGAGAGCCGGTAGTCCTGCTGGACCTTCAGCCAGCTCGCCACGGGCCAGTAGTAGCCCGGAGCTATCTCGTAGGTGTCCTTGGCGTTGTTGTTGGCGGAACGGGTGCGCCGGATCGAGATCTCCTCGATGTGGCGGTAGGCGAAAATCATCGAGGTCCGGAAGCGCTTGTTCCAGTCGGTCTCGAGCCGCGTCGAGAAATTCGACTCGTAGCGGTCGCGATCGTTCTCGTTGAACTGGTTCTGCGCGATCTCCTGCTGCAGGCTCGTCTGCCACACCGTCCGCAGGCTCGTGTGGCGAAAGAGACGATGCGTCCAGCCGACGTCGGCTCGGCGCCGCTTCCGGTACTGGCGTCCGCGCGAGGAAGTCGCGTCCTTGTAGGTCTGGTCGTCCCAGCGCCATTCGTAGCCGTAACCGAGCATGAGCGAGTCGGACGGCGCGTTCCACGCCGTGTTCAGATCGAGCGTGTTGTCCTCGGCCTCGCGCTCGCCCACGCCGCTGGCGCGGAAGTTGTGACGGCGCGCCGTGCGCGCCGCCGAGCCTCTCAGGCGCAGCCGACCCGCCTCGAACGCGCTCTGCCAAGCGAGCTTGAGGGCATCCTGACTCTCGAGTTCCTGCACGATCTTCTCCAAAGCGCCCAGCGTGTCGACGACGCCGTTGGCGTTGCGCCGAAAATCGAGATAGTCCTTGGTGAAGGCCGAGGCGCGCAGGTCGAACGAGCCCGTCAGACCGCCGCGTTTCCAGCCGACCCAGGTGCCGAGCGTGTCGCCGACCGAAGCTGAGGACTGCGCTTCCGCGCCGAGCACGCGGTCCCCCTTGGTCTTCTCGCCGTAGAGCGACGCCACCAAGGTCAGCCCCGGCGCGACGGCGCAGCGGCTGGCGAGGCGCCCGGACACCGTTCCCTCGCGAAACTCGTTGCGCACGCCCAGGCTGGCCCCTCGTTGGTCCGCGAACCGCCCCTCCAGCCGCAGGCTGTGGTCGAAGCCGGCCGTGCTGGCCTGCAGGCTGTCCATGGTCACGCGGGCCTGCTTGAAGTCGCGCTTGTTGACGTTGGCGCTGCCCGTGAGGTTCACGGTGCGGTCCTCCGTCCACTCGTTGTTCAACTCGGCGCCCAGCTCCAAGCGCGAATCTCCGGCGTTGGCGTAGCGCAGCGAGCCGCTGCGCGTCTCGATCGTCTTGTCCTGCTGGCGGTAATCCTCCGACGACCACCGTCCGTTGGCAGCCAGGACCGACTCGTCGCGCAGCATCAACGTGTTCTCGAACATGCCCTGCCAAAGCAGCGTGCGGACGTCGGCCTTCAGCTTCGCCGCCGGCGACCGCGTCCAGATGAGCGGCAGGCTCGGCGCGCCCCCGGCCGTCGTGTCCGCGCCGGCAACGCTGGAGTCGGCGACGGCCCCCTGCTGCTGCTGCACCAGCCCCCCCAGGTCGAGGACGTTTTCCTGCGAGGAGTCGCCGGCCGCGACGGCCAGCAACAGCGCCCCAGGCAGGGCCCGCAGCGGCGCCGCCAGCCCCATCGCCACGATCAGGCCCGCGGCGGCCGCCAGCGCGGTGCGGGGCCTCACGCGCCGTCCTCCGGCAACCGCGCCGCGAGGGCCCGCAGTTGCGCCGTGGGCAGCTGCTCCGGCCGCGCGTCCAGCGTCACGCCGGCCGCCTGCGCGACCGCCGCCGCTTCCGCCGCCGTCAGTCCCCAGAGGGACCGCAGGAGCGTGCCCGTCTTCTTGCGTCGCTGGCCGAACAGAGCCTTCACGGCCGCCTGATAGCGGCGCCATTCAGCCTCCGGCCAGTTCGCCGCCAGCGGGACCAGGCGCACGACGGCCGAATCCACGTCCGGGCGTGGCCAGAACACCGTCGGCGGCACCGACCGCACCACCCGGCACCTGAACGCCGCGCCTAGGAGCGCCGCCAGCACGCCGTAATCGCGGCCGCCGGGCGAGGCGGTCAAACGCTGCGCGACCTCCCGCTGGACCATCAGGACCGCGCCCGCGACCCGCTCGCGCTGCGCCGCCAGCGCGAACAGGACCGTGCTCGTGAGCACGTACGGCAGGTTGCCGGCCACGACCGGACGCGGGCCGGACTCGGCCAGCGCCCGCGCCCAGTCGAGTTGCGCCAGATCGGCCTCGCAAAGCCGGAAACCCGGCCGCTCGCCCAATTGCTCCCTGAGCACCGCGCACAGTCGGCGGTCGACTTCCACGGCCGTGACCGCCGCGCCGGCCTCGAGCAAGGGCCGCGTCAGCGCGCCCGCCCCCGCCCCCAGCTCCAGGACGTCCCGTCCCAGGGCGACGACGTCGGCCGCGATCGCCCGGGCCAGGTTGGCATCGAGGAGAAAATTTTGTCCGCGCCGCCGGACGGGGCGGATCCCGTGGGCGCGCAAGAGGTCCAACTGGGTTTCCTTCACCGCCGCGCCCCCCACCCGCCGGCCACGCGGGTGAACACTGTGTCCTCGACGTGCTCCACGCCCGCGGGCGCAGCGGCCACCCGCGGTGTACGAAACGTCTGGACGGAATTGGCACCGGAACGCGATAGCGAAAGGATGTGCGGATCTGCCTCCGCGCCAGAGCGAGCCAGGTGGGTACGGAGCGGTATTAGCAAAGATTGTACCAAAACAGTCCCATTCGTGTCAAGCGTCGCAGGCGCCGTCCGGGCCCGCGAACAGGGCAGCGTATCCCGCCGTCGTGCGGCGCGCCACTTCTTCCACGGTCTCGCCGCAAGCCGCGGCCACGGCCTCGGCGATCAAAGGCAGCCAAGCCGGTTCGTTGCGCCGGCCGCGGTGAGGGTGGGGCGGCAGCCAGGGCGCGTCGGTTTCCAACAGCAGACCGTGGCCGCCGGTTTCGCGCACGACGTCGGCCAGCCGGCCGCCGCGGTACGTGATCGGCCCGCCGATGCCCAGGCGAAAGCCATGGGCCAGCGCCCAGCGGGCCGTCGCCGCGTCGCCGGCGAAGCTGTGGAAGACGCCGCGGCGCGACGGCAAGCCCGCTTCCTGGAGCAGGGCGATGGCCTGGGCGTAAGCGTCGCGCACGTGCAGCACGACCGGCAGCCGCAGGCGCTCGGCGAGCGCGAGTTGCGCCCGCAGCGCCGCCGCCTGGGCGGGACGCGGCGAAAGGTCGCGGAAGAAGTCGAGCCCGATTTCGCCGACGGCCGCCACCGCCGGGTGCGCGGCCAACTCCGCCAGCCGCGCCAGCGCGGCCTCCCCCTCGGCCGTGATCCGCCCGTCGGCAGAGGCCAAGCCCGCGGCATCGTGGGGATGCACGCCGACCGTGGCCTGGAACCGCGGCTCGGCGGCGGCGAGTTGCACCGCCCGCTCGCTGCTGGCGAGGTCGTAGCCGACCTCCAGGAAGCGGGCCACGCCCGCGGCGACCGCGCGCCCGATCGTCTCGGCGCGGTCCGGCGCGAAGTCGTCGCGACCGAGGTGAATGTGGCTGTCGACGAACACGCCGCGCCTCAGCGGGGCCGCTTGCAACGCCTTGGCCCGCGCGACCGGGCCGCGGGCAGACCCTGGTCGCGGTCCCACGTCAGGTGGTCGGGCGAGAGCACCGCGACCTCTTCGCCGTCCGTGAATTGGACCGTCACGGTCTCGCGCACGAGGTCGATCTTGCGCACCACGCCGTCGCGGTCCCCCGCGCGCACGCTGGCCCCCACGCGTGGCGACCGCGCCAGCGCGTCGCGGTACGCCTCCTGCTCATAGGTCAGGCAGCAACGCAGGCGCCCGCACAGACCGGACAGCTTGTTCGGACTCAACGGCAACTGCTGATCCTTGGCCATCTTCAGGGTCACCGACACGAAGTCCGCGAGAAAACCGCTGCAGCACAGCTCGCGACCACAGATGCCGAGGCCGCCCTTGAGCCTGGCCTCGTCGCGCACGCCGATCTGGCGCAGCTCGATGCGCGTGCGGAAGACGGCGGCCAGGTCCCGCACGAGATCGCGAAAATCGACCCGCTGTTCGGCCGTGAAGTAGAACGTGATCTTGTTGTGGTCGAAACGCCGCTCCACGCCGACCAGATCCATCGGCAGGGCGCGGGCGTGGATCTTCTCGCGACAGATGTCGAGAAACTGACCCTCGTCGGCGCGGCCGTCGTGCAGCCGGGCCAGATCCTCGGGTCGGGCGAGGGCGATGACGCCCTGCTCGAGCGCCTCTCGCCACCAATGCGGGCGGCCGGGCCCCACGTACTCGGCCCGGCCGAGGTCCTTGCCGCGATCGGCCTCGACCACGCAGTAGTCGCCCTTGGCCACCGGCACGCCGCGGCGGTTGTGGTAGCACCCCTTGCGCCGCCCCTTGAAGCGCACCAGAACGAGATTCTCGCCCTCGGGAGGCGTGAAATCCGCGTCGCGCCCCGCCGAGCGGCGACGCCGCGGGTTGCGCTGTCCTTCAGCGGCCGGCGCCGGCCCCGTCGAGTTGGGCATTGTCTATCAGCCCCTGCAGGAGCACGGCCATCGTCAGGCCGATGTTCAGGTTGCGATCGATGTCGCGCTTGGCGCGCTCGATGAGCTGGATGTCGGCGAGCAAACCACGGCTCGAGCGCTGCTTCGCCAGCGCCGCCAGGGAGCGGGCCCGGCCGGCCCGCGGCCGCCACAGCTCGCCCCTTTCGCGGCAAGACACCAGCTCACTGTAATACAGAACGAGCATCTCGCACAGCTGCATGGCGCGCTCGCGCTTGGCCGCCAGATCGCTGGCGGGCGGAAGCGCTTCCGGGCCGTCGGCAGCGGCCGGCGCCGTGCCCTTGTGCAGCATCTCCGCCGCGACCTGGGCCGCGGCCCCGCCGCCCGCGTGGATCCGTTCGATCAGGTCGCCGGCCCAGGCCAGGACCGCCGCCGCGGCCGGCTCGCACAGCGCGAGCGCCTTGCGGACGCTCCCGTCCGCGGTCCGCGCCAGCGCCGCCGCCTGCTCGGCGTCGAGGCCGCGCGCGATCAGCAGCGCCACCAACTCCTCCTCGGCGTAGGGGTCGAAGCGCACGAGCTGGCACCGCGAAACGATGGTCGGCAGCAAGGCCGCCCGATTCGAAGTGAGCAGAAAGATGAGGGCCGCGGGCGGCGGCTCTTCGAGGGTCTTCAGCAGCGCGTTGGCGGCCTCGGGGGTCAGCCGGTGAGCGCCGGCCAGAATCGCGAGCTTGAAACGGCCCTGAAAGGGTTGCAGGCGCAGAAAACGCAACAAGGCCCTCACGGTGAACGGACCGGGATCCTCCGGCGATCCGATGGTGATCTCGGCGGAAGCCGCGAACGGCGGCTGAAAGAAAGGGTCCTGACGCTTGGCTTGGAGCACCGCCCGCGCCTCGTCCTCCGTCAGCGAAGCCGGCGCCGGGCCGAACCAGCGGATGTCGGGGTGCTGGAAGGTGACGGCCTTCTGGCAGCTCTCGCACAACGGCGGGCCCTCGCAGGCGCTGGGGCGAGGACAGTTGGCCAGGCGCGCCGCCTCGAGCGCCGTGCCCTCCTTGCCCGACCCTTCGGGTCCGACCAACAGCCAAGCCCGTCCCGCCGCGTCCCCGCCGAACGCTTGCCGCAGACGCGCGAGCACGGCCGGCCGCGCCCAGAATCCGGCCTGCGACAAGGAAGGCTCCTGTCGGTTCAGGGTTGCGGGCGCAGCCAGAGCTGCGGATCGACCGGCGCGCGCCCTTGGCGGATCTCGAAATAGAGCTGGGGTCTGTCCCCGCCCTCCGGTTCGCCGACCTGGGCCACGACCTGCCCCCGGGCCACCGTTGCGCCGCGCGCGACGGCGACGCTGGCGGCATGGGCGTACAGGGAGTAGTACCCCTGGCCGTGGTCAAGGATAACGCACTGCCCGTAGCCGGGCAAACGATCGACGAAGGCCACCGTGCCTGCCGCGACGGCCTTGATCGGCGCGCCCAGCACCGCGGCGATGGTGATGCCGTTGTGGACTGTGACCGTCTTGAATTCGGGGTGCACCGAACGGCCGAACGGTCTCATCAGGCCTCCGGCCACGGGCCACTCCAGCCAGCCCGCCATGGCCGCGAAGCCGCCCGCGGCGTCCGGCGGCGATGCTTCCGCTGGCCCGCGGTAACCGACGCGTCGCTGCTCCAGTTGGGCGAGCAGATCGGTCAAGCGCCCGGCGTTGGCCTCCAATTCGGCGAGGCTGCTCTGGGCGGCCCGCTTCTGCTGGCGCACGCCCAGCAGGCTGCTCCGTCTTTCCGCTTCGATGTCGACCAGCCGCACGCTCTCGTTGCGGGCCTCCTCGCGCGCCTCCCAGACTCCGGCCATCGCTTCCCGCAACTGCTGCTCCTGCTGCATGACGGCCAACCCTTGCTGGCGGGTGCGCTCCAGCAGCTGGCGGTCGAGACGGGCCATGGTCGTGGCATACTTCAGACGCGCGACCAGCGCCGTGTAACTGCGGGCCAGCAAGACCGTCTCCAGTTCGCTGCGCGGGCCTTGCACGTAGAGAGCGCGCAAGCGGGCGGCGGCTTCGGAGCGGCGGGCGTCGAAGGCGGCCTGGTGCCGCCTCAGTTCGGTCCGGAGGGTGTCGCTGCGCTGTTGCAGGATGCGCTCGCGCGCGTCGAGGTTCCGCAGGAGTCGGCGCACTAGCTTGATCTCGGTCTCGATGTCTTCCAGGTGCGCGGCCGCGTCCCGCTCGCGATCGGTCAGGGAGGAGACCCGCGCGCGGTGATCGCGGATCTGCCCGCGCAGCCGTTCGAGCTCCCGCGTGCTTTCGGCGACATCCTGCTCATCCACCGGCCCTTCGGCCAGCTCCTCGCCCGGCTCTTCGCCCGGCTCCGCGGACGGCACGCCGGCCTGTTCCTCGAGCGCGCTCGCGGAGGCGGCGTCCTGCGCCTGGGCGGCGCCGCGCGAGGGAGTGAGCGCCGCCGCCGCGAGCAGGAGGACGGCGACCGGTGTCGCGACCGCGCAACGCCAGGCTCCGAGCACGCCGCGCCCTCCTATAGCCTCAGGTACTTGTGCAGCGCGGCCCAGCTGCCCAATAGACCCAGCCCCAGGCAGAAGACCACGAAGCCGGCGATCTGCGCCGGCGTGAAGAAGATCAGTCCCGCGATCGACGGCCTCAGCACCGCGTGCGCCGCGATCAGCACGGCCATCGCGAACAGACCGCCGCAGAGCCCTTCGAGGAGACCCTCGACCAAGAACGGCGTGCGGATGAAGGCGTTCGTGGCGCCGACCTGCTTCATGATTTCGACGGCCCGCGCCGACGCCGCCACGGTCAACTTGACCGTGTTCGAAATCACGAACACCGCCGCGATGAACACCACCAGCCCGATGATGAGCGTGGCGGTGGTGAAAACGCTGCGCCAGTGGTCGAGCAGGCGGGCCCACTCCTCGCTGAAGGCGACGTCGGCGACGCCGGGCCAGCGGCGCATGTCGTCGGCGATCTCGCGCTGGCGGTCGGCGTCGACCGCCTTCTCCGTCAGCACGACATGGAACGACGCCGGCAGCGGGTTTTCCTCCATGGCGTCGAGCAGTTCGGTTTCCTCGCCCAGTTCCCGCCTGAACTCCACGAGCGCCTGTTCCTTCGAAACGTAAGCCACCTGCCTCACGCCCGGCAGGGCCGAGAGATGCCGATGCAGTTCCGAGGCCGCGACGTCGTCCATCGCGTCGTCGAGAAAGACCCGCACGTCGATGCCGGTCCGCGCGTGATCCAGGAGCGCGCCGATGTTGATGGTCACGATCGAGAACAGCGACAGCACGAGCAATGCCGAGCCCATGATCAGAATCGTGACGCCCGTGGTCAGTTTCCGCCGGTGAAAGCCAGCCAGCGATTCCTTCAGGATGTACGCGGTTTGCGTGGGCTTGAACAAGGCCCTATTCCCCCTCGAGTTGGCGCGCGGCGGCCGTTTCGCGCGCGCGCGCCTCCCGCTCGATCTCTTCTCGCGGCCGGTACATGCCGTCCGTCAGGCGCGATTTCCGGCGGTCCCCCAGCCGGCGCTCCTCGTCCGAGACCAGCCGCCCGTGCTCCAGCAACAGGACGCGACGCCCGAAAGAGCGCACGATGTCGTGGTCGTGCGTGCTGAAGACAACGCAGGTTCCGCCGTCGTTGATCTCGAACAGCAGATCCACGATCTCCTGCGCCACCGCCGGGTCGAGATTGCCGGTCGGCTCGTCGGCGAGCAGGATCTTGGGGCTGTTCACGACCCCGCGGGCGATGGCCACCCGCTGCTGCTCTCCGCCGGAGAGGGTCCGCGGCATTTGGCGCCGCTTCTGCCAAAGGCCCACTTGCGTCAGCACGCGCATGACGTTGCGCTTGATCTCGGCGCCCGGGATCCCCACCACGAGTTGGGCGAAGGCGACGTTTTCGTACACGTCACGGTCTTCGAGCAGGCGGAAATCTTGGAAAACAAAGCCGATTTCGCGGCGCAGGCGCGGGATGGAGCCGCGGTTCATGCGGGTCGAGATCATGCCGCGCACGATCACCTGTCCCGCGGTCGGGAAGGCGTCCATCGTGATCAGCCGCAGGATGCTGCTCTTGCCGGCGCCGCTCGGGCCCGTGATGCAGACGAACTCGCCGTTGGTGACGCGGAAAGAGACGTCGTCGAGCGCCTTGGTCCCGCCATAGGAGAGTTCCACGTGATGGAAACCGACGACCGTGCGCGGATCGAGAGGGCCATTGTACAGATCGGACTCAGCCATGGTGCCAGTTCGTGCCTCCGCGCCCCGTCGCGCGCCGGACCGGTCGCAGCGGGGCCCGCGCCGTATTGCACAACCCGTGCCCATCTCGGCAGTTGGCGGCCTAAACCGCTCAGCCCCTGATGTCCACGTAGAAACGGCCGCGCAAACCGGCGACGTAGCGGGCCAATTCGGCCTCGACTCTCTCCGATTCCAGCGCCCGCCGGACCATGTCGCGCACTTCGGCGAAGGTCGGCCGGCGGCCGGGCAGGCGTTCCTTGACCAGGAGGAGATAGAAGCCGGCCGGGGTCTGCACCGGCTCGGTGAACTGCCCGGCTTGCTTTCCCGCCAAGGCCTCCCGGAAGCGGTCCGAGAGGCCGTCCAGGGGCAGGATTCCCATGTCGCCGCCCTGCGCGGCCGCGGGATCGGCGCTCACCTCGGCCGCCACCTTGGCGAAAGGCTCCCCGCCTTGGAGGCGGCCCCAGGCGTCTTGCGCCCGTTCCCGCGCCGCCTGCACTTCCGCCGCCCCGATCTCGAGGGGGAAGAAAATCTGACTGATGACTCGCCCTTCGCCCTCGACAGCGTCGAGGCGAACGAGGTGCACGCCACGTCCCGTCAGGATCGGGCGGCTGACCTCGCCGGGGCGCAAAGACCACACCGCGTCCTCGAGTCGTCGGTCGAAGAGTTCACCTCGCCGCACGACGCCCATGGCGCCGCCCCGCTCCGCGTTGGGCCCTTCGGTCTGGCGGCGCGCGACCTCAGGGAACGGCTTGCCCTCGCCCAACTCCTGCAAGACGGCCCCCACCTTGCGCTGGACCTCGAGCCGGGCCGCTTCCGACGGCTCGGCCGCCACCAGGATGCTCGCCAATCGCACGCTGTCGGGGGCCGCGGGGATCTCGTCGGCATGGGCGTTCCAGTACGCCTCCACCTCGTCTTCGCGCACTTCCACCTTGGAGCGGACGTAGCGCGTCACGACGGCGGCCATGTAGCGCCGGTCACGGACCTGCGCGGCCGTGCGCGCCCGATAGTCCGCCAGGTTCATGCCGTTGCGCGCGAGTTCGCGCTCGAGACCCTCCTGCGAACCGAAGTGGCGGACCAGTTGGCTGATGTTCTCCTCGACGTCTTGCTCGACCTCAGCGTCCTCGACCTGGATCTCGGCCTGCTTCGCGGCGGCGATCATCAGCTTGCTCTCCACGAGCCTGTCGAGCACTTCCTGGCGGACGGTCGCGTCGTCCATGGCCAGCGTGTCGCCGGCCTGGCCGCGCTCCAGGCGCCAGATGGCAATCTCTCGTTCGAGTTCGCTCTGCAGGATCGCCTCTTCGTCCACGACGGCGACGACGCGATCGATGAGCATCGGGGCTTCGGCCGCGGCGCCGGTCAAGCCCGGGCCGTCCTGCGCCGCCGCGCCTCCCGCAACGCACGACGCCAGCGCCGCCACGAACGGCAGCGCGCGGACCAGGCGGACAGAGGCGGACATAGGGGAGGCCTCCATGCGCGGGGCGCCGGGCCGCGGGCCCGGCGCCCCGAAGTGGATCAGTACACCTGCGCCTTGCGCAGCGGATTCTCCGGCTGCGGCAGGGCGATCAACTCCGCGTGGGAGCGGGCCTTGGCCAGGACGTTCTCGCGGACCTTCACAGGGTAGCTCGCGCGCCACTCGGCCAGCAGATCCTTCAGCTTCTGCTCTCGGCGCTCGTTCTTGATGTACTGGCCGATTGCCGCCGAGGCCTCGTGCTTCGCGACCGGGCGCTGCGGCCCGATGCTGTCGAGACGGACCACGACCCACCCCTGCGGGATGGCCAGCGGCTGGCTGACCTCGCCCGGGCCCTTCATGCTGAAAACCATGTCGCGCAGCGGACTGGGGCTGCTGCGCTCGATCTGCATGTTGCCACCGCTCTTCTTGTTGTCCTGGTCGCTGCCGTAGCGCGTCAGGATTTCCGTCCATTCCGTGCCCTTTTCGGCGGCGGCGCGCGCGTCGAGCGCCGATTTCTGGTCCGCGCAGATCACGGCCTTGCCGGTCCGGGTCTCCTTGATCGAGAACTCGTCCAGGTGTTCGTTCCAGAACGCGTCAAACTCCTCTGGCGTCACCCGCTCGTCGACCGTGACAACCTGCTCGTGCAGCTTGGTGACCATCATCTGCTCGCGCTTCTCCTCCGTGTCTCCCGTCACGCGGGGGTCGTCCATGTATCCCCGCTCCTTGGCCTCCTGCAACAACAGCTTCCTGTCGATCATGCTCAGGATTTTCTGGCGCAGCCCGGCCAGCATCTCGTGACGCTTGGGACGCTCGAAGACGTTCATGGCGTCGAACATCTGCTTGTAATCGCCGATCGTCCAACTGTCGAATTTGTCGCCCAGCCGCACCTGCAGCAAGAACTTGTCGAGATCCTCCGTCGGCACCGCGAGCGGCTGGAGCTGCTCGCGCGGCGTCGGCTTGCGCGTGACGGGATCCAGCAGGATTTCACGTTCCGGCAGTTTCTGGAAGATGGTCCAGAGCGCGTTTTCGTCCAGCTTGAAATCGTGCTTCCTGCGGCTCTCATCGAGGAAAGCGCGGCGAGCCAGGTTGATCTTGCGCTGCCTGATGCTCGTGAGCGTGACGTCCTTCATGCTCTCCAGCGGCTGGACCTTGACCGGTTCCACGGCGTTGAGCCGGAGCACCCAGTATCCGTACACCGTGGGAACCGGTTCGCTGATCTCGCCTTCCTTCAACGACCAGATCGCCCGCTCGAAACTGTCTTCGAGGCGTCCCCATTGCACGGTCAAGGTGTAGTCGTTGTTCGGCCCCCGCGAGCCGATGTTGTACTCGTCCGCAACGTCCTCCCACAAACCGCCCTCTCGCAGAGCCTCGCGCGCCTTGGCAGCGTCGTCCGCGAAATCGCAGATGATGAAGCTTAAGCGGCGCTGCGTCTGGAGATTCTGGTAGTATTCCTGGAGCTCCGCCTCGGTCACGGTATTGGCGGGTTTTTCGACGAGATCGTAGAGCATGACCACCGGCGCGTTGAACTCGCGGATCGACTGCGCGGCGGCGACCACTTGCTGATCGGCCCCGATGCCGAGCTCCTCGGCCTTGAGCGCCATCAGCTCTTTGTTGATGATCACATCCAAGAAGGTTCGCTTGCCTTCCATCGTGGCGGTGTCGACCGGCATGCCGCGGTCGTCGAGTGGCAGATCCTGCGGCTTGAGCTTGACCAGCTTCGACTCGTAGTACCCCAGGGTGATCTTCCTGGGCCCCACCGTCGCAACGACGGACTTCTCAGAGGAACGGCCGCAGCCTCCGGCGATCAGAGGCAGCGCGACGGCCAAGGCGGCGGCGCTCAGCACGGTCGCGGCCGGCGCGAGGGAAAAGCGAACAGTCATCTCGGCTCCTTGTCGGTCATGGCCCCCGCCGCGCGCCGTGGCCGCGCCCTCTCGCCGGACCCGCCGGCGAGCCGGTCCAGGAGGTCGAGCAGGGTGTGTGCGGCAGCCAGGGTTTGGTCTCGCGCCGCGGGGACTTTGATCACGAATTGGCCGGCGGCCTTGAACTGGAGGCCGCGCGGACCGGTTCCCACCAAACTGCGAAGTATAGTCGGGGAGGGCTCGCGTCCGCCAGCGAAAAACAGGGAAACGCCCTGGCGATCGGCCCGCATCTCCTCCACGCCGACCGCGGCGGCCAGCACGCGCAGCCGCTGAATCTCCAGCAAGTTGGCGACTTCCTGCGGCAACTGTCCGTACCGGTCGCGCAGTTCCTCGCGCAGGCGGGCGAAATCGTGAGCCTCGCGCAGCCGGGCCAGGCGCCGGTAGAGATCCATCTTCTGCTCGGCGTCGCCGATCCAATCGTCCGGCAGAAAGGCCGGCACGCGCAGGTCGACCTTCACATCGGGCGCCGCTGCCCCCCCCCCTCCCTTGAGCTCGAGGATGGTCTCCTCGAGAAGCCGGCAGTAGAGATCGAAACCGATGGCCTCCATGTGGCCGTGTTGCTCCTCTCCCAGGAGATTGCCGGCGCCTCGGATCTCCAGGTCGCGCATCGCGATGTGATAACCCGAGCCCAACGCCTGGAATTCCTCCAGGGCCGCCAGGCGCCGCCGCGCGTCGGGCGTGAGCTCCTCGCCCGGCAGGGTCATCAGGTAGGCGAAGGCGCGCTGGCTGGAGCGGCCGACGCGTCCCCGGAGCTGATAGAGCTGCGCCAGGCCGAACCGGTCGGCCCGGTCGATGACGATCGTGTTCACGCGCGGCATGTCGAGGCCCGATTCGATGATGGCCGTCGTCACGAGCACGTCGTGCTCGTGCGCCAGGAAGTCGGCCATCACGCGCTCCAGCCGGTCTTCCGGCATCTGTCCGTGCGCGACGGCGAGCCGGACGCCGGGCAGCAACTGCCGAACGCGCGCGGCCACCGCGTCGATGGTCTCGACGCGGTTGTGCACGAAGAAGGTCTGCCCGCCCCTGTGCAGTTCGCGCAGAACCGCTTCCTGCAGAACCGTTTCGCTGTAGGCGCACAACTCGGTGTGGATCGGCAGGCGGTCGCGGGGGGGCGTGTTGATCAGCGACATGTCCCGCGCCCCCATCAGGGCGAGGTAGAGGGTGCGGGGGATCGGCGTCGCGCTGAGCGTCATCACGTCGACGAGGCGACGCAGCTCCTTGAGCCGCTCCTTGTGGCGAACGCCGAAACGGTGCTCCTCGTCGATGATCAGCAGGCCGAGGGCCGGCAGCTTCACGTCGCGCGACAGCAGCCGGTGGGTGCCGATCAGGATGTCGACGCGCCCGGCGCGGGTCTCCTCGATGATGCGCTTCTGCTCGCGCGGCGGGCGGAACCGGCTGAGCGTTTCCACGCGGACGGGGAAATCCCGAAAGCGCTCCGCGAAGGTCTCCCCGTGCTGGCGCGCCAGCAGCGTCGTGGGACACAGCACGGCGACCTGCCGTCCGGCCTGGACCGCCTTGAACGCGGCCCGCAGCGCGACCTCCGTCTTGCCGTAGCCGACGTCGCCACAGATGAGCCGATCCATCGGCCGCGCCGACTCCATGTCGCGCTTGACCTCGTCGATGGCCACGAGCTGATCCGGGGTCTCCTCGTAGAGGAAAGAGTCCTCCATCGCGCGCTGGAGGGAACCGTCGGGCGGGAAAGCGCGACCCTGCAGAACCTGGCGCGTCGCGTAGAGTTCGATTAACTCGGCCGCGATGGCGCGGATCGCCTTGCGCGCCCGCTTCGTGACGCGCGTCCATTGTCCTGAGCCCAGCCGGCTGAGCTCAGGATGCGCCTCGCTGTCGGAGGAGTAGCGTTCGACCTGATCGATCTTCTCGACGGGAACGTAGACCTTGTCGCCCTCGGCGTACTCGATGAGCAGACACTCGCGCTCGGCTCCCTCGACCTGGATCCGGCGCAGGCCGCGATAGACGCCGACTCCGTATTCGAGGTGCACGACGAACTGCCCGCCCTGCAGCGCGCGCGCGTCCCTCACCACGCCGGCCGCGCTGCGCCGCGGCTTGACGGCGCGCTGGTAGCGCTCGAACAGTTCGTGATCCGTGAAGCAGGCCAGCCGCATCTCCGGCCAGAGAAAGCCGCCGCCGACCGCCCCCACCGCCGGACGGGTGCTTGGCGGCGGATCGCCCAGTTCGTCCAGCAATTCGCCCAGGCGTTGCGCCTGGCCGGCGTTGTCGCACAGGATCAGAACTCTTTCGCCCGCCTCCTCGCGGCGCGCGATCTCCTCGCGCAGGCGGCGGACGTCGCCGCCCCGCACGTCGGGCCGCGCGGTCGAGAAACGCGCCTCGCCCGTCGGCGCGAGACCGAGCCAACGGTTGGTCGCGTCGCCGGCTATCCAGGGTCCCGCGACGAACACGTGCGTTCGCTCCGGATCCGCCAGTTCCGCCGGCGCCGCGACCAGCTCCTCGGGCGCCGGCAACAGGGCGTCGCGCCCGAGGCGGACCTCTCTCGCGCGCGGCACCTCGGCGTCCAGCAGCTCCGACTGCACGGCCAACTGCACCGGATCGAGCCAGATCAGAGGCGCGCCCGGCGGCAAATGATCGATGAGCCGCGCGGTCGGGCCGAAGAAGGGGAGGAAGGCCTCGAGGCCTTCGCCATGCCCCCCTCCTTCGAAGAGCGCCTCGAGATCGGCGCGCTCCCCTGGCGTCGCCTCACCGGCGTCGGCGCCGATCTCGAGCCGCGCCAGGGCCGCCAGGATGGCGTCGTCGTCGAGCACCAGATGGCTGACGGGCAGGATCCGCGTCTCGGCGAGGCGTTCGAGCGAGCGCTGCGTGTCGACGTCGAACGTCCGCAACGAGACGATTTCGTCGTCGAAGAATTCGACGCGCAGGGGGCGGTCGCCGGGGGCGAACAGGTCGATCAGGCTGCCGCGGCGAGCGAAATCACCGGGGCGCGCGACCATGCCGCACACGCGGTAGCCGCGCTGGCTCAAGGACTCGCAGAACGCGTCGCGATCGGCGCGCTCGCCCACGCGCAGCGTGATCGCGCTGTCACGCAGCCGGGCGGGAGTGATCACCCGCTGCCGCGCCCCGTAGAGCGAGGTCACGGCCAGCCGCGGCGGGCCGCCGGCCAGGGCGTCGAGACCGGCCAACACGGCGCCCACGCCGTCCGGGTCCGGCGAGCGCCTATCGAAGGCGAGCACGTCCTGCTGCGGCAGGTAGAGGACCGCCTCGGGCCCGAGCCACGCCTCGAGATCGTCGGCCAGACGCTGGGCGGCTTCGCGCGTGGCCGCCACGAGCAGGGCTGTCCGCGGCAGGGCGCCATACCAAGCCGCCAGGAGCAGCGGCGCGGCGCCTCCGTGCAGACCCGCCAGCAGCGCCGCGCCG
This sequence comes from uncultured bacterium, assembly GCA_937864225.1. Taxonomy (GTDB): domain Bacteria; phylum Krumholzibacteriota; class Krumholzibacteriia; order LZORAL124-64-63; family LZORAL124-64-63; genus CALMJK01. The sequence continues at coordinate 447,289 of CALMJK010000005.1, read as the reverse complement.
CCCCGCGGCGTCGCCGCCAGGGCGCGCTCCGCCCTCTCGACGCCCTCCTGGAGGACCTCGCCCGGCAACAGGCGCCCCAACAGTCCACTCAAGAGACGGCTCCGTACGGCGCGATCGCGGCGCGACGGCGCGGAGTCGGGCCAGCTGGACGCGGCTGGGACAACGCTGTCGAGGAGAGAGCGCGCCTCGTCACGACTCCTCGCGCGGCAGGGCCGGCAGGGCGGCCCAGAGGATCAGGTACACGAGCACACCCGGAACCACCGCTCCGATGACGGTGAGCACCGCGTAGCAGGCGCGCACGACGCCCGCCGACACGCCCAGAAAACCGGCCAGCCCGCCGCACACGCCCGCTACCCAACGGTCGTCCGCGGCGCGCACGAACCTCTTGTCTGCGGCGCCCACTCTCCCCTCCCCGACAGAAGCATCAAAACGTCGCGCGCTCGCGTCCGAAAGGCGTGATCGCGCGCAGCCGCTCCACGACCCGCGGCACGACGGCCGCTACGTAATCCATCTCCTCGCGGGTGTTGTAACGACTGAGCGAGAAACGCACCGAACCGTGAGCAGCCGTGAACGGCACGCCCATCGCCTTGAGCACGTGCGAGGGCTCGAGGCTGCCCGAGGTGCAGGCCGAACCGCTCGAGGCGCAGATGCCGGCGCGATCGAGCAACAACAGGATCCCCTCTCCCTCGATGAAGTCGAAGCTGATGTTGCTCGTGTTCGGCAGCCGTCGCTCGGGATGACCGTTCACGCGGCAGTCGGGCACGGTCTCGAGGATGCCTCTCTCGAGCCGGTCCCGCAACTCCCGCACGCGCCGGTCCTCCTGCTCGCGGCTGGCGTCGGCCAGCACGCACGCGGCCCCCAGCCCTACGATGCCCGGCACATTCTCGGTGCCGGCGCGCCGGCCGCGCTCCTGATGGCCACCGATGATGAGCGGGCGCAGCTTCGTGCCCCGGCGCACGTACAGCGCCCCGATTCCCTTGGGCCCGTGGAGCTTGTGACCGGAAAGGGACAGCAGGTCGATCGCGGAGCCGCGCAGGTCGAGCGGCAACTTGCCGACGGCCTGAACGGCGTCGACGTGGAAGACCGCTCCGGCTTCCTTCACGATCCGGCCGATCTCCTCGACGTCGAACAGCACGCCCGTCTCGTTGTTGGCGGCCATCACGCTGACGATCGCCGTGTCGGGTCGCAGCGCGGCGCGCAGCCGATCCAGATCCAGCAGCCCTTGGCCGTCGACGTCGAGCCAGGTGACGGAATAGCCGTGCACGCTCTCGAGCTCGCGACACAAACCCAGCACCGCCGGGTGCTCCACCTTGGTCGTGATCAGGTGCCTCTTCGCCGGCCAGGCCCGCAGCGTGCCCCAGATCGCCAGGCTGTCGCTCTCCGAGCCGCCTGCCGTGAACACGATCTCGCCGGGCGTTTCGGCGCCGATCAGCGCGGCGACGCGCTCGCGCGCCTCGCTCACGCCGGCCTCCGCCGCGGCGCCGAGGCGGTGCATGCTGGAGGGATTGCCGAACATGGTCGTCAGATACGGCATCATCGCCTCGACGACTTCCGGCGCGACGCGCGTCGTGGCGTTGTTGTCGAGATAGACGCTGTCGGATGGCGCCGGCGGCAGTCCAGCGAGCAACCCGCTGCGCGCGCTCCCGTCCGCGTTCACGACCGGACCTCGATGACCTCGAGTTCCTCGCCGGTGTGCTCGCGCAGCTGCTGCTCGATCCAGCCCTTGATCGTGGCCTGCGAAGCGGGACAGCCGGCGCAAGCGCCCACCAGACGCACGTAGACGTCGCGCCCGCGGACCTCGACCAATTCGATGTCGCCGCCGTCCGTGCGCAGCGCACGCGCGATGTCCTGCTCGACAAGCTCGCGAATGCGCGCGACCCGCTGCTGTTCGACAGGGGGAGCGGACGGCGGGGCGGCGGGCGCCAGGGGAAGCGCGCCGGGACGGTCCGGCGACGGCGCCTCGAGCTGCAGCTTCTGCCCGCATTCGTCGAGGATGTGCTGGATTTCGGGATGGCAATTCCGGCAGCCGCCGCCGGCCTTGGTCCAGTGCGTGACGTCCTCGATCGTGCGCAGGCGGTTCTGCATGATCGCGTTGCGGATCGTGTCGCGCTCCACCTGGTAGCACTGGCAAACGAGCACGCCCTGGGAGAGCAGTTCGCAGGGAACCTGCTTCCCCTGTCTCTTGTAGTAATCGATCATCGCGGCCTCGAGCGCCTCGCGCCCCATGACCGAGCAGTGCATCTTCTCCCGCGGCAAGCCGTCCAACTCGCGCGCGATGTCCTCGTTCTTGACCTTGGACGCTTCCTCGAGGGTCAACCCCTTGATCATCTCGGTGAGCACCGAGGACGAGGCGATGGCGCTGCCGCAGCCGAACGTCTGGAACTTGGCGTCGCAGATCTTGCCGTCGGGACCGAGCTTGAAGCTCAGGCGCAAAGCGTCGCCGCACGCCATCGAGCCGACCTCGCCCACGCCGTCGGCGTTTTCGACGAGGCCCACGTTGCGCGGGTTGAAGAAGTGATCGTAGACCCGTTCGCTGTACTTCCACATGGTGGCCCGTCCTCTCGCCGGCCGGCGGCCCACTCGCGGCGGCGCGGCGCGCCCGCCGTCCGCCAGGGCCAACGTAAGCGCAAAACCGGTCATCATCAAGCCGGCTCGCGCCGCCCCCCGCGGGGATGCGCGACCGCCAATTCCAGACCCAGCAGCGCCATGGCCAGCAACAGCAGCGCCGGGCTCAGGTCGCGGCCGAACAGCGCTCGCGCCAGGTCCCCCGCGGGCGCGGCGGCCAGTTCGCCGGCTTTCAGGCCCGAAGTCGCCGCGAGCGACGCGATGAAGGAGCTCGGCGACGCCAGCTCCGGTTCACTCTCGGCGGCGGGCGAAGCCGCGGCGACGAGCCCGACCGTGTCCGCGCCGGCCGTGAAGACGTAGAAGCCGCGTCGCTTGGCGGGTCCGGCCTCGAGCCACGGCGCGCCGCCGCGCCACGCCAGCGCGACCGGGTGCGACAGCGGTCGCGCCACCGCCGCCCCGGCGCCCACGCCGGGCGGCGGCGCGAGCACGCGCAGCGCCGAAGGATCCCACGCCGCCGCCCCGCCGCCTGGCGCGGCCGGCAACGGCACGCGCGGCGACTCTCCCACCGTCACGCGGCCCTCGGTCGCCCCTCGCCACGCGAGCCAGGCGACCAACCGCTGGACCAGCGGCAGGAACATCGGAGAGTACGGCAGGTCGCTCGACCCGGGCGCCAGGTTCGCCGGCACGACGCAAACGTTCGCCGCCCCCGCGCGCACGGCGATCAGGGCCGGCGCGCCGCCGGCCAGCGCGAGCAGGACCTGGGTCGAATCGCCCTCCGCCAAGCGGAAGAAGCGGCGCCACCGCGCCTCTGCCAGCGTCGCGAGCGACTCCTCCCCCAGACCGGCGAACACCGGATGGGCGGGGGCCAGCACCCGGCCGCGTTCCTGGGCCGCGCCCTCCCGCACGGTCCACTCCAGCCGTCCGGGCAACCCCAGGGCCGGCAGCAGCAGACGTGCGTGGTCGTCGGCCTGGGTCGGGTCGCCGAGGCACAGGAACACCCCCCCGCCCCCTTCCAGCCTCGCTCGCAGGCCGCCGAGCAGGTCGCGGTTCGGTCGTCCCGGGTCCACGAAACAGACCACATCGGCCGCGGCCAGATCGCCACTCCCGACGGCCTCCGTCGGCAGCGCGCGCACGGCGAACAGCGGCGGCGCGTCGGACCCGTCTTCCGGCCCGGGATCGAGCGCGCTGGCGAGATGGCGCCAACCGCCGCGTCCCGCGGGCTCGCCCCGGTCGGGTCCGTGCACGATGAGCACGTCCAGACGCTCGCGCACGGCCAACACGAACGGGAACGCGTCGTCGACCGGGAAGCGGTCGGTCGCCTTCACCACCTGGCCGCGATGCAGGCCCGGGGCCGGCGCCGTCAGCGCGAATTCCACGCCGGTCGTGCCGCCAGGCGGCCCCTGTGCGACCGCTTCGGCGACCCGTCGGCCATCGAGTTCCACCAGGTAGGATTCCGGGGCGTGCGCCACGCGCACGTCCGCCGCGATGCGCAGCGGCTCTCCGCTGCGGAGGGCGCGCGCGGGCAGCCTCACCGCGCGCACGCCACCGTTTTCCGCCGCCCGCCCGACGCCTTGCACCGCCAAGCGCGCCCCGCGGGGCGCCGCGAACAACCGCGCGGCCTCGCCCAGCGCCACGCTGTCCGGCAGGGCGGCCGAGAGCTGCAGGTCGGAGAAGAACGCCACCTGGACGGGAGCGTGCCGCGCCCGCGCGCTCCAGCGCGCCGCTTCCCGCAGGGCCGCGGCCAGGTCGCAGCCTCCGTCCTCCGGCAAGGCGGCCGCCAGCGCCGCCTCGAGCGCCCCGCCGGGCGGCTGCCAGTCGGCCAGCAGCGCGACGGGGGCGGCGCCGGCCAGCACCACCTGCAACTCGCTGCCCCCAGGGAGGGCGCCCGCCAGGGCCGCGCAAGCGCGCACCGCCTGGGCGAAGCGGGTGCCGTCCTCCTCTTGCGTCTGCATGCTGGCACTCGCGTCCAGCACGGCCACGAGCGACATGGCCCCGCCCGGCAGGGCGGCCGATCCGCCCAGTCGCGGCCGGGCCGCCGCCGCGACCACGCTCAGGATCGCCAGCACGCGCAGCAGCAGCAGCAGCCACTGCCGCAGCGCGAGACGCCGCGCCCGGCGCGCCTGCCCCTCCTCGAGGAAGCGCAGGTCTGTGAACGGCACGCGCCGCGGGCGTCGGCGCTGCCACAAGTGCAGCAGGATGGGCACGAGACCCGCGAGCCCCCCCCACAGCACGGCCGGATTCAGGAAGGTGAGAGGTCCCACGCGGCGCCCCTCCGGCGCTCAGAACAGACGGGCCCGTTTGCCCAGACAGGCCAGCAGGACGTTGTCGACGGGAGTGTCGGTCGTGATCTCGACCAGGTCCACGAGCTGGCGGCGGCACTCGCGCCGCAACTGCTCGCGCCAAGCCGCGAAGCGGGCGCGATAATCGGCGGCGGCCTGGGCGGGATCCACGCGCAACCGCCGCTCCGGGCGCTCGAGGTCCTCCAACTCCAACTCTCGCCGGAAATCGAGATCCAGTTCGCGCGGGTCCAGGATCTGGAACACGATCACCTCGTGTCCGCGATGCCGGAAGTGCTTGAGACCCGACAGGATGGCCTGCGCGTCGTCGAGCAGGTCCGACAGGATGACGACCAGTCCCCGGCGGTGCGCGCGCGCGGCGACCGCGTGCAGGACGGGCCCCAGGCGCGTGCCGGCCCCGGCGGGCGCCGCCTCGAGCGTCTTGAGGATCTCGAACAGTTGCCGCCGCACCGACCGGGCCGGCACGACCGCCAGGGGGCGCTCGTCGAACGTGACGAGCCCGACGGCGTCGTTCTGGTGCAGCAGCAGGTAGGCGAGGGAGGCCGCGAGCAAGCGCGCGCAGTCCAGCTTCGTCGGACGCGCGGGATCGGACGAATACGCCATGCTGCGCGAGCAGTCCACGAGCAGCGTGGCACGCAGGTTGGTCTCCTGCGCGAAAACCTTGAGATAGTGTCGATCGCTCCGGGCGTAGGCGCGCCAGTCGATGTGGGTGGCCGGCTCGCCGGGGATGTACTGGCGATACTCCGCGAACTCCACGGAGAAGCCGTGGTACGGGCTCTTGTGCAGGCCGGTCAGGAACCCCTCGACGACGAGTCGGGCCACGAAGTCGAGTCGCCCCAACCGGCTCGCCAGCTCGGGCGTGAGCAGCGCAGCGCTCACCCGCCGGCCTCCTCCAGCACGAGGTCGACGATGCGATCCTTGCCGATCTCTTCCGCCGCGGCGTGGAAGTTGGTGACCAGGCGGTGCCGCAACACGGGATGGGCGAGGGCGCGCACGTCGGCCGGCTCGGGCGTCGGCCGTCCCTGCAGCAGGGCGCGCGTCTTGGCCCCCAGGACCAGGAACTGCGCCGCGCGCGGGCCGGCGCCCCACGCCAGGTATTCGCGCGCGGCCGCGCACGCCTCGGGGCCGCCGGCGCGCGTGGCCCGCGCCAGGCGCACCGCGTAGCGGGTCACGTTCTCGGCGACCGGCACTCGCCGCACGAGGTCCTGGAACGCCAGCACAGCGGCGGCGTCCACGACCGGCCGCGGATCGCCGACCAGCACGCCCGTCGTGCTGTCGACGATCGCCAACTCTTCGTCCAGCGACGGGTAGTCGATCAGGATGTTGAACATGAACCGGTCCAGTTGAGCCTCGGGCAGCGGGTAGGTGCCCTCCTGCTCGATCGGATTCTGCGTGGCGAGCACGAAAAAGGGAGGCTGCAGCGCGTGGGTGCGTCCGCCCGCGGTCACCTGCCGTTCCTGCATCGCCTGCAGCAGGGCCGCCTGCGTCTTGGGCGGCGTCCGGTTGATCTCGTCGGCCAGCACGACGTTCGCGAAAATAGGCCCGCGCACGAACTTGAAGGTGCGCTGCCGCGTGGCCGGATCCTCCTCGAGGATCTCGGAGCCCGTGATGTCGGCCGGCATCAGGTCGGGCGTGAACTGGACGCGGGAGAACGACAGATGCATCACGCGCGCCAGGGAGGAGATCAACAGGGTCTTGGCGAGTCCGGGCACTCCCTCAAGGAGCACGTGCCCGCCCGCGAAGAGCGCGATGAGCATCTCCTCGATCACGCGATCCTGCCCCACGATGACCTTGCCGATCTCGCGGGCCATCGCCTCCCGGGCTTCGCGCAGGCTGTCCAGCCGGGCTGCTTCGTCCACCCATCACCTCCAAGGCACGGGCCGGGGCCGGGGCGGCGGGTCGGCGCCGCCACGGCCAGGTCAATCTACAGGCGCGGCCGCCGCGGGACAACAGGCCGCCCGCCTCGGCCGGCCGGCGCCCGCGCGCGATTCCGGTTGCGCCGGCGCGCCGCGGGCAACATCCTGGGACGTTGGGGGACCGGCTCTCCCGATCACCGTCCGGAAGGGGTGCGCTTGTACAAGAGGCTCTACCGCAACATCGAGCAGCTCCTGCGGCAGATCGACGACGCCGTCGGCACGGAGGACATGCTCCGCACGACCGTGCGCGGCATCGTCGCGACCTGCGCGGAAGCGTACGGCATCGAGAGCGGCCGGCTCTACCGGGAAAGGCACGACGACTACGTGCTCATCGAGAGCATCGGGGGCCTCGGCGCGCGCCTCGTCGGCAAGACCGTCGACAAGAACTATCCGGTCGTGGAGGCCCTCCAGCGCGAACATGTCGCGCTCATCTCGCGGGACTACCCCGGCTTCGACCCCGAGCTCGAGGCGCAATTCACGGAGCTCGACTACGCGGCGATGCTCGTCGAGGCCAGCCCCTCCTACATTTTGAGCTTCGGCGTCCGGCGCACGGACGCGGACACCGAGGAAAACCTGCAGCTCATTCTCGAGACGATCCGGACGGCCGTGGGGCTCAAGCTGCGTCAGAACGTGCTCGAAAGCCAGCTGCGCCAGGCGCAGACCATCCAGCTCAGCCTCCTGCCGCGCGAACTGCCGCAGCTGCCGGGCTTCGAATTGGCCGCGGCGACCTTCCCGGCCGACGAGGTCGGCGGCGACATCTACGACGCCCAGCCCACGGAGTTCGGCTCCATCACCGTGGCGGTGGCCGACGCCAGCGGCCACGGCCTGCCCGCCGCGCTGCAGGCCCGCGACGTGATCACCGGCCTGCGGATGGGCATGGCTCGCGACTACAAGATTACGGCCACCATCCGCCGGCTCAACCGCGTGATCAACGCGAGCGGGCTGTCGAGCCGCTTCGTCTCGCTCTTCTACGCGGAGATTGAGGCGACGGGCAGCGTCATCTACGTCAACTGCGGCCACTGCGCCCCGCTGATCCTCAACGCCGAGGGCGATGTCTTCGAACTGCCGAGCACGGGTCCCGTGCTCGGGCCCCTGGCCGACATGGCGTACCGCCGCAGCTTCGCCCAACTGCGTCCCGGCGAGGTGCTGCTCGTGTACTCCGACGGCCTGACCGAGCGAAAGCCGGCGCCGGCGCCGGCCGCCGATCCGGAGGCGACGGCCGAATTCGGCGTCGAGCGCCTGATCGAGGCGGCCCGCCTCCACCTCGCGCGGCCGGCGGCGGAGATCCTCGCCGCGATTGTGACGGCCGCCCGCGATTTCGGCGGCGCCGAGCCGTGGGAGGACGACGCGACGCTCTTCGTCGTCCGCCGTCTGCCTGCCGAACAGTTCAAGCCCGGCAGGACGCTCGGCCAGGTGCTCTCCCTCGATCAGGCCCGCCAGGGCGCGGCGCGGCGGCGAGGGGACCCAGCGTAGCCGCGCCGACCCGCGCCGCGTCAGGGCCCGGACGCCGGCTCCAGCCGGTAGAGCGTCACCGTCCACGCCTGTGGCTCGGTCACACCCAGTCCCGGCATGACGCAGGAGGCGAGCGGCGTGAACCCGATCCCGCGCACGACGCGCCCCGTCCATCGCGGCGGGCCGTCGGTGCGGTCGACCAGGTAGTCCGGCACGGCCACGTCGAGCCAGGCGCCGCTGGCGACCATCGCGGCGAAACCCTGGGCGCGGCCGGCGCCGAGCAGCTCGGGGCTGACCAGTCCCGCCAGATCGAGGATGCGCCGCTCGCTCGCCCAGCCCAGCGCGCCCACGTCCAGGCAAGCCACGACCGCGCCAGGGGGCGTTTCGCGAGCGATCCGTTGCCCCAGCGGCACCAGGCACTCGCGCAGGCCGCGCGCCAGCCCCACGGCGTGCGGGCGCACGCGGTGGATCAGCAGCCAGCCGTTGGCGCCCAGCGTCGCCAGGCAGGCTCCCAGCAGCACGGCGGCTCGCCAGCGACGCCAGCGCGCGGGGAGCGCCGGCAATCCGGCCGCGACGATCGCCATCGCGAGCAGCAGCAGAGGCGACAGGGGCGACACGTAGCGCGAGATGACCCACACCTGTTTGACCGCGTATCCGCCCACGAGCGCCGCGGTCCAGGTCAGCGCGAGGCCGACGACGACCAGCCGCGCCCGCGGCCAGGCGTCCGGCGGGTCGCCGGGTCGTCCGCCGCCCCCCGTCCCGCGACCGCGCGTCGCGGCGGCGAGAACCGCCAGGGTCGCCAGGGCGAGCCACAGCGGCGCCTGGGTCGCGCCCAATTGCGCCGCCGAGCGCGCCAGCGATGGCCCGACGATTGCCGGAGCGAGCGTCGTGGCGTAGCTCTTGGCGGCGGCGGTCGCGGGCGTCAAGCGCCCGAACGCGCGCCAGGCATACAGCAACCACACCCCATACGTGAGCAGGCCGCCCAGGGCGGCGGGCAGGGCGGCCCGCCAGACCAGGGGCCGCTGACCGCGCCAGGCGAGCCAGGGCCAGGCCAGCAATGCCAGGAGCAGGAATTCGGGGCGCGTCAGCGCCGCCAAGCCGCAGGCCATCCCCCAAACCAGCCACCGTGCCGGCGGCAGCGGCGCCGCCTCGCCCTCGCTCTGCCCCGCGCCGCGCGCGATCGCCGGCCAAGCCAGCAGCAACAACAGGGCCGTCGCCAGCGGCGTCTCCATGCCCGACCAGGTCCAGCGCACGAACCACGCGTCCCCCGCGCAGAGCAGCAGCAGGGGCAGCCGCCAAGCGGGTCTGAAGGCCAGACGCACCAGGAAGGCGTCCAGCAACAGCAGCGCCAGCAGCGCCGACGCCGCGCCCAGACAAACGGGCGCGGCCAGCGGCGCCACGCCGAGCTTCAGCAGCAGCGCCAGGCAGAGCACCCACAGCGGGCTCGTGCAGCCGTAGGTGGGGTCGCCCGCGTTGAAGGCCAGCTCGCCGCGCTCGAGCAAGTGCCGCGCGTAGCGCAGGTGGATGTAGGTGTCGTCGGTGATGTAGCCGCGCAAGATGACGCCGCCCGTCGCCAGCAGCGCGACGGCCAGCACGAGTCGCAGCGGACGGGATCTCAGCATGGCGGCGCCTTCTGCTCGGACGGGACCGGGACGAGGATACCTCCCCCACCCCGTCGCGGCTACCGCGCGCTGCCCGCGGGCGTCCGCGGGGGCGGGACCGCGGCGGCCGGGGAGCCGCTCAACCGATCGGGCCCAGCGTGAGGGCGACGGCGACGACGGCGTTGCCCAGGGCGCTCACCAGCCAGACGCCGACGGCCAGTCGCCAGCGCCGGTCCGCCGGGCCGTCCGGTCGCGCCAGCTCGCTCAGCAGCCGCGCCGCGTAGAGGAAGAACACGATCCACCCCGTGAGCAGATAGCGCGACGTTGAGAAGGCCAGGCCGACCGCGGCCACCCAGCCCGCCGCCACCAGCAGCAGGAACAGGTGCGGCGGACGGAGCGCGCGCGGGGCCAGGTCGCGAATCCGCCGCCAGCGCCCGCGCCGACAGCTCGCCAGCGCGGCCGCCAGCGCCGCCAGGGTGAGCAGTCGCGCGCCCGCGGTGACGGGAGCCGGCGCGCGGCGCGCGAGGCTGGGCGGCAGGGCGCCGCTGGACATCAGGGCGTAGCGCAGCACTCCCAGCACGCTCTCGTTGCCCCAATGGCTCAAGAGCGCCCGCGGCTCGTCGCGCAGGATCCCGCCCAGGGTCGGTGGCCGGTCGGACCGGGGCCAGTTCTCCCAGTTCCACTGTCCGTGCAGGCCGAACCAGACGTTGCGCGCCTGCTCCTGGTGAAAAGGCGTGCCCGTCTGAGTCCACGACAGCAGAAGCTGAGGCGCCTGGCCCAGGCCGAGGCCCCCGAGCCAGAGCAGGCCGACCGCCAGCAGCCGTCGTCCGCCGCGCGCCGACGCCCGCCCGTCGCGCCAGCCTCGCCAGGCCACGGCCAGCGCGAAGGCCGGCGCCAGCACGAGCGCCGTGTGGCGCAGCAGGGCGGCCAGGCCCATCAGCGCGCCGGCCGCCAGCCAGATTCCCGCCGCGGGGCGCGGCTGCGCGAGGGCCCGCGTGGCCGCGAGAGCGGCCAGCAGGGCGAAGGCCGACGCGACCTGGTCGGAGCCCACGAGCAGGGCCGTCTCCTGGAAATGCCAGTTCACGGCCAACGCCGCTTGCGCGCCCAGGCCGACTCGCCGCGAGTGCAGGCTCGTCCCGAGACGGTGCGCGATCAGCAGTGCGAAGACGCCTCCGAGCAGTGCCAGCAGCCGCGCCGCGCCGAAGACGTCACCCACGGCCAGGGTGGTCAGGCGCAGCAGGAAGGGGTAGCCGATCGGATGCAGGCCATCGACGGCGAAGACGTTCGCCCAACTGGCGGACCGCGCGGCGTGAACCGGGAAATCGTTCTCGACCGTGCCGGCAATGGGTTGGCGGTGCAGCAGCTGCAGCGCGCCCAGGGAGAGGGCGAACAGGCACGGCACGATCAGCGGCTGCCAGCGGCGCGCGCGGCGCTCGCGCGGCGCGAGGCTAGCGAGTGGCATCCGCGAACCTGACGACGAGGCCATGCGAGGTCAGTCGCTGGTCGCGCAGGCGTCTTTCGGCCTCGCGCGCTTCCTCCAGCGTGCGGTAGGGGCCGACGTAGATCCGCTGCCACTGCCGATCCTCGACCATTTCCGCCCGCGCGAAGGCCGGAAAGCGCGCCTCGATGAGTTCGGCAAGGGCCGCGTCGCGGCGGGCGGCGTCGCGATGGGACTGCACGTGCACGACCCAGCTTCCGGCCGCGACCCGCGCGAAAGCGGTGCTGGCGGTCGTCGGCGCGAAGGCGGCCGGGCTTCCCGTCGAAGTCGTGTCCTTGACTGCGCTCGCGCGCCCGGTGGCGCCGGCCGGCGCCGCCAGCGCCGCCTCGGTCCGGCGCATGCTCCCGGTGGATTGCAGCGAGAAGATGACCACCACGACGATCACGATCAGCAGCATGCCGAACACGAACCACGTGCTGGCGCGTCGCTTCCGATCGCCCAGCACGACCCTGGGCTCGAACGGCCGTCTCATCGGCAGCGCGGGCGGGAACAGCGGCACCGCGGGCCTCGGCCCAGGCTGCGGGTAGATCGGCGCCGCCGCCGCGGCCGGCGGGTCCGCCCGCACGGCGACCGGCGCCCGCGCGGCGGGCGGCGCCGGCCTCGCCTCGAGCGGGGTCGCGCGCGACGCCGCCTGATCCACGCCCGTCGCGGCGGCCAGATCCGTCAAGTCGACGTGCTCGGCCGCGACCTCGTGCTTGTTCGCGACGTAGGCGCTGATCAGGGCCCGGCTGCACAGGACGTTGACCAGCCTCGGCACGCCCGAGCTGGCGCGATGGATCAGGTCGATGGCCTTCGCCTGGAAGAAGGGGCGTTGTGCGCCGGCCACCTTGAGGCGATGCCCGATATAGGCCTCGGTCTCCTGTCGATTGAGCGTCTCGAGACGGTAATGGACTCGGATGCGCTGGCGCAGCTGGGCCAGTTCGGGCAGCTTGATCGTTTCTTCGAGATTCGGCTGCCCGATCAACACCAGCTGCACGGCTTGCCCCTGCGGCTGGCCCAGGTTCGTGAGCATGCGCAGCCCCTCGAGCGTGTGAGCCGCGAGATTCTGGGCCTCGTCCACCACGATGAGGATCTTGTTGCCCATGGCCTGCGCCAGCCGCACTTGTTCCTTGAGCGCATGCAGCAGATCGCCTCGATCGGCGGCGCCGACCACCGGCGCCCCGAGCTCGCCGAGGATGAGCTTGAGGGTCTCCGCGTAGTCCAGCTGCGTGACGTTGATCAGGACCGAACGGTAGATCCTGTTCAGATTCGCCAACAGGTTCTGGGCGGCCAGCGTCTTGCCGGTCCCGATGGGGCCGGTGATGAGGATGATGTCCTCTTCGTGCTCGAGGCCGTAGACGAGGTGGGCCATCGTCTCCTCGAAGGCCGTCGACATGAAGACGAATCGCTGGCTCGGATAGAGCGGGAAGGGGTCCCTGGTGAGTCCGAAGTGGTTGAGGAACATGGCGCCTCAGTCTCCGACCGGATCGGGGGCGGGGGTCGCCGTGGCGCCCGCCCGGACTGATTCGGCCGAATCAAGTTAGCCCTCAACCCCGTGGAGGGCAATGCGCTCCGTCCACGCGGGCCGCGCCATCAAGGCATCGGTGTCCGGGGGCAGCGCTTGAGGACAATCTGGAGCGCTCGGTCCTGCAAGTCTACAATTTTACAATAAGTTGGACCGTCTACCCCCTGCGCTGCCCGCGACGCGCCGCGTCTACCTCAGGAACATCGGCAAGCCTTGCACTCCCCGCACGCGCGGGCGGTATTCCAGCTTGTCGTAGAAGCGATCGACGTCCACCCGCTTGACGCCTTCGATCACGGCATTCAGGCCGACGGTCGTGTACTTGCCCTCCTGCAACGCGACCATGACGCCGGAGGCTCCGTGCAGGAGCATGTCCATCGCCAGGTTGGCGAAATTCATGGCGACCATGCGATCGAGGGCGTCGGGGGCGCCGCAGCGCATGAGGTAGCCGAGCGCCTGGTAGGTGACGTCCTCGCCGGTGTACTTCTTGAGGACCTCGGCCGTGTGCATGCCGACGCCACCGAGTTTCTTGTGGCCGTAGGCATCTTCTTCGCCGCTCTCGACGATGTCGCCGCCCTCGATCGTGGCGCCCTCGCTGATCGTGCAGATCACATAATTGCTCGGGTTGTTCTGCTTGTCGCGCTTGAGCATCTCGGCCAGGGTTTCGACGTTGAACGGGACCTCGGAGATGAGCGCCCGGTCCACGCCCGCGAGGTAGCTGGAGATGAGCGACGTCTCGCCGCTGTTGCGCCCGAACAGCTCGATCAACCCGATCCGCTCGTGGCTGCCGACCGGCGTGCGCAGCTGCGTCAGGTACTCGACGCTGCGGCTGACGGCGGTGCCGAAGCCGATGCAGTAGTCGGTCCCGAAGACGTCGTTGTCCATCGTCTTGGGGATCGCGATCTGTGGGAAGCGCTCCTGGTTCAGGCGCGCGGCGTAGCTGAGGGTGTCATCGCCGCCGATCGGGATGAGAGCGTCGATGCCGAGGTCCTCGAGGTTCTTCAGCACCTGGTCGGTGATATCGACGGGGTACTTCAGATCCGGTTTTTTCAGGTGCTCCGGCATGTCCTTCTCGCGCACCTTCTGCGGGTTGGTGCGCGAGGTGTGGAGGAAGGTGCCGCCGGTGCGGTCGATCGTGCGGACGTCGCCGGGCGTCAACGGCTGCACGCAGTGCCGGTTCCACTCCGGGTCGCCGATGCGGTATTCGGCCAGCCCGCCCCAGCCGCGCTTGATGCCGATCGCCTCCCAGCCGGCCTCCCAGGCGCGCAGGACGACTTGCTTCATGCACGGGTTCAGGCCGGGGACATCGCCCCCGCCCGTCAGGACGCCGATCTTCTGCTTGCGCGGCATGTTTCCTCTCCCTGACGAACACCGGACTGCCCCGGCGCGACGACGGTCCGGGGCAGGGCGAATCTACGCGGCGGCGAACGGGCAGGCAAGAGCCGGGCCGGACGCTAGGCCGACATCCACTTGGCGACGCGCTGGCCGTCCGGTCCCGCGGCCAGGAAGGTGCCGCGGCGCGACATGTCGGCCAACCGGCGCACGTCGGCCTCCGTGTAGCCGAAGGCCTCCATCGCCAGCTCGTATTCCCCGGACAGGGTGGTGGCGGACACCGTCGGATTGTCCGTGCACAGGGCGACCTTGATCCCGGCGTCCAGGAAGCGCGGCAGCGGATGGTCGCGCAACTGCGCGACGGCGCCGGTCTGCAGATTCGAGGAAAGACAGACCTCCACGTAGACGCCATCCCGCGCCAGCCGCTTCATCAGCTCGGGGTCGGCGCCCGCGCTGGTGCCGTGGCCGATGCGTTGGGGACCGAGATGGTCGAGCGCCTCCCAGATCCGCTCCGGGCCCTCGCTCTCGCCCGCGTGCGCCGTGCGCTTGAAGCCCATCTTCCGGGCCAGGGCGTAAGCCTCGCTGAACAGCACGGGCGGGAACGGCGCCTCGGGCCCGGCGATGTCGAAGCCGCAGACGCCGACGCCGGCGTGGTACTCCTCCTTCTCCCCGATCACCTCGCGCAGCAGGATGCGCGCCAGGTTGCCCCCGTGGCTGCGCATGGCGATGACGATGATGCCGGCGCGGAAATCAGGATGCTCCGTCCCGAACCGTGAGAGTCCCTTGCGCGTGGCGTGGATGACCTGACGCGTGGTCAGGCCGGCCCGCCGGTGGATGAGCGGGTTGATCCTCAGCTCCAGCAGCCGCACGCCGTCCGCGTAGGCGTCGGTCGCGATCTCGTACGCGATCCGCTTGATGTTGTCGTAGAACTGCGTGTACTGCAGAGGGACGTGGAACTTGTCGAGGTAGTCCAGGAGCGAGCGATCCTGCTTTTCGTCCCACTCCAGGTAGCGCCGGAACTGCTCGAAGTCCAGCCCCGGCACTGCCGAGTAGTACCTCTCCGACAGCTCCCAGAGCGTCGAGGGCCGGATCGATCCGTCGAAATGGCGGTGCAGGTCCGCAAGCGGCAGGGAGCGGATGAACTCGCGGCGGGAATCGGGGGACAAAGGAGCCTCCTTTTCCCGTCACACAATACGCAGCCCAAGGCGAACTGTCGACTGCGCTCCTGGGCCTCGACGCCTTGGGCCGCGCGCGTTACCGTATGCCCGGGACGCGGCAGGTGACCGCGCCCGCAGGGCCCGGACGCACCCGGGAATCGCAGGAGGAGCGCCATGTTCGACCGCCAGGTGCTGGATCTCGATCTCGAGCGGGAAGCTGACCACATCAGCCGGCGCCTGAAACATCTCGTCTCGCACGTGATGAAACGGCGGGGCATGGTCGTTGCGGTCAGCGGGGGCATCGACAGCAGTGTGACGTGCGCTCTGGCCGTGCGAGCCCTCGGGTCCGCGAAGGTGTTCGCCCTGCAGCTGCCGGAGCGCGATTCGGCGCCGGAGACCGGGCGCCGCGGCCGGCTGCTCATCGAGCACCTGGGTGTGCAGAGCGCGGTCGAGGACATCGCGCCCACGCTGGAGGCGATCGGCTGCTACCGGCGGCGCGACGAGGCGTTCCGCGCCGTGTTCCCCGGTTACGGCCCGGGCTGGAAGAGCAAGATCGTGCTGCCGTCCGACCTGCTCGACTCCGACCGCGTGAATTTCTTCAAGCTCGTCGTGCAGGACCCGCGCGGCGCGCTGCACGAGGAGCGCCTACCGCTGCAAGCGTACCTGGAGATCGTCGCGGCCACGAATTTCAAGCAGCGGATCCGGAAGACCTTCGAGTACTACTATGCCGACCGGCTGAACTACGCGGTCGCGGGCACGCCCAACCGGCTCGAATACGACCAGGGGTTTTTCGTCAAGAACGGCGACGGCGCCGCCGACGTGAAGCCCATCGCCCACCTCTACAAGACGCAGGTCTACGCCATGGCGCGCCACCTGAGCCTGCCGAACGAGGTCTGCGACGCCACGCCGACCACCGACACCTACTCGTTGGCGCAAGGCCAAGACGAGTTCTACTTCGTCCTCCCCTACGCCGAGATGGATTTGCTGCTCTGGGCCCACAACCAGCGGGTGCCCGGCGCCGAGGCGGCGCGGGCGCTCGGCCTGCGGGCGGAGCAGGTCGAGCGCGTCTACCGCGACATCGAACGCAAGCGCGCCACGACCTTGCCGCTGCACCTGACCTCGCTGCTGGTCCGCGACGTGCCGGAGATCATCAGGCACCCCGCCCCGGAAGATTGACCCAGCCCGCGCGGAAAGGACGGCGCGGGCTTTGGGGGGGGCAAAAATGAAAATCGTGAAACAAATTGTATGACAATAGATTAAATGATTTTTACCCCCGAATTCCTAGCCGGCTATACCGTTTTGCGCTTGCCCGATGATCCAGAATTCCGCACCTTGAATTTGAGCTGTTGTTTTCATTTCCGACCAAGCAAGTGTGGTTTCGCTGACCGCTTTCTAGGCCGTACGCTGGACCCAGGGAGGAGAGGACATGCGTGTGACCACCCGCGTCCGGTATGGGCTGCGCGCCATGATGCAGATCGCCGAGGCCTACCCCGGCGGCCCGGTCTCCATCAGCGCCATCTCGCGCCACCAGTCCATCAGCGGCAAGTACCTGGAGCAGTTGGTCGGCTGCCTGCGCAGGCACGCGCTGATCGGCAGCCGCAAGGGCGTGCGCGGCGGTTACTATCTGACTCGCCCCCCGGCTGAGATTTCCCTGTGGGAGGTCATCTCGGCCCTGGACGGAGAAACCGACCTGGTGGAATGCGTGGGCCGTCCCGAGCTGTGCGAACGCTCCCAGAATTGCTGCACGCGGGTCGTCTGGGCCTCGCTCGGCACACGCCTGCGCGACTTCTGGGGGACGTTCTCGATCCAGGACCTGCTCGACTACCTGCCCGAGGGTTGCGACAGCCTCCTGCCCTGCGCCCGCGCCCAACCGACGGCGGCGAGCGCCGCGAATCCGGCGCACTAGCCAGGAAGGTGCCGCGATGAAGGGCCGCGCTTGCAACACGCGCAGGCACGCCGCTCTCTCCCGCTCGCCCATTTGACATCGCCAGCCGCGGGCATGACATTTGCGAAAAGCGGGCGGCCGCGTGCCCGCGGACGCGTCGCCCGCCGCGCCGACGGCCGCTGGAGCGAGGGCCGTCATGGATTTCGTAGCCAGCCTGCACCGTAAGGCCGCCGCCCTGGGGCGCGCCATCGTTCTACCCGAGACCTGGGATGACCGCACGCTTAAGGCCGCCGCGGCCGCGCGGGACGCCGGCTTGGCCCGGATCGTCCTGCTCGGCGCGCGCGACGAGTTGGAGCGCCGGATGGAGGCGCTGGGCCTGAAGGCGAGCGGCATCGAGCTGATCGACCCGGCGCGACATCCGCGCCTGCCCGACTTCATCGCCTCCTACCATGCCAAGCGTCGACACAAGGGCATGACCGCCGAGGAAGCGGCCAAGACCCTCGCCGATCCCCTGTTCTTCGGCGCCATGCTCGTCGCCCAAGGCGAGGCGGACGGCATGGTGGCAGGAGCCGTGAACGCCACGGCCAACGTGCTGCGCGCAGGTTTTCAAATCGTGGGCACGGCGGCCGGCGTGTCGATCGTCTCGAGCTGCTTCATCATGGTGAAGCCCCAGTGGAGCTTCGGAGAGAACGGGCTGATCGTTTTCGCCGACTGCGCGGTGAATCCCGACCCCGACGCCGCGCAGCTCGCCGACATCGCGCTCGCGACGGCGGCCACTGCCCGCTCGCTGTGCGGATTCGAGCCGCGCGTGGCGATGCTCAGTTACTCCACGCGCGGCAGCGGCACCGGCCCCAGCGTGGACAAAGTCGAGGAGGCGACGCGCTTGCTGCGGGCCAAGGCGCCGGAGCTCGCCGTCGATGGCCCCCTGCAGGCCGACGCGGCGCTGGTGGCCGCGATCGGGAAGCAGAAGGCGCCGGACAGCGGCGTCGCCGGACGGGCCAACGTGCTGATCTTTCCGGATCTCGACGCCGGCAACATCGCCTACAAGCTGGTGCAGCGCCTGGCGGGCGCCGAGGCCGTGGGTCCGATCCTGCAAGGCATGGCGCAGGGCGTGAACGACCTGTCGCGCGGGTGCAGCGTCGAGGACATCGTGAACGTGATCGCGATCACCGCCCTGCAGAGCGGGGGCCGCCGAGCATGAGGAATGTCCTGGTCATCAACTGCGGCAGCAGTTCGCTGAAATACCAGCTTCTGGAGATGGACGAGGAGCGGATCCTGGCCAGGGGCCTGGTCGAGCGCATCGGATTGGAGCAGGGACGACACGTGTACAGCCGGCCCGGGCGAGACGACATTGTCGAGGAGCAGCCGGTGCCCGATCACGCCCGCGCCCTGCAGCTCCTGCTGGCGAGCCTGACCCATCGCGAGCGTGGCGTGTTGCGCAGCTTGGCGGAGATCGCGGCCGTCGGACATCGCGTCGTGCACGCGGGCGAGAAGTACTCTCACTCGGTGCTGATCGACGCAGACGTGATGGCGGCGCTCGAGGAATGCATCCCGCTGGCGCCGCTGCACAATCCGGCCAACATCACCGGCATCCGCGCCGCGCAGGCGTGCCTGCCGGACAAACCGATGATCGGGGTCTTCGACACGGCCTTCCACCAGACCATGCCCGACCGCGCCTACGTCTACCCCATCCCTTATCGGCTCTACGTCGAGCACAAGATCCGCCGCTACGGCTTTCACGGCACCAGCCACCGCTACGTGGCGCTGCGCACCGCGCAGATTCTCAACCGCGATCCCGCCGAGCTGAACCTGATCACGTGCCATCTGGGCAACGGCGCGTCCGTGGCGGCGATCGAGGGCGGGCACTCCGTGGACACCTCGATGGGCTTCACGCCGCTCGAGGGACTGATGATGGGCACGCGCTGCGGCGACATCGATCCGGCCATCGTGGGCTACCTGAACTCGAATCTCGGGCTCTCCCTCGGCGACATCGACAAGATGCTCAACAAGCAGAGCGGCATGCTCGGGCTCTCGGGCATCTCCAGCGATCTGCGCGATGTGGAAAAGGCCTACGCGAACGGTGACGACCGCGCGCGGCTGGCGCTGGAGATCTACACGTATCACATCCGCAAATACATCGGCTCCTACGCGGTCGCGCTCGGCCGCGTCGACGCCATCGTGTTCACCGCCGGGGTCGGCGAGAACGATTCGCTGGTGCGGGAGTGGTCCTGCCAGGGCATGGAGATTTTTGGCGCGCAGCTCGATACCTTCAAGAACGCGACGCGCCGCGACGAGTCGATCATCAGCCGCAACGGCTCGCGCGTGAAGATCATGATCGTGCCGACGAACGAGGAATTGATGATCGCCCGCGACACCGTGGCACTGGTGTTCGCCGGCGCGGCGACGCGCTAGCCGGCGGTCAGCTTGTCCTTCAGTTCCTCGAGCTTCTGGCGAGTGAGCGGCTTCACGATGTAGTGGACCAAAGAGCTGAAGGCCGCCGCCCGTTCACGATCGACGGTCAACAGCGAAGACGTCAGGATCACGACCACGATCTCCTGCCTCAGCGTCTCGGGCAGTTTCTCGTATTCGGCCAGGAATTCGAATCCGTCCAGCCGCGGCATGCGGATGTCGAGGAACACGAAGCGCGGCACGCGTTCGGCGGCATCGGGGCCGGCTTCAGCCAACTCTCGCAAGTGGTTCAGCGCGTCGAGCCCGTCCTTCATGACGTCGACGTGGGCGGTGAAGCCCGTCTTGCGGAGCAGTCGGGTGTTGATGAAGTTGTCGTCGATGCTGTCATCGACCAACAGAACTCGCGTCGCGTAAGCCACGAGGCCTCCTCTGCGACCCATCCATGCCGAGCGGACCTTGCCCGCGCCATCGTCGCGGGGCGAGACATGTGGGTTCAATTCGTCTCCCCCCTCGGTCCAGAATCAAGACACATCTGCCCGCGCAGCACGACGACGCCGGAGGCGGTCAAGCTCACCCGCGTGATCCGCCGCCCTGCGAGTTCCAGATCCACGGCCGCCCGATTGGGGCGCCCCAGAATGTGCCCCTGTTCGGAGACCAGGCGCACGGCGGGTGCGCGCGGCATGATGCCCTGGTCCACGCAGTAGCAGGCCACCGCGCCCAAGGCCGTGCCGCTGACCACGTCCTCGTTCGTGCCCTCGCTGGGATAGAAGAAGCGGCACAGCATGTCCACGCCCGGTGTCATGACGTCGGGACAAAAGGTCGCGATCCCCCCCACGCCGAGCCGATCGGCGAGCCGCCTGATCGGGCCCATGTCCTCGACCAGCGCCAACGCCGAGGTCCGCTCGGCGACCGGCACGACCAGCACGTCGAAGCCGCACGAGACGCGCTGCGGCAGATGGTCGCCGATCCCCACCGCGCCCGCGGGCAGGCCCAGCGCCGTCGCCGCCTCCGCGGCGGCGAGCGGTTCGCCGAAGCGCGGCGCGGGCAGGTCGAAGGTCACGCTCACCGCCCGGCCCGCCGCGGCCAGCAGCGTCACGGGCAGCACGCCGTGGCCGGTCTCGACGCACAGCGACCGCGCACGTCCATCGGCGGGCCAGCGCCCCCGATCGGCCAGCGCGACGAGGGCCGCGACGAGGGCGTGGCCCGAAAGCATGGCCTCGCGCCGCGGCGTGAAGAAGCGCAGGCGCAGGTCCGCTCCCGTCTGGCTGGCCGGCAGCACGAAACCGGCCTCCATCCGCAGCTCGTCGGCGAGCCGCAGCATGTCGCCGTCGGTCAGGGCGGCGGCGTCGGGCACGACCGCCGCCGGATTGCCGGCGCACGGCCGCTCCGCGAAGGCGTCGACCACGTCGACCGCGACGAGAGCCATGGCCGTCTCCTTGGCTGGATGGGAACCGGTAGCCGCCGCCACCCCCGCGGCCGGCGACCATGGCCCATCATAACCCCACAACGCCGTCTCGGCTAGACTCCATCGCGGAACCGGACACTGCCCCCCACGACCGTCAGCAAGGTCCTCAGCTCCAGCACCCCCGCGGGCTCGACAGCGAGCGGATCCCCGCTCAGAACCGTAAGGTCGGCCCAGCGCCCCGGCGCCACCTCGCCCAACCGATCCTCGGCGAAGGCTGCCCAGGCGGGACCGGCCGTGTAGAGGGCCAGCGCCACGCGCGCGTCGACCGTCTGCTCCGCGTGCCAGCCGCCAGGCGGCGAACCGTCGGGATGCCGCCGTGTGCGCGCGGCGTAAAGGCCGCGCAGAGGATCGGCCGCCTCCACCGGGAAATCGGTGCCCCAGCACAGTCGCGCGCCGGAATCGAGCAGCGACCGCCAGGCGTAGGCGAGCCGCGCCCTCGCCTCGCCCAGCCGCGCCGCCGCCCAATCCATGTCGCTTGTGCAGTGCACGGGCTGCATCGAGGCGACGACTCCCAACCGGGCGAAGCGCGGCAGATCCTCCGGGGCGAGGACCTGGGCGTGTTCCACGCGCCAGCGGGGATCGCGCGGCCGCAGTTCGCCGAGCACCTGCTCGTACACGTCCAGGATCTCGCGGTTGGCGGCGTCGCCGATGGCGTGCGTGCACAGTTGGAAGCCGGCGCGCGCGGCGCGCCGCGTCATCTCGATCAGCCGCTCGCGCGACGTGAGCGCCAGCCCGCGGTTTCCGGGATCGTCGGCATAATCGGCCAACAGCCGCGCGCCCCGCGAGCCCAGCGCGCCATCGGCGTACATCTTCACGGCGCGCACCGTGAGCAGGCTGTCGTGCGTGGCCCACGGGCCGCGGGGCAGCCAGGCATCGAGGGTCGCGTCGTCGTCGGCCAACATGACGTACAGCCGCAGACCGAGCTCGCCCCGCTCGGCCAACTCACGGTAGATCTCGACCGTTTCGGCGTCGACGCCCGCGTCGTGCACGCCCGTCAGCCCCCGCGCGAGGCAGTGCGCGACGGCCAGCTTCACGCGGCGGATGCGCTCCTCGCGCGTCGGCGCGGGCACGACGCTGCCGACGAGGTCCACGGCGTTGTCGACCAGCACGCCGGTCGGCTCGCCGGCCGCGTCGCGCAGGATGCGCCCGCCGGCGGGATCCGGCGTCGCGCGCGTGATCCCCGCGCGCGCCAGCGCGGCGCTGCTGACCCAGGCGGCGTGCCCGTCGACGCGCCTGAGCAGCACCGGCCGCCCCGGCGCCGCCTCGTCCAGCAGGCGGCGGTGGGGAAACTCCGGCACGCTCCACTCGTTCTGGTCCCAGCCGCGGCCTTCGAGCCAGCCATCGCCGAGACAATCGGCCGCGGCGGCCCGCACCTGCTCGGCGATCCGCTCGGGCGAACCGCCCGCCAGTGCCAGTTGGGAGAGCGCCTTGCCCAGGCCGGACAGGTGAGCATGCCCGTCGCTCAAGCCTGGCACGACGACCGCCCCGTGCAGGTCGATCACTTCGGCGGCGCCGACGGCGAGCCTGTCTGCCTCGGCCTCCGCGCCCACCCACACGATCCGGCCTCCGCTCACGGCGACGGCCGTGGGCGTCGGCGCCGGCTCCGGATCCTGCAGCGTGACGATCCTGCCCCCGCGCAGGAGCAGATCGACGGGCGCCACACCGCTTCCCGCCTGCCCGCCCGCGGTGGAGGACGGCGCGGCGAAACCGTAGGCCATCAGGGCCAGCAACACAGTCGTCAATCCGGCTTCCTCTCGCGAATGACCAACCCAGCGGCAGGACCGCGTGGCCCCGCCTTGCCTGCCGCCCGCAGCGTAGCAGGACCGCGCCCCCGGGCCAAGTCTTGCCCCCGCTGCCCGCCGACGCCTAAATTGGGCCGCGTGGCGCAATCGCCGCAGGAGGTCACGCGCATGCCCGCCACCTCGCAAAGACGTCATGGAAGCCGGCGCCCCGCGCCGGCCGTTGGGCGGGCCCGCCACGGCGCCCGCCGCGCGGCTGTCCTGCTGCTGGCCTGCGCGCTGGCGCTCGGCGCCGGCAGCGGCGCGCTCGCCGCGCCCGGCCCGTCGCGCCAGACGTCGTCGGCGGTCCAGGAAAGGGCCTCGCTGCTCGGCGCGTTCCTCGAGCGCATGCGGGCGGACGACCTGACCGCCGCGGCCGCGGCCGCGCGGCGCTATCTCGAGATTTTTCCCGACGATGGGGCGATGTCCTACAACCTGGCGTGCGTCGAGGCGCGCCGCGGGGCGCTCGAACTGGCCTGGCCCGCTCTGGAGCGGGCGCTGGCCGGACCGCTGGCCGACCCTCGCCTGGCCGCGAGCGACCCCGACCTGGCCCCGCTGCGGTCGGACCCGCGCTTCGAGCGGTTGCTCGCGGCCTGCCGCACCCGCCTCGTGCGCGAGACCGAAGGCCGAGCCATCCGCTTGCGCGACGGCCACGAGAGCGAAGAGCGGCTCCTGCGCCCCAACGGCGGCGGCGCTCTCGAGGCCGGCTGGCCCGAGGTCGCCGTGCGCCTGACCGCGGGCGACGGCGCTCTGCTCATCAAGGCGCGCGTGCGCGCCGAGCGCTTCCTCGCTAGGCCCCAGCCCTGGCGCAACGGCGACGGGTTCCGGGTGACCATCGTCGCCCCGCCCCCGACCGAGGCGTCGGGCTTCGACGGCGACCGCTGGCACGGCCTCGGCTTCGGCGTCGAGGACGACGAACCGGTGGGCGCGGTGATCGAGCAGGACGGCCACCCGCGCGAGATCACGGTGCTCGATCTGGCACCCAAGGTGCGCCTGCAGCCCGCCGACCAGACCGCCACCTACACGATCCGGATCCCCTGGGACGCGGTCGCCCCGTATGCCCCCCCCCTGGACACGCTGCTCGGCCTCAACGTCAGCTATCTGCACGTCGGACAGGATCGCGTGCGCCGCGTCGTCTCGCTCGCGCCGGATCCGGCCCTGGCAGGGCCGGAGGGGCCGTGGCGGCGCTACGTGCCCGTGCATTTCGCGCGAAGCGAACTTTCGTTGCCGATCCTGCGGGGCGCCGTCTCGAACACGCTGGTCGAGAACGGAAACCTGGGCGTGCAACTCCTGGCTTGGCTGCCGCTGCCGACCGCCGCGACGCTCGCGGTGGACATCCTCGACGCCGCGGGCCGCTCGGTCGTCGAGGCGGGTGGCGAAACGCAACTGCTGGCCGCGGAAGCGGGTCTCAATCGGTGGCAGCGCGGCGCGGATCTGGCGGCGCTGCCGACGGGCCCGTTCCGCGTGCGCGCTCTGCTCGCCCCGGCCGGGAGCGACACGCTGCGCTGGCAGACCGACGTGCTGCGACTTGAGCCGCGATGGCTGGCCGAAGCCCAGCGCATGGCCCGCGACCTGGCGGCCGGCGACCAGCCCAGTCTCGAGCTGCGCCTGGACGTCATCGCGGACGAGCTTGCGCGACACCACGCCAGGGCTCCCGTGACGGCGCTGGCCTCCACGATCGTCGAAACGGGGCGCCTCCTCCAGCGCGGCAGGCTCGGAAAATCCGTCCTGCCCGACAGCGGCGGCTTTCTGGCGGGCTATCGCGACGCGGCCGGCAAGGCGCGGCCTTGCTTCGTGCGACTGCCCGGCGGGCATCCCGCGCCCACGCCGCACCGGTTGCTCATGGTTATCGGCGGCGCCGGCCCGGGAGCCCGGCGGTTCGGCGCGTCGATCGCCGACCTGCTGCTAGCGCCGGCCGATCTCGTGATCGTCGCGCCCGAGTTGCCGCCGGCCGAGTCAGCGTCGGCCGCGGCCGCCGCGCTGGCCTGGGCGCGTCAACGTTTCGGCGCGCGGGAAGTGCTCCTGGCGGGCGTGGACGAGGGGGTCGACGTCGCGCTCGCCCTCGCCGGGGGGCGGGCGGCTCACCTGTCGCGCGTGCTGCTCGTCGCCGGAACAGAGGAGGCCGCGAAGGTCGACCTTGACGCCGGCCGGCTCCCCGCCGACCGGCGCGCTCGGACGGCGGCGCCACCCTGTCGCGTCGTCGCGGCCGGCTCGCTGAACGCGCGGGACGTGGCCCGGTTGCTGGCGGAGTGGGCCGCCGAAGACGCGGCCGTCGAGTGAGTCGGAGGCGGCCGCGGCTTCAGCAGCCGAAAAAATTCACCCGTTCGTACACGCCGGCGTCGTCCCCGTAGGGCACGACGTTTTCTCCGTCCAGGATGAACGTGGCGTGCTCGCCATACACGCGGCTGAACTCGACCCGACGGGGCGGCTGTCCTGGTCTGACGAGCAAGATTTCCGCCAGGCGGCTGGCGGCGGCCGAGGTCAGCGCGTGCCCGCAGGCAGGGCAGCTAAACTCCACCATCTCTCCGCCGGCGAGAGGAAACGACTCGTGGATGATCGATCGGTAATTGCCCGGCTGCGGGCTGAGCAGGATCAGGCCGCGCCGCTTCCCGCGCCGCGCGGCCAGGATCACTTTCGTATGGGGGTTGAGCGTCGCGCCGCAGTGGGGGCAGGCGTAGTTCCACTTCATGCGCGGAATCCTTTCGCAGAGGCCGTCGCGGCAGTTTAGCCCCTGCGCGCACCGCCGTCAACGAGCCCGCTCTTGTTCCGAACCGCCGTGCAAGTTACGCTCCGCGGCGGGACCCCGGCCCCGCGGGCGGCCGGGCGCGCGACTGCAACACGCCGCCGCGCCGACCCGTAGGGCCCTCGGCGGGCCGTGGGGCTCGGCCGCGAATAGCTGGGCGACGCCGGGGGTAATGGCGCACGAGTTCGCTGACCCAGCCTCCGCGTTAACCACGAAAGGAAGTCATGATGACGCCAGCCGAGAATGTGCGCTTGCCGAAGGCCTCGCGCACGGCAACATGGGGCCTGATCGCGACGCTGGCCGCGCTGTCGGCCGTCGCTGGCGATCCGGCGGGCGCCGCCCCGGCGCAGAAGATCGTCGACGGCGTCCCGCACATCATGAACGGGGCGAAGCCGGAGCAGGGCGTCCAGTCGCTCAAGCTCCAGGAGCGGTGGCGCGCCGGCGCCGGCGAAAGTGACGAGGTGTTCGGCCTGATCCTGAGGGTGGAGCTCGACGAGCAGGGCAACGTCTACCTGCTGGACGGCCAGCTCTCGCACGCGGTGGTCTTCGCGCCGGACGGGCGTCAGCTGCGGGTGCTCGGGCGCGAAGGGGAAGGCCCGGGCGAGGTGCGCCGTCCCAGCGACATGCTCCTGATGCCGGACGGCAGCGTGGGCCTGGTGCAAACCTTCCCCGGCAAGATCATCAAGGTGAGCCGCACGGGGGAACCGGCGGGCGTTTTCGAGATCGGCGGCGCCGACCCCGCGAAGGGCGGTTTCAACGTGCTGGTCGAGGCCAACTGCGCCGGCGGCAACCTCGTGCTGGCCGGCCAGCGCATCACGCAGACCCAGACGGGCAACGCCCGCGTCCTGTTCCTGGCGAGCTTCGATTCCGAAGGCCGGGAAAAGGTCCGCTACGTCGAAAAAACCGTGGAGTTGGACCTGACCAAACCGGCGATCTCCGAGAAGGCCTTCTCCTTCGTCTACCCGGGACGCTGGGACGTCGCGCCGGACGGCCGCGTCTGGGTCGCCCCCGAGCGCAACCGCTACGCGATCCACGTCCACGCGCCGGACGGCAAGCTCGAGCAGGTGATCGAGCGCGAATTCACCAGCCGCCCCCGCACTGCCGAGGAGAAGGACCGCGTCATGCGCGTGCTCGAGGCGCAGGTGCGCGGCGCGCCGGTGAAGTTCGACCTGAGCTGCGAGGAGACCGCCGAGGACATCGAGCAGGTGCTCTGCGTTCCCGATGGCAGCGTGTGGGTCATGTCCAGCCGCGGCTCCAGGAACCAGCCGCCCGGCGTGTTCGCGACCTACGATGTCTTCGACGCGCAGGGGACCTTCGTCCGGCAGGCCGCCGTGCAGTGCCCGGGCGACGCGGAGATGGACGGGCTTCTGCCGACCGGCGACGGCCATTTCGTCATGATCACGAATTTCGTCGGCGCCGCGATGGCCCTGCAGGGCGCCGCGGGCAAGGACGAGGGCGAAGAGGGCGCGCCGATGGAGATCATCTACTACGGCGTCTCCCAGTGAGGCGCGATCAACCAGGAGGAGTCATGACGCATCGGGTGCGCGGGGAGGTCGCCGCGTTGTGCCTGGTCCTAGCGACCGCGGCGGCGGCGGAAGTGCCCCACGTCCAGAACGGCGCCAGCCCGCTCGAGGCGCCGCGGACCTTGCAGTTGCGGGAGTTGTGGCGGGCCGGCGGCGAGGAGAGCGAGCTGATCTTCGGCAGCGTGGCCGGAGCGCTCGCCGGGCCGGATGGCCAGCTCTTCGTCCTGGACTCGCAACTGTCGCAGGTGATAGTGTTCTCCCCCGACGGCAAGCACCTGCGCACGATCGGGCGCGAGGGGGACGGGCCCGGCGAAACCCGCCGGCCCAGCGGCCTGATGCTGCTGCCCGACGGCGCGCTCGGCCTGATTCAGGCCTTCCCAGGCAAGGTCGTCAAGCTCCAGCCCGACGGTCTGCCGGCGGGAAGCTTCACCGTGGGCAGCGGCGATCAGGCGCAAGGCCGTTTCTCCGTCCTCGTCGAGGGGCAGTGCCGGGGCGAGGCCGTCGTGATGGCCGGCATGCACATGACGATGGCGCCCGACGGCACGAGCAACCAGCGCCACTTCCTGGCGCGCGTGGCCCCCGACGGCCGGCAACTGCAGACCTACGCCACGGCCGACTGGACGATCAACTACGCCGACTTCGAGCTGTCCGAGAAGGGGCTGAACTTCGTGTACGGCCGCTGGGCGCTCGGCCCCGACGAACGCGTCTACGCGCCCGCCGAGCGCAACCGCTACTGCCTGCAGGTCTTCGCGCCCGACGGACATCTGGAGCGGACGTTCGGCCGCGACTACACGCCTTGGCGGCGGGACGCGGCGGCGGCCACGGCGGCGCGGCAGTCGCTGGCGGCGGTGGGCCGCAATTATCCCGCCCCGCCCCGCCGGCTGGTGTCCGAGGAGAACGAGGCCGACATCCTCGGCGTCTGGGTCTCGCCCGCGGGCGAGATCTGGGTCACGCCCAGCCGCGGCGTGTACGAGGTCCCGGCAGGGACGCGCGCCGTCATGGACGTGTTCGATGCGCAAGGCCGCTTCGTGCGGCAGGCGCGCCTCGTGGGACCGGGCGATCCGCGGCGCGACGCGATGTATTTCGTCCGCGCGGACAGGGTCGTGGTCGTCACGGGGGCGCTCGACGCCTACTTGACCCAGATGGGCGTGAGCGGCGAGGGCGGGCAGGCGCCGACGCTGGAACTGATCTGCTACGCGCTGGAGCCGCGCTGACGGCCGCGGCCGGAAGGGGAACAGGACGATGAGCATGGCGCACGGACCCGCCTTGGTGCTCGCCGCCGCGCTGGTGCTGGGCGGCCTGCTGCCCGCCGGCTGCGGCAAGCGTCCGACAGGGGGCGAGGTCGCGGCCGATTCGACCGCCGCGGCCGACACGGCCCGCGGGGAGATCTCGGCCGAGAAGTCGGTGAAGGTGGACGTGGCCGAGGTGCGGCGCGCCGACCTCGTGGTGCCGGTTCGCGCGGACGGCGCGATCCGCACGTTCCGCTCCGTGCAGGTGCGCGCGAGGATCCCGGGCGAGATCGTCGAAGTGGCCGTGCGCGACGGCGATCTCGTGCGGCAAGGGCAGGTGCTGGCGCGGATCGATCCGCGCGCGTACCGGCTGGCCCTCGAAGAAGCGCGCGCCCGCCACGTGCAAGCGCTCAGCCTGATCGCGGCCGAGGGCGACAGCGTCGTGGTGAACCTGGCCGCCCGGGACAGTTTCACGGCCCGGCAACAGCGCCTGGCGAGCCGGGCGCAGGCGGGCGAGATGTCGGGCGAACGCCAGCGCGACCAGCTCCTGGCCCTCGAGCTCGCCGCCCTGCGCGACGGGGCGTTTCGGGACGAAGCCTTCGCCCAGCGCACCGGGCTGACCGAGGCGCGCGTGGCCGAGGAGCGCGCCAAGCTCGACCTGGCGAACACCGAGATCCGCGCGCCATTCGCGGGCACGGTGCACGGCGTGGCGGTCGTGCCGGGGTCCGTGCTGGCCGGTTCGGAGGCGATGTGCCAACTGTTCGACAACGGCCGCCTGGAGGCGATCGTCAACGTGCTGGAGGCCGATCTCGGCGACCTGGCGCCGGGTCGGCCGGCGCTGCTGGCGATCCCGGCCACCGGCGATACGCTGCGCGCGCGCATCGACGTGCTCAGCCCCCGCCTCGATGACCAGAGCCGCACCTGCGAGGCCATCCTGCGCTTCGCCAATCCGGCCGGCCGCTGGCGCCCGGGCATGTTCGTGCGCGCCGAGATGGCGGGCTGGATCCATCGCGACCTGCTGCTCGTGCCGCGCGAGGCCGTGCTGGTGCGCGACGAGCGGCCGCTCGTGTTCAAGGTGTCCTCCGACGGCCGCGCCCAGTGGCTGTACGTGGACGTCGGACGGCAGAACGATCGCTGGACGGAGATCACCGCGGTGCACAGCGGCGGCGAGCTGTTGCCGGGCGATCGGGTCGTCGTGAGCAATCATCTCACGTTGGCGCACGAGGCCAGACTCGATATCGGCCTGACCGTCGCGCCGGACGACCGCTGGCTCGACAGCGACCGGGACGGCGCGTGGCCGGAACCGACCCCATGATCCGCGGCGCGGTCAAGCGCCCGGTCGCGATCCTGATGCTCTTCACCGGGCTCGTGCTGATCGGCGTGCTCGCCTTCGGCCGGCTGCCGGTCGATCTGTTGCCCGCCATCAAGTATCCCAACCTGACCGTCATCACCAACTACGCCGACGTGCCCGCCGACGACCTCGCGCGGCTCGTGACGCAACCGCTCGAGGAGGCGATCACGGGTCTCGAGGGCGTCCGGCGCGTCGTGTCGCGCACGCGCGAGGGCGTCTCGACCGTGACCGTGCAGTACGAATGGGGCACGGACATGGACTTCGCCAACCTGCACCTGCGCGAGGCGCTGGACCGCGTCACGTACCGCCAGGACTGGCCGGAGGCCGCGGAGCGGCCGCTGATCCTGCGCTGGGACCCCGGGGCGCGCCCGGTCGCCATTCTCGTGCTCGAGGGGACGCACCGGCTGGCGGCGATGACCGAGTTCGCGCGCGAGGTGGCCAAGCCGGCCCTCGAACAGATCCAGGGCGTGAGCCAGGCCGAGGTGATCGGGGGACTCGACCGCGAGATTCTCGTCGAGCCCGACTTCGGCAAGCTGCGCCTGTACGGCCTGACCATCGAAGATCTGCGCGCCGGCCTGCAGCGGGCCAACGTCAGCTTCCCTGGCGGCCGCATCCGGGAAGGCCCGCTGCGCCTGCCGCTGCGCATCATGGGCGAATTCGGCAGCCTCGACGACATCCGGCACACCGAGATCGGCCTCGGCGGTCGCCGTCTGACCGTCTCCGACGTGGCCGAGGTCCGCGACACCACGCGCGAGCCCGAAGGGATGACCCTCGACGGCGGGCGCGAAGTCGTCTCGCTCCAGCTCTACAAGGAGATCGGCGCCAACACGATCGGCGCCACGCGGGAGGTCGAGCGCGTGCTGGACGTGCTCGGCCGCGACTATCCCGACTTCTCGTTCCGCTGGATCCACCGCGACGCGGACTACGTCCAGGCTTCCTTCGACGGCCTGAGAGACTCGCTGCTCTACGGCGCGATCCTGGCCTTCCTGGTCCTCTTCTTCTTCCTGCGCGACGCGCGCAGCCCGCTCGTCGTGGGCCTCTCGATCCCCATCTCCATCTGCGCGACCTTCGCCTTCCTCTACTTCGCCGGCGTCAACCTCAACCTGATGTCGCTCGGCGGGCTCTCGCTCGCCGCCGGCATGCTGGTGGACAACGCCATCGTCGTGCTGGAGAACATCAACCGCCATCTGCGCGCGGGCGCCGGCCGCGACACGGGCGAGACGGCCGCGCGCGCCACGGCGGAGGTCGCGCTCGCGGTCGGCGCGTCCACGCTCACCACGATCGCCGTGTTCTTCCCGGTCATCTACGTGCCGGGCATCGCCGGCGAATTCTTCCGCGACCAGGCGTTGACCGTGACCTGCGCTCTGCTGGTCTCGATCCTCACCGCCCTGCTGCTGCAGCCGATGCTGTCCGCGCGCATCCTGAGCGCCGCTCAGCCCTCCCCGCGCGGGCTTCGCCGGATCTCGGACGCGTTCTTCCGCGACCTGCACGCGATCTACCACCGCGCGCTGACGCGGGTCCTCGAGCGCAAGGCCTGGCTTTTCGGCGGCGTCGCGGCGGCGATCGCGATCTCGGCCTTCGCGGCGCTCGCGCTGCCCCGCGCCTTCATGCCGGAACGCAGCGCCGGTGATTTCACGGCCGCGATCGAGCTGCCGCCCGGCACGCCGCTCGAACAGACGGCCGCGATCGGGGCGGAGCTCGGCCGCTGGCTGGCCGCGCGCCCCGAAGTGAGCGCCGTCTACTCCCAGGCCGGCACCACCGAGCGGACGCTCGCGGCCCTGCGCGAGTACACCGCGCCCAACACCCTGCGCGCGCGCGTCGTCGTGCGTCCGAGCCGGCGGGCGGCCGCGCGCACCGCCGCCCTGCGGCGAGATCTCGACGCGCGGCTCGCCGCGTTGGGCGGCGCCACGTGGACCTACCGCGACGAGGGAGTCGGCCTGCGCGAGATCCTGGCCAGCGGCGAGGCGGCCTTCACGCTGGGCGTCGTTTCCGACCGGCCCGAGCGGGCGCTGGCAGCCGCGGAGCGCCTGCTGCCGCGCCTGCGCGGCGTGCGCGGCTTGGGCGGCGTGGAGATGGACCGGGTCCTGGGCAATCCGACCGTGGAGGCGACGATCGACCGCGAGGCCGCGTTGCGCCACGGCCTGGAACCGGACGCGTTGGCGCGTGAATTGCGCGCCCGTGTGCAGGGCGTGATCGCGACCTACTACGACGAGTTCGAGCAGCGGATCGACGTCGCGGTGAGACTCCCCCGCGACGACCGGCAGGATCTGGAGGCGGTCCTGGCCTCGCCGGTGAGCGTGGCGCCGGGGCGCACCGTGCCGCTGGGCTCCTTCGTGGCGCTGGCGGAGGGTCGGCCGGTCCGCGAGGTCGTGCGCTGGAACCAGCGGCGGCAGATCACGCTCAGCGGCGACGTCGAGGGACGGGGTGTGGGCGCGATCTGGGCGGACGTCCGCGAGTTGCTCGCCAGCGAGCCGCTGCCGGAAGGCGTGACGGTCGTCGTGGGCGGCGAGCAGGAGGAGATCCGCGGCTCGTTCCGGGACCTGCTCTGGGCGCTGTCGCTGTCGCTTCTGCTCATCTACATGATCCTCGCCGCCCAGTACGAGTCGTTCCTGGATCCGGTCCTGATCGCCGCGGTGCTGCCGGTCGGCGTCATGGGCGCCGTCTTCGCGCTCGCCGCGGGTGGACAGGGTCTCAACGTGATGTCGCTGATCGGCATCATCGCCCTCTGCGGCATCGTCGTGAACAACGCGATCCTCGCCGTGGACACGGCTCGGCGCCTGCGCCGCGAGGGCCTGCCCGGACGCGAGGCGGTGCTGGAAGCCGCCCGCCTGCGGCTGCGGCCGATCCTGATGACGACTATCACCACGGTCGTGGGCATGATCCCAATGGCCATCGGCCTGGGCAGCGGTGAACAGCTCCAGCAGCCGCTGGCCATCGCGATCATGGGGGGCCTCGCCGTGGGCACGTTCGTGACGCTGTTCTTGACGCCCGCGCTGTACGAGGCGGCCCACCGCCGCCGCGACCCCCGCTGGTGCGGGCCGGCCGCGCCGGGAGGCCCCGCGCCGTGATCCGCTGGTTCGTCGAGCATCCGGTGGCCGTCTGGATGGTCTTCGGCGCCCTGCTCGTCAGCGGCCTCTACGCGCTGCCCCGCCTCAACGTCGAGGCGATGCCCGAGTCCGACCTCCCCTCGCTGACGGTCTACACCAACTGGACCGGCGCCTCGCCCAGCGCCGTCCAACGCGCGATCACCATCCCGATCGAGGAGGCCGTGCGCGGCGTCTATGGGGTCGAGGAGGTCAAGGCTCGCTCCGCCCCCGGGCGCAGCCAGGTGGAAGTCGCCTTTCGGCGCGAGGTGGACCTCGACTTCGCGCGCCTGGATCTTTCTGAGCAACTCGGCGCCGTCCGGCGCCAACTGCCCCCCTCCGCGACCCAGCCCATGGTGGTGCCGTTCGTCCCGGAAGAGTTCCGCACCCAGGAGTTCTTCTCCTGCAGCCTCGTCTCGCCGCTGCCCACGAACGAGCTGCGGGACCGCGCCGAGCGCTGGCTGCTGCCTCGCCTGCTGGCGGTGCCCGGGGTCGCCGACGCCGAGCTGCAGGGCGGGGCCCTGCCGGTGCTCAAGGTGCTGCTGGACCAGGGACGGCTCGAGCGCTACGGCGTCCCGGCCGATCTCGTCTGGGCGCGGCTGGCCGAGCGCGACGACATCGTGCCGGCGGGCGCGGTGCGGCGGCAGGGCTGCGAACTGTCCGTCACCGTCCAGGAGCGGGTCACGGCGGCCTCGCTGGCCCAGACCGTCCTGCGCCTGACCGCGGGGCAGCCGCTGACGCTCGCCGACGTCGGCTCGGTGCGGCCGGATTACGAGGACCCTTCTTATTTCGTGCGCATCAACGGCGAGAACGTCGTGCAGGTCACGGCGGAGAAACGCAGCGGTGAGAACGCGGTGGGCGTCAGCCGGCGCCTGCGGGCGGCAATGCCGGAAATCGCCGCCGCCATGCCGTTCCCGCTCGACTTCGAGATCGACCGCGACCTCGGCCGGGATCTCGAACAGAAACTCAAGGAACTGGTCTGGCGCTCGCTGATCATCCTCGCGCTGCTCGCGCTGCTGCTGGCCGCCGGCCTGCGCCGCGTGCGGCTGACGCTCATCGTGCTCTCTTCGATCCTCCTCGCGACGGGGATCAGCCTGGCCCTTTTCTACTTCTGCGGCATTTCCGTGAACTTCATCACGATCAGCGGCCTGACGGTCTGCTTCGGCATGCTGCTCGACAACAGCATTCTGGTGCTCGACGCCATCCACCGGCGACTCGGCGCGGCCGGTCCGCAGGCCGCCGTCGCGCTGGTCGAGGGCACCCGCGAGGTCGCGTTCCCGATCGTCGCCACGACCGTCACCACCGTCGTGGCCTTCCTGTCCTTCGTGTTCCTCTCCGGCCGCCTGTCCCTCTACTACATCCCGCTCGCGCTGAGCGTCGGGATCGCGCTGCTCGCGTCGATCCTCGTCGCCTTCGCGTGGCTGCCGGTGGCCCTGCGGGGCGCCATGGCAGCCGAGGCCCGGCGTCCGCCCGCTCCGCCGCGCCGGCGCTGGTGGCGGGGACCGCGCCCGTCGCTGGCCTGGCTGCTGGCGATCGCGCTCGCCGCGGCGGCCACGGCCGCCGGCGGGGCGCTCGTCGGCGGGCCGCGGATCGTTTCGCGCCATTGGCCCTGGGGGCTGGGCCTGGCCGCCATCCTCGTGGGCGCGGGCGAGCTCGTGATCCACTCGCGCGCCCTGACGGCCTTCGCCCTGCGGCGCTGGCGATGGGCGGCGCTGCTCATGCTCGGGCTCGCGGCGGGCGTCTGGTGGGTTTTTCGGCACGAGGTCAGTCACGGCGGCTTCTGGCGGCAACAGGATCCCGAGGTCCTGGTCGCCTACATCGAACGCCCGGTCGGCACGGACGTGCTGCTCGCGACCGAGACGATGCGCGGCTTCGAGCAGGTGGCCGCGCCGCTGCCGGACGGCGCCCACATGAAGACGTGGAGTTACGAGAACCGCGCCGGCATGGAGGTGCGCTTCGACCCGCCGCTCAAGAAGACCGCCTGGCCCGAAATGACCCGCAACCGGCTCATCCTGCACGCCGAGAACCTGGGCGGCATGTTCATCTGGATCAACGGTTTCGGCGATCCCTACATGAAAGGAGGCATGGGCGGCGGCCTGAGCAACTCCCTGCTCAAGCTGACCGGTTACAACAGCAAACGCCTGGCCGAGATCAGCGAAGGCATCATGGGGCGCCTGGAGCGCAATCGCCGCGTGCGCAACGTCCGGCTGACCAGCGGCGACCGCTTCGACCGCGCGGCGGCGGACGAGACCGTGGTCCTGATCGACCGCGCGCGGCTCCGGTCCGCGGACCTGACGCCGGCGGAGGTCGTCGGTCACCTGCGCCGGCTGATCGGCAGCGATGTCCCGTGGCAAATGCTCCTCGACGGCGAAGACCGCCGCGTGCAGCTGTCCTTCGCGGACGCCGAGGCGATCCAGCGCGATCAGGTCCTGGGGCGCGTCATCACGACCTCCGGCGGCGGTCGCCACCGTCTGGGCGATCTCGTGTCGCTCCAGCGGCGCCCGGTCCTCGGCAGCATCAACCGCGAGGACCAGCGCTACACGATGCAGGTGAACTGGGAGTACGTCGGGACCGACCGCATGCGCAAGCGCTTCCTCGACGAGATCATCGCCGGTCTGGAGCTGCCCTACGGGTACACGGCGGAGGACGTGAGCGGCGAAGCGCTCACCGAAGAGGAGCAGGAGGAGATGCGGCAGATGCTGTGGCTCACCCTGCTCTTCATCTTCATGACCATGGCCGCCCTGTTCGAGAACCTGGCGCTGCCGCTGCTCATCCTGCTGGCCGTGCCCATGTCGCTGGTCGGCGTGGCCGCGATCTTCTGGGCCACCGGAGCCACCTTCGATTCCTCGGCCCGCATCGGGCTCGTCCTGCTGTTCGGCGTGGTCGTCAACAACGCGATCCTGCTCGTGAATCGCTTCCGCCTGCAGGTGCGCCTAGCGGTCGCGGCGCGCGGCTACCCCGCCGCGCTGGTCCCGCCCAAGACGAGGCTCGGCGGGTTCGACCTGCGGCGCCTGCCGCCGGCCGAGGCCGACGGCTTGCTGCGCGCGGCGATTGTGGACGGCGTGCGCGTCCAGATGCGCTCGGTGCTGCTCACCAGCGGCACCACGGTGGCCGGCCTGCTGCCGCTGCTGATCCGCCTGACGAGCGCACAGGAGGGGCGCGACATCTGGGAGAATCTGGCCCTCTCGTCGATTGGGGGCCTCACCAGCAGCACGCTGCTGATCCTGACGGTATTGCCGGCGCTGTATTTCGGCGGCACGCGCTGCGCCTGGTGGATTCTGGCGGCGCCCGGCCGCCTGCGCGACTGGATCCGCCGCGGCCCCGGCGCAGGCACCGGGCAACGCGATCCCGTCTTCTCCCGCGGTGGCCGCAGCCCCTGGCTCTCCCCCAACTGCTGATCCGGTGGCATCGCGGCTGGCGCCTCCGGCCTCCATCCGCTAGCATGCGGAAGGCCCGCTGACCGCGCCGCGCGCGCCCATGGGAGTCCCAGCGCCTCGTGAGGTGACGGATGTCCGATCTTCTGGAAACCCTGCTGCTGCTGGCCCTGCCCGCCTCCGGCAAGTCGGAAGTGCGCCGCTACCTGGCGCATCTCGATCCCGTCCGCCGCCG
The DNA here is from genome assembly GCA_937864225.1 of uncultured bacterium. Taxonomy (GTDB): domain Bacteria; phylum Krumholzibacteriota; class Krumholzibacteriia; order LZORAL124-64-63; family LZORAL124-64-63; genus CALMJK01. The sequence goes on along the minus strand of CALMJK010000005.1, from coordinate 410,895 downwards.
GACCGATTTCCACCTGGGCGAGACGGTCCAACTCGACGATTTCCCGTACGTGCACCTGATGCGGCGGATCAGCCAGGAACTGGTCCGGCGCGGGCACGAAGCGATTTTCTTCGCGTCCGACGCGCAGCCGTTCATCGACCCGCGCGACTGGGGCACGCTCATCGAACTCTTGAACGACGATTACGCCGGCCTCATCGCCGGGCGCCGCGCGCGACCCGCCTCGGCCGCGGCGTGGATCCTCGAGCGTTTCGACGCCGCGCGCCGGCGCGTCGGCGCGCCCGCGCGCCTGGGGGAACTGCCGGTCGCGGTGCGGCGCGAACTCCTGGACGCGCTCGAGCCCGAGTCGGCCAAACTGCTGGACGATCACAACCGCAACATCCCCGACGACCTGGCCGGGCGAACCGTCGTGATCGAGTTCGCGCGCGGCGGCCCGGACGGATCGTCTCTGCCGCTGCCGGCCCCCTACGGCTATCGGTACTCGCTGTCGCGGCTCGCGCCGCGGATCCTGGCCACCGCGAGCATCCTCTACGTCTGGGTCACGCCCGAGGAGTCGCGGCGCAAGAACCGGGAGCGCGCCGATCCGGCGGACCCCGGCTCGATCCTTCACCACGGCGTGCCGGACGCCGTCATGTACGGGGATTACGGGTGCGACGACATCGCCTGGCTGCTCGAGACGTCGGATCGTTCCGACACGGTGCGCGTCGAGACCTCCGGGCGCGCGCACTGGCTGCCGCTGGGCCGTTTCGACAACCGCGTCGATCGCACGACGTTCGTGCGCGCCGAGCCGCGGCTCTGGGCCCCGCAGGACGTGGCCGCCCTGCACGGAGGATTGAAATCCGCCTTCGACCACCTCTGGCGAGCGAGCGCGCCGGGCAGTTGAGGGGCGCCAACAGCGCGAGGTCGGCGTGCCGTCAGCGCTGGCCGGCCACTTCCAGCCGCAGCGGCAGGACCACCTTCGCGGGCGCCAGGCATGCTTGATCGTCGCAAGCCTGCATCTCGAGCGCCAGCGGCAGGAAGTGCGTGCCGCCGGCCGCCGTGGCCGCCACCGGCGCCTTCACCCGGATCCGCTGCCGCCCGGTCAGCAACTGCACAGGCTCGCCGAAGAATTCCCCGGCCTTGCCGGCCGGATAATCGATGCTGGCGTCGGCCAGCGCCGATCCCGCGAACCCCGTCAACTCGATGCCGTAGTAGGCCGTGTCGCCGTGGGCGTACAGATGCCATCCCTTCTGCACCTGGAAGGAAACCTCGAATTCCACGGTCTCGCCCGGCTTGGCGGTGAGCAGGGCGGGGCGCAGCGACGCGCGCACCACGCCGGCCGAGTCGGCGGGCCGCTTGTCGCCCGCGGCATCGTCCCCTGCCGCGGGCCCGGCCCACGCCGCGCTTCCATGCGGCGTCTGACCGGCCAAAAGAAACAGCAGAAATGCGAACACGATGCGGCAGCAGGTCATGGCTTCCCTCCCGGAAGCCGCCGCGAGCCCGTGGGCCTGGCGGCGGCGGGGTGCAGTCTCGCCGTGGCGCGCCTCAGAACGCGCACGAGGCGCTCGATGTCGTCGCGGCACATCTGACGATTCTCGACGTTGACTCGCAAGGCGACCCTGCCCTTGAGGATGGTGTGGCTGAACCAGGCGTCCCCCGCGCGTTCGACGAGCTCCTGCAGATCGCGGTTGAGCTGGTCGACCAGTTCCGGCTCGTACGGGGCCGCGGCGGCGGGAGGATGCGGGGTCCAGCGGAAATTGCAGATGCCGAGGCTGTTCGGCCCGATCAGCTCGAAGTCCGGCTCTCGCCGCAGCAACGCCGCGAGCGTTCTCGCCAATTCGATGTCCTTTTCCACCCAGGCGGCGTACTGCCTCCGCCCCGTCATCTTCAGGGCCATCCACACCTTGAGCGCGTTGAAGCGACGGCTGCCTTGGATCCCGTACTGGAAGAAATTGACCTTGTCCCCTTTGTGGAAACCGCGCGGATCGGGCGGAGGTCCGCGCTCGGCCGCGCGCTGCTGCCGCTCCATGTAGTATTCGGGGTGGACCAGGAAGCTGCGGCGCAGGAAATCGCCGTCGCGCGCCAGGATCGCGCCCGCCTCGAAGGGGACGTAGAACCACTTGTGGGGATCCACCGCGATGGAGTCCGCCCGCTCGATGCCCTTCAGCAGGGCGCGGTGCCTATCCGACAGCAGCGCCGCGCCGCCGTACGCCGCATCCACGTGGAACCAGCAACCGTGGCGCGCCGCGACATCCGCCAGCCGGTCGAGCTTGTCCACGCTGCCGGTGTTGGTCGTGCCGGCCACACCGATGACACAGAAGGGCCGCCGACCGGCCGCAAGATCGCGCTGGATCTGCGCCGCCATGGCCTCGGTATCCACGCGGAACAGATGGTCCTCCGGGATCTTGCGCAATTGGTCGCGACTCAGGCCGAGCAGATCCACGGCCTTCTCGAAACTGTAGTGCGCCTGCCCGGAGACATACAGGGTGAGCGCGGCCGGATCCGCGGCCGCGGCCGTCTCGGGCGGCTCGCCCCGCGAAAGATCGCGGCCGAGCGCGCGGTTGACGGCGAGTTTCAGGCCGGTCAGGTTGGCCAGCGAGCCGCCGGCGGTCAGCGTGCCGAACGAGTCGTCGCCCAGGCCGCACAGATCGCACAGCCAGCGAACCACGCGCTTCTCGATCGCGGTCGCGGCCGGCGCGTGCCGCCAGGAGGCGCTGTTCTGGTTCATGACCCCGACGAGCGCCTCCGCGAACACGGCCACGGGCAGCGGCGCGGGATTCATCATGCCGAAATAGCGCCGGCTCCCAATGGCCATCGAGTTCGGGAAGATGCGGGCCCGGCACTCCTGGAGCAGATCCGGCAGTCCGACGCCCTCCTCCGGCAGCGGCTCGTCGAAGAGGTCGTCCATGCCGGCCGGCGAGACGGGTCCGTAGACGCGGCGTCCCTCGAGTCCCTCGATATACTCTGCCATGAGATCCACGAACGCATGGCCCATCTCGCGGAAGGCGGTCGCGTCGTGGTCTCGTTCGTCGCGACGGGCGTCGCGTCCGTCCATGTCCCGCTCCTCCCCGGCGCCGCCGCGGCTCTCAGGCCGGCGGCGGGAATCTCCCCGCCGCGATCTCCTCCAGGAGCTGCGCCCCCCCGCTCTCGCTCACCTGGCCGGCGACGAGCCCCGCGGCCGCCTTCACCGCGTCGGGAGCGTTGCCCATGGCCACGGCGTGGCCGGCGGCGGCGAACAGGTCCAGGTCGTTGTAGTTGTCGCCCACGGCCACGATGCGCTGGCGCGGGATGCCGTACAGCCGGGCCAGCAGCTGCACCCCGGCTCCCTTGCCGCAATCGCGGTGATAAACCTCGGCCCAGCGGTACGGTTCCCGCGACAGCAGCGATTGCGTGTTTTCGACGCGCACGCGCCCGCCGAGCTCCCGCTCGATGTCCGCCGTCAGGCGCAGAACCAGCTCCTCGCGGTCGATCGTCCCGACTTCGAGGGCTTCGCCGGGCAGCTCCCGCTCCAGGTCCTCCACCACGATGATCGCGCCCACCGTCAGGCGACGGCGGTCGAGGTAGCGGGCAAGGACCGAGTTGGCGGCGCGGTTCTCGTGGTAGAGGACGCCGCCGCGATCATCGGTGTCGTAGACCATGGCCAGCGCGCCGTGCGCGTGGAACAGCCGGATCAACCGGGTCACCGTGGCGGCGTCCAGCGTGCGATGCGCGAGCCGTCGTCGCGGCCTGCCGCCCACGACGACGGCGCCGTTGAGCAGCACGAGATCCAGGTCGTCCGGCACGCCGGCGCTGTCGCGCAGCAGGCCTTCCATCGAGCGGCTGTTGCGGCCCGTGCAGAGCGCCACGATGTGCCCGGCCTCGCGCACGGCGCGCACGGCCTCCACCTCGCGCGGGCGCAGACGATCCTCGTATTCGCTGTCGAGCAGAGTGCCGTCCACGTCGACGGCCACGAGCAGGCGCCCGCTGGCTCCACCCGGATCGAGGCGGGCGGTCACGACCCGGCGGCCGCGGGCCGCGCGCGCCAAGCGGTGAGCATAAAACACTCCCTCGCGGGCCGCGCCGTCGCGGCGCCCGGCCCGGAGCGGCAAATATCGCCAGGGCCGACCGCTTTCGCCAGGGCGGTCCGCGCGGCCTTCAGGCCTGGCGGAATTTCACGCCGCGCATGCGATTGAGCACGGCGCCGATTTCGAGGCGGCGCGGCATCGCCAAATAGCCGACTGGGCGCCCGGCGATGACGTCCAGCCCGTCCGTGTCGAGCACGCGGCAGACGCGGTCCAACAGTTCCACGAGGCTCAACTGCCCGTCCATCAGCTTTCGGCGCAGGCAAACCAGGATCTCCCCCACGGCGCGCGTCTGGCTGACGTCCACCAGTTGCGTCAGGGCGGCCAGGTCCACTTCGACCGCGCCGAACTGCAGCCGGTGGAGGGAGCGCGCGTTCACTTTCACCTCGCGCCGCCCGCGGCTGGGATCGATGCTCTCCGGGTGCGGCACGCGGCGGATCGCCCGTCTCGGCAGATTTTCCACCGCCAGCCGCCTCGGCGCCGGGGCGGGCCCCGCGAGGCCGCGCGCGTCCGCCGTGCGATCGACCGCCCGCCATTCGTCCATCATGATCACGGTGTTGGCCGCCGCGAAGTAGGCCCCGGATCCGCCCATCACGAGCACCGTCGACACGTTCAGATCCCGATAGAGATCGGCCACCCGCTCGACGAAGGGAATGATCGGCTCCTTGTCGGGAGCGACCAACGCCTGCATCCGTTCGTCGCGAATCATGAAGTTCGCGGCGCACGTGTCCTCGTCCATGAGCAGGCAGGTGGCGCCCAACTCGATCGCCTCGACGATGCCGGCGGCCTGGCTCGTCGATCCGCTGGCGTTCTCGGTGCAGAAACGGCGAGTGTCGACGCCGCCCGGCAGGTTGCCGATGAACGGCGAGATGTCCACGCCGTTCACGTAGCGCCCGTCCTCGGCGCGCACGCGCATGGCTCCCGTCACGGTCACGACCCGCTCGCGGCCGTCGTCGGGCACATGGTTGTAAACGCCCCTCTCGAGCGCGTTGAGCAGCGTCGATTTGCCGTGAAAGCCGCCCCCCACGATCAACGTGACGCCGCGCGGGATGCCCAGTCCCGAGATGCTGCCGCCGTTGGGCGTGTCCAGGCTCACGCGCAGCGAGGGCGGCGCGACGAACGGCACGGCGTGCCGCGGATCGAGCGGGCGGTCGTCGCAACCGCTGCGGCGCGGCAGCAGAGCGCCATCGCCCACGAACGCCACGAGACCGGCGGCGTCGAGTTGCCGCCGCAGCCAGACCTGCTCCTCCGCGCACTCCACGAAGCCCCGCAGGGTCAGGCGGGAGAGATTGCGGTAAAGCAGGCTGCGCTCGACGACCCGCGGCAGGTCCTCGCACAGCAGCCTGATGGCATCTTCGCCCGCGATCCGGCGTCCCTCGCCGGGCAGCCCCGCCACGCAGCGGATCTCGACCTCACCGTCGCCCTTGCCGAGGCGGGCCGCGCTGCGCTCCAGGATCTCCTGGCCGCCGCAGTCGACGGCCAGCAGCCCGTTGCGGGCCCGTTCGCCGCGCTCGGCGTCGACCTCGCGGATGGCCTCGGCGAAGGCGCGGATCAGGAAATCCTGCAAGGCCACGCGCCGCGTGCGATCGCGGTAGAGTTCCCGCGGAATGCCCGCCGTGGCGGCGTGCACGCGCACCCGCAAATGGCTCGGAGAGGCGAAAGGATCGGCCTGGACGTGGTCGACGCACAGACGGAAGGACGGGAAATCGTAGGCGCCGAGCAGCGCCTTGTAGGCCTTGTACCCGCGTCCGTCGAGGCGCGCTAGCCCCGCGCGCAGCGCGGCGGCCGACCGAACGACGACGCCCGTCTCCACGCCCGACCCCTCCCCCGGCGGCGGGTCAGCCGATGATCGTGAAACCGCCGAACCGTCCCTCGGCTTCCCCCCACGCCGCCTCCACGCCCCGCACCTCGGCGCGCGACGGCCCCCGTCTCGTCCAGGCCAGGAACCGCTCGAGCGCGACGCGCTCCCCTTCGACCACGATGTGCACCTTGCCGTCGGGAAGATTGCGCACCGTGCCGTCGAGCCCGAGCTGCGTCGCCTGCCGGCGTGCGTGCCAGCGGAAGCCCACGCCCTGGACCAGGCCGTTGACCGTGATGGTGACGCGCTCCGCCAACAGCGCCCCCTCTTGGCGGCTCGATCGCCCCGGAACGCGGAAACGGACCCCCACGCGGATTCTGCGGGATCCGCGGCCGGCCGGCAAGCCGCAAGCGCGTCAGCGGCTCAGGGCCGCGCCCAGGGCTGGCGCGTCGAACCCTGCCTGGGCCCCAGCCAGCCGCGGGACCAGCCGCTGAGCGCGCGCGCGGCGGGGCGACCGTGCGCCAGGATCTTGTCCCGGCGAAAGTCGAACTCACCGTACAGGCGCCGGCCGTCCCGCCCCGTGCCCATGGCCAGCCCGACGAGCCGGCCGTCCACGCGCGCGAGCGCCAGCCCGTCGTTCCACGCGTCGTCCAGCGCGGCGCCAAGCACCCGGTCGACGAAGCCGTCGGCGTCCAGCACCAGCCAGCCCTGATCGATGCGCCAGACGATGATTCCCGCGCAGGGAAACACGCGCGTGGAGTCGCCGCGCACGGCCGTGAGGTTGGCGTCGCCCAGACGCCACTCGCTCAACAGGAGCTCCCGCGAGAGCCGCAGCGAGCCGGGATGGTAGCCGAGGATGCTCCAGGGCATCGGCTCGTCGAGATCGGCGTCCAGTTCGACGCGCCACACGCGCGTCACACGCGCGCCCGACCACGCCTCGATCTCCCCAAGCTCGGCGGCGCGGCGCTCGATCTCGACCACTCGCTCCAGCGGCAACCGCGTCGGCCGCCCGGCGGCCTCCACGCGCGCCCGCAGCGCCTGCCGGTCCCAGACGCCCAGCGAATCGCCCTCCGCCACGGCGATCAGGAAGGCGAACAACGGATCGCGCACCTCGGGTCCGGAACCGTCCGCGAGAGCAGCGCTTTGCCGCGGACGCGTGGGGCGATCCCTCTCCACGGGACCGGTCGCCGCCAGCGCCAGCGCGACCAGGACGGCCGCCACCGCCCGCGAAACCACGTCAGACCTCCGCGCAGAGGGCCAGGAAAGCGGCGTGCACGCGCCGGTCGCCGACGAGCTCGGGATGGAAAGCGAGGCCCAACAGCCGCCCCTGCCGCACGCCGACCGGCTCGTCGCCGTATCGGGCCACGATCTCGCAGCCGGGGCCCGTCGCGACGATGCGCGGCGCGCGGATGAAGACGGCGGGAAAGGGCGCCGGCGAGCCGTCGAGCGGCGTCAATACGACATCCTGCTCGAAGGAGTCGATCTGCCGCCCGTATCCGTTGCGGAGCACCGCGCAGTCGAGCAGGCCCAGCGGCGCGACGCCGTGGCCGGGCGCCTCATCCACGAGGCGCGAGGCGAGCAGGATGAGGCCGGCGCAGGTGCCCAGCACGGGCCGACGTCCGGCGAACTCGCGCACGGGCCCGCGCAGTTCGCTCAGGTCGAGCAGGCGCGTCATGGTCGTGGATTCGCCGCCGGGAAGGACCAGCCCCGCGCAGCCGGCCAGTTCGGCGGGGCTCCGCACGAGGCGGCAAGGCGCGCCAAGGGCGCTCAGCGCCTGTCGGTGCCGTTCGAAATCGCCCTGCAGGGCGAGCAGGCCGATGGGCGCCGTCACCATCCCCGGGTCGCGAGCCGCTCGCCGTCCGGGATCGCGCCCATTTCCAGGCCGGGCATCGCTTCGCCCAGGTTCATGGAGATCTCGAGCAGTTTGTGCGGATCGCCGTAGTGGGCGACCGCCTGCACGATCGCCTCGGCGCGCGCCGCTGGATCCTTGCTCTTGAAGATGCCGCTGCCGACGAACACGGCTTCGGCGCCCAACTGCATCATGAGCGCCGCGTCGGCCGGGGTCGCCACGCCGCCCGCCGCGAAGTTCGGCACCGGCAGCTGGCCCAGGCGCGCGGTCTCGAGCACGACGTGCAGCGGCGCGCCGAGATCCTTGGCCTCGGCCATCAGCTCGTCCGGCCGGCGCGACGCCAGCCGCCGGATGCCCTCCTGGACCATCCGCATGTGACGCACGGCCTCCACGATGTTGCCGCTGCCGGCCTCGCCCTTGGTGCGGATCATGGCGGCTCCCTCGCCGATCCGGCGCAGCGCCTCGCCCAGGTCGCGGCAGCCGCACACGAAGGGCACCTTGAAGGCCCACTTGTCGATGTGGTGCTTCTCGTCGGCCGGCGTGAGCACTTCCGATTCGTCGATGAAATCGACGCCCAGCGCCTCGAGGATCTGCGCCTCCGCGAAGTGGCCGATGCGGCACTTGGCCATGACGGGAATCGAAACGGCCTGCTTGATCTCCTGGATCATGCTCGGCTGCGACATGCGCGCGACCCCGCCATCCGCCCGGATGTCGGCGGGAATCCGCTCGAGCGCCATCACGGCCGTCGCGCCGGCCCGCTGCGCGATTTCCGCCTGATCGGCGTTGGTGACGTCCATGATGACGCCGCCCTTGAGCATTTCGGCGAGGCCCACGTTCAGGCGCATCCGGCGCCCGATCTCCTCGCCTTCCCCTGGCGTATGCATGCTTGATCGCCCCCTCTTGGCGCGGCGCCCGGCCTCGGCCTAGTACGCCTGCGCGAAAACGACCCGCCCCGCGGACGGCCGCCCGCACCGGATGCAGGCGCCGGTCTCGGCCTCGCGGTCGAGCGGGATGTTCCGGATCGAGACCTTGGTTTCCTCCTGGATCCGGGCTTCACACGCCCCGTCGCCGCACCAGTGGCACCAGGCGAAACCCCCTTCGGCCTCGTACAACGCGCGGAAGTCGTCCCACCGCTCGAGCCGCACGGTGGCGGACTCGCGGCGCCCCTGGGCCAAGCGCAGCAGATCCGCCTGGATCCTCGCCAACTCGTCGGCCAGCGCCCGGGCGGCGCCCGCCAACGGCACCGGTGTCTTCTTGCGGTCGTGACGCGAGACCATCACGCACTGCGCCGCGGCGACGTCGCGCGGGCCGATCTCGAAGCGGACCGGCACGCCGCGCTGCTCCCACTCCGTGTACTTGCCCCCGGGCCGCAGCTTGTCGCGATCGTCGACCGGCACGACGCCCGCCACGGGTTTGAGCGCGGCCGCCAGGGCGCGTCCCGCTTCAACCGTCGCGGACATCTCGCCGTCGTTCTTCCAGATCGGCACGACGACAGCCTTGCGCCAGGCCAGGCGCGGCGGCAGCACCAGACCGTTGTCGTCGCTGTGCGTCATGATCAAGGCGCCGATCGAGCGGGTCGACAGGCCCCAACTTGTGGCCCAGACGAAGTCGCGGGCGCCCTCGGCGTCCTGGAACGTCACGTCGAAGGCGCGCGCGAAGTTCTGCCCGAGATCGTGGCTGGTGGCTCCCTGCAGCGCCTTGCGGTCCTGCATCATGGCCTCGACCGAATAGGTCTCGACGGCGCCGGCGAAGCGTTCGTTGGCGGTCTTGGCCCCGGCGATGACGGGCGCGGCCATGACCTCCTCGTAGAACCAGCGGTACACCTCGAGCATCCGCAGCGCTTCCTCGCGCGCCTCCGCGGCGGTCGCGTGCGCCGTATGCCCCTCCTGCCACAGAAACTCGGTCGTGCGCAGGAACAGCCGCGTGCGCATCTCCCACCGCACGACGTTCGCCCATTGGTTGATCAGGATGGGCAGGTCGCGGTAGCTCTGGATCCACTTGCGGTACATGTCCCAGATCACGGTCTCGCTGGTGGGCCGGATGATCAGCTCTTCTTCCAGCCTCGATTCCGGGTCGGGCACGACGGTCGTCTTCCCGTCGACCAGCACCGTCTTGAGACGGCTGTGCGTGACGATGGCGCACTCCTTGGCGAAACCCTCGACGTGGGCCGCTTCGCGCGCCAGGAAACTCTTGGGGATCAGGAGAGGGAAGTAGGCGTTGACGTGCCCCAACTCCTTGAAGCGATCGTCCAGCACGCGCTGGATGTTCTCCCAGATGGCGTAACCGTTGGGGCGAATCACCATGCAGCCCCGCACCGGGCTGTAGTCGGCCAGTTCGGCCGCCTGGATGACGTCCTGGTACCAGCGACTGTAATCGTCGGCGCGCCTGGTGATCTCGGCCATGCCTGCCCTTTCAGAAGGAAGGCCGGGGGACACCGCCCCGGCGCCGTCAAGATAATACCCGCCCAGCGGGCGCGAAAGGGGCGCAAGCCCTGCCGCGATTGGGCCTTGGCGCGCGCCGCGGCCTCAGAGGCGAACCAGCCGCCAATACCGTTCGTCCGGCGCGATTCCGTAGCGACGGGCCTGGGCGGGATCGAGCACGGCGGACCAGTCCCGTTCCTCCACGTCCCATTCGGGCCGCCTGAGCAGTTCCGCCACGTCGGTTCCGAACTGCCAGGCGTGGGCATGGTCGTGGTGAGGATCGACCGCGATGCGCCGGCTCGTCGCGATGCCGGGCTCGACGGGGATCTGGATCCAGGCCATGCCGCCCGGCCGCAACATGCGCGCCATCTCGGTCAGGCAGGGATGCAATTCGGCGATGTGCTCGAGGACATGGCTGCAGAGGAGCCAGTCGACGGAATTGCCGGCCACCCCCGCCTCGCGCAGATCGGTCACGAAATCCACGCCGAACGGCCCCCGCCCGAAGTCGGCCCGGAAGCAGCGCCCGGCTCCCTCCCGCGCCAGGAAATCCTGCAGACAGCCGGACTGGGCGAAGGCCAGCAAGACGGCGGGCCGCGGCCGGCTCGCGTCCAGCTCCCGGCGCAGCGCGATCGCGATCAACCGATGCCGATCGAACGAGCGGCAGGCCGGGCACACGCAGTCCGGTAAGACCTCGTCCGCGGACAGGAAGGTGCGGAAACGTCTCCCGCGCCAGCCGCAGATCGGGCATTCGCGCGCGCCGCCGGGCAGCGCCCGCTCCTGGGCGGTCGTCAGGGCGTTGCGCGCGGCGCCCAGCACGAGACGCGCCGCCTGGCCCGGCTGTTTCCAGGCGCACGCCGGGGAATCGCGGTTCAGGAGGGTCGCGCGCGCGAAGGACCAAACGGACATTCAGACTCCGGCAGTTCGACCGTCAGGCAAGGCTGCCCGCGCGGCGCCGGCACGCCCGCCGGCGGGCCCAACTTATGGCACGTCCCGGCCGAGCCGGCAAGCGCACAGCCGGTTCAGACCAGGGTCGGCGCCACCACGTATCTGTAAATGGCCCAGAAGTGACAGCCCGAACCGGCGAGCACGAACAGGTGCCAGATGGCGTGATGGTAGCGCAGCCGCCGCCAGAGGTAGAACGTCGTGCCGACCGAATAGGCCAGCCCGCCGGCGAGCAGCCAGAGCAGGCCGGCCGCGGGCACGCTGTGCAGCAAGGGCTTGATCGCGATCACGCAGAGCCAGCCCGATCCCAGGTAGATCAGGGTCGAGACCAGGCGGAACCGTCCCGCCGAGAACGCCTTGAAGACCACGCCCGCCGCCGCCAAGCCCCACACGACGCCCAACATGCTCCAGCCCCAGGGCCCTCGCAGGCTCACGAGCAGAAAGGGCGTGTACGTGCCGGCGATGAGCAGATGGATCGCCGCGTGATCGAAAATTCGGAACAGTCGGCGCGCGCGCGGCCGCCCCAGCGCGTGGTAGATCGTCGACGAGACGTAGAGCAGCACGAGCGTCGCGCCGAAGATCGCGACGCCGACGACGCTCCAGGCATCCCCCGCCCGCACCGCCCGCACGACGAGCAGCACGAGCCCCAGCGCGCTCAGCGCGGCGCCAGCTCCGTGCGTGACGCTGTGCGCGATCTCCTCGCCTACGGTGTACGTCGCGGGACGTCGGGCGGACATGGTCGAACCTCCGCCGGGAAAGATAAGCGGCCGGGCGGGCGCGGGCCACCGGATCGCGGCGACGGGTCGCTCACCACCGCCACGCCAGGCGCGCGTGCCCGAAGCCGACCGTGGAGTCGTCCGCCGGCTCCGTGTGGCTTTCGGGTTCGCAGTGAGCGGCGAGGTCGAGGGAAAGACGGTCGGTCAGGCGCCAGGAGGCGTTGAGCGCCAGGCGCCAGTAGGTGAAGTCGGAGTAGAGATCGAACTCGTCCAGGGTCGTGCCCAGCAGGTTGCTCTCGTCGGTCGCGCTCGCGTCCGCCTGCCAGGTGTAATCGCGCCGGCCGACCTCCAGCGTGCCCGAGCCGATCAAGCGCCGGCCCCACGCCTCGCAGCCCACGCGCACCCCGGCCTGACTGTAGGTTTCGGAGGCTTGGCTGTCCGCGTCAAGTCGCTCCGCCGCGAGGCCGGCCAGCCAGCTCGTCCCCGCGCCGGGCTGCCCGCTCCGGTACAGCACGGCGCCGCCGAGGCGCCAGGAATCGAACCAGGCGCTGCTCTCGGCGTCGTAGTCCCAGCGCTCGATTTGCAGTTCGACGGACAGGCGCGCCGGTCCGGCCGGGATCAGCCAGTCGAAGCTGCTCCAACTGGCCCAGGCGGAGGGACGCGCCGATTCGTCGCGGATGGTCCGGCGCTCGCAGTGCAGCCAGGCCCGCAGTCCGGTGGCCGAGAACCCCGCGGTGTCGAGCTCCCCCTCCAGGGCCGCGATCGTGCGGTCCACCGCGGTCGAGTCCGGGTACGTCCGCCGCGCGAGCCGCGCGCCGAGCAGGAATTGCCGCTGCGCGTCCTGCCCGGACTTCCAGAACAGTCCGCCTCCCACTTCGTTCTGATCCAGCGTCAGCGTCGCCGGCTCGGCATGGCGCAGATACGAACCGTGGAGGCGAGTCTCGAGCGCCCGCCGGCCGCGCGGGGCAAGGTTCGCCCGCGCCTCCAGCCGCCCCCCCTGCGCGTCGCTGCTCAAGCTGTACCGCGTGCCGCCGCGGTATTGGCGGGCTTGCCAGCGGGCGTCGAGGCGCAGGACCGCCGCGAGAGAATCGGGTCGATATTGCCAGCCCAAGTCCACGCGCTCGCGCGTCAGCTCCGTGCCCGCCGACAGCTCGGGCCGCAGCCACCAGTGCTGCCGCGCGCGACCGGCGGTGCGCGCCTCGGCGCCCAGCGTCAGGTCGAATTCGCTGACCGTCTCCGTGGTGTCAGTCCCGGCCAGCGGGAACCTCTGCACGTAGGTGTCGTAGCCGGCGGCCGTCGTGTACGACCAGGCAAGCCGTCCGCTCGCGGGCGCGCCGGCGCCGGCGTTCCCCGGAACGCCGGCGCCAAGTCCCAGGCCGAGCAGCACCGCCGCGACGCGTCTCACCGCGCGGGCTCTCCGGCCTCGCTCAGAAGGTCGTGGGCGATCTTGATCGCCCGCAGCGCCTCGTCGAGCTTGCCCGCGTCGAGCAGCTCCTGTGCGCGGCGGCGGTGCTCCGCCGCGCGATCGGTGCGCGCCTGCGCGCGCTTGTCGCCCTCGCGTGTCGCGCGGGCGTCGATCTCGGCCCGGCGTTCGTCCCAGCGCACGACCAGCTCCCGCACCGAGTCGGCCGTCACGCCCGGCTCCGTCGGGGCCGCCGCGCGCAAGGCCAGGCGGCGCGCCTTCTGGGCGGATCTCAGCGCGCGCCAAGCCTCGCCGGCTTGCATCAGTTCGCGCGCCCGGTCCAGATCCGCGACGGCCCGCTCGCAGAGATCGGAAGCCGCGCGGTCAGCGCGCTCGCGCGCCGCGGCGCGGGCCTGCTCGATCATGGCCGCGGTCTGCTCCAGTTCGCGTTCCAGGCGCTGCGCGCCTCCCTGCTCGAACAGCAGGCGGGCGGCGCGGTTCAAAAGACCGTCGGCCGCTTCGCAGAGGTTGAGGGCGAGCTCGAAATTCGTCTGCGCGTACTGCTCGCGGGCTCGGTCCAGCTGCCGGCGCGCCTCGTCGAGGAAGCGCTGCGCCTGATCGTTGTGCTGCTCCCGCGCCCGCTCCAGCAGGCCGTCGAGGTGATCCTGCGATCGTTCCAGGCGCAGCCGCGCCCGCGCCTCGAAGGTGAGCGACTCGCGGGCCAGCCTGCCGGCGCTCTGGGCAGATTCCCGCGCCCGCCGCGACGCTCCCATGGCCAACAGGGGATGGTCCTGATCCAGCAGTCGCAGCGATGTCTCGTGTTGCGCGGTGGCCTCCTCCAGCACGCGGCGGGCGCGGTCGCTTTCCGACTCGCGCACCGCTTCGCCCACCTGCTGCAGGATCTCCGCCGTGCGCTCGATGTAGATGGCCGTCTGATCGACGCTCTGCGCCAGGGCGGGCGGCGCCGCCGGCGCCAGCAGGGACGCCAGCGCGAACGCTGCCGCCAGGAGCGCTCCGGTCGCCTCGCGCCGCGACACGTTTTCCCGGCGATTGCCTGACCGCCTCATGGTGCACCGCCCTTCTGTGCGAGTCCCCCGGCGAGATCGTGCCGCGTCACAGGCCGTGAGCTTGCAAGCCCGGTGCCAGGACGCGCCGCGGCATTTCTATGATAAAATCAAGTATATCAATAAGTTGCGTCATGGATCGCGGGGGGCGACCCGCCGGGGACTCCCCGGCACGTCCCGCACGGTACGGCCGTCGGCGATCTCCGTACGGTCAGGGCCGGCGCCGCCGGTCGTCGTTCAGTCCTGCGGCGCCGGCCTGTCCCGTTCCAGGCCGGCCTCGCCCTCCAGGCCGAGCAGCTTGAGCCGCGAGTACAGCGTGCGGCGCGTGATGCCGAGCAGATGCGCGGCGCGGCTCTTGTTGCCGTCGGCCCTGGACAGCGCCGCGCGAATCAGCCGGCGCTCGTTCTCCTCCAGGTTGAGGTCCGCCGGGATCGGCCCCGGCGCGCTCGGACCGCCGCGCGGGTCGAGCAACACATGCTCGTCGCGCACGGAGCCGGCGCCCGCCAGGATGTGCGCGCGCTCGATGACGTTGCGCAACTCGCGCACGTTGCCCGGCCAGGCGTGCTCGCGCAGCCGCGCGAGCGTTGTCGCGCCCAGCGCCTGCCCGCGGCGACCCATCTGTTCCAGAAAGCAGTCGACCAGCGCCGGGATGTCGACGGCCCGCTCGCGCAGCGGCGGCACGTCGAGCGGAAAGACGAGCAGCCGATAGTAGAGGTCCTGCCTGAAGCGGCCGGCTTCGATCGCCGCCTCGAGCGGGCGGTTGGTGGCCGCCACGATGCGCACGTCCACGTCGCGCTCGCGCGGGTCGCCCACGCGGTTGATCTTCCTCTCCTGCAGCGCGCGCAGCAATTTCGCCTGCACGCCCGGCCCCGCTTCGCCGATCTCGTCCAGAAACAGCGTGCCGCCGCGCGCCGCCTCGAACAAGCCTTCCCTGTCGCGGTCGGCGCCGGTGAAAGCCCCCTTGCGGTAACCGAACAGCTCGCTCTCGAGCAGCGTCTCTGCGATGGCGGCGCAGTTGACCGCGATGAATGCTCCGCGCGCCCTGGCGCTGCCGTCGTGCACGGCGCGGGCGACCAGTTCCTTGCCCACGCCGCTCTCGCCGCGGATCAGCACCGTGGCTTCGGTGGGCGCGACCTTGGCGATCAGGGTCCTGAGGTGCGCCATCGGCGGCGACCCGCCCACCAGTTCACCCGCGCCCGCCAGCGCGCCGACGGCATGGCGCAGCGCCCGGTTCTCGCGCGCCAGGTCTGACTCGCCAAGCGCCCGCGCCACGAGCGCCGCCAGCGCCTCGAAGTCGCACGGCTTCTGCAGGAACGTGTAGGCTCCCAACTGCAGCGCTCTGACCGCGTCCGTCACGTCTCCGTGGCCGGTGAGCAGGATGACCGGCGTGCCGGCGCTGTCGGCCTTCACGCCCTGCAGCACCGCCATGCCGTCGACTGGCTCCATGCGCAGATCGGTGATGACGAGATCGAAGGGAATGCGCCGGAACTCGGCCAAGGCCTCGCCGCCGCTCGGCGCGCCGGTCACCTCGTGCCCATGCCGTCCGAGGTTCGCCTTCAGCACCGCGAGCATTCCCTGCTCGTCGTCGACCGCCAGGATTCTCGCCACGATCCGCCCTCCTCGCCCCGTCAATCGCCGCGCGGCAACGGCAGCCGGATGGCCGCCGTCGCGCCGGCTCCCCCGTCGCGGTCGCGCAGGGTCGCGCGGCCGCCGTGCGCCTCGGCGACCTGCCGCACGACCGCCAACCCCAGGCCGCTTCCCTTTTCCTTGGTGGTGGTGAACGGCGCGAAGAGCGAGGCGGGATCGGCGCCGCCCAGCCCCGGTCCTTCGTCCAACACTTCCAGCAGCGCGTCGTCCCCGTCGCGCGCCAGCCGCACGGTCACGACGCCGCCGGCCGGCGTCGCGTCCCGCGCGTTGAGCAGCAGGTTCAGGAGGGCCTGCTGCAGGCGGCGGGGATCGGCCAGGAGGCGCGGCAGCTCGCCCGTCGCTTCGACCGCGACGCGCACTCCCGCGCGGCCCAATTCCGCCTCGACGAGCTTGACCGTGCGCCGCGCGAGATGATCCAGATCCACCGGCTCCATCTCGACGGCATCGCCGCGGCCGAAGGCGAGGTAGCCGGCCAGGATGCGGTCCAGCCGGTCGACCTCGCCGGGAATCATCTCGGCCAATTCGTCCTCGACGCCCGCGCCGCGCAGCCGCGCGCTCAGGTGCTGCGCCGCGCCGCGGATGATGCTGAGCGGATTGCGGATCTCGTGCGCGATGCCGGCGGTCATGCGTCCCATCGCGGCCAATTCCTGCGCCCGCCAGGCCGCCGCGCGCGCCCGGTCCATGCCCGCCTGCAACCGCCACAACAGCCAGCCCATCGCCGTCAGGAACAGCAGCACGGCGGCCGCCGTGGCGAAGGCGCCCCGTCGCAGCGTGGCGAGGGCGTCGAAAAAGTCCGCGGCTCCGTCGACGGTCAGGATGCCCGTCACCGACCCGCCGGCGTCGTAGACCGGCGCGTGCGCGCTCTTCTGGTAGAGGCCGCCGGCCCGGTAGAGGCGCGAGGCCGAGGCGATTCCAGCCTGAGCCGCGACCACCGGCGCGCGGTCGAGTTCCCAGAACGCGTTGACGCTCCCTCGCGGCACGCGGCCCGCGGCGCAGGCGATCACGCGCCCGTCGAACGCGCAGACCGTGATCTCCGAGAGGTCGTGGTCGCGCCGGACCTGAGCCAACCGTGAGGCCAGCCACAGCAGATCGAGCGGCTCGTCGGGGGCCGCCGACCACGCCAGGAGGGAGTCCCCTTCCACGAACTGGGCCGCGGTGCCGGCGATCGCGACGAGCCGGTCTCCCAGGGCGTCGTCGAGGCGCTCGCGAGCGCCCCGGTAGAGCCAGAGCAGGCCGCCCGCCACCGCGCCGAGAATGGCGAGGTAGGCGGCCAGGCCGCCCAGCCGCCACGCGGCGCGGCCGCCGCTCATCAGGCGCCGTCCTCGCCGGCGCCCGGCGCGGCGCGCGCGCCGCCGTGCCGGGCTTCGGCCTCCGCCAGCCCGGCGGCCTGCGCTCCCGCGTGATAGCTGGACCTGACCAACGGGCCCGCCTCCACCCATTTCAGTCCCAGGGCGCGTCCGGCTCGCGCGAGGTCGCTGAACTCGTCGGGGCTCCACCAGCGCGCGACGGGATGGTGGGCCGGCGAGGGCTGCAGGTACTGGCCCAGCGTGAAGATGTCCAGGCCCGCCGCCGCGCAGTCCTGCATGACCGCCAGCACCTCGTCGCGCGTTTCGCCCAGGCCCACCATGACGCCGGTCTTGACCCGTCGCTGCGACGACGCGCCGGCCCACGCCCGCGCCTGGCGCAGGACCCGCAAGGAACGATGGTAATCGGCCTGCGGGCGGACCGCGGCGTAGAGGCGCGGCACGGTCTCCAGATTGTGGGCGAACACGTCCGGCGCGGCCGCCAGGACCCGCGCGATCGCCGCCGGCTCGCCCTGGAAGTCGGGCACCAGCACCTCAACGCCGCAGCCGGGCGCGCGCTGGCGCAGGGCTTCGATCGTCGCGGCGAAATGCGCGGCGCCGCCGTCGGGCAGGTCGTCTCTGGTCACGCTCGTGACGACGGCGAAGCGCAGCTTCAATTCCGCGACCGCCTCGGCGAGGCGGCGCGGCTCGCCGGCGTCGAGCGCGACGGGGCGGCCTGCGTCCACGTGGCAGAAGGCGCACGCGCGCGTGCAGACGGGTCCCAGAATCAGGAAGGTGGCCGTGCGGTTGGAAAAACACTCGCCGCGGTTCGGGCAGGCGCCTTTTTCGCAGATGGTGTGCAGGCGGGCGCGGCGCAGCAGCCGTTTGACGTCGTGGTAGTCGTCCCCGCCCACGGGGCGAACCTTCAACCAGGCCGGCTTGCGCCCGCGTGCCGGGGTGGAACCGGGCAGGTCCCCGGCCGCGCCGCAGGCGCCAGCGGCGTCCCGCCTCGATCCGGGCTCTCCCTCGCGATCCATTGGTCTCAACGCTCCGCCAGGGTCAACGGCGGCAGGACGTGGAACTTCCCGTCCTTGAAGCCCACCCCGCACGCCTCGACCGCGGGATCGTGCTCCAGCACCAGCGTGTCGCCCTCTTCCGCCGCCCTGCTCAGGAATTCCTTCTTCTCGTTGAGCGTCAACAGCGGATTGAGATCGAACCCCATGATCCAGGGCACCTGCAGATGGCTGGCGAAAGGCAGCAGGTCGCCGCAGAAGACGACCGCTCCTTCGCGCGTCCGGAATTCCACCATCTGCTGCCAGGGGCTGTGCCCGCTGATGGGCGTCACGCGCACGTCCGGCATGATCTCCTGCGCCCCGTGCACGAACTCCAGCAGGCCGGCCTCGGCCAGGGGCGCGAAGTCTTCCGCGCGGAAGCTGGCGCGGTCGCGTTCGCTCGGCCGCTGAGCCCACTCCCAGTGCCGCTTCTGCACCCAGTGGCGCGCCTTGGGGAAAGTCGGCTGCAGCCCGTCGGGCAGCCGCCGGACGGCCCCGCCGCAGTGGTCGAAGTGCAAATGCGTGAACACGACGTCGGTGATCGAATCAGGCGCGACGCCGGCCGCCGTCAACTCGCCCAGCAGGTGCCCGCGATTGCGCACGAAGGCGTAGATCCCGCGCTGTTTCTCTTCCCAGCGATCGCCGGCCCCGGCGTCGACCAGCACCCGCCGCCCCTCCGTCTCGGCCAGAAGGCAGCGCAAAGTCAGCTCGACGCGGTTGATTTCATCCGGCGGGTGCTCCTTCTCCCACATGACCCGGGGCACGACGCCGAACATCGCGCCGCCGTCGAGACGGAACGACCCGTCCGTGAAAGCCCGAAAAGTCCAACCGCCTCGCTTCATCGCGCCTCCGCGCTCGATCGGCGCGTCACCCGCGCGCGTCAGTGAGTCGCCTGCTCCGTCGGCAACGGCTTCACTTCGAGCCGCCCGTCGTCCTCGGCGACGATCCGCCGGTACCAGTCGTCCGGGTAGCGCGGATGCTGCGCCACGCCGTACTCGTCCTTCACGTTCCCATCCATGTACTTCCACAGCAGGAAATCGCCCAGACGTTTCCAGCGGGCGGTGACCAGGTCGCCCTGCTCGACGCTGTAGCGCGTCAGGTAGTCGCGGGCCCGCTGCGGCGACTGCTCCCAGAGCGCCAACGCCTCCTGCTCCACCTGCGGCTGGCGGGCCAGGAAACCACCCTCGAGCTCGCGCTGGACGAGCTGCACGTCGCGGATCATGTCCGACCAGCGGGAATAGGCCCAGTTGGAGACGAAATTGAAGACGTAGAAGGCGGAATCCCAGGTGAAGTCCGTCCAGCTGCCGGTGCCGACGGCCATGCTGCGCGGGACCTGCGTAATGCCGCAGTACATCGGCGCGTAGACCGTGCAGTAGGTGTCGTCGACGCCGAACCAGAGCACGCCGCCGATCGGCCCGGGCAGGGCCCGCCTCATCTGCGCGACGAAGGAGAAACCGGTCTGCTGGGTGGAGACGGCGCGCTCGTGCAGGTACTCCTTGCCGTCGATGGTCCACGTCATGGGCCGCCAGCGGTAGGGCGCGGCGAAGGGGCCCGCTCCCACGCCGTTGGATAGGTCCATGGGCGTGCCCTCGAAATGGTCGCGCATCATCTGCATGACGTCGCGCACGGACAACTTGCGATCCGGCTTCACCCAGAGCGGCAGCGGCGTCGCGGCGGGATCGCCCATCGCGTACCGGGACGGCAGGTTCAACGACGGCGCGATCCGCGTGAAACCGCACCAGACCCGCGCCTCGCACGCCCGCAGCGCGCCGAAATCGAGCGGCGCGTACGTGTCGGCGAAGCTGAACTCCTCGTCCCTGCCGGCGAACCAGCCCTGCTCGCGGGCGAAGGAGACGACGTCCGGCGCGTAGAGGCAGTTCTCGGGATCCTGCCGTGGGAACCGCCTGATCCGCGCCTGGTTCGCGTGGCCGGACACGTAGCCGTCGGGGATCCGCAGGGCGACCCACACGGCCCCCCGCTTGCCGGGGCCCTTGCCGATCATCTCGAGGATCCAGGCCTCGTCCGGGTCCGCGACCGAGAAGGACTCCCCCGTCGAGCAGTAGCCGTACTGCGCGACGAGGTCCGTCATGACGCGGATCGCCTCGCGCGCCGACTTCGCGCGCTGCAGCGCCAGGTACATGAGGCTGCCGTAGTCCAGCACCCCGGTGGAATCGCGCAGGCCCGCGCGCCCGCCGAACGTCGTCTCGCCGATCGAGACCTGGTGCTCATTCAGGTTGCCGACGACGTTGTAAGTCTCTGCCACCTGCGCGATTTCGCCCAAGTAGCGCCGCGTGTCCCACTCGTACACCGGCAACGGCGCGCCCGCGATGTGCCGGCCGGCCGCAAAGTGGCACAGCTCCCCGTACGTGCTATGGGAGTCCGCCGAATAGGTGATGAAGGTCGAGCCGTCGGTGGACGCCCCCTTCGTCACCAGGAAATTCGTGCAAGCGAAGGCAGGGACCGCCAGACCGATCAGGCCGGCCGCGAGCCAGGGCCCGGGCCGGCCGACGCTTCTCAAGATGTCTTGCACCATGGGATCGCGCTCACTCCTGACAAGGTGGGGTTGCCGGATTCACGTCGTCCAACCATAGCAAATGGGGAAGGAAGCTGCCAGCGGCAGGTCCGCGTTCACGTCACGCGCCGCCGCGGCCGTGCGGTTACGGGCGATCTTTCGCGGTCGCGTGGTCGCGCCGGCGCCACGCCTCGCGGATCAGGTAGAGGGTCAGCGCGATCAGGGCCAGCATCAGGGCCCGCGCTGCCCACAGGTACGGCACCTTCTGCGGCGCCACGTCGCGCATCAGCAGATTCGGCACCGCCTCCTGGACGGTCCAGACGCCCAGGATGGCGAGCATGTACAGCGGCGTGACGTACTTGATCACGAAGCGCAGCATGGTCGGCACCCGGAATTCGGCTCCCTTGTGCATCTCGGCCCAGCCCCGCTCGATGCCGAAGATCCAGCCGAACACGATGACCTCGATCGCGCCGAACACGACGAGGCCGAAGGTGCCGGCCCAGAAGTCCATCTCGTCGAGAAACCCGTGCCGGAAGAACGCGACCACGCACACGGCGCCGACCAGGAGCACCCCGAACACCGCGTTCACGGCGCGCACGCGCGACCACTTGAACTCGTCCTCGACGAACGCGACGGCCGGCGAGAGCAAAGCCACCGACGAGGTTATCCCCGCGATGAACAGCAGCAGGAACCACATCGCGCCCAGGATCTGTCCCAACGGCAGCTGCTGGAAGATCACCGGCAGCGAGACGAAGCCCAGGTCGAACGAGCCGGCGGCGGCGATCTGCTGCGTCTCGGCCAGGCCGAAGAAGGCGACGGCGGCGGGAATGGCGATCGTGCCGCCCAGCACGACCTCGGCGAACTCGTTCGTCAGCGTCGTGGTCAGGCCGTTGAGCGTGATGTCGTCCTGCTCGCGCACGTAGGAGGCGTAGCAGTTGATCATCCCCTGCCCCAGGCTGAGCGTGAAGAAGATCTGGCCGGCCGCGGCGAGCCAGATCGACGCCCGTCCGAGCAGACCGAAGTCCGGATTCCAGACGTAGGCCATGCCGGCCGCCACGTTGCGGTCGGGCAAGGCGGGATCCGGCGCGCCTAGGGTGAGCACGCGCGCGGCGAGCACGATGCCGAACACGAAAAGGATCGGCATGCCGTAGCGGGCGAGCACCTCAATGCCGCGGGCGATGCCGCGCGCCAGGAAGAACCAGTTGAAGACCAGCGTCACCGCGAGAAAGCCGATCGCCGGCAGGAGCGACGCGAAGTACTGGTTCTGCGTCACCCCTTGGTAGCCCTGCAGGAACTGCCCCATCGCTTCGCGCGAGGTGTTGCCCCAGTAGGCGCCGCTGCCGGAGAACCACGCGAAGGCAAGCGTCCACGACTCGATGAAACAGTAGTAGATCGCGATCGTGAACGGCAGGAAGATCCCGAAGGCTCCCAGGTACTTGGCGACCGGGCTCTTCCACATCAGGTGGAACATGCCGGGCGTGGAGCCGTGGCCGCGGTTGCCGCCGTAACGGCCGGTGGTCCACTCCACCCACATCAGCGGCACGCCCAGCAGCAGGAGCGCGGCGAAGTAGGGAATCATGAAGGTGCCGCCGCCGTTGGCCGCCGCCTGCCGCGGGAAGCGCAGGAAGTTGCCCAGGCCGATCGCGTTGCCCGCCATCGCCAGGATCAGGCCCACGCGTGTGGCCCACTGCGCGCGCGCGCCCGCCCCCGCTGCCCGGACGCTCGCGCCCACGCGGCGTTGCGCCGCGATCACGCGCGCGAAGCAAAAGACCAGAAAGCCCGTGATCGTGCTCCAGCCCAGGACCAGAAACAGCCAGCCATTGCCGGTCATGCCCTCTGTCATCGTCAGGTCCTCCGGTTCGAGATCCGGGCCACGCGAGGCGGGAAAGGCCGCATCGTACCGGCCGGCCGGCGGGCCGTCAATTCGGCGGGCGGCCCGGGCGCGGCGCGTCGACAACAGATATTCATTATCTTTTGCCGCGTCGCCGGCCGCGGATTTCGGGGCCGAATCAGGCGATTCAGGCTTGCCTTGCCCGTCGCGGAACGCTAGCTTAGACGCCCTGCGGCGCTCGCTGGCGAACCCCAGGCGCCGCAATCGTTTGCCGCCTTGAGGCCCGCGGCGCGGCGCGCCGTCGGGCAGGCCGGAGTCCATGCCGCTGCGGGAGTCAACCAGACGGGGGGCACGCGATGGCAGAGCAGACGGGCCTTCGTTACCAGATGGTGGACGTCACGCCCGGCCACGTCGTGATGGAACACGACCTGATGAGCCGCGCGATGCGCTCCTACTTCAGCGCCGAACAGGTCGCGCCCGTCGAGGAGTATCGCGAGGGGGATCACATCTGGCACTTCGCGGGCACGGCCCAAGCGATCCAGTTCGACGTGCGCGACAACCGGTCCGGCGAGATCATCCCGTTCCGCGAACTCCTCGGCCTCACCTACTACGGCTGTGCGAAGCCGGAGACAGCGTTGCGGCGGCTCGGCGACGTCGCGCATGAGAACGGCATCTCGGTCTACGTCGCGGTCGCGTACGAGAATCCCGACGGCAGCGTGCGGGCCCTGGCGTCCGAGAAGATCCGCGTGCTCAATGCCCTGTTCAACGACCGCCTGCGCACGCCGGGCAAGAAGATCCTCATCCTGCCCGACGTGTTCGATCTCTACCGGACGATGTCCTACGGCGAGATCATGATCGATTTCGGTCTGACGTCGATGGAGGCCGACTGACGGCACTCCGGGCCACCAGGCAAGGGAGACGGGAGTCATGAAGCTGGCCGAACTCGCGGGGAAGCTGGAGCTGAAGGCCGTCAACTCGCTTTTCGACAGGGAGTTGACCGGCGTCTACATCTCGGACATGGTGAGCGACGTCATCGCCAACGCCCAGGCTGGCAACCTGCTGGTGACGCTGCAGGTCCACACCAACGTGATCGCGGCGGCCAACCTGGTGGACATCGCGGCCATCGTCGTCACGCAGGGGAAGAAGCCCCCCGAGGACGTGATCAAGATGGCCGACAAGGCGAAGATCACGCTCTTCACGACCGAATTGAACCGCTGGCAGATCGCCACCAAGCTCTACGAGAGCGGCGTCCGCTGAGCGGACGCGGCGTGCCGCCACGCGCCGGAGCGGAGCGATGCTGCTGCGCGAGATCATGGAGCTCCTGAGCTGTGAGACGGCATGGGGCCTGGAACTGGCGGAGGGGCTGTCGATCGCGGCCTGCTTCGCCGCCGACCTGATGAGCGACGTGCTGGCCTTCGCCGAGCCGGGCGCGCTGCTCGTGACGGGCCTCGCGAGCATCCAGTCCGCGCACACCGCCGACGTCGCGGAGATGGCCGCGATCCTGTACGTGGCCGGCAAGCGTCCGGCCCAGCCCGTGCTGGATCTGGCCCGCGGCAACGGCCTGCCCGTCCTGTGCACGCCCTTGTCCATGTTCGAGACGTGCGGCCGCTTGCACCGCGCGGGCCTGCGCGCGGGAGTGCGGACATGAGCGAGGAGCTGCCGCGCGCCGGCGCCGAGGCGCCGGGCGAGATCCTCTACAGCGAGCGCTGGACCATCCGGGGCGGCGATTTCGACCACGGCGGCGAGGTCGCGGCGGCGGTCAAGTCCACGCTCCGGCAATTCGCGGTCGCTCCCGAAGTCATCCGCCGCCTGTCGATCGCGAACTTCGAGGCGGAGATGAACGTGATCATGTACGCGGAAGAGGCAGTGCTGGAGCTGCAGGTCCTGCCGGATCGCGCGCGCGTGACGTTGGCCGACCGCGGGCAGGGCATTCCGGACATCGGGCTCGCCATGCAGGAGGGCTGGTCCACGGCGACGCCCGAAATGCGCCAGCGCGGCTTCGGCGCGGGACTCGGACTGCCCAACATCAGGAAGAACTGCGACGAATTCGCGATCGAATCCACGGTCGGCGTGGGCACGACGCTGCGCTACGGCGTGCGCTTCCCGCTCTGACCGCCGGCGCGGCGGCGCAGGTGAGGCGATGGACCAGAACGAGCACACCATCCTGTTCGATGCCGAGCGTTGCATCGGCTGCGTGGCCTGTTCGGTCGCCTGCCCCACGCGCGCCATTCGCGTGCGCCACAGCCTGGCGCGCCTCAAGCCCGAGCTGTGCATCGACTGCGGCGCCTGCGTCGAGGCCTGCGCCTACGAAGCCGCGCGCGCCCGCACGTCGAGCCCCTCCGACCTGCAGCGTTTCCGTTACCGCGTCGCGATCCCCTCGCTGACGCTCTACGCGCAGTTCGGACGCGACGTGCACCCGGCCCAGGTGCTGGACGCCCTCACGCGTCTGG
Organism: uncultured bacterium; assembly: GCA_937864225.1. Classification (GTDB taxonomy): domain Bacteria; phylum Krumholzibacteriota; class Krumholzibacteriia; order LZORAL124-64-63; family LZORAL124-64-63; genus CALMJK01. The sequence continues at coordinate 385,892 of CALMJK010000005.1, read as the reverse complement.
GCTTCGAGAGCGCGTACGATCTGTCCTGGATGAGCGAGACCCTCGGCCAGGCCACCGACGCCTGGCTCACCGAGAGCCGGGGCCCGTGGCCGAAGATCTCGGTGACGTGCCCCGCCATCGTCCGGCTGATCCAGATCCGCTACCCAGAGTTGCTGCCGAATCTGATCCCGCTGGAGTCGGGGCGGGAACTCGCCGCCAAGATGCTGCGGCGTCGCCTGACGGCCGAGCACGGTCTGGCCCCCGAGGACATCGGCATCTTCTTCGTCACGCCCTGCACGGCGATCATGAACTCGATCCTCGCCCCCGTCGGCCTCGACCGCTCCCACTTCGACGGCGCCTTCGCCCTCAACGAGCTGTACGGCCCGCTGCTCAAGGCGATCAAGCAGGGCGGCCCGGGCGACCCGGACGCCCGCATCAGCGCGCGGGGCGTGATGTGGGCCCTGGCCGGCGGCATGACCGCGGGCATGCGCAACGCCAACACGATGACCGTGCACGGCATGCGCGACGTGCAGTTCGTCTTCGACCGCATCGAGGCCGGCAAGTTCCAGAGCGTGGACTTCATCGAGGCCTGGAGCTGCCCGGACGGCTGCGTGAGCGGCGGGTTGACCATGGAAGGGCGCTACGCCGCCCAGCGAGCCATCCAACACCTCGTCAAGCGGCTGGGGGAACAGGACCATCCCGTCAAGGAAGAGAAGGTGCGCGCGATGCTGCGCGAGCACTTCTTCGACCTCGAGGAGGAGATCCGCGCGCGGGAGAGCCGGTCCGCCGCGCGCGATCTGCGCGAGGCCATCGCCTGGAAGAAGGAACGCGCGGCGCTCTTGGCGCGGTTGCCGCGCAAGGACTGCGCCGCCTGCGGCGCGCCGGACTGCGCCACGCTCGCCGACGACATCCTGCGGGGCGAAGCCTCTCTCGACGATTGTGTCTTCCTGAGGATCGCCCGGCTCGAGGGGCGAGGAGAAAGCGAGGAGAGGAAGCGATGAGCAAGCACATGCTGGTGCTCGACACTTGCTGCCCGCAGTGCGGCAGCCGTCTGACCGAGGGCACGCGGGTCGTCCTGGACGCCTTCATCAGAAAAAGCCACCGCGAGGGCGAGATGCGGCTGAGCGCGATCTTCGGCGACTACTCCATGGAGACGGAACTGGAGGTCGCGGAAGGCGAACTGGTCGAATTCCGCTGCCCGCGCTGCGAGGCCAGCATCATGATGCCGGTCACCTGCAAGCTCTGCGGCGCTCCGATGGCGTCGCTGAACATCACGGCAGGCGGCTACATCGAATTCTGCACGCGGCGCGGCTGCAAGGGGCACGCCCTCGGCGGCGTCGGCGACCTCGACCAGATGATGAGCATGATGAACAAGCTCATGGACACACCTTACGACTAGCCATCAGGGAGCGCGCGATGACCGAGCACAGGAAACTCGACTTCCGGACCCTGCATTACGCAGGCGAGGAGGGACGCTTGATCCCCGTCCTGCAGAAGGCGCAGGAGGAGGACGGCTACATCTCCCGCGAGCGGCTGCAGTCCATCAGCCGCGAGACCGGCGTGCCCGTCGCGCAGGTGTATGGCGTGGCGACCTTCTACTCGCAGTTCCGCCTGCGGCCCGTCGGCAAGAACATCGTGCGCGTCTGCCACGGAACGGCCTGCCATGTCCAGGGAGCCAAGGGCATCACCGAAGCGGTGGAGGACCAGCTCGGCGTCCACACCGGCGAGACCACGGCGGATCGCCAGTTCACCGTCGAGATGGTGTCTTGCCTCGGCTGCTGCAGCCTCGCTCCCGTCATCATGATCGGCAACGACACGTATGGGAACCTCAAGCCGGCGGATATCAAGAAGATCGTCAAGCGTTACAAGGACGCCGGCGCGGAGGCGGTGAAGAAATGAAGATCCTCGTCGGACTGGGCACTTGCGGCATCGCCGCCGGCGCGGAGGAGACCTACCGGACCTTGCGCGAGCGAGCCGACAACGGCGGGCCCCGCTACGAGTTGGGCAAGACCGGCTGCATCGGCATGTGCTACCGCGAACCGCTCGTCGAGGTCAGGGACGACGACGGCCGCGCCTGGCAGTACGGCGGCCTCACCAAGGACAAGGTCGAGCGGCTGCTGTCGGAGCACGTCGCCGCGGGGCGCCCCATCGCCGAGTGGCTCGTCGTGAGCGACGTCGGGCCGTCGCCGGAGAGCGCCTACCTGGAGCGCCAGAACCGGATCGTCCTGCGCAATTGCGGGCGCATCGATCCCGAGAGCATCGACGATTACCTGGCCGTGGAAGGCTACCAGGCCCTGGACAGGACGCTGGCCGAGAAGGATCCGGAGGCGCTGATCAACCGGATCATCGAGTCCGGCCTGCGCGGGCGCGGCGGCGCCGGCTTCCTGACCGGCATGAAGTGGCGCTTCACGAGGCTGGCCCAGGGAGACCACAAGTACATCATCTGCAACGCCGACGAGGGCGACCCCGGCGCGTTCATGGATCGCTCCGTCCTCGAAAGCGACCCCCACGCCGTGCTCGAGGGCATGGCCATCGCGGGGTTCGCCATCGGCGCGTCCGACGGCTACATCTACGTGCGAGCCGAATACCCCAAGGCGATCGAGCGCCTGAACATCGCCATCGCGCAGGCCGTGGAGCGGGGCTGGCTGGGCGAGAACATCGCCGGTTCGGGTTTTGCCTTCCGCGTGCGCCTCAAGGAAGGCGCCGGCGCGTTCGTCTGCGGAGAGGAGACGGCGCTCATCGGCTCGATCGAGGGCAAGCGCGGCATGCCGCGCGTCCGGCCCCCCTTCCCCGCCGTGAAGGGCCTGTGGGGCTGCCCGACGAACATCAACAACGTCGAAACGTTCGCCAACGTGCCTTGGATCGTGCGCCGCGGCGCCGCCGCCTTCAACAGCCTCGGCACCGCCAACAGCAAGGGCACGAAGGTGTTCGCGATGGCCGGCAAGGTCAGGCGCGGCGGCCTGGTCGAGGTCCCGATGGGCATCTCGATCCGCGAGATCGTGCAGGAGGTCTGCGGCGGGATCCGCGACGACCGCAAGTTCAAGGCCGTGCAGATGGGCGGCCCGTCCGGCGGCTGCATTCCAGCCGAGCTGCAGGACACGGTGATCGACTACGAGTCGATCAACAAGACCGGCGCGATCATGGGCTCGGGCGGGCTCGTCGTGATGGACGAGACGACGTGCATGGTGGACGTCGCGCGGTTCTTTCTCGACTTCACGCAGCGCGAATCGTGCGGCAAGTGCACCTTCTGTCGCGTCGGCACCAAACGCATGCTGGAGATCCTCACGCGCATCACCGAAGGCGCGGGACGCGACGGCGACATCGAGCTGCTCGAACAGCTCGCGGCCCTGGTGAAGAACAACTCGCTCTGCGGTCTCGGCCAGACCGCTCCCAATCCGGTGCTGACCACTCTCAAGTACTTCCGCTCGGAGTACGAGGCCCACATCACCAACAAGAAATGCCCAGCGCACAGCTGCCAGAAGCTGCTCACGTACACGATCACGGAGGCCTGCACCGGTTGCCTGGCGTGCGGCCGCGTCTGCCCGGCCGGCGCCATCACGGGCGAGAAGAAGCAGATGCACCACATCGATCACGCCAAGTGCATCCAGTGCGACGAATGCTACAAGACGTGTCGCTTCAACGCCATCGTCCGGCTGTAGGCGGCAAGGGAAGCGGGCGGGCGGCAGGAACGATCGAGAAGGCAAGGAACCGGATCAGCTCAGCGAGGTCGTCATGAACCTGGTCAAGCTCGAGATAGACGGAAAACGGATCATCGCGGACAGCCGCCAGACCATTCTCGAAGTGGCGCGTCAGAATGGCATCCATGGCATTCCCACGCTGTGCCACGACAACCAGCTCGAACCGTTCGCGTCGTGCTTCCTGTGCGTGGTCAAGGTGAAGGGAGCGCGCACGTTGCTGCCCGCCTGCTCGACGCGCATCGCCGGCGGCATGATCGTGGAGACGGACACCGCGGAGGTTCGCCGGTCGCGCAAAGCGGCGCTGGAGTTGATGCTGTCCAATCATTACGCCGACTGTATCGGCCCCTGCCAGCTCAACTGCCCGGCGGGAATCGACATCCAGGGGTACATCGCGCTGGCCGCGCTGGGCAAATACCAGGACGCCATCAAGCTGATCAAAGACCGCAATCCGCTGCCCGCGGTGTGCGGCCGCGTCTGCACCCGTCCCTGCGAAGTCAAGGGGTGCCGGCGCAACCTGCTCGACGAGGCGGTCGGAATCGATTACATCAAGCGCTACATCGCGGACCTCGACCTCGGCGCCGCCGCGCCTTGGCGACCGGCCGTCGCGCCGGCCAACGGACAGCGCGTCGCCGTCGTCGGCGGCGGTCCGGCGGGCCTCTCCTGCGCCTACTACCTCGCGGTCAGGGGCTACGGCGTGGACATCTTCGAGAGCCTGCCCGAGGCGGGCGGCATGCTGCGCTACGGCATCCCCGAATATCGCCTGCCCAAGGAAGTGCTCGATCTCGAGATCAACCAGATCCTCGATCTCGGCGTGCGCCTGCACACCAACATGGAGCTGGGACGCGATTTCACCCTAGCCGGGCTGAAGGATCGGGGCTACCAGGCGATCTTCCTCGGTTTCGGCGCCTGGGACACGTCCAAGATGCGCGTCCAGGACGAGGACACGCCCGGCGTGTTGCCGGGCATCGAGTTCCTGCGCGAGTACGGCCTGCACCGCGCCGCGCCGCTGAAGGGGCGGGTGCTGGTCGTGGGCGGTGGCAACACCGCCATCGACTGCGCGCGCACGTCGCTGCGCCTCGGAGCCGGCGAAGTCCTGCTGCTCTACCGCCGCACTCGCAAGGAGATGCCCGCGAACGAAATGGAGATCGACGAGGCGGAGCAAGAGGGAGTGAAGATGAACTTCCTCGTCGCGCCGCAGCGGGTCGTTAAGAAGGATGGGCGCGCGACCGGTCTCGAATGCCTGCGCATGGAGCTCGGCGAGCCCGACGCCAGCGGCCGTCGCAGCCCCAAGCCCGTCAAGGGATCCGAGTTCTTCGTCGAGGCGGACTGGATCATCGCCGCGATCGGGCAGAGCACGCAAGCCCAGCGCATCTTCGGGGGCCGCACCCCCAACATGCTGCCTTTCGGCGAGACGCTGAATCTGACGCGCTGGCAAACGATCGCAATCAACGACAAGACGTTCGAGACTTCGGTCGAAGGCGTTTTCTCCGGCGGCGACGTGGTGACCGGCGCCGCCACCGCCATCGAGGCGATCGCGGCCGGCCGCAAGGCGGCGCACAGCATCGACAGCTACGTGCGTACGGGACGGGCCGCCCCTGAGCCGTTCGAATTCAACAGCCGCAAGGACGCCTTCCGGAACATCACGGTCGAAGATTTGCGCGACGGCGCCCGCCATGCGCGGCGCCCGATGCCAGCGCTGCCGGTGCAGGAACGCATCAAGAGCTTCGTGGAAGTGGAGCAGGGCTACACCGCGGCGGACACGCGCTCGGAGACCGCGCGCTGCCTCGAATGCGGCTGCACGGCGCTCTTCGACTGCGACCTGCGCCGGTACGCCACGGAGTACGGCGTGCAGATCGACAGCTTCCTGGGCGAGGCCAAGCAGTACCGCGTCGACCGGCGGCACCCGTTCATCGAACTCGATCCGAACAAGTGCATCCTGTGCGGACGGTGCGTGCGGGTCTGCAGCGAGGTCGTCGGCGTGGCGGCGTACGGTTTCATCAACCGCGGCTTCCAGACCGTCGTGAAGCCGGCCCTGGGCGCGGCCCTGCTCGATACGGAGTGCGTGAGCTGCGGCCTTTGCATCGGCACGTGTCCCACGGGCGCCATCAGCGAGATCGTGCCGCTGGCGAAGCCGGGGCCCTGGCCCACGGCGAAGACCCCCACGGTCTGCACGTACTGCGGCGTCGGCTGCAAATTGAATTGGAACACGTACGGCGGCAGCCTGGTCAAGCTGTCGCGGTTCGAGGGCGCCAGCGCCACCGACGGCAACCACTGCCGCCGCGGCCGCTTCGGGTACAATTACGTGCTCTCGCCTGAACGCCTGAGAACGTCGCTGGTGCGCGCGGGTCGCGAGCTGCAGGAGTCGTCCGTGGACGACGCGATCGCCTACGCCGCCATGCGCTTCAAGGAGCTGCGCCGCAAATTCAGCGGCGATGAGATCGCCGTGCTCGTTTCTCCCCGCCTGACGAACGAGGAGATCTACCTGGCCCAGAAATTCGCCCGCCTGGCGCTCGGCACGCACCAGGTCACCACGGCGGCCCATCTGGTCAATCGCGATCTATTCTGTCCCGACGTGCTCTCCACGACCGCGTATCGCGACCTGGCGGACGCCCAGGCGATCCTGGTGATCGGCTCGGATCTGGCGGACGAGCACTTCGTGGCCGATCTCGCGGTCAAGAAGGCGATCCGGCAGGGCGCGAAGCTGATCTACGTGGGATCGCGCGACAACGGCATCGCGCGATTCGCGGAGATCTTCCTTCGCTGCCGGGAAGGCGCGGAATCGGAAGTCATGCTCGGACTGCTCGCCGAGTACGAGGCCGCGCGCCCGGACGCCCTGGGCGAGGACGCGGCTCTGACCGCCGCGGTCCACGCCGTGCCAGCCAGCCGCCGCGCGCAGGCCGCGGGCATCTCGCTCGAGGCGCTGCGAGCCGCCGCCGAACTGCTGGGGCAAAGCATCCTCAAGGTCCTCGTCACGAACCGCGACCATCGCGACCCGCGCGCGCCCGGCGATCTCCGGCTCTACGCCGCCGGCGCGGCCGCGTTGGGCTGCGGTTTGCTCGCCCTGCACGAAAAATCGAACATGCAGGGTCTTTGCGACATGGGCGCCAGCCCCGCCTGGTTGCCGGGGTACGCGGCGACGACCGACGCCGTGGCGCTGGCGTCCCTCGAGAAGGAGTGGTGCGTGTCGCTGCGGGACGTGGCCGGCGCCGGCGCCGACGTGGGCGATCGGCTGCGCCGCAAGCGGATCCGCGTGGCGGTCGTCATCGGCGAGGATCCGCTCGGCGCGCCGGATTTTCCCGCCGATCTGGCCGCCGGCCTGAGCGCGGCCGACTTCCTGGTCGTCGCGGATCTCTTCGCGACGGCCACCGCGCGCGCCGCGGGCGTCGTGCTGCCGCTATCGAGCGCGGCCGAGACCTCCGGCAGCGTGACCAACTCCGAGGGGCGCGTGCAGCTCCTCAAGCGCGCGATGCCGCCCGTGGCGGGCGTCGAGACCTGGGACCTGCTCTGCCGCCTCGCGGCGCAGATGGGTTACCGCTTCAAGATGAAGTACGAGAGCGCCGACGAGGTGAGAGCCGAGATCGGCCGCGTGTTCTCCGCCTACGGCCAGGCGGTCGTCGACAGCCCGGACGCCGACGGCGTCTGGAGCCGGGCCGCTTCCGGTCTGCCACGCGTGTCGTTCGACGCGGCCCGCTTGGCCGAACGCGTGACGCCCGTGGTCACGCGCGATCTCGACGTTCTCGAACGGCGTTTCACGGCTTGGTTCGAGGAAGCCATCGGCGCGGCCAAGCAGCGCCTGGCCGAAGCGGCCGCGGCCACGCCGGCGTCATAGCAGGCGATTCCGCCTCCCGGCCCCGTCGGGAACGCGGCCGGCCCGGGCGCCGAGAGCCCGGGCCGGCCCTCGCCGTCCAGTCCGGTTGACATCCCCGCCAGGAAGGGGCAATCTCCTCCCCCGCCCAACCAAGGAGGCCCCTGTCATGCCGGATATTTCCCGCATCCAGCAACAGCTGCTCGCCCTCGGCGCGGACGGTTGGCTGCTGTGCGACTTCCACAACCGCGACAAGATCGGCTACCAGGTCCTGGGGCTGGACTTCGCCAAGTTCACCAGCCGCCGCTGGTTCTATTGGATCCCGGCTCAGGGCGAACCGGTCCGCCTCTGTTCGAAGGTCGAGCCGAACCGGCTGGCCGACCTGCCGGGGGCGCAGGCGTACTACCTGTCGTGGCGCGAGTTGCACGACGGCCTCAAACGCGTCCTGGGCGGCGCGAAGAAGGTCGCGATGCAATGGTCGCCGGACTGCAACATACCCTATGTCTCGATCACGGACGGCGGCACGGTGGATCTCGTGCGAAGGCTCGGCTACGAGGTCGTTTCGTCCGCCATGCTCGTGCAGACGTTCCAGGCCGTGCTCGACGAGGCTGCCTACCACTCGCATCTCGAGGCCGGCCAACGCGTGCAGAAGATCAAAAACGAGGCCTTCGCGCGCATCGGCGAAGAGATCCGAGCCGGCCGCGCGATAACGCAGTACGACGTCCAGCAGTTCATCCTGCGCCGATTCACGGAGGAAGGATTGACCTGCCTGGGCGAGAATCCCATGGTGGGCACCAACGAACATCCGGCCGATCCGCACTTCGAGCCGACGCCCGAGAACGCCCGCCCCATCCGCAAGGGCGACACGCTGCTCATCGACCTCTGGGCGAAATTGGACCGGCCCGGCGCCATCTTCTACGACATCACCTGGTGCGGATTCCTCGGCCATAAGCCACCCGCGAAGTACGTCGAGCTCTTCAGCACCGTGCGCGATGCGCGCGACGCCGCGGTCCGCTTCGTCAAGGATCGCTTCGCGGCGCGGCAAAAAGTCTGCGGCTGGGAGGTGGATGATGCCTGCCGGGGCGTGGTGGCGCGGGCCGGCTGGGGCGAGTTCTTCATCCACCGCACCGGCCACTCCATCGGCGAGCAGGTGCACGGCAACGGCGTCAACATCGACAATCTCGAAACCCGCGACGAACGCGAGCTCGTCCCAGGCATTTGCTTCTCGATCGAGCCCGGCATCTATCTCAAGGGCGAAATGGCGGTCCGGTCGGAGATCAACGTTTTCGTCACGCCGGCCGGCAAAGTCGACGTGGCGGGCCAACAGCAGCAAGACCTGATCCTGATCGACGTCTGAAGGAAGGAGGCCCGCCGTGGGCTGGTACCTTTGGGTGGTCCTTGCATACCTGCTGGTGATGGCGGCGTTTAATTTCGTCCGCGCCAGACAGATCCGTTCGCAGGAGGACTTCATGGTGGCGGGGCGCAAGCTCTCGCTCACCACTATGGTGTTCACCCTCGTCTGCACGTGGATCGGCTCCGGAACGTTCATCGCGGGCGCTGAGTACGCGGCCAGGGCGGGGTGGTCGTCGCTCTGGCTGCCGGCGGGGGCCTGGGTCGGCATCGCGGTGATCTACTTCCTGGCCGCCAAGATCCGCGGCTTCGGACAGTACACCGTCGGCGACATCCTGGAAGTCCGCTACGGCAAATTCGCCCGCCTGTTCGGCGCGGTCGCGCTGATCATCGCGTTCACGACGATCGTGTCGTACCAGTTCCGCGCCGGCGGCTACATCCTGAACGTCGCGACGGACGGCGCGATCTCGGTCGAAGTCGGCCAGATGATCGCCGCGGCCTTCGTGATCCTGTTCACGTCGCTCGGCGGCATGGTCGCCGTCGCGCACACCGATCTGCCGAACGGCATCATCATCCTGCTGGCCTGCTGCGTCGCGCTGCCTTTCACGATCTTCCTGGCGGGCGGCTGGGACGCCGCGACGCAGAGCCTGCCGCCGCAGCACTTCGCGGTCTTCGCGTCCGATTTCGGCCGTTACCCGGCGCTGAAGGCGGGCGGTTACTTCCTCGCCACGCTGCTGCTGCTGATGGGCATCCAGTCGATGTACCAGAAGTTCTACAGCGCGAGATCGCCGGCCGAGGCCAAGCGCGCGGTGGGCCTCTGGATCTTCGGCACGATCCTGGTCGAGACGCTGGTCGTGGTGATCGCAATCTACTCCGCGACGGCCCACTGGCCGGAATTGCGGGCCTTCGACATCGCCGGCCAGGTCAAGCAGGAAGTCGCGGCGGGCGTGCTGGCTCCCGGCGAGGCGGCCACGCGCGCCGGCGCCCTGGCGCTGGAGGCGGCGCAACGGAACACGGTGAAGCCCGAACAGATGGAGGCGCTCCAGACCCAGCTGCGCCTCGCCTTCGCCGGGCGCGCCGACGCGGCGGCCGTCGCCGGGGCGCGCGCCGGCATCGACCCCGCCTCGATCGTCCTGCAGGCCGCGCGCGACATGGCTGGCCGTGGCGGCGTGCCCATGCTGGTGGGCCTCTTGCTGCTGGGCGCCGCCTGCGCGGTCGTGATCTCGACCGGCATGAACTACCTGCTGTCGCCCACGACGAACATCATGCGCGATATCTATCAGCGCTTCGTGCGCCCCGACGCGGACCAGCGCACGATGGTGGCTCTGCAGAAGGTGTTCGTCGTGATCCTGGGCGTGTGCGCCTTCCTGATGATCTTCATCCCGACCGTCTTGCACGCGCGCATCTCCGTGCTGCGCTACTCGTATTTCGCCTACACGATGTACGGCGTGGCGATCACCCCGGCGTTGCTGGCCGCCCTGACCTGGAAGCGCGCCACGCGCGCCGGCGGCCTCGCCTCCATCGTTTCAGGCGCGGTCATGGCCCTGTTGCTCGAGCTGGTGATTCCAAACATGTTCCCAGGCGTCCTGCAGGGCGGCGATCCCTGGGGCGTTCCGAGCATCTACCCCGCCGCCCTCGTCTCGATCGGCGCGCTGGTCATCGTGAGCTTGGCCACGCCGCCGCCGACGGCCGCCGAGCTCGAGCCGCTGTTCGGCCGGAAGGCGGAAGGAGCGTAGATAACCGCGTCTACCTCGGATGATCGAACACCATCTTCTGCGCGTGCACCCCGGGGATGGCGCCGAGCTTGTCCATGATGCCGAGGCAGTGACGTTCCTCTCCCACCATCTCGAGCAAGATGAGACCGTTGGGCGAGCAGGCGCCCTGCGACGCCTCGTGCAGGCCGAGGCGGGTCTTGATGTTGCACCCGTACTCGGTGAAGACCTGCTGCACCCTGGCAGCGTTCTCCAGCCGCTCGGTGATGTGCACTCCGATGATCACGTGCTTTTCCATGGAACCTCCCCTGCCTGCGGTGGCGCGTCGCGACGTTGTGACGCGCGGGTTCAGCTCCCGACGCCGCCGGGCGGCGCGGGCGCGCCCGCCGGCAGCGGCTGCGGGATCGTGAAGGAGAATTCGGCCCAGCTCCCCGCCTGCGATTCGGCGGCGATGCGTCCGCCGTGCAGCCCGACGATGCGCCAGCACGTGTAGAGGCCCACGCCTGTCCCCTTCTCCTTCAGCAACTCGGGGGTCTGCAGGCGCGAAAAGCGGCGAAACAGTCGGTCGCGCTGCTCCGGCGGGAATCCGGGCCCGTCGTTGCGGACGGCGACCCGCAGCGCGCCGTCGGCGACGCCGGCGGTCACGCGGATGCCTCCCCCGAGGAAGCCATACTTCACGGCATTGGCCAGCAGATTCACCATCACGATCCTCAGCAGATCCGGATCGCACTCGACCAGCGGACTCGCTCCCTCCGGCAGCTCGACGCGCATGCGCTTGGCCTCGGCCTGCGGGCGCACGATCTCCAGCGACGGCGCCAGAACCGTCTCTGCCCAGTCCACCTCGGCCCGCGCTCGCAGCGCCGGCCCGCCCGTCTCCAGCCGCGACAGATCCAGATATTCCCGCACGACGCCGAGCAGATGTCCGCCCTTGGCGATCATCCGCTCCAGCTCTTCCTTCTGCCTGGGCTCAACCGGACCCAGGTAGCCGTCGGCGACCGCCCGTGCCTGCATGACCATCGAGGCGACAGGGCTCTTGAGTTCGTGCGCGACGAAGGCGAGCATCTCCATGTAGGCCCGGTTGGCGGCTTCGAGCTGCCCGATGCGCCAGGCCTTCTCCACGGCTTGCGCCAGCCGCTCGGCCATGGCCAAGTGCAAGCGCACCTCGTGCTCGGCGTAGACGCCGGGACGCCGCGACGAGCGAAAGAAGAGGCCGACCGTGCGATCGTCCACCTGCAACGGCGCCGTCAGGCTGGCGCGCACCCCTTCCTGCAGCAGCAAACGAGTGGAGCGACTCTCCGGCCTCATGGCCTGGTAGGCGGTCAGATCGTTGATCACTCTCACGCGCCGTCCCGCCAGCAGGGCGGCGAGCGAGCTGCCGGCGGCGTCCTCGGCGTAGCCGGCGCCCAGCGCCAGCGGCGCGTAGGTCGCCCGAGCCCAACGTGAAACGATCCGCCGGCCGTCCTCCTCGACGAACGCCAGTCCGAGCCGGTCGCAGGGGGTGATCTCCAGCGATAGGTCGAAGACGAGATCCATGACCTCGGCCAGGTCGCGGGCGGCGCCGACCCGGCGGTTGATCGCGTCCAGGACGTCGCGCTCCCGCTTTGTGAACTCCCCCGCCAGGGGCGGCGCGGCGGCGTCCACGTACTCAAGGATCCCGTAGTGCTGCTCGAACGTGCCCGCCATCACCGCTCCACCGCCAAGGGACACTCGTCCTGCGACGGGGATCGTGCCTGCGCAGGGTCCGCTCGTCAAGCCTAGCCGCCCGGGAAAACCCGGGGATCCGGCCCGCTAAGGGCGTTTCCCGCGCGATTCGTCTTTGCTTGCGTTTTTTCAATTGGCTCCCACCTTTGCCTCGGGTCCGACGCGCGCGAGGCCGCGACTCGTCCTCCCGCGCCGGCGAAGGATTGCCTGGCGGCCCCGGCGACCGCCGCGAAAGGAGCGCATCATGGCGAAGATCCTCATCGTCGACGACGACCCGGACATCGTCGACGCTTGTCGGCTGTTCCTCGAGAAGCAGGGCTACACGGTGACTGGCGCGTCCAGCCGCGCCGACGGCATGCAGGCCATCGCGTCCCACAAGCCCGATCTTCTGGTCCTGGACATCATGATGGAGCAGCCGGACGACGGTATCGCCATGGCGCAGGAACTGCGCAGACAGGGTTTCAAGGCCCCGATCCTCATGCTGACCAGCATCAGCAAGGTGACAGGCATGGAGTACGGCAGGGACAACGATCTTGTCCCGGTCGACGGATTTCTGGAAAAGCCCGTGCAGCCCGCGACCCTCGTGGGCATGGTGAAGCAATTGCTCGGCCGGAAGGAGGGCTGATCCCATGCTGGTCACGGAACGCGAACGCCTGCGCGAAGAGATCACGGCCCTGGCCGACCGGCACGGCCGCCAGCGCAGCGCGTTGATCCCGATCCTGCAGGAGATCCAGCGCGGACACCTGCAGATATCCGACTACGCGATGCAGGTCGTCGCCGACCTGCTCGACATCCACCCGGTGGAGGTCTTCAGCGTGGTCTCCTTCTACAGCTTTCTCGACGAGAAACCGAAGGGGCGGTTCATCATCCGTCTCTGTCGCACCATTTCCTGCGACATGGCCGGGAAGGCCGCCGTCGCTCGCCAGCTGGAGAACGACCTGGGCATCGGCTTCGGCGAGACGACCCCGTGCGGCCGTTTCACGCTGGAGTGGGCCAACTGCATCGGCATGTGCGACCAGGGTCCCGCGCTGCTCGTGAACGACCAGGTCCACGCGAGGGTCACGCCAGAGAAGGTCCACGAGATCCTCGCGGCCTGCCGTCGCGTTTTCGGCATCTACGCGCAGGAGCAGAAGGAGGAGCACGCGGTATGAACGAGCCGATCGTGAACCTGGCGACCTTTGCCGCGATGTCTCCGGACGCGGGGCTCCGCGCCGCCCTGCAGAAGAGTCGCGCCGACATCATCGGCGAGATCAGCGCCTCCGGAATCAAGGGTCGCGGCGGCGCGGGCTTTCCCGTGGGCGTGAAATGGAATCTGTGCGCGGCCACGCGCGGCACGCAGAAATACGTCGTCTGCAACGCCGACGAGGGCGAACCCGGCACCTTCAAGGATCGTGCGATCCTGCGCGCGCACGCGAACCTCGTCTTCGAGGGCATGACCATCGGTGCCTTCGCCGTGGGCGCCCGCGAGGGCATCCTGTATCTGCGCGCCGAGTACACCTACCTGAGGCCCGAACTGGAAGCCGTGCTGGCGAAACGCCGCGCGGCGAAGTTTCTGGGCGAGAACGTCTGCGGCAAGCAGGGCTTCAATTTCGACATCAGGATCCAGCTGGGCGCCGGCGCCTACGTCTGCGGCGAGGAGACAGCCCTCATCGAGTCGCTCGAGGGGCACCGCGGCGAACCGCGCAACCGCCCTCCCTTCCCCGTCGACACCGGCTTCCTCGGTCGGCCGACGGTCGTCAACAACGTCGAAACGCTGGCCTGGGTCGCCTGCATCCTCCAGAAGGGCGGCGCCTGGTTCAAGACGACCGGCACCGACAAGTCCACCGGCCTGAAGATCCTCAGCATCTCGGGGGACTGCGCGCGCCCCGGCGTTTACGAATTCCCGTTCGGCGTGACCGTGGCGAAGCTGCTCGAGACCGTGGGCGCCCCGGACGCCAAGGCGGTCCAAATCGGCGGCGCCTCCGGCCACTGCTTGCCGTCCTCGGAGTTCGGACGCGCGATCGCTTACGAGGACGCCGCGACCGGCGGCTCGATCATCGTCTTCGGACAGCAGCGCGACATGCTCGAGGTCGCGGCGAATTTTCTCGAGTTTTTCGTCGAGGAATCCTGCGGCCAGTGCACGCCCTGCCGCATCGGCAACGCGAGGTTGCGCGAGGGCGTGGAACTGCTCAGCGAGGGGCGCTGCTCCATGCGCTACCTCCAGGAGCTGTGCGCTTTGGGCGAGACGATGCAGGCGGCGTCGAAGTGCGGGCTCGGCCAGTCCAGCCCCAACGCCTTCCTGTCCATCGTCAAGCACTTCAAGGACGAGATCATGGGCCGCGTGTCCGTCGCATCGCATTGACAGCGCCGGAACGCGTCAGCCAAGGAGCCGGATATCATGGCGGAGAACAATAGGAAGCTCGACGACGACACGTCTCGCGCGCCCGTCAGCCAGCGCGGCCACACCGTGGCCCGCGTCGCCGACACCGCCGACATAGGCGCGCTGGTGTCGGTGAACATCGACGGTCAGGACGTGAAGGTGCCGATGGGCACGACGATTCTCGAGGCGGCCCGCCGGATCGGCGTGCGCATCCCGACGTTGTGCTGGCACGAGGACCTCTGCATCGCCGGCGTCTGCCGCGTGTGCGTGGTCGAGATCGAGGGACAGCGCACCCTGCAGGCGTCATGCGCCTACCCGATCACGGCCCCCCTGAAGGTGAAAACGCACACGCGCAAGGTGCGGCAAGCCCGGCGACACATCATCGACCTGATGCTCTCCGAGCATTACGGCGAGTGCTACAGCTGCGCACGCAACAACAACTGCCAGCTGCAGGCGCTGGCCCAGGAATACGGAGTGGACTTCTTCCGGTTCGGACACCCCGCGGCGCCCCGCCACGAAATGGACCTCTCCAGCCACTCCGTTCTGCGCGACATGAACAAGTGCGTCCTGTGCCGGCGCTGCGTGCGCACCTGCATCGACCTGCAGGAAGTCGGCGTGCTCGAGGCTGTCGGACGCGGCGATCAGACCCGGATCGCGACGTTCATGGACAAACCGCTCAAGGACGTGATTTGCATCAACTGCGGCCAGTGCATCAATCGCTGCCCGACCGGCGCGCTGCGCGCCAACGATCCCACCGATGAGGTCTGGGCCGCCATCGACGATCCGAACAAGCACGTGATCATCCAGACCGCCCCGGCCCCGCGCGCCGCCATCGGCGAGTGCTTCGACCTCGAGCCGGGCCACGCCCTCACCTTCGAAATGAACACGGCGCTGCGCCTGTGCGGTTTCGACAAGGTGTTCGACACCAACTTTTCGGCCGACCTCACGATCATCGAAGAGGGCACGGAACTGATCCTGAGGCTGTACAAGGCGCTCGTCGAGCAGGACAAGTCGGTCGCCCTGCCACAGTTCACGAGTTGTTCGCCGGGCTGGGTGAAGTACCTGGAACACTTCTACCCCGAGTACATCCCGAACGTGTCCTCCGCCAAGAGTCCGCAACAGATGTTCGGCGCCGTCATCAAGACGTACTACGCCAAGCTGTCCGGAATCGATCCGAAGGACATCGTCACGGTCGCGCTCATGCCTTGCTCGGCAAAGAAATTCGAGTGCAACCGGCCCGAGATGTGCGACAGCGGGTTCAAGGACATCGATTACGGCCTGACGACGCGCGAACTGGCCAAGATGATCCGCGAGGCCGGCGTCGACTTGCCGCGCATGCCGAAGTCCGATTTCGACGACCCGTTCGGCACCGCGACCGGCTCCGGCGTCATCTTCGGCGCCACGGGCGGCGTCATGGAAGCCGCCCTGCGCACGGTGATCGAAATCGTGACCGGCCTGAAGGTGGAGAACGTCTTCGCCAACGCCGACATCACGCCCGTGCGCGGCTTCGACGGCGTGCGCGTGGTCGAGATCAAGGTGCCGCAGTCCGGGCCCGTGCCGGCCATGTTCAAGCACCTGGTCAAGGATTGGAAGTGGCTGGAGGGGGCGACGCTGAAGGTCGCCATCGCCCACGGCACGGCCAATGCCAAGAAAGTGATGGAGAACATCAAGTCGGGGGGCGAGCTCGCCCAGTGCCACTTCATCGAATTCATGGGGTGCCCGGGCGGCTGCCTCGGCGGAGGCGGCCAGCCGATCCCGACCAGCCCGGAGATCCGGGCGGCCAGGGCGCGGGCCATCTATTCAGAAGACCAGGCCTACGCCGTGCGCAAGTCGCACGAGAACCCCGCGGTGTTGAAGCTCTACAAGGAGTTCCTCACCGACGGGCCGTGCGGCCACCTCAGCCACAAGCTGCTGCACACGCACTACACGCCGCGCGGGAAGTACATCGCCTGAGCGCGCGCGACCAGACGCCGAAGCCGGCGCGGATCGTCACGCGGACGGTCCGCGCCGGCCGACCAGCAGGGCGCTGGCCCGGGCCACCGTCACGACGCGAAAATCGCCGAACCCCGCGTCCGCCAACAGCTCGCGCGTCTCGTCCAGCGTGTAGGACTTTCCTTCCGCGGTGCCGACCAGCATGTTAACCGAGAAGCGGGCCGCGCTGGCTGGCTCGACCCGGCTGTCGTCCAGGAAGAAATCCTTGACCACCACGGTGCCGCCCGCGACGAGCGCCTCTCGGCAGCGGCCGAACAGGGCGGCCGTCTGCCCGACGCTCTGGCTGTGGATGATGTTCGAGACGTACAAGATGTCGAAGCCCGAGCCGAGGGGATCTTCGAGAAAATCACCCGCGACCGTGGCGACGCGCTCCTCCAGCTTGGCGCGCGCGATCTCCTCGCGCGCGATCGGCACGACCTCGGGCAGGTCATACACGACGCAGCGCAGCTGGGGATAGCGCAGGGCGAAGGTGATGGCCGCCGTGCCCGGGCCGCCCCCCACGTCGAGCAGACGGTTGAAAGGCGACAGATCGAGCTTCCGCGCCACCTCCTCGCTCGACTGGCGCGAGATGTCGGCCATGCCGCAGATGAAGGCGCGCAATTGCGTGCCGTCGCGCGGCCGCTGCGTGTCGGCGGCGGGGCGCCCCGTGCGCAGCACCTCGTCAAGCCCCACCCAGCGCCGCAGCAGGTGATAATTGTGCTCCATGATGCTGGCGCGGGATTGGGAACCGCCGGGCAGCAGGAGCGGCGCGAAATCGGGCGCGAGGCAGAAGGTGCCGCGCGCCTGGCTAAGGATCCCCTCAGCCGCCAAGGCCAGCAGCGTCGTCTCCAGCGCGCGCGCGTCGAGGCCGAGTTCGCTCGCCAGGTCGGCCGCCACGCGGGGGCCGGCGGCCAGGGCCGGGAAAACACCCAGATGGTTCGCCGTCAGCAGGATGACCGCGTTCTGGTAGCCGGCGGACAGCTCGTCGAGTCGTTGTTGCGGGTCGGCCTTCATGGATCCTCGCTCACGAACGGGTTTGGCGCGCACCCGGAATGGGCCATCTCCCCCAGCGGACTCAAGACCTCATGACCGCGTCCGCGGTGGGCGTTCGTGCGCTCATCGCGCCCCACCGGACCTGACTTTTGCGACCACGGCCTCCAGGCGCGGCAGGGGGCCGGGCGGGCCGTCGCAGGCGCGCAGCTCCGTCAGCCCGTCCTCGAGTTGGCGCAGGCCGGCTGGGATCCACTGCACGTATTCGGCCTTCCCCTGCACGCGCGACAGGAAGGCATAGGCTCCAAGCGCCTGCAGGTTGCGCTGCAGCCCGGCGACCGCGGCGTGACGGCGCAGTTCATTGGGCGCGAGGACGGGACCTCCGGCCGCGGCCAGGGCATCGCGCCAGCCCTCCAGCAGCGGCGCGCGCTCGGCCGGCGTCGGGTCGAGGTAGGGATCCCGCAGCAACGACATCACGTCATAGAGCAACGGTCCGCGGCGCATGCCCTGGAAGTCGATCAGGCGCGGGCGACCCTGGACCAGCAGGATGTTCTGCGACTGGAAATCGCGATGCATCAGCACGATCGGCTGCGCCAGCGCGGCCTGTGCCAGGCGCTCGAATTCCTCATCCAGCGCGGCCGCCACCGCCTCCGGCACGCTGGCAACATCCCGCAGAAACCGTTGCCGGAAATAGTCGCTCTCCCAGCGGAGCGTGGCGTGGTCGAACAGGCGATCACCGGCCAGGGGACAGCGGTCCAAGCGGACCGTCCCGCGCGTCTGCAGCGCGACGAGCAGTTCCAGGGCCGTCCGATGCAGCGCGGGCAGCCGCGCCCGCTCGCGGCGGACCGCCTGATAGAGCGACTCGTCGCCCAGATCTTCCATCAACACCGTGCCGGTCGCCGGATCGTCGGCGACGATCGCGGGACCGCCCAGCCCCTGCTCGTGCAGGAACCGACCCACCGCCACGAAGCGCGGCAGCTCCGGGTCGGTCGGCGCCGTGCGCATCAGCACCAGAGTGGACGGCCCGTCTCGGCCGAGCTTGGCGGCGCCGGCGCGGTCGGCGGCGCGCAGGCGCCAGAACCCGCGGTCGGAGCCGTGCTCCACCAGCGGCTCGATGCGCGACTCCGCTCCGAATCCCGCGGCGCGCACGCACGGCAGATGAGGAATCTCGTTCTCATCCTGCGTCACGGCCCAGCCCGGGCCGAGAACGGCGCGCCGCCAGGCGGGCCCAGCCGCCACCGTCGTGTCGTCGAACACGATGCAGTCGTCGAGCCGCGCGCCGGACCTCACGCAGGCTTCGCGCCCGAGACTCACGAAGCCATTCAGGCGAGCGTCCTTCGCCACGCGCGCGCCGGGGCCGAGAAAGACGCCGTCCTGAGGCGGATCCACCTCGGCCAAGACGAGTCGCCGCGACAGAAGGACGTCGCGGTGCGCATCGAGGAGCCGTTCGATCGTGCCCAAGTCGTTCCAGTAGACGTCGCCCGGCGCCAGCCCCCGCACGCTGCCCGGCTCAGCCACGAGCGCGGTCAGCAGCGCCTCGATCAGGGAGGCATAGCCGGTCTCCGGCAAGTAGCGGAAGATGCCGCGCGAAAGCATCGCGACGCCCGTGTAACACAGGGCTCGTCCGCGCGCGGGTTCGGCTCCGTGCCGGCCGTTGATGTCGACCACCACGCCCTCGGAACTCAGCAACACGGTGTTCGCGGCCGGCCAATCCACCAGGGCGAGGGTCGCCAGCGCCCCCGACTTCACATGCGCCGCGGCCAGCCAGGCCAGATCGAGGTCGGTGAGCACGTCGCCGTTGTGCACCAGGAACTGCGCGTCCTGTTCGAGGAACGCGCGCGCATTGGCGAGCGCGCCGCCGGTGCCGAGGATCTGCGCCTCGCGATAGAGAGCGATCTCACAGTCCGGCCGCGGGCTCGCGCCAGGACACGGTCCGCGCGCGAGATCCTGGGCCAGGCGTTCGACTCCTCGCGCCAGCTCGTCCGGCAAGTGATGGGCATTGATCGCGATGTGATGGACGCCCGCTCCGCACAAGGAACGCGCGATCCACTCCAACAGGGGACGACCCAGCAGCGGCACGAGCGGCTTGGGCAGCCGCTCCGTGAGCGGACGCAGGCGCGTGCCGAAACCGGCGGCGAGGATCATCGCCCGCTCGACGGCGGGCGCCTCGGCGCGCTCATTCCTCATAGAGAATGCACCCCCCGAGGCCGTCCGTGAACCGCGCCACGCCGTCCAGCCATTCGTCGGCGATCCGGGCCGGAGCCAGTCCCGCCTCGATCGCCTCGCGCAGCCTCGCGTCGCCCGCCAGGATGTCGATCGGCAGCTTGCTGGCCTCGTATTCGTATGGCGGCATCCGCCAGCGCAGCGTTGCCGGCGCCACGTCCCGCACGGCGCACAAGACGGCGACCGCCGTCAAACACGGCTTGAAGGTCGCGCGGTCGAGGACGTGGATCTGGGCGCCGCCGCACAGGAGCCCGGCGTGTTTCTGAAACGTCGGCACGAAGTGCAGCGGTCGAAAGGCCACGCCCGGCAACTCCCAGTCCGCCAAGCGGGTCACGAGGACGTCGGGGTCGAGGCCGGGCGCGCCGAAGATCTCGAAGGGCCTGGTCGTGCCGCGTCCTTCCGACAGCTCCGTGCCTTCGAGCAGGCACATGCCCGGATAGACGAACGCCGCGTCCACGGTCGGCAGGTTGGGCGACGGCAAGACCCACGGCAAACCGGTCGCCTCGAAGTCCATCGCGCGGCGCCAGCCGCGCATCCGGACGACCTCAAGCGCGACATCGAGCCCTCGCCAGGCGCGCAACCAGCGCGCCAGCTCGCCCAGCGTCAGGCCGTGCCGCATGGGCAGCGGCGCGAGCCCGACGAACGAGGCGTAAGCCGTGTCCAGGACCGCGCCCTCCCGCCCGGTGCCCCCGATAGGGTTGGGCCTGTCGAGCACGACGACGCGCTTGTTCTCTCGCGCGCACGCCTCCAGACAGAGAAGCAACGTCCAGACGAACGTGTAATAACGGGCGCCCACGTCCTGCAGATCGATCACGAGCGTGTCGAGGTCGGCAAACATCGCGGCCGTGGGCTGCCGGTGCTGCCCATAGAGCGAGTGGACCGGCAATCCCGTGACTGGATCCCGGAACCCCTCCCATTCCACCATGTTGTCCTGGGTCTCGCCACGGATGCCGTGTTGGGGACCGAACAATGCCCGCAGGTCGATCGCCGCGGCGCTGGCGAGCACGCGCGCCGCGTGCGCGAGCGTCCGGTCGACGGAGGCCGGATGGCAGAGCAGGCCGCAGCGCTGCCCGCGCAGCGCGGCAAAGCCCCCCGCGGCGAGCACGTCAAGGCCGGACATCACGTCGGCGTGGCGCATGACCTCACAGACCGTTTTGCACGCTCACGCGCCTCAGAAGGCGCTGATGAGACCGATGGACAGCCTAGTCTTTTCCGCTTCCAGATCGCGCCCGCCCTCGAGCGTGAGGCGGATGTTGCGCGCGATCAGGTGGTTGGCGGTCAGCGAAAATGTTTCGCGCTCCGCCTGCTCGTAGAGGAGTTCGTCGGTCTCGGGATCGGGCACCGCCTCGTCGCTGGACGTGATCTTGTTGTAGAGGACGGAGAAGGCCCAGCGTCCGTCGTGACCGCGCGGGAAATAGTGCAGTTCGGCAAAGCCGCCGCGCGTGGCGACACCATCCCGCGCGCCCGTGAAGAACGGGTCGTCGTCCTCGCGGTAGAGGAACTGCGCGTTGAGCTGGGCCCGGTCGCCGAAGTCCACGACGAGATCCGGCCCCAGGTACCAGGTCTCGTTGCGCGTCTGGGCCGGGCTCTCCTTGTCCTCGGTCCGGCCGTAGTAGCCGAAGGCGCCCAGACGCACGGGACCGGTCTGCTTCGCCAGACGCAGCGCGAAGTTCCGCAACTGATCGCTGTCGTGATTCTTGAAGTCGGAGACGCCCGCGTCCTCGGCGGCGCCGATGCCGTTGCCGTTGAGCGCCATCGCGACCATGTCCACGTCGCCGGGCAGCGCGCGCGCGAGCATGAGACCGCGGTCGTACGTGAGGTCCACCGGCGATCGCCCGACCCGCGTCTTGAAGATCAAGTAGTCGAACCGCTCCAGTCGCAGCTCGCGCTTGAAGAGCGGGTCGCAGACCTGGAACTGTCCGAAGACCAGGTCGAAGCCGCTGCCGAGCACGTCGTTGAGTTGCAGATAGGCATCTTCGAGTCCGACGACTTCGCCCCGCTCCATCAGGAAGTAGAAGTAGTACGACGCCGTCTTCCCGATCGGCCCGCCGGAGAGGATCTTCCAGACCCAGGGCCATTCGACGTCGGTTTCGGCGTCGCTGTCCTCCTTCCACGACAGGTAGCCCTCCATCCGCGCCCCCAGCGGCAGGTCCCGCGGCAGCATCAGCAGGGGATCGCCCACGTCGTAGGTGGCGCGGACCGGTTCCTGCCCCTCCTCCATGCGGAACCCGCGGCCCGCGAAGTCCTCGCCGTACGGCTTCAGACGCGGGAATGGCGCGTGGCAGGTCGAGCAGGAGATCTGGTACTTGCGCGCGAAGACGGGGATCGCGCCCGCGTCGCCGGACGACAACAGCAGCGCGGTGCCCAGGCAGGCAGCCAGCGTCGCGGCCAAGATTCTGCGCTCGCTCATGGTCGTGCTCCTTACCCGGCTACAGGACCTCGAAGGTCGTCCGGTGCGTGTTGATCTTGACCGGCTCCGATTCCTCGCGCGGCACGTGCAGGAACTCGGCGACCGAGGAGACCAGCCGGGAGTACCACACTTCGGCCGTCACCGTCAGCGTCCCGGGCGCGACGTCCGGCGGCAACGTCCAGGTGAACGTCTCGTTCACGGCCGCCAGCGGCGCCAGGCGGTAATCCGGCCCGAAGCCGGCCGTGTTCCACTGGGCGATCGTCATGCGCCCCTGGGGATCGAGGTATGGCAGCCGGAAGATGCGGTCGCCGGCCGGGACCTCGCCGTCGCGCTTCAGGCCCGCGAAGCCGGCCTGCCCGGTGATGTCGCCGATGTCCTGGTAGGCCAGTGCCGTCTCCGTCGCGATGGTCAACTCTTCGCCGGCGAAGCCCTTCGCGTCGACCGGCAGATGCCAGGTCCTGCCCCGCGCGTCGGTTGCGGTGACGTGCAGCCAGAGCACGCGCTCCTCGGCGGAACCGCTCGGCACCTTGTGACCGGCCTTGGCGTTCACGAGCGTCGCAATCAGCCTCACGCGATCGCCAGGCTCCGCCTCACGCGCCTCGGGATGGATGCGCACCTCGATCACCCCCGCGAGCTTGCCGGGGTCGTGCGCGCCGTGGAAGAGGTGCTGGCGCACGTCGGGCAGCGGTTCGCCCATGGTGGCGCTGCGGCCGGCGGCCGGCGGCATGTGACATTCCTGGCAGACGATGCCCGCCTTCCCGTGCGGCCCCTCCCGCCACTCGAGGTGAGTGGACTTGACCCACAAGCCCCAGGGATCCATCTCGTTGTGGCACGTGCCGCAGAATTCCGCCGTGCGCAGGAAGGGATTCTCGACAGTCTGGTGGTGCGGGCTGACACGGCCCGGCCGAGGCCCCTGCTTCACCTTGCCCGGCTCGCTTATCCAATTGAAGTTGAACGGCGTGTCGCCCTCGAAGCCGGTGAGCGAATGGCAGAGGTCGCACGAGACGCTCTCGTTGGCGCGACTCTTGGCCTGCGGCGGAGGCGGCGGGACGTCGCCGGCCAGGAAAGCGAGCGGCGCGTGGCAGCCGTTGCAGCCGGCCTTCACGCCCGCGACCTTCGGCTCCTTCTCGGCATGCGGCACGGCGAGGCCGAAATACTCGATTTCGTCCCAGTGGTGCGTGTACGCCTGCGACATCATCGCCTGCTCGTGCTGGCGCGCGATGTCGACGTGGCAGGTGGCGCAGGCCTGGGGGCGCTCGAAATCGTCGTATTTCCGCGTGCCCAGCGCGGCGTCACCGGCCGGCAGGGCGGCGATCGCGAGCCCCGCCCCCGCGATCCACGGGAGCGCCAGAGCGAACAAGTGAATCGGACAGGTGCGCATGGAGCCCTCCTCGATGGTCGTCGACGCCTGGCGCGCCAATCAGCGCCGGGCTCTGGCGCGAGAGTGCCGCGCCGCGCGTCGCAAGTCAAGACGGCGCCCCGCTCGAAAATTCCAGTTTGGGGAGGGTCCTGTCCGCGGACGGAAGCGCGGCGGGCTCGCGCCCGCCGCGACCTCCAGCGCCATCGATCCCGCCTCAGAGCACGCGCAGCCGCGTCGCGTGTTCGCTCATGAGCACCGGCTGCGACTCCTCGCGCGGCACGCCCATGAACTCGGCCACCGACGAAACGAGCCGCGAGTACCAGACGCGCGCCACGATCGTCACCTCGCCCGGCGCGCAATCCACGGGCACCGACCAGGTGAACGACTCGTTCACGGCGCGCAGCGGCGCCAGTCGATAGTCCGGCCCCAGCGCGGCGGTGTGCCATTGCGCGACGGTCATGCGTCCTTGGGGATCGAGGTACGGCATGCGGAAGATGCGGCAGCCATCCGGCACCTCGCCGTCGCGCTTGAGGCCGGCAAAGCCGTCCAGTCCCTTGATGTCGCCGAGATCCTGGTAGGCCATCGCGCCGGCCGAAGCGATCGTCATCTCCTCCCCCGGGAAGCCCTTCGGGTCGACGGGCAGGAGCCACTGGCGTCCGGCTGCGTCGCGCGCCACGACCTCGAGCCAGACGACCCGTTCCTCCACCGAACCGCTCGGCAGCATGTGGCCCGCTTTGGCGTTGACCACGGTGGCCAGCAACCGCGCCTGGCCCCCGCGCGCGACCTTGACCTCTTGCGGGTGGACGCGCACCTCGGCGGCTCCCCGCAGCTTGCCCTCGTCGTGCGCCCCGTGGAAGAGGTGCTGTCGCGCGTCCGGCAACGACTCCCCCTCCGCGGCCGCCAACGCGGCGGCCGGCGGCATGTGGCAGTCCTGGCACGCGATGCCCGCCTTGCCGTGCGGCCCGTCGCGCCACTCGAGATGAGTGGACTTCACCCAGACGCCGTAGGGATCCTGCTCGTTGTGGCACACGCCGCAGAAATCGGCCGAGCGCAGGAATGGGTTGACGGCGATTTCGTGATAGGGGCTCTCGCGTCCGGCGCGCGGGCCCTGTTTCGCCGCACCCGGCGCCACGACGTAGTTGAAGTTGAACGGCACCTCTCCCACGAAGCCCGTGATGGCGTGGCAGAGATCGCAAGACACGCCTTCGTTGGCGCGCGTGCCGGCGGCCGGGCGCTGCGGCGGAATGTCGCCGGCCAGGAAGGCCAGCGGCGCGTGGCAGCCGTTGCAGCCCGCCTTCACGCCAGACACCTTCGGCAGCGCGTCGGCGTGCGGCGCCGCGAGTTCGAAGTACTCGATCTCGTCCCAGTGGTGCGTGAAGCACTGCGACATGAGCGCCTGCTCGTGTTGCCGGGCGAAATCGCCGTGGCACTCGGCGCAGACGTCGTTCGTTTCGAAGCGTTCATAGGGCAGCGAACCCTGCGCGGCGCCGCCGGCGGGCGGCGGCTCCGCGGCGCGCAGGATCGGGACGGTGGCCAGGGCTTGCAGCAGCGCCAGCCCCAGGCCGATCAGCAGGGCGCAGACGACGAATTCGACAAGAGCGGATTGGCGGTCGCGCAAGGCCGGCATGGCAAACCTCCGGGGGCTGACGGCACGATCGTCAAGGAAAGCCAGCCAGGTGAGAATCCCGCCCGGAGGATCAAGTGTCAAGCGCCTCTGGCCGCGGGCACTTCGGCGAACCAGCGGCTTCGCAGCCACAGCGCCACGTTGACCAGCCCGATCAGGACCGGCACCTCCACCAGCGGGCCGATCACGGCCGCGAAGGCCGCTCCGGAGTTAACGCCGAACGTCGCGATGGCCACCGCGATGGCCAACTCGAAATTGTTCGAGGCGGCCGTGAAGGAGAGCGTCGTGGCGCGGGCATAGTCGGCGCCGGCCCGAAGCGACATCCGGTACGACAGGAAAAACATCACGACGAAGTAGATCAAGAGCGGCGTCGCGATGCGCAGGACATCGAGCGGCAGGTCCACGATCGTTCGTCCTTTGAGCGAGAACATGACGACGATCGTGAACAGCAGCGCGGCGGGCGTCAGAGGGGAAATCAGCGGCACGAAGCGCTGTTCGTACCAGTCGCGTCCGCGGGCGCGGATCAAGGCGAAACGGGTCGCGAAGCCGGCGAGAAACGGCACCCCCAGATAGACGAATACACTGCGCGCGATCTCGCCGATGGTGATGCGTACCATCGTGCCCTCGAGTCCCAGCAAGGGCGGCAGCAGCGCCAGGAACAACCAGGCGTAGGGAGAATAGAACAATACCTGAAAGAACGAGTTCAACGCCACGAGCCCCGCGCAGTACTCGCGATCGCCTCCCGCGAGGTCGTTCCAAACGATGACCATCGCGATGCAACGGGCGAGACCGATCAGGATCAGGCCCGCCATGTACTCGGGCTGTCCGCTCAGGAAGATGACCGCCAGCGCGAACATCAGGAGCGGTCCGATGACCCAGTTCTGTACGAGCGAGAGCCCCAGCACGCGCCGGTCGCGGAAGACGCGGCCCATCTCCTCGTAGCGCACCTTGGCCAGGGGCGGGTACATCATGAGGATCAGGCCGGCCGCGATGGGGATCGACGTGGAGCCGATCGACGCCCGACCCAGCCAGGTGGCCAGTCCGGGCCAACGCCAGCCGAGGCCGACGCCGGCGCCGATGGCCACGAAGATCCACAGGGTGAGCCAGCGATCGAAGCGCGACAGCCCCGCCGCCACTCCCCCGCGGTTCGGCGCGGGCTCAACACGTCGATTCATGCGATCCTCCTCCGAAGGCGCCGGTCCATCAAGGCGCGAGCGCCACGAGCGCGGCGTTGAGCGCCGCGACCGCCTCCCGCTGGCGCCCTTCCATGTAGTAGCGCAGCACTGCGTCGGTCCCCGACGCCCGCAGCATGAACCATTGTCCCGGGAATTGGATCAGAGTGCCGTCGCCGGCCCAGAACATCCGTTCGATCGGCGGCAGAGACGCGCCGGCCGGCAGGCGCCGGCCCAGGGTCTGCCGCGCCTGCTCCGGCGTCAGACTCTGGAGCGAACGGAAGAACTCGACCGTGGCGAGCTTTCTGGCGTGGCCCGCGGTCCGAGCTGCCTCGCGCGCGGCGCCCCGCAAGGACTCGTCGGCGAGGGCGACGTCGCGCCGTTCGTAGAAGCGATGGCGGATGTCGTAGCGCTCGAGGCGATCCAGATAGAACGCGGCGAAGCTGCTCCCCTCCAGATGCAACCGGGCGGCCAGCGCCAGCGCCAGCAGACCCACCTGCATGCCGTCCTTTTCCTTGGGCGCCAGCGACCTCGTCGCGCCGTGGCCGCTGTCGAGCCAGTCGTCGTAGCCGCAGGCCGCCCCGCCGCTCTCCTCGGCCATGATCAGCAGCCGCGGGCGCTTGCCGAACACCGTCTGCGTCAGCGTGGCGTCGATCGCCTGCGTGGCCTGCTCGCCGGCATCATCGTCCAGGAGCTGCGCCTCGAGGTCGCCGACCAGCGCCGCGAAGTGCTTGAAGCCGACCGGAACCCTGAAGGTCGCCAGGGAGGTCCCGTGCAACCGGTTGAACGCCTCGGTCAGCTCGCCAATGCTGCGGCTCGTGGGCCAGGTGGTCGCGACGATCCAAGCGCTGCCCGCCAGCGCGCCGGCGGCATGCAGCGATTCCAACTTGAGCGCCGTCAGCAGGAAATAGAGCTGGTTGGGTTTGAAGAAGACCAGACAGCGCGCGGCGTCCAGCGGATCGACCTCGAGACCGGCGGCCGCGGCGGGGCGGGCCAGGGCGGCGGGCGCGACCGTGACCATGTTGAAGCGGTCCCCGTCCGGATCCCAGATGAAAAACACGGAGGCGAGACCGTTGCGCAACAGGTCTTGCGCGCCCACGTGTTTGTAGACCTGCCATTTCCCCGGATCGACGCCATGGTTCAGGCCGTCCAGGATGCCTATGCCGTAGTAGTCGGCACGTTCCTGGGCGTGCGTCAGGAAGACGGGACCGTCCGGCGAACCCTCGACCAGTCCGCCCGGCGTGCCGGCGGGCGAAGGCGCGACGTCCAGGCCCAGTTCCGCGAAGACGCGCGCCGCAGCGGCGCCCATCGCGCCTCCCTCGCAGCAGAAGGCGGCCCGGAAACCGGTCCGGGCGGCGGCGCGGACGGCCTCCAGCAGCGCTGCCGGCACGACACGCCGCACGGACGCCACGTAGGGGCCCACCGGATCGAAATCGCGGCGGATGAGCGGGTCGCGGGTGGACGCCAGCGGCAGCGCGAGCCCATCCGTCTGCGCCCGCGCGATCAGCACGCGGACGCGGTCCGCGATGGCCTCGGCCGCCTCCAGCAGTTGGCCGCCGCGCTCGTCCATCGGCTTCCAGCCCCCCTTGAAGCTCTGGCTGTGGGAGGCGGTGAAGTTCTCGCCGCCCGCGAGCTCTTCGTGGAAGACGCCGAATGACGACAACCAGACGGGCGTGGTGGCGAGGCCAGGCGGGCGCAGCCGCACCTCGATGCCGTGCGCCGCGTAGAGGCGCGCGGCGAGATCGATGAAGACCGCCGTATGCGGGCGCACCTCGCCGCCCACGTGCAGGCTCGACAGTCCTCCCTGGAGCGCCAGCTGGGCACGCGCCTCCAGCACGACCGCGAGCGCCAGCGTGTTGAACGGCACGTCGAGACTGTGCGGATCGTTCGGGTCGAGCAGATCGCGCCAGCCCGCCGTGCCAAGCTGAAACTCGGCCGCCCAGGCGGGCAGAGCGGCGCGGGCGACGAGCGCCGGCGTGATCCGGAGGATCTGCTCTCGCTCGGCGAAGGGCGTGTACGACGGGGTCGGCGCGCTCATCGGGCCATGGCCTCCCTTGCCATGCCCGGGAACCGCGGGCAGGCGGCTTGCGACGGCCTCGCTCAGTCGTCGTCGAAATCCAGGGTCCGGCGACGCGCCGGCTTGAAGCGGCGGCCCTGGCCGCCAGGCCGACCGCCCGGGCCGTGGGCGCGCTGAACCGGCGACGGCAGTTCGTGCGGATTCCGATCGACCGGCGGT
The DNA here is from genome assembly GCA_937864225.1 of uncultured bacterium. Classification (GTDB taxonomy): domain Bacteria; phylum Krumholzibacteriota; class Krumholzibacteriia; order LZORAL124-64-63; family LZORAL124-64-63; genus CALMJK01. The sequence goes on along the minus strand of CALMJK010000005.1, from coordinate 357,302 downwards.
TCGGGAGCGCGCTGCGGGCTGCCGCCGCGGGCGGGCCGCCGGCCGCGGCCCGCGCCCCTGCCGTGTCCACCGGGCCGGCCCCCTTCGGGAGCTGCCTTCTGCCCCGCGCCGCGCTGGTCCCCCGGATGTCCGCGCCGCGCCTGCGGCCCGGCGTGGTGCCTGGGAGGTCCGCTCGCGGATTCCCCCGCCGGCATGTGCTTGGGGAAAAGCTTGCGGCCGATCAGCCGTTCGTAGAAGCGCAACTCCTCGCGCGTCCAGCGTTCGACGACCTGGCGGCGCAGCGTCTTGAGCTCCTTGCGGTGGGAATGGATCATGCGCGAGCATTCGAAGGGCCGAACCGGATAGATCCCGCACTTGCCGCGATCGAAAAAGACGCACCGGCCCGGCTCGGCCAGCTCCGGCAGCGTCCACAGACCGCCGGGGCGCTTGTGGTCGCGCAGCTTGTGCGGCATGACGCCGTGGCGCCGCGACCCGTCCGCCAGTTCGGCCACGCTCACCGCCAGATATTTGCGGAAAAGCGCCTCGAGAGTCAGGTTCAGGTAGTCGGCCACGCGCTCGACCTGCTCCGGCAGGAACCAGCCCGGCGAACTCAAGCAGGCCTCTTGGCAATCGTCACAACCGCAGGAGGTCTCGGGCCAATCCTGCAGGCGGCGGGGGGCCAGCCAGGGCGGGCGCTTGGCCTCGCTCTGCGGCGCACGACGCCCTCCGGGCAATTTGCCGAAAGGGCGGGGCGGCCGGGAGCGCGGCGGTCCGCCATGATCGAAATCGCTCATGTCAGATCCTCCGCCCGCAGTGGCAATCCCTGCGGGCCGTTCAGCAGGGCGGCGAGGCGACCGGCCTCGCCGGCCACGGCCGCGGCCGCGGTCACGACGAACGGCGGCTCCGTCGTCCCGGGCGAGGGCCCGACATGGAAGGCGGGCCCGGCGTCGGCAGCGAAACGCGCGCGATCGAGGAACAGCCGCGGCTTGACGGCGAACGGCGCCCCTTCCTCGGGGCAAAACGTCTCACAGTTGCCGCAGGCGTTGCACAGTTCGGCGAGGCAGACCAGCTGGTGCTTCGCCGCGAACCCCTCCGCCGACTCCGCCGGGGAGGGCAGCGAGAGCATGGCGCCGTTGGGGCAGACGCTCTCGCAAAGGTTGCAGGCCGAGCAATCCCACAGGGCGAGACGGGCGTCGCGGGCACGTCGGCCTGTTTGCACGTTCTCGCGACGGTACGGCGCCGCCCCTGCCGGCGACGTTAGGGACGCGGCATGGGCCGCCGCCGCGTCGCGGTGCCCCGCCGCGCGAGCCGCGGCGTGGCGCAGCGCGACCCACTCGTTCAGGGTCGCCAGCCCGGCCGCCCGCAACTGCCGCTGCAGCGAGCGGAGCATACCGCCCAGGCGGCCATAGCCGCCAGGGTGAAGAAGATCGGTGCAAACCGTCACGGGGGCCAGCCCGATTCCCGCCACGACGGCGAAATTTCCCCTCCCGACGCCCGCCGAGAACGCGACCGGCACCGTGCCTTCGTCCGCGGGGCCCAGCCTCAGCAGACCCGGCAACCGGCCCGCCAGCTCGTCCAGCAGCGCCACGGCCAAGGCGTGCAAGGGAGGGCCGGACAGGTAGACCCGCCGGCCGGGCAGCCGGCCGCGCCCTCCGCGGACGACCAGGGTGTTGGTCAGCTTGATCCCGAAGCGGCGCCCGCGCGCCCTGGCCAAGGCGTCCAGGCCGCGGATCAGGTCCAACGCCGCGTCCAGCGCGAGATCCTCCGCGAACGCTGCGGGCTCGAGCGCGATGTCCTCGTACCCCAGGTCCCGCAGAATGGCCTCCACGCGCCGCTCCCCCAGCAGCGTCGGATTGAGCTTGATCGTGACGTCCAGATCGTGGACCTCCATCAGGTGGCGCACGATGGACGCCACCTCCGACGGCGGGCAGCCGTGAAACGTCGACAGCGTCGCGCCCCCGACGAGCCGGCGGCGGAACGGATGCTCGCGCCAGACGTCCAGCGGCGGCGGAAGTTCGCGCCTCAACCCGTCGAGAACCGCTCCGGCGTCGCACAACGTGGCGATGAAGTCGCGCATCCGGGGCGACGCCACGCCCGCCAAGTCATAGCCGACCGACAGCTCGAGCACGTGCGGGCCTGGATCGCCCAGCTCGGCGCGCAGTTCGGGCCAGCCGCCGAGGATCTCGAGTAGCATCGCCGCTGTCACGTACTCGCGCAGCGACTCGTCCAGGCTCAATTCCTGGCTCCATTCCACGTTGTAGCCGAGGCCGTCGACCTCGATGCACGGGCGCGGGATCTCGATGGCGTCGAGCGCCTGGACCGTCTTGAGCTCGAACGAGCGCGCGCCGGCCAGCCAACCGCGCACGATGTTGCCGGCCAGCTGCGTGTGCGGACCCGCCGCGATCCCCGCCGGATTGGCCGCGCGGGCGCCGCCGATCTCACAGGAGAGATCGAGGGCGGGATCGGCCCGGAAAAACGACCGAGACGGCAGCCCCAGCAGCGCTCGGTCGCGGGCCCATTCGCGCGCGCAGCGTCCCGCCAGGACGCGCAGCGGCCAGGGTGTCAGGGGCGGCACGCGAGTCATGAGTTCCCTTCGGGCGCGGCAAAGATGCGAAGCAGGTCGTCGAATCGAGCGATGACGAAATCCGGCCGGGCGGCCCGCAGCGCCGCGGGAGGCGTGAGGCCGTACAGCGCGCCCACGGCCACCCCTCCCCAGGCCCGCGCCGCGAGAATGTCGTTGCGGCTGTCGCCCACGACGACGACCTCGCCCGGCCGCACGTCGAGGCCCTCGACACAGGCGGCCAAGTGCGCCGGATCCGGTTTCCGCCGCGCGGCATCCTCCGCCGCCACGATGCGGCGGAACAGGGTCGCCACGCCGAGCCGCGCCAGGATCGGTCGCGCGTAAGCCGCCGGCTTGTTGGTGGCCACCGCCATCGGCACCCCCGCGAACGAGGCCAGCGTTTCGCGCACGCCGGGGTAGAGCGTCGTGTGGTCCACGAGATGGGCCGCGTAGTGCCGGTGGAAGGCCTCCAGACCAGCGGACGCCTCGGCTTCGCTCACCAGGCGCGGCGCCTGGCCCGAACTGGTCACGGCCAGAACGCGGCTGATCAGGGCGGGAGCGCCGTCGCCGACGAAGCTCAGCACCACGTTCGTGGGCAACGGCGGCAGGCCGCCGCACTCTCTGGCGTGGTTGGCGGCCAGCGCGATGTCCTGACCCGAGTCGATCAGAGTCCCGTCGAGATCGAAGACGAGAGCACCAGGTCGACGAGCCGACCATTCGTCAAGACGCATGGGATTCTCCGCGCCAGCGACGCGGCGATTGTAGCTCGCGCCGGCCAGCCCCGCAACCAGCGCCCGCCGCTTCCCGCCCCGGCGCGCGGCGCGGCGCGGCGGGTTGCCGGTTGTCCGCGCCGCGGGGCGGCTCTATAATCCGGAGCGGCCTCGCCGCCCGCACCCCGACGGCCGACGGGTCGACTCACGCTGGAAGGAGCCGCGATGCGCAACGATGATCGGCGCCGTGCATCCGACGAGGAGGAGGACCTCTTCCGGGACCTGCGCTCCGAAATGGAGGCCCTGCAAGAACAGCCCGCGGGCGCGGCCGGCCCCGCCCTGGCGGCCGGCGGCGCGCCGTCCGGCCCCGGCCCCCAGCCCGACGCGGCCCCTCCAGCGCCGGGCACCGGCCTCGCTCAGGCCGCCTATCCGCCGGTCGGGTTCGACTCCGACGAGGATCTCGACAAACTGCCCAGCATGATGCCCGGCCACGCTCCCCGCTCCACCCCCCGGCGCGCCTCGTCGTCGCGGCCGCCCCGGGTGATCCTCGGCGCGCTCTTCGTCGTGCTGGCCGCGGCCGTGCTGATGTTCTGGCCGCGCGGCCGCTCGGAGCCGCCCCTGGGCGTGGGCGAACGCCGCCTGACCGTGACTCCCGAAGGCACGTTCGAGACGGCCGCTCCCGTGCAGACGACACCGGTCGACATCGGCTCCCAGACGCGGAACGTCGTGCCGGAACAGGCGGCGGGACGCACCCAGGCCGCCGCGACCTCGTCCGCCCCGCGGGCGATCCCGCGGCAGGACCCGCCGGCGACGGCTGCGCCAAGGCCGCGGCCCGCCCCCGCGCAGGTCCCCGCCGAGGTCAAGGCCGAACCCGCGCCGGCGCAGACCGAGACTCCCGCCCCGCCGGCGCCCCAGGAGCAGGGACCGCAGCCGGGAGCGCTGGGGAGTTGGTTGTTGCAGTTGGGCGCTTTTTCCACGCAGGAGAACGCGCAGTCCCTGATCGCGAAATTGCGCCAGGAGGGGCTGCAGCCTTTGATGCAGACGGGCAGCTCCGCCGACGGAAAGCTCTGGTACAAGGTCTCGCTCGGCTACTTCCAGACGCGCGACGATGCCGCGGAATTCGCCCGCCGGCACGCCCGCGTCGTGGGGGGCGACAGCCGCCCCGTGCACCGCTAGCGCCGGCGACGGGTGACGCGGCCGGCCCGACCGCCTGGCCGCCGGCCGCCTCAAGTGGGAGTGTTCGCCATGCCCAGAGCGGCCGTCATCGGGGTCGGGCATCACGTGCCGGAGCGGATCGTCACCAACGACGATCTCGCGCAGCTGATGGACACGACCGACGCGTGGATCCGCGAACGCAGCGGCATCGCCGAGCGGCGCTGGGTGCGGCCCGGCCAGAGCGGCACCGAACTGGCGCTGGCGGCATCCCGCCTGGCGCTCGACGACGCGGGCCTCCCGCCTGCGGCGATCGACCTGATCGTCTACGCGACCATCAATCCCGACCATGCCTTCCCGGGCAACGGGCCGTTCCTGCAGCACGCGCTGGGCATCGACACGGTCGGCGCTCTGGACATCCGAAACCAGTGCACCGGCTTCGTGTACGGCATCGCGGCGGCCGACGGATTCATCCGCGCGGGCACGGCGCGCACCGTGCTCGTCGTCGGCTCTGAGATCCACTCGACGGGCCTCGATGTCAGCACGCGCGGCCGCGACGTGGCCGTGCTGTTCGGAGACGGCGCCGGCGCCGCCGTCCTGAGCGCCGAAACGGGCGAGCGCGGCGTGCTGGCCAGCGTCCTGCACAGTCAGGGAGAGTTCGCCCGAGAGCTTTGGTGCGAAGTGCCTACCGCCCTCGTGCAAGGGCGCCTGAACGACGACCTGCTCGCCCAGGCGCGACAATATCCTCACATGAACGGGCGCGCCGTGTTCCAGCACGCCATCCGCCGCTTCTGCGAGGCCATCGAGGAGGTGCTCGCCGCGGCGGGCGTCGCCAAGGACGATGTGGCGCTGTTCATCCCGCACCAGGCCAACCAGCGCATAACGGAGATGGTCACGCGCCGGCTGGGGGTCGATTCCTCGCGCGTGTACTCCAACATCGAGCGCTACGGCAACACCACCGCCGCCTCGATTCCCATCGCACTGAGCGAGGCCGCGCGCGCGGGCAGGATCCACCGGGGCGACCTGGTCGTGCTCGTGGCCTTCGGCTCGGGCTTCACCTGGGGAGCCAACCTGATACGCTGGTGAAGCGAAACACGGCGCAAAGAGATGTTTGGCAAGGAGTTGTCGCGCGACCTTTAACTGGACCCGCCTCATTCCCCCCCTATATTTGACCGGTCGCAGGGGGGCGGCGCCTGCCGCCCGCCCCGTCTCCACTCCATCTGCCCGGGCGGTGCCCATGTCGCAGGACCTTCCCATCGACGATCCGCGCTTGCGCGGTCCTCTGCCGGCCTACGGCCAGTGGCCGCCGGAGCGGTACCGCGAGCTGGGCCTGAAGGTGGGGCTCGAGATCCACCAGCAGCTGTTGACGACCCGCAAGCTGTTCTGCCGCTGTCCGGCGGGGCGATACGCGCCCGAGCACGACGCCGAAATCCTGCGCCACATGCGGCCGACTCTTTCGGAACTGGGCGAGTACGACGGCACGGCCCTCATGGAATTCAAGACGCGCAAGCAGATCATCTACCTGCTCCGCAACGAGACGGTCTGCACGTACGAGATGGACGACGCGCCGCCGTTCGAGCTGAACGCCGAAGCCCTCGAGCGCGCGATCGCCATCGCCTTGCTGCTCAACTGCCAGCTCGTGAGCGAGGTCCACATCGCGCGCAAACAGTACCTGGACGGGAGCATCCCGACCGGATTCCAGCGCACGGCCATCGTGGGAGTGAGCGGCCACGTCCCGTTGCGGGGACGGAGAATCGGGATCCGCCAGCTCGCGATCGAGGAGGATTCCTGCCGCGAGGTCGCCGACAGTGGGCACACCCGTACGTACCGCACCGACCGGCTGGGCATGCCCCTCATCGAGACCGTGACCGAGCCGGACATGACCACGCCGGAGGAGGCGGCCGACGTGGGACAGCTCCTGCGTCGTCTCGTGCGCGTGACGGGACTGGTGCGCACGGGCGCCGGCGCGGCCCGTCAAGACGTGAACGTGAGCATCGCTGGCGGCACCCGGATCGAGGTCAAGGGCGTGCACAGCCTGCGCGCGATCCCGGCGCTCGTGCACAGCGAGGCGCTGCGCCAGCGCGCGCTGCTGGCGATCCGCGACGCCCTGCGCGCGCGCGGCGTGAGCGCCGAATCGCTCCGCGAGCGCTTCGTCGACGTCACCGCAGTGGTGCGGGGCACCGGTTGCCAGTTCATCCGTCAGGCGCTCGAGGGCGGCGCCGTGGCGACCGCAGTGCCCCTGCCGGGCTTCGCCGGCCTGCTGGACGCGCCGACGCAGCCGCGCACGACCTTCCTGCGGGAATTCTCCGACCGCGTGCGCGTGATCGCCTGCCTCGACGAACTGCCGAACCTCGTCTGTTCGACCCAGGAAGGCACGCTGGGAAGCCTCGAGTGGAGCCGCGTGGCCAAGGCCTGCAACGTCTCGGCCGAGACGCCGGTGATCGTCGTGTGGGGGCGCGCCGAGGACGTCGCGACCGCCTGCCGCGAGATCGTGCTGCGCGCGCGCGAGGCGACGCAGGGAGTGCCGTCGGAAACCAGGCAGCTGCTCGACGACGGAACCAACGGCTTCGAGCGGATCCTGCCCGGGCCGAACCGCATGTACCCGGACACCGACCTGCCGCCGGTGCAGGTGGCCGAGTCGCGCCTGCAGGCGATCGCAGCCGACCTGCCGGAGCCGCCCTGGCGACGGCGCGAGCGCCTGCACGAGCTGGGCGTGGGAGAAGACCTGGCCGAACGGCTGTCGCGCCACGCCGCTTGGCCTCTGTTCACGCGCCTCGCGCCGCGCTTGACCGCGAGCGAGCGTTTGAAGCCGCAGCAGCTCGCCTCGCTGCTGCTCGATCGCCGCTGCGCGCGCCCCGCCGACGACGCCGTCGATCCCGCCTGGTGGGAACGAACGATCGACCGGCTGGCCCGCGGCGAGATCCTGCCCGAGGGGGTGGCGACCGGCGCCGACGAGCCGCCGCCGGCGGCCGCCGAGTCCGACGGGCGCCGCCGCGTGGCCGCAGCCCTGGCCGAGCTGCCCGCGGGCGGACCGGCGCAGCCGCGCCAGCGCGAGGAGTGGATCATGGGGCACGTGATGCGCGCGCTGCGCGGCCGCGTACCGGGCCGTCTCGCGCGGGACATCGTGAAGGAGGCGCGGTCGTGAACGGCGAGGACTGGAAGGGTTACCGGCCGCCCACGCTGGGCGTCCTGCAGGAACACGGCGCCATGGTCTGGAGCCAGGTCACGATCCACACGACGCGCGGCGACTTCGCCGGCTTGATTCTGCCTCGCAGCGAGACGGCCGACCCCGAACACATCGTGCTCAAGCTGGCGACGGGCTACAACGTCGGGCTGCACCACGCGACGGTGCGGAGCATCGAGGTGCACGGCCGCAAGATCGCGCAGTACAAAATCCCCGAGAAGGAATTCCCGTACGATCCGGGCAAGCCCCGCGTGAAGCTGTTCGGCACGGGCGGCACGATCGCCAGCCGCCTCGACTACCGCACGGGCGCGGTGATCCCCGCTTTCTCCCCGGGTGAACTGTACGGTTCGGTCCCGGAGCTGGCCGACGTCTGCAATCTGGAGACCGAAAAACTGTACGGCGTGTTCAGCGAGAACATGGGGCCCGAGCAGTGGATCGGCACCGCCGAGGCCGTCGCGCGCGAGATCGAGAAGGGCGTCGCCGGAGTGGTCATCGGCCATGGCACCGACACCATGCATCACACGGCGGCCGTGCTGTCGTTCATGCTGCAGGACCTGCCCGTGCCCGTCGTCATGGTGGGCAGCCAGAGATCGAGCGACCGTCCCTCCTCCGATGCCGCCATCAACCTGATCAACGCCGCGCGCACGGCGGCCACCAGCGACATCGCCGAGGTCATGGTGTGCATGTTCGGGCCGACCAGCGACCAGTACGGCCTGCTGCACCGCGGCACCCGCGTCCGCAAGATGCATTCGAGCTACCGCTCGACCTTCCGCACGATCGGAGACATCCCGCTCGCCCGCGTGGACTCGCAGGGAGTCCTGCCATTTCGCGCCGACTATCGCCGCCGTCGCGAAGACCGCGCCGTGAAGCTCAATACCGCCTTCGACGACCGCGTCGCGATCGTCTACTACTACCCGGCCATGAAGCCGGACATCATCGACTCGCTCGTGGACCACGGCTACAGGGGCATCATCATCGCGGGCACCGGTCTCGGGCACGTGAACCGGCCGCTCTACCCCGCGCTGCAGCGGGCGAAGGACGCAGGCGTCTCGATGTTCATGACGGTCCAGACGCTGTGGGGCTACGTTCAGATGTACGTCTACGAAACGGGTCGCGAGATCATGGAGTTGGGCGTGGTGCCGGCGGCCAACATGTTGCCCGAGGTGGCCTACGTGAAGCTGGGCTGGGCGTTGGGACAGAGCTCAGATCCGCGGGAGGTCCAGCGCCTCATGCTCACGCCGATCGCGGGCGAGATCACCGAGCGCGAGCCCCACAACGGCTACTTGATCCTGCAGGGCGGAATCCCCGAAGTGGACGCCTTCATCTCTCAATACTGGAAGTGACCGGCGCCCGACGACTTTCAGTGATGGCCGCATCCCGCGCATCCGCGCCCGCCGGCGCGGGCGGAGCAGCCGGAGCAGCCGGCGTTTCCCCCCGCCTGCCTGGCCTCGCCGGTGACGGCGAAGGCGGACGGCCGCCTCTGGACGCGGCGCGACCCACAGTCCGGACACGCCGCCGCCTCCCCGCTCGCCGCCACGAGTTCCTCGAAATCGGCGCCGCACTTGCGGCAATGGAAATCGAACAACGGCACGACCCGTCCCCTCAGCGCACGAGGGCGAATCGGCGCACGGACTGGCGCCCGCCCATGTCCAGCCGCGCCCAATAGACTCCCGAAGCGGCGCGGCGCCCACCGCCGTCGTGTCCGTCCCACGCTAAGACGTGTCCCGCCAGGTTGGGCGCCAGCGTGCCTCCCCCGATTTCCCGCACCAGACGGCCGCGCGCATCGTAGATCCTGAGCACGATGTCGACCTCTTCGATCAGGCGGAACGCGATCGACACCGGCCCCGTGCTCGCGGGATTCGGGTAGATCGCGACGATCCCCCCCGCGCCCGGCGCGGTCGTCGCGATCCGCCAGATCACGCGTCCGTCGGGATCGAGATCGACCGCCGTGACCGGATGAAGCGTCTCGTGGGTGAACTGCTGCTCCCGCTGATCCAGCCGCACCGCGAAGAATTCCGGACCCAGCGGCGTGGTCACGCGAACCGGGTAAACATTGTCGAACAGCGTGGGCTGGACCTGCGCAAGAGTCAGCCGCACGGTGGTGCCCGCGTCGCCCTCTTCCGTAAGCAGATCGCACTGCATGAGCAGCTGCGGCACCTCGTCGGTGTCCAGCCACGGGCGGAAGAAGAGAGCCAGGTCCTGGCCCGCGTGCGCGCCCGCCAGCGCGATCAAATCCTCCGTGCGCGCCGTCCCGTATTCCCGTCCGCCGGCGTGCAGCCAGTCGTCCACGAAGGCGAAGAATGCGACGTCACCCAGGCGATCGCGCAGCATGTGCAGGATCCACGCGCCCTTGTCGTAGATGACGCGGCCCGGGAAAATGGGAAAAGGATCGTAGACCGTGCTCTCCCCGGACCAATCGGTGGCGCTGCGGTGGTCGTGCATGAATTCGAGATAGCCGGCCTGGCCTTCCAGGTGCTCGCGCCAGAGCGCCTCGCAGTAGGTCGCGAAGCCTTCGTTCAACCACACGTCGGCCCATTCCCGCGGCGTGACGAGGTCGCCGAACCATTGATGCGCCAGCTCGTGCAAAAGAATCGTGTCATAAGCGTTGTTGCCGGGCAGCAGCACGGCCCCGTAGCTGGTCGCGGTCTGATGTTCCATCGCACCGCTCCAGAGGAATTCGGCGTGGCCGTATTTCTCGTTCGCGAACGGATAGGCGCCGCAACGATCCTCCAGAAACGCGATCATGTCGCACAGGGGGGCGAAATCGATCTCCGCGCGCGCGCGATCCGCCTCGAACACCCAATGCTGGATCGGAATCGGTCCCGCGGCGGGAGTCGTGCAGGTCTCGCCGAACGTCACGTAGTCGCTGATCGCGACCGACACCAGGTATGTTGCGATCGGGTTCAGGCACTCCCAGGCCCAACGGATCCAGCCGGGCTCGGGCGTCGACTGTCCGCGCAGCACGCCGTTCGAGACCGCCACCAGACTGTCGGGCACGGTGACCGCGACCGAGCTGATGAATTTGTCGTCGGGGCGGTCCTTGCAGGGCCACCAGAAATGGGCGTACTGCGGTTCGCTGATCGACGCGGCGATGGGACCGTCGTCGTAGGGATCAGGCGTAAAATAGTGATGGATCCGGAACGTGAAGCCGTTGTCGTATTCGCGCGCGGGCGTGCCGTGGTACCAGACCGTGACCTCTTCCGCCTGACCTTTGAATCGCGGCACCGGCAGCGCGATGTCGAGCGTGTCGCCCGCGTGCGCGAACGTCGCTGGTCCGTGTCCGGTCAGCACCGAATCGACAGCGAGAGACGTGACGAGGTCGAGCACGACGCGGGACAGCGATTCGACACTGCTGCGCAGGCGCATGCGCATCATCCCGCGCAGACTTTGCGCCGCCACGTCGACCCGCAGGTCCAGTCCGACCGTGTCGACGTCGTAGTGGTTGCTCGCCGCGGCCACCTTGGCGGGGACTTCCAGGAGCGCCGAACGCAGCGCGGTCAGCCGTCCCTGTTCGAAATCGGCCGCGTGCGGCGCGGCGGCTGGCGCAACGACCGGGTCGACGGCCGCGGAAGCCGCGCCCGCGAAGACGGCCAGCGCCAGCGCGACCGCCGGCGAACGCGCGAGAACCGGGCGGGAGCGGCGTAAAGCGGACAGCCCTGGCATGGCAGAAACCCTTTCTCGGGCAAATCGTCGCAGGGCCGGCATTGTGCGGCGAACGCGGCCCGCCGGTCAAGGGCGCGCGGCGCGGTCGCCGCGCCGACTCACGCCTCGGCCGCGGACTGAAGGCCGGGGGTCACGATAGCCTGGCCCGCCTCGCGCAGACGGGCCAGGAGCGACGGCGCGGCCGGCAGCCCCGCGAGCTTCGGATTCCAGTACAAGGCATCCCCGACGCGCAGCAGGACCAGCGAGTCCAGGGCGCGCGACGCCAGCGTCGCGCCGTCCGTCAGCGCCATGAGTTCCGCGGCCAGGGCCGGCCAGGGCCGGAGGGTTTCCCCGGAGCGTTCCAGCGCGATCAGCGTTTGCACGCCTTGATGCGCCGTCCAGAGGGCAAGCGGACACGGGTTGGCCAGGAAAAGCCGGCTGTTGTGCAGATACCAGAGTCCTCGCCGCAGCACGAGGCGGTAGAGGTGCTGGTTCAGGTCGGGATCACGGGTCTGGAGCAGCCGGAAGAATTGCGTGGTCTCGCCAAAGTCCGCGAAAGGGCGCAGGTAAGCCCAGACTCTCAGGTAGGCGTCGACGTGGTTCTTGATCGGCTGCTGGAAACAGAGGGGCAGGACGGCCAGCGCCCGCGCGCGGTCGTTCCGAGCCACCAACCAGGCAGTCTCCTCGTAGAGCGTGCGAGACCGCGCCAGCACTCCCAACAGGTTCTCAGCCCAGAGTTGGGCGAGCCAAACCCGCTGCCTCAAGCGGTCCTCCCTCCTGCCCACGCGTGCCCCGCCCCCTCGTCCACTATTATAATGGTAGAAGGCAGCGGCTGGCGCCGGCAAATCTGACCTTGCCGTCGCGGCCGGAACTGCCAGATTGTGGCTGGAAGCGGCGGGCGAGGCGGGAACCCCGCCGCCGCCGGCCTTGTTGCACGGGGAACGTGACCGCCTTGCGCCGACCCTGCCGACAAAGGATGGTGGAGTCCGTGATGACCCAGCACTCGCATCGCAACTTTTTCGCCGCGGCCGCCCTGGCTCTGGGCCTGGCGGGGCCCGTCACGCCCGCCGCGACCACGGCGCAAAATCTGCCCGGCGGACTGGCCGCCATCACCGTCGAGCCGGACACGGTCGATTTCGGCGTCATGGAGCGTCATCAGACCAGGACCAAGAACCTGATCATCCGCAACGAGGGAGGCGCCGACCTCAACATCCTCGAGATCGAATCTTCCTGCGGCTGCACGGCGGCCCAGCCCGAAACGAGACTGCTGAAGCCCGGGCAGACGACCGGGTTGAAGATCACCTTCGACAGCCGTCAGTTCCAGGGCGAGCAGGTCAAGCACGTGACCATCCGGTCGAACGACCCCGCCACTCCCCGCCTCGAGATCCCTGTCAGGGCGATGGTCCACGTGCCCATCCTCATCAAGCCAGAAAAGCTGGCCTTCAATTTCGGCCGCGTTCGGCGCGGCGTGAAGGCCGTGCGCCGATCCTGGCTGCAGGTCCAGGACATGCCGCGGTTGAAGCTGACGCCCGGGCCGCTGCCTGAGAATCTGGTCCAGGTCAGCAAGGAGGAGAACGTCGAGGGCGATCCCAAGCGCGCCATTCTCACGCTCAGCCTCCAGGAGAACGCGCCTCACGGACCCTTCCAGGAGATCCTGCGCGTGCGTACGAACGTGCCAGACATGGACACGATCGATTACGAAGTTTCGGGTGAAATCATCCACGATATCGAGGTCTTTCCGACCGCGCTGCAGTTGCGCTACGTCGATCCTAGCAAGCCACTCTCCCGCGAGGTGCGCGTGCGCCCCGCCGAGCAGGGCGTGAAGTTCAAGGTCATCCGCGCCGAGTGCGACATGCCGGAATTCACGACCAGGATCGAGGAGCGCATCCCGGGCCAGGAAACCGTGATCGTGCTCTCGGGCAAGCCCGTGTCGCCCACCGACCCGCGCGCCGTGCAGAGCAAGGGGCGCCTGCAGGGAACCCTGCGGATCTTCACGGATCACCCGGACCAGCCGCAGTTGCAAGTCAAGGTGACCTACCTGCTCCGGATATGAAAAATGGCACGCGGGCATGCCGCGAGGCGGGCGCGCTGCTGTCGCTCGCCGTGGTCCTGGCGACGACCGCCTGGGTCGCGCGCACGCCGAGGCTGCCCTTGCGGGCCGACGGCGCGGTCTACCGTCTCGACCTGCAGTTCCCCGCGATCACGGTCGCCGGGGCGTTGAAGCTGTACCGCGAGGGCGACCATCTCTTCGTGGACACGCGCGACGTCGATGCCGACGCGACGGCCCGCGTTCCCGGCGCGTTTTCCGTGCGCCAGGACAGCTTCGCCGACGATTTGCGCGCGGTCCGCGATTTCCTGGGCCCGGCCGACTGCATCGTGCTGTACGGAGACAACCTGCTCGCGGCCTCCGCCGTGGCGTCGCGCCTGAAGGAGCGAGGCTACACCGATCTGACGCTCATGCGAGGGGATCTCGCGGCTTGGCGGTCGGCGGGAGGACCCGTCGCGCACGCGGAGGACATCGATGACTGAGGCGACCCGCGGCGCGCCGAGGACGACCGCCCGGCGCGGCACGGCGGCCGCGCTTCTGGTCCTGGCGGCCCGGCTGGGCGCGGGCGCCACTTTCCTCTGGGCGTCGACGGGCAAGATCGCCGACCCCGTGGGCTTCGCGCAGGCGGTCTACAACTACCGCCTGGTGCCGGATGTCCTGCTGCACCCCTTCGCGTTGCTGCTGCCCTGGCTGGAGGCCGTCATCGGGGTCGCGCTCTTGTGCGGGCTAGCCCGGCGCGGCGCCTCGCTCTTGGCGGCGACGCTGACCGTGGCGTTCATCGCGGCCATCTCGGCGGCGCTCGCACGCGGGCTGGACATCACCTGCGGCTGTTTCGAACCTGGCAACGGTCACGCCGTGGGTCTGGGCCTGTTGGCGCGCGACCTGGCGCTGCTGGTTGCCTGCGTGCTGCCTCTGCGGCTCGCTGCGTACGACCGTTTCCAACTCGTGGCGGCCGCACGGCGCATCAAGCGATCCTGATTCTCGGCTTCGGCCGCCAGCATTTGACAAGCGGCAGACGACGATCCAATTTCCTGTGGGGACGTCGAGTTTGCCAAGACCCGTTTTGCCAGCGCAAAGGAGCCGATCATGCCCGCCTTCGTCGATGCCGCCAAGTGCACCGCCTGCGAGGACTGCATCTCCACTTGCCCCGTCGAGTGCATCAGCCTCGTGGACGGCAAGGCCAAGGTGAACCCGGACGACTGCACCGACTGCGAGGCCTGCGTCGACGCGTGCCCCGAGACCGCGATCTCGATGCAGTGACCGGCGCCGCGCGCCGATACTCGGAGGCCCCGTCCGGCGACGGGGCCTCTCTCTTGGCCCTGAGGGCTCCGGATCGCGCCCGGCCCTACTCGTCCTCAAGCCAGACGGCCGTGCCGTAGGCCAGCAGTTCCGCCGCCCCTTCCATCACTTCCGACGTGATGAAGCGGATGCCCAGCACCGCGTTGGCGCCGTTGGCCGCGGCTTGCGCGGCCAAGCGATCCAGAGACTCCTCCCGGGCCTCGGCGATCATCTTCGTGTACTCGTTGATCTCGCCTCCGACAAGATTGCGCAAGCCTGCCATGATGTCGCGCCCGATGTGGCGCGCCCGGACCGTATTGCCCCGCACGAGCCCGATCACGCGCGTGACGCGCTTGCCGGGCACGCATTCTATCGTGGTCAGCAGCATGTCCATGTCGATCGGCACCTCCGCCGGCCCGCGATGGGCCCGGTCCGGACCCTTCAACGCACGATATCCTCGTATCGAGAGCGCCGGCGCGCGTACAGGCGCTCGCGCAGAGCCGAAACCAGGAGCAGCAAGCCCCCGACGCAGGCGGCCAGAATCGCCGCCTTCACCCACCACGGCGTTCCGGAGGCGCCCAGGAGCGCCGCGACGCCCAGCCATGCCCCCCAAGCGAAGGTCGCGGCCGCTCCCGCGGTCAGCAGCAGCCAACCCGCTCGCCGCGCCGCTCGATGGGAGAGCCGGGCCTCGATCGCCTCCCAGGCCTCCGGCGGCGCCTCTTTCAGGCGCAGCGAGGCCATGACCAGGTCGAAGCGGCTCAAGCCGACCATCTCCTCCCGGCAGGCGGCGCAGACGGCCAGATGCGCTTTTACCGCGGCCTCCTGCTGGTCGTCCAACTCGCCGTCGGCGAAGGCCGACAGCCAGGCGGCGTCCCGTTCGTGGTCGAAAACGGAGCCGGTCATCGCGCACCCCCGGACGTCAGGCGGTCGCGCAGCCGCAGCCGCGCGGCGTGCAGGCGCGACATGACCGTGCCGAGGGGGATGTCGAGCGCCGCGGCGATCTCGCGATACTTCAGGCCCTGGAAGTAGAACAGCATGACGACCTCCCGTTGCTCCAGGGGCAAGCGTTGGATCTCTTCCCACACTCGGCCGCCGAGCTCGACGCGTTCGGCCACGTCCAGGGCGTTGGGCCGACCGTCGTCGCGATCCACCCACTCGAGCGGCATTTCGCCGCGATGCCGCTTCTCGTCGCGCCGCTGGTTGAGCGCGCAATTGCGCACGATCCGGTAGAGCCAGGGGAAGAACGGCTCGCCGCAGCGGAAGTCCGGCAGCGCCTTCCAGACGCGAAGAAAGGCTTTCTGCGTGGCGTCCATGGCGTCGTCCCCGCTGCCGGTCAGCCCCAGGGCGATCCCGTAGGCCCGGCGCCAATGGCGCCGCACCAACGCTTCGAATCCCGCCTGGTCCCCGGCCAGGAAGCGCTCGATGTCGCGCCCGTCGAGCTGCCGCTCCTGCGCCGCCAACCGCTCATCTACCCGCCCGGGAGCTGATCTATTCGGGCCGTCGTGTTCAGGAGGAGGAGCGGTCAAGGCCGGGGCTCCGGGGGCTGGGGCGGCCAGGCCTGACGCCAGCCGATCTCAGGCGTGCCGAGGGCCCGCCCGATCCAGCGGGCCGCGACGAACAGCAGATCGCCCAGGCGATTGAGCCAGGCGAGCGTTTCGACCGGGTAGACGACGCCGGCGAGGCGCGCCGCCACGGCCTGCCGCTCCACGCGCCGGCAGATCACGCGGGCCAGATGGAAGGTCGCCGCCGCCTGCCCCCCCCCGGGGAGGATGAACTGCCGCAAGGGCGGCAGATCGGCTTCCAGGCGGTCGATGACCGCCTCCATGCCGCGCGCCGCGTCCGCGCAGGCCGGGAAGCCGTCCCGCGCCAGGGCCGCGCTGCGGTCCGGATCGGCCAGCACCGCCCCCAGTTCGAAGAGTTGCGGCTGCAAGGCGGCCAGGTCATCCAACAGCTGTGGCAACCGCCCGAGCAGAGCCCGCGCCGGCGGCTCGACGAGAGCGCCGGCATCGCGCCTCGCCGCCGCGATGGCCAAGCCCAGCGCGCTGTTGAGCTCGTCCAATCCCCCGTACAGATCCACGCGCCGGTCGGCCTTGGCGACCCGTCCGCCTCCGATCAGGGTGGTCTCGCCCTGATCCCCCGCGCGGGTATAGATGCGTGCCATGGTTCCCTCCGGCCGCGCGGCAAGATCGCGCGACGGCGAGCCCATCCTAGCAGGCGCCGGGGCGGTCTGCACGGCCGTTCAGCGCACCACCGTGAGCGAAGCCCGGGCCGCCGATCCGGCCCCCTCGACGATCACCAGATAGCAGCCGGAAGCGACCGGCCGACCCCGCGCGTCCAGGCCATCGAAGAGGAAGCTCCCCTCGCCTCCCTCGTCGAGTCCGATCGTCGCCCCGCGCACGCGCCTGCCCCGCAAATCCTCGACGCGCAGGTCGAGCCGCCCGCCCGCCGGTCCGCTCATGCGCAGGGTCGCGGCGGGATTGGCCGGATTCGGGCACGGCGGCGCCAATGCGATCGCCGCGCGGGGCGCGACGGCGGGGACGGCGGTCAGCGCCGGGTCGCGGGGCAGCACCAGCCGGACCGGGGCCAGGCCGGTCGGGATCGGAGCGGCCACCTGTTCGCTCCCGGTCGCGGCCGCGAGGATCCACAGGCCGCTGGCGCCCGGCGTGCGGTCCGCGATGTACAGCCAGTCGCGACCATCCCACGCCAGATCGGGATAGCTGTACGCGTCCGACGCCTTCAGCGTGGCGAGGACCGCGCCATCGGCGGGGCGCCACATCTTCACGGCCGTGTGGAAGGCGGCATCGCTCACGATGGCGAACGCGCGGTCTTCACCGGCCAGCGTGAAGTCCAGCAGGTCGCCGGCCAGCGCCGCCTCGGTCACCAGCCACCCGAGGCTGCGCAGCGCGACGAGGTCGATCTCCTCCACGCCGCCGTCGGCGAGCCCGTACCAGCCCGCGCAGCCCAGCCGCAGGAGTTGCCCGCCCGGCGCCAGCTCCGGCTGGCACCACGGATTCGCCCCCTGCAGCGCGATCCCCTGCACGCCGGCCAGCGCCGGGTCGGCGTCGATCCACGCGCGCGCCTGCATGTCGTAGACCAGCAGCAGCCCGGGGCCGGCCGGCGTGTACCAGTTGTCGCGATCCAGGCGCTGCGCGGTCACGTGCAACCGCCAGCCGACGACCTCCATCCAGCCGGTCTCCGGCAAGCCGTCGGCGTCGGCGAAGTCGGACGTCGAGATCTCCTCCAGGACGGCGCCCGTGACCGGATCCACGCGCAGCAGCACGGCCTCGTCATAGCACGACACGTACGCCGCTCCGTCGGGCGCGAACGCGATGTCCTGGGGGTTGCGCCCCGCGCCGACCGAGAACTGGCGGACCGTCCGCCAGCCGTCGGCCGGGTCGAGCACCTGCACGTTGCCGCCGCCGGCGCGGTTGACGACCCAGAGCAGCCCGTCGCGCCAGCGCGCGACGGGATCCACGCCGACCGTGGCGAGATCCGGCGAGACGGACCACGGCGACGAGCGTTGAAACGATCTGACGCTGCCCGGGCCCGTGTAGTCGGTGCAGAGCACGACCGCCTCGTCCCAGGCCTCGGCCCGTGGGGCGGCCAGCCAGAGCGCGATCGCCAAGAACGTGGCCGCGCGGCGGGTGTCGATCATCCTGCGTTCCTTTCCTGTTTTCAGCGCGCAAACAGGGACAACCGGAAGGCGCGCCCCGGCAGAGGGAAACCCTCCACGTCGTAGACCGAATCGTCGGTGAGGTTGACCACCTCGGCGGTGGCCGTGACGGTCGCCGCCGCCGTGCGCCAGGTGCGGGCCAAGGTGACGCCGACCAGCGCGCGCGCGGGGGCGCGCTCCAACTCCGTGTTGTAGCGGTCGCGGTAGTTCGCCGCCTGATGGACGAGCGAAGCGCCCAGTTCCCAGGCGCCGCGCGGGAGGGTGGCCAGCAGCGCGATCTCCAGCGGGGGCAAGAACGGCAGCTGCTTGCCCCGGTAGGCGGGATCGTCGCCTCGATCACGCGCGTCCTGCCAGGTGGCGTTCGCGTGCCAACGTGGGCCTCCCGGGATCCCGCCGCCGGCCTCCCATTCCACGCCGCTCGTGCGGGAGCGCCCGAAATTCACCGCTTGGCTGGTCCGCTGCGAGTTCTGCACGAAGACGACCGTGTGCTCGGTGACGGCGCGAAAGACCACCAGCCGCGACCACAGGGCCTCGCCGCGCGGGCGCCAGCGCACGCCGGCGTCGATGCTCTCGGTTCGCTCGGGCTCGAGTTCGCGGTTGCCGTCGATGCCCCCGCGATGGCCGAACAGCTCGACCCAGGTGGGCGCCCGCAGCGAACGGGCGGCGTGCGCCTCGCAGAACAGCCGCGCCGGCCGCGCCTCCCAGATCGCGCCCAGGGAGGGCGACACCGCGTCCTGAACGCGCGGGGCGGCCAGCGGCGTCTCGGGCAGCCACGGCAGGGCGGGCAGAGGCGGAAAATTGTCCGTCAGGCGCTGCCAGCGCCAGCCCGGCGCCAACGTCAGGCGTGGCCCCCACGCGTCGAGGCGAAGGGAGGCAAAGGCGGTCGCCGTCGTGCGCGCCCGCAGCGGATCGACTGTCTCGTCGCGCGACTCGCGGTACCACTGCCGCCGCCAATCCGTCCCGACCGTGAGTTCGCCACGGCCGGCGGGCCACGGACCCGGCAGCCGGGCCAGGGTCGTCGCGCCACGCGCGGTCAGGCGCGCGCTCAGGTCGTGGCCGCGGCTGCGCGTCGTGCCGGGCGGGTCCCAGCCCACCTCTCCCGCGTCGTCGTGCAGCAATTCCCGCGAGCGCGACCCGGACAGGTCTAACCGCCACGCCCCGCCCGGGCGTTCGAGGCCCAGGCGGGCGTCCTGCCGCTCCTGCCGGGCTTTCGCGTGCGGGCTGGCGAAGCCCAGAGGTCCGGGCCGGCCCGCGTCGCGCCGGAAGGCGCCGGCCGCCGCGCGGGCGAGCAGCCCGCCGCCGTCCCAGCGTCCCGACAACCACCCGCCCCACTCCGCGAAGCCGGCGTTGACGCGCGCGCGCTCGCTGTCGTCGGCGGCGTTGGCGAACGTCTGGTTGTGGTCAAGGAAGACGAAATCGTGGTCGGCCCGGCGGCCGTGGATCAGAAGCAGGCCGGCGCGCTTGCCGTCGCGGGAGCGCCAGCCGCCGGTCAGGCGGCCGCCTCGATCGCCCCAGGCGCCGGCGAACAACCGGGCGCTCAGGCCGCTCTCGCCCGGAGCGCGCGAGACGAGATTGACCGCTCCCGCGGCGCTGCCGCCGCCGAAGACCGCCGGCACGCTCCCGCGATGGATCTCCGCGACGTCGAAGCGCTCGAGCGGCAACGCCGCGAGGTCAACCACCCCGTCCTGCGCGTCCGCCAGCGGCAGTCCGTCCACCAGCACCGCGACTTGGGCTCCCGTCGAGCCGCGGATCGAAGGCAGGGTTTCGGCGCCCGGCGCCCCGTAACGCCGCACGTGCAGCCCCACGGCGCGTCCCAGCAACTCCCCCAGATCCGCCCCGCCGCGCGCCCCCTCCAGCGGGATCACGCTCACCAGCCCAGGCCCGCCGGGCGCGGGGCCGGCCAAGGCGCGCGCGGCGTCCACGTAGATGGTGTCGGTGAGCCCGCCTGACGGCACAACCGCCAGTCGCCGGGTCGGCGCGCCCGAGATTTCGCCGGCGGCGGGAAGCTCCGACGGCGCCAGCGGATCGGTCGTGAAATCCAGGACCGTCGTGTCGGACACGGCGCGACACGCCTGCGCGCCGGCCTCACCGGCCGCGCGGGCCAGCGTCGCGCACAGAAGCGCGGCGCTGATCGTCGCGGCTCCGCCGACCGACAAGCGAAAACGCACCCGGGAGGGGATTGGCACAGAAACCGCGCGCACTGCCGACCTGCCCGCGCAAGCCATGGCAACCAGAGGTCCGCGTTCGGTCTCCTGGCTCGCGGGTCGTCCTACTCGCCGCGCCTTCCCGGCCCGTGGCGCGCACTGCGCGCGGGAGGCCAGTGGCTGGGATGCAGCTTTCGTCACCGCTCACAGTGGCGGGGCCGCGCCGGATTCGCACCGGCTTCCGGTGGATGCGGACCGGAATAAGGGAGCGACGACGAGCGCCGCTCCAGCAGGAGCCTATCCGACTGGATAGTCCCTGTCAAGCACGCGGCGCCAGACGATTTCGTGGTCGGACGCCTCGGCGCTGGCCAGGAGCACCGCGTCGGGCTCGCCGACGACGGCGGCGGCGCGGGTCTGGATGAGCGGCTCCGGCGCCGCGGCCCGGAAATCCTCTTCCGTGTACGGCCGGTAGCGGTGCCAGAAGCCGCAATGCCAGAGGAAGAAACGCTTCACCCGGGTCTGGCCCCGCTCGTCCTCGCCGAAGTGCTCCGTCGCGAAATCGTAGTAGCGCCGCATGATGGCCCAGCGCTCCGGGAGCGTCGGGTGCCACGCCCGTCCCTGCTTCAGTTCGCGGAAGATCCACGGCTTGATCAGCGCGCCGCGCGCCACCATGACCGAGGCGATGCGCGTGCCGGGCAGCCTTGTCTGCAGATCCCACGGGGTCAGAATGTCCCCGTTGCCGATCACCGGGACGTCCACGCTCGCCGCGACACGCGCGATGAGCGCCCAATCGGCCGCGCGGCGGTAACGCTGCTCCCGCGTGCGGCCATGCACGACCAGCGCGTCGGCGCCGGCGTCGACGGCGGCTCGCGCCGTGTCCAGGGCATTTGGCTTCTGCGCCTGGTAGCCAGAGCGGAGTTTCACCGAGATCGGGATCGCGACGCGCGCCCGCGTCGCCGCCACGATCGCGCCCAGCTTGGCCGGCCTTTCCAAGAGCGCGGCTCCGGCTCCGCGGCGCACGACGAGGTCGATGGGACAGCCGAAATTGAGATCGACGAACCGTGCGCCGA
Source organism: uncultured bacterium (assembly GCA_937864225.1). GTDB lineage: Bacteria > Krumholzibacteriota > Krumholzibacteriia > LZORAL124-64-63 > LZORAL124-64-63 > CALMJK01. The sequence goes on along the minus strand of CALMJK010000005.1, from coordinate 335,863 downwards.
GCTCAGCGGCGCGGGCGGCGGCCGCGGCCATGCTGTCAGGGTGCTTGCCGCAGAGCTGCACCCCGAAGATCGCTTCGCTCGCGTGACGGCGCAGCAGCGGCAGTTCGGCGCGGCTGCCGGCGACGAGCTTGTCCGCGAGAACCATTTCGCTGCAGGTCAGATCGGCCCCGAACTCCCGGCACAGCCGGCGATAGGGCAGATTGCCGCCGGTGGCCATGGCGGCCAGGCCGATGCGTCCCGCGAAGAGGGCGTGCACCGGCGAGCCTTCAGGCCAGCCCTCATGGCCGTCGCCTAGGTAGACGACAAGCGAGCGGCCGCCCAAGGGGGCGGCCGTGTCGGCTTCGCCGTCGCGCGGCGAGCAAGTGTCGTCCGGGCGCATCAACCACCGTCGAGCATCGGGCTCTCGTCGTACCCGTGCCACTTCTCGGGGTTCTCGAGATAGTCATGCGTGTTGGAGAGCAACTGGTAATGGTTCTGCTCCTCCTGGGCCAGATGCAGGAACAGATCCCTGGCTTGCGGAGACTCAACGTCCTTCGCGGCGCCGGCGTACATGGCGTAGCCGCGGCGTTCCACCTGCATGGCGCCGCGGATGATCTCGAGATCGGCCGGCACGTACTCGTACGGGTTCTGCGCCTGGGCGAGCGCCGTTTCGAAGATCTCACGCGGGCCGCGGTGCTCGGGCTCCGCGTGGCTGGCCAGCACCGCGACATTCTGGGTCCGCAGGAGATCCTCGCGCAGCTTCATCAGATGCTCGCGGTGCCCAACCTCATCCTTGGCCAGCGAAAGAAGTATGTTCCGCTCCAATTCCGATCCGGCGGTGCCGGATCTCTGGTTGAAGAAGCGGATCCCCTCCTCCTCGAAGGCGATGGCCTTGGCCAGGATGTCCAGGCAAAGCTTGACGTCGTCGGTCATACAGCCTCCCCTTGCGCCCGCCCAGTCCGTCCCGGCGCAGGCCGGCGCTGAAAATCCCTCCCATGGTAATGCGTGGAGCGGAAAAGTCCAAATGGCCCGCAAACCATGGTGGATATCGTCCGGGGAACCGGCTAAAATCCACCCGCTCGTTTTCGGGTTCGCCGCCGGTGAACGCCGGCGGCGGCTGGCCACTGCTCACGGGAGGATGATGGTCTATGGCGGTGCTCAAGAAAACCCTCGCCGCGAAGATCCCCGATTGGCGGCAGGAGATCTCGGCCCTGAACAAGGCGCACGGCGCGACGGTCATCAGCGAGGTGACCGTGTCCCAGGCCTACGGCGGGGCGCGGGGCGTGAAATCCATGGTGTGCGACACGTCCGAGGTGCCGCCGGAGCACGGCCTGATCGTGCGGGGAATCCCCATCGCCCAGTTGAAGAACAAGTTGCCCGAGGAGATCTTCTTTCTGCTGTGCACGGGCGAGCTCCCCGACCGCAAGTCGCTGGAGGCCCTGCAGGAAGATCTCGCCGCGCGCGCCAAGGTGCCGGCGTACGTCTGGAAGGTGCTCGAGGCGATGCCGCCCAAGAGCCATCCGATGTGCATGTTCGACACCGCCATCCTCTGCATGCAACGCGAGTCGAAATTCCAGAAGGCGTACGACGCGGGCATGCGCAAGGACGAGTACTGGGATCCGATGCTCGAGGACTCGCTCGACATGCTGGCGAAGCTGCCGGCCATCGCGGCGGGCATCTACCGCATGAGGTTCAAGAAGGGACCGCGCATCGCGGCGAAGAAGGGCCTGGACTGGGCGGGCAACTACGCGCGCATGCTCGGCATCAAGGACCCCAAAGGCGAGTTCGCCGACCTGATGCGCCTCTACCTCGTGCTGCACTGCGACCACGAGGGGGGCAACGTCTCGGCTCACACGTGCCACTGCGTGGGATCGGCACTCTCGGACGCCTATTACGCCGTCTCCGCCGGCCTGAACGGCTTGGCCGGTCCGTTGCACGGCCTGGCCAATCAGGAGTGCCTGAGCTGGACCCTCGAGGTGAACGAGAAATTCGGCGGCCAGCTGTCCGACGAGCAGCTGCGCAAGTTCGCCTGGGACACGCTCAACTCGGGCAAGGTCATCCCGGGCTACGGCCACGCCGTGCTGCGGATCACCGATCCGCGCTTCGACGCGTTCCATGAGTTCGGGATGAAGCACTTCCCCGACGACCCGGTCATGCGGCTGGTCGACCAGGTCTTCCGCATCGTCCCGGGCGTGCTCAAGGAACAGGGCAAGGCGAAGGACCCGTGGCCGAACGTCGACGCCGCCTCCGGCGCCCTGCTCTACCACTATGGCCTGATCGAGCAGTCGTACTACACCGTGCTGTTCTCGGTCTCGCGGGCCATGGGCATGTGCTCCCAGCTCGTCGTCAACCGGGCCATCGGCACGCCGATCGAGCGGCCGAAGTCCGTCACCACGGCCTGGCTGAAGAGCAAGACGGGGGTCGGCGGCTGACCGCCGGTCCCCTCGCGTCGCGCCGAGGCCGGCCCATGGGGGCCGGCCCCTTTTTTCTGGCGCCAGCGCGCATGTTATACTAACCATGACGGTCGAGATGCCGGATAAACAAACTCTTTTATCGGAACAGGCGGCCAGGACATGCCCTCCCTCCTCGCGTACGCGAGCCGAAGGCTCGCCGGTTTCAGCCTTGCGCTTGGCGCGTTGGTTTTGGCCGCAGGTCCGGCCCCGGCGGCGGTCACGATCCACTGCCTCGACGTCGGCCAGGGAGACGCCAGCCTGATCGTGTCGTCGAGCGGCAAGACCCTGCTCTTCGACGGCGGCGACAACTACAAGGGCACGAATGTCGTCGTGCCCTACCTCAACGCGCTCGGGATCGGACAGTTGAACTACATCGTCGCGAGCCACTACCACGCCGACCACCTCGGGGGCATCGACGAGGTCTGGAACGCCAAGGGGCCCGTGCTGGACGCGGTCTACGATCGCGGCTGGAGTTACACGACGGCCACGTACACCACGTACGCGACCCTGGTCGCGGCCAAGCGGATCACGCTCACCGACCTGCAAGTCATCGACCTGGGCGACGGCGTGACCGCCACGGTCGTCGCCCTCAACGGCAACGGGCTGCTGGCGCCGCCGTTCACCGACGGCGCCAACGACGAAAACGACTTCTGCGTCGGCCTGCACGTGCAGTCCGGCGATTTCGACTTCTTCCAGGCCGGCGATCTGAGCGGCATCACCGATTCCTATTACAACAACATCGAGATCAGCGTCGGGCCGCGCCTGGGCGACATCGAGGTCTACCGCGTCAGCCACCATGGCTCGTATTCGGCGAGCAACGCCACATTCCTGGCCACGGTGCAACCGGAGGTCGCGATCATCTCGGTGGGCAACAACAGCTACGGCCACCCGGCCCAGATCACCCTCGACCGGCTGGCGTTCGCCGGCGCGTTCGTCTACCAGACCGAGCCGGGCGACGGCGGCACGCTCCCCGCGAACCAGCTGACCGTGGTGAACGGGCACATCGTGATCGCGAGCGACGGTTACGGCGACTACACGGTGAACGGCCAGGCTTGGGCCATGGACGAGCCCGATCTGACGCCGGTTCCGCTGGCCGATCCCTTCATCCTCGCAGGCAACGCCCCCAATCCCTTCAATCCGCTCACGAGCATCCGCTTTTCGACCTTCCGAGGGGGAGCGGTGCGTCTGACGGTCTACGATCTGGCGGGTCGTTCGGTCGGCGAGCGGCAGGCCACCGTGGAGCCCGGAGAGGCCACCTTGGCGTGGGACGCCCGGGGCGCCGACGGCAGGCCCTTGCCTTCCGGCACGTATCTCTACCGAGTGATCACCACCGACGGCACGGGGGCGGGTCGGATGACGTTGGTTCGCTGACGGCCGCCTGCTCGCCGCCACCGCCGCTGGCGCCCGCGCCTGCGGTTGAGGCCGCCGCGGGAGGCGGCGCGTCGGCCCCCGTCACCGCGACGACCGCCGTCCAGGCCGCGAACCAGCCGAGCCAGACCTGGGACAGGTAGTGCTTGCGGTCGTTGAGCCGCGACCAGCCCGTCAGCAACGAGCCCGCGTACGCGGCGGCCCGCGGCAGTGCGCGCCGAGTGGCGCGCGCCGCCGTGAGCCAGGGGACGGCGGCCATGAAGGCGTGCCCCGCCGCGGAATTGTCGTCGCGCAGGGGCGCGTTCCACCGGGCGCCGCGCGTGTTGGCGGCGTCGGTCGGGCGCGCGGCCCCCAGGCCGTACTGCAACACCCACAACAACGGCAGCCCGGTCAGCATCGCTTCCCAGTTGCGCCGCCCCCAACGCGTGAGCCGACTGCTGCCGTGCCCCGCGTCGACGGCGGCCAGCAGCCCCCACGTCAGGAACCAGAGGCGTTCCCCGAAGGGCTTGAGCCACGCCGCGAGCCGATCGCTGACGGCGCCGCGCACGCGACGGCTGTGCGCAGCATCGACCGCCTCGTCGGCGCCCGTGTGGGCGAGCACGCCGGCCAGAAGCAACGCTCCACCCAGCTTCAGGAAGCTGCGACGCTCGTAGCAGCGGCGGTAGTGCCGACCGGTGTCCTTCAGCAGGCGCGGGCCCCGCGCGCGCGCCTGCCGAACCGCGAGGACGACCGCCCACGCCGTCAGCGCCAGCGTCAGCGCCAGCACGATCTCCGTCGCTGGCAGCTGCGCCGTCATGTCGCCACCAGCAGCTGGCCCACCAGCTCGGCGAGGGCGGGCGCGGCGGTCAGGCCGGGCGATTCGATGCCGATCAGGTTGATGAGGCCGGCTTGGTCGCCCTCTTCGCGCTGGACGTAGAAATCGGCGACCTCCTCGCCGGCCCGCGCCAGGCGGGGCCGGATGCCGGCCATGGCCGGCGTCAGGTCGGCCAGCGTTAGAAACGGCAGGAACCGGCTCGCCCCCGCGAAGAAGGCGGCGCGACGCGACGGGTCCACGCGATAATCCTCGCGCCGCTCCGGCAGCTCCTCCACGTCGGGGCCCAGTCTCAACTGACCAGTCCGGTCCAGACAGAGGTGCACGCCCAGGCTCGAGCCGTCCGCCGGCGGCACCGGATAGACCAAACGCGTGACGCGCCCGCCATGCCGAGCGTCGACGTCGAAATAGTTGCCGCGGCTCCAGCGCAGCCTCAGCCGGGCGGCGTCCACGTCGATCCCCGCCAGCGCGGCGATGTCGTCGCCGTGCAGCCCGGCCGCGTTCACCACGCAGCGGCTACGGTGCGACCAATTCTCGGACCCTCTGCGCACGGCGACTCGCCAACCTCCGCGTTCGGGCGCGAGCCCCGTGACCTCGGCCTCGGTCAGGATCTGCGCGCCGCGCTCGCCGGCGAGCCGGCCGTACGCTTTCGCCGCGCCTTCGGCGTCGAGCACCCCCGTGCGCGGGGAGTGCAGCGCCGCCGTGGCCCTGACCGCCGGCTCCAGCGCGGCGACCGCCTGGCCGCCGAGCAGGGCGAGGTCTTCGACGCCGTTCTCATGGCCAAGGGCGAACAGCCGCGCCAGCTCTGGTTCTTCCTGGGCGGTCGTGGCCACGATCAGCTTGCCTGTCTCGCGGTAGTCGACCCCGGCTCGCGCGCAGAATTCCTTCAGCAGCCGCCTGCCCCGCACGCAGCTGCGCGCCTTGAGCGAGCCCGGCCGGTAGTAAAGGCCGGCATGCGCCACCTCGCTGTTGCGCGACGTGATGCCGCCGCCCAGGCGCGGCTCCTTCTCCAGCAGCACGACCTCGCGCCGGCTGCGGGCCGCTTCCGCCGCGACGGCGCAGCCGATGATCCCGCCTCCGATGACGGTGACGTCGACTTCGATCATGACGGAGCCCGACGGCTCACGCCCCCTTGTCCACGAAGCTCTTGAAATCCATGGTCTCGAAGCTGCGCGTGCTGAGGTAACGCAGGATCTGCACGAACGTCGGCGCGTCCACGTAGCCCGGCAGGTTCGTGATCTTCGTGGTGCCGTCGGATTCCAGGAACCAGATGGTCGGCAGGCCGCGCACGAAGAATTCCCGCGCGCGCCGCTGATCCGCCTGCGTGTCCACCGAAACGGCCACGAAGCCAGCGTTCACGGCGGCGATCACCTCGGGATCGACGTAGGTCTCCGCCTTCATTTTCGTGCAGAACTTGCACCAGTCGGCCCAGAAGCTGACCAGGATCGGCCGGCCGGTCTCCCGAGCGCGCGCCAGCCCCTGCTCGAACGTGAGCCACTGGATGCTTTCCTGCGGCGCGGCGGCGGCCCGCGCCGGCGCGGCCGACCAGCCCGCGCAGAGAGCGAGCAGCAACGCGACGCCCAGTGCCCGTGACGCCAAAGTCGACATGACGTGTCCTTTCCGCGGCGCGATACCGCCCCGGGCGCCGGCGTGCCGGCCCCGGTCGCCCCAGATCATGCCCCGGCCCGCGGCGGCCAGGGCCAGTCCGGCGGCGGCGGCGCCTCGAGCCGCAGCGGCGCCCCGCCGATCGGGTGGTTCACGACCAGCCGCCAGGCGTGCAGAGCGATCGACCGCCCCGCCCCGCCGCGCGCGCCGTACTTGAGATCGCCGGCCACCGGATGCCCCAGCAGGGCCAATTGGGTTCGGATCTGATGCCTCCGCCCCGTGACCGGCTCCACTTCCAGCAGGGTCGCCCCGCGCGCCCGTTCACGGACCCGCCACGTCAGGACGGCTTCGCGCGCGCCGGGGAAGAACGCGGTCGCGGCCGGCGTGCGTCCGCCGCCGTCGGCCGCGCGGCCCAGCCACGCCCTCTCCTCCGCTCCCGCGGACGCCACTTCCCCCTCGACGACGGCCAGATAGGTCTTGTGCACCTGGCCGGCGCGAAATTGCTCGCTGAGCCGCCGGGCCGCCTTCGAGGTCCGCGCCAGCAGCAGCACGCCCGACACCGGCCGGTCGAGACGGTGCACCAGCCCGATGTAGACGTTGCCGGGCTTGGCGTAGCGCTCCTTGAGATAGGCGGCGGCCCAATCGGCCACGGTGGCGTCGCCGGTGCGGTCGCCTTGCGCGAGCAGGCCCGCGGGCTTGTCCACCGCGAGCAGATGATTGTCCTCGTAGAGAATGCGCAACGACTCGGCCCTCATGCCGCGTCAAGGTAGCAGAGGGGCCGGGGCGCGCCAAGCGGCGACCCGCTCAACAGGCCAGCACCTGGCCGGCGCGCCGCATCCAGCGGCCGATGTCCACTCCGTTGGGGCAGCAGCGGGACGCCGCCGTGAAGTCCACGCCCCAGGCGTCCCAGGCGCGACGCGGCAGCGTGGCGAATTCGGCCCGCGCCAGTTCCGGGTCGCCGTACGCGTCGTGGTACATCAGGCAGCGCAGGACCTGGCCCACTTTCATGTCGGGGGGAAGGTGGGCGCCGCAGATATGGTCGCAGCGGTCGCAGACCTGCCCGTGGCACGCCCGCGCGTGTCTCTCGAGCGCTTCCCACTGGGCCGCGCCCAGCCGGCGCCGGTCACACGCCGCCGCCGCATTCTCGCGCAGGGCGTCCAGTGTGCGCATGGAGCTGCAGATCGTCGCGATCCGCTCATCCTCCCACACCGCCTTGAGCACCGCCTGGTGCTTGGAGTACTTGTCGTCCTCCCACTTCGCGGCGCGCTCGCCGAAAGAGATCACCGAGCGCTGGGTCTTCATGGCGATCAGACCGATGCCGGCCTTGTGCGCCGTGTCGAGCGCGCGCTGCATTTCGTCGCCCCAGGTGAGCGCCCGTCGCTCGAACGCCGCCTTCTCCTCGCCCTTGAGTTCGATCGGTTTCCCCTCGTCATCCTCGGGCGGCAGCATCTTGAAGTTGTAGCCGACCATCGCGGCGTCGACCCAGCCCACCTGCGCGGCGCGCTCCAGCAGCGCCGGGCTGGCGGCGAAGCAGGACGAGAAGCCGAAGAAGCGAAACTTCCCCTCCTTGCGCAGCGCCTGGGCCTCTTGCCACGCGGCCTCCGACAGCTGCTCCACCCGCTCCAACCCATGCAGGAAGAAGAGATCCACGTAATCGGTCTGCAGGCGTTGGAGGCTGGTTTCGAGCTGGCGCCTGAGCTCGGCCGGGTTCTCCGAGACATCGTTGGCCTTGGTCGTGATCCAGATCTTCGACCGCTGCGCCTCCGGCAGGCGCTCGGACAGCGCTTTGAGGTTGGCGCCCAGCAGCTCCTCGTGCGATCCGTTGCTGTAGACGTATGCCGTGTCGAAGTAGTCGATGCCCAGGCCGAGCGCCTCCGGGATCTTCGGATCGAATTTGGCGTCGAGACGGCAGGCTCCGAAATTCAAGATGGGCACCGTCGCTCCCGTGCGTCCCAGGACGCGGCGGGGAACGCGCGCGGTGATCTCTTCGCCGAGCAACGGCCGCACGAGAGGCGGCAGCGCGGGCCCGATCGCGGCGGCGAGGCCCGCCAGGCCGATCCCCTTCAAGACGGTTCTGCGGCGGATGCCGCGGTCCTGCTCGCTCATCGCGACCTCCCAGGCTGGCCTCCCGGCCGTGACGCGCCCTCGTCCGAACGCCGATTGACTACGCTGTCTTGCCCCGGCCGGTTTCCAACCCCAGCAGGAGGGAGCGCGCCCGACTGCGGGTCTCGCCCGTCGCCTGCACGTAGATGGCCGGGCCTCCAGCGACGGGGCAGGAATATTCGCAGATGCCGCAGCCGATGCACAGCTCGGGTCTCACGTAGGGCTTGTTCACCACCACCACAGCATGGTCCCAGCGGCGGATCTGCTCGTCGTAAACGCCGATCGCCTTGGGCGAGGTCGGACAGACCTCTTGGCACACGACACAGGGCGTCTCCATCGACCATGGCAGGCAGCGCCCCTGCGCGAGGAAGGCGGTGCCGACGCGGACCGGCCCGTCCGCGGCGTGCGGGCCGAGGCCGCGCTTGCGCGCCGGGGTGAGCGCCGCGATCGCTCCGGTCGGGCAGACCTGTCCGCACAGGACGCAGTCGAGCTGGCAGTAGCCCGCGCGCATGTTCAGAACCGGCGCCCACAGACCCTCGATCCCGGCTTCGGCCAGGCCGGCCGGCTGGATCACGTTGGTGGGGCAGACGGAGGCGCACTGGCCGCACTTGATGCATCGCGCCAGGAACTGCGGTTCCGCGAGCGAACCCGGCGGCCGGATGGCCCGCGGCGAGAAGACGCGGTCGTTGACGGATCCGGACAGCCGCAGCAGAGGGGCCGCCAGCAGGCCGGTCAGACCCGCCAGCAGCAGACGCCGCCGTCCCAGGTCCGGCCAGACCACCTCGCCGCCGGCCACCTGGCTGCGGACGACCCCGGGCGTGCCCGCGGGCGCCCCGAAGGGGGCCGACACGCGCGGCGCCCCGGGCAGAAAACGAAAGGCCAGCGCTTCCTCCGGACAATCGTCGAGACAGTTGAAGCAGACGAAGCACTCGCTCCTGCGCAGCGCCCCTTGAGGATCGCAGGCGCCGGGGCAATGGCGCAGGCAGAAGTTGCAGTCGGTGCAGCGGCCGAGGTCGCGGTCGATGCGCAGCAGCGAAAAACGCGACAGCACGCCGAGCAGCGCGCCCAGCGGGCACAGGGCCCGGCAGAAGAACCGGGGCACGACGAGGTTGAGGCCGACCAGGGCCAGCAGGATCGCGCCGACCAGCCAGGCGCCCTGCTGCTCGCGCAACTGCTCGACGCCGGGCTTGAAAGCGACCATCTGCGTCCATGCCGACGGCCAGCCGCGCGCCGCGAACGCCTCGCCCAGCGCCGTGACGAGCGCGTCCCAGGCTGGAGCGACGGCCGCGGCCGTCGAGCGCGCCAGCAGGGCGAGCGGGTCGATCAGGCCTGTCTGCAGCGCGCCGAGCGCCGCCGCGCAGAGCAGGGCCACCAGCAGGATGTACTTGAGACGGTACCAGGTGCGGTAGCGGTTGACCGACACGTCGTCGTGAAAACGGCGGGTGTCGAAGAGCCAGCCCCAGAAGTGGTGCAGCGAGCCGAAGGGACACACCCAGCCGCAGAAGGCCCGCCCGAGGAAGAGCGTCGGGATCAGCACCCACAGGCCCCACGCCAGATTCCGGTAGACGGTGCCGGTGGAGAGAGCGGTCGCGACCGACACGAGGGGATCGAGTTCGAGAAAGAGCGAGATCGGGTAGCCGCCCAGCCGCCCCAGCCACGTGACCCCGAACAGAAAGACGAAGAGCAGTCCGAAAACCGTCTGGCTGATGATGCGAACGTTGGTCAGGCGCAACAGACGCGGCAATGCGGAGCCTTCGCGAAAAACAGCGCCCGCCCTCATCCCACCTGAACCTCCCGCCACGGCCGGCCGCGCCAGTCCGGGTCACCCAGGCCGCGCGCGCGGGCGAGTTCCAGGTAAGCGGGAGGCGGCGTGGCTCGTCCGAGCAGTTCCGTCCATGCCCAGGCGTCCGCCGCGAGCGCGTCCCGTGAGGCGACGATCGTCCGACCGCTCTCGACATCATCGAGGTTGCCGCCGGTGGGGCCGTTGCGCCGCAGCACGCGGCTCCCGTCGAGCAGCACGAACGTGGGGCGCATCATCTGGACGAGATCGGCGATGATCGTGTGGATGTCCTGGTGGAACTGGTTGCGGCGACCGCCCAGCAGACCGTACCAGTTCTTGGCCGACAGCGAGGCGCCCGCCAGGTTGTGGTCCTTCACGGGGGCCAGCCCGATCACCTTGTCGGCGCCGCGCAACGGTTCCCAGAAGACCGGCCAACGTGGGATGAGCGCCGCGCCTGGCGTCTCCAATTCCACGAAGCTACGCGGACCGGGCACCATCAGGCGCGCGCCGCTCGCGACGGCGGCGGCGGCCAGGCCGCTCCTTTCGAAGCAGGCGCGGGGCGATTCGATCGGGTTGTCCGCGACCCTGATCTCGCGCGCCCCCGCCTCGCGCAGCAGCGCGACGAGCGCGGCCAGCACCTCCGGGTTGGTCGTGGCGCCGAGCGCCGGTGCCCGTCCGAACGCGGCGTTCGGCTTGATCACCACGACGTCGCCCGGCCTGACGAAATGATCGAGGCCGCCGATGGCGTCCACGGCGGCTCGGATCATCGCTCGCCAGTTCTCGCCTCTGGCGATGCCGAGCGCGGCGGCGCCCGGCGCCGCGTCGACCGCGTAACCTCCGACCGGCAGCCGCTTGAGCGGCCGGTCCGCCGCCGCGCGCGCGCCGTCGAAATCGCGCCGCGACAGCGGCCACCGCTCTGGCGCCAACGCCAGGTAGGCCGCCGCGGCCGAAAGCCCGACGCTCCAACCCGCCCGGCGCAGGAACTCGCGCCGATCCACGCGCGAGGCGGGCGCCGGCTCCTCGCGGCCCGCCTCCCTGTGGTCGCGTTCGGTCACGGCCCACCCCCTCCGGCGCCCCGCGGCTGGCCGAAATCCTCCTCGTTCGCCGGCGCGATCGGCTCCGGCGTCGCCCCGGCGGCGGGCTCTTCCAGCGCGGGCGCCTCCACCGCGCCCGCGTCCAGCGCCGCCAGCAGGCGCGCGAGCAGATCGAGCGCCTCCGCGGCGTCGCGCGCCTGGCGCACTCCCACGACGTACGGCGCGGCGACGACGACCGCCGACAGGGCGCCGAACCAGCGGTCGCGCACCACCGGCACGGCGGGCCATCCGGGCAGAGTTAGCGGCGCCGCGGGCTCGCCGTGGCCGGCGAAGCCCGCCAGGAACCGACCCGCCAGCGCGCGAGCCTCTTGCTGTCCGGCGGCTCGCACGACGAACCATTCGCCGTCGTGACCCGGCGGCGTGGCGGCGTAGACCTCGCGGGCGAAGGCGAGGCCGAACGCGTCTTCCCGATGGTAGACGATCCGGCGCGGTTCGATGCCCAGCTTCTCGGCAAAGAGCGCGAACGCCCACGGCACTTCGCCCGCCGGCAGCGCGGATCGAGCCGCCGTCAGCACGGCCGCCACGCGCCGTTGCGTGGCCTCGCCGCGATCCGCCCCGATGGCGCGCAAGTAGCGCTCGCCGCGCGCCAGGAAACCGGCGTTGACCGTGGTGTAGTGCAGCGAGCCGTCGGTCACGGCCACGACCGCCGCGTCGTCCGAGACTTCCGCCAACAGGGCGCCCGCGGCGTCGGCGGGAGTGCCGAGGGTGAACATCTCCAGCTCGAGCGCGGCCCCCGCGGGCCCGGCCAGCGCCAGGCAGTGGAGAGAGCGGAGCCCGAAGCCGAGGTAGAACTCGTCGCGCCCGTCGATCTTGAGGAAGGCGTTCTCGGCATCGAAGGTCGCGACCCCGCCGACGACTTCCCAGCCCTCGCCCACGATCCCCGCCGGGAACGGCGCCCACGGCGACGCCTCCGGCGAGCCAGCCGCGCCTGGCACGTTGCGGGCCGCGCTGGGAACCTGGCCCGGCTCCGCGACCCAAGACAGCTGCGGGCGCCGATACACGTCGCCGGCAGGCCCGGCGCGCGCGAGGAGCGAGTCGGGAAGGGGCAGCAGAGCGGGATCGGGACGCGCGCCGCGCCGGATCACCCAGGCCACGATCAGCACGAGCGCCAGCAACAACGCCGCCCCCGCGCGCCACTCCCGCGTCGAGTAACGGCGCCGATGGTGGCGGCGCCCGACGGAGTTGAAGATGCGCTCGCTCGCCATGCGCGCCTCTGGGATTCGCCAGCCTTGCGCCCGCCGCGCGCGGCAAGCGCGTCGGCGGCGTTCGCGGCAGGCCGCGTGGCACGCCGCCGCCCCAGCATGCCCGCTGTCGCGGCCCATGGCAAGCCGCGAGCGCGCCGCGGACGCCCGCCCGCCGGCTGACACGGCGGGCGATTTCCACTATCATGCCCCGGCCCGGGCGGCCGGGCCGCTGGCCCGGACAAGGGAGCGATGCGAATGACGGAAATCCAACGCCTGTTCCTGCTGCTCGCGCTCGTGGCGGCTTATTTCCTCTTGCGCGTCCTGGCCCCGGTTCTGACCCCCTTCCTGATCGCCGGCATCCTCGCGTACATCTGCGATCCCTTCGTGGGCCGGCTGCAACGCCTGAGAGTGCGCCGCCCGTTGGCCGTGGCGCTGGTGATGGCCGGGCTCCTCGTGCTGCTGCTCGGCTTCTTCCTGGTGCTCGCGCCGATCGTGTACCAGCAGGTCGCGCTGTTCGCGGAGCACACCCCGGAGATCGCGGCATGGATCGAGGGCACGGCGCTGCCCTGGCTGCGCGATCGATTCCTCCACGCCACGGGCGGCAGGGACTGGACGACGGTCGTCGGCGAGCGGCTGACCCAGAACCTCGGGGAACTGACCGGGTTCGTCGAGGCGCTCCTGGGACGGCTGACACGCGGGGGCATGGCGGTGGCCAGCTTCCTGGGCGGCCTGCTGCTGACCTTCGTGATCTTCGGCTACCTGCTGGCCGATTGGGATCGCCTGCGCGCGCATCTCTTGGCGCTGGTGCCACGACGACACGAGAAGACCGTCAACCAACTGCTGGGCCGCTGCGATCTCGTGCTCAGCAGCTTCCTGCGCGGACAGCTTCTGATCATGCTCTACGTCGCCGTCGCGCTGTCGGCGGGCCTGCTGGCGATCGGCGTGGACCTCGCCGTTCCGATCGGCCTGCTTTCTGGAGCGATCACTTTCATACCCTGGCTGGGGTCCGCCGTGGGCGTCACCCTCTCGCTGTTGGCCGCGCTGCTGGAATTTCGCGACTTCCTGCACCCGTTGCTGGCTCTGGCTTGGTTCGTGATCGTGCAAACGGTGGGGGACAACCTGATCACGCCGCGCGTCATGGGCGACCGCATCGGGGTCCATCCCGCGGCGATCCTCTTTGCCGTGTTGGCCGGAGGAAAGCTCTTCGGGCTGTTCGGACTCGTGCTGGCCGTGCCCGCCGCGGCCGTAATCAAGGTCGTCGCCGATCATCTTCTGCAGGAGTATCGAGGCAGCCGCCTCTACGCGGGCGCCCCGCGTCAAAGACCATCCCGCTACCGACGACGAGGAGGCAGGAGTGTTTGAATCACGGACCAGACGCGGCGCGGCGCCGAGGCTCGCCGCCGTCGCGCTGACCCTCGTCTCCACTGCCGCTTTCGCGGCTCCGGCAGACGAAAGGAGACCAACGGCTCGTCTTGCATACCCCCAGACCCGCACGGTCGAGCAGATCGACGATTACCACGGCACACCGGTCGCCGATCCGTACCGCTGGCTTGAGGACCTGGATTCCCCCGACACGAAGGCCTGGGTCGAGGCCGAGAACCGCGTCACGTTCGGTTTCCTCAAGGACATCCCGGCCCGCGCGCGGCTCGTCGCGCGCCTCACCGCGCTTTGGGACTACCCTCGCGAAGGACCGCTGTTCTGCGAGGGCGGACGGTACTTCTTCACCAGGAACGACGGCCTGCAGAACCAATCGGTGCTCTACACGCAAGAGAGCCTCGAATCGGCGCCGCGCGTGCTGCTGGACCCCAACACGCTGTCCGTGGACGGCTCGGTCGCGCTCTCCAGCCTGGCCGTCAGCCGCGACGGTCGCTGGCTCGCCTGGTCGGCCAGCGAGAGCGGCTCGGATTGGCAGACCTGGCGCGTGCGCGACGTGCGCACGGCGGAGGACCTTCCGGACGCGGTGCGCTGGTCCAAGTTCTCGGAGGCAGCGTGGTCTGCCGACAACGCCGGCTTCTACTACAGCCGCTACGACGAGCCGCGCGCAGGCGAGGTCTTCGAGGGCGTGAATGACTTCCAGAGGGTCTACTACCACCGCGTCGGCACGCCGCAGGCGGAGGACGTGCTGGTCTACGAGCGACCCGATCACAAGGAATGGGGATTCGAAGCGAAGGTGAGCGACGACGGACGCTGGTTGATCCTGAACGTCTGGCAGGGAACCGACCGCCGCAATCGCGTCTTCTACCGCGACCTGCAGGATGAGCGGGGACGGGTGGTCGAGCTTCTGCACGATTTCGACGCCGGTTACGTCTTCACGGGCAACGACGGTCAAGTCTTCTGGTTCAAAACCGATCTCGACGCGCCCCGCGGCCGCCTCGTCGCCGTCGACACCGCCAATCCGGCGCGCGAGCACTGGCGCGAGATCATTCCGCAGGGCCGCGACGTGCTGCAGAGCGTGACGGTCTTGAACCGGCAGTTCGTGGCGCTGTGCTTGCAGGACGCGCACAGCATCGTGCGACGTTACGCTCTCGACGGCACGCCGCTGGGCGAAGTGCCGCTGCCTGGCTTGGGCAGCGCCAGCGGCTTCGCCGGGCACTCCGACGACACGGAGACATTCTTCGCCTTCACGTCATTCCTCACGCCGACCGAGATCCACCGCCTCGACCTCGCCGCCGGCGCCAGCTCGTTGCTGCGCGCCCCGGAGTTCGATTTCGATTTCGACGCGTACGAGACGAGGCAGGTCTTCTACACGAGTCGGGACGGAACCCGCATCCCCATGTTCCTCGTGCACCGCAGGGATCTGGCCCTCGACGGCGCGAACCCGACGCTGCTCCACGGGTACGGCGGTTTCAGCATTGCCATGACTCCGTACTTCTCCGCCGCGAACCTGGCCTGGCTCGAATTGGGAGGCGTGTTCGCCATGCCCAACCTGCGCGGGGGTGGCGAGTTCGGCGAGGAGTGGCATGAAGCAGGCATGCTCGACCGGAAGCAGAACGTTTTCGACGACTTCATCGCGGCGGCCGAGTGGCTCATCGCCGGCGGCTACACATCGCCCGCCAAGCTCGCCATCTCGGGCGGCTCGAACGGCGGCCTGCTCGTCGGCGCCTGCCTGGCGCAGCGACCCGATCTCTTCGGCGCCGCCCTACCGGCCGTCGGGGTCATGGATATGCTGCGCTTCCACCGGTTCACCATCGGCTGGGCCTGGGTTTCGGACTACGGCGATTCCGGAGACCCGGTCCAGTTCCGGACCCTTTACGCCTATTCTCCGTACCACAACCTCAAGCCGGGAACCTGCTACCCCCCGACCCTGGTCACGACCGCCGATCACGACGACCGCGTCGTGCCGGGCCACAGCTTCAAGTTCGCCGCCCGCCTGCAGGCCGTTCAGGCGTGCGACAACCCCGTGCTCATTCGGGTCGAGACCAGGGCCGGGCACGGGGCGGGCAAACCCACGACCAAGCAGATCGCGGAGGCCGCCGACGAGTACGCATTTCTGGCGAAAGTCCTGAACATGGAATAGGCGGGGCGAAGCACGTCAAGCGCCGGCCGCACGGCGGCCGAAGCCTCGCGTCGCGGTCTTTTCCCGCGCGACGGCGAGCGCCAGGACGATGACCGCGCCCCCGGCCGCGGCCCGCAGCGGATCGGCCCGTTCGCCGAAGACGAGCCAGGAGATCGCCACCCCGAGCGGCACCTTCAGGTTGTTGGCCGCGGCGACCAGGCCGGCCGGCGCCCGCGTGGCGCCGCGGTTCCAGAGGAAGAAGCCCAGCGCGGTCGGCACCAGGCCGAGGTAGGCAAGCACGCCCCAGCCGGCCGCGTCCAGGTCGAGACGGCCTCCCCCGGCTCCGACCAACGCGAGCGGTCCCGTCAGCAGCACCGCCCCGAGGTACATCCAGGCGGTGAGACCCGCCGCGACGCCGGCAGACGCGCCGGGCGCCGCCAGCGCGCGAAACGCCACGGTCCCGGCCGCGAAGCACAGGTTCGAGGCCTGCACCAGCAACGCGCCCCTCCACCAGGCCGGCCCCGCGGCCGGGTCGCGCCAGAACACCGTCGCCGCTCCCGCCACCGCGAGCAAGGCGGCCGCCGCGTGTCGCGCGCTCGCCCGCCGCGCGCGCGCGTCCTCCAGCGCCGCGACGAACAGGGGTGTGGTGACCGTGAACAGGGCCACGCCGTAGGCCGGCAGATCGCGGTAGGCGGCGAGGTAAAGCGCATACATGGCGCCGAACTGCAGCGCGCCCCACGCCATGCCGCGGCGGCGCAGGCCGCGCGGCAGGCGCGCGCGACGCAGCCACGGCAGGAACGCCAGCAGCGAGATGGCCAGGCGCGCGGCCGCCACGGCGAAGGGGTCGGCGTCGGCGAGATGGCGCTTGATCAGGCCGAACGAGAAGGCCCAGAGCAGCGAGGCCGCGACGAGCTCGATCAGGACCGGCACCTCCCGGCGGAGTTGGCGTCACGAAAACGCCGGGAGCGTACAACGAAGTTCTTGCACGTCGCGCGGAAAATCGTATTTAATGATCCAGGTCGCGCTCCGCCAGCGGGGCGCGGTCGCCAGGAGGCAGCGCCGAGATTCTCCTGGGTGCGCGGGGCCCGTCTTGGCCGGAGTGCCAGGACGGGCCCTTACCTTGACACCGCCGGCCGTGGCGACCGGCCTCTCAGGCCCGGACCTGCCGCTGGCGCCGACCCTCCGTCGTGAACCGGTCCATCAGCGTGTAGACGACGGGGATCACGAACAACGTGAACACCGTCGAACCGAGCACGCCGCCGATCGACACCACCGCCATGGCCGTCCTGAACTCGGCGCCGGCGCCCCCGAGCGCCTGCGGCAACATGCCGACGGCGATCGCCAGGTTGGCCATCATGATCGGGCGCAGCCGCGAGACGCAGGCCTCGGTCAGCGCTTCGCGCGGCGGCCGGCCCTCGCGGCGCAGTTGCGCCGCGTAATCCAGCTGCAGGATGGCGTTGTTGACCACGATGCCGATGAGCATGACCAGGGCCATCAGCGAGAAGATGTTCACCGTCTGGCCGGTCACGAACAGCCCCGCCGACGCCCCGATCAGCCCGAGAGGCAGGGTGAACATGATCGTCAGGGGATGGATGAAACTCTCCAAGATCGCGGCCAGCACGATGTATGTCAGCACGACCGCCAGGAACATCGCCTCGAACAGGGAGCGGAACGACTCGTCCTGGTACTTGGCCTCGCCGCCGTAGCGGACCGTGCAGCCGGCGGGGACGTCGAGATCGTCGAGTTGGGCGTCGATCAGTTTCCGCTTCTCGCTCAGATTGCCCTGGGCGATGTTCGCCGTGATCTCGACCAGCCGTTGCTTGTCCAGCCGGAGGATCTCGGCGTCGCCGGGCCGGCGCTCGAGCCTGGCCACGTCGTCGAGCGGCACGGGACCGGCGGACGTGGCCACGGGCACGTCGGGCAGGGCGCCCGGATCGCCGCGATCGCGCGACGCGTACTTCACGACGACGTCGTACTCTTCGCCCGCCTCGCGGTACACACCGGCCCGCTCGCCCTCGAAACCGGCCCTCAGCTCGGCACCGAGCGCGGCGGGCGCCGTCCCTCGCGCCGCCAGCTGGCGGCGCAAGGGCCGCACGGTGATCTCCGGCTTGCCCGGCTCGTCACTGGACCGCACCTCGACCAGTCCTGGAATTCCGCGCACGACAGCCAGCACGTCCGCCGCCACCGGCGCGAGCGTCGCGCGATCGGGACCGAGCACTTCGAGCGTGAGATCGGCCTCCTCGTGCCCGCCCTCGCCCTGGGGCGCCACCACGATGCGCGCGTCCGGCAGGAAGGCGAGCCGTGGGCGCAAGTCGTTCATGAACTCCAGCACCCCGCGGTCCCGTTCGTCCGCGTCCACGAGCAACATGACGACCTGAGCGTCCTCCACGCCACGGCTCTCGCCGCCCACCTTGACCAGCACGTCGCGGACCTCGCGCTCGGTCCGCGCGATGGCCGCCACGCGATCGGCCACCTCCCGGGTCCGTTGCAGGCTGGTGCCTGGCGGCAGTTCGATTCCCACCGAGACCACGCCCTCGTCGATCAGCGGAATGAACTCCCCTCCGATGAGCCCGAACAGCAGCATCGCGCCGATCAGCAGGACCGTCGTCCCGGCCAGCACCCGGCCCCGCCGCGCCAGCGCTCGTGCGAGCAGCCGCCGGTAAGCGGCTTCGAAGCGGGCATAGCCCGCGTCCCAGGCCCGCGCCGCGCGCGCGACGGCCCCCGGTCCGTGCCCCACGCCGCGCCCGGGCCGCAACAAGCGTGCCGCGAGCATCGGCACCATGGTGAAGCTGATCACCAGCGAAAACAGGGTCGCGAAAACCACGGTCAGGCCGAACTGCAGGAACAACCGGCCGATGATGCCGCTCATGAAAGCGATCGGCGTGAACACGACCACGTTCGTGAGCGTCGAGGCGATCACCGCGACCGCGACTTCGGCCGAGCCGCGCTCGGCCGCCTCGACCGGATCCATCCCTCCCTGCGCGTGACGGCTGATGTTCTCGAGGACGACGATCGAATTCGTCACGAGCACGCCGACCGAGATGCCCAGCGCCATCAGCGAGATCACGTTGAGCGAGAAGCCGGCCCCTTGGATCAGCAAAAAAGTGCAAACGATCGAGGCGGGCATGGAGACGGCCGCGATCATCGTCTGCCGCCAGTCGTGCAGGAAGAGCAGCAGCAACAGCGCCGTGAGCAGGATGCCCAGCCCGATGTTGGACATCACGTCGTTGACCGCGTCGCGCACGAAGCTGGAGTTGTCGCGCGCCACCTCCACGCGCCAACCGGGCGGCAGCGCGGCCGCCAGTTCTGCCACGGCCGCGCGCACGTCCCGGGCGACCGCCACGGTGTTGGCGTCGGAGCGCTTCTGGACGGACAGCGTGACCACGGGCTGTCCGTTCCAGGCGGACTCGTCGCGGACCTCCGCCGTGGTGTCGCGGATCTCGGCGACCTCGGACAGCGGAATGGCGCCGCCGCCGGGGAGCGTCAGCGGGAAGTCGGCGATCTCGGCCGGGCTCGCGACCTCTCCCAGCAGGCGCAGCGTGGTCTCGCCCGCGCCGCGCGTGATGTGACCGGCCGGCACGTTGCGGTTCTGCGCCGCGACGGTTGCCACGACGTCGAGCAGGCCCAGCCCGTGCGCGCGCAGCCGCTCGGGCGCGACCTCGACGTGGATCTCGCGCTCGCGCTGGCCGACGATCGCCACGTCCGCCACACCCGACACGCGGGTCAGCCGCTCGCGGATCACCTGGTCCGCGAGCCGATAAATCGTCTCGGGCGTCTGCGGCGCCGAGACCACCAGATCCATGACCGGCACGGCGGAGAAATCGAACTTGGCGATCACCGGCAGCTCGGCGTCGTCGGGGAGTTCGGAGCGGATCTGGTCCACCTTGTCCTTGACCTCGATGGCGTCGAGGTCCACGTCGGTCTCGAGCTCGAACTGCACGACGACCTGGGACAGACTCTCGCGGGAGTACGACCGGAGCTCCTCCACGTCGGCGATGGTCGAGCACTGGTCCTCCATCTTCTTCGTGACCTGGCTCTCGACCTCGCCCGGGGCGGCGCCGGGATAGACGGTGCTGATCACGACTACCGGAAAATCGATGCGGGGAAACAGCTCCACGATCAGGAACTGGTAGGCGCGCACACCCAGCACCAGGAAGACCGCCAGCATCATGGTGGTCAGCACCGGCCGCCGCACGAAGATCCGCAGGAGATTCATCGCGCGCCCCCTCCGGCGACCGGGCGCCCGTCGGCGGCGAGCACGTTCACGCGCTCGCCCTCGGCGAGCCGGCTCTGGCCGTGCAGCACGACGAGGTCCCCCTCCGCCAGGCCGGCGAGGACCTCGACGGTGTCCGTGGCCGCCAGGCCCGCCCGCACCGCGCGACGACGGGCCACGAAGCCGCCGGAACGGTCCGGCTCGGCCACGAAGAGCTCCGTCCCGCCGCCCGCGGTCGCGACGAGGGCGGCCGCCGGCACGAGCAGCGCTGCGGCGCGGCGCCCCGTGCGCACCTGGAGATCGACCAACAGCCCCGGCACCAGCGCGCCGTCGGCGTTGCCGAACCCAGCCTCGCCCCTGCGCAGGTGCGTGACCGGGTCGGCCGACAACTCGAGAGAGACGAGCTTGCCCTCGCGCACGCTCCCGTCTGGTGCGCGCCACCGCACCGGTTGCCCGCGCGCCAAGGCCGCCGCCTGCCGGCTGCCGGCGTCGAATTTCACCAGGACGCTGTCCGTGTCGGCGATCCAGGCGACCGGCTTGCCCGCGTCCACGGTCTCGCCCGTCTCCACCAGGAGCCGGGTCAGGACGCCGCTTCGCAAGGCGACGAGATCGAGGCTCCCGCCCGCGTCGCGCAGGTCGGCCTCCTGCACGCGGACCGCCATGTCCGCCTTGTCCAGCTCCTGCTGCGAGATGGCGCCCTCGGCGTGCAGCCGGCGCGCGCGTTCGAGGTCTCGCCTGGCATCATCGAGCAGGGCGCGCGTCCGTTCGTACGACAGGTACATGGGACTGGGAGCTTGCTGCGCCAGGCGCACCACGACGTCGCCGGCCCGCACGCGCTCCCCCTCGCGGCGCGGCAGCGCGGTCACCGGCAGCGAATTCTGCGAGACCACGGGGTATTGCACCGCGCCCTCGACGGTGCCAGCCACGGTGATCCAGGTCTCGATGTTCCCGCGCGCAACGGTCACGGTCTCGACCGGCTTGCCGGACGCCGCCTGGACGTCCTCGATCCCCCTCGGCGGCTCCTCGCGGGAACAGCCAGCCGCCAGCGCGCACAGGAGGATGGGCAACACTTGCGTCAGTCGGCGCGATTCGATGCCAGCGACCGTCATCGCGAGTCTCCTTCCGAGTCGGCGGCGCCGCCGCCGATGGCGAACTCCAGGCGCGCCTGCGCCACGTTGCAGTCGTAGAGCGCCGCCGCCAGTTGCGCGCGCGCGACCGTCAGGGCCGTCTCGGCGTCGAGCGCCTCCAGTCGCGTCGCGACCCCGCTGGCGAGCCGCACGCCGGCCAGGCGGTACGCCTCCTGGGCGAGCGCCACGGCCTCGCGTCTCCCCTCCAACCGCGCGCGCGCGTTCGCCAGCGTCAACCACGCCTCGCGCACCGCCAGATCCAGGTCGCGCTCGGCCTGCTGGCGCGCCGCCTCCGCGGATCGCAGGTCGGCGGCGGCGCGGGCCGTTCGCGCGCGCGTGCGGAAGCCGTCGAACAGCGGCCATTGCACGCCCAGCGCCACGTTGGCCGACTTGGCGATGTTTTCCGACGGCGGCGTCACGCCGTCCGACCACTGCCCCTCCACCGCGTAGGCGCTCGAGAGCTGCACGACCGGCCCTCTTGCGGCCCGTTCGAGGCTCACCGTCGCGCGGCGCGCCGCCTCCGCGTGAGCCAGCGCCTTCAGGCGCGGGCTGCTCACGCGGGCGAGCGCCTGCAGTGAATCCAGCGCCGCCGGCGCCGCGACGGCCGCCAGGCTGTCGGTCAGCGCGAGGGACACGTCCGGCGGCAGCCCGCAGCGACGGCTCAGCAGGGCGAGCGCCAGCGCGAGGTCGTTGCGCGCGGCGTGCAGTTGCGGCTGCCGGTTGCTGAGCTCGACGCCGGCCCGCAGGCAATCGAACCGGCTGGCCGTGCCCTCGGCGAAGGCCGCCTCGGTCACCCGCACGGTCTCTTGCGACTGGCGCAGGGAGTGCTCGGCGATCGCGACCTGCGACGCGGCCAGCAGCGCGCCGCAGTAGGCTTCGCGCGCGCCCAGACGCACGAGGTCGGCGGCCGCGGCTTCCCCGCCGGCCGCCGCCGCCGTCGCCGCGCGCGCCGCCGCCTCCGCGGCCGACTGTCGTCCCGCCGTCCAGAGGTTCCAGGTCGCGGCGGCCTGCCCCTGGAAGTCGTTGTCCGCGCCGATCTCGAGCTTCGTGAACTGCCCGTCCATGTTGATGAAGAAGGAGGGCAGCAGGAAATTGCGGGCGTAGCGGCCGCTCAGGCCGAGCGAGGGCAGGCGTCCGGCTCGCGTCTCGTCGGCGCCGGCGCGGGCCGCCTCCACCGCGGCGGCCGCCGCGCGCAGCGACTCGTTCGACTCCAGAGCGCGCGCCACGGCCTCCCGCAGCGAAAGACTGACGACCGCCGTGGCGTCGTTCGTCGCCTCGGCGGCGCCGGCGTCCGCGCGCGATGCCGCCAGGCTCGCGGCGACCGCCAACAACGGCACGGCGGCGGACACCCGCCAAGCGGCTCTGGTCCGGCGGGTCATGGCCGCCGCCCTTCCGCGGAGCCCGGGCGCAGGGGGTCGATCAGCAACCGCTCGATCAGCCCCGCGACGACACGCGGGTCGCCGGGTTGGGGTCGCAGGAACAGGTGGTCCATCACGCGATCGCCCGCGCCGACCACCATGGCCGCGACGAGCACCGGATCCTCGCCCGCGCGCAGCTCCCCCTGCCCGATCGCCGCGGCCAACAGCTGCGCCACCATGTCTTGAGCCTCCTGCTTCACGGACGCGATGAGGCCTTCCAGATTCGCCGGGTTCTCCCGGAGATAGATCTCGTAGAAGGTTCCGTGGTCGCGGGCATGACCGGTCACGGCGGCCAGCAAGCGAAGCAGTCTCGCCAGCGCAGTGCCTTCCCCCGCCGCTTCCCGCCGCATCACGTCCAACATGGCGCGGCTGCGCGACTCCAGGAGATCTCGGAAGATGGCCTCCTTGCCCCGGAAGTGCTGGTAGAGCTTTCCGACCGAGAAGTCCGCCGCCGCGGCCAGCTGTTGCATCGAGGTCCCCGCGAAGCCCTGCCGGGCGAACAACTCCTCCGCTGCGGCCAGGATCCGGGCGCGATCGCGCTCGCGGCCGCGCTGGCGCCGATCGACCCCCGCCGTGGCACTGGCGTTGTCGAGCATGATCATCCCTCCTACGCTGAATTCCCTTGTTCAGGAATTTGGATTCATGTTCGGAATCTGAATTCGGATTCAAAATACGCGTCCGGCCCCTCCTGTCAAGCCGCCGCCCGCACAACCGCGCGAAGTCACTCTGGGCCTATGGCTTGTCGCAGTTGCACGCAGGCCCGGAGCACGGCATTATGACAAGGTGGGCACGGTTTCGCCTTGGCCTGCCCCCCGCAGGAGGAGTTCGGCATGCTCTGGATCGTCATCAGCCTCGGGTTGCTGGGTCTGGGAGGATTGGCCCTCTTCGTCAGGCTGCTCTCGCTGGGCCAGCCCAGCCGCGTCGCCTGGGCGGTGATGGCCGTCGCCCTCCTGATCGCCGGCGCGTGCGTGCTCCTGGTCCAGAGCATGGTCGCGCACGCGCTCACGGGCTGAAGCGTTCGCGGCCGCGTCCCCCACGGCCAAGCGGGGAGGCCCTCCGGCCTCCCCGCCCTCGTTTCCGTCTCCCCGGCGCGACCGCCGTCTAGCCCAGTTTGTCCATCATCTCGATCAAGTCCACCACGCGGTTCGAGTAGCCCCACTCGTTGTCGTACCACGACAGTGTCTTGAGCAGCGTGCCGTCGACGACCTGCGTGTACTCCGCGTCGAAGATCGACGAGTGCGGGTCGCCGACGATGTCGCGCGAGACAAGCGCGTCCTCGCTGTAGCGGACGATGGCGCGCAGTCGCGGCGTGCTGGCCGCCGCCCTCACGGCCTCGTTGACCTCCCGCGTCGTCACCGGTCGCTTCATCACCGAGACGAGGTCCACGATCGAACCGTCGGGAATGGGCACGCGCATCGCGGTTCCGTCCAGCTTGCCCTTGAGGTGCGGCATCACCTTGCCCACCGCCCGGGCGGCGCCGGTCGTGGTCGGAATGATGTTCTCCGCGGCCGCGCGGCTGCGGCGCCAGTCGGAGTGCGGCACGTCGGCCAGACGCTGGTCGTTGGTGTAGGCGTGCACCGTGGTCATCAGTCCGTACTCGATGCCGAACTCCCGGTCGAGGATCCAGGCGATCGGCGCCAAGCAGTTCGTCGTGCAGGAGGCGTTGGAGACGATCCGGTGCTCTGGTTTCAGGTCCTCGTCGTTGACCCCCATCACGATGGTGGCGTCGATCTCGTCCTTGGCGGGCACCGTGAGCAGCACCTTTTTCGCGCCCGCCGTGAGGTGGGCGGCGATCTGGTCGCGCTTGCGGAAACGGCCCGTCGATTCGATCACGTAGTCCGCCCCCAGCGCCTTCCACGGCAGCTGCGCCGGGTCGGGCACGGCGAGCATCTTCACCTTCTGGTGCTTCGTCTTGAGCACGTCGCCCTCGACCTCGGCCACGCCCTGGAACGGTCCCATGACCGTGTCGTGACGCAGCAGGTACGCCAGCGCCGCGGGCTCGGCGATGTCGTTGACAGCCACGATCTCGCACCCAGGCCGGCTGTTCAGCAGGCGGAACACGGCGCGCCCGATCCGCCCGAAGCCGTTGATCGCGACTCTCATCGCGCCACCTCCCTCGGCGCGGCCTGACCGGCCATCATGCGAGCCAGCTCGACCATGCGGTAGGCGAAACCCCAGCCGTTGTCGTACCAGATCACGCATTTCACCATGCCGTTGCCGAGCGCCATCGTGGCCTGGGCGTCGAACACCCCCGACGCGGGATTGCCGACGACGTCGCTCGAAACGATCGGTTCCTCGGTATAGGCGATCAGCCCCTTGTAGGGCCCTTCCGCCGCCTCGCGCACGAGCGCGTTCAGTTCGGGCACCGTGAGCGGCTTCTTCAGCTCCGCGTTGAGATCGATCACCGACCCGGCAGGCACCGGCACGTTCAGCGCCATGCCCGCGATCTTGCCGCGCAGATCGGGCAGCAGATCCTGCACCGCGCGCGGCGCCCATGACGTGTTCGGAATGATGTTCTGCGCCGCTGACCGGCTCCAGCGCAGGCCAGGCTTGGCCGTGTCGCTCAGCTGCTGGTCGCTCGTGTAGGCGTGCACCGTCGTCATGATCGCGCGCTTGATGCCCGCGCCTTCGTGCAGCACCTTGAGCAGCAGCGCCAGGGCGTGCACGGAGCTGCTCCCGGCCGAGACGAGCCGGTCGGACTCGCGCAGCTCGCCCTCGTTCACGCCCAGAATGACCAGCCGATCGATCTCATCCAGCGGCGGCGTCGAGAGGATCACCTTCCGCGCCCCCGCCTCCAGGTGCATCTCCAGATCGGCCCGGCGTCGGAAACGCCCGGTCGCCTCCACGACGATGTCGCAGCCCAGAACGTCCCAGGGCACGTCGCCGGGACGGGAGCCGTGCAGCACACGCACGCGCTGATCGCCCACCACGAGATAGGAGCCCTCTCGGCGCACGTCGGCCGTGAACGGGCCTTCGATGGTGCTGTACTTCAGGAGGTAGGCCAGCGAATCGGCGTCCGCCACGTCGCTGACCGCCCGGAACTCGATATCGGGCTGATCGTGGGCGATGCGGAACATATTCCGCCCCAGCCGCCCGAAACCCATGATTCCGATCCGAACCGCCATGGCATCCTTCCTTGTTGGGAGTCCGTCTGCGCCTGCCTACATTAACCGCCCCCGCGTCGTCCTACAACCCATGGTCGCGCCGGCCGCCGGCAAGGAGGCCGGATCCCCTCGCCGCGGCGGGAGCTGGCGAGGAATGGGGACGGAAGCCATATTGTCCGCTCGGCGCGCTTCGCCCAGGGCGGGCCGCGGCGGTCCGCCGCGCCCGGAAGCTAGCCGGGCGCCGGGCCCCACAGGAGAAGGACCATGCCCACGTACGAGTACGAATGCACCAAATGCGGCCACGCGTTCGAGGAGTTTCGGCCCATGTCGGCGCCCCCCCGCGCCCGCTGCCCCAAGTGCCGCGGTCGCGTGCAACGAGTGCTGAGCGCCGGCGCCGGCATCGTCTTTCGCGGTTCCGGCTGGTACGTGAAGGATTCACGCCGGTCGGGGACCAAGCAGGGCTCCCCCGACGGCGCCGCCAAGGACGCCCGCGGCGCGATCGAAACGGACGGCTCGACCAAGGCCAAGGCGGGAGACCCGCCCGACGCGACCGGCGTCGCGCCGAAGAAGACCGGCGCGGGCGGCCGCGTGAAATCCTCCGATTGAGCGCGGAAGAACCTCAACGGCGACGAGGACACGGCGCCCGCCGGTTGTCTCCGGCGCGGCTCTCGTGCTAACGTCTCCTGCCGCCCGGACCGCCCCTGCCCCGCGACCGGGAGAAACCTATGACACGCGAAGAGACAGTCCGGGTCACGATCGACGGGACGTCCGCCGAAACCGTCGCGGGCCGGCCGCTGCGCGATCTCTTGCGCTCGGTCGGGGGCGAGGACATCTGGGGCGCCAATCCGGTCGTGCTGGCCGTTGTCAACGGCCGCCGCGCGCATCTGAGGGAGCCGCTCTGGGGAGACGAGCACGTGCGCCTCGTGCGCCTCGACGACCCCGAGGCCCACTCCACGACCGAGCGCACGGTTTGCGCCCTGCTGGCGGTCGCCGCCGAACAGCTGTATCCCGATCTGCGCCTCGTCATCGACTTCAGCTACGGCGGCGGCCTGTACGGCGAATTGCGGAGCAACGGCGATCCCGTGGTCGCGGACCTGCCGCGTCTCGAAGCCCGCATGCGCGAGTTGGCCGCGCGCGACTTGCCGCTGCGCCCCCGCGTCTTCGCGCAGCGAGAGCTGCTGCGCCTGCTGGAGCGATCGCGACGCGAATTCAGCCTGCGCGCGGTGCGCTACGCGCCGCAGGAGTCGTTCACGCTCTATAACATGGAGGGTTCGGAGCTCCTCTTCTACGGTCTCCAACTCCCGTCCACGGGATGCGTGCGCGCCTTTTCCCTGCTGCCCGAGACGCCCGGCTTCGTGCTGCTGGCCAGCCAGGCGGGGCGACCCGACGTCACGCCCTCGCCCGTGCCCCAGCCCAAGCTGCTGGAATCGATGCGCGGTTATTCGCGTTGGGCCGAAATCCAGGGCTTCCCCGACGTGGGCTCGCTCAACCGCTTCGTCGCCGAGGGTCGCTCGGCCGAGGTCGTCCACGTGGAGGAGGCGCGGCACGAACAGACTCTCGTCGCCGCCGCGGCCCGCACGACCGCGCTGCCGGACGACGGACGCCTCATCCTGATCGCCGGCCCCTCCAGCTCCGGCAAGACGAGCTTCGCCAAGCGGCTGGCCGTGCAGCTGCGGGTCCTCGGCTTCACGCCGCTGGCGCTGTCGCTCGACGACTACTTCGTGCCTCGCGAGCGCACGCCGCGCGGCGAGAGCGGCGAGTACGACTACGAATCGCTGGCGGCGCTGCAGGTCGATCTCTTCAACGAGCATCTCGCCGCGCTGATGGCGGGCAAGGCGGTTCGTCTGCCCCGTTACGACTTCCAGGCCGGCACCAGCACGCAGCGCGAGGAAGAGCTGCGCGTGACGCGCGGGCAGCCGCTCCTCGTCGAGGGCATCCACGGGTTGAACCCGGATCTCACGCCAGCGGTCCCGCGCCACCAGAAGCTCCAAATCTACGTGTCCGCCCTGTGCCACTACAACATCGACGACCTTTCCTACATCTCGACCCATCTGACACGGCTGTTCCGCCGCATCGTGCGCGACGCGAAGTACCGCGGCTACAAGGCCTCGCAGACGCTCGCGCGCTGGCCGCGCGTGCGGGAGGGAGAGCAGCGCTGGGTGTTCCCCTTCCAGCAGAACGCCGACATCTTCTTCAATGCCGGGCTCGCCTACGAACTGGGCGTGCTGAAGCTCTGGGCCGAGCCTCGCCTCGCCGCCGTGGAACCCGACGATCCCAACTTCGGGCCGGCGCGCAGCCTGAGCGACCTGCTGTCGCTGATCCTGCCCCTGGACGCGGGGCAGGTTCCACCCACGTCATTGCTGCGCGAGTTCATCGGGGGAAGCGGCTTTCAGTACTGAGCGCGGCCGCGGAACCGTCGCGCGATCGGCCGGTCTCGCCGGCGCCGGCGGGTCGTCACTGCAGGAGCCGCCCGGAGCGCGCGTCGGCCATAATCCGCGCGTAGTCGGCCGCGTTCGGTACGGGGCGCCAGAGAATGAGGCGGTTCAAGTGGTTGGGATCGTCGAGGTTCAGCTGGGCCCGCCGCGCCGGGGAAATCTGCCGGACGGCCGCGGCGCTGGCCGGACCGCAGGCGTTGAAATTGCTCAGAGCCGCCTGAACTGGCGGTGAGCAGGCAGAATCGATGAAGGCCAAGGCCAGCTTGAGGTCGCGACATGAGGTCGTGACGCAATAATTGTCCACGAATCCCGTCACGCCCTCCTCGGGGTAGGCCAGCGCCCACGTGCCGCCGCCGCGGCCTGACAGGCGATTGGCTCGCGCCACGGCGCTCGGGTCGGCGGCGCACAGCGCGACCCTGCCCGCCGCCATGTCGACGACCTGCGCGGTTTCGTCCCGCCACAGCAGCGCACCCTGGGCGCACAGGCGTGCCGCCCAGCGTCCCGCCTCCCACAAGGCGTGCCCCTCGAGATGGAAGCAGTCGGGATGTCCGCTGGCCAAGGCGGCCGTCCAGAGCAGGGCCATGTCGTCCCAGTGGGCGACCCGCCCCCGCCACGTGGGTTCCCAGAGCGCTCGCCAACTGCGCGGCGGCTGCGTGCAGGCGAGCTTGTCGTAGGCCAGCGCCAGCGGCCCCCAGGCGTAGGGCACGCAGTAGTCGACGCCGTCCACCAGACCGTAGCGGACATGCTGCAGATTCGGCTGCAGGCTGGCGTAATGGCTCAGGCGCGAGACGGGGATCGGGACCAGCCTGTTCATGCCGATCAGGTCGGGCACCAGATGGCTGGGCGCGACGATCAAATCGAAGGTGTCGCTGCGCGCGGCAGCGATGAGGTCGTCGCTGTTGCCCATCCCCACGGCCCCGAGCACCGCGCCCGTCGCGCGCTCGAACGCCTGCCAGGCCCACGGCTTATCGGGGCGTCGCGGGTCCAGGTAGCGCTGCCACGTCGCGATTCTCAGCCGGGGAGACGGCGCGGGGACCGGGCCGCGCGAGCTGGCGGACGCACACGTGCCCGCGCCCGTAAGACCCAGGACCGCCGCGCAGACCACGATGAACAAGCGGATCCGGCGCATCACATCTCCGGGAACACGTGGGACGGGGCTGACCGTGGCGCCACCGGCCGCGGGGCGCGCATCTGCTGTTCATCGGCAGGAAAGGCGCCGGGTTGAGCGGCTATGGCACGAGAAACGTCTCGCGCAGGCGGGCGATGCCTGTCTCGAGGCAGCTCTCGTCGATGACGCAGGAGACGGTCGAAATGGACGTGCTGATGGCGTGGATGTCGATCCCGGAGCGGGCCAGCGCGTCGAAGATCATTCCGGCGATCGAAGGGCGCTCGCTGAAGTGGGGCCCGTAGACCGAGACGACGCAGCAGTTGCGAACCACCTCGATCGCCCCGGCCTCGATCTCCTCCCTGATGACCTGGAGCAGACCCAGCGTCTGGTCGAGATCGCCGCGGTTGATGGCGAAGCAGATGTTGTCGCGCTGCTCGAGGTCGGGAAAGCAGACCACGCACAGCACGTTGATGCCGCGGCCGCCCAGCGCCGACAGGGTTCGCCCCGCCACGCCCGGCCCCCGCCGCGCGCCGAGCACCCGCACGAGCACCAGACCGCGGGTCTCGATCATGCCGCCGATCGCGATCTTCTCGTTCCTGGCCAACTCAGCGCCTCCCGGTGCCAGCGCGCCGCCACGGCCGCCCGCCCCGAAAATGGGCAGCGGGTCCGGCCAGCACAACCCGGAAATGGACGCGGCGCCTGGAAGCAGGCGGGGAGACGCTTGACATCGGCACCGGCGTGACCTAGGAACTGATGATCGGGCGCGGCGGCAGGGGGACCGTGGCGCCCTCGAACCCCCGCTGGAGCACGGGGATCCTCCGGACACGACACCCCTGTCGAGGAGGCCGAGGCATGCCGCGCGTCGCGGTCATCTTGAGCGGATCGGGAGTCAAGGACGGGTCGGAAATCCACGAGGCCACGGCCGTTCTGTTGGCGTTGGATCGGGCCGGCGCCGAGGCAGTCGCGTACGCCCCGTCAGGTCCCCAGCACGACGTCGTGGATCACCTGACCGGGCGTCCGGCGCCCGGCGAATCGCGGGCGATGTTGGTGGAGGCGGCCCGGATCGCGCGCGGAGCCATTCGGCCGTTGGCCGGCGCGGATCCGGCCGCGCTCGACGCCGTCGTGTTGCCGGGCGGCTTCGGGGCCGCCAAGAATCTCTGCTCGTTCGCGCGAGAAGGGGCGAACTGTCGGGTGAACGAAGAGCTCGACGGGTTCATCCGCGCGATGCACGCGGCGGGCAAACCGATCGGTGCGATCTGCATCGCGCCCGTGATCGTGGCCCGCGTCCTCGGCCGACAGACCGGCGTGCGTTTGACCATCGGCGACGATCCGGCCACCGCGGCGGCGATCGAAGCCATGGGCGCGCGGCACGTGCCGGCCGCGGCCTCCGAGATCGTCGTGGACGAGCGGCACAAGGTCGTCACGACGCCGGCCTACATGCTGGCGGGACGGATCTCGGAGGTCTTCGCGGGCGTGGAGTCGCTCGTGCGGCAGTTGCTGTCCCTCTGCTGAGACCGGCGCGACGGCAGTTTGACCTTGCCCGCGTTGGACGTGCAGCCTAATCTTTCTTCCCCGGTCGGCGGGCACCGTGAGCCGTCCCCAGGAGGAGCGACAAAATGAACGACAGCATGCGACGCGACCACGGCGCCGCCGGACATCCAGCCGACAGCGAACGCGACGAACAGGAAAATCCCGTCCTGCCTGTGCGCCCGGGCACCCCCTGGGGCGGTCTCTGCGGTCGGGTCATCAGTCTGGTCAGCCGCAAGGGCGGGGTCGGCAAGACGACGTCCGCCGTGAACCTCGGCGCCGCGTTCGCCCTGTCCGGCCACTCGGTCCTGCTGATCGGCGTGGATCCGCAATGTGGCGTCTCGCGCAGCCTGGGCCATGGCAAATTCGAACTCGACAGAGGCCTGCTGGATGTCTTCCAGGCGCGCGTGCCGCTGAACCATCTCGCCTACCCCACCGACGTCGAGAACCTGCGCTTCGTCACGCCCAACATCTGGACCCTCGACGAGGAAGACGAGTACAAACGGTTCATGGAAACGAACGCCGACGCCTTCGTCCAAGCCGTGGACCGCGCCCGCGACCTGTACGACACGATCCTGATCGACTGCCCGCCCGGCATGGGGCCCGAGACGCGCGCCGCGCTGCTGGCGTCGGACAGCTACCTCGTTCCGGTGCAGGCCGAAGAGCTTTGTCGCGACTCGCTCGGACGCCTGCTGGCGTTCATCCAGAGTTTCCGGGACCGCATCTTCGCGGAGTCGAACCTCGACGCGGCCGCCGCTTCGACCGCGCCGCCCGTCCTCGAGGGACTGTTCCTCACGATGGTCAACGCGCGCACTCGCGTCGGCAAGCACGTCGCCGACCAGGTGACCGAGGAGCACGGGCTCGACCTGTACGAAACGATCGTGCCGCGCACGACGCGCCTGGCCGAGATGGCGCTGCGCGGCAAGCCCTGCGTCATCTACGACCGCCGTTCGGCCGGTAGCCGCGCCTATTTCGACCTCATCGACGAAGTGGTCTCCAGGCATGCGGCGCGCCGCGACGAGGCCGAATCGACGCGAGAAGCGCCCAAAGCGGTTCCTGGAAACGGGGGCTCGCGAGCGACCGGCGTCGAGGAGTTCGCGTTCGTGGCGGCCGCGGGCGGGCTGAGCGCCGTCCTGAGAAACGCTCTCCCAACCGCCGATCCCGGCGCGGCGACCGACTGGGAGTCGTTTCTGGAAGAGAACGAACCGGAACTGGTCTCTCTGGACGAACTCATCGAAGAGGAGCAAGAGGCGCCCGACCCCGATGCCGGCGAAGATTGGGAAGAGCCGCGCTGGAGCGCCGACTGCGGCTTGAGCCGCCCGAACTGAGCGGCGCGGGCGGGCCGCTCGCGCCGCCCTCGTCTCCCGCGGCGCAAGGTGAGAGATCATGCCCATGCCAACCATGAAAGCCCTCGTCTACGACAAGTCCGCCATGCCTTGGGACGCCACGCGCGGTTTCGCGCTGCGCGAGGTCCCGCGCCCGGTTCTTGACCCGCGCGCCGATCCGGCGGACGCCGAGAACGTCATCGTCAAGGTGATCTACGCCGGCTTCTGCGGCAGCGATCGCGGCATCTGGTATCGGTCGGCGTTCAAAGGCCACATTTTCGAGAGCCTCAAGCGCGAAGGCGGCACGGTCCGCATCATCGGCCACGAACTCGTCGGCGAACTCGTGGAGGTGGGCGAGCGGGCCGCGGCCCGGTACGGATTCCGCCCCAAAGACATCGTCTCGGCCGAGTCGCACATCATCTGCGGCACCTGTTACCAGTGCCGGATCGGTCAAACGCACATCTGCAGCCGAGACGTGATCATCGGCATCAGTCGAGACGGCTGTTTCGCGGAGTACATCAAGCTGCCCGCGCAGGTGCTCTGGCCCACCGACCCTCGTCGCATCAAGCTCAAGGTGGCGGCCGTGCAAGAGCCCTTCGGCAACGCGGTGCACGCCTGCACGACGGCGGACGTACGCGGAAAAACGGTCGGCGTGTTCGGCTGCGGCACGATCGGTCTGTTCGCCATCATGATCGCCAAGGCGCTGGGCGCGACGCGCGTCATCGGCGTCGAGCCGGTCGCCAAGAACCGCGAGATGGCAAGTCAGCTCGGCGCCGACGACGTGGTGCCCATCGACGCGGATCGGGTCGCCAAGAACGGCTGGAGCGCCGACCCGGAGCTCGTGAGGTCGATCCGCGAGCTCGCCGGCGGCATCGGCCTGGACGTGGCGATAGAGATGGCCGGTTACAACACGAGCGTCAACAATGCCATCCAGTCCACGCGGCGGGGGGGCGAGGTCGTGCTGTTCGGCCTCAAGCAGGGGAATTTCCGCCTCGAATCGTTCGACCGCATGATCGTCAACGGCATCTCCGTGCACAGCGTGATCGGCCGCCGCATATTCGCGACCTGGTACGTCACGCGCAACCTGCTCGAGGACAAATCGAACGGCATTCAGCGACACATCCATCAGACGATCCTGGGCGGCGGCGAGGAAACGGTCGTGCACATCGACGATTTCGAACCGGCGGCGTTCGAGAAGAAACTCGCGACGTGGCCCAAGTTGTTGATCCAGTTCTGAGTGGCGGCGGTGGAAGGACTGTGGCGTGAAAATCACCATCGAATACTGCGAAGTCTGAAACTACGCGCCGCGCGCGGCCGGTCTGGCCGCCCTGCTGGAGCAACGCTGCGGCGTCGCGCCGGAGTTGATCCCCTCTTCGGGCGGCGTCTTCGAGGTCGCGATCGACGGCTGCTTGGTCTTTTCCAAAAAGGCGCAGGGACGCTTCCCCGAAGATGAGGAAATCCTCGCCGCGCTGCCGAAAAATCGCTAAGGAGATGATGGGCTTGGCTCAGCGCACCGTGCTTGTCTTCGACACGGACGGCACCTTGCTCGATGCCCGCTCGGCGGTGGTGGACGCCGTGGCGGAAGGGCTTGGCGAGACCTATCGCCATTTCGACCTGCCCGTCCCCGCACTGGATCGAGACCGCATCGCGGCCGCGATCGGATTGCCGTCCAGCCGCTTCTTCCGCGACGTGTATCCGCCGGCGAGCGTGCCGGCGGAGCTCACCGATCGGTTCGTGGGCGAGTTCGAGGTTCGCTCCACGCGCTGCGAGGTGGCGGCGCTGCGCCGCGGCGCCACCGAGCTGTTCGCGGGCGTCGAGGAGACGCTCGCGCGCCTGCGCGAGCGCGGCCACCCCTTGATGCTCTTCTCGAACGCTCAGGCTTCCTATTTCGATGCCGTGGTCGAGACGCACGGTCTGCGGCGATTCTTCGACCGCGCGTTGTCGCTGGAGGAGGCCGTGCGCAGGCGAGTCGCGCGCGACAAGGCGGGCATGGTGCGGCATCTGTGCGACGCCTTCCCCCGCGCCGTGGTGATCGGCGATCGCGTGCACGACGTCGAAGCCGGACGGGCGTGCGGCGCCAAGACCGTGGGTTGCCTCTACGGCTTCGGCGACCAGGACGAGCTCGCCGCCGCGGACTGGCGCGTGAGCGTTCCGTCTTCCATCCTCGATCTCCCGCTCGCCGCGCGCGAATCGGCTGACTGACGCGCGGCCAGCGGCTGGCGAAGATCCGGCACGGCCAGTCGACGCCAGAACCAGCCGGGGATCTCGAACGCGACGCTTCCGACGAGCGCCTCGCCCTCCGGCTCCGCGGCGGGTCTGGCCCGCAGCAACCCTCCCGGCGGCGCGTCCAGCGCGCCCTGACGCCCGTAGCGCGCGACGGCGAGTGTGCGTCCGTCGGCCACGCGGTTGATTCTCGCCTCGAGCGGATGGGCGGGACGCAGCGCAATCTCACCCGCGAGGGCGCACGTGCCCGACCAGTTTCCCGTGGCGTCGCGCGTCAGGAGCACGGCTGGCGAACGGAAACTGTCGTCGCCTCCCGCGACGATCAGCTCGACCACGATCTCGGCGGGCATCCTCAACTGCGATGCCTCCAGCGTCACCGTCACGCCCGACAACGGCACGCGCAACGGCGCGTCGAGCGCCTGCGCGAGGGCCCGCGCCCGCGCCTTCCGTTCGATCTGCGCCCCCGTCAACGACGGTCGGTCGGGATAGTGCGCCAGAAAGGAATCGACACGGACCCGCAGTTCGATGACGTCCGTCGTCCAGTCTCGACCGCGCTGCGCTTCGGCGGCCAGGGCCGCCGCCGCCGCCGTCAGGCGCTGAAAATCGCTCTCGAACCGCGGGCGAAACCGCGGGGGCGCCGGATCCGGCGACCTGGCGCGCGCCCGCGCCCAGCGCGCCAGGAACGGCACGGGCGTCGTGTCCGCCAGCCGGTTCCACGCCACGCCGGCGGCCCCTTGTCGCTCCAACTCCAGGAAGTCGAGCGCTGCCTGCCGGTCCGCGCGCGGGAAGAGAGCCAGCGGCAAGACTCCCGGCGCGCGCGCGCTGGCCAGAAGCGCGGCGAGGGCCGCCATGCGCGCCCGTTCGACGTGATCCGCGTAGACGGCCGGGTCGAAGGTCAGGGCGACGCTGGCATCCAGCGCCGCGAACAACCGGACCAGTTCGTCGTTCGACGCCTCGCCCGCGGCGAGGTCTCGCGCGCGACCCAGATTGTCGTGCAGATCCATGACCGCGCGGGCCAGTCCGAGTTCCGCGCCGCGATCCGGCGCCGCGAGGGCGACGCGCAGGGATTCCACGGCCGCTGGAACCGCCGCCGAGATTCCCGCTCCGTCCTCCCAGCCGGGCAGGCAGGCCTGGGCGCCGAAGTCGGTCTCGTCCTCGGCGCTCTTGAGCGCCGCGAGGCGCGCGGCGACGCCTCGCCAGGCGGACAGGGCCGGCGGCAGCGACACCGCCTCCAACTCGGCCGTGGCCTGTCTCAACCCCGGCAGCCACCCCTTGTCGCGACGGGCCTGTCCGAGCAGGGAGGCAAGACGCGCGCGGGCCGCCGTCTGTCGTCCGACGGTGTCCATCCGCGCCGTCAGACCGCAGATCTCCAGCCTCCGCTCGCAGTCCGCCAGGAGCCTCGGGCTGCGGCGCCTCACGGAATCCCAGCGCGCTCTGACGCGCGTCGCGTCGAGGCTGCTCAGGTCGTCCCAGGGTTCGCCGCTGTTGAAGGCATGGGTAGCCAGCGTCAACCGGCGCAGTTCCCGAGCGACGTCGCGGCCCTTGGCTGCCAGAGCGCGGGCCCGCTGCGCCTCGTCTTGCGGCGTCGCGGCCGGATCCACGTCGCGGCCGGCTTCGGCGAGATGTTCCTGAGCCTGCCGACGGAGGGCGTCCGCACCCCGTTCGAGCAAGGCGTCCCGGGCCCGCACGCCCGCCTGCAGCCGCTGGCCCTCGGTCGCCGGGGCAGCGGTCTGGCGCCGGAAGACCTCCAGCTCCGATTCGTAGAGCGCGCCGACGTCGATCACGCCCCCCATCTCGGCTGACGTGCCCGCGAGCGCGGGACGGACAGGCGCAGGCGTGCCGCCCGGCGACGCCGCCTGATCGCCCGTGCGGGCCCAGGGCGTCCATGACACCGGCTCCTGCCGCGAGGTCAACAGCGCGGCGCCACCGCCCGCCGCCACCACTACGACGAGGACCAGCCAAAAGCCGCGACTGGCCTGCCCGCGCTCGCCGCGCGCGCGTGCCGAATTGGCGACCGCTCGCGCGCGCTGCGGCACGACGAACTCCTCCGGGCAACCGCCGCGGCGTGGCCGGGGCACGGAGCGCTCTTGA
Organism: uncultured bacterium; assembly: GCA_937864225.1. Classification (GTDB taxonomy): domain Bacteria; phylum Krumholzibacteriota; class Krumholzibacteriia; order LZORAL124-64-63; family LZORAL124-64-63; genus CALMJK01. The sequence continues at coordinate 299,419 of CALMJK010000005.1, read as the reverse complement.
GCCGGCACCGCCGGTGGAGGCTGCGGCGCGTGGGCGGCGTCGGCGGAAGGCGCGGCCGCCGGCTTTTGGGGGGGCTCCCGTCGGCCGGACGCGTGCAGGAAGTCGCCGCCCGCCGCGGTCAGCGACATCAGGTCGCCCGCCGCCACATGGCGGCGGACCGTCGCGACGTAGTCCTCCATGTCCGGCGGCAAAGAGCGCCGCCCCGCTGCGCGCAGGGTGCCACGCCACGCCTGAAAACTGCCCTCGGGCATGCAGGCCGCGCCGACCGCCACTTCGGACTGTCCGGCCGGCGCGTAGGACGCGAACCGCAGCTCCCGGCGCAGGTGGGTCGGAATGCTTTCCAGAAAGAGGGCGAAGAAGCGCTCGGCCGCCTCGTCAGGGTCGGCCAACGCTATGATCAATCGCCCCGTGGAGAAGTACTGGCGCAGCGCCTCGTCCAGCAGCTGCGCGTCCTCCTCGTTCGGCAAGGGTGAGACCAGCGCGGCGAACGAGCTGGGACGACGCTCGATCCGCTCGAGGATCATGCCGGGCGCCCAGGAAGCCGGAAGCAGCCCCTCCGCCTGGATGCGATATGGATTCAGGCCGTAGGCCCCGTAGTCGCCCTCGCTCAGGATCAGGCCGTGCACGAGCACGTGCCGGTCGTCGCCGAGCCTGGCCCGGCTCACCAGATACAGGCGTCCCGGGATCCCCGGCAGGACACCCTTCAAGGGGATCGACTGCAGAACGGCTTGCCCGGGCTCCCCCTCCAATCGAGGATCCCAGCCCGTGATCGCGGTCATGACTTCCGTGGCCAGTTCCCTGGTCAGCCCCGCCGATCGCGCCACGAGGGCCGCCCCGGGCCGGGTGCCACGAGTCAAATTGCAGATCAACTGTTCCATGTACGCCAAGTTCGATCCGCCCTTTTCACCGCCGACGTCGGCTGGCATACTCCCTCATTGCGCATTATCGGCCAGCGATCGTCCGGTATTAGGCGAGATCCTCCGGGGGGCGGCAGGACGACCTGGATCTCGCCGTTCCGAAGCGCATGTTCAGACCGGCGGCGCCCGGCCAAGCGACGGGACAGGGAGGCAGCGCGTGAAGGTCCGCCACCTCGGCTTCGTGGTCGCCGCGGTGTGGCAACTCGCCGCCCTCTCGCCTGTTTGGGCGCAAGGCAACGCCGATTGCCTGACGTGCCATGACGATCCAGGCCTGACGACGTGGCGGGACGACCGAACCGTTTCGCGACACGTCCACCGCGCGGAGCTCGAAGCCTCCGTGCACGGCGACGTCGAATGCGTGGCGTGCCACGCGGATCTGGCGGGCGCGCAATACCCGCACGCGCCGCGGACGGCGCCGGTGGATTGCGGTCTCTGCCATGGCGACGTGGCAGCCCTCTACGCCCAGAGCCTGCACGGACAGGAGGTCGCCCGTGGCGCCCCCCTCGCCCCCCGTTGCTGGGACTGCCACGGCTCGCACGCGATCCTGCCCAGCGACGCTCCCGCGGCTCGCGTCGCGCGCTACAACATTCCCTTCATGTGCGGGTCCTGCCACAAGGAAGGAACCGAGGTCTCCCGCTTCTACGACATCCCCCAGGACAGCATCCTGACCCATTATTCGGAGAGCATCCACGGCCAGGGCCTGTACCGGAAGGGCCTGATCAGCGCGGCCGTGTGCACGGACTGCCACACCTCTCACTTTCTTTTGCCGCACACCGATCCCCGTTCGAGCATCTCGCGCGGCAACGTGGCCAAGACGTGCCAGCAGTGCCACGGTTTGATCGAGCAGGTGCACGAGAAGGTGATCAACGGCGAGCTGTGGGAAAAGGCGCCGAAGCAGGTCCCCGCGTGCGTCGAATGCCACCAGCCCCACAAGGCGCGCCGGATCTTCTATGCCGAGGGGATCGCCGACCAGGAGTGCCTGCGCTGCCACGCAAGCGCTGGGATTTCGACGCGACGCGATGGGGAATCAGTGTCGCTGCAGGTCGAGCCGCGTGAGCTGCACGATTCGATCCACCACAACGTGCGCTGCGCCCAGTGCCACACGGGCGCCACGCCCGGACATGCCCGCCCCTGCGACACGGTGGCCACCAGGGTGGACTGCTCGGTCTGCCACGCGCAGCCGACGCAGGACTGGCGCGCCGGCGTGCACGGAAGGTTAAGGGAGCGCGGCGACACGGACGCGCCGGGCTGCGCCGACTGCCACGGCACGCACGGCGTGCGCGGCCATCTCGACCCCGCTTCGCCCGTCTTCACGCGCAACGTGCCGCAGCTCTGCGCGCAGTGCCACGACGAGGGCGGAAAGGCGCAGCGGCGCGATCCCTCGCGGCAGCGCGACGTCGTGTCGAACTACCTCGACAGCGTGCACGGCAAGGGGCTGGTGCAGAGCGGGCTCGTCGTGACGGCGACGTGCGCCGACTGCCACACCCCGCACCGGGAGTTGCCGCCCGACGACCAGGCCTCGACGGTGGCGCGCGCCAACATCGCGACGACCTGCGCCAAATGCCACGCCGGCATCTACGAGCAATTCACTGGCAGCATCCACGTCAAGGGGAAGCCCAAGCACGGCAGCATGCTGCCGATCTGCGCCGACTGTCACACGTCGCACGCCATCCAGCGCACCGCCGACGAGGGCTTCGTGCTGGGCATCGTCCAGACCTGCGGCCGTTGCCACCAGGACGTCACCGACACCTATTTCGAGACCTATCACGGCAAGGTCGTGAAGCTGGGTTACGCGAACACGGCGAAGTGCCAGGATTGTCACGGCGCGCACGACATCCTGCCGCCCACCGAGCCGTCGTCGCGCCTGTCGCGCGAAAACGTCGTCGCGACGTGCGCCAAGTGCCATCCCGGCTCGCACCGACGCTTCGCCGGCTACCTCACGCACGCGACGCACCACGACAAGGACAAGTACCCGGTCCTCTACTGGACCTTCCGATTCATGAGCGCGCTCCTGATCGGCACCTTCACCTTCTTCGGCATCCACACGCTGCTGTGGCTGCCGCGTTCCTTCACCATGATGCGCCACGCCCGCGAGTTGCGCCGGCAATCGCTGGGCCGGCAGGAGTTCCGCCGATTCCCGCGCCTCGAACGCCAGCTCCATCTTCTGGTCGTCATCAGCTTCCTGAGCCTGGCGCTGACCGGCATGACGCTGAAGTTCTCATATCTGGGCTGGGCCCAGGCTCTGGCGCGCCTCTTCGGAGGATTCCAGGCGGCGGGCGTGATCCACCGGATCGGCGCGACGATCACGTTCGGATATTTCCTGCGTCACATCGTCAACCTGTTCGGAAAACGGCGGGCGGCCGGCGTGACTTGGCGGCAGTTCCTGTTGGGTCCCGACTCGATGCTCCCGAATCGCAACGACGGCCGTGAATTCATCCAGACGATCTGGTGGTTCATCGGCCGCGGGTCGCGGCCCCTGTACGGGCGTTGGACTTACTGGGAGAAGTTCGATTATTTCGCGGTGTTCTGGGGCGTGGCGATGATCGGAGCCACCGGTCTCATGCTCTGGTTCCCCGAATTCTTCACCCGCCTGCTGCCGGGCTGGTTCATCAACGTCGCGACGGTCATCCATTCCGACGAGGCGCTGCTGGCGACCGGATTCATCTTCTCCGTGCATTTCTTCAACACGCATTTCCGCCCCGACAAATTCCCCATGGATCCGGTCATCTTCACGGGGCGCATCCCGATCGAGGAATTCAAGGCTGACCGCCCGCGCGAGTACGAGCGCTTGCTTGAGACCGGCGAGCTCGCCCGCCATCTTGTCGATCCGCTACCCTCCTACGTGACGCGCGGCATGAGGATGTTCGGCTGGTTCGCGCTCGCCCTGGGGCTGGGGTTGGTGCTGCTGATCATCTGGGCCGAAATCTTCAAATACCGGTAGGCCCGCCGGCAGGGTTGACGCGCGGGCGCCGGCGTGTCAGGGTCCAGGCGGATGATCGGCGGAAGGGCGCTCGGAGCTTCTATCTCACGCAATATCAATATATTGGGTCAAATTTCCATAATTCTCAAATTCAACGGCGGGGCGGCCGTAGCGTCGGGGCGATCCTGCTTGACGGAGGGTGTCGGGAATCTGATTTTGTGCGGCAGGGAATTCGAACAAACGCCGTCACTCCTGTCCCAGCCCGGCGTTTCTGGCCGTCATTCTCTTTCCAGGCGCTCCCTCGGCGCTGCCTCTTGGCGGGGGAGTGTTTGTATGGGGTGAATCCATGACTCTGGACCGCCGCGGATTCTTGAAGCTGGCGGCGACCGGCACCGCCGTGGCCGCGGGAAGCCTGGCGGCCGCCGAAGCGGGCGCCTCGACAGGCGCCTCTGCGCATGACGCCGCCAATGCCTTCGGCGTGCTCGTCGACACCACGCTGTGCATCGGCTGCCGGAAGTGCGAATGGGGATGCAACCAGGCGAACGATCTGCCCAAGCGCGAGCGCGCCGATTTCGACGACAAGACGGTTCTCGAGACGCACCGCCGCCCCGACGTCACCGCCTTCACGGTCGTGAACCGGGTCGCGGCCCCTCCCGAGGTCCGACAAGCAGCCTTCGCCAAGATCCAGTGCATGCATTGCGTCCATCCGGCCTGCGCCTCCGCTTGCATCGTCGGAGCCTTGCGCAAGCAACCCGAAGGGCCTGTGACCTACGATGCCTGGAAATGCATCGGCTGCCGTTACTGCATGGTGGCCTGTCCGTTCCAGATCCCGGCCTACGAATACTCCCGCGCCCTCGAGCCTCGCGTCATGAAGTGCTCCTTCTGCTTCGACCGCATCGTCAAGGAGGGCCGCCAGCCTTCCTGCATCGAGAACTGCCCGGAGGAGGCGCTGACGTTCGGGCGGCGCGATGATCTGCGCGCACTGGCCCACGCCAAGATCGCCGCCAACCCCGATCGGTACCTGGACCATATCTATGGGGAATCCGAGGTGGGCGGCACCAGTTGGATGTACCTGGCCGGGGTCGATTTCGCGCGGGCGGATCTGCCGCCGCTGGACAACCAGGCGCCGCCCGTGCTGACCGAAACGATCCAGCACGGAGTCTTCAAGAATTTCGTCCCGCCGGTGGCCCTCTACGGGCTGCTGGGTTTGGTCATGCTCAGCCACCGCAGGCGAGACGGCGAGACCGGGGAGGAAGAGTGAAATGAGCGGCCACCACGCTGCCCCCGTGAGAACACCCTTCCTGACCCGCGGCTCCGCCGCCGTCCTCGCCGTGGCCTTGATCGGCATCGCCGTCTACCTTTCGCGAATGCTGCTCGGCCTCGGTAGGTTCACGAATCTGACTGACCAATGGCCGTGGGGCATCTGGATCGCGATCGACGTCGCGACGGGGGTCGCCCTGGCCGCCGGCGGCTTCACGTCCGCCGCTCTCGTCTACATTTTCGGCCGCGAACGCTTCCATCCGCTGGTGCGGCCGGCGCTGCTGACCGCGGCGCTGGGCTATACGTTCGTGGTCATCGGTTTGCTCGCGGACCTCGGCCGTTGGTACAACGTCTGGCACCCCATGTTGCCCTCGATGTGGCAGGGAAATTCGGTGTTGTTCGAGGTCGGCATGTGCGTGATGGTCTATCTGTGCGTGCTGTACATCGAATTCGTGCCGATCGTCGTGGAGCGTTTCAAGGGCAAGGTCGCTCTGCGCGGAGCGCTGGCCGGCCTGAACCGGCCTCTCGAGGGGATCCTGCGCCTGGCCGACGCGACCCTGAGCCGCTTCATCTGGGTCTTCATCATCGCGGGCGTCGTCCTCTCCTGCCTCCACCAGTCTTCGCTGGGCACGCTCATGCTGATCGCGCCGGCCAAAATGAGCCCGATCTGGTTCACGCCGGTGATGCCGGCGCTGTTCCTGATGTCGGCCATCGCGGTCGGGTTCCCGATGATCATTTTCGAATCGATGATCGCCTCGCGTTCCTTCGGGCGCCCGGCGGAGATGCATCTGCTGTCCGGCCTGGCCCGCATGATCCCGTTCTTGCTCGGCGTCTATGCCCTGGCGAAAGTGGCCGACCTGACGCTGCGAGACGCTTGGCCGCACGTCTTCGCGGGCGGCGCGCAGTCGACGATGTTCCTGATCGAACTGATCGGCGGCGTGCTGCTGCCGCTGGCGCTCGCCTCGATGGAACGAATCCGGCGCAGCCCCGCCGGCCTGTTCGTCACCGCGACGCTGATCGTGCTGGGAGTCGCGCTCAATCGCATCAACGTCTTCCTCGTCGCCTACCGGCCACCCTTTACCGAGACCACTTATGCTCCGGCCATCTTCGAGATTCTGCTGACGAGCGGCCTGATCGCGACCCTGGTGCTCGTGTACCGAGCGGCGGTCCTCGTGTTTCCGGTCATTCCAGCGCCGGAGTCCGCGCCGGCGGAACACTTGTCTCGCGTGAATGTCCCGGTCCGGATCGCGCCCGCCGCGGCGGGCGTTTTCCAGCCCACCGACGGAACGGAGAGTTAGCCGTGATCCTCTGCCGCCAAATGCCGCGCCTCGCGCTTTTCGGCCTGATCGGCCTGTGGGTACTGTCATGCGCCGGCGACGCCGCCGCGGCTCCAGTCAAGAAGACGGGTCACCAACAGGTCCCGGAACTGAACTGCCGCGAGTGCCACGATTGCGCCCAGCCCACCGCTGCGAACCCCTGCCTCAACGCCTGCCCGCGACTGTTCTCGGCGCAGAGCACGGGAGCGCACACGGTCGCCGAAGCTCCGGAAAAGATGATGCTCGACCGGATCGCCGATCAGTACCAGGGCGTGAACTTCGACCACAGGCTGCACGCCAGCATGTCGGAGATGAGCCAAGGCTGCTCGACCTGTCACCATTTCTGCCCGCCCGGCCAGATCCCCCCTTGCCAGACCTGTCACGGCGGTGAGGCGAATCCGCAGAACCTGCGCCAGCCGAGCCTCAAGGGCGCCTACCACAGGCAGTGCCTGAACTGCCATCGCGAGTGGAGCCACGAGACCGACTGCAACGTCTGCCATCTGCCCCAGGCCAAGTATGCCAAGTCGGAGGACAAGACCGACGCCACGGACATCATGGGCCAGTCTCATCCCAGCATCCGTCCGCCGGACAAACGCGTCTACCACACGCCCTACCAGAAGGGCGAGATGGTCACCTTCTACCACCAGGAGCATATCGATCTGTTCGGACTGCGCTGCGTGGACTGCCACCAGAAGGAGAATTGCAGCTACTGCCATGACGTGCAGAAGACGCCAGCGACCCGCAAGAGCATGGAAGAGGTGCACGGCATCTGCTCGGGGTGCCACGAGAGCGCCGCCTGCAGCAAGTGCCACGACCGCGTGGAGCGTCCCGCCTTCTCGCACGCTTCCACCGGCTGGTCGGTCGGTCGCTTCCACGCCAAGCTGGAATGCCGCGCCTGTCATCCCACGGGCAAGCGCATCTCGAAGGTGAATCGGGACTGCAGTTCTTGCCACGGCGGCTGGAACCAGGAGAACTTCCGGCATGCCGTGACCGGCCTGCAGCTGGACGAGACGCACGCGGCCGCCGATTGCGCGGATTGCCACATCGAGCGCCGCTTTCACGAGAAGCCGACCTGCAGCCCCTGCCACGAGGATCAACGCGACTTCAAGAAGGTTCCGCCCGGCAAATACGTGCGCGTTTCGAGCTGAAAAGGCGGCGGATCTGGATAACGGTCGGAGGCCCGGCGGGCGCCGGGCCTCCGCTATTTCGGCCAGGGCAGAGATCCGCGCCGGGAGCTCAGTCCCGCCTGACGTTCGGCGGCTCCAGTCGCCCCAAGTGGCGCAGATTCCTGGCCACGCGCCGCGCCAGCATGCCCATCATGACCGCCGCCGCGGCCACCCCGGCCAGATCGAACACCGTGGCCCCCACTCCGAACGCCGCGAAGGGCAGCGGCCCGAGCGTCGCGGCCACGGTGTTGAGCAAGATCAGGAAGAGACGGGTCTCGGTCGGGCCCATGACGCCGTAGCCGAAACGGAAGTCGCCCAAGACCTGGCTTTCGAGATACACGTTGATGGAGAGGACAAGGTAGGCCACGACCACGGCCAGGCCGACCGAAAGCAGCATGTACGGCGAGAGCCCCAGACCGATCCCTATCGCCAGGGTCGAGAACGCGTCCACCAGATGGTCCAGATAGAACCCGTACCGCGGCCGCGTGATCCGGCGCACCCGCGCGACGGTGCCGTCCAGGCTGTCTCCGAACCAGTTCACGATGAAGCCGGCGCTGGCGAACCACAGCCAGCCTGCGCTCTGATTCGACATGAGGTAGGCGAAGGTGACGAGGCAGGACCCGAGAATCCCGATCAACGTGAAGTGGTCGGGCAGCAGGCGTGACGGCAGCCGCGGCGCCAGCCAGAGCAGCAGCCGCTTTTCCGCCTCGCTCGAGACGAAGGTGGCGCGGCGGCGAGACTCCTTGTGCTCGGGCATCGCGCCTTCTCCTCGCGGGGTTGGCATGGCGGGTCCGGATCAGCCTACTTCGGCGGCTTCGTGGCCGAGACCGACAGGCTGGTGATGAAATCGGCCGCCGAGGCGCCGGGCGGCAGCGCCCTCGCGATCTGCGCGTAAAGCGGATCATCCCGCCGCGACATGGCTTCGACGTACGCCGGTCGCGGTTCGAGACGGATGTTCGCCAGCCCGGCGGCCCGCGCCAGGCGCGCGGTCTCCTCGACGAGCACGGCGCCCGCGATGCAGCCGATCAGCGCCTCCATGCTGGCGCGAATCGCCTCGGGCAGCGGGCGCAACAAGGCCACGTCCGACACGGCCACGCGCCCGCCCGGACGCAGGACGCGCGCCATCTCGCGCCACACCTGCGGTTTGTCGGGCGAGAGATTGAGCACGCAGTTGGAGATGACGACGTCGGCGCAGGCATCCGGCGCCGGCAGGTGTTCGATCTCGCCCAGGCGGAACTCGACGTTGTCCAGGCCGCTGCGCGCCCGGTGCTCCGCGACGTTGCGCCGCGCCTTCGCGACCATTTCCGGCGTCATGTCCACGCCGATGACGCGACCGGCCGCGCCGACGCGCAGGCTCGCCACGAAGCAGTCGAAACCGCCGCCGCTGCCGAGGTCCAACACTGTCTCGCCCGGCCGCAGCGCGGCGAGCGCGACGGGATTGCCGCAGGCAAGCCCCATGTTGGCGCCGTCCGGGGCCATTTCGAGCTCGCGGGCCCCGTAGCCGATGGCGGCGGCGAGCTGCGCGGCGCGTTCCGGGTCGTCGGCTCCGCAGCAGGAGGCCGGGCCGCAGCAGCTATCGCGCCGGCCGCGCGCGATCTCCGCGTACCCGTCGCGGACGATCTCGTGCAAGGTCCGATCGTCGGCGCTGCGCCCGTCCTGCATGGTTTCCCCCCTTTAGGCGCGGCCCGTCAACGGAAGGGCCCAGGGAATATCAGGACTTCCCGTCAGCCGGCTTCTGCCCCGTGATCTGCGCCCACTCGCCGGGGTGCTCGCTCTTGAGCTGTCGCTCCGGCATCAGTCCCGTGAGCCACGACGGATTCATGGGATAGACTTTCGGGTTGAAGACCGTCGCGTACATGTGCCAGATCAGGATTGCGAGAAAAGCGAGCCAGGCCTCGTAATAGTGTATGACCAGCAGCACGTCGAGCAGGCCCTTCGGGAAGAATCTCACGATCACATTGTCGGCCCACAGGAACAGGCCGGTCCAGCCCATAATCACGGTTCCCCAGACCAGGGCCCAGTATTCCGCCTTCTCCACGTAGGAAAAACGACCGAAGTGCGGATGATCGTCGCTCTTGCCCAAGTTGTAGCGGATCATCTGGAAGAATTCGGTGAAATCGTGCTTCCCCGGCATCATGTCGCGCAGGAACTGCTTCCCTCGCGGCGTGAGCAGGAAGATCACGTGCCAGATCGCTCCGACTAGCATCAGGATGCCCGCCACGCGGTGGATGATGCCGCGCGTCGCGAATCCTCCCTCGCGGCCGAAGATCAGGTTGCTCCACCACGCGTCGTAATACCGCAAGGCGAACCCCGAAATCACCAGCACGGTGAAGGACAGCGCTAACAGCGTGTGCTGCGCGACCTCATCCGGCTGCATGCGACGCAGCTGTTTCTCCCTGGTCACGTTCACGATCTGACGGAAAAGATCGATCAGCCAGTGCACGACCATGCCGCCGATCACCACGGTGATCAGGATGATGTAGGCGACCTGGAAAAAGTGGGGCCAGCCCCGCCGGTGTCCCGTGGCCGTGCTGTGAATCGACGTCGCCGCGATCTTGGGCGTGATGCCGGGATGGCATCCGCCGCACGTCGTCTGCAGGTTCTTGCCGTTGACGGACGACGTGGGATCTGCCGAGGGCCGGATCCGGTGCGCGCCGTGGCAGGACGCGCAGTTGGCCACCTGCTTGTCTCCCGCGCGGCTCTTGAGACCATGGTAAGAATCCCTGAACGACTGCAGGCGCCCGGTGGGCAGATCGTACTTCTCGTTCAAGAACGCCGACTCATGGCACGGCGTGCAGGTGGCCTCGGCCAACCGGTACGGGCTGACCGGCGAGCGCGGATCGGAGACGGGCAAGATCCCATGCTCGCCATGGCAGTGCGTGCAGATCGGAGCGTCGACTTCGCCGCGAGCGACCAGTTCGCCGTGCACCCCTTCGCCGTAATCCTGCGAGATGGCGGCGTGACAGCGCCCGCAAGTCTTGGGGATGTTGAAGAAATTGATCGTCGAGGCGATGTCGCCGGGCGGCAGGATCAGGTGGGCGTTGCGGTCGGTGGAGTGGCAGTCGTTGCAGGAGGCCGCGGTATGGATGCCGCCCGCCATGGCCCGGCCATGCACGCTCTTCGAGTACACGCGGATGGGATGCTTGAACTTGATGTTGAGGTCCGCGATCAGCGTCGAATCCTCGTGGCACTTGCCGCACGTCTCGGGGAGATTCACCGGGCTGACCAGCGAGTGGCGATCGGAGCCCGGTAGAATCTGGTGCGCTCCGTGGCAAGCGGCGCAGCCGGGCACCGGCGCGGACGAACCGACTTTCCCTCGTCCGTGTTGCTGGTAGATCTCGGCGACGTCCGCGTGGCAGGTGCCGCACTCGGCGGGAGCCAATTTCTCCGCGTGGGGCAGCTCGGCGATGTCCGCGTGGCAATCGAGGCAACCCAGACCTTCGTGCACGCTGCCGGCCAGGCTTTCCTGGGAAACCTCCGCGGGTTCTCCGCCCGAGCCGACGTGACAGGTCGCGCAATCCTCGGAGGTGACTTGTCCCGCGACCGACCCCGCGACCAACAGCAGCACGGCCCATGCGGCCGACCCCGCAGAGCGCACGCTTGTATTCATGAATCCGCCTTTCGCCACGCCCCGGACCAGATTTTGATCGGCGCCAATGATTGCCGCTGCCCGCCGGACAATCAAGCTCCGTCTGGCCGCCCAGAGGACGAACCGGCGGGCCGCGTCTCGGCCCGCGCGGAACGAGCCGGCGCCCGCATCCCACGCCGCGGATGTTCCAGCGCCTCCCGCAGCGCCGCAAGCGTGCCGTCGATCATGCCCGCCTCTGCGAACCGTGCCTCCGCCAGCGCGCGCGAGTGCGCGCCCATCCTCGCGCGCGATCCCGGATCGTCGAGCAGGCGGATCACCACGGTCGCCAGCGCCGCCTCGTCGCCGGCCGGCACGATGAACCCGTTCACGCCTTCCTCCACGCAGGCGCGCGTGCCCGGAACGTCGGTCGCCACCACCGGCGCCCCACAGGCCAGGGCCTCGAGCAGCGCCCACGGCATCCCCTCGTTGCTGCTCGAAAGGACGAACAGGTCCGCGGCGGCGAGCGCCGCGGGCACGTCGCGCACGAAGCCGGGCAGCAGGAATCGCTCGGCGAGCCCCAACTCGCGCACGCGCTCTTCGAGCGAGGTGCGCAGGAAACCCTCGCCAGCGACGACGAACCACGCGCCCGGTCGCGCCGCAACGACACGGGCGGCCGCCCGCACCAACAGATCGTGATCCTTCTGAGGCGTCAGGTTGCCGACGGCGAGCACGAGCGGGGCGGCCGCCGGCACGCCCAGCGCGTGTCGGAAGGCGTGGCGGTCGCCGCCCGGCCGCAGCCGCGCCAGGTCCACGCCGTTGTGCACGACCCTCACGCGCGTCGGATCGATCCATGAGCTGAGCGTCAGCGAAGCCCGGATCTCCTCCGCGTTCACGATCACGCGGTCCGCCAAGCCGAAGATCAGGCGGCGCTTGATGTCGCCGCGCGGCGCGACCCGCAGGCCCAGGCTCACCACCGCCAGCGGTGTTCCGGCCAGCCGCGCCGCGATCCCTCCCAGCAGGTATTCGCGCCATTTGGTCAGGACGACGGCGTCGCTGCGATGACGGCGCAGCGCCGCGGCCAACTTCAGCATCCCCCCGATGTCGCCGTCGGCGCGCAACCGCAGCCGCCGATTGGGCACCGCGGCCGCGGCCGCCCGCTCCCCCACCAAATCCTCGCCCCACAGCAGCAGGACGTCGTGCCCCCGCTCCCGCAGCCCGGCCGCCAGTCGCACGGCGTAGTGTTCCGTGCCGCCCCAGCTGCGGCTGCCGTTGGTGATCGCGATGCGCAGCGGACGCGGCTCAGCTCCGAAATTGGAGCTCGTGGAGGACACGGTAGGGCCCCTCCTCGGCCAGCAGCTCGGTGTGCGTGCCGGTCTGGACGATGCGGCCTTCCTTCAGCACGCAGATGCGGTCGGCGTTTTGGATGGTCGAGAGCCGATGCGCGATCACGAACGTCGTGCGATTGCGCACGAGACGTTCGATGGCGTCCTGCACGAGAAGCTCGCTTTCGGTGTCGAGGGCGCTCGTGGCCTCGTCCAAGATCAGGATGCGCGGGTCGCGCAAGATCGCACGCGCGATGGACAGGCGCTGGCGCTGCCCTCCGGAGAGTTTCGCGCCCCGATCGCCGATCACGGTGTCATAGCCCTGGGGCATCTGCAGGATGAACTCGTGCGCGTTGGCGGCGCGCGCCGCGGCTTCGATTAGCGCGCTGGTGGCTTCGTCGGTCCCATAGGCGATGTTCGCCCGCACCGTCGCGTTGAACAGGATCACTTCCTGCGTGACGATGCCCATCGCCCGGCGCAGGGAGCGTCGCGTGAAGCGCCGAGCGTCCTGCCCGTCGATCAGCACCCGGCCTCGGATCGGGTCGAAGAAGCGCGGGATCAGATCGACCAGGGTCGATTTCCCGGCGCCGCTGGCCCCCACCAGGGCGACCGCCTCGCCGGGCGCGACGCGCAGGCTCACGTCGCGCAGGACCGCCTCGCCGTCGTCGTAGGCGAACGTCACGTTCTCGAAAACGACCTCTCCCTTCACCCCGCTGAGGTCGACGGCGCCGGTCTCGTCCGCCGTCTCGCCAGGAGCGTCAAGAACGGCAAAAATGCGCTCGGCGGCGGCCATCCCCTCCTGCACGCCGTTGTTGACGCCGCTGAGCTCCTTGATCGGGTGAACCAGCGAGAAAACGCAGACCAGGAAGAGAATGAAGAGATCCGGAGGCAACGCGTGCGCCCCCGACAACACCTGGCGGCCCCCGTACCAGAGAATGAACAGGCCGACCAGCACCGAGAGCTGTTCGCTCAGCGGCGACGAAAGGCTCTGCATGCGGGCGATCTTGAACATGTCGCGGAAGAGCCGCCGCGACTCCTCGCGAAAGCGCGCGGTCTCGAGCTGGTCCGTGGCGAAGGCCTTGACCACGCGCACGCCCGAAACGGTCTCCTGCAGGATGGCGGTCAGGTTGGCCAGCTTCTCCTGCTGGCGGTGGCTGTACTTGCGCAACTGGTGGCCGATCCTGACGATGACGAAGACGCTCGCCGGCAGGACAGCCAGAGCGATCAGCGTCAGGCGCCAGCTGATGACGATCGCCAATCCCAGGTACATCACGATGAAGATGGGGTCGCGCACGAGGTTGGTGAAGCTGACGTTGACGCACTTGTTGGCGATCTGCACGTCGTTGCTGGCGCGGCTGATCAGCTCGCCCGCGCGATGGCGGTGAAAATAGGCGAGCGGCAGATTCATGAACTTTTCGAACAGCTCGTCCCGCAGGTCCCGCACGACGCGCAGACCGACGTAGTTCATCAGCACGGCCTGCCCGTAGGCGGCCACGTTCTTGACCAGCCAGAGGAAGAAGAACACGACCACGATGCGCCAGAGCGACGCCAAGCGGGAGCCCCGGAGCAGAAAGCCATCGACGCGCTGCTTGAAGCGGTCCCGCAGGCCGCCGAGTCCGCTCACCCGTCGGCGCAGCTCGCCAGCCACATCATCTGAGGTCCCGCCCGGGAGGTCGTGCGGGCTCAGGCTGTCTGACGGCGCGCCCGCCAGCGCGGCTTCAGCAGGCAGGCCGGGAATGTTCAAGGCGGGCCGGACGCCCTGGGAAACCGTGCCCGCCGCTTGGACGGACCGGTCGGGCTGGAAAAGAGTGGCCAGAAAGGGGGAAATCATCCAGATGCTGAAGCTGCTGAGGACCGAAAAGACGACCATCAGCAGCACCGACGCCCCCAGGTGGGCCAGGTACGGCCGGACGTACCGCAGCATTCGCAGGTAGGAGTGCATGCGCGCGGACCTCGAGGGCCGGTGGAGGGATCGGGGCCAGCGCTAAGGTCGCCCGGCCGCAGACGCTGGTCAAGCAGCGCTTGGCCGTGGCGACGCCCGCCGCCGGCAGGGGGCCCGGCCCGCTCCTGCACACGGGCGGGCAAGGAGTGTCCCTGCAGGGTCACCGCTGGCGTCCGCGGCCTCTCGCCACGCGACACGACCGGCCAGCATTCGCCGCGCCGGCGCCCTGCCGGCCGCCCCGAGCGGATCGCCCGCATGGAATGCTCCTTGCCATAGTAGCCGCGGACCTCGCCGGAGGATGACAATCGAATGGCCAAGGAGGCGATCATGAAGACTCATACGCGCCGCTGCCTGTCGTCGCTGGCCGCGCTGTCCCTGCTCCTTCTGACCGCGGGGTGCAGCGACGAAAGCACCTCCCCGGACTTGATCACGCAGGAAGAGGCCGACGACATCGCGACTCAGGTCGCCGCCTCGTTGGCGACGGACAACGGCGGCACGCTGGCCGCGCTGCCCCTCGTCATGGACGAGGCGACGTCCGGAACCAAGGCCGTCGAGACTGAGGAAGTGACGATCGGCGGCATCACCTACCGCTACAGCCTGATGTTCTTCAACGCCGCCGGCGACACCATGGTCGGGGGCTACGATCCGCTCGAAACGACCCGGCTTCAGATGTCGCTGCAGGCCGAGGGGGAGATCCAGACGCTGCGCTATCAGGCTCGGCTCGGGCACCGCTCTCTGCTCCAGGTGCACGGCGTGAACGCGCTGGCCGACACGCTGGTCATGAACGGCGACCGCAGCGACACGCTTTCCAGCGATTTCACGGCCCTCATGACCGAGTACCAGCGCCACTTCCGCCTGGAGAGCCACGCCGAAATCGAGAATATGCGCTATCTCAAGCCGGTTGAGAGCGGCGAACTGCCCTTCGACGGCTTGATGACCTGGCAGATGACCGCCTCTCGGTTCCGCGACGCGGAGCAAACCCAGTTGCTGGCGCAGATCACCGTCATGGTCACCGTTCGCTTCGACGGCGGCGAGACGGCCGTCATCGAGGTCGAGGGCGGCTGGACCTACCGGATCAACCTGCGCACCGGCGCCATCGAACGCGCCTGAGTCACGGCTCATCGGCAGCCGCGCCGCCCGTGGACAGGACCCGCGGGCGGCGCTGTCTGCGCGCCGGCCGAGGCCACCCGCCGTGCACCCGAGGGACCCGGTTCGCGGGACCTCAACCTGTCCTCTCCCGGCGTCCCCACTGCTGGCGCAGCCGCCGGAAACGGCTGACATAGACCATTTCGAACAGATCGAGCCGCTCCGGCAGGCGCTCGGCGCACCATCGCCTCAGGTTGATGATCTCGATCTCGATGTCCACGTCGGGGTAGTCGCCGTAGAGAATCAGGCTCGCGACGCGATCGGCCCGCTGCCTCAGCTCATCGCCGAAATCCGGCAGGCTATCCTTTCCAGGCGGATCCATGCGCCGTCCCTTCCCCGTCGGCGCCGCGAGCTGCGCCCTCGCCGACAACGTCCCCAGTATAGCGCCGCGCCGCGAGCGGCGCTGCCGCCGCGGGGCGGCCTTGCCGCTCCCCGTCGCGGATGCTACGCTCCGGCCCCATGCGCTACAGCACCGACATCGTCGTGATCGACCTCGAGGCCACGTGCCCCGCGCAGGACCAGGGGAACAACGCCATCGAGCGCAGCAACATCATCGAGATCGGCGCCGTGCGCCTGGACCGGCGCAGCCTCGAGATCATCGACCGCTTCAGCGAGATGGTGCGGCCGCGCGATTATCCGATCCCGCCGTTCATCACCGACCTGACCGGCATCACCCCCGCCATGGTGGCTGATTGCGACGACTTCGCCACGGTGGCGCAACGCTTCCTCGCCTGGTTCGGTCCCCGGAACAGGGCCGTCATCGCGGCTTTCGGGGCCTACTACGACATCCCCCTGCTGAGGCGGGAATGCGCCGATTGGGGCATCGACTACGGAGCCCACATCGCGGGCGGAGCGCTCGATCTGCGGGCGGTCGCGACAGTCTGGCTGGCGGAGCGGCACGAGCGCACCAGCGGCCTGACCCTGGAAGGCATCTTGGGGAAAATGGGGATCGAGCGTGCGGGCACGCTCCACCGGGCCGTGGACGACGCGCGGGCCGCTGCGGCCGTCCTGCAGGTTTTCCACCTGGGCCGGGCGTCGCTCTGACCCGCGTGGCGCCACGGGCAAGACCTTGCCCAATGCCCCCGCGGCTGCCATTTTTGAAGCTGCGCAGAGATTCGCCCCCGACCGGGGGTGCCGGGGTTGTCGCGAGAGGAGACCGCCGTGTCCGACGTCACCAAGCTTTACCAGGAGCAGGCCAAGAATTTCCGGCACTGGGAGGTGATCAAGGACGTCATCGACCAGCAGATCGACCTCATGCTCAATTACCGGCAGAGCGGCCACCCGGGGGGCAGCCGTTCGAAGGTCCACTTCATGGTCACGACGCTCCTGTCGGGCGCGATGCGCTGGGACATTCGCCACCCCGAGAAGCGTTTCGGGGATCGTTTCGTGCTCATCGCCGGCCACACCGCGCCCCTGGTCTACGCGACGCTGACGGTCTTCAACGAGGCCCTGCGCACGATGCACCAGCGCACGGGTGACGCGAAGTACGTCGTGCCCGGCGGTCCGCGGCGACAGCTCACCTGGGAGGATCTGCTCACCTTCCGCCGGAACAAGGGTCTGCCTGGCCACGTCGAGATGGAGGGCAAGAACCTCTTCGCGAAGTTCAACACCGGCCCCAGCGGACACGGCGCCCCCTGCGCGGCCGGCGAGGCCCTGGCGCTCAAGCGCGCCGGCGCGGGCGACGTGCGCGTGTTCGCCATGGAGGGCGAGGGCGGTCACACCGCCGGGTGCCATCACGAAACCAAGAATTCCGCCTACGGGCTCGGCCTCGACAACCTCTTCTTCGTCATCGACTGGAACGATTTCGGCATCGACGACCAGCCGATCTCGTCGGTCGTGCACGGGACGCCGCGCGACTGGTTCGCCTCCTACGGCTGGCACGTGCACGAAGCCAAGGACGGCAATCTCTGGGACGACGTCACCCGCGCCATGCTGGACATGGTGGCCGGAGACAATCCCGCGCTGCGCCCGGGAGTGCTCTACGGACGCACGCGCAAGGGGCGGGAGTACCATCTCTTCGACAACAAGAGCCACGGCACGCCGCACAAGTTGAACAGCGAGCAGTTCTGGCGTTGCCGGCGGGATTTCGCCGCCAAGTACGGCGTGGAATGGATCGGCACGGACCAGCCGGCGCCGTCGGGGCGCGACGACCTCCTGAAGCAGGCCGCGGCCAACCACAACGTGGCGCTGGACGTGCTGCGCAAGAGCGACACGTGCGAGTACCTCGCGAACCGCCTGATCGAACTGGGCGAGATGGTCCCGCGCGAAGTGAAGACCTTCGTCCTGCCGGAGGCGAAGAACCCGCTGAAGGATCCCCAGCTGTTCGATTTCCGGTCGTACCCGGACTCCATGTGGGCGAAGCCCGGCGCGAGCCAGCCGAATCGCGCCGCCCTGGCCCGCTGGGGCTCCTGGGTCAACGGTTGGTGCCGCAAGAACTACGGCCGGCCGCTGTTTCTGGTGTGCTCGGCCGACCTGGCCGATTCCACCAACATCTCGGGCTTCGGCAAGGATTACGACGATCTGCCGGGCTGGGGTTGGTTCGACCGCGAGAAGAACCCGGCCGGCACCGTCCTGCCCCAGGAGATCACGGAGTTCGCCAATGCCGGCATCTGCGTGGGCGCGGCGGCGGTCAACCTCTCCTCTGAGCCGGAAAAGGAATTCAACGGCTTCTACACGGCTTGCTCCACGTACGGCTCGTTCTCGTACCTGAAATACGGCCCGATGCGCCTGTTCAGCCAGATGAGCCAGGATTGCGACTGGAAGGTCGGCAAGGTGATCTGGGTCGCCGGCCACTCGGGGCCGGAAACCGCCGAGGACAGCCGCACGCACTTCGGCGTCTTCGCGCCGGGCGTGACGCAGCTCTTCCCGGACGGGCAGGTCATCGACCTCCACCCGTGGGAGTACAACGAGGTGCCGGTCCTGCTGGCCACCGCGCTGGCCATGGACCGTCCCATCGTCGCCTTGCATCTGACCAGGCCGCCGATCGAGATCCCCGACCGCGACGCGCTGGGGCTCGCCCACCACTTCGAGGCGGCGAAGGGGGCCTACGTCCTGCGTGACTACGCGCCGCGCAAGCCCAAGCAGGGCGTGATCATCGTGCAGGGCACGATGTCGACCTACAACCTGATCCGCGCGCTCCCCGCCATCGACGAGGCCGGAATCAACGTGAAGATCGTCGCAGCCCCGTGCCCTCAGCTCTTCGCGATGCAGCCCGAGGATTATCGGATGCGGGTGCTCACGCCCGGCGATCGTCTCAACAGCACGTACCTCACGAACCGGGCCCGCCGCCTGATGTATGACTGGGAGTTCAATCCCCTGGCCGCGGAGTACGCGCTCTCCAGCGACTTCGACAATCGTTGGCGTACGGGAGGGTCCATCGACGAGATCATGACGGAGGCGCACCTGGATCCCGAGCACATCGCCGCGGGCGTGATCCGCTTCGCGCGCGATCACGGCTCGCGCATGAAACGCCTGCGCGACATGCTCAAGGCCGCCGAAAGCGCCTAGCGCGCCGCTTCTGGCCGCGCACGGAGCACATCCCCGCGACGCCAGGCGGTGCCGCGGGCCCGTCACGCGCGGAAGGCCGCTTTCGCGCGCGCGGCATTCGACACGCGCGCTCGACGGGACCGGCTCAAGCCGGCCGCGCCTCCCGCACGGCGTCCTTGATCCGCTTCACGTGGCCACGACCCAGGCCCTTGACTTCGCAACCCAACTCGAAGTACCTGCGGATCTTCGCGTCGTCGAGCAGGCAGAAGCAGTCCACGACCGCCACGGGGCCACCTGCCATCTTGACCACCTGATGGGGATCCAGGTCCAGGTACGCCCCGTGCCGGGCGGCCAGCACGACGGCGTCGCAGCCGTCGAGGGCGCGGGCCAGATCTTTCTGCACGGTCAACTCGCTCAGCTTTTCCTGATTGCGGAAGAAGCGCGCCAGACTGCGCCCCGGCGCCGGGTAGCTCTCCTGTTGCGCGAACTCCCACCAGGTTTCCACATAGGGGTCGTGCACGCGGATCTCGGCCCCCATCTCTGTCAACTTGCGCACCAGCAACTCGGAACCGCTGTAACGAGTGTCGCCCACGTCCTCGCGGTAGCTCGCGCCGAGCACGAGCACCTCGGCCATCGCCACCGGCCGTCCCATGTTGCGCAACGCGTCGCGGACGAGTTCGGCGGCGTGCAGCGGCCGCGTGTCGTTGATGTCGATGGCCGCACCGGTCATCAGGAAGATTTCGTCGTTCCAGCCGTGAATGTGCCGGTAAGCCCAAAGGCCGAGACCCCCGTCCTTGGGCAGGCAGTAGCCGCCGATGCCGGGGCCGGGAAACATGATGTTCGAGTGCGTCGGGCGCATCTTCACGGCCTGGATCACTTTCTGGAGATCGACCCCGTTGCGCTCGGCGAACAGGCTCCACTCGTCCATGAAGGCGAGCAAGGTCGCGCGGAAGCTGTTCTCGACGATCTTGGCGGTCTCGGACTCGATCGGCCGGTCCAGCACCGTGAGGGGGAAATCCCTCGTGTTGAGCACCTCGCGCAGGAACTTCTCCACCCGGCCGCGGGACTCGCAGTTGACGCCGCTGCAGACTCGCCAGAAATCGCGGATGCTCGCGACATAATTCTTGCCAGGCATCACCCGCTCATAGCTGTGGGCGACGAGCGGCTCGCCGTCGATGCCCCGCGCCCGGAAGCATTTCTTCAAGATCGGATATGCGATCTGCTCGGTCGTTCCGGGCGCCACCGTCGTTTCGATCAGCACTAGGCACTGCGGCGGGATTCGCTCGCCTATAACGTGAAAAGCGTCTTCCAGCGCCGCCATGTCCACGCGGCCGGTGCGCACGTCGCCCAGGTCGTTCTTGAGGTAGTCGCACTGCACGTCCACGACGACGCAATCGGCCATCGTCAGGACATCGTAGGTGTATGTCGCGCAAAGAGTCTTCTTTTCGAGCACGGTGGCGCGGATGATCCTGGCAACCTCGGGATCCTCGGCGCTCACCGGCGGCTCGCCCCGGTTGAGCAGGGGAATCTTCCAGAAACTGCGCGCGCTCGGGCGCTGCATGCCGATGACGAATTTGCCCGGCTTGCCTTGCGCGTCCACCGAATCGGCGCAAACCGCGGCCATGACGGCGCCCACGAAGCCGACCCCCATGACCACCACGATCTCGCGGCCCAGCGCCCGCTGCTCGCGGACCAGCGCCGACAGCCGCGCGAATTCGGCGGCATGCTCCGCCGCGCCGGGCAGAGGAAACTTCTCGCCGGCCGGCGAGACGGAATAGGTCTGAGCCTTGCGATTTTCAACAGACGACATGCCGCTCCTCCTATGGACCTGTGCGGTGGCCGCCCGCCCCGCGGGCGACTGCTCATTGTGCACTAAAAACCGCGCGTACGCCAGACCCGGCCTTGAGACCGGCGCTCCTTCGCCACTCCTTGACGATGAGATGGGCCATGCTAACCTCGCCTTCCGGAAGGAGACGCAAAGCATGCCGAATGCGACGCCTTTGGCCGGGCGGACAGTTTCGCGCGCGGTGCTGGCCTGCGCGCTTTTGGCCTTGACGCCGGCACCGGCCGCGGCCTTCGGGACGCTTGCTGGTCGCGGCGAAATCGAAGTGGTCGAGAGCTTTCCCGCCGAAACGCTGCTCGATCTGCCCGACCTGCGCCAAGCCGCCGATGTCTGGCCGGACATGATCGCCTCCGCCACGCAGACTCTCGACATCGAGGTTTTCTACTTCAGCGAAAACCCCGGACAGGACGATGCTCTCGACCGCACGCTCGCCGCGGTGGAGGCGGCCGCGCGGCGTGGCGTGCGCGTGCGCGCCCTGCAAGACGCGGGATTCGACCGGACATACCCCGAGATCGGCGCCCGTATCGGCGCGCTGCCCGGCGCGCAGCGCCGGAAGCTGGACGCGCGCACGCTTTGGGGCGGCGTGCAGCACGCGAAGCTCTTCGTCGTGGATGGAACCGAGTTCTTCCTGGGCAGCCAGAACTGGGATTGGCGGGCGCTCGCGCACATCCGCGAGGCGGGAGTGCGGGTGCGCAGCGCGCGCCTAGCCGAGGCGATCGAGCGTATCTTCGCGCTCGACTGGGCGCTGGCGGCTGGCGAGGCGGAGCCCGTGGCAGCCACGCCGGCCGCCTGTGCCGACAGTCTGGTCACGGCGGCAGGCGACACCGTCAGCGCGCTGCTGGCCGCCAGTCCGGCGCGGGCGCTGCCGGCCGGCGTGCCGTGGGACTGGCCGCTGCTCGAGGCCATGATCGACTCGGCCCACGCCAGCGTGCGCCTGCAGCTTCTCTCCTACGATCCTTCCGAATCAGGCGGCGGCTATTGGGATGACCTCGACGCGGCGTTGCGCCGCGCCGCCGCCCGCGGCGTGCGCGTGCAGATCCTGCTGTCGAACTGGGCCAAGCGGCAATCCTCGCTGCCGTGGATCCTCAGCCTGGCCGCGGCGCCCAACGTGGCCGTGCGCTTCACGAACATCCCCCCGGCCGCGGCAGGGCACATCCCCTACGCCCGGGTGGAGCACTGCAAGTACCTGCTGGCCGACGACCGCGCCTGCTGGATCGGCACCGCTAACGGCTCGCGCGACTATTTCCACTCGTCGCGCAATGTGAGCCTGCTCGTGCGCGGACGTTCGCACAACGGCGTGTCGGTCGCGCTGGGCGCGCTCTTCGCCCGCAGCTGGGACGGCCCTTACGCCGAGGTCGTCAGCAGCTGCGGTTTGTACACCCCGCCCCGCATCGGCGAGTGACCGACAAGAAGACGCGTCCTCAGCTGCGCGCGACGGTCTGATTGCCGCGCAAGAAGCGCCAAGCCGCCGCCGCCAGCAGCGCGTCTCCCAGCGCCAGGGCCCAGACCGGATACGTCGAGGGCATCGCGCCGCGCAGCCCGGCATCCTGGTCTCGCATGAACGACCAGAGCAGCACGGCGCAGCCCGCCGTCGCCAGCAGCCAGCACGAAGGCCCGGCGCGCAGCCGCCGCCCGTCCGCCGCGCGCTTCACGACCGCCGCGCCGGAAACGACCATGAGCGCCGCGATGGAGAACGGCGCGTAGACGGGCCCCACCCACGGCACCGGCAACAGGAACAGGATGTCCGGATCCGCCCAGCCGGCGGGCCAGCCGATCGCGACCTTCAGGCCCAAGTAGTAGGCCAGATCCCACGTGCCGAACCCAGCCAGGAAGAACCCGAACCGTTCCCATCGCCTTCGACCCGCCAGGGCGGCCACGGCAACGAGCATGACGATCGTCGCGAACTCGCGCGCGGCCTCCACGCGCAGCAGCTCGGCGTCTAGCGGCCGCAGCGGAAAAACGAATCCGTCGGGGTAGACCAGACGGCGCAGGTACACGACCACCGCGGCTTCGACCCAGCCGAAGGCCGCGGCGAACGCGACGGTCCAGAGCAGACGCGGTCTCGCCCCCGGCGGGGCGTTCACGGCGCCAGATCCGGCGGCGCCGGGACGATCACGTCGATGCGGCGGTTGCGGGCGCGCCCCGCGGCGGTCGTGTTGTGCGCGATCGGCCGGTCCTGCCCCACGCCCAGCGCCTCGATGGCCGCCGGCGGCCAGCCGAGCCGCTCGCGCAGCACCGCGCCCACGGCCTCGGCCCGCGCCTGGGCCAGCCGGCGATTGGTGGCTCGGCTGCCGGTGTTGTCGGTGTGCCCCTCGACGCGCGCGCCCAGGCCGTTCAACGCGACGATCGCCGCGGTCAGCTGGGCCAGGGCCGGCTCCATGGCGGGCGTCACGTCGGTCTCGTTGGGGCCGAAAGCGAGCGCGGGCAGCCGCAGGACCACGGCGCCGTCGGCGGTGAGCGCGATCTCCCCCTTCTCGCGCCCGAACTCGTCGGCCAGCCGGCGGATCGTTTCGGCTCGCTCCCTCTGGCGCCGCAGGCGCGCCTCCACCGCGGCGCGGTCTGCCATCGCGATGCCGGCTTTCAGCTCCATTTCCCAGAGATTCTGCTGCATGTCGCTCAGGCGTCGCTGCATGACCGACAACGTCGAGTCGCGTTCCGCCAGCTCGAGCTGCAGCGTCTCGCTCTCGAGACGGCGCTCGGCGAGCAGGGAATCGGCGAGCCCCTGGCAACGCAGCCGGCGGCTCCCCAGCGAATCCACCAGGGCGCGCGCCAAATCGGTTCCCCCCAGATCGGCGGGCGGCGTCACGCCCGCCGCACGCGCCGCCGCGCCCAGATCCCGCTCGTACACGGCGATCACGGCTTCCCATTGCTTCTTCTGACGTCGCAACCCGTCCACCAGGCGGGCGTGGCTGGCCAGGCGCAGCGCCTTCGCCTCAACCGCCTGCAGTTGCCCGGCGAGCGCGCCGGCCTTCGCTCCCGCCGGGTCGAGCGCGATGCGCGCCTGCAACTCCGCCAGGGCCGCCGACACTTCGGCGCGCAGCGTTGGCAAGTTGTTCTTGGCGCCGTCCGCTTCCGCCCGCGCCAGCGCCGCGCGCGTCCCCGCCAACAGGCGCGCCTGCAGCTCGACCACGTCGCGCGGCGGCTCGACCGCGGCGGCGGTCAGCGCCGACGCCACCGCCAGGGCGACCGTCGCCAGGGCCACTGCGGGTCGCGCGCGTCGCCGGCGAATTCGTGTCGCCTGCTCGTCGCTCACGTTCGCTCTCCCCTTTCGGCCGCGCGCGCGCCGACCGCCGCGACCGCCGCCTGCTCCACCTCGTCCACGCCCACCGTTTCCACGCAGTTCCACAGACCGCAGCGCTCCCCCAGGCATTCCAGGCGTCCCGGGCAGCGCACGTGCGGCGCCAGCGCCGTCGCGTGGGGACCCAGCGGACCCCACCGCCGCATGCTCTGGACCGGCACCGGCGAATAGACCCCGACCGCGGCCAGACCCAGGGCCGCCGCCGCGTGCAGCGGTCCGGTGCTCGGACCGACCAGCAGATCTCCGCCCGAGAGCACGCCCAGGAATTCCCTCAGCTCGTAGCGCGCGGCCAGCACTTCGACCGCGGGGCCGGCGGTCGCGGCGGCCGCCGCGACCGCCGGCGCGTCCGCTTCGCCGCCCGTCATGAAGACGCGCCAACCGGCTCGGCTGGCGAGCCGGCGGGCGAGGACGCCGAAATGCCGCGGCGGCCAGGTCAGCGACGACCCGCGCGAGCCCGGATGCACGAAAACAACGCACGCCGCCTCCGGCGCCGCTCGCCGGCGAAAGGCGGCGCCGAGTTCGTGCTGCGCCACGGACAGGTGCAGGCGCGGCGCGGGCCACTCGCCACCCGCGCCCCCGGCCAGACGCCGCGCGAGCTCGCCGTTCAGGTCGCGCTCGTGCCGGGCGGCGTGCGAACGTCGCTGCCACACGCCCCGGTTCAGGAGCGCCCAGCTCGACCACTTCGACAGCGGACCGACGCGCTTGCGGATTCCCAGCGCCCTCAGGCGCACCGCGAGTTCGCGGTCATAAAGCAGCAGCAGGGCCGCATCGTAGCGCTCGTCCGCCAATCCAGCCGCGTCGTCGGGCCAGACGCGGACCGCCGCCAGGTGCGGATCGTGCTCGACGAGCGGCACGCTGCCCGCGGCCACCAGCGCGTGCAGCTGCCACTCTGGGCGCCGCGCCTTCAGCCACGCGATGGCCGGCAGCGACAGCACGACGTCGCCCAGCCGGTCTGTCCGCGCAACGAGCACCTTCACGGCCGCCCCGCCCGCCAGATCTTCAGGTACTTGGTCAGGACGTAGAAAGATGAGCACAAGCAGAGCACCAAGCCGTGCCAACCGTCCAGAAAGCCGCGCTGCAGGAAGTACATGCGAGCGAAGGTGGCCTTGGCGCGCAGGACCGCGCCGGGCAGCGTGGTCCTTTCGCGTCTGTCCAGCGCCTCGCCGGCCGCCAACGTCGTGTAGCGGTTCAGTTTCGCGACATACTGTTCCATGGTGTCGTAGGCGTGGTGGCGCAGCAGGCCATCGAGGCGGCC
Organism: uncultured bacterium; assembly: GCA_937864225.1. GTDB lineage: Bacteria > Krumholzibacteriota > Krumholzibacteriia > LZORAL124-64-63 > LZORAL124-64-63 > CALMJK01. The sequence continues at coordinate 273,980 of CALMJK010000005.1, read as the reverse complement.
CGTCGCGCCCTGAACGACGATCTCTTCGTGCACCGTCTTCTCGTTGAAACGCGCCCGTTCCTTGTCGAACAGGCGCACGACCCAGTCCGGGTGCCAGCCGCAGTGCCGCATCCAGCGCCCCAGAAAACTCGACAACCGGTTCACCGCGTAGGCGGCGCACTCCGGCGCGTCGCCGAGCGCCAGGATGGCCGCCTTCAATTCCGGGGTGATCTCCTCGTCGGCGTCGATGCTCAGCACCCAGCGGTTGCGCGTCTTCATGACCGCCGCCTGCTTGGTGCGTCCGAAACCCTCCCAATCGCCGCGATACACCCGCGCGCCAAACCGCTCGCAAAGCTGCACGGTCCCGTCGTCGCTCCCTTGGTCGAACACGACGACTTCGTCCAGGCCGGACAGCGAGGCCAGACAGCGTTCCAATCCTTGACCGACGGCGTTGTGCGTGATGATCGCGGCCGAGATCCTCAAGGCGCTGCCCCCCTGCCGGTCACCAGCAACACCTTGCCCACGTTCCGGCGATCCTGGAGGTAATGATGCGCGCTCGCGGCGTCCTCCAGAGGGAACACGCGGTCCACGCGCGGCTGGATCTGGCCGGCGGCCAGCCAGCCCAGCAATTCGACCATCCAACCGCGCACCCGCTCCCGCTCATCCCACATGTGTCCCAGGTTCACGCCCAGCAACGCCTTGTTGTCGTTCATGAGCCGGATCGGGTTCAAGCCCAGCCAGGGCACACGCGCCAGCGTGCGCAGCGTCGCCAGCGCATCGCGCCCCTTGCCCGTCGCGGCGGCGGAGAAGCCGAACACCACGAGGCGCCCGGCCGGCGCCAGGGCACGGTAGCTCTCCATGAGCCAGCGCCCGTTGCGGGGTTCGAGCACGATGTCCGCGCCTCGGCCCCCGTTGGCCGCGCGCACGGCCGCCGCGAACGCGGTCTGCCGCGAGTCGAAGCAGTGCTCCACGCCGCGCTCGTACAGGAAGGAGTGCTTGTTCGGCGAAGCGGAGCCGAAAACCCTGGCCCCGCGCAGGCGGCAGAGGTCCAGGGCCGCCAGCCCCACGCCGCCCGCCGCGCCGTGCACGAGCACCAGCTCGCCCGCCTTCACGCCCGCCATCACGACCAGCATCTGGTAGGCCGTCAGGTAATTCACCGGCAGCGCGGCGCCGGTGGCGGCGCTCACCCCGTCGGGCCGCCTGAAGGCCGCTTCCTGCGCGACGCAGAGCGCATCCGCGTAGCCGCCGAAGCGGCAGAACGCCATGACCGGCTCGCCGATGCGTCGTTCGTCCACGCCGTCGCCGACGGCATCGATGGTGCCGGCGACCTCGTAGCCCGGCACGGCGGGCAGCGGCGGCGCGTCGGGGTAGACGCCCAGCCGCATCATCACGTCCGCGAAGTTCACCCCCGCGGCCTCGACCCGGATCCGCACCTGGCCCGGGCCCGGCTCGGGATCGGGCGCCTCGCGCGCGACGAGCACTTCGGGAGGTCCCGCCCTGACCACCCAGACCTGTCTCATGTCAGCCTCTCCTCGCCCGGCTCACGACCCCCCAGGCGCGCTGCCGGCGCCGGGCTTGCCCGCCGTCAGCCTCACGTCGTCGACCCAGACCCGCCCTGCGCCCGTCATCACCAGGTTCACGCGGATCCGATCGGGCTTCCACCCTTCCTCCAGCACCAGGGAGACCGACACGTCGCGCCAATCCATGCTGTGCGCGACGCCTCCCCGCTCATCGCGGACCGAGATCGGGTCCCGACCGCCGCCGCTGGCCCACAACTCCGGGAAGGCGGGCCCGCGCATGACCAGGCTCTTCATGCGCATCGTGCAGACGATCTCGCGGCCGGGCAGATCCGCCAGGGGCACCTCGAACAGCCGCACGATGCGCGCGCGTTTGGCGTCCACCCGCAGGGATCCCCTCCCGTCGGCGCTGTTCTCGCGGTCCATGAGGATGGTCTCGTCCGCCGGTTCGACGATCTCGTCCAATTGGTCCAGCGCAAAGGCGGCCAGTTCTCGCGGCCGACCGTCGCCGCCCGCGCCGCAGCCCGCGGTCAAGGCCAAAACGGCGGCCAGCCCCACGCCGAAAATGGAACGCATGATCACCTCCGCGACACACTGCCCATTCCGGCGGCCGCAGGCCGCCCGGGTTTCCCCTGCACGTTACCACAGGGCGTGGAGGCGACCAAGTGGCGCTGGCCTCGCCATGCGGCTCCCATTATGGTCGTCCCATGCACCCCGACAGCTGGCTCTCGGTCCTGGCGCTGGCCATCGGCCTCGGCTGCGACGCTTTCGCCGTGGGCTTGGCGGTTGGCGCGCGCCATGGCGGACCCCGTCAAGTCTTCCGCTTGGCGTTCCACTTCGGCCTCTTCCAGTTCCTGATGCCCTTGCTCGGCTGGCTCCTGGGCCACTCGCTGCTGGCGGGCGCGCTGCGGGCCGGCCACTGGCTGGGCGCGGCGATCCTGTGCGCCGTGGGCGTGAAAATGCTCCTCGACGCCCTGCGCCACGGGCCCCCGTCCGCGGTCGCGGCAGTCTACGATCCGACCCGCGGCTGGTCGTTGGTCGGCCTGTCCGTCGCGACCAGCCTCGACGCGCTGGGAGTCGGCGTCGGCATGGGCGTGGCAGGCGCTCGCCTGCTGGGCCCGGCGATCATGATCGGCGTCACGGCCGCCTTGATGACGCTGGCGGCGATGCGCCTGGGCGGAGCGCTCTCTCAGCGCGCCGGACGCCGGCTCGAGGCGGCGGGCGCCCTGCTGATCTTCGCGGCGGCGCTGGGCATGCTGCGCTGACCGGCCGCATTCCGTTGCCGTCCGAGCCGCCGCCCTGGCGGTCTGGCGCGCGGCGTTGGGCATTTCGCACCGCCCCGCGGCCGAGCGCGACGTTTGGCCCGCCCCTCGCGACGCGAGCGCGCATAATCGTCGGAGTCGTCGTTCCCTTCGACGAACCGGTCGAGAAACGGGGAGCGCAGGCGACGGTCGTTCCCACCTGGCAAGTTTCTAAGATATTTTAAAACAATGACTTACAGAAAAGCCGCGTGCGAGGCCGATTTGGGTCCCGTCCTTGCGGTGGGAAGGCCGCTGCGCGCACGGACATGTTGGGCAACCTTTCAGGGAGGATCGAGTGATGAAACGCTTTTGCACTCTGCTGACGACGGTTCTGGTGATCGGTCTGGGCGCCGGCCTCGCGGCCGCGCAGGACGATACGGGCACCCAGTTGATTAAGCAAAACTACGTCAATGTCGTGGGATTGGACGGCAACGGCGGCATCTGCCGCAACGGCGAGGATTTCGTGCAGGACGGCGAGGCGCACGGCCCCATGCCAGGCGACGCCAACAAGAGCCTCCTCACGGATAGCAAGGCCCTGGACGGCGACGACCTGACCGCCGGCACCCTCGGCAACAACTACAATTGGCTCCGCGACGAAGACGGCGACGGCATCCCGAACTGCGAAGACGGCGACTACGCGCCGCCGCTGGACGGCGATGGCAATCAGTTCAAGGGCGGCGAGGACGAGTCGCTCACCCTGACTGTCACGAAGGCGTTCATCGACGAGGATGGCGACGGAATCAACGATCTGGCCAAGTCCGGCTTGCCGAAGGAGAACATCTACGGCGTCAACGGCACGGCCACCACGAGCGGCAACCCCAGCCGCCTGTCGTACGGCGCGGGCGAAGCTCAGCCCGAGTCCCCGCTCGGCCCCATGGACAAGCCGAGCTTCGGTCCTGGCGTGAGTTCCGGCATCGGCGAGCCGGTCGTGAACGGAAGCACGACCGCAACGCAGACCGGCCGGCGGTAGAGTCGGGCGCCGGGTTCCGGCAACAGACACGGGGGCGAGACCGCTCAGCGGACCTCGCCCCCGCGTTTCTTTGCCGGCGGTCGGCTAATCGTCCCGCTTGGCGCCCAGCGCCGAGCGCGCGAGGTAGATCAGCAGGCCGACGAACATAATGACCGAAACCGCCGCGGAACCGGGCCCTTCGATCCAGCCATCGAGGTGCAGGGCGCGGTTGACGGACCATTCGTCGTTCTTGGCGATCATCCGACCGAAGAAAAGGACCAGCGCGGCCACGACGCCCATGATGGCGCCGCCGGCGATCAGGCCCGAGGCCAGCAGCGTGCCCTTCTCGCGGCGGGCGTTGTTCACCGCTTCGTTCTTGCTGCGAGTCGCGACGATGTGGGCGATGATGCCGCCGGCGAGCACCGGCGTGTTCAGATGCAGCGGCAGGTACATGCCCAGGGCGAAAGCCAGGGGCGGCACGCCCACGATCTCCAGCACGAGGGCCATCATCACGCCGGCCAAGTAGAGCAGCCACGGGGCCGGGGCGCCGGTCATCAGCGGCTTGAGCACGGCCGCCATGGCGCTCGCCTGCGGAGCCTCGAGACCCCCCGCCTCGGCGCCGAAGCCGTATGTCTTGTTCAGCAGCAGAATGACGCCGCCGACGGCCGCCGCCGACACGACCACGCCGAGAAACTTCCAGCGCTGCTGCACCACCGGCGTCGTGCCGAGCCAATAGCCCACCTTCAAGTCCGTGATGAAGCCGCCGGCCATCGACAGCGCCGTGCAGACCACGCCGCCGATCAGCAGAGCCGCCACGATGCCGTCGTTGTCGCGCAGCCCGATGTTCACGAGGATCAGCGAGGAGATGATCAGCGTCATCAGCGTCATGCCCGACACCGGGTTCGAGCCCACGATGGCGATCGCGCGCGCGGCCACCGTCGTGAACAGGAACGAGATGATCGTCACGATCAGCAGGCCGGCCAGGGCCCAGCCGAACTTCCCGACCACGCCGACCAGGAAGAACACGAACACCGCGACGATCGTCACGCCGGTCAGCACGGCGATCCACTTCATCGACAGGTCGCGCTGCGTGCGTGTGTCGGGCTCGGTCGCGTGCGCCGCGCCGCCGCTCGACAGCTCGCGCGCGGCGAGTTGGAACGCGCCCAGGATGATCCGTCGCGACTTGTACACCCCGATCAGGCCGGCCATCGCGATGCCCCCGATGCCAACGTGCCGGACATAATTGGTGAAGATCTCCAGGGGCGTCATCTCGCCCATCACCTTCTGGGCCGAGGCGCCGAGCACCGCGGTCAGGCCGCCGCCGATGTAGGCGAAGGCCGGAACCAGCACGTACCACGACATGAACGAACCCGCGCAGATGATCGCCGCGTAGCGCAGGCCGATGATGTAGCCCAGGCCTGTCACCGCGGCGCCGACGTTCACGCGAAAGTCGAAGTGCGCCGCCGACGCCAGTTTCTGACCCCACGCGAACACGGTGGTCGAGAACACCTCGCGCCACAGTTCGAACGACGCCATCAGGAAATCGTAGACGCCGCCGACCAGCGCCGCGCCGACCAGGGTCCTGGCCTGATCGCCGCCCGCCTCGCCCGCCACCAGGACCTCGGTCGTGGCGGTCGCCTCCGGAAACGGGAACTCCCCATGCATGTCGCGCACGAAGTACTTGCGGAACGGGACGAGAAAAACGATGCCCAGGAATCCGCCCAGCACCGAGGCCAGAAAGACGCGGAAGAAGCCCGCCTGTTGGTCAAGGCCCAGGATGTACAGACCCGGGATCGTGAACACGGCGCCCGCGACGATCAGACCCGAGCAGGCGCCGATCGACTGGATGATCACGTTCTCCTGCAGCGCGTTCTTGCGGCGGGTCGCGACCGACACGCCGACGGCCAGGATCGCGATCGGGATCGCGGCCTCGAAGACCTGTCCGATCTTGAGCCCGAGGTAGGCGGCTGCCGCGGAGAAGAGCACCGCGTAGAACAGGCCCCAGCCGAGGGAGTAGGCCGTCAACTCCGGCATGACCTGGTTTGCCGGCACGACGGGAACGTACTCCTCGCCCGGTTTGAGTTTGCGGTAGGCGTTCTCGGGCAGCCCCTTGCCCTTGGTCCCGATGTCCATGCTCACCTCCGGTGAGTGGGGGCGCATGATGGTGGCGCGCTGCGCCGCGACCGCGGGAAGGTAGCACACGCCCCCCGGCCCGAACAAGTCGCGCCTGCCCCGGTTCGGCGGCGCCGGGCCATCGCCGCGCGGCCCTCCCGCCGCGCGGCAGAAAAGGGCTTGGCCGCCCGCGCCGCGTGGCCTATCGTTCGATGCCGCCCCGCCTGATCCTCGCCTGCCGGGAGCGACCGCGCGTGGACCTGTCCGTGATCGTGCCGATGCACAACGAGGCCGACAATGTCGCGCCCTTGGTCAGCGAGGTGCGGGCGGCGCTCGACGGCGCCGGCCTCGCTTGGGAACTGCTTTGCGTCGACGACGGCAGCGACGACGGCACGCGCGCGGCCCTGGCCGCCGCCCGCGCCGCCGAGCCGCGCCTGCGCGCCGTCCGGCATGCCCGTCGCGCCGGCCAGACCGCCGCGCTCGCCTCGGGCCTCGCCCTGGCACGCGGCGAGGCGATCGGCACGCTCGACGGCGACCTGCAAAACGACCCCGCCGATCTGCCCCGCCTGCTCGCCGTCCTGCGCGAAGGCGGCTGGGACATGGTCGCCGGGTACCGCGCCGCGCGGCGCGACGGGTGGGCGAAGCGCCTCTCGTCGCGGCTCGCCAACGGATTCCGCAGGGCCTGGCTCCACGACGGCATCCTGGACATCGGCTGCAGCACGCGCGTCTTCTGGCGCGTCCACGCGACCCGGTTGAAGCTCTACGATGGATTGCACCGCTTTCTGCCCGCCTTGTTCGTCATGGAGGGCCTGCGCGTGCACCAGATGCCCGTCAACCACCGCCCCCGGACCGCCGGCCGCTCCAAATACGGAGTCGGCAACCGCCTCGCGCGCACCCTGCGCGATCTGGGGGCCGTGCGCTGGATGCGCGATCGCGCCCTGCGCGTCGAACACGAGGAGATCGAACCCTCATGAACGGGGTGTGGCTCGCCATCGGCCTGGCCGGTCAGATCGCCTTCGGCGCCCGCTTCCTCGTGCAGTGGGTCGCCAGCGAGCGGCGCGGCCGCAGCGTCATACCCATGGCGTTCTGGTGGCTGAGCCTGGGCGGGGGCGTGATCCTGCTCTCCTACGCGATCCACCGGCGCGACCCGGTCTTCATCCTGGGGCAGAGTTTCGGGCTCGTGGTCTACGCGCGCAACATCGTGCTGATCCGGCGGCGGCGATCGCGCGCCGCCCGCCAGCGGCGGCCCGACGGCGCACGCGCGCCCGCCGGCGACCCCCACGCGCCGGCGGTCCGATCCGCGCCGCCGCCGTCCTGGGCGGCGAGGCCGGCGCCGGCGATCGGGCGCGATCTCCACTCGCGCCGCGTTTGCGCTTGCAGGCGAACCTGTCTGGTGTTTTCCTGAGCGGCGCGGGCCGCCCCCGTCTTTGCCGCCCGTGATCGCGCCTGTTCCAGGGAGGACACCGCATGCTCGAACGGAAGAAGGATTCGCGCTTCCCGACCGTCACGGAGCGTTTCGTAAAGTACGCGAAGATGCACACCGCGTCGAAGGAGGGATCGGAGACGTACCCTTCCACGGCGTGCCAGCTCGATCTGGCCCGCGAGCTCGTCCAGGAGTTGCTCGCCCTCGGCCTGAAGGATGCCTCCCTGGACCAGCACGGCTACGTCACCGCGACGCTGCCCGCGAATTTCCCGGGCGGCGACAAGGTGCCGACGATCGCGTTCATCGCGCACATGGACACCTACCCCGAAGTGCCGGGCGAGAACGTCAAGCCCACCTTCCACCGCGATTACAGGGGCGGGGACATCGCCTTGCCGTCGGGCCTGACCCTCAAGGCCGCCGACAACCCCTACCTGGCGAAGTGCGTCGGCGAGACGATCATCACGTCGGACGGCACGACGCTGCTCGGGGCCGACGACAAGGCGGGCATCGCCGAGATCATGGACGCCCTCGCGCGCATGGTTGAGAACCCCGACTTCCGGCATGGACCCGTGAAGGTCGCCTTCACGCCCGATGAGGAGATCGGGGCCGGGGTCAAGCACTTCGACGTCGCGAAATTCGGCGCGGCCGTGGCCTACACGCTCGACGGCGGCCCGCGCGGCGAGATAGAGAACGAGACCTTCTGCGCCGACACGGCCATCGTGACCTTCGTCGGCCGCGACATCCACCCCGGCTACGCCAAGGGCAAGATGGTGCCTTCGGTCAAGGTCGCCGCCGATTTCGTCGCCTCGCTTCCGCGCGACATGGCCCCCGAGACCACGGACGGCCCGCAGGGCTACGTGCATCCCATATCGATCGAGGGCAACACGTCCTCGACGAAGGTGAGCCTGCTCGTGCGCGATTTCGAGGCGGGGCAGTTGAAGGTCAAGGCCGAGTTGATCCGCCGGCACGCCGAGGCGGCTTGCCGGAAATGGCCGGGCTCCGAGTTCAAGCTCGAGATCAAGGAGTACTATCGGAACATGAAGTACGATCTCGAGAAGGAACCGCGAGCCGTGGCCTACGCGACGGAGGGGATCCGCCGCGCGGGCATGGCGCCGATGCTGGGCTCGATCCGCGGCGGCACCGACGGCGCGGTGCTCAGCGCGCGAGGTCTGCCCACGCCGAACCTGTTCACCGGCGAGCAGGCCTTCCACAGCTACGGCGAATGGATCTGCGAGAAGGACATGGAGCTCGCCGTGGGCACGATCCTGCACACGATCGTCGTCTGGAAAGAGAAGAGCGCCTGACACGCTCTCTCCGCTTCGAATGGGGCAAGTTGGCGGCGGATCGCCGCGCGCCCTCTTGCCCCCAGTCATTCCTGAATATATACTATTTTAGTCGGAGTTATGGATCATGGGTCGGGTCCGTCGGACCCCCCTCGCTGGATATGCCTCGCTTCGAAAGGATTCCGCCATGAAACGCTTCTGGATTGGTTTTCTGCCGGTCCTGGCCGTTCTCGCCCTGGCCGCGGGCACGCTCGCGGCCGGGAGCGCCGACCCGGCCCAGGACCCCGCGCCGGCCGCACGCTGCTGTGGCGCCCAGGTCTTGTCCCCGGCGGCGGACGCCGCCCCGACCGGCTGCGCCAAGACGCCCTGCGCCGCCGCCGCGACGTGTTCGGGCAAGCCGGCCTGCGCCCCCTGCCGCTGCCCGCGCCTGGCCGAGGGTTCCGCTGGCGACGGTCCCGGCGGACCGGCCACCTGCGCGACCGCCTCAGCCTGCCGTTCAGCGACAGGCATGACCTGCGCGGCCACTTGCGGGCCGACTTGCTGCCTTCGACCGGCCGCGCCGCCGGTGAAGGCTGAGCCGTCGCAAGCCCCGTCCCAGAGTGACGCGGGCGATCTGTAACCAGCGAATTGTCTTCCCTGCCCGGCCCCGATCACCGATCGGGGCCGTTCTTTTCGTGCGACATGACCGGGAAACCCTTGACGGATTTATATCCTAATGATATCATAATTATATCCGATAACCATAGAAACGGGCTTGCCCGTCGCCAGGCGCGAATCCCAACGCGGAGGGACAAGATGCACGATGAGAGAGAACGCCAAACGGCCGCCGGTTTGCCGCAGCTGTTCCTGAACATCCTGCTCTTCTTGGGGGTCGTCCCCCTGGTCCTGTCGCCCATCTGGACCCATTCGCCAGTGGGCGTGCTTCTGGGTGTTCTCCTCCTGTTCGGCGCGATCCTGCGGTCCGCGGGGCTGTTCGTCGTGAACCCCAACGAGGCCGTCGCCCTGCTCCTGTTCGGCGCCTACAAGGGCACGGTCAAGCAGAACGGCTTCCGGTTCGCCAACCCCTTCTACAGCAAGCTGCGAATCTCCCTGAAGGTGCGCAATCTCAACAGCGAGAAGCTCAAGGTCAACGACCTGGTCGGCAACCCCATCGAGATCGCGGCGGTCGTCGTGTGGCAGGTCCACAACACCGCGCAGGCGCTCTTCGACGTCGACGACTACCAGCACTACGTCATGATCCAGAGCGAAACGGCCATCAGGCACCTGGCCAGTTCCTACCCCTACGACGGCGGCGAGGAGGAGATGACGCTGCGCGGCGCCACCGACACGATCAACCAGCACCTGCAGAAGGAGCTGCAGGAGCGCCTCGACCGTGCCGGCGTGGCGGTGATCGAGGCCCGGCTGAGCCACTTGGCCTACGCCCCCGAGATCGCGGGCGCCATGCTGCAGCGGCAACAGGCCAGCGCCGTGGTCGCGGCGCGGCAGAAGATCGTCGAGGGCGCGGTCGGCATGGTCGAGATGGCGCTGCAGGAGCTGGCGAAGAAGGAGGGCCTGGTCTCGCTGGACAACGAGCGCAAGGCCGCCATGGTCAGCAACCTGCTCGTCGTGCTCTGCAGCGAGCACGCCGCGCAGCCGATCGTGAACACGGGCACCCTCTACACGTAGGCCGGACGCGGCGATGACGGGCGAGAAGAAAGCGTTCCTGCTGAGGCTGCCGGCGGACCTGCACGACGAGCTGCGCCGCTGGGCCGACGCCGATCTGCGCTCGCTCAACGCCCAGCTCGAGTTCTTGCTGCGCCGCGCCGTGCGAGAGCGTCGGGGCGACGCGACGGGGCCGCCGGCGGACGGTCCGGGCCCGGCGGACCCCGCAACCGACGAGGAGTGAAATCGTGACCCACCGCGCATCCATCCCGCTGGCCGGCGATCCGGCCCGCGCTTTCGACCTGGCCGCCACGGTCCTGGCGAGCAACGGCTTCCGGCTGGTGCAAAGGGATGAGCGCGCGCTCGAAGCTGTCCGGAAGGGCATGCACAGCACGAAGGAGAACCCGCTGACGGGCGCCGGCCGGGTCCTGCTCGTCCGGTCCGGGAGCGAGCTGCGCCTCGAGGCCGACCTTGGCGGCGTTCGCAGCATGGCGCGGTTCCTCATCGCCCTGCCGGTCGGGCTGGCGGCGGCGCTGCTGCTGACCTGGCTGGTCTTCGGCGCCGCGCGCGGTCCCGTGCCCTGGCAGGCGGGTCTTGGGCTCGCGGTCTGGGCGGTCATCAGCCCGCTCATGATCGTCTGGATCCGCCGCCGGACCGTAACGGCGCTCGACGACCTCCTGGCCTCGCTGGCGACGCACGCCGGGCGGCGGTAGAGCGGCCTTGACGCAATCCTGATGCCGCCGAACCCACCTTTGACGCCGCCCTGACCCGATTCGCCCTATCGTGGACTGCGACGGGCCGCCATGCCCGGAAAGCGTGGCGCGTCGCCGTCGAACAGCATGCGGGATCTCTGTGCGATCGTCTTTCTGGTGGGCTTCTTTCTGCTGACGACGGGACTTGTGCGGCTCTGTCGCCGGCTGTAGGGGGAGTGCACCCATGTCCGCGTTCGACTGGATCGCGGCCACGCTCTGCGTCGCGCTGCTCGTGGATCTCTTTCGCGCCCTCCTCTTCCCGGAGAGACAGTGATGACCTTTTCCGCCCTTGCCCAGGCGGGGCTCCTGCTGCTGGCGGTGCGGCTGCTGGCCGCGCCGCTCGGCGAGTACCTGGCCCGCGTTTTCGACGATCGCGCCCGGGGCGCCACGCGCTTGTTCGGCCCTCTCGAAAGGCTGCTTTTGCGCCTGGCGGGCGACGCGGCAAGCAAGGACAGCATGTCGTGGCAGGGCTATGCTGCCGCACTGCTTGCCTTCAACGCCGCTGGCATGCTGCTGCTGTACGCCCTGCTGCGTGCGCAGGCCCTGCTGCCGCTCAATCCCGGTCACCACCACGGTCTTCCGCCGCTGCTCGCCCTGAACACCGCCGTCAGCTTCGTCACGAACACCAACTGGCAGGCCTACGCCGCCGAAACGACCGTCAGCCATCTGGCGCAGGCCGCCGGCCTTGCGGTCTGGAACTTCCTCTCCGCCGCGACGGGCCTGGCCGCGCTGGCCGCCATCGCCCGCGGCTTCGCCGGTCGCGACACGACGGGTCTCGGCAATTTCTGGCGCGATCTAGTGCGCGTGACCGTGCACGTGCTTCTGCCGCTTTCGCTTGTCCTGGCGCTGGTCCTGGTCTCGCAGGGGGTCGTACAATCCTGGTCAGGCGAGGCGCCGATCGCGCCCTTGCAGCCGGCCGCGATGGGAACTGCCCTTCCGCTGGGTCCAGTTGCGTCGCAGGTCGCGATCAAGCAACTCGGCACCAACGGCGGCGGGTTCTACAACGCCAACTCCGCGCATCCGTTCGAGAACCCCACGCCTCTGTCGAACTTCCTCGAGTGCCTGGCGATTCTTCTGCTGCCGGCGGCGTGCTGTTTCGCGTTCGGCGCGCTGGTGAGGGACCGCCGGCAAGGCCGAGCGCTCTTCGCCGTCATGCTCGTGATCTTCCTGCCGTTGATGCTCGTGGCGCTGGGTGGGGAGCAGGCCAGTATCCCCGCGCTCACGCAATCGGGAGTAGACCAGGCGGCCGGGCCGTGGCAGGGAGGCGGTCACCTCGAGGGCAAGGAGGTTCGCTTCGGCGCCGGCGGCACAGCGCTCTGGGCCGCCGCCACGACGGCCGCGTCGAACGGGTCGGTCAACGGCCTGCACGGGAGCCTGACGCCGGCCGCGACGCTGGTTACCCTGGGACTCATGCAGACGGGCGAGGTTGTATTCGGCGGCGTGGGATCCGGCGTGTACGGACTCCTGGCGTTCCTGGTCATCGCCGTGTTCCTCGCCGGGCTCATGATCGGGCGCGCGCCGGAGTACCTGGGCAAGAAACTGGAGGCGCGCGAGATGAAGTTGGCCGCGCTGGCGATCCTGCTGCCCGCCGCGGCTGTTCTGCTGGGGACCGCCGTCGCGTGCGCGGTGCCGGCGGGCGCGGGTGCGGTCCTCAATCCCGGCGCCCGCGCCTTTTCAGAGATCCTGTACGCGTTTACGTCGGGCGCGAACAACAACGGCTCCGCCCTCGCCGGACTCGATGCCGCCCGCGGCTTCTACACGGTCGGCCTAGCCATCGCCATGCTCGTGGGCCGTTACTGGGTCATCGTACCGATGCTCGCGCTGGCGGGCTCGCTGGCATGCCGAAAGGCAGCTCCCCCCTCGTCGGGCTCGCTGTCCACGCACGCGCCGCTGTTCGTGCTGTTCCTGGCCGCGACGGTGCTCATCGTGGGCGCTCTGACCTTCGCGCCTGCGCTCGCGCTCGGGCCCGTCGTCGAGATGTTCCGTCTGGGGGCGTCGTGACGCGCGAATCGGCAGAAAGGGCCGACACGAGGCGAACCCTGTACGCCCGCCGACCGCCGGCCGCGGTCCAGCTGGCGGCGGCCGGGCGCGAGGCGCTGCGCAAGCTGGATCCTCGGGTGCTTCACCACAACCCCGTGCTGTTTGTCGTCGCCACCGGCGCCGCGCTGACCACCGCGCTCTGGCTGACCGCCCTTGCCGGCCGCGAGAGCGAAACCCCGGCGTCGTTCATCGGCGGCATAGCGTTCTGGCTCTGGCTGACCGTGATCTTCGGTAATCTCGCCGAGGCTCTGGCCGAGGGGCGCGGCCGGGCTCACGCGGAGTCGCTGCGCCGTACACGCGCGCAAACGACCGCGCTGCGGCTGCGCGAGCCTCGGACCGACGCCGCGCGCGATGAGGTCGCCGCGGGCGACTTGCGGCGCGACGATGTCGTGATCGTCGAGGCCGGCGGGATCATCCCGGCGGACGGGGAGGTCGTGGAAGGGGCCGCGGCGGTCGACGAGAGCGCGATTACCGGCGAGAGCGCCCCGGTCATTCGCGAGGCGGGCGGTGACCGAAGCGCGGTCACCGGAGGCACGCGCGTGCTGTCGGACCGGCTGGTCGTGCGAATCACGGCGCCCGCGGGGGAGGGTTTCCTCGACCGCATGATCCGACTCGTCGAGGGGGCGCGGAGGCAGAAGACTCCCAACGAGATCGCGCTCGGCATCCTCCTCGCCGCGTTGACGATCATCTTCCTGCTCGTTTCGGCCACGCTTGTACCCTACTCCGGCTTCGTCGCCCGGGCTGGCGGCCAGGGCGGTGCCGTGGACCTGACCGTCATCGTGGCCCTGTTGGTATGCCTCATGCCGACGACCATCGGCGGCCTGCTCTCCGCGATCGGGATCGCAGGCATGGACCGATTGTTGCGCGCGAACGTGGTGGCAACCTCGGGTCGAGCGGTGGAGGCCGCAGGCGACGTCGGGGTGCTGCTGCTCGACAAGACGGGCACCATCACCCTTGGCGACCGCCAGGCCACGGCCTTCGTCCCGGCGCCCGGTGTGGCGGCGCGCGACCTGGCCCAAGCCGCCCAGTTGGCCTCGCTCGCGGACGAGACGCCCGAGGGCCGCAGTGTCGTGGTCCTGGCCAAGGAACAATTCGGCCTGCGGGCGCGGGAGTTGTCGCCGGGCGACGCCGTGTTCGTGCCCTTCAGCGCGCAGACCCGCATGAGCGGGATCGACGTGGACGGGCACACTCTGCGCAAGGGGGCCGCCGATGCCATTGCCGTCTTCCTGGCCGAGCGAGGAGGTGCGCTCCCGGCCGAGATCCGGGCCGGGATCGCGCGCGTCGCGAAACTCGGCGCCACGCCGCTCGTCGTGGCCGACGGCGCGCGCGCGCTGGGAATGGTCGTGCTCAAGGACGTGGTCAAGGGCGGACTGCAACTCGAGTTCGAGGAGATGCGCCGACTCGGCATCCGCACGGTCATGATCACCGGCGACAACCCGCTCACCGCGGCCGCGATCGCGGCCGAAGCGGGCGTCGATGATTTCATCGCCGAGGCGAAACCTGAAACCAAACTGGCCGAGATCCGCCGGTGGCAACAGGCCGGGCACCTAGTGGCGATGACAGGCGACGGCACGAACGACGCGCCCGCGCTCGCCCAGGCCGACGTCGCGGTCGTCATGAACAGCGGCACGCAGGCAGCCAAGGAAGCCGGCAACATGGTCGATCTCGACTCGAATCCGACCAAGCTGTTGGCGATCGTCGGGATCGGGAAACGCCTGCTGATGACCCGCGGCGCTCTCACGACGTTCAGCATCGCGAGCGACATCGCCAAGTACTTCGCGATCATTCCCGCCGCCTTCGCCGCCAACTGCCCCGAGCTGGGCGCGCTCGACCTGATGCGTCTCGGCTCGCCGCAGAGCGCGATCCTCTCGGCGGTGATCTTCAACGCCCTCATCATCGTCGCGCTGGTGCCCGTGGCCCTGCGCGGGGTAAGCTACCGCCCCGCCGCGTCAGCGGTGCTCCTACGGCGCCACCTGCTCGTGTACGGCCTGGGCGGGCTGATCCTGCCCTTCCCGTGCATCAAGCTGATCGATCTCCTGCTCGGTTTTCTCGGCATCGGAGGAGTCGCATGAATCGGACCGTGCGCGCCTGCGCCGCTCTGCTGGCGGGATTCACGCTGCTGACGGGCGTGCTCTATCCCGGGCTCGTGACTGTCGCGGCAGGCTTGTTCTTCCCCTGGCAGGCGGGCGGCAGCCTCGTGCGCCGCGACGGGGCCATCGTCGGATCGCGTCTCATCGGCCAGACCTTCGCCGGCCAGGAGTGGTTCCACGGCCGACCT
This sequence comes from uncultured bacterium, assembly GCA_937864225.1. Taxonomy (GTDB): domain Bacteria; phylum Krumholzibacteriota; class Krumholzibacteriia; order LZORAL124-64-63; family LZORAL124-64-63; genus CALMJK01. The sequence continues at coordinate 258,705 of CALMJK010000005.1, read as the reverse complement.
TCAGCATCTCCGGGCGGCCCATACGACGCGTACCCCTCGGGGGGCGGCAATCAAGGCCCGCTCCACCCCGCTTGGCGCGACTCGGTGCAGGCGCGAGTCGTGGCGGCGCGGAACCGCGAGTGCAACAACATCGCGGTGCCCGTGGATCTGGTCACGGCATCGGCCAGTGGTCTTGATCCCCACATTTCGCCGGCGGGGGCGTATTATCAGGTCCCGCGCGTCGCCCGGGCGCGGGGACTACCCGAATCGGCGGTCCGCGGACTCGTGGCGGGGAATGTGAGACCGCGCACGCTGGGGCTGCTGGGCGAGCCCCGGGTGAACGTGCTGGAGCTGAACCTGGCCCTGGACACGCTGGCGGCGGCCCCCGGAGAGGCTGCAGCGGTCACAAATGGCCGAACACGCTGAAGGTGGCGAGGTGCGTCCCGACCCCGACGCGTTGCTGCGCCGTGTCGCAGCAGAGGAAGCGCGCGCCGGGCTGGGCCGGCTCAAGATCTTTTTCGGGTACGCGCCCGGCGTGGGCAAAACCTACGCGATGCTCGAGTCGGCCCGCAGGCTGCGAGCAGAGGGCGTAGATGTCGTCATCGGCTGCGTCGAGACCCACGGCCGCGCTGAGACGGCCCGCCTGCTCGAAGGACTCGAGGTTCTGCCGCGCCGCGAGGTCGTGCGCGCCGGAGCCCGTTTCGACGAGTTCGACCTCGACGCCGCGCTCGCGCGCCGGCCCAGCGTGCTGCTCCTCGACGAACTGGCCCACACGAACGCCCACGGGAGCCGCCACGTGCGGCGCTGGGACGATGCCTGCGAGCTGCTCGACGCCGGCATCGGCGTGCACACGACCCTCAACGTGCAGCACCTCGAGGGGCTGAACGATATCGTCGCGCAGATCACCTCGGTGCGCGTGCGCGAGACGGTGCCTGAGGCTGTGATCGCACGGGCTGAAGAGATCGAGCTGGTCGATCTTTCTCCCGAGGAACTGCTGGAGCGCCTGCGCGAGGGGCGCGTGTACGTGCCCGAGCAGATCGAGCGGGCCGCAACGCACTTTTTCCGGCGCGGGAACCTGCTTGCCCTCCGGGAACTCGCGCTGCGTCGCGCGGCGGAGCGGGTGGACCACGACATCCGTTCCTACCGCGAGGAGCACGCGATCCGCGAGACGTGGCCCGCCGCGGAGCACATCCTGGCGTGCATCGGCCCGAGCCCGGGCTCGGCGCGCCTCGCGCGCGCCGCCGCGCGGATGGCTGCGGGGTTGCGGGCGCCGTGGACGGCTGCTTGGGTGGACGCGGCAGGTCCATCGCTTTCCGCCGCGGATGCCACGCGTCTCGAGACAAATCTCGCCCTGGCGGAGCGCCTGGGTGCGCAGGTGATGCGTATGCAGGGCGAGCGCGTGGCACCCACTCTGCTCGGCTGGGCGCGTCGCCGCAATGTCACGCGGGTGGTGATCGGAAAGCCAACGCACCCTCGATGGCGTGACCGGCTGCGCGGCTCGCTCCTCGACGAGATCGTACGCGGCAGCGGAGACATCGAAGTGCACGTGATCGCCGGTGAGGTGGGGCCGTCCGACAGCCGCGTCAGCGAACGCGGGCGCCGGGCGCCGCCGCGGGCTTATGCGATCGCCCTCCTCCAGGCGGCGGTGGCCACCGCCATCGGAGTCCTTTGGCGGACGCACCTGGCCCTGCCCGACGTCGTGATGCTGTATCTCGTCGGCATCGTGCTCGTGGCCGTGCGCTATGGGCGCGGGCCGTCGGTGGCCGCGTCCGCCGTGTCCGTCGCGGCATACGATTTCTTCTTCGTGCCCCCCTACCACACGTTCAGCGTGAGCGAGATCCGGAACGTGCTCACCTTCACGATGATGTTCGGCGCCGGACTGTTGCTCAGTAGCCTCACCCTGCGCTTGCGCCGGCAGGAGCTTGCCGCGCGTGACCGCGAGGCGCGCACGGCCGGGCTGTATGCCCTCAGTCGGGAACTGGGCGCCGCGATTGACACTCCGCGTATCGCGGCGGTGATCGCCGGGCGAGCCGCCGACGCGCTCGGGGGCGGGGCAATCGTACTTCTGCCCGACGGATCGGAAGGCCTGCGCGAGGCGGCGCGCCACGGCTCCGCGAATCCCCTCGACGAGCACGAACAGGCGGTCGCCCGATGGACCCTGGACCACGGCCGCCCGGCTGGTCTGGGGACCGGGACTGTTCCCGGATCCGCCCACCTGATGCTGCCGCTGGCGAGCGGTCCCCGTACGCACGGTGTTCTCGCGGTCTTGACGGCGGACGGCCGTCCGCCTGACGCGGAGCAGCGCCAGATCCTCGATGCGTTCTGTCGCCAGGCTGCGCTGGCGCTGGAAAGGGCCCGGCTCGCGCAGGAGGCGCGCGAGGCGGAGTTGCGCGCGCACGCCGAGGAGTTGCGGGCGTCGCTCCTGAGCGCTGTGTCGCACGATCTGCGTACACCATTGGCCACGATCAAGATGGCCGCCGCGGCCCTGCGCCCGGCGCCCGACGCGGTGGGCGCCGGTGAGCGTGGCCCGCTCGCCGAGGCGATCCTCGGCGAGGCCGACCGATTGGAGCGCCTAGTGGGCAACCTCCTCGACATGACCCGCGTGGAGGCGGGGAACCTCGAGGTCAAGCGCGAATGGGTACCACTGGAGGAGATCGTTGGCTCGGCCACTGCGCGTTTGGAAGGACTGCTGGGGCGGCGACCGCTGCGGATCGACCTGCCCACCGGGCTGCCGCTCGTGGCCGCCGATCCGATCCTGCTCGAGCAGGTGTTCGTCAACCTGATCGAGAACGCCGTGCGCCATGCCCCCGGTGACACCCCGATCGACATCACGGCCCGTGAATCCGCGACTGGCCTGGCGATCGAGGTTGGTGACCGGGGACCCGGCCTGCCCGCCGGGCAGGAGGCACGCATCTTCGACAAATTCTTTCGGGCCGGCCCCGGCAAGCCCGCCGGCGCGGGGCTGGGGCTCGCCATCTGTCGGGGAATCGTGGAAGCTCACGGCGGCATGATCGCGGCAGCCAATCGCCAGGGCGGCGGCGCGCTCTTCAGCCTCACGCTGCCCGTGCCGAACGACACGCCCCGCCCGCCACTCGAGTTTCCGGAGGACGCGCCATGAGCGTCGGCGACCCCGTGGTCTTGATCGTCGAGGACGAGCAACCGCTCCGCCGATTCCTGCGCGCCGCGCTGACCGGGGCCGGGCTCGCGCCCGTTGAGGCCGCAACCGCGGCCGAGGCTCGCTCGTTGGCGGCCCTGAACAATCCCGAGGTCATCCTGCTGGACCTCGGACTGCCGGACGGCGACGGCATCCCGCTCACGCGCGAACTGCGAGAGTGGACGCAGGTCCCGATCATCGTGATCTCCGCTCGCGGCCACGAAGCGGACAAGGTCGCGGCGCTGGACGCGGGCGCCGATGACTATCTGACCAAGCCGTTCGGCGTGGAGGAGCTGCTGGCCAGGATCCGGGTTGCGCTGCGGCACGCTCGGCAGGCCGACGGCGGACCGACCGAGACGGTCGTCGCGTGCGGACCCCTGAGCATCGATTTCGCGCGACGCGAGGTGACGATCAACGGGGACGCAGTTCATCTCACGCCGATCGAGTACCGGCTGCTCGCGGCGCTGGCACGCCACGCGGGGCTGGTTCTTACGCACCGCCAGCTTCTGCGCGAAGTTTGGGGTCTCGCGCATGCGGAACGCACCCACTACCTGCGCGTGTACATGGCCCAGTTGCGGCGCAAGATTGAGACGGATCCCGCGCGCCCGCGTCTGTTGCTGACGGAACTCGGCGTCGGATACCGGCTGCGCGCTGACGCGACCCCGCCGTCCTAATCCCCGAGATCGATCTCCACCCGCCGTTCGCCGTGCCGCAGCCGGCCCAGCTCGAACACGTTCGCGGCTTCGCTCCACGTCGTCTCCAGGCGCTCGCGGTAGGGGGCGAAGGAGTCGGCGATCGCGGGCGGCAGGCCGTCCTGCCAGGGCACACGGTGACGGTCCTGCTCCAGGGCCGCGATCTCGGCGTCGAGGCTGTCGCGCCAGGACGGCGCGAGACCGGCGGCATCGGCCGCGGCCCGCTGGTTGTGCAGCATGGCCAGCAAAAGGCGGTGCGCGCGGCGGCGGACGTCGGGGTCGAAGTCCTCGTCCTGGACCTGCGTGTGCTCGGGGCCGCTGTCGGGATCCTTGTCCAGGTAGCCGTAGTAGGCGAGCGCGTAGATGTACGTGTACTCCCCCAGACCCATGCCGGCCGCTTCAAGCGCCGCGGCCCGCGCGGCCAGGAAGTCGCCGATCAGCGGGGCGATGCCGAGCCCCCCGCGCACTGCGTGCAGGATGTCCTTGAAGTCTGGCTTCTGGTGCGCCCGATCCTTCTCTTCGAGACGCTCGAACGAGGCGAACGTCGCCTCGAACCGCGCCCGCAGTGCCGCGGTCGAGTCGCGCACGGCCAGGAACGCATCCACGCGGTCGGCGGCGACCGCGCCGCGCGGCGGCGGCGTCCAATCCTCGACGGGGCCGTAGCGCTCCTCGAGCGCGTCCACGCGCTCGGTGGCGTCGTCGAAGCGGTGGACCATGCCGCGGATCCAGTACGCGCCGCCTCCGATCAGCAGCGCGCCCAGCAGGATCACCACGCCGCAGCCCACGCCGCAGCCGATCAGCCAATTGCGGGCCGCTCCCACGACCGCCTCCCTTCCCGCGCCCTCAGCGGCGCGACGCCGGCGTCTCCCCTTCGTCGGGCCGGAGCCCGTGTTCGCGGACCTTGCGCCAGAGCGTCGTGCGGTCGATGCCCAGCAGACGCGCCGCGCGCGCGCGGTGCCAGCCCGTGCGCGCCAACGCGGCCGCGATCAGCTCCCGCTCGGCGGGGCTGTGCGGCGGCGCGCCGGTCAGCCCGCGCCCCGCCCCCGGTCCCAGGCCCGCGACGATCTCGGGCGGCAAGTGCTCCGGCCGGATCGTCCGCCCGCGGCTGAGCACGTGCGCGTGTTCGAGCGCGTTCTCGAGTTCGCGCACGTTGCCGGGCCAGGCGTGGTCCAGCAACAGGCGCATCGCCTCGGACGCCATGGCGTCGGCCGCGACCTCCCCGCCCCGCAAGCGCTCCAGGAAGTGCGCGACGAGCAGCGGGATGTCCTCGCGTCTTTCCCGCAGGGGCGGCAGGCGCAGCGTCACGACGCGGATGCGATAATAGAAATCCTCGCGCACGCGGCCCGCCGCCACCAGCGCCTCCAGATCTCGGTGCGTGGCCGTGATCACGCGCACGTCGACCTCGATCCGGCGGTTGTCGCCGACGCGTTCCACGACGCGCTCCTGGAGCACGCGCAGCAGCTTTACCTGAACAGCCGGGCTGACGTCGCCGATCTCGTCGAGGAAGATCGAGCCTCCGTGGGCCTCTTCGAAGCGGCCGCGCCGGTCGGCGAGCGCGCCCGTGAACGAGCCGCGCACGTGTCCGAACAGCTCGCTCTCGAGCAGCCCTTCCGACAGCGCCGAACAGTTGACCAGCACGAACGGGCCGTCGGCCCGCGCGCTGGCGTAGTGCACGGCGCGCGCGACGAGTTCCTTGCCGGTGCCCGTCTCGCCGCGCACCAGAACCGTCGCGCCGCTGGGCGCTACGTCCTCGACCAATCGGTACAGCTGGCGCATCCGCGGGTTCTTGCCGATCAGCCCGCCCAGACGCCAGCGGGCGGTGGCCTCCTTGCGCAGCGCGGTCTCCTCCGTCACGTCGCGCAGCAGCATCGCCACGCCGCTCGCGCGATCCGCGCCGGGCGCTTCGACCGCCAGCAGCGGCACGGTTCTCACCAGCACGTGCCCGGGCGCGCCCGTGGGCAGCACGATGGGCGTCTGGTAGTCGTGGATCGGTTGCCCGGAGCGCAGCGTCTCGACCAGGATGTCCAGGGGGCAGCTCCCTGCCGGGAACAGTTCGCACACCGGCCGGGCCGCCGCCTCTTCCGTGCGGCGGCCGAACAGGGCCGCGGCCGCGGCGTTGAGCGAGACGACCCGCAGCGAAGCGTCCACGACGATGATGCACGCCTCGAGGGCGTCGAAGATCGCCTGCACGCTCTGCGGCTGGAAGCGGCACAGCGGCAGGGGCGCGGCGGGGCCGGCGGAGACAGGATCTGGTTCGGACAACGCGGCGCCTCCGGATTGCCGTCCCTACACGCGAGCAGAGTCGTTTGTTCATGCGTTGCATGCAACTAAAATGTTGCAACAAATATGATGCAAACAACGCGTCGTGGCCTTGTTGTTTTTGCCCGCGATACGTCAGGGGGGGGGCGCCCTTTATATCGTGTTCTATTTCAAGTATTTAATAATTTTTGCCTCGTGGGACGCGAACCGTCCGGCGTGGCACGCCGACTGCTATCAAGCCAGCCAGATAAGAAAACTGCCGCCACTGAAACAAACGGACTCGGCCGGCGAGCGCGGTCGGGAGCAAGAAAAAAGGAGAACAGCGATGTCCGGTGCGATGAAAGTGGAAGGCACGAGCTTCGATGCCGAGGTCCTCAAGAGCAATATCCCCGTGTTGGTCGATTTTTGGGCCCCCTGGTGCGGACCTTGCAAGATGCTCGGCCCGACCATCGAAAGCCTGGCGACGGAGTACGCGGGACGGGTGAAGGTCATGAAGCTCAACGTGGACGACAATCAGGATCTGGCAGCCCGTTTTGGCATCCGCGGCATTCCGACGGTGATGGTTTTCAAGGACGGCAAGGCGGTTTCGACCCTCGTCGGACTGCGTTCGAAGGACGAGTTGGCCAAGGTGCTGGACGCGAACCTGTAGGACACCTCCCAAGCAGCGGTTCGCCCCGACCGGGCCGCCGGCATCCCCCCGCCGGCGGCCCGGTTTCGTCGGGCGCCGTGCCGCGCCGCTTGCGGCGGGACGCCGCCGGGTCCATCATGGGCAGCGTCGGCTGCCCCGAAACCGCGGAGGCGTGTTCCCGTGTCCGGCCTTCTCGACGGCGTCAGGTCGTTCTTCAAGAGCGGCGACCAGCCCAACCACATCGTCTTCATCGTGTTCGACAGCTGCCGTTACGATGCGTATCTCGCCGCCCGCCGTCCCCATCTGGATCGGATCGGGCGCCCGCAGCGGCGCTGGAGCTACGCCAGTTGGACCAGCCCGAGCCACTACACCTTCCTGATGGGCATGATCCCGCACCTGAGCCCCCGGGGGGTCTTCGCCTCCAACGTCTACCGCGAGGAATTCTCGCAGTGGTCGCAGCGGCTGAACATCCCCGACGTGGAGTTCAAGAAGTTCGTGCCCGAATTGTCCCTGCCCTATTTTCTGAAGCAGGCCGGTTACTGGTGCCAGGGATGGGTGAGTCTGCCGGTGCTCAACCCGATGACGTCGATGTCACAGCATTTCGACCGGTACGAGTTGGCGCCCTCGCACAACGACCTGCGCGCGATCCTCGCCCAAGTGGACTTCAAGAAGGAGCAGCCCTGCTTCTTCTTCATCAACACGGGCGAGACGCACTATCCGTACATCCTGCCGGGGGAAAGCGCGGATGACCTGCCGCACATCAGCGGCGTGCACGGCGTGTTCAAGAACCTCGACGACTTCCTCAAGAACCCATCCGAGTTCCTGCAGGACCGCAAGCAGGAGGATTTTTTCTCCCCGCAGCAGTTCCGCGCCTTCTACGACAAGCAGATCGCCAACGTGGAATGGCTGGACGGCGTCGTGGGCGAGTTCCTGAACCGCTGCCCGCCCAACACGCACTTCATGATCATGTCCGACCACGGCGAACTGTTCGGCGAGGACGGCTACTTCGGGCACGGCCCGATCTTCCACGAAAAGGTTTTCGAGGTCTTCTACCTGGAGGGGAAGCGCCCGTGAGGAAGACCTTGTTCCTGTGGCTGACCGCCGGCCTGCTGGGGTCGCTCCCGGCCGGAGCCTTCGCCGGCGGCGGCGTCGACGCCGACCTGGGCGAGGAATTCGTGGGCGGGGACGACACGCGGCTCTTCCACGCCATCGTCGCCCGCTATTTCGAGGCCGAGACGGCGGATGTCAGCCGCCTGGGCGCCCGCTGGACCGATCCCGACGATCTGGCCGTCGGTTTGTTCGTGGCGGGGCGCGCGGGCCAGCCTCCCGCAAGCGTCTTCGATCTGCGCCGACGGCACCCGAGCTGGTGGGACGTGGGCGTCGCCTGCGGATTGCCGGCCGACGCCTGGTTCGTGCCCGTGACGAAACCTCCCGGCCCCCCCTACGGGCGGGCCTACGGGCACTGGCAAAAGCTGCGCGACGAACGCGTCCCCCTGCCCGCCCTGGACGACGGGCAGACGCGCGACCTCGTCGCCGTCCGCCTGCTGCACGAATACTTCGGCGTGCCGGTCGAGACTGCCATGTCCTGGCGCGCCGGCGGGAGAGACGTGCGGGCCCTCGCGGTGGCCGAGTACCGCCAGCGGCACGCGGGCAAGCCGGGGTCCGCGCCCGCCGCCGACAAGGGGCGCGGCCGCGACGATCCTGGCAAGCGCGATCCAGCCGCGACCCGCGGCGGGCGTTAGCGCGCGGCTTAAGCCGGGCATTGCCGGCGCGCGCCGGGGGGATCCACTCAGGTTCCGGCCAGCAGGTCGCGCAACCAGGCCTGCAGCGGGTGCATGTCGCGGAAGCGGGGGTAGCACCAATCCACCAGCTTGGCGCTGTGCAGTTCGGGGGGCGGGGCGGCGGCGGCGCGCAGCCAGATGCTGCCGTGACGCAGCAGATCCGCGCGGGCATGGTCTCGGGCGTAGCCGGCGGGGACGCGCTTGTAGGCTTCGCCGCCGATCTCGTAGCCCTGGCGCGCCGCTTTCCTCAGCAACGCGGCGAGCAGCCGGCCGCTGGCCGGATCGTCGACGGCGCGCCGCCAGGCGCTCAGCTGGTCCTTGTCGAAAGTGTACATTCCGACATAGAGCTCGAGGCCGGACGGCTCGAGGTGGAAATAGTAGCCGGACCCTCTCTTGCGCTCCCCCTCCCAGAACAGAATGCCCAGGTTCGTCTTGTAGGGGCGCTTGTCCTTGCTGAAGCGGACGTCGCGGTGAATCCGGAAGATCGAGCCGGAGCCACCGGTGCGCGGGTCGACGCGCAGATCGGGCGAGAGACGGCGCAAGCGCGCGCCCATCGCCACGACGAAGGCGCGGGCGGGAACGAGCACGTCCCGCTCGTAGTCGGACTTGTGCGCGCCGAACCACTCGCGGTCGTTGTGTCGAGCGAGGCCGCGGAAAAATCGCAGGCACTCCGGCGGAAAACCGGCGAACGCGTAGTCGTCGAGCATGACGGCACCTCGGCGCGCCAATGGTTCGCGGGAGCCGGCCGGTCCGTCCGCCCGGCTCCACGAGCCTACTCCATGTAGCCCAGACTGCGCATCTGTTCCCTGATGCGAACGTGCTGGTCGGGAGTCTCGAAAACCGAGTGCCGCAGAAAGCGCACGCGCACCCTCTCCCCCGCGCGACGGGCGGCCGCGCGCGCGACCTGCTTCGGCTCGATCGCGCGCACGGGCAGGCCGCCCAGGTCGAGATCGATCTCGAAGCGATCGCCGCGATAGTGGACGCCGCGCACCTCGGCCGGCAGCGTGCCGGCCGCGCCCGCGTCGCCTTCCGCCGCCGCCACGATCGCCAGGTCCTCGGGCCGCACCAAGAGCACGACCTCCCCCGCGCCGGGCGGCGCGGCCAGGTCCGGCGCCGGCACGCGACGCGGCCCCAGGCGCAGACCCCCCGCCTCCACGCGGCCCTCGATCACGTTCACGTTGCCGATGAAGCTCGCCACGAACCTGGTGGCCGGCCCGTCGTAGATCTCCTCCGCGGTGCCCGTCTGCTCGACCCGACCCCGGTTGAGGACGACGATCTCGTCGGCGATCTCGATCGCCTCCTCTTGATCGTGCGTGACGAAGACCGTGGTCGTGCGCACCTCGTCGTGCAGCTGGCGCAGCTGCGCGGCCAGGTTCCGGCGCACCTTGGCGTCGAGCGCGCCGAAGGGTTCGTCCAGGAGCAGGACACTGGGCCGGGGCGCCAGGGCGCGAGCCAGCGCCACGCGCTGTCGCTGCCCGCCCGAGAGCTGCGCCGGGTAGCGGTCGGCGTGCCCGACCAGCTGCACGAGGTCGAGCAGCTCGGCGACCCGCCCCCGGATCGCCTCGCGCGGCCACCTTCGCACCTCGAGGCCGAACGCGATGTTCCCCCGCACCGTCGCGTGCCGGAAAAGGGCGTAGTGCTGGAAGACGAACCCGATGCCGCGGCGGTGGGCCGGCACGCCGGTCACGTCGCGCCCCTCGAGTTCGATCGTGCCCGCGTCCGGAATCTCGAGGCCGGCGATCGCGCGCAGGATCGTGCTCTTGCCCGAACCGCTGGGCCCCAGGAGCGCGACGAGATGCCCCTCGGGCACCGCGAAGCTGACGTCGTCGACCGCCAGCAGCCCCTCGGTTTCGCCTCGGGCCGGCGGGAACCGCTTGGTCAGATTGCGGATCTTGATCCCCATCGGTGCCTCCTGCCGGCGCCTCGTCAGGACCGGCCTGCGCGCGCGCGGCGCTGCAGAAACTCCATGCACGCCAGCAGAATGAACGACACGAGCGCCAGCGCCAGCGACGCCGCGAAGGCGCCCGCGTAATGGAAATCGGCGTACGCCTGATGGATGTGCAGCGTCGCGGTCTGCGTGCGCCCGATGATGCTGCCGCTCACCACGAGCACGGCGCCGAATTCACCCAGCGAGCGCGCGACGGTCAGCGTAACGCCGTAGGCCAGCCCCCAGCGCACCGACGGCAACGTCACCCGCCAGAAAGCCTGCCAGCCGCTCGCACCCAGCGTGCGCGCCGCCTCCTCCTGCTCCAGTCCGCACTCGCGGAACACCGGCGCCACCTCGCGCGTGACGAAGGGGAAGGTGACGAAGATCGTCGCGAGCATCATGCCCGGCAGAGCATAGACGACACGGATGCCGCCCGCCTCGAACCAGCGCCCGAGCCAGCCGTGCGGCCCGAACAGCAGCAGGAACATGAACCCGGCCACCACGGGCGAGACGGAAAACGGCAGGTCGACGATCCCCTCGAGCAGCAGCCGGCCGCGAAAGCGCTGCCGCACGAGCACGAGCGCCAGCGCCACGCCGCCGACCGTGTTCACGGTCACCGCGACCAGCGTGATCCAGAACGTGAGGGCGAAGGCCTGGCGCGCCTCGGGCCGGCGCAGCGAGTCGAGTCCGGCGCCGATCCCCTCTCGCCAGGCGCCGCGCACCAGCGCGGCCAGCGGCAACAGGAGCAGCAGCGCGAACCAGACGAGCACGGCGGCGATCAGCAGGCGCCGGCCCCACGGGCTCTCGCGTCGAAAGGCCGTCGCGTTCTCAGCCATCGCGCCGCCTCCCGAGCGTTTGCAGGCGGTGCAGGACGATCAGCACGAACAGCGAGCCGAGCAACAGCACCAGCGACACGGCCAGAGCGCCGGCGTGGTTGTCGCTCTCGATCTCTCCGTACACGTAGACGGGCGCGGTCTGCGTGCGCAGCGGAATGTTGCCCGCCACCATGATCACCGAGCCGAACTCCCCTAGCGCGCGGCTGAACGAGAGCGCCGCGCCGGTCAGGATGGCCGGCAGCAGCGCCGGCAGCACGACGCGCCGAAAGACCGTCCACCGGGACGCGCCGAGCGTGGCCGCGGCCTCCTCCATGTCGCGATCGAGTTCCATCAGGACCGGCTGCACGGCGCGCACCACGAACGGGAACGTCACGAAAAGCAGGGCCAACACGATGCCGGGTTTCGCGTAGATGATCTCGACCCCGCGCTCGGAAAGGAATCGGCCCACCACGCCCTGCGGCCCATAGAGCACGATCAGCATGAGGCCCGTGACGATGGTGGGGATGGCGAACGGCAGATCGATCAACGCGTTGACCAGCGAGCGGCCGGGAAACGGATGACGCACGAGCACCCACGCCATGAGGGTGCCCATGACCGTGTTGACGGCGATGAGGGCCAAGGCCAGCCGGAATGTGAGCCAGAGCGAGGTGAAGGCCTCGGGCCGGCGCAGCGCGGCCAGGAGACTGGCCGGTCCATCGGCCAGCGCGCGGGCCGCCAGCGCCGCGACCGGCAGCGCCACGAACAGGCCGACGTAGCCCAGCGCCGCGCGTCGCAGCCCGAGCGCGGACCGCTCGGCGCCGGCCGCCCGGGCGGCCCGCGCGCCGCGCGGCCGCCTTCTAAGCACTTCTGCGCCTGACAATTACCGCCCCCGGGCCAGTTCCTGGACGACCTCCGTCCAGACGCCGTCCTCGCCGTACAGGGTCTCGCGCACCTGGGCCCAGCCGCCGAGATCGGCGATCGTGAACAGCCGCGCCGGCTCGGGGAAGTGGACGGAAACCTCTTTCATGATCTTAGGGCTCGCCGGGCGGAAGCCGTAATGCGCGAACGCGTGCTGCGCCTGCTCTTCATGCAGGAAGCGGACGAACTCCTCGGCCACCTCGCGCGAGCCGTGTTTGTCGACGTTGCGGTCCACGACGGCGACGGGATTCTCGATCAGGATCGTCGCGTCGGGAATCACGAAGGAGATCGCCCGCCCCTGCATGGTCCGCAGCAGGAGCTCGTTCTCGTAGGTGACCAGCGCGTCCCCGATGCCGCGCTCGAACGTCGTCACCGACTCGCGGCCCGACTTGTCCATGACCTTCACGCGGGCCTGGATGCCCTTGACCAGCGCGCGCGCGCCGGCGGAATCGGGCGCCGCGGTCGCGCCGCCGCCCACGCCCAGGCCGGCTCCCCAGATCGCGTTCACGCACCACATCGCGCCGCCCGAGGTCTTCGGGTTGGGATAGAGCACTTCCACGTCCGGCCGGGCGAGGTCGGCCCAGTCCAGGATGGCCTTGGGATTGTCCGGGCGCGTCCCGATCACCACGAGCGAGCGGGTGATGTAACCGTTCCAGGGGCGGGCGTGCCAGTCGTGGGTGATGAGGCCGGCCTCGACGATCCGGTCCACGTCGCCCTCGAGGGAGAGGGCCACGACGTCCGCCTCGAAGCCGCCGACCACGGCGCGCGACTGGGCGCCCGACGCCTCGTACGATTGCTGCACGACGACCCGGCGCCCCTTCTTCTGTTGCCAGTGCCGCTGGAAGGTTGGAATGATTTCCCGCTCGTAGGCCTCCTTCGGCACCGTGTAAGCGGCGAGCAGCAGCGTGTCGGTCGGATTGTCCCCGCCACGCCCGCAGCCGGACGCCGCGGCCAGAACTCCAAAACCGTAAATACCGAACAAAGCATTGAAAATAAATCGTTTATATCTCATGATCGCCTCCCCGCAGCGCTTTTCAAGGCTACTACAAGCGGACTATCGGCATCCCATAAGACTCTTATAGCACTCTTATAGTAGCCTGAAATGCCCGACCTGTCCAGCCCCGATCCGAGGCGAAGCGCCACCGCGCTGCGTCCGAAACGGCGGCGAGCGCGACGCCGAGCGGATCCGCCGACACGCGACGCCAGCCGCGTCGTGATCGGTCCGCCGCGCGCGCGACGCTCACCTCCATGACCACCCCTCTCCGTGACGTCGCCGCGTCTCGCCCCGGCCCTCGCCGCGGGCCGCCTCCGGCGCACTTCCCGGTCAAGGCCCCGGCGGTCGGGCCGAACCTTAACGGGTCACGCACGTCGCGCGCGCAGAAATGCACGAACGCTCTTGACTCGCGCGCGCATGTGATTACCATGACCGCGCGACGCGCGCCCGCGCGAGCGGGGCACATGGAGATTCCAGCTGGTTGAAGGAGCATCACGGCATGCAGACCAAGACGGCTCACGCCTTCAGAGAAGACCCGGTCGCCGAGCCCGACGCCGAGCCTCCCAGTCAATGTCCGGGGAGCTTGCCCGCGGCGCGCGCGGCCGGCGCCCCGCTATTCCCCCTGCTCGGAGCCCTGGCCGTCTCCAGGGCGAACCCCAGGACCCGCAGCTTCCGCCGCCGCTTCTTCCCCGAGGCCACCAGCGCCGAGTGGAGCGATTGGCGCTGGCAGTTGAGCAACCGCATCCGCGACACCGATGCCCTGGCCCGCATCATCTGCCTGAGCGAGGGCGAGCGCGCGGCGATCGAGCGGCATCACGGCCCCCTGCCCGTGGGCATCACGCCCTACTACCTGAGCCTGGTCGATCCCATCGACCCCGAACAGCCTTTGCGACGCACGGTCGTGCCGGTCTTGGGCGAGTATCTGCGCATCCAGGGCGAGGCGGACGACCCGCTGCATGAGGACGGACACTGCCCGGTGCCGGGCATCGTCCACCGCTACCCGGACCGGGTCCTGTTTCTGGTCACGGGACTCTGTTCGGTGTACTGCCGCTACTGCACGCGGTCGCGGATGGTCGGCACGAGCAGCGGCGAGAACTTCGGCCGGAATACCTGGCAGAGGGCCCTGGAGTACGTGGCTGCCACGCCGCAGATCCGGGACGTCCTGATCTCGGGCGGCGACCCCTTGACGCTTTCGGACGAGGTCCTGGAGTACCTGTTGGGCTCGCTCCGCGCGATCCCGCACGTGGAAATGATCCGGATCGGAACCAAGGTCCCGGCCGTCCTGCCGCAGAGGATCACGCCAGCCTTGACCCGGACGTTGAAGAAGCACCACCCCTTCTGGCTCAGCATCCACTTCACCCACCCGGATGAGCTGACGCCAGAGGTCGCGGCCGCCTGCGGACGCCTGGCGGACGCCGGAATCCCGCTCGGCAGCCAGACGGTGTTGCTGGCCGGCGTGAACGACGACTTGGCCACCATGCGCCGGCTCATGCACGGGCTGCTGCGCAACCGGGTCAAGCCGTACTACCTCTACCAGTGCGATCCGATCTCCGGTTCCTCCCACTTCCGGACCCCGGTCGAAAAGGGCCTGGAGATCATCGCGGGCCTGCGCGGACACACTTCGGGCTACGCGGTGCCCACGTACGTGATCGATGCGCCGGGCGGCGGCGGCAAGATCCCGCTGTTGCCCCAGACCGTGGCCGGTCGTGACGGCGACGACCTGCTGCTGCGCAATCACGAGGGCCGGATCTTTCGCTACCCCGATCCCGGCGGCTCTCTCGGAGCCGCCCTGGCGACCGCGCCCTGAGCGCAGCCGAGCGCTGGCAGACAAGGCGAGCCGCGCCTAACGTGACGGGCGAAACCGCAAGCCGAAGGGGGCGACAAACACGCCCCCTTCGTGCATAGGCGGACCATCCCCGGGGAGACCGATGCCAAGTCCGCTCCGCTTCCTGCTCCCGGTTCTGGCGGCAACCGCGGCCGCCGCCGCGCCCGCGCCGGCCGGCGTCGGCGTGACCCCGCCACGCGACGTGATCATCTTTATCGCCGACGGTTGGGGGTTCGCTCACGTCGCCGCCGCCGGTCTCTACGCGCACGGGCGCGCCGGAGGGTTTGTCTGGGACGGTTTCCCGGCGCGCCTGTCCATGACCACCGGTTCGCGCGGCGCGGACGGACCGGTCACCGATTCGGCGGCAGCCGCCACCGCCATGTCCACGGGATGCAAGAGCCGCAACGGCGCGCTCGGGATCGACGCCACCGGGGACCGCGCCGAGCACCTGCTCGAGGTCGCGCGGCAAAGCGGACGCGCCACCGGCGTCGTCACGACCGTCCCCTTGTGCCACGCCACGCCCGCGGGCTTCGTCGTGCACGCCCCGTCGCGCGACGATTACGCGGGCATCGCGCGCGAGATGCTCGAGAGCACGGGCCTGGCGGTCATCATGGGGGGCGGCCATCCCTGGTTCGACCGCGACGGCGCCCGCCGCGACAGGCCGCGGACCTTCCGGTTCGTCGGCGGCGAGTCGCTGTGGGACAGCCTCGCCGCAGGGCTGGCGGGCAACGACGCCGACGGGGACGGCACGCGCGACCTCTGGACGCTGGTCGACACGCGCGACGGTTTCCGGGCCTTGCGCGAGGGCGTCGCGCCGCGCCGCGTGCTGGGCGTGGCGCCCGTCGCCGAAACGCTCCAGCAGGAGCGCCAGGGCGACACCGACGCGGCGCCATATGCCGCGCCCTTGACCGCGACCGTGCCCGATCTGGCCACGATGGCGCTGGGAGCCCTGAACGTGCTCGACGCCGACCCCGACGGCCTCGCGCTTGTGATCGAGGGCGGCGCCGTGGATTGGGCCGGGCACGACCAGCAGTCCGGCCGCATGATCGAAGAGCTGCTGGCCTTCCACGACGCCGTGGCCGAGGTCCTGGCCTGGCTCGACCGAACTGGCCGGCGCGAGGCGGCGCTGGTAATCGTGACTGGCGACCACGAAACCGGCGGCCTCGAGTTGGCCGCCAACGCCGGGGCGCGATCCCGCGCCGGGAGACTGCCGGCGATGCGCTGGACCAGCACCGGCCACACCGCCAGCCCGGTCCCGTTCTTCGCCACCGGGCCCGGCAGCGAGGACTTCACCGCCCGCGGACGCGCCGCCGACGGCTCGCCCGGGACGATCATCGACAACACGGACCTGGGCGGCGTGGTCAAGCGACTGTTGCGGTGACGCAGCGCGACCGGGTCTGCCTCAGGTTGCCGGCGGCGCCGGCGCGAGCCGCGCCGCCAGCGCCGGCGCGACCTGGTCCAGGCGGGTCAGACCCGCCGCCAGCGCGGCCGCTCCTGCCCCCCACGCCATCAGCGGCACCGGATTGGTCGTGTGGGAGCGGGTCGTCAGGTCCTCGATGTTCCCGTGGTCGGAAGTCAGGACCACGAGCGAGTCGCCGGGCCGCGGCGACTCGGACAGGTCCAGGGCGTCCAGCAAGCCGCGGACGAACCGATCCAGGCGCGCAAGCTGCGTGACCGCGAGGGCTGTGTCCTGGGCGTGTCCGGCCCGATCCGTCTGGAAATACTCGAACAACGTGAACTGGCGCGAACGCGCCAAACGCCCCAGCACTCGACCGGCGTGCTCGGGCTCCCACTGCGGCACGTCGAACCCCCGCTCCCGCAGCTCGGCGTTGGTGAACTCCTGGTAGACGGCGCGCTCCCGGCGGACGTCCTCGAGCGTGAAAAACGGCAGGCCGGCGGCGAGGTTCGCCACCGTCGTCGCCGACAGCCGCAGCTGCTTGTCGCGAGGCAGTTGGAAAAAACGCGGCCGGTAGGCATTCTGGAAGGCCGCGGACACGCCTTGGCTGGCCAGCCTCTTCAGCAGCGAGGACTCCGTGAGGATCGCGCGCAGGGTCGCGTTCGGAAAGCCGGTCAAGTGGAAGCCCAGGCGAGCCTGGGCGTTGACCCCCGTCAGAAGCGTGGTCTGCCCCGTCGCGCTCTGCGGCAGGCCGGGCACGCCGAGCACCGCGTCGAGCGGCCTGGCCACGCCGCCGCACGGCAACGCCGCCTCCGCCGCGCCCAGATGGCGCCGGTCGGGGAGCGCGAAAAACGGGCTTTCCCCCGCGTGACAGGGATTCGTGGCCGGATCTGGGTCTCCCCACCCCAACCCGTCCACGAACAGGAGCACGACCGGACCGCGCGCCGCCGTCAGGAGACGGGACCCGGGGGCCGGCTCACCGGCCATGCTTGGCCAAGTAGCCGGAAACCCCCTCGTGGGTGGGCTTCAGACCATCCTTGCCGTCGACCCAGCCGGCGGGGCACACCTCGCCGTGCTGCTCGTAGAATTGCAGCGCGTCGACCATGCGCAGCGCCTCGTCGATGTTTCGCCCGAGCGGCAGGTCGTTGACCACCATGTGGCGCACGATGCCGTCCTTGTCGATCAAGAACGTGCCGCGGTAAGCGACCGTGTCATCCGCGGTCAAGACCCCGTAATCGCGCGCGATCGACTTCGTCAGGTCCGCGACGAGCGGGTAGCCGATCTTGCCGATGCCGCCCTTCTCAACCGGCATCTCTCGCCACGCCCAGTGGCTGAACTGGCTGTCGACCGACACGCCGATGACCTCGCAGCCTCGCTTCTTGAACTCGGTTAGCTTGCGGTTGAACTCGATGATCTCGGTCGGACAGACGAAGGTGAAGTCGAGCGGGTAGAAGAAGAGCACGACGTGCCTCCCCTTCAACTCGCTCAACCTGAACTTTTCCTGGAACTGGCCATCGCCCAGCACCGCCGTGGCCGTGAAATCAGGCGCCCTCTGGCCGATCAAGCAAGACATGCGCGTCTCCTTCGCGAGCGGCCGGGTCGCCGCCGCGGCCGGTGTTCGCCAAGAGGCGCCGGCGCCGCAACGATCCGCCCTGGTCTGCGGTACGAGAAAAAACCGGGCACAAGAAACAGCGAAACGACCCGGACGCAACCAAGTCGCGCGCCCATGCCCAACCTGGGCCCGGAATAGGAGCGCGGGGCCGCTCGGAGGCGGTCCCGCGCTGTTGGTAGCCCCAACGGGAGTCGAACCCGTGTTTCTGCCTTGAGAGGGCAGCGTCCTAGGCCACTAGACGATGGGGCCGCGGCAAATCGCCGTTGGCGATCGCTATGGCGATTCTGGTTGCCCGGGGAGGATTCGAACCCCCATAGACTGATCCAGAGTCAGTAGTCCTGCCGTTGGACGACCGGGCAGCCGGCCGCTTAAGATAGCCAACCCTCCTGCGGATTGCAAGCGGCGTGTCCACGCCGAACTCGTTGTCCTGCTTGCTGCAAGGCCCCGCGGCGGGACCGGCCGGGGCCGGCTCGGGAGCCCGGGCGGGCCGCAGCGGTTCCCGTGGTTCGCTTGTCGCGCGCCGACTCGGCTCTTATAATGCCCGATTCGACCACAGCCCAAGGAGGGCCGACGTGGGCGCCGAGCAAGCCGATCGTCCGCTGGATTTCGTGCGCCGGATCCTGCACGAACACCTCGCCACCGACCGCTTCGGCGGTCGCGTGCACACGCGCTTCCCGCCGGAGCCGAACGGCTACCTGCACATCGGCCATGCCAAGGCCATGCTGCTCAACCACGGCCTCGCCCGCGAGTTCTGCGGCAAGTTCAACCTGCGTTTCGACGATACCAACCCGATCAAGGAGGAGCAGGAGTACATCGACGCCATCCGGGAAGATGTCGCCTGGTTGGGCTGCGATTGGGGGGAACGCGAGTTCTATGCGTCCGATTATTTCGAGCAGCTCTACGCCTGGGCGGTCCAGTTGATCCGCGACGGCAAGGCTTACGTCGACAGCCTGTCGGCCGCCGAGATCAGCGAGTACCGCGGCACCGCCATCCAGCCCGGCGAGAGAATAGAGACGAAGATCGGGCGCGAGAGCCCGTATCGCGAGCGTTCGATCCCCGAGAACCTGGACCTCTTCGAGCGCATGCGCCGCGGCGAGTTCGAGGACGGCGCGCACGTCCTGCGCGCGAAGGTCGACATGGCGCATCCCAATCTCAACCTGCGCGATCCGGTCATGTACCGCATCCTGCACGCGACGCACCCACGCACCGGCGACGCCTGGTGTATCTACCCGACCTATGACTGGGCGCACGGGCAGAGCGACTCGATCGAAGGGATCACGCACTCCATCTGCACGCTGGAATTCGAGAACCACCGCCCCTTGTACGACTGGTACCTGGAGCAGCTTGGCATCCACCACCCCCAGCAGATCGAGTTCGCGCGCCTCAACCTCACCTACACGGTGATGAGCAAGCGGCGGCTGCTGCTGCTCGTGCGCGACGGTCTCGTCGGAGGCTGGGATGACCCGCGCCTGCCGACGCTGTCGGGCCTGCGCCGCCGCGGCTTCACGCCGGAGGCGATCCGCGCCTTCTGCAAGCGCATCGGGGTGGCCAAGGCCGAGAGCACGATCGATGTCGGTCTGCTCGAAGACGCGGTGCGCGAGCATCTGAACCGGAGCGCGCCGCGCGCGATGGCGGTCCTGCGCCCGCTGCGGCTGGTGATCGAGAGCTTCCCCCCGGACCGAACCGAGCAGGTGGAGATCGCGGTGAACCCCGAGGATCCGGCCGCCGGGACCCGCGCCGTGCCGCTGTCGCGCGTGGTGTACATCGAGCGGGACGATTTCATGGAAGATCCGCCCAAACAGTTTCACCGCCTGGCGCCGGGACGCGAAGTGCGCCTGCGCGGCGCCTGCCTCGTGACTTGCACGGACGTCGTGCGCGGCGCCTCCGGCGAGATCGTCGAACTGCGCTGCCGGCACGACCCGGCCTCCCACGGCGGCGACGCCCCCGACGGCCGCAAGGTGAAGGGGACGCTCCACTGGGTGTCGGCCGCGCACGCCGTGGAGGCCGAGGTACGCCTCTACGACCGGCTGTTCGTGAAGGAGGACCCCGACGACGCCGCCCCAGGCCAGGACTGGCTGGCCAATCTCAACGCCGCCTCGCTCGAGGTCCTGACGGGCTGCCGCCTGGAGCCTTCGCTGGCCGCCGCCCGGGCTGGCGCCCGCTTCCAGTTCGAGAGGCTGGGGTACTTCTGCGTGGACAAAGACTCGGCGCCGGGGCGTCTCGTGTTCAACCGAACGGTGCCGCTGCGCGACACCTGGGCCAAGATCCGCCAGCGAACCGGAGGTTGAGATCACCGTGAAGGTCCGCGTGCGCTTCGCACCATCCCCCACGGGCTACCTGCACATCGGCGGCGCCCGCACGGCGCTTTTCAATTTCCTGTTCGCGCGCCACGAGGGCGGCTGCTTCGTGCTGCGCGTCGACGACACCGACCAGACGCGCAACAGCGAGCAGTCGCTGCGCACGATCCTCGACGGCATGAAGTGGCTCGGCCTCGCCTGGGACGAGGGGCCACACCATCAAGCCGACCGCAAGGAACGTTACGAGGAGGCGGCGCGGGAACTGGCGGCGCGCGGCCGCGCCTACTGGCGCGAGGACGAGGGCAAGGGACGCGCGCTCGTGCACGCCATCGAGCGTGGCCGGATCGAGTGGGCCGACGCCATCCACGGTCCCAGCGGCATGGACACCACGAACGACAACGATCTGGTGATCCTGAAGTCGGACGGTTATCCCACCTACAATTTCGCGACGGTCGTCGACGAACACGACTTCGGGATCACGCACGTCATCCGCGGCGACGAGCACTATTCGAACACGCCGAAGCAGATTTCGCTCTTTCGTGCCTTCGGGTGGGAACTGCCCACCTTCGCCCATGTGCCGCTGATCTACGATCCGCAAGGCCGCAAGATTTCCAAGCGCGAAACGTACGACTTCCCGGTAACCATCGAGGAGGCCCAGCAGGCCGGCTACCTGCCAGAGGCCGTACGCAATTTCATCGCGCTGTTGGGGTGGTCTCCGGGCAATGACCTCGAACTGATGTCGCTGGCGGAGTTGATCGACCTGTTCACCCTCGAGCGCGTCGGCCATACACCCGCCCGCTTCCTGCTCGACAAGCTGCGCTGGATGAACGGCATGCACCTGCGCAGGCTGCCGCTGGCCGAGCGCCTGGCGGCGGCCCGTCCACATCTGGAAAGCGCCGGTTATGCGGTGGCCGGCGTGCCCGAGGCTTGGCTGGCCGACCTCGTGGAACTCTACCTGGAGCGCATGGAGACGCTGCCGCAGTTCGCGCGCGACGTGCGTTTCTTCTTCGTCGACGCCGTCGAACCCGATGCGGCCTCTCTCGACGGCGTCCTGCGCCGCGCGGGCGCCGCCGCGCGCTTGGCGCGCGCCCGCGACGCTCTGACCGCCCTGCCGACGTTCGAGGCTCCCGCCATCCACGTCCTGCTGCAGGCCCTGGCCGGAGAACTCGGCTGCAAGCTGGGCGATCTGGCCCAGCCCATCCGCGTCGCCATCACCGGCACCAAGGTGAGCCCGCCGATCGACCGGACGCTGGCCTTGCTGGGCCGGGAAAGGACCCTGGCCAGGATTGAAGCGGCGCTGAAGAGAATTTGAAGGCCGACGTCCTTGACAAGACGAAACCGGGAAGCCATCCACGCCGTCGATTTGCCCCGGCACGGCGCATTGTCTTGACAGGATGCGGTCAAAAACACTAAAATCTTTGCGTTTGGTCGCCTCAGGGACGACGGCATTGTGCTTTGTGTGCTGCTCGGGAGCTCGAGACAATCGCGTGGAGGAGGTGAGACGATGTTCTACCTGATCGACCCGTGTTCGCTCCAGATCGAAGGCCAGGTCAAGCCCAGCCCCTGCACGATTCTCTGCGTGGGCTATTGCACTAAGCTGTTGCACGATCCTCTTTACGGAGTCGTGCGCGTATAATCCCGGCGGCTGATGACTTCGGGGGCGATCTCCCACGGGATCGCTCCTTCTTTATGCCGGACATGCGCTGTCCGATCGCAGCCTTGACACGGTCTGACCAAAACGATAAAATCAGGCTTGCGCTGCATCGTCGGCCCCTGAAGGCAGAGACTCTTCAGGAGTCACGACGATCCAAGCTCTACTGTTGCAGAGAGGGGGTGAAACGATGTTCTACCTGATCGACCCCAGTCCGCTCAAGGCCGGCGGCCCGCCCTGCCGCGATTTGTGCGTTGTCTGCACTGACCTCTGCAGCTTGCTGTATTGGTGCAAGGACGTGGCGTATCCCATGTACGGCGTGAAGCCCACGATTTAGTATCGGGCGGCATTCCAATTTTGGTGGGGCGGACGGGCTGCATTCCGCCCCACTTCTTGTGAGCGGCCCCGGATCGGATCGCGTGATGCCCAAATCTTCGCTCTACAACCACTTCCAGCGATGGAACGAGGCGTACTACATCGCCTACAACGCCCGTTCCGGCGCCGTGGCCCTGATGACCCCCGAACACCACGCGGTTTACCAGAAGCTCCTGGGCAAGCTGGGGCAGGGCGAGGCCGCCAGCTTGGACGCCGCGGAGACCGAACTGCTGGGCCAGCTCAAGTACGGCGGTTTCGTGCTCGAGGATGACGAGGACGAACTGAGTCGCCTGCGGTTTCCGCACAACCTCGCCCGTTACGCCAGCGACGGTCTGGCGCTGATCATCGCGCCCACCATGGCCTGCAACATGGCCTGCGAGTATTGCTTCGAGCAGAACAAGTCGGGCAGAATGAGCACCGAGTTGATGGATCGGCTCGTGGACTTCGTCGACCGCCGGGGGCGCGCGCTGCGGCAGCTGATCGTGACCTGGTATGGGGGCGAGCCGCTGCTGGCCATGGACATCATCGAGCAGCTCACCGCGCGCTTCCTCGAACTGGGCGCCAAGCATCAATTCGATTATGGCGGCTCGATCGTCACCAACGGCTACCTGCTGACGCCTCAGACCGTGGACAAGCTGTGCGAACTGAAGGTCAGGAGCGGACAGGTGACCCTGGACGGCCCGGCCGTGATCCACAACCGGAAGCGGCCCCTCAAGAACGGACAGGACAGCTTCGCCTCCATCCTGGAGAATCTCAAGCACGCCTTGACCAAGATGACCGTCTCGATCCGCGTCAACGTCGACCAGAGCTTCACTGTCGAAACCATCGACCAGCTCCTGGGGGAATTGACCGCGGCCGGCCTGCGGGAAAAGGTGGCCCTGAACTTCGGGCATCTCCAGCCATCCACGAAGGCCTGCGCCAACATCGCCGAATCGTGCTTCGAGACCAGGGCTTTCTCGCGGGTCGAGGCGGAATTCTGCCAACTGCTCCTGCAAAGAGGCTTCTCCATCTACAAGCTGCCCGCGCCCAAGATCGTCTGCTGCATGGCCCAGATCACGAATGCCTTCGTCGTCGATCCGCAGGGAGAGCTCTATCGCTGCTGGAACTACGTCGGCGACCCGGCCCGGTCGATGGGCAACATCAAGGACCCGCTCGATTTCCAGCACCCGAACTTCCAGCGCCTGTTCGCGGTCGATCCCTTCGAGCACGAACTCTGTCGGCGTTGCAACCTGCTGCCCATCTGCATGGGAGGCTGCCCTTCCCGGCGGATGGATCTCGGCCTGCCCGAACACCATGTTTGCGACAGCTGGAAGTACAATCTGGAACCGATGCTCGAGATCATCGCGGCCGCCAAGCTGCGGGAACAACCGAAAACCGCCAAGGAGCCATCGTGAACGGCTTCAAGTTCTATCCCGATACGGTGGTGTGGGAGATCACCTTCGCCTGCAACATGCGCTGCCTCCACTGCGGAACGGCCGCGGGCAAGCTGCGCCCGACCGAGCTGACCACCCAGGAGGCCCTCGGCCTGATCGACGAATTGGCCGATCTGGGCTGCGCGCGGATCCACATCTCCGGAGGAGAGCCGCTCCTGCGCGAGGACTGGCGGGAACTGGCGAGACACATGAACACGCGGGGCATCCACGCGTACCTCATCACCAACGGGTATGTCGTGACCGAGAACATCGTCAAGGATTTCAAGGAACTGCAGATCAGGAACGTCGGGGTCAGCTTCGACGGCATCGAAACGACCCACAACTACATCCGGCAAAACAAGGAAAGCCATCGGCGCGCCCTCAACGCCATGCGGCTGATGCGCGAGCAGGAAGTCCTCTTCTGCGCCATCACGCAGGTCTCCAACTTGAACCTCGGCGAGTTGGACCAGATCCGCCAGACGCTCATCGACGCCGGCTGTCCGGCCTGGCGCATCCAGATGACCACATGCACCGGCCGCATGTCGCGCGACCTCGTGCTGGACCTGGACAACTACCCCGCTCTGATCGACAAGTGCTTGGAATACAAGAAGGAAAACAGCGTCATCGACATCGACGTCGGCGAGAACATCGGCTACTACGGCTGCAAGGGCACGGAACTGCGGGATGGCCACCTCTACCTGGGCTGCTACGCGGGCACCAGGATCTTGGGCATCGAGTCGGACGGCACCGTCAAGGGCTGCCTCTCCATGCCCGAAGATTTCGTCGAGGGAAACATCCGCGATTCCTCCTTGACGGCGATCTGGAACAACCCCGAGGGCTTCAAATACAATCGCCAATTCACGCGGAACACGGCCACGGGCGAGTGTCACGCCTGCAAGTACTTGCCGCTGTGCCGCGGCGGGTGCACGACGACGTCCTGGTCCGCCACCGGCCAACGGGCCAACAACCCGTACTGCATCTACCAGATCGAACAGAAGCAGGGGATCCAGCCGCGGGACAACGAGACCATCTCCAGGCTGCTGGCCATGTTTCCCGAGTAGGGACGGCGAATGCTGCCCGAGCGGCGGATCAGACAACGCCTCTGGGGTTACTTGCGGCCGTACTGGCGCCTGCAAGTGGTCGTCTTCATCTGCATGATGGCGCTGGCCGGCTTGGCCCTAGCCATTCCCGCCGCCGTCAAATACATGATCGACAACCTGATCCCCCGCCTGGCGGCCACCGCGGGCACCGCCATCGACTGGCGGCCCGCCGCGCGGTTCGGGATTCTGCTGGTGTCGATCTACTTTCTGCGCATCCTCTTCGCGCTGGCGCAGGATTACATCTCGACCCACATCGGCGCCAGCATCATGCGCGACCTGCGCGCCGAATTCTTCGGTCATCTCAGCCGCGTGTCGTTCGCCTTCTACCGCCGCAGCCAAGTGGGTGAAATCACCTCGCGCGCCTTGGCCGACATCAATCAGGTGCAGCACCTGCTGGCCGTCACCTTGTTGATGCTCACGCAGAACGTTCTGCTCCTGGTAGGAATCCTGGTCTTCCTGTTGACCGTCAATTGGAAGATGACCCTCATTGCCATCGTGCCCGTGCCGTTGACGATCTGGCTCTCTCACATGTTCGGGGTCAGGGCTCACCGCCTGTCACGCGCCCTGCAGGAGACCATCGCGCGCCTCCATGCCCGGCTGCAGGAGACCCTGAGCGGTCAGCGCACGATCCGGGCTTTCGGCATGGAGAAGGCCGAAAGAGCGAAAGTCGTGCAGGTCATGGAGGACCTCAAGGTCTATTACATCAAGACCAGCGTCCTGGCTTCGCTGTCCGGCAACGTCATCCAATTCGTCAACATGCTCGGTCCGGTCGTCGTGCTGGCCTGGGGCACCTACCTGATCGCGGGCGGCAGCCTGCAGTTGGGCGCCCTGATGGCATTCTACATGTTGCTGACTTATCTCTATGAACCGGTCCAGGGCCTGGCCTCCATCAATGTCCAGATCCAGTCCGCCATGGCATCCGTTTTCCGCGTGTTCGAGTACTTGGACTTGCCCCTCGCCATCGCCGAGGATCCCTCGCCCGTCACCCTCACGCGCGTGCGCGGCGCCATCCGGTTCGAGAACGTCAGCTACCGCTACGACGATTCCGGCTTCGGTCTCGAGGACTTCTCGCTGGCCATCGAGCCTGGCGAGACGGTGGCCATCGTCGGGCCCTCGGGCGCGGGCAAGACCACGATCGTCAACCTGCTCATGAGATTCTTCGATCCGGACGCGGGACGGATCACGCTCGACGGCGTCGACCTGCGGCGCCTCGCGCTCATTTCGTTGCGGGAGAACGTCAGCCTGGTGGATCAGGATCCGGTGCTGTTCAAGATGTCCGTCTTCGACAACATCGCCTACGCCGATCCCGGAGCCACGGCGGAGTCGGTCGAACGCGCGGCGCGCATCGCCAACATCCATGATTTCATCGCCGGCCTGAAGGAGGGCTATCGGACCGATATCGGCGAGCGGGGCGTCTCGGTGTCCGGCGGGGAGCGGCAGCGCATCTGCTTGGCGCGGGCCGTCCTGCGCGATCCGCCGGTGATCCTGCTCGACGAGGCCACCTCGTCCCTCGACTCCAAGAGCGAAGAACTGATCCAGCACGCCCTCAAGACGCTGCTGGCCGAAAAGACGGCTGTCATCGTGGCCCACCGCTTGGCCACGATCCTGCATGCGGACCGTATCATCGTGGTGGATCGTGGACGCTTCGTCGCCCAGGGCACGCACGCCAGCCTGCTCGAAAGCTCGTCGTTGTATCGTGAATTGGCCGAGAAGCAATTCCTGGTCTGACGTCCCGCCGCCGCCCCGGCGTGGCGTCAGGCGCGATGGCCCGCCCGCGGGGGCAGCATCGTGTCGAACGCCGGTCGATGCCGCATCAGCAGGGCATGCAGCGACTCCGGCGACGCCAGGTCCGGCGCTCGCACTTGCCATTCCGTGGGCGCGATGAGGAAGGGCTCGTTCTGGGCTCCACCCAGGCCGCCGTGGCTGCTGATCTGCTCCTCGAACACCACGACCTGGCCGCCCGGCAGCGCCGCCCCATTGATGATCAAGTCGCCCGAAAGCGATGAGGCGAGCAGCCGCTGCAATTCGGCGACCCAGACTTCGGGTTCGGTCTGTGCGGCGAGCGGGTCGCGATCGCCGCGCACCTCCCCGGTTGCGAGATGACGCACTCCTTGGGCGCCGATCGCCATGCCGCCGCCTTGGCCCAAGCGAGCCACGATGAAACCGATGCCCGCGTGCCGCGCCAGTCCGGCCACCAGGCCCGGATGTTCGCCCTCGACCTCTTCCAGCGTGGCCGGCCGCCGCCAACCCGCCAGGTAGACGTGTGCCAGGCAGCCCGACACGCAGACGCGGGGACCCGCCGACTCGGGATCGCCTCGTGGCGGCGCGTCTTCCGTCCAGCGGCGCAGGCCAGCGAGCGTGCGCCGGCTGCGCGCGGCCGCGCGGGCGCGCTCCGCGGCGCGGCTGGCTTCGAGTTCCCCCAGCAGCGCCGTCAGATAGGTGGAAGTCTCGGTCGACGTGCCTGAAGCGACCGTCTTGCCCCCCGCCAATTCTCCCACCAGCGTCTCGAGCGTGCATCCGGCCAGACGGGCGAACGGCACGCTCGGCGACTGGCCGTGATCCGAGAGCAGCACGACATCGTACTCCACGGGAGCTCCGGACCGCGCCAGGCGCAGCATTCGGCGCAGTTTGCGGTCGAAGCCGGTCAACGAGGCCAGCGCCTCGTGGGAATCGGCGCCGCCGTAGTGCGCGACTTCGTCGTAGCCCACGAAATTGGAGTAGATCACGGGCACCCCGCGCGCGATGTCTTGCTTGATCAGAAAATGCGCCGTCTCGCGCAGCAGCGAATTCGCCACCGCCCTCGTCGCGGCCTGCTTCAGGCCGCGCCGCACCCGCACGCGGCGCCGCCCGAGGCGGCTGACGATTGTCCAGACCAAGGCGGCGCCGAAGTCCAGCACGGCCGCCAGCAAGGCCTTCGTGTAGTCGAACGGACTGAGCCAGAACAGCGAGAAATCGGTCAGCTCGGCCCGCCGCCGCGTGACGTCGGGATCGCCTTGCGCGCTCAGCGTGAGCAGCCGCTTGGCGGCTCCTCCCGACAGGAAGCTCGTGATGCACGATCCCCCGGCCAAAAGGGCGCCACCATGCGCGGCGGCGAGCGCCTCCAGGCGGCGAAGGTCGTCGCTGTCGCTGGCAGAACGAACGCGACCGTCGATCCGGTCGTACCAGCGGTAACCGGGCGCATCGCGTCGCGAACCATAGAACAGACCGGCTTGCACGGCGGGTGTGTTCGAGGGAAGGCCGCAGTTCCAACGGTGGAGCGTATGGGCGCCGCGCGCCAGTAAGCCGGAGATCGCCGGCACGCGGCCCCGGAGCTGCGCGCGCAAGAGGCTGGCGTGGGACAGGCCGTCCACCTGCAGCAAGAGCAGCCCTCTGCGCGCCAGGGGCGAACGCGGCGAAGCCAACCGGCGACCGAGCCGATGCAGCAGCGATTGGAAGAACGGGTAGGTCTCATCGATGCCAAGCCACCCAACAACGGCCGAATTGATCGCGGTCAGGATCGCCAACCCCAGGAGCGTGTCGAGCACGCTGTCGGCGACCAGACCGCGTCCCATGCGCGCCGCCAGGTAGAGCAGACCGCTGTTGATGAGCAGCGTCGGAAGCCCCAGCGTGACGATGTTGAGCGGAAGCGTGACCAGGACGAGCAGGGGTCGCAGAAGAATCATCAACAGGGCCATCTGCACTGGCAAGGTCAGGGCGGTGACCCACCAATAGGGAACGTCCGTGTTGAAGCGGAAGCCCGGGAAAAGCGAGGCAGCCAGCAGCAGCGACAGCACGCTGACCGCCCAGACGAGGAGATAGCGCAGCAGAATGCCGAGCGCAGTGCGGATGTCGCCCTCCCCCCGCGCGCGGCCGTTTGGCCGCGGTCGGTTCCCCGGACGATCCGGCGGCTCAGCCGAGGCCGGCCGCGCGCCGCAGGCGCGCGATCACGCGGGGCGCGCCGAGCAACTCCAGAACCGGAAAGATTCGGGCGCTGGCGAGCTGGCCGGTCACGGCCACACGGCACGGATGGATCAGGAGACTCGCTTCGACATCGAGTTGTGCCACCGTGTCCCGCGCCACCTTTTCGAAGCCGGCGGCCGGCATCACCGAAACGCCGTCGTCCGCCGCCGTCAGATTGTCCGCCAAGCGAGCGAGTCGCGCCCGGGCCTCGTCCGCGCCCAGGTCCGTGGCGACCGCCGCCGCGTCCACAGGGTAATCCTCGGTGAAGAAATAGGCGACCTGATCCAGCACGCGTCGCAAATCGTTGAAACGATTACCGAGCGCGCGCAGCACGAGGTCCAGGTAGAGTTCCGCGTCGGCGCCCGCCGGCGTGCGCCAGGCCACATCGACCTGCCAACCCCGTTCCTGCAGCCGCGGCCGCACGAGCGCCGCCCGCCGCTGAGGCGGCAACCGCTTGATGTGTTCGCCGTTGATGAAGTCGAGCTTCCGGTAATCGAACGACGCCGGCGAACTGGCCACCCGCTTGAGGGAGAATTTGCGGACCAACTGCTCGCGCGCGTAGATCTCCTCG
Source organism: uncultured bacterium (assembly GCA_937864225.1). GTDB lineage: Bacteria > Krumholzibacteriota > Krumholzibacteriia > LZORAL124-64-63 > LZORAL124-64-63 > CALMJK01. The sequence continues at coordinate 229,380 of CALMJK010000005.1, read as the reverse complement.
CCCTCGACGCCGGGCGACCATCCCAACAGGGCGAGGTAATTCAGTAGGGCATCCGGGAGGATTCCCATGGTCTCGAACTCTTCCACGCTCGTGGCGCCATGCCGCTTCGAAAGACGCTTCCCGTCCGGCCCCAGGATCATCGGTAGATGGCCGAATTTGGGCGGAAGCCACCCGCAGGCGTCGTAGATCAGCAGCTGCACGGGCGTGTTGCTGACGTGGTCGTCGCCTCTCAGGACGTGCGAGATGGCCATCTCGTGATCGTCCACGACGGCCGCGAAATTGTAGGTCGGGAAGCCGTCGGCCCTCGACAGCACGCGATCGCTCAGCAGCGCATTCTGGAACTCGCGCCGGCCGCAGACGAGATCCGTCCAGGCCGTGACTCCCTCGGTCGGGGCGCGCAGGCGCCAGCTCGCCGCGCGCCCCTCGGCCTCCAGGCGAGCGCGTTGCGACACGGAAAGCTCGCGGCAACGCCCATCGTAACCGGGCATCTGTCCGCGGGCGACGGCAAGCTCGCGCCGGGCATCCAGTTCTTCCGGAGTGCAATAGCACGGGTAGACTCGTCCGCTCGCCTTGAGGGCCTCCAGCGTCTGGCGGTACCGCGGCAGTCGCTGCGACTGGAGGTACGGACCGTGATCGCCTTCGGCGCCCGGTCCTTCGTCCCAGTCGAGCCCCAAGAACTCCAGAGCGCGCAGGATCGCGCCGCACGCCTCTTCCGTGCTGCGCGCCTGATCCGTGTCCTCTATCCGCAGGATGAACCTTCCCCGCTGATTGCGGGCGTAAAGCCAGTTGAAAAGGGCGGTGCGGGCCCCACCGACGTGCAGGTACCCCGTCGGGCTCGGAGCGAAACGCACGCGGACGGCAGTGGCGATCATCGATGTCCTTCCGAACGGCGACGCCCAGGACAGGCCGCGCTCGAGCGGCCGCGGCGCGCGTTCACCGCCGCGAGGCGCCGGGCGGGAAGGCCGGCTGCACTGGCCGCGGCTCGTCTCCCAGCGGCTGCGACGATGTCGTCGGGTCGAGCCGCGCTGCCAGCTCCGCGGGATCGGCGCCATAGATCCGGCGGCAGGCCGAGGCGAACGTCTCCCCGCCGGCGACGGCCGCGATGAGGTCGCGCACGGGACGCAGGCCGCCCAGATGCTCGACGAGGCGCCAGGCCATAAGGAACGAGCCGTGGCTGGCGCAGCGAAAGCGCTTCTGGTCGCGCTGGGCGTCGGAATCGGGCGGCACCAGCAGCGCGGAGTCGATCGCGGCGGGCGTCATCAGCACGGATCCTTCCAGGCGGTACATCGCCATGAAATTGTTCAAGTGCACGCCCATGTCCGCAATGTAGGCGGCCAGCCCCTGGCGCAGCCAGACGGGCAAGTTGTCACCGGTGGCTTCGGCCAGCGCGTGCAGTACGGCCGTCTCGACCGCGACGTGGGCCGCGAGCGTGCGGGCCGTCAGCACGGGAACCGGTTCGATGACGCACGTGTCCGGGCGGAATCGGTACAGCCTCCACGACCCGTACCCTGTCAGGCGCTCGTAGTCCTTCAAGGTGTTGGGGTTGACGACGTAGAGCGTTTCGGCCGGCTCGATGCCGAGCAGGGTCCGGCAACGCGCGCGCGCCCAGTCGGCCAGCTCCACGTACAGCATCAGGTCGCACGGCCGGTAGGCGGGGTCGTGCAGCAACACCAGCGGGCCGTGCGCGACGCGCCCCGGCGAAACCAGCAGATCGGACCTGGCCCTCGGCGCACCTGCCGAGCAGAGGCTGCCCGGACCGTACGGCAGGCCTTTGGCGTCGATCGGCGGCTGCCAGTCCGGCCAGAAGAAGGCGTGCAGGTGGTCCGGGTAGCCCGAGACAGCCAGTTCGGCGGCGCTGAAACGGGGAAAGGCGCCATCCGGGGCGAGATCCGCCAGCAGATGTGGATGAACGCTGTCGACCTCGGCGTGCCTCGCGTTGGCCGGCCCGGTCGCCGGCGCCGGCCCGGGGTCCGCCGGCGACAGGGCGGGACGGGACGCGGCGCAGGCGAGCAGCGACATGGCGCCGAACCACGGCGCGACCCGCGCGAGACGGCGAGGGCGACGCGCCGCCGCTGTCATGAGCCTGCCGCTTTGAGTTTCTTGGCCTCGTCGTAACACCGCTTGGCCTCTTCCTTGCGGCCCAGCTTGTCGAAGGCCAGCCCCATGTTCTGAAAGGCCTCGCGCGTCTCGCGCAGGGCGAGAGCCCGGTTGTAGGCGTCGATCGCGGCTTCATGGCGTCCCGCGCGGTAGCGAGTGAGCCCCAGCGCGAACCAGGCCTGATACGACTCCGGATCGAGTTCGAGATTTTTTTCCAGCGCTGCCTGGGCCTCGTCGTGCCGCGCGGCGTCCATCAGGGCGCGAGCCATGCCGTACCACGCTTCCTTGAACGCCGGATCGAGACGCACGGCCTCGCGGTAAGCCGCAAGGGCCCCCTCGGCGTCGCCGGCCCGCACCAGGCTGTAGCCCAGGTTGTAGCTGAGCTTCGCGTCCTCGCCGAGCGAGATGGCCCGGCGGTAGGCATCCGCTGCGGCCGCGTACTGCTCGGTGTTGCGCAATGCCAGACCCAGGGCCGCCCAGGCGGAAGCCATTTGCGGATCCTCGCGGACCGTGCGCCGCAGCGGGTCCAGCGCCAAGGCCCATTTCTGCTCGCGAATGAGCGTGACCGCGTAGTTGTAGAGCACCGGCGCGGGCGTGTTGGGATTGGAGACGACATCCCCCAGTACGCGCCGCGCGCCCACGTTATCGCCCGACATGGCGTAGAGATTGCCCAACCTCAATTTCACGTCCGACCGCGCTGGGTCCAGCTGCAACGCTTTCTCGTAGGCCGCCACAGCCTCTGGCGATCGACCCGCGTCTTCCGCGACCCTCCCGGCGGCGAACCACGATCCTGAAACTCGCGGATGCGCCGACGTGGCTTGCTCGGCCACCTCGCGCGCCCGCTCCTTTTCCCCCGCGGCCAGATAGGCCGCCACGCTGCCCAGCAGCGCGTCGTCGCGCTCCGGCGCGAGGGCAAACGCCTTGGCGTAGAGAGCCGCGGCCTCCGCGGGCAAATCTGACTGCATGAGCAGGTTGGCGTCGGCGATGTATCCGGTCAGCAGTCGCCCGACCAGCAGGCGCGCCGGTTCCGCCGCCGTCGAATCCGCCTCGGCGTCGGCGGCCGCGATCTGGCGCCGGGCGTCGTCCACGCGCCTTTCCAGCAGATCGCGCGCCACTCCCGGCTTGCCCTGCTCCTCCTCGAGCGCAGCCCACGCCAGAACCAAACGCATCCGTTCGTCCGCATGATCCGCCGCGACCTCGTCCAGACCCTTGGCGAAAGCCCGGCGCGCCTCCTCGTGCCGCCCCACCTTCTTCAGGGCCTCACCCATCAGCCGCCAGGCATCCGGGCCGCCGTTCGGCGCCAGACGCTGGTAGGTCTGGAATTCGGACACGGCCAGGTCGTGGCTGTCCAGGTGCGTAAGCACGAGGGCCAGGTTGCGATGATAGTCCGCCTCGTGCGGCGCGACCTGCACCGCGGCAATGAACGCGTCGCGGGCCAGCACCCAATCCTGCCGCTCGGCGTAAAGCACTCCCAGGTTGTTGTAGAGATCGGCGTCGCGCGGATCGGCCAAGAGGCGCGCGTTGAGATCGGCGATCTGCTCCTGCTCCGTCATGTCGCGGTGCTCGTAGTGCCATGCCTCGGCTTCGGCCGCCAGACTGTCGCGCAGGGCGGCCTGCCGGGCGTTGAAGCGGCGCGCCGCCTCGTTCAGGCGCGCCAAGGAGTCGGCCCGCGCTGCCGCGGCCGAATCGGGCGCGTCTGCCGTCTGCGCGACGGGCGCCCGAGCAGGGAGCACGAGAAACCAGCCAAGCAGCGCGCCCGCGGCGAACGACTTGGCCACACTGCCGATCCTGAACCTGATCATCCGATCCCTCCCGGATACCCGAGCGGGCGCTGGAGGCCCGCCTGGGAGGGCGCTAGGATAACGGCCACTCCGACGGGTGTCCAGCGCCCGGGCCGGTCGTGAAGTCTACCCCGGCGCGCGGTTGACGTTCCCGCGTCATGGTGTTGAGCTGGGGGCATGATCACGTGCCTCGTTCTGGGTTCCGGCGGAGCCGTCCCCACCCGCGCGCGTGCGCCCGCTGCCTACTGGGTGACCGTGGACGGTCGGTCGGCGCTGCTCGACCCCGGTCCGGGCGCATTGGCGCGGCTGGTGGCCTCGCCGCGCGGGCCCTCAAGCGTCGACGATCTCGACACCGTCCTGCTCAGCCATCTCCACCTCGACCACTGCGCCGATCTGGCGCCGCTGCTGTTCGCGCTCCATTCCCCGCTTCCCCGCCGCGAGACGCCCCTGGTCCTGGCGGGTCCGCCCGGTCTGGCGGCCTATCTCCAGCGCTTGCGGGACCTGTACGGCGACTGGCTGGCTCCGGCGCGCCGCCAGGTGATCGTGCACGAACTGCCTCCGGGGACGCTGCTGGCGCCGGGGAATCCTGCCGAGCCGGCTTGGCGGCCGGCGCGCGACGCGGCGCGGGGTCCGTGCCTGACGGCCTTCGCCGCCAATCACGGCGAGCGCCGCTTCAGCAGCGTGAATCTCGGCTTCCGCTTTTGCGACGCCGCGGGCGGCGTCTTCGTCTACGCCGGCGACGGCGAGGACGGACCGGACTTGCGCCAGGCCGCCACCGGCGCTGATCTGCTCGTCGTGGAGTGTTCGACCCCCGACGAGCTGGCCACGCCCGGGCACATGACTCCCTCGGCGATCGCCACGCTCTGCCGCGCCGCGGGGCCGCGGCGCGTGATCCTGACCCATCTCTATCCCCCCGCGGATGCTCTGGATCTGCCGGCACTCGTGGCCCGGCACGGTTGGACGGGAGCGGTGGCTGTCGCGCAAGACGGCGCCGTCTACGGCGTCCCCTCCGACCGCCTGGAACCCGGCGACGGCGGCGGGCATTGAACACGCGGTCATCGCGGAAAGGATCTCCGACCATGCCTCGTTCCCTCGCCCGCCGCCCAGCGCTCCCGCGAAGGTTTGCGCCGGCTTGGACCGTACTCGCAGTCTGCCTGGCGGCCGCCGCGCGCCCGGCGCCGGCGCAACCGGCCGCGCCCGACACCCTGCGGCCGCCCCCGTTCGGCGCGACGGATCGCGTCTCCGCGCGCCCGACGCCGCCGCCGCGCGAGGTCGAAGGACGAGGAGAGCGCGAGATCGTGCTGATCCACGGCCTGGGCGCCAGTGCCCAGGTCTGGGACGAGATGGTCCCCGTGCTGTCCCGTGCGTTCCGGGTCTGGGCATACGAGCTGCCCGGCCATGGCCGCACGCCTCCCCTGCCGAAGCTGACCATCCAGACCGCAGCCGACGATCTCGGCCGCTTTCTGAAGGAACAGGGCATCGCGCTGCCCGTGATCGTCGGCCACGCGATGGGCGGCATCATCGCCATGCGTTACGCCTTCGACCATCCCGCCGACGTCAAACGCCTCGTCGTGATCGACGCCGCGCCGAAGCAACTCGCCACCCAGGAGCAGAAGAGCTGGACCGTCGACCAGCTGCTGCGCAATTACGACGCGTTCGTGGCGTCCTCACTCGATCGCGTGAGCCCGGACGAGGACCTCGCGCGGCGCGTCGTGGACCAGGCGCTCAGAACCGACCGAGCCAGCTTCAGTTCGCTCCTGATGAGCAGTTTCAGCCTGGACATGACCGAAGAGCTACCGAGACAGGCCGTGCCGATCCTGGTGATCGGCACGGAGCGTTTCTTCCCGGAAGGCCAGGAGGCGCGCCGGCAACTCGATTGGCTCGGCTACGACAAGGCGCGCACGGTCAGCTTCAAGCGGCTGGACAACGTGGGACACTTCGCCATGCTGGAGCAGCCCACCTACCTGTCGAGCATGATCCTGGCCTGGGCCGCGGCGAGATAGCGAGTGCCGGCGGAACATCGATCGACCCTCGCCAGTCCGCCCCCCTCCGATCCGACTTGCGGTTTTTCGGGGCTTGACGACATTTGATAATGCATGTCAACAACGACGAATCTCTGTCGACCCTGCCCGACCGCTCGCGCACGGACGCGAGCCGCGCCGCCGCGATGCTTGAGCCGGACCATCTGGGCCGGGGCGCTGGTCGGGCTCGTCCTGCCCAGTCCAGCCGCCGCCTACATCGGGCCCGGGGCGGGCTTGGCGTTGGGCGGATCCTTCCTGTTCGCCGCGGCCGGATTGCTGCTGGCCCTGGCAGCATTGCTCCTGTGGCCGTTGCGGGCCTTGCGCCGGGCCCTGCGTGGACGCCGCCGACGCCGCACTTCGGTGCGCCGAGTCGTCGTGCTCGGTCTCGACGGCCTCGATCCAGAGCTGGCGGAGCGCTGGATGGACTCGGGCGACCTGCCGCACCTGGCTGGTTTGCGCGGCCGCGGTGGATATCGGCGCCTGGCCACCACGACGCCCGCCGTCTCGCCCGTCGCCTGGTCGGGTTTCGCGACCGGCGTCGACGCCAGCCGCCATAACATCTTCGATTTCCTGGGGCGCGACCCGGCCACGCACTTGCCCGTGCTCTCGTCGACGCGCGTGACCGCGGGCGGCGGCGGCCTGCGGATCGGCCGCTGGGCCCTCGGCGCGCGCAAGCCGCGCTACGAATTGCTGCGGCGCAGCCGCACCTTCTGGCGCATTCTGGGCGAGCACGGTGTTCCCAGCGCCATCCTGCGCGTGCCGATCACCTTCCCACCGGAAAAATTCGACGGTCTGATGCTCTCGGCGATGTGCGTGCCCGACCTGCGCGGCACGCAGGGCACCTTCGCCCACTTCTCCAGCGCGGCGGCGATGGCGGCAGAAACCACCGGCGGCACGCGGCACGCCCTGCGCCCGGCCGATGACGGCGCCTGGACCGGCGAGGTGCCGGGCCCCGACGATCCGCGCGGCGGCGGACGGCCGCCGCTGTCGCTGCCGCTGCGCGTCGAACTCGACGCGGCGGCGCGGAGCGCGCGGCTGGTCATCGACGGACAGGGCTGCCCGTTGCGCGAGGGCGAGGACAGTCCCTGGCTGCGCTTGGCGTTCCGTGCCGGACGCGCGCGGATCCACGGCATCTGCCGCGCGCGCCTGACCTCCCTCGCCAACCCGGTTTCGCTGTACATGACGCCCCTGCACGTGGATCCGGAACGTCCCGCCTTGCCGCTGTCGCACCCGCCGCACTTCGCCATTGCGCTGGCCAAGCTGCACGGCCCTTACGCCACGCTCGGCCTGGCCGAGGACACCTGGGCCCTGAATGAGCGGGTGATCGACGAGCGTGGGTTTCTGGACCAGGTCTGGGCGGTCCACGCGGAGCGCGAGCGGCAGTTCTTCCACGTGCTCGACCGCCAGCGAACGGGTGTCGTGGCGTGCGTGTTCGACGCCACCGATCGCATCCAGCACATGTTCTTCCGCCACCTCGATCCCGGACATCCCGCCAACCGGGAGCGGGACGCCGCGCACCGCGACGCGATCCGCGACCTCTATCGACGAGCGGACGACCTGGTCGGCCGGACCCTGGCGCGCCTGGGACCGAAAGACGTGCTGCTGGTCGTCTCCGATCATGGATTCAAGACCTTCCAGCGCGGCGTGAACCTGAACGCCTGGCTGCGGGAACGAGGCTGGTTGCGCCTGCGCGACGACCCCGAGCCGGGTCCGCCGCCGCCGCTGCCGGCCGGCGCGGCGCGCGAGACGCCGGAGATCGACTGGTCGCGCACCCACGCCTACGCCAGCGGCCTGGCCGGCCTCTACGTGAACCTGGCCGGAAGGGAGCGCGGCGGCATCGTGCCGCCGGCCGAGGCGAGCGCGTTGAAGGCTCAGATCATCGCGGGCCTCAAAGAACTGCGCGATCCGCTGCGAGACAACGCGCGGGTCGTGAACGAGGCCTGGGACGCCGAGGCCATCTATCGCGGGCCCTACCGCGAGAACGCGCCCGACGTCGTGGTCGGCTACAACGCCGGCTGGCGCGCCGGCTGGGACTCGGCGGTCGGCAGGACGACCGCCGCCGTGCTCGAGGACAACACGCGCGCCTGGTCGGGCGACCATTGCATCGACCCGCGGCTGGTGCCCGGCGTCCTGTTCAGTTCCCGACCGCCGCGGCGCGCCGATCCGGGCCTGATCGATCTGGCTCCGACGATCCTGCGCCTTTTCGGCGTCGAGCCGCCCGCGCACATGACCGGGCGGGACATCTTCGAAGAGGGCACGAAGCCATGACGAAGCCTTCCGCCACCACCCGGACGCCCCGTCCCCGCGGACCCTCGCTGGGCGGTCGCGCCTTCACGCGGCGCGGCTTCCTGAGAATCGCCGTGGCCGGCGCCGCCGCCCTGCTGCTCGCCGCCCCGGCGGGCCTTGCCGCTGCGCCGCCCGGCGCGCCCGCGCGCGTCCTCGTCATCGGATTCGATGGCATGGATCCCGAACTGCTCGGACGCTACCGCGCCGAGGGAATCATGCCCCATTTCGACTCCCTGATCGCGCGCGGCGGATTGCGGCGCCTCGGCACATCGGTGCCGCCGCAGTCGCCCGTCGCGTGGGCGAACTTCATCACCGGGCAGAATCCGGGCGGACACGGCATCTTCGATTTCATCCACCGCGATCCGGCGACGCTGATCCCCTATCTTTCCACGTCCGAGGCCAAGCCTCCCACGCGGTTCTTCAAACTCGGGTCGTGGAAATTCCCCCGCGACGCCGCCAGCGTGAAGCTGCTGCGCCACGGCGCGGCGTTCTGGGAGATCCTGGCCGACGCGGGCGTGGACGCGACGATCTTCAAGATCCCGTCCAATTTCCCGCCGGTCGAGTGCGAAGCTCGCAGCCTTTCCGGCATGGGCACCCCCGACATCCTGGGCACCTACGGCGTTTTCACCTACGTGACCGACGATCCGCCGCAGGACATCGACCTCGCGGGCGGCCGCGTCGTGGCCGTGAACCTCGACCGCGGCCGCTTCCGGGCGGAGATTCCCGGGCCGCCGAACGTGTACCGCGAGGGCGAGCCGGAAACGATCGTCTCCGTCTCGGGCGTCATCGATCCCGTCCACAGCGCGGCCGCCTTCGACATCGCCGGCGAGAAGGTCGTGCTGCGAGTCGGTGAGTGGAGCGATTGGATCACGCTGCGCTTCCCCCTCCTGTCGTGGCTGCGGCACACGCCACTGGCGGCCGGCAAGGCGGAAGTGACCGGCATCTGCCGTCTCTACCTGATGGAGACCCGCCCGTCCCTGCGCCTGTACATCACGCCCATCCAACTCGATCCGCGGGCTCCGGCCATGCCGATCAGCACGCCGCCCCTCTATTGCCGCGAACTCGCGGCCGCGACGGGTCTCTTTTACACGCAGGGACTGCCCGAGGACACGAAGGCGCTCGAGGCGGGCGTGCTTGGAGACGACGACTACATCGCGCAGGCCAAGCTGATCTTCGACGAGCACATGGCGCAGTTCCGCCACGAACTCCGGCGCTTCCAGGCTCTGGACAGAGGATTCCTCTTCTTCTACTTCAACACGCCAGACCAGAGCAGCCACATGTTCTGGCGCGCGATCGACGGCTCGTCGCCTTCGCACGAAGGCGCGGCACGTTACGCGGGCCGCATCCGCGAGATCTACGCGAACTGCGACCGTGCGCTGGGCGAGGCGGTCGCGGCCGTCGATGACGGGAACACGCTGATCGTGGTGATGTCCGATCACGGTTTCGCGCCGTACAACCGCGATTTCCACGCGAACACCTGGCTTTGGCAGAACGGCTACCTGAAATTGCGGCCGGGCGTGAAGCCCGCGGAGGTCGGTTTCCTGGCCGGCGTGGACTGGGCGGCCACGCAAGCCTATGCCTTGGGCATCAACGGGCTGTACGTCAATCTGCTCGGCCGCGAGAAGCGCGGCGCCGTGCCGCCGACCGCGCGTGAAGCGTTGTTGGAAGAATTGGTGACTAAGCTCCAGGCGGTGACCGATCCGGCCACGGGCGCGCCGGCGATCAAGCACGCATACCGCGCCGATCGCATCTACAGCGGGCCGTACGCGGAGCAGGCGCCCGACATCATCCTGGGCTACCACCGCGGCTATCGGGGCTCGGACGAGTCGGCGCTGGGCGAGCTCCCGGCCGAGATCTTCGACGACAACCTGTTGAAGTGGAGCGGCGACCACTGCATGGCGGCGGACGAGGTGCCCGGGATCCTGGCCGCCAACCGACCCATCGTCCTGGACGATCCCGAGCTCCTGGACCTGGCGCCCACGTTGCTCGAGCTGTTCGGCCTGAGGGCGCCGCCGGAGATGAAGGGTCGCAACGCATTCGTCGCGAAGGGAGAGCGCTGATGTTCGGGTCGAGGATTGCCATCGACAAGGACCTGCTGCTCAAGGCGAAAAAATACGCCGCGCTCGCGGGCTACGCCTCCGTCGAGGAGTTCGTGCACCACGTCCTCGAGCGGGAGATCGCCAAGTTCGAGCAGGGAGGCGACTCGGCGGAAGAGATCCGCAAGCGGATGCAGGGGCTCGGCTACATTTCTTGAGACCGGAGGCCACGGAGCGTGGGCGTGATCGCGGACGCGATGAATCGGCTGTTCGACCTGCTGACGGCGCCCTTCGGCGGCGCCGCGGCGTGGGCGATGGCCTTGCTGTCCAGCCTCTGCGGCGCCGGCCTGATGCTGTTGTTCAAGGTCACGACGCGACAGCAGAAGCTGGCCGAGGCGCGACGACGATTGACGGGGCTCGTCTACGAATTGGGCCTGTTCAGGGACGATCTCGGCGTCATGTTGAGGATCCAGCGCGACCTCGCCGTCGCGAATCTCCGCTTCCTCTGGCTGACGCTGCCCGCGCTCGTCGCGCTGACCATCCCGGCGCTGCTGATCCTGCCGCAGTTCGAGGCGCGCTTCGCGCGCCGGCCGCTGAGCTGCGGCGAGTGGGCTGTCGTGACGGCGCGCGTGGCGCCCGGACAGGCGCCGGTGCTCGAGACCCTGGCGCTGGCCGCCTCGCCCGGTGTGGCGATCGAGACGCCGCCCGTGCGCGATCGCGAGGCCTTGACGGCGATGTGGCGGGTGCGAGTGCGGGAGGCCGGTCGCCACGAACTGACCGTGCGGGACGCCGCGGGAAACGCGTGGACCAAGCGCCTGGAAGCGGACGGCGGCCTGCCGCGTTTGGCGGTCGTCCGAAAGAGGGCTTCCCTGCGCGCGGCTCTATTCAATCCCGGCGAGCGGCCGCTGCCGCGCGAGTCCGTCGTGGCCAGCCTTGCGGTGACCGCGCCCAGCCGCCAGACCCGCTACGGCGGCCTGCGCCTGTCTTGGCTCGCCGCATTCTGCGTCTTCTCGCTGACCGGAGCGCTGGCCGTGAAGGTCATCTTCCGGATAGAGGTCTGACGCTCGTCCGCCGGCGTTTGACAGCAGACGCGCGCTGTCCTTAAGCTCATGTAACGCCCGCTCATCGACCGCCCGGCCCTTTCACCTTGCAGCGTCGATGGCGGGTGAGGAAAGGAGCGGATCATGCTAAGGCAATGCGCTCGCCACGGCTGGGCGTCCTCGGCTGTTTGGGCTCTGGCCGCCCTGGCGCCGGCTCTGCTGCTCAACCCGGCGCCGGCGGCGGCGCTCGATGCCGCGACCGGCACGGCCGCCCCGGAAAAGGTCATGGTCGTCGACGGCTCGTTCGTGCACGACGTGGGCCGCCTCGCCTGCAACGTGACGAACTGGGGCCTGATCGGTTCGAGGCCTTCCATGCCCTCGACGTTTAGCGATGCCCCCTCGTGCCAGTGGCCGCAGCCCGGGGCCGCCGACTACCTCTGGGGCGCCGGCTTGTGGGTGGGCGCCGTGTCGCTCGGTCAAAGGTTGGTCAGCACCGGCCAGTACGAGGCCGAACTGCGTCCGACGGACCATCCGCTCGACACTCTCTACCGGAGCGCCATGGGCGCGGCCGGCGGCCACCGTTACCCCGAGACGCTGCCGGATGACGACGCGGACGGACTGGAGGACGAGGACCCGCTCAACGGGCGCGACGACGACGGCGACGGCTTGATCGACGAAGATTTCGCCGCCGTCAGCGAACAATATTTCCGTTGCGAGTACGCGGACACGGTGACCGTGCCGCTGCCGAACCACGAACCCCTCGGCCTGGAGATCGTCCAGCAGTCCTATCAGTGGTCCGACCCATACCTCGGCGACGCCATCGGCCTCGATTTCACGATCCGCAACGGCGGTTCGCGCGAGCTCGAGCAGGTTTACCTGGGCTTCTTCGCGGACTGCGACGTCGGCCTGCGAGACGGGACCGACATCGCCCTCGACGACCTCGCCGGCTCCTGGGAGGGTTTCGTCACCGGCACCGACCAGCGCGTCTGGCCGGTGAGCCTGGCGTACATGCGCGACGCGGACGGGGACGGCGGCGCGGCGCCTGGATATTTGGGCTTCGTGGTGCTGGATCACCCGACCGATTCCGCGGGGCTCGCGGCGCCGGCGGCGGCGGGGAACGCGAGCATCCAGATCATGAACGCGTTGATGCCCTTCGAGCTGGGAGGCGATCCCACCAACGACACGGAGCGCTACGCGCTGTTGTCGGCAGGCGCCAAGGATCCCGATCATTGCATCCCTGGCGACTACCGAGTCCTGATCGCCAGCGGACCTTTCGCGTTCCTGGCGCCCGGCGAGACGCTCTTCTACCGCCTCGCGATGGTCATGGGCACGGATCTGCAAGACCTGCGGCAGAACGCGGCGAAAGTGGTCCAGCTCTACAGCGGCGCCGCCTTTGATCGCGACGGCGATCCGACCACCGGCGAGAACGGCCGCGAGCTTGTCGTGCACTGGTTGCGGGCATCGGACACCCCGCAGACGGCGCAGAACCGTCGATTCATCGCCTGCGCGCAGTTGGACGCCTGGCCCAACCCCGCCAACCCGCGCGTGAACGTGGGAATCGGGCTCCCGGCGACCGGGCTGGCCACGTTGTCCGTGTACGACGCGCGCGGCAGGCGCGTGCGCACCCTGTTGGCGGCCCGGCAGGTGCAAAGCCAAGATCGAGTCGTGTGGGACGGGGCCGATGACGGCGGCCGGCCGCTTCCCAGCGGCGTCTACGAATTGCGCTTGAGCGTGGACGGCCGGGCCGCCAGCCGAGCCGTGACATTGGTACGCTGAGATTTTCCCCCAACGCCGGGACCATTGAACCGAGAACAGGGGGCCGGCCCCCTGTTCTCGGTCTTGCGCCCGACCTTCCCGCGCTCAGTCCTGGGCGTCCTCCGTCTTGATGCGCATCGCGTAGAACGAGCGCCAGACAAAGACCACCGAAACCACGAAGAACGCGGCGGAAAGCAGCTTCACGAGGCCTGGTCGCTGCTGGGACATGGCCACCGCCAGTTCCACAGCCAACAGACCGAAGAGCGTCGTGAACTTGATGATGGGGTTGAGCGCCACCGACGATGTGTCCTTGAACGGATCGCCCACCGTGTCGCCCACGACCGTGGCTGCGTGCAGCGGCGTACCCTTCTCCTTGAGCTCGGTCTCGACGACCTTCTTGGCGTTGTCCCAAGCGCCGCCGGCGTTGGCCATGAAGATCGCCTGGAACAGGCCGAACATCGCGATGGCGATGAGATAGCCGACAAAGAAGTACGGCTCGAAGAACGAGAACGCCAGGGTCGTGAAGAAGACGGCCAAGAAGATGTTGAACATGCCCTTTTGCGCGTACTGCGTGCAGATCTGCACGACCTTCTTGCTGTCCGAGACCGAGGCCTTCTGGACGCCATCGAGGCGGATGTTCTTCTTGATGAACTCCACGGCGCGGTAGGCGCCCGTGGTGACGGCTTGCGTGGAGGCGCCCGTGAACCAGTAGATCACCGCGCCGCCGCACAGCATGCCGAGCAGGAACGGCGGGTGCAGGAGCGAAAGCTTATCGAGGTTGGCGGTCAGGCCGTGGGTGAGCGCGACGATGATCGAGAAGATCATCGTCGTGGCGCCCACGACGGCCGTGCCGATCAACACCGGTTTGGCCGTGGCCTTGAAAGTGTTGCCCGCGCCATCGTTCTCCTCGAGCAGCTCCTTGGCACGCTTGAAATCGACGTCGAATCCGTGGTCGCGCTTGAGCTCCGCCGCCACGCCCGGAATGCTCTCGATCACGGAGAGCTCGAAAACCGACTGGGCGTTGTCGGTCACGGGGCCGTAGGAATCCACGGCGATCGTGACCGGCCCCATGCCGAGGAAACCGAACGCGACGAGACCGAAGGCAAAGACGGCCGGCGCCTGCATGAGCGCGCCGGCGCCCTCCACGAACGTCGTGCTCACGCCGTAGGCGACACCCATCAGGCCTGTGATCGCAAGGCCGAGCCAATAGGCGCTGAAGTTGCCCGCCACGAAGCCGGACAGCACGGTCAGCGAAGCGCCTCCCTCGCGCGACGACGTGACGATCTCGCGCACGTGGCGCGAATTCGTGGACGTGAAGACCTTCACGAACTCGGGAATGATGGCGCCCGCCAGCGTGCCGCACGTGATGATCGTGGCCAGTTTCCACCACATCGTGCCGTCGCCCAGGTCCCGGATCAGGGCCCAGGAGGCGCCGTACGTGACGGCGACCGAAACGATCGAAGTCAACCAGACCAACGAGGTCAGCGGGGCCTCGAAGTCCATTTTCGCCGCGCCGCCGAAGCGCGCCTTCGCGGCCAGATGGTTGATCAGGTAGGAAAAGCCCGAGGTGAGGATCATCAGGACGCGCATCATGAAGATCCAGACCAGCAGCGAAACCTGCGTCGCGGCCTGCGGCACGGCCAGCATGATGAAAGTGATCAGCGCCACTCCGGTCACGCCGTAGGTTTCGAAGCCGTCGGCGCTCGGCCCGACCGAGTCGCCGGCGTTGTCGCCGGCGCAATCGGCGATCACGCCAGGATTGCGGGCATCGTCCTCTTTGATGTTGAAGATAATCTTCATGAGATCGGAACCGATGTCGGCGATCTTCGTGAAGATGCCGCCCGCGATGCGCAGCGCGGCGGCGCCGAGCGATTCGCCGATCGCGAAGCCGATGAAACAAGGCCCGGCGTAATCGCCCGGAATGAAGAGCAGGATCATGAGCATCATCAACAGCTCGACGCTGATCAGCATCATGCCGATGCTCATGCCAGCTTTCAGCGGGATGTCCATGATCGGGAAAGGACGGCCCCTGAGACTGGCGAAGGCGGTGCGGGAGTTCGCGTAAGTGTTGATGCGAATGCCGAACCACGCCACGCCGTAACTGCCTCCGATGCCGATCAAGCTGAACAGGAGGATGATGATGACCTTGATGGTCGCGAAGTTGAGCAGGACGGCGAAGTAGAGCAGGATGATCGCGGCGATGAACAATTCCAGGACGAGCAGCAATTTGCCTTGCTGAAGAAGGTATGTCTTGCATGTCTCGTAGATCAGCGACGAAATCTCCGCCATCGATCCGTGCACCGGCATCCGCTTCACGCGTCGCATCATTCCCAGGCCGAACAGCAACCCCAGCGCGCAAACGGCGAGGCCAGCCGTCAGCAGGCCGCGCCCGTGCGTCAGCTCGGGCAACACGAGGTTGGCCTCGCCGCCCGCGTGACGCACCGCCGGGTCGCCGACTCCATGCTGGGCCAGCGCCACGGGCGCGGCCAGGACGACGGCCGCGACCGCGAGAACGGCAGCGCTCGCCGGCAACCGCCGCGGCGCAACGCGCGGCCTACCAAGGTCCCGGGCAGGGAAAACGCGCATGATGACCCCTCTCTCGCCTGAGCGGAATGACCGGGGGCCCGGTTGCAGGGCGCCCGGCCGCAACGTGAAAGGATCGGCAGAACCGCCGTCTATTTGTCCCCTCGTGCGGGAATCTGTCAAGAAGGGATCAGGCCGGGGACGGGCCAGACGCGAGCCCGCCGGAGGGGCCTGGCGGCAAGGCGCGGTCATTCGTAGCGCAGCGCTTCCACGGGATCCATGCGCGCGGCCCGGTTGGCGGGGTAGACGCCGAAGACGAGGCCGATCGTGATCGAGAACATGACGGCTCCCAGCGTCACCCAAGGCGAGATGGCGAACGGGAACTGCAGGAACTTCGTCGTGCCCCACGACAGCAGGTAGCCCAGACCGATCCCGAGCACGCCGCCGACGCCGGTGAGCGTGCCGGCCTCGATCAGCACCTGCGCGAGCATGTCCCGCCGGCGGGCGCCGATAGCCATGCGCACGCCGATCTCGCGCGTGCGTTCGGTCACGGAGATCAGCATGATGTTCATGACGCCGATGCCGCCGACCATGAGACCGATCGAGGAGAGCACGATCAGCACCAGCGCGACGCCCTGCGTGATCTTGTCCACCAGTTCGCCGTACGTCTCGGAAGCGGTCACCTCGAAGTCGTTGTCCTCGCCCGGGCCCAGGGAGCGCGCCTTGCGCAGCGCCCCGATGACATCGGCGCGCACGGCTTCCGTCTCCCAGCCGTCCGCCACCGTCGCGAGCAGGCTGCGGTCCTCGTAGTCCTTGCGCGCGAAGTCCTTCTCGAAGCTCGTCCAGGGGACGTTCACGAAATTGTCGCCGAACTGTCCGATGATCTGTTTGCGAGCCTCCATCGCGCCCACGATCAAATAGGGCCGCCCCTCGATGTTCAGCGTCTTGCCGACCGGATCCTGGCGCGGGAAGAGATCCTTGCGGGGGCCGGCGCCCAGCACGCAGACCCGCGCGCGCGCCGCGACCTCCGCGGGCGCGAAGTAGCGCCCTTCCTCCAGGGTGAAGGAAAACATGTACGCCAGGTTCTCCGAAGAACCGAAGACCTGCACGAAGTTGGTCCGCTCCTTCCCGTAGTGCAGCACCGTCCCATCGTTGTTGCTGATGAGGTAGTCGACCCGCTCGACGCCCTCCACCGAGCTCAGGGCGTCGATGCACTCGGGCTGGATCTGCGGACGCCGCAACAGCGCCTCGATGTCCTCGCCGCCGGCGCCCACGTAGCGCGCGACGTTCAGGTAGGGACGCCCGGCGGACACGATGTCGTTGCGGATACGCTCGCTCAGACCGCTGACGATCGTGAAGATTGCCAGCAGCGTGGCCACGCCGATCGCCACGCCCAGGATCAGCAGGGCGCTGCGCATCTTGCGGCCGCGAATGGTCTGGAAAGCCTGCTCGATGCTTTCCCGCCAAGTCAGCGCGGCCAGTTCGCGTCGCTCACTCATGCCGCAGCGCCTCCACCGGGTCGAGCCGGGCCGCCTTCCAGGCCGGATAAGTGCCGAAGAACAGGCCGATCAACAGCGTGACGACCAGCCCCAGCACGATGGCCCAGGCCGCGAAGGCGAACGGGAGCGGGGACAGCAGGGCCACCAGCCCCGCCAGCCCGAATCCCAGGCTCACGCCAAGGATGCCCCCCACGACGGACAGGGTCATGGCCTCGACCAGGAACTGCCACAGCACCGCTTTGCGCGTCGCTCCGAGCGCCTTGCGCACGCCGATCTCCCGCGTGCGTTCGGTGACCGCGATCAACATGATGTTCATCAGCACGATGCCGCCGATGACGAGGCTGATGCCGACCAGCGGCGTCAGCGCGCTGTAGATCGCCGAGGAGATCCCCTTCCAGATGCGCAGCAGTTGGTCCGGCGTCTGGACCGCGAAATCGTCCTTGGCGAGCGGTCTCAGCCGATGGCGCACGCGCATCAGGAAACGGACCTCGTCCTTGACCTCCTCGATCCGCCGCACGTCGCCCGCCGCCACCCTGATGTCGATCGACTCGCGCGCGCCGAAGACCTTCTGATAGGTCGTCAGGGGCACAACCACGAACTGATTGCGATTCTCGCCGAGCACCGTGCCGCGATCGGCCACCACGCCGATCACGTCGAAATGGCGCCGGCCGAGCTTGACCGAGCGGCCCGCGGGGTCGTTGACGCCGGGGAACAGATCGCGCGCGACCTCCCACCCGAGCAGCGCCACGGGCCGGCTCTGCCGAACGTCCTGCTCGGTCAAGTGCCGGCCGGACGCGAGCGGCATCTCTTCGAACAGAGGATAGTCCTCGGTGCGACCGCGCACCCGGCAGTGCCGGAAGGTGCGCTTGCCCGCCCGCAGCTCGCCCGAAGCGGATATCGCCCCGCCCACCGCGCGGGCCGCGGGCAGCCGCGACGCGAGCCAGTCGCGATCGGCCAGGGTCAGGTCCGGATTGCTGAGCGAGCGCAGGAATTCGTCGAAGTCGGTCAGGAACTCGAGGGGGTTCACGCGCGTGACCGAGAAGACGTCGCTGCCCTCGTCGAGCACCTTCTGCCGCGCGTAGGTGTCGATGCCGTTGATCAGCGAGACGACCGCGATCACGGACATGGTGCCCACGATGTTGCCGAGCAGCGTGAGGAACGTCCGCAGTTTGTTCGTGCGGAGGCTCTCCAGCGCGATGCGCGCCCCCTCGAGCAGGTTCATAAGACCGCTCCCGCCGCCGTCCGGCGCCACCCGTCGGGGCCGTCAGTCACTTGCGTCTTCCGCGCCGCTCTCTTGGCGGCCGTCCTTTTTCTTCTGCTCCTTCACGGCATCGCCGTGCTGCAATTCGCGCAGCCGGCGGAAAGGGCCGGTCACGATGGTCTCGCCGACTTCCAGGCCGGCGAGGATTTCGAAATCGTCCTCTCCTGTGATGCCCAATTCGACCAGGCGGAAGCTGGCCACGCCGTCTGCGACGACGAAGACGCCCTCCTTCTCCTTCTTCTTGCCGTCCTTGTTGCCGGCGGTATCGGCGGCGGCGGTCTCGATCGCCTGCGCCCGGCGGCCGCGTCGGCCGCGCGTCGGCCGCGCCTCGGGCGGCCACTTGCGGACCGTCACCCCGCCGATCGGCGCGGCGAGCGCCTGCGCACGCTCGGCGGTCGTGATCTCGGCCTTGCAGGTCAGACCCGGGCGCACGCCGGGCACATCGTCGTCGAGCCTCACCTTGACCTCGAAATCGACGGCCTGCTCGCTGGTGCCGCCCCCGCTGAGGATCGGGCTGTTGCCGATCTCGGTCACGTGTCCCGCGAACGACGTGTCGGGGAAGGCGTCGATCTCCACCTTGGCCCGCTGTTCGAGCGCCACCTGGACGATCTCAGTCTCGTCGACCTGCACGCGGGCCTCGATCGTGCCCAGGTCCGAGACCACGGCCAGCACCGTGCCGGGGTTGTTGAGCGTGCCCATGATGGCGCTTTCGCCTTCCTTGACGTTGAGGCGGGTGACGAGCCCGGTCATGGGCGCGGTGATCGTGCAGCGGCTGAGGTTGTGCCGTGCCTGATCGAGACCGGCCTCCTGCTGCCGCAGGCGGCTGCGGGCGGCCTCGACCTGCGCGGTCTGCACGCGCTGCTGCGTCTCGGCGACGGTGAGCTGCTCCTGCGGTAGCAATCCCTGGTCGAAGAGCTGACGCGCCCGCTCGAGGTCCAACCGCGCCTTGTCGCTCTGCGCCTCGGCCAGCCGCAGATCGGCCTGCGCGGTGCGCACGGCCGCCTCGTAGCTGCGCACGGCCGATGCATACTCGGTGGGGTCGATCTCCAGCATGAAATCTCCCTGGCGCACCGTGTCCCCCTCCTCGACGGCCAGGCGGGTGATCTTGCCGAGCACGGTCGCGCTGATGTTCACCGCCTCCTTGGCGTCGATCGTGCCCGAGGCGCTCACGACCGCCGTCAGATCCTTGCGGCCGACCTTCGCCATCTCGACGGGCGTGGCCTTGTCGCGTCGCTTCGCCAGGTTCACGCCCACCAGGACGACCAGCAGCGCCGCCCCGCCGATGACCAGCCATCGCTTCTTCAACACGAACCTCCCCGCTGCGCCCGGTCGCCGCAAGCCGGCCGGCGCGCGCCTGTCAGATAATAGCCATCGTGATCCCGATCACGACCGCGGTCATGAGCGCCCAGGGGACGATCGTCACGACCGCGGCCTTGCCCCGGCTGAAGCCGTGGATCTTCTCGAAGCCGATGCTCGTCACCGCCACGGACCAGAGAGAGAACAGGTCGAAGCTGTTCAGCGTCATGTAGCTCAGGGAGAGCGGGTTGGGCTCGACCAGCAAACCGAGTCCGGTGCTCACCTCGATCACCGACCCCTTCGCCAGCACCAACGGCAGGCGCACCAGGGATCCGAGCCCCGTCGAGATGATCCCCGCCCAGAACACCACGCCCAGGACCTGTTTGAGCGTGCCCGTTCCGCCCGCCAGGCGGGTGAAGAGCAGGTACACGAGCGCCGCGATGAAGGTGGCAGTCCATATGCCGGCCGCCGCCGAGAGGAACTGCACGACGCGCTTGGCAATCGAGGGGTTCTCGGCCCGCGCCATCTGCGCGGCATGGTCCTCGGACGTCACCAGTCGGCCCAGCTTGGTCTCCTTCATGATCTCCAACTGTTCGGGACCCGCGATGTGCATGGTCGCCGCCGAGAACAGTCCGGTCGCCGCCATGATGACCAGGCCGGCTGTCACCCAGCGCGGAGCGACCCGCACCCACTCCATGGCCTTGCCGGGCGAGGAAATGATCGCGCCGAGACGGGCTAGAAAGCCGTCTCCAGACGCCGGCGCGACGGGGGCCGGCGTGATAGAGTCGTCCTGCATGATTCCCTCCCGCAAAGAAGTGGCCCCAGACCGGCTCGCACTACGCGAGATCGCGCCGGGGGGTTGCTGGCTGCCGCGCCCGGCCGGCCGTGGCCGGATCGCGCCCGTCTATTCCAAACCCAGCGCCTCCAGACGCGCCCTCAGCTCGCGGCCCGTGCGCGCCAGGGCCGACTCCGCCTCGGCGGCGGCCCGGCCATCCCGTCCGGCTCCCCGCCGCGCGCAGGCCTCCAGAAACTCCCGGGCGAAGGCGCCCGATTCGATCTCGTCCAGCAGATCCGCCATGGCCCGTCGGCTCGCGGCGCCGATGACGCGCGGCCCGCGCGTGGCGCCCCCGTAAGCGGCCGTGGGGCTGATCAACCTCTGCAGGCCGTCCACGCCATGTCGATGCAGGAGGTCGGCGATCAGCTTCACCTCGTGGACGCATTCGAAGTACGCGTTCTGCGGCGCGTACCCCCGGTCCACCAGCGTCTCGAACGCGGCCCTGATGAGCTCGACGAGGCCGCCGCAAAGCACGGCCTGCTCGCCGAACTGGTCCGTCACGCACTCCTCGCGGAAAGTCGTGGCCCAACCCCCGCCCCTGAGAAAGCCGGCCGCTTTCGCGTAGGCCGCGGCCAGTTCCCAGGTCCCCGGCGGTGAAGCGTCCGCGACCGCCAGCAACCCCGGCAGGCCGCCGCCGCGGACGTAGGCCTCGCGCAGCATGCCTCCCTGGCCCTTGGGCGCGGCCAGGAAGCAGCCGTGCCCGGGCGGCGGCGCAATCAACCCGAAAGCCACCGCGAAGCCGTGGGCGAAGCCCAGCGCCGCCCCAGGCCCCAGGTGGCCGGCCACGCCGCCGGTCCAGACGCCCGCCTGGGCCTCGTCCGGCACGAGCAGCATGACGACGTCGGCGGCCGCCGCCGCCTCGGCCAGCGGAACGGGCGCGAAGCCGTCCGCGCGCGCGGCTGCCGCACCGATACCCTCGGCGCGGGCCCCCACGACCACGGCGATGCCGCTGTCGCGCAGGTTCAAGGCGTGAGCGCGCCCCTGGTTGCCATAGCCCAGCACGGCGACCCGGCGCCCCTGCAGCGGCGCCGTCGATACCGCGGCTTCCTCGAAGACTCGGCGCGTCGCGCCGCCGGACGCCGGTGCCACGGGAACCTCCACGGTCCGGGGACGAGCCGCTCGCGGCCCAACAGACCGGCCGGCGCGCGGCAGGGGCGGCAGCGGCAGGCGGTCTTACGCAGGGCGTGACGGGCGCAGTCTAGCCGTGTCCGGCCGTCTTGACAAGGACCGGGGTGGCCGGTAGATTGAGCAATTGCGCCCGTTTAGCGCGGCCCGCCGCCGCGTGGGGCGGCCCCGATCCGGGTGCCGGCATAGCTCAGCTGGTTAGAGCAGCGGAATCATAATCCGCGTGTCCGGGGTTCAAATCCCTGTGCCGGCACCACCTCCCTCGGACCGGTCCCCCCGCCGGCTCGCGAGCGGCAAACCGCCGGCCCCGGAGCGCGCCTTGCCCGATCATCCGTTCATCGCCAGATCGATCCTCCGTCTGGACGCCCTTGTGTCCGCGGCGGCGCACGGACGCGACCCGGCGCAAAGCGGTCTGCTGATCGCCTTGTCCGGGGGCCCCGACTCCGTGGCGCTGCTGATCGCCGCTCACGCCTGGGCCGGCCGGCGAGGCGCCGTGCTGGAAGCGGCCCACCTGAATCACCGGCTGCGGGGCGCCGAGGCCGACGGCGACGAGGCCTTCTGCCGGGAGTTGTGCGCCCGGCTGGCCGTGCCGCTGCACGTGCGGCGCGCCGATCCCCGGCCGCTGGCGCGGCGCCGGGGCCGCGGCTGCGAGGAGGCGGGACGCGTCGTGCGGCGACGTTTCCTGGCGCAGCTGCTGCGAGAACGCCCTCGGCTGACCTGCGTGGCGACCGGGCATCATCGCGACGACCAGGCCGAGACGGTCGTCATGCGGTTGTTTCGGGGCGGCGGCCCCGACGGGCTGTGCGGCATGCGACCGCTGGCCGGCCGCGTGATCCATCCCCTGCTCGACGTGCCGAGGCGCGAAATCCTGGCCTTTCTCGAGGCCGCCGGGCAGCCGTGGCGACTCGACGCGACCAACGAGACGGGCGCCGCCACGCGCACGCGCGTGCGGCGCGAGTTGCTGCCGCTGGCGCGCGACATTTTCGGGGCGGGAGCCGGTGAGGGCCCGATCCGCGCGGCCGCCCTGCTGGGCGACGACGCGGCCTTGCTCGACGACATGGCGCGCGCGGCCCTGCCCACCGTGATCGCGCCCGACGGCGACGCCTTGCTGACCAGCGCCCTGACGGGCCTTGCCAGACCCCTGGCGAGGCGAACCGTTCGGCTGTTCCTGGCCGAGCGCCACGGCGTGCGCCGCGATCTGGGCAGGGCGCATGTGGAGGCCCTGCTGGATTGGCTGGGCGGCGGCGGCTCGGGCGGATCTCTCGATCTGCCCGGCGGCTGGACGGCGCGCCGTGAATTCGAGCGCGTCGCGTTCGCGCGCGGGGCGCCCGTTGCGCCGCCCGGCGCGCGGCAGTTGCGCCTGCGCGTGGTGCCCTCGGACGCGCAGCCGCCCGCCGAGGCAACGCCCGCGTGGCGCCTGTCGTTGCCGGCGCGCGCCTTGGCTGGATCGCCACGCCTGCGCGAGTGGCGCGCCGGCGATCGGCTGCGCCTGCCCGGCATGGGAGGGCGCAAGAAGGTGAGCGACCTGCTGCGCGAACGGCGCGTGCCGCGTTCGCGTCGCGCCGCGATCGCCATCGTGGAGGACGACGCCGGGCTGCTGTGGGTGGTGGGCTTGGCGCGCGACGAGCGGACCCTCGGGTTGCCGGGCGAGGAGCCGACCGTTACACTCATCGTGACCGCGCGCGGCCCGGCGCCAAGCGCGGAATGACCCGTCCAACGAGCGGAAGGATGACCCCGCGATGCCTCCGATGAACGTCAACCCCCGCGGCCAAGGCCCTCAGGGCGACGGACGCAGCCCCCTGCCGCGCCCGCCTCGCCGAGGTCCGCTCCCGGGACGCACGGCCGGCTTCTGGATCTTGCTGGCACTGCTCGTATTCCTGGTCTTCGAGATGATGTACATCGACCGGCGCGCGGTTTACGAAATCAGCTGGTCGGCGTTCCAGGAACAGGTCGAAGCGGGCAACATCCAAGCGCTGACCAAGACCGATCTCCTCGTGGAAGGAGAGTTCAAGGAGAAGACCCGCATCGCCCTGGACAACGACAATGTCCAGCAGGTGCAGCGCTTCAAGGTGATCCTGCTCACCGAGGACCCGAAATTCCCCGCCTGGGTGCGCGAGAAAAACCCAGACGCCAAGCTCAAGGGCGCGCAGGCCAAGATCAACTGGCTGTCGACGGTCTTGACCTACTACCTGCCCTTCCTGCTGATCCTGGCGCTCTGGATCTTCTTCATCCGTCAGATGCAGGGAGGCGGGAACCGCGCCTTCAGCTTCGGCAAGAGCCGCGCAAAACTCGTCAACATGGACAAGCCCACCATCACTTTTGAAGACGTGGCGGGCGCGGACGAGGCAAAGATCGAACTGCAGGAGATCATCGAATTCCTCCGCTCGCCCAAGAAATTCCAGCGCCTGGGCGGGCGCATCCCCAAGGGAGCGCTGCTGGTCGGCCCTCCCGGCACCGGCAAGACGCTGCTCGCGCGCGCCGTCGCGGGCGAAGCGAGCGTGCCGTTCTTCAGCATGTCGGGCTCGGATTTCGTCGAGATGTTCGTCGGGGTGGGCGCGTCGCGCGTGCGCGACCTGTTCGAGCAGGGCAAGAAGAACGCGCCGTGCATCATCTTCATAGACGAGATCGACGCCGTCGGCCGCCACCGCGGTGCCGGCCTGGGCGGCGGTCACGACGAGCGCGAGCAGACGCTCAACCAACTGTTGGTCGAGATGGACGGCTTCGAGTCCAACGACGGCGTCATCCTGGTGGCGGCGACGAACCGCCCGGACGTGCTCGATCCGGCCCTCCTGCGCCCCGGTCGCTTCGACCGGCAGATCGTCGTGGATTTGCCGGACGTCAACGGACGCGAAGCGATCCTGCGCGTGCATATACGCAAAATCAAATCCGACCCGACGGTCAGGGTGAAGGAAATCGCCTCCGGCACGCCGGGAATGTCCGGCGCCGACCTTGAAAACCTGGTGAACGAGGCCGCGCTGCTGGCCGCGCGCAAGAACCACGAGACCGTCACGATGCGCGATTACGAGGACGCCAAGGAAAAGGTGATGCTGGGTCCGGAGCGTCGCAGCCGGGTGTTCACCGAAAAACAGAAGCGCGAGATCGCGGTGCACGAGGCGGGGCACGCGGTCGTCGCGCACAATTGCGAATACGCGGACGCCGTCCACAAGGTCACGATCATCCCGCGCGGGCAGGCGCTCGGCCTGACGGCCATGCTGCCCGAGGAAGATCAGTACACGTGGATCGAGCAGAAATATCTCGACCACATCTGCGTGGCGCTGGGCGGCCGGGCCGCCGAGGAACTCTTCCTCGGCCGCATCACGTCGGGTGCCTACGGCGACATCAAGTCCGTCACGCAGTACGCGCGGGCGATGGTGACCTACCTCGGCATGAGCCGAAAGCTGGGGCCGATCTCGTTCGACGAAGGATCCGAGACGGTTTTCCTCGGACGCGACTACACGCGGCGGCGCACTCACAGCGAGCGCACTCTCCAGCTGATCGACGACGAGGTGGCCACCATCGTCAACGCCCAACTCGAGCGTGCGCGCAGCATTCTGCAGGAATTCCGCGCCAAGGTGGAGATCATGGCCGACGCGCTGCTCGAGCGCGAGACTCTCAACCGCGAGGAGGTGGTGATGGTCATGGAAGGGCGACCCTTGCCGCCCCCCGCGGCGGTGCTGGTCGGAGACGAGCAGGCGAAGGCGCCGCAGGAAGACGCCGCGCCGTCCACCGCCGTCCCCCCGGAGGTCATCTTACGTCCCCCGGGCGCGGGTGAGAATCCCGCCGTGAGTTGAGCGCTCATCCCCCGTGGCGCCTGGGCGACCGCCGACTCGCGCCCGCGGGACGCCCGCTCGTGATGGGGATCGTCAACGTCAGCCCGGACAGCTTCCATCCCGGCTCGCGTTGGCCGGATCCGGCGGCGGCCGTCGAAGCGGCGCTGCGCCTGGCGGACGAAGGCGCGGAACTGCTGGACCTGGGAGCCATCTCCACGCGACCGGGGGCCGCGGTCGTATCTGCCGACGAGGAGCAGGCGCGCCTCTTGCCGGTGCTGCGCGCTCTGCGCGCTCAAACGGACCTGCCTTTGACGGTGGATACGTCCAACGCGACGACCGCGCGCGCGGCGCTCGACGCCGGCGTCGACGGGATCAACGACATCTCCGCCGGCACGGCCGACCCGGAGTTGTTGCCGCTGGCGGCCGTTCACGGTTGCGGCCTCGTGCTCATGCACATGCAGGGCACCCCCGCCACCATGCAGAACGATCCCCGCTACGAGGACGTGGTGGCGGAAGTCGGCGCCTGGCTGGCCGCGCGCGCGGACGCGGCGGAGGCGGCAGGCGTGGCGCGTGACCGCATATGCGTCGATCCCGGCATCGGCTTTGGCAAGCGTCTCGAGCACAATCTCGCCCTGCTGGCGAAGCTGCCGGCGATCGCCGCCGGGCGGCCCCTTCTGCTGGGGGCCTCGCGCAAGAGCTTCATAGGGGCCCTGACCGGAGCCCCGGTGGAAGCGCGGCTGCCGGGCAGCCTGGCCGCCCTGGCGGTGGCCCACGCGGCCGGCGTGACGGCTGTCCGCGTGCACGACGTGGCCGCGTCGCGACAGTTCCTTGCCGTGCTGGCCGCCGCGACAGGCGGCACGAGCGCGGGTTGAGCTGCGGCGACGCGGGTGGTAAGCTGCGGCGACGGCCGGGGCGGAGGCCGTGAGCGAGCCGAAGGCCGGGGAGAGATCATGTGGCACAACCTCGCGAGCTCGCCGCTCGTCGACATCTTCGACATCTTGCTGGTGGGCTATCTGCTGTACCGGCTCGTGCTGTTGGTCCAGGGCACTCGAGCCATCCAGATGTTCGTCGGGCTGGGCCTGCTGATGATCCTCTCCTTCGTCTCGAGCAGCCTTGGCATGATCGTCATGAAGCGGATCCTCGCCACCCTGCAAACGGTCTGGGTGGTCGGATTCCTCATCCTGTTCCAACCCGAGCTGCGCACGGCGCTAACGCACCTCGGGCGTAAGCGGGGCCTGAAGCTGTTCGGAGGCGAAGAAGGAATACCGGCCGAGCACGAGATCTTGACGGCCGTGGAGCGGCTGTCGCGGCGGGGCCTGGGCGCCCTCATCGTGCTCGAGCGCGAGATCAATCTCGGGCGCTGGATCCGCACCGGCACGCAAATCAACGCCGAGATCTCCGCCGAAATGCTCGAATCGATCTTCACGGTGCCGGGCCCGTTGCATGACGGAGCCGTCGTCATCAGCCAGGCCAAGATCGCGGCCGCCGGTTGCATCCTCCCCAACACCGAACGCGAGGAGCTGGGTTATGTGCTCGGCACGCGGCACCGCGCGGCGATCGGCATGACGGAACTATCCGATGCCCTCGTGATCGTGGTCTCAGAGGAGACGCGGGCGATTTCGCTCGCGTCCGACGGGGAAATCAAGCGAGGCCTTTCGATCGAGGACCTCACCACCGAGCTCGGCCGCATCCTCCTGCGGGCCGGGCGGCGGCGCGGCCCCGCCCGCGCCGCGGGCAGGGCGGCGCCGGCTTGAGCCGCCAGCCATAGATCGCCAGCCCCAGGCCGCTGGCCATCGCGACCTCCGCCAAAGCCTGCGCCAGCGCCAACTCGACGCAACGGCGAGCTCGCGGATCGCCAGGCGGCCAGTTCGGACCCAGTCGCGCCCAGCCACGTCCCGTGGCGCGGCGCGGACTGCGGTCTTCGCCGCGCCAACGGCATTCGAGGCGGATCCGCCAGTCCCGGCCGCACGGCGTGAGTTCCCAGCGCACGATCTCCACATCGGCGGCCAGGCCCGGTCGCAACCGGGCGAGCCCTTCCTCGACGATCTGCCGGCACCACATGGCCACGTCCACGGGCTGAACTCCAACTCGCCGGGGATGGGGCGGGAGACCGATCCGGCGGCGAGGGCGCCCTGCCCTCCGGACCGGTCTCGCCATGCGAAGAAACGCGTCCTCCCATCCACGCCCCTTCGCCCCCGTCCGCCGATTTGCAATCTTTTTGCCAGAAGCCGCGCCGCGGCCGTGTCGCGAGCTAACAGAATTCATAACAATGTCTTGCGGGCGCGCACCCGCGTCCGGCGACGCCCGATCCCCGGCGGTCTCCTGCGCAGGCGCCCGCCCGCTGGGCCGGCCGCCGGACGGTGTTTGCGCCAAAGTCAATGCGGGAAAATGAATTGCGAAACTGTCACTGAAGCGGGACAGGTGTCCCGCACCTGTGCGCGTTCAGGCCGTGGCGGCCGGCGCCAGGCGTCCAAGATCCACGAGCCCGCCGCGCAATAGATGCACGAACGCCCGCACGACGACGGGACAGAACTGAGTCCCCGTCTTGCCCTCGAGATGGGCGATGGCTTCCTCGAGGCTGAGGGGATCGGAATACACGCGGGTCGTGGTCATGGCGTCGAAGGCATCGGCGACCGCCACGATGCGCGCGATCAGGGGAATCTGTTCGCCGGCCAACGCGTCAGGATATCCGCCGCCGTCGATGCGCTCATGATGGTGGCGGACGGCCAGACGGGCATCCTTGAGAAAGTCGATGTGACCGAGAATGCGATCGCCCATGATGGGGTGTCGGCGGATCATGACCAGGTCCTCTTCCGTCAGATCGCCGCGCTTGTTCAACAGGCTCTCGAAGATGCCGATCTTACCCACGTCGTGCAGCGCGGCGCCGTACTCCACCTGCTGCACCTGTTCGTCGTCCAGACCCAACTCGCGGGCGAGCGCGCCGGCGTAGCGCGCCACGCGCGCCGTGTGCCCGCGGGTATAGGGGTCCTTCGCCTCGATCGTGCTGACGAGAGCCTCGATCGTGCACACGTAAGTGTGCTGGAGCTTTCTGTACAGCACGGCGTTCTGCAGCGCGATGGCGAAGGAGTTGCCCATGGTCTCAAGCATGCGCAGGTCTCCGGCCGAGTAGGGTTGACCCGTGACCTTTGGCCCGAACACCATCGCGCCCATGATCCTGGCCCGGTAGCGAATCGGCACCATCAAGGTCAAACCTAGCGCGGCCAATCCCGCCGGGACCACGCCCTCTACCGGCGACGCGCCGGGAGACTCCATCCAAGCCAACCAACTGATTCGTTCAGCCTCTGGAATCGCCTGCAAGGCCTCGCGATCGCATCCCTTGACCGCCATCAGCGCCAGGGCCTCGCCCTCGCTCTCCCCCGCCCACAGCGTGGCGGAGAGAGCGCCGAGTTGGCCGACCGTGGACAGCAGCAAGACATTGGCCTGTTGCGAGGCCTCCAGCGAGGCCGCCATCTCCTGCGTGAGCTCCAGGACCGTCTGCTGCCGGTGAATCTGCTGCTTGAGCCGCCGGTTCACGCGTTCCAGTTCGCCGACGCCGCGGTCGACGCTGCGGCGCAGTTCCCGGTTCCTCTCGCGCAAATCCTCGGCGATGGCCCACGCGCGCAGCGCAAACGCCACGCGCCCGAGCAATTCCTCCGGACCCGCGTCGCGCGCCACCGCGTCGTGAGCGCCCGAGCAGAAGGCCGTCTCACGGGCCTCCCGGTCGGCGGGCGGCACGACGAAGATGACGCGCGCATCGGGCGCGACGTCGGTTTCCAGCAGGTCGCGACAAACGGGCGCGCCCCCTCCGGGCAGATCCCAGTCGATCAAGACGACGGGCGGCGCTTCGACACAGAACAGGCTGATCGCCTCCGGTCCGGTCGTGGCGCGCAGAATGCCGTAACCAGCGCGCCGCAGCACGCTGGTGAGCGCGTCGCCGACGGCGTTCTCGGGCGCCGCCACCAACAATCTGTGACCCTCGGCGCCGAAACGGTTCACGACCGCACGTCTCCCGCGTCGGCGACGCCGACAGGCTCGGGCACGCCCGCCTTGTCGCGACCGGAGCGGGCGAGCACGCGCAGGAACGCCTCGACCACGTCCGGGTCGTAGCGCATGCCCCAATTCTCGCTCAGGATGCTGACCGCCTCCGCTTCAGAAAGCGCCGTGCGGTAGGGCAGATCGGAGACCATCGCGACGTAGCTTTCCACGACCGACACGATGCGGGCGCTCAATGGGATGGCTCGGCCCTGCACGCCGCGGGGATAACCCTCACCGTTGAATCGCTCATGGTGATGAAGCACGACATCGCGCACGGTCGGCGGCAGCTGCAGCGGACCGAGCAGCTCCGCTCCCGTCTCGGGGTGGGCCTTGATCTGCTTCCACTCCATGTCGTTCAGCTTGCGCGGCGATCTCAAGACGAGATCGCTGATCGGAATCATGCCTATGTCCCGCAACACGGTTCCGTAAACCAGATCGCGCATCTTCTCGGACGGATATCCGAGCTCGCGCGCTGTTTCGGAGACCAGTTGGGCGACGCGATCCGTCATGCGGGTGCCCGCCTGCTGGCGTTGCTCGACCAGCGAGACGAGAGTGCGGATGATCCCCATGCCTTGCTCGTGCGCCTGTTGGAGCATCCGCGCCCCATCCATCGCGATGGCGGCTTGGTTGAGCAGGGTGGAGAGAAAGTCGAGGTCCAGATCGGAACCATGGCCGCGAACGGCGTCACCCAGCAGCAACGCGCCCAGCAGCTGGCCGCGGGAACGCAGCGCGGCCACGACGGTGAAGCCGGCGGCGCTCAATGGATCCCGGAAGCGGTTGAACATGGACGGCAACTGGTCGATCTGCGCCGGCAGCGGCTGTTCCACGAGCCAGCCTTGCAACTGCGGGCCGAACGGCTTGAGCGACGGCACCTGGTCGAGCTCCACGCCGCGCCCGGCCCGCGGCAACAGCGTTTCGTTCTCCAGTTCGAGCACGGCGACCGATCGCACGCCCAACTGCGCCAGGACCGTCGCGCAGAGCATTTCCGTCAGGCGCCCCGGCTCGTGCACTCGCGCGAGGTCCTCCGAGATGGAGAACAGCGCTTGCATCTGGGCGACCTTGCGCTGCAACTCGGCCGGCGGATTGTCCGCCGGGCCGGGGCCTCCGGCAGAAACGTCGGGCGCGTCACGCGGCGGCCGCGGGGACGCCTGGGCGTCCGCGGGAGTCTCGTCGGCCAGCGACCGCGTCAGGAGCGAGAGTGCGAACGTCTCGCTCACTCCGTATTCGTGGACTTCGCCGCCACGTCGAATGAAGGCGATGGCGACCAGGGCGCCACCCGGCGCCACCGGCAACACGATGTCCGCCCGCAACTCCGAGAGCAGGTGGGTTTCGAGATCGGACAGCTCGACGTCGCCCAGCTCGAGCAGCGAGAGCGGCCGGCCCGCGGCGTTCAGCGCGCCCGCCAGAGAGCCATCGGCGCGCACGACGACGCTTCCGTCGGCGGTCGCGAATTCCTCGCCGCGGCGGGCGCAGAACACCAGACTGGTCGCGAGATCGAAACTGTGCAGCAGGTCGCGCAGCGGCCGTTCCAGTTGCTGCGGCTCGACCGCGGACTTCAGCTCGGCGAGCGCTGTCTCGATCGTGATGAATTGGGGGCGAGCGGCGCCGATCGTCCCGGTCGTCGCCGGGCCGTCAGAGGGGATCGCCGCTCGCCCCACGGGCTGTGCCGGTTCCGGTTTCGTCGAACGCGACGGCGGCTCGGGCTCGTCCGTTGCCTCGGCCCGGGCCTGGGCGGCAGACGAATTCCGGTCCCGCTTGTCCGCCGCCGAGGAAGGCGCCACGGACGCGCCGCCGTAATTC
The DNA here is from genome assembly GCA_937864225.1 of uncultured bacterium. Lineage (GTDB taxonomy): Bacteria > Krumholzibacteriota > Krumholzibacteriia > LZORAL124-64-63 > LZORAL124-64-63 > CALMJK01. The sequence goes on along the minus strand of CALMJK010000005.1, from coordinate 198,220 downwards.
TGGAGCAGTTCGTCGAGACGGCTGTCCGCGACCGCTGCCCGGCCGCCGGCTTGGTTGCCGCCGGACTCGGACCGGGACGCGCCTCGGGTCTGGCGACCGGCCTGGGCGCCGCTGAGGCTGGCGGCAGCGGCCGGGCCGCTGGGCGCGGCGGTCTCGCCCAGGGCCGCCACGGCCGCGGCCAGGTCCTCATGCACGCGCAACGTCTGCTGCTTGAACTGCAGAGTCAGGTAGCGGCGCACGACATCGCCGACACCCACGAACGCGAGATCTCCACCGCGCGCCGCCAGATCGCGCTGAAAGCCGGCCAGGAAAGAAGCCCCGCCGCCGCCGAGGGCGTCAAGCCCGCCAAGATCCAAGACGATCCGGAGCTTGGCGTTCTTGAGACACTTGTCGGCGAATTCCCTGAGGCGGGCCTTCTCGGTCCGCCCCACGGAGCCGCAGAGCCGGACCCCGAACACCCCGGGAACGCCGGTCTTCAGCGGTTCGAAGGACAGCGACATGTTCAGTGCCTCAGACGAGCTCCTCCGCCAGCCAGCGATCCAGCACGCTGCGGAGGAAACGCCACTCGCTGCCGACCTTCTTCGCGGGAATCTTGCCTTCCTTGGCCAGGCGACAAACGGTCTTGACGTGCATCTTCAGGTAGTCGGCGGCTTCGACGGAGGTCATGACCTGGCTCCCGGCGGCGTCCTCGCCTCCGATGTAGATGTTGGAGTAATCCCTGAAGCGCTCTTCCATGGTCTCGACGCTCCTCTCGCAACCCCCGATGCCCAGACGCTGGTTGTCGGGTCTTAACTGCAACTCCCATGCCGCGGATAGGATCGGGATTCTCTCCCCCCGAAGAGGCCCAAATGGGCGTTTCGCGGGAACCTAGGCGGGCGTCAAGGCAGCGCGGGGCCGGCCAAGGCACGGCGGGAACGGCCGTGGCATTGCATTCCGCCCCGGCGCGGCGTTCCCGGACGGGAGGAATGAGAGGTCGGGAGCACTCGTCTCAGGCGATCGGGAGCTGCAACCGCAGCTCTTCGATGAGATAGGGCGGCGTCCACGCGCCATCCGCGCCGAGGCACTTGGCCAAGCGACGAGCCTGGTCCCCTGCCGCGCCGGCGGCCAGGATCACGGGTCCCGGCGCCCGCTGACCGTCCGCGGCCAGGCCGGCCAGCAGGGCATCGAGGCAACGCGCGGGTTCGGCGTTGTCGCAGACGATCGCATCGGTCCCCGCTTCACGGAGCTTCGCCATCGCCGGCTCGACTTCCGTGAAGGCCGCGACGTCGAAGTCGGCCGCGATGAGCTTGTCGCGCAGGTCGCCAGCTCGGAACGGGCTGGCCACGAGCAACAGAATGCGGCAGCGCGCCCCCCTTGCGGCCAGGGATGAAGCGCTCGGCGGTCTCTGCGTCGAACCCGCCGGTGATTCGGCCCATTCTCCGGCGAGATCGCCCCCCACGCCGTCGGCGTCCTCGGCGCGGCGCAGACGCAGGGCCAGCAGTTTCTCGACGTCCAGCAGCGGCAAGGTGGATCCATCCGCCAGTTCCACGCCACCGGTCGCCACGGGCTCCCAGCCGGAGGGCGTCTGGACACAGTTCGCCACGACGGCGCGCCTGGCCGGCGCGGCCGCGCGCAGCGCGATCCTCTTCTCCACCAGACCCATCAGCGCCAGATGTTCCGTGTCTTCCCCGGTCGCGCCGGGCAACAGTCCCTCCACCCAGGAGGCAAGGTCGGCGAGCAGAACCCTCGCCCCTTCTCTGGTCAACACTTCCCCGTCGGGACCGGTCTGCGTCTGCCAGCCGCGCGCCGGCACGACCGCCTCGACCAGGTGCAGGGGCGCGGCGACCTCGGCGCCGGTCAAGGGGACGACGCAAACCTCGGCCTGCCGCGACCGATGCAACGGGAAGACGAGCCGAAGGCCACCCTCGCCCCGCGGGCCGAAGCGGGCGTGCAGGAGAGCACTCTCGCGACGCAGGCCGCTCAGGGCGCCGCGCAGATTGGGCGCCTCGATGAGGAAATCCTCCTCCAGCAAATGCCCGAGGGCGCGCACCGTTTCCGGCGGCAGACGAGCGGGAGAGCGGCGAAATTCCGCCGTGATGTGGTCCATGGCCAGATCCATCAGCAACAGCCAACGCGGCGGGCCCGATCCGGTCAAGTGGCACAGGTCCGTCGCGATGATGCCCAGCAGCCTGCCCAAGCGGCGCTGCTGCTCCTCGGGCATCCGCTCGTCCACCCCCGGCGCTCCGGGCGGCGCGCCCTCCGCCGTCATGCCCGGAACCTGCCAGCGCACCAGACAGGGCAAATCTGCCTCGACGCTGTCGCCGCGGACGCGCCGGCCCTCGCGCCAGCCCTCAGCCAGCGCCTCGCAAAATGGCGATCCACCCGGCAGCTCGGGCAGCGCCTCGCCGGGATCGCTCACCGGCGCCTCGGGCGACTCCGGTGCCAGCCAATCGTCCTCGGTGTCGAACAGCGCGTCCGCCAGGGCGCGGAATTCGCGCCAGCGCTGCTGCCGCTGCGCGCGTGTTGCCTCGTCCTCCGCGCCGGGGCGCGGGCGAGGCACCTTGCTGACCAGGCGCTCCGCCAATTCCAGGAATCTCTCCCAGGAAATGGTGGCCTGCAGGTCGTCGAGCCCGGCGAGATGGACGTCGGCCGGTGCCGGAGTCTGCCTGGGCGCGACGGGACGACCTCTTGAACGCGCGTCGTTGAACGCGCGCGACGCGGCCGTGAAACCGTGTTGCAGGGAGACGATCCGCTCCGGAGTGACGAGCTCGGCGGGGTCCTGCCCCGCGTCGAGCCGATCGATCAACAACTCCTCGAAGGCGACGATCTCGCGTAGGACCGGCTCGTACGCCGCGAATGATCCGTCCGGGTTGGCCACGATCCAGTTGAGCAGTTCCAGCAGTTCCTGCAGCCAATCGTGCAGCGGCGCCAGTCCCAGCAGTTCGCTGCTGCCGGCGAGCAGGCGCGTCCCGATGACCGCCCTGGGCAGCGAGGCGGGCGCGGCACCCTCCCAGCGACCTTGGACGGCCACTTGGCGCAGGCCCGTCAGTTGCGCGCGCAACTGAAGAGTGAACAGTCGGAGCGGATCATCCATGGCGACGCGGAACCTGGCGCCCGCCGGTGGCGGGCGCCCGGCATGGCCCGTCACGCCAGCGCGACGGCGCCGAATTCAGCGAGATCGTAGATGCGGCCCGCCTCGGGATCCCCGGTCTTGTCCGGTTCTTCCAGCGCCACCGCGCCCAGTTCCGTCAGGTCGTAAATCCTCTCTTCCTCGTCAGGAAGGGCCCCCGCCGTCGCGGACGCGGCCGGCGTTCCGGCCTGCTCGGCATCGTCCAGCCAGGGCTTCGGCGCCCTCGACGCGGCAGGGCGCTGTTCGGTGACTCGTCCCTCGGATTCGAAAAGAGAGCTGGCGAAACGTGGCGCCCGCGCGGTCGCGGCCGGCGCGGATTCGTCGGCCGCGAACAAGGGGGGAGTCGGTGCCGGCGGCGGTTCGCTCGCGCCGGGAGCAGCTTCCTGAGGCGAGGCGAACTCGTCGGCCGCGAAGGGCGTGACCTCCGGCAATTCGGCGTCCTCGACCTTTTCGAGCGGAACGCCCGTCAACTCCGAGGCGGTTCCCGCCAGTTCCTCCAGACGCGCGCCTTGCGCGACGAAGCCGTGCGCGACGTCGGCGAGATTCATGCCGACGCGCACCAGGGACAGCTTCAGATCGCCGAGCTGACCCGCCGTGCGCTGCCAGCACTGCGACTCGGGCTCCCGCTGCCGCGTCGCCTGCTCGATCTGGCCCATAAGAGAGCGGGCCTTGTCGAGCGCGGCCGACACGGCTTCCTCGTCGCGGGCCAGCTTCTCGATCCGCGTGGCGACGCCCTGAAACTCTGCAATGAGGCTCTTGAGACTCTCCGTGAGCGGGAAGAGCGTTTCGCCGCGATCGCCAAGCCGTGTGACCTCAAGCGCCGTCTGGATGGCCAAGCTGCCGCCGCGGGCCACGAGATCCTTGAGCAGGTGCGCCGTCTGCACCAGAATCGCCGTCGGGCTCTGCCCGCCGCTGGCGGGCAAGCAGCGTGAAACGTCGGCCAAGGTGGGCAGGCCGCCGCGCGCCGCCTCCTCCAGTTCATGGCGACGATCCGCCGCCTGCTTGACGAGACGCTGCGTCTCGCCGGCCAGACGCTGCAGGTCGCTCTGCCGCCCGATCACCTCCCGCCCAGCCTGTCCATTCCAGCGCCGCGTCTCGGCCGCGGCGCCCGCCAACTGGGCTCCCAGCGTGGCCAGGCGCTCCTCGAGCTGCGCCTGCGCCTGCCGCAGTTGATCGATCTCCTCGTACAGCGACGCCGCGCTCGCCGCGGCCCGACCCACGACCGGCGTCTCGAACGACGCGGCCACGCAATCGCGCTCGCGCGACATGAGCGAGGTTCCCAGCCGCGCCATCTCGCCCTCGGCGACGGCCGCCCGCGCCAGCTCGGCCCGCTGCCGGCGATCGCGAACGTGCAAGGAACCCACCAACTGAGCCAATTCCGGCTCTGTCTTCAGCATGGGATCGGCCCAGCCCTTATCGCTGTCGGGATCCAAGGCCGCGATGCGCTCGAGCAGATCGCATAGCCGCTGTCGTTCCTGGTTCCACTGATCGAGCATGCCGCTGACCGCCCAGGCAGCGAGCGACGCCAGAGAGAGGGTCAAGGCTCCGGCCAAGCCGGGCTGCAGCCACTGCCGCCAGCTGCCGGACTCGGCCGGTAGCGTGACGACCCGACTGGCAACGAACCAGACTCCGGCGCCGGCGGCGACCGTGACGGCAGCCCCCGCCAGCCCGCCCGCCCAGGGCGGGCAGAGCCGCCTGCGACAGGTGCCCGGCGCCGTGGTGTGCGTACCGTTCGGCGGCGGCGCGGACGCCTTCTCGACCCGGGAATCCTCCACCTCAGACGCGACCGGCGCCGATCTGCCGACGGCTGGGGACTCGTTCGCTTTCGTGCCGAACTCGCGCTCCTTTTCCTTCATCCCTCGTCCTTTCACTGGTCCGGCCCGCGCCGTTCACGCGGGCAAGCTGCCGCCGGCCAGTGGCCGCGGCTCCAGCCGGGACGTCCCGACTCCTCGTCAGATTTCGGCCGCGGAATGTGCAACCGTAGCGAGAATTGAAGGATGGTCGCAGCGGCGGGCGCCCGGCCGCCTCCGGCCAGAAACGGCCCGACAGCACGGATCCATTGTGCCCCCCGCCGCGCGCATGATACCACAATATATTGTCGATGAATAAGTTATAAGATTTCATGTCGCGTTGCGACGGGCACGACACCTGCTAACCAGGGCAACCAACTGCCCTTGACGGGAGGAGTGTCCGTGCCCCGCGTCGACTTCGATGGCCCCCTGACCGGCCGGCGACCTCCGTCGTGCCTGCGCGTCGCGCCCGGGGCCCTGGACGCTTGGCTCACCGAGGCGCTGCTGGAAAGCCGCAAGGAGTGCGGCTTCGCCACCAACGCTTACGGGCCCGACGAGGATGTGAACGTCTATCTTGCCCGCCTGCTGGCCGCGCACGGGCGCGGAGCGCGCCATCCGGATGCTCGCGGCGGCGCCGAGCCGCTGCTGCAACCGCCCGTCCGTTCTCGGGCTGGCCTTGCGCTCTGGTACCGGCGCAACGGCGACGACCGCTTGCTGGCGCTCGGGCTCTACCGGCGCGGCGACCTGCAGCGCAGGCGCCGGGTTCCCTTCGGATTCACGCCGTCGCAGGCCGCCGCGCGCGATCTTGCCCATGGTCGCGCCTGCTATGCCGCCGCCGCTTGCTTGCTGCGCGCCGGCGCCCCCGGCACGCGGGGTCTGGCGCCCGTGCTGCGGAAGCTGTCGCTCGCCTTTCCGCAGTACGTGAGGGTCCTGGAAACGTTGGCGCGCGGGCGGCTCGGGTTGGGTGAGCGTCTCTCGTGGTGCGCGCTGCGCGAAATCGCCGCGGCTCCGGATCACGCCGCCGCCGCCGCGCTGGACGTCTTCCTCGACCGTCTGACCGAGCATCAGAATGCCCCCGACGAGCGCACGCGCGCGGCGCTGGCCGGCGCGGCCCGGCGCGCGGGCATCGACGCCACGCCGTGGCTCGCCCGTGGGGAGTCGTGACGCCGGTCAGGCTTCCCGGATGAAAGCTGCGATCTCGTCGTGAAGCCCGGTCGGCCCGTGCGACCGCAGGATGAGATGGCCGCCCGTCGGGTAGAGGCGGAAACGCGAATTCCGATGGCGCGTCTTGCGTTGCAGAAAACGCAGGGAAGCAGGGAGCATGCGCTCGTCGTCCTGGCACTGCGCGGCATAGACCGGCATGCCCAGGCGCGACACGCAGGGCCGCGCCCTCTCCATGGCTTGCAGAACCTCGAGGCTCCAACCGTAGCGACGGCGCACCCATTTCATGCGTTGCACGCCGAGTCTCAAGAGCAGGCGCACCCCGACAGGGAGGCGCGGAATGAGGGCCGGCGCCAGCAGCGCCAGGGAAGCGGGGCGCTCCTGTCGCGCGAGGTGAATGGCGAGGGCTGCTCCGAAGCTCAGGCCCACGACATGGACTCGGCGGCTCGCCTGCTTCAGCAGGCGGTAGCGCACCAAAACCTCTTCCAGGCAAGCTCGCCAGAGCACGTCGCCCAACCCGGGCGCCAGGTTCGCGCGCGTGGGCAGCAGCGGCGCATAAACGTGATATCCCGCCGCCTGGAGCCGCTGCGCCAGAGGACGCATCTCCGCCGGGGTCGTCGTCGCGCCGTGGATGAGCAACACCGACTCTCGAGCCCCGGGCGTCTGCAGGATCACGGAACGGTCGGCCGGAGGAACCTGGCGGCGCTCCTCGAGTTCAGCCTGCAACTGCTGGTGGGCGTGCAGCAAGAACTCCCGCTGCCGCGGCGTGTCCGCGCGCGCGGCGAGGTTCTTCTGAAGCTCCCAGGCCGCCAGCGAGCAGGCGATCGTCTGCAGGCGAACCGCAGGCTCTTCGGCGGCCGCCGCCGAGTCGTTTGCGCCTTCCGCCGTCAATGCCTCGTCTCCTCCCGCGCGCTCAGCCGATGAGTTCGGCCCGCTCGCAAATGACGTCGGGCCAATCTTCTTGATCCAGTTCGCCCAACACGGCGTGGTCCGCGTGCTTGCCGCTGAGCACCAGCGCGGTGCCCATGCCCATCCGCCCGGCGGTCACGAGATCAGCGACCGGATCGTCCGAAATGAATAGGGCTTGGGCCGCCGCGACGCCAACCCTTTTCAGGGCGGCCCGGTAGAGACCCTCCTGTGGCTTGCCGATCACGATCGCCGGCGCGCGCGCGACGGTCTCCAGCGCCGCGCACCACGCGCCCGGGCCCAGCCGCCGCCGTCCCCGATCGTCGAGCCAGAACGCGTTGCGGTGCAACGCCACCAACTCGGCGCGCCCCTCGCGCAGATGCGGCAGCGCCCGCTCCAGGTCGTCCACGCTCAAGTCGGGATTGACGCCCAGCACGACCGCCTCGACGGGCTGCGCTTCCCCTCGCGCCCCTGCCAGGGCGAAACCTTGCTCCCGCCACCAGCCCGCCAGGCGCGGGTGCCCCAGCCAGAGCAGGCGCCGCAGCCCGCGCTGCGCCAGCAGCTCGACGGCCAGCGGCAGAGCGCCGATCACCTGCTCGGGCTCGACGGCGAAGCCGACGCGGCGCAGCTCGGCCACGAGCTCGGCGGGACTGTGGGTCGTGTTGTTGCTGACGAGCACGGCCGCGATTCCACGTTCCTGCAGACCGTTGAACCAGGCGACCGAACCGGGAACCGGCTCGTAGCGCTTGTCGCGCACGAGCACTCCCTCCACGTCGCAGAGATACGCGCTGAACTCACGCGGCCGGCTCATCTCTCTCTTCCTTTCCTCCGGCCGCGACCGTCGCCTCGAGCAAGGCGTCGAAGCGAACGGCCAGACGATCCCAGCAGAATTCGTCCGCGACGAGCGGCAGCGCGCAAGCATGCCCACAACGCCCGCAGAGCACGTCGCGCAGCAGTTCCACCAGCCCCTCGGCTCCTTCGTACAGGTGGCGGCCCCGGCAGGCGTTCCCGTAGAGCGACGGATAGACCTGCTCGCGCGGCAGCACGGCATAGGCGCCCGCGTGAACCGCCTCGGCCACGCCGATCCCGAAATACTCCTGCGCGGCGCAACTGACCACGACATCGGCGCGGGAAAGCCACGCCTCGTAAGCGGCGCGCGTAGCCGCGTCGGCCCATGCTGCGACGCGCGATCCCAGCCGTTGGCGCAGCGGCTCGAAGGTCTCCTCGTGTCCGCGCGGCTCGCCGAGCAACGCGACGCGAAATGGTCGCCCCTCTTCGTGCAGGGCCGACAGCGCGGCCACCAGCCACGCTGGACGCTTGTCGAACTCCCAGCGGTGATTCCAGAGAACGAGCGGCTGCGCGCCGTCCCGCGGCCAGCGCTGTCCGGCCGGGGATCCGTCCGGTCCGCCCAGCCACGGGGCCCGCTCGCCGGCGGGTCTGGACGCGCGGGCGATCCCCACGGGCAGCACGCAACTGCGCGCGGCCAGCCTGTCGCGCACGCCTTTCGGCACGGCCTCGGGCATCTTGCCCAGATAGCCCGGCAGCCCGTCGAGAAACACGGCCCGATGGTACTCGGAGTTGAACACGACGCGATCGGCCGCCAGCGCGCTGATGATGTTCGTGGCGCCAAAGTGGTAATCGAACTCCTCGTCCGGCGACAAGGGGTAGGTCAGCTGATTCTCGTGCATGTACAGCACGAGCGGCCGGCGGTCGTAGGGCGGCGGGAGCAGTCCCCGGAAGTCGGCGGCGTTGAGGAAGTCGGTGGCGAGAATCAGGTCGCACGCGGGGAGCTCTTCGCGCACCCGATCCGCGAACCACGCCGCGGAGCCGCGCATCCGCCATTTCCAAAACCGGGGCGGCAGCGTCAGGGCGTGGAAACGGTGCCTGGACGCGGCCGCCAGCCCCTCGCGGAAAGCCCGGTGGGAGCCCCCGTCATAGGGTTCGACGAAGAGAATATCCAAGGCCGACAATCGCTTGCCCTCCGCGATGGACCGCCCGCGCTGGCGCGCCGGCGAGGCTCGGCCCATTGTTGGTCGAGCGCGACTTCTATATAATGGGAGGCAGCGCCCGGAAACAAGTCATCCCCGCGCTCGACGGCAGGTCACGGGCCGCGCATCCCGACAGAAAGGTCAACCCGATGAAGCGTCGTTCTTTGCAGCTGCTGCTCGCCTGCTGCGCCGTGGTGGGCTGCGCGGCCGTCTTCGCCGCCCCCGCCAAGGCCTCCAGAACCCGCGTGCAGGGTCGAGTCATCGTCACGCTGCGCGACGGAATCCTGCCCGCGGTGTCCAAGTCCGCGACGGGCGTTCAAGTCGACAGGCCCGCGCTGCAGGCGCTGGCCGACCGCTTTCACGTGAGCGACATGAGCCGCTTGTTCCAAGGGATGGGCGCGCCGCGCAAGGCGGGCGAGCCGGATCTGCGGCTGGTCTGGGCCGTGGATTTCCCGCCGGAGCACGACCTCGACGCGGTCGTGGCCGCCTACGCCGCCTCGCCGGACGTGGTCCGCGCCGAGGCGGTGGACATCTGCCCGGTCCTTGCCATCCCCGATGACCCGAACCTCAGCGCCCAATGGTACTTGCGCAACACCACGATTGGCGGCAAGGACATCCGCGCCGTGGGCGGCTGGGCGGAGGCCGTGGGCGACACGGACGTCATCATCGCCATCGTGGACTCAGGCGTGGATTGGCAGCACCCCGACCTGGGGGGCGCGGGCCCCAACTATCGCCGCGGGGCGATCTGGACCAACTGGGTCGAGGTGAACGGCACCGGCGGGGTCGACGACGACGGCAACGGCATGGTCGACGATTACCGCGGCTGGGATTTCGTGACAGGCGTCCAGGGAGTGCCGGGAGAGGACGTGCGCACGGCCGACAATGATCCGTCCGACTTTGGGGGCCATGGCACGGGCTGCTCGGGCGTCGCCGCCGCCATCACCAACAACGGAGTCGGGATCGCGGGCGCCTCGTGGGGTTGCAAGATCATGCCGGTGCGCGCGGGGTGGGTGGATGAGGAAGGCAGTCCCGGCGTGGTCCGGATGGACTTCGCCGCCCAAGGCATGGTCTACGCGGCCTCCAACGGCGCCAAGCTCGTCAATTGCAGTTGGGGCTCGTCAGAGGTCAGCTATCTGATCAGCGCCGTGGATTTCTGCACCAGTCAAGGGGCCATCGTGGTGGCGGCAGCTGGCAACGACAACATAGAAGACGATGTCCTGCCTGATGGCCCGTTCGTCGGCTACCTCAGCTACGATCCCGACGTGCTGGCGGCGGCCGCGACGAACGAACTCGACGGCAAGGCCAGCTTCTCCAATTTCGGGGCTTGGGTGGAAGTGTCAGCCCCGGGCGTCAATATCTACACGAGCTGGTACGTGGGAGCGACGGGCACCCATACCTACGCGACCGTCAGCGGCACCTCTTTCTCGTCGCCCCTGACCTGCGGCGCCCTGGCCCTGATCTGGTCGGCCAACCCCGGCTGGAGCCGCGGCCAGGTGATCGAACGCCTGCTCAGCAGCGCGGACGACCTCGACGCGCTCAACCCCGTCTACGCCGGCAAGCTCGGCGCCGGACGCGTGAATCTGCTGCGAGCGCTCGGCGACTCCTTTCAGGAGGTGCCCGACGAGTTCCCGGTCCTGTTCGACGCGCTGAACGAGGCGGCGCCGGGCGACACGGTGGCCGTGACCGCCGCGGCGCCCCTGCCGAGCAGCGTGGTCATCCCGAACAAGGCGCTTTTCGTGCTGGGCGGTTGGGACAGCGGTTACACCAGCCGCGACCCCGTCGGCCAGCCCAGCGCCATCGTCGCCAGCCCAGGCGCGCCGGGCCTGCTCATCCAGGGCGGCGCCGGACCGTCCACGGTCGTGGACGGCTTTTCCGTCAACGGGGGCGGCGGCCAGATCCTCTCCACGCCCCAATACGGGCGGTACGGCGGGGGACTGCTGTGCAACGGCGCATCGCCGACGCTGCGCAACCTCGAGCTCACGGGCGGGGCCGTTGGCGGCGCGACCGAGTTCGGCGGCGGCGGGGGGGCCATGCTGCTCAATTCCCTGGCGCGACTGGAGGACTGCCGGATCCACGGCAACACCGCGACTCAAGGGGCGGGTCTGTACGTCTACGGCGGCGCGCCGACGCTGGATGGTTGCCTCGTGTACGGCAACACGCTGCGCCAGAACACGAGCGGCTTTCCGCCGCGCGGCGGCGGCGTCTACGCCGCGGACACCGATCTCACGCTCACGGGATGCGAAATCCACGGCCACGTCGACAGCGAAAGCGGCGGCGGCATCTACGCGGCCAACAACCTCGCGACCACGAGCCTGGACATGGCGGACAACGCCGTGCACGACAACACGGCGCGTCTGAAGGGCGGCGGCCTTCTCGCCAACGGCGCGACGATCGCCATGAAGCGCGATCTCTTCCAGGACAACGGCCAGGCCGCGGGAGCCTCCTTCATGAACGGCGGCGGGTTCGCCCTCGAGAACGCGACGGCGACGCTCGACAGCGTGGTGGCGCGGGGCAACGACGCCGACATGGGAGGCGGCGGCGCCGTCAGCGGAGGCTCGAGCGTGAGCGTGCGCAACTCCGTCTTCGCGCAGAACACGGCCGACATATTCGCCGGCGGATTGAGCTACCAGTCGGCGGTCGGCGGCGAGATTGCTGGCTGCACGCTCACCGCCAACAACGGCTACCTGGGGGCGGGCGGTCTCTACCTCGCTCTCGCCAGTCCGACCGTGACCAACAACATCGTCGCGTCCAACACGGGCGGGAGCAGTTTCGCCAACGGCGTCCAAGTCTCCTCTGGCACGCCGACCTTCGCCTGCAACGACGCGTGGGACAACGCTGTCGCCAACTACGGAGGCATCGCGGATCCGACCGGGCTGAGCGGAAACATCTCGCTCGATCCGAAGTTCTGCGCGGCCGCCGCCGGCGACTGGGCCATCGACGCCGGCTCGCCTTGCTCCCCCGCCAACAGCGGCGGGTGCGGCCTGATCGGAGCGCTGGCCGTGGCCTGCTCCGCCACGCCGGTCGAGGACGGACCGCCCGCGCCGGTGCTGGTGTTCCGCGTCGAGCCAGCGAGTCCGAACCCCTTCAATCCGATCACCAGTATCCGCTTCAGCCTGCCCGCCGCGGCGCGCACTCTCGTGCGCGTCTATGACGTCGCCGGGCGTGTCGTGCGCACCCTGGTCGACGCGGAGCTGCAGGCCGCCGCGCACGTCGCGATCTGGGACGGCCGCGACGACGGCGGTCGTCTCTGCCCATCGGGTGTCTACTTCTACCGCGTCGCGAGCGGCGAACACGCGGCCACGGGACGGGTGGCGATGGTGAAATGACCAAGACCGGCCGGTCGACCGGGGGAGGCGACGAACGGGAGGTCCGCGCGCCCGACAGGTCCTCCCGGCGGCTGGAGACGTTCGCCAACCCCAATCCGGGACGCGACTACGAGATCGCCTTCGATTGTCCGGAGTTCACCTGCCTTTGTCCGTTGACGGGGCAGCCGGACTTCGCGCGGCTGGCGATCACGTACGTGCCCGATCGCCTCTGCGTGGAGCTGAAATCGCTCAAAATCTATCTGTGGTCGTATCGGGACGAAGGGGCCTTCCACGAGGCGGTCACGAACCGCATCCTCGACGATCTCGTGGCGGCGACCAAGCCGCGGCGGATGGAGATCGTGGGCGACTGGTTCGTGCGCGGGGGCATCGCCACCCGGGTCAGCGTGCGCTGGGTGAAGCCCAGCCGTGGCCGCGCCCGCGGCGCCAAAATCCCCCGGAGCGCGCGATGAGCGAGAACCAGGCCAAGGGCGACGGACCGGGTCGGGTCCGGGGCAAGGTGGCGTTGGTGACCGGCGCCGCGTCGGGCATCGGTCGCGCGACGGCTTTCCTGCTGGCCAGCGAGGGCGCCGTCGTCCTGGCCACCGACCGCGACGGCGCCGGCGCCGAGCGCACGGCCGCCGAGATCCGCGAGCGCGGCGCGATCGGGCTCGCCGCGCCGCTCGACGTCACGTCGGGGCGACAGTGGGAGGCCGTGACCGATTCGCTCGTCAAGCAGCGGGGCTCGCTCGACATCCTCGTGAACAACGCGGCCGTCGCGGTGGCCGCCCCGATCGAGTCCATGAACCTCGAGGTCTGGCGCGCCGTGATGGCCGTCAATCTGGACGGCGTCTTCCTCGGCACGCGGCAGGGCGTGATCATCATGCGTCGCGGCAGGGGAGGCAGCATCATCAACATGTCGTCGGCCTCCAGCCGCGATCCCAGTCCGGGCGCCAGCGCCTATGGCGCCAGCAAGGCGGCCGTGTCGCTGTTCAGCAAGGCCGTGGCGCTCGAGTGCGCGGCGCGCGGCGACGCCATCCGCGTCAACTGCGTGCTGCCCGGCGCGGTGCACGCGCCGGTCTGGCGACAGATGCAAGCGGGCAGAGCGGCAAGCGCGGACACGGCAACCGGCAACGCCCCAGACGCCCGCGCGCGGGTGGCCACGCCGGAGCAGGTGGCGCAGGCCATCCTCTACCTTGCTTCCGACGACGCCAGGGCCATCAACGGCGCCGACCTGATCATCGACGGCGCCATCCTCGCCGGCGAACCTTAGGCGAGCGCCGCCCGCTTCACGCCGCGACCAGCGGCAGCTTGCGGCCACAGCCGGGGCAACAGTTGCCATCGCTCAGCAGATTGCGCGTGGCGTAGCCCTCCCGCACGACACACAGCTCCCCGCAGTGGGGACACGACGTGTCCCCCGCCCCGCGGATCCTGACGTTGCCGAGGTAAACGAAATCCAGTTTGCGCTTGGCGAGCGCGGCGGCGCGGCGCAGCGTTTCAAGCGGGGTGGGCGGCGCGTCCATCCGATGAGCGGGATGGTAGGCGGAAAAGTGCAGAGGCACGTCGCGCCCGACGTCCGCCACGAAATCCACGAGTCGCGCCAGGTGCTCGTCGTCGTCGTTGTACCCGGGAATGACCAGATTCGTGATCTCGAGGTGAGTGCCGATCTCGCGACAGAGCCGGATCGTGCGGAGCACGGGCTCCAGGCGCGCCTTGCAAATCTTCCGATAGAAGTCGTCATCCATGGCCTTGAGGTCGACGTTCGCGGCGTCGATCAGCGGCAGCAGATCCAGCAGAGGTTCCCGGTTGAGGAACCCGTTCGAGACGACGACGTTCTTCAGCCCCGCCGCGCGCGCCAGGCGCGCCGTGTCGCGCACGAACTCGTACCAGACGAGCGGCTCGCTGTAGGTGTAGGCGATGCCGAGCGAGCCCTCCGCGCGGGCCCGGGCCACGAGCTGCGCCGGCGTGACGGGACTGCTGCTCGCGTCGCGCCCCTGGCTGATCGTCCAATTCTGACAGAACCGGCAGTGCAGGTTGCATCCCTGCGCGGCGACCGACAGGATCGCGGCGCCGGGATGGAAATGGTAGAGCGGCTTCTTCTCGATGGGATCGACCGCCGCGCTGACGAGGCGGCCGTATTGCGTGGCCGCCATCCGTCCCCCGACGTTGGCGCGGCTGCCGCACGGCCCTTCGCGGCCTTGGTTCAGACGGCAGCCGAGCGGGCACAGTTCGCAGCGAACCGCACCGTCGCGCAGCGACGACCACCAGGCGGCTTCGACCGTCACGGCGAGCCTCCTCTCACGGCGCGCGCTCGCGGGCGCGCAGCGCGGCAAGCGCGTTTTGGCGCAGTCCATCCGGACGCGCGCGCCAAAGCGGCGAACGGCGGAACCGGCGCGCGAACTCCGCGTCGTCGAGCGCGGCGAGCCCTTCGAGATCCAGTTCGCCGTGCGCGGGATCGGCGGCGTATGCGTCCCGTGGCGGCGGCGCCGACGTCGCCTCGCGCGCGGCGCGCCGGTTCCACGGGCAAACGGCCTGACAGATGTCGCAGCCGAACACGAGCGTTCCCGCTGCCTCCTCTTGCCCGGCCGGCGCGGGCCCGCGGCGCTCGATGGTCCAGGCGGACAGGCAGCGCCGAGCGTCGAGGCCGAAGGCTCCGTCGAGCGCGCCGGTCGGGCAGGCCTCGACGCACAGCCGGCAGCCGCCGCAGCGCGACGCGCCGTCCCCCGCGCCCTCCGGACGCGGCGCCACGCTCCACAGCGGAGCGGCCGCCGCCTCGCCGGACGGCGGCAGACCCGCGACGGCCAGGTCCGTGACGACCAGGCCCAGAAAGAGTCCCGAACCGAGTCTTTCGTGGATCAGGCAGGTGTTGCGTCCGAAAAAGCCCAGCCCGGCGAGCCAGGCATATTCGCGCTCCAGGTAGGGCCCCGTGTCGATCGCGACGTGCGCGCGCAGCGGGCCCAGCGCCTCGCGCAGGCCGTCCAGCACGGCCTTCACGTCGGCGCGCAACACGTCGTGGTAGTCGCGTCCCCTGGCATAGCGCGCCACGCCGTCGATCCAGGGCCGGCCGGCGGCCGCGCCGGCCCATGGCGCAGGATCGTCGGCGCGCCAGCCCGCGACATAGCGCTGCCCGAAGACCAGCACGCAGCGCGCCCAGGGACGCTGCCGCAGGGGATCGAGGCGCCCCGCGGGATCGCGTGCCAGATAGGAGAGCTCGCCGTGCCTGCCGGCGGCCAGCCAACCTCGGAAGGCGTCTGCGTGCGGCAGGACGCGAGGGAGGCTGACCGCGCCGGCCAAGTCGATCCGCCGCCTCGGGCAAAGCCGCGCCAGCAGCCCCGCCAGAGTCTCGGCTTCCGTCGCCGGCGGCGCGCTCATCATCCCTCCGGCGCGACGGTCCGTCCCAGGCGCGCGACGGCCTCGTCATGACCCGCGATAAGACGGGCCACGACGTCCGCCGCGGACGGCACGTCGTCGATCAGTCCCGCCACCTGCCCGATCTCCAACTCGCCCTCGTCCAGGTCCCCCTCGAGCATGCCGCGGCGCGCACGGCCCTGGCCCAACCAGGCGGTCAGCCGGTCACGGGACACGCACTCCTGCTCCAGGCGAATCGCCTCGTCGCGGAAGCGATTCTTCAGCAGCCGCACCGGCACGAGCGGCTTCAGGCACAGTTGCGTGTCGGCGGGTCCGGCGGCCACGACCGCCTGCTTCCAGGCCGGATGGCCGCACGATTCCTTGGTGACCGCGAAGCGCGAGCCCACCTGCACCCCCTCGGCGCCCAGGGCCAGCGCGGCGGCCATCTGCCGGCCCGTGGCGATGCCGCCCGCCGCGATGACCGGCACGGACACGGCGGCGACGCAGAGCGGGACGAGCACCATCGTGGTCAATTCTTCGCGTCCGTTGTGCCCCCCCGCCTCGAAACCCTCGCACACGACGGCGTCGCAGCCGGCGTCCTCGCACTTGCGCGCCAGTTCGGGATGCGCCACCACGTGCACAACGACGCACCCCTCTTTCTTTAGCCGCCCCGCGATCCGCCGTGGCGAGCCGGCCGAAGTGAAGAAAATGCGCACCCCCTCCTCGAGCGCGACGTCCAGGCAGTCGCCCGCGTGGTCATAGAGCAGCGGCAGGTTCACGCCGAACGGCCGGTCGGTGAGCGCGCGCGCGGCGCGGATCTGCTCGCGCAGCAGCTCCGGCCGCAGGGAACCCGCGCCGATCAGGCCGAGACAGCCGGCGTTGGCCGCCGCGGCCGCGAGTTGCGCGCCGCTGTTGTAGATCATCCCGGCCTGGATGATCGGATGCCGAATGCCGAGCAGCTCGCAGACGCGGTTGCCGGGCCAGCGATCGGGCATGACACCTCTCCGGGTTTCGTCGCCTGGACGCCGGCTCGCGGACCCTCACAGGTCCAGTTCGCCCGCGACGCCGCGCAGCGCGCCAAGCACGTGTTCGATCAGATCTTCCCTGGTCAGTTCCAGGACCGCGGCTCCCTCCGCGATCTCCTCGCGGTTCACCTTGGCGGCGAAATCCTTTTTTTTGAGCTTCTTGAGCACGGACGACACCTGGACCGCGGCGATCTTGCGGTCCGGCTGCACCATGGCGCAGGCCATGCAAAAACCGCACAGCTCATCGACCGCGAACAGCCAGCGGGCGCAAGCGCTTTCGCGCGGCACCCCCGTATAGCTCGCGTGCGAAAGCACGACGCGCACGAACTCTTCCGGGTAGCCTCTCGCGCGCAGGATCTCGGCGCCGCGGTTGGCGTGAGCGGGCGCCTCCGGGTACAGTTCGTAGTCGAAGTCGTGAAGCAGACCCGCCGCGCCCCAGTAGGCGGGATCGCCGCCTTCACGCGCCGCCGCGGCGCGCATGGCGGCCTCGACGGCGTAGGCGTGGCGCCGCAGGGCCACGGACTGCGTGTGCTCGTGCAGCAGGGATAGAACAGCTTCTCGGTTGAACAGTTCGCTCATGACGTGTCCTTCGCGGTGCGGCGGACAAGGCGGTCGACCAGCCCCCGGCTCAGAACCGCAGCTCGTTGGCGTGGGTCCTCAGCCAGGCGCTGTGCGCGTCGTAATCGGCGCAGACCCTCCTGAGCAGGGCCCTGAAGCCCGGCCCGTGGTCGAAGTGCGACAGATGGCACAACTCGTGACACACGATCGCATCCAGCACGGCTGGCGGCGCCAGGATCAGGCGCCAGCTGAAGGAAAGCGACCCTTGTTCCGAGCAGCTCCCCCAGCGCGTGAGCCGCTCGCCGACAATGACCCGGCGCGGCGCCACCCCCACGCGCGGCCACAGCTCTCCCACCCTCGCCACGATCGTCTCGCGCGCCAAGCCGCGCAGCCAGCGCTCGAGCGCGGGGCGAGGTTCGAGCAGCGCGGCCGCCGGCAGGCTCGCCTCAAGGACGTCGTCGCGCAGCTCCCAGCGGGCCCGGCGGGATCCCTCTGGCAGCGGGCTCAGGACGAGCCGGCGCGGCTCGCCCCGGATCGGCACGACGCTGCCGGTCGCCAGCCCCCGCCGCGGGGGGCCCAGGCGCACGCCGTAGCGGTCCAGCGTGCGATCCAGCCAGCGGGCGTGCAGTTCGAAGGCCCGGCCCACTTCGGCCAGCGCCCACCGTCGCGGCAGAACGACGACCAGCCCCTCGTCGTGGGTGACTCGCAGCGTCAGGCGTCGCGCGCGATCGCTGCGCCGCACGCGGTAGCGGGCCGGACGCCCGCCGATGAGCGTGATTTCGGCCGGCTCCTCCGCGCGCGCCATTCGGTCAGCGATCCTTGCCGTAGTTGGGCGCCTCTTTCGTGATCTGCACGTCATGCGGATGGCTCTCACGCAGGCCGGCTCCCGTGACGCGCACGATGCGCGCCTTCGCCTGCAGCTCGCTGATCGTGCGGCAGCCGCAGTAGCCCATGCCGGAGCGGACGCCTCCGACCAGCTGAAAGAGCACGTCGCGCACGGCTCCCTTGTACGGCACCTGCCCCTCGATGCCCTCGGGCACCAGCTTCTCCGGGTCGTCGATCCCTTCCTGGCCGTAACGGTCCTTGCTGCCCGCCCTCATGGCCGCGATCGATCCCATCCCGCGGTACGACTTGAAGACTCGTCCCTCGTAGAGGATCTTCTCGCCCGGCGACTCCTCGGTGCCCGCCAGGAGAGAGCCGATCATGACCGCGTCCGCCCCCACGGCCAGCGCCTTGGCCACGTCGCCGGAGTACTTGACGCCGCCGTCGGCCACCACCGGCACCTTCTTCGCCCGCGCGACGCGCGCGACCTCCATGATGGCGGTCACCTGCGGCACGCCCACGCCTGAAACAACGCGCGTCGTGCAGATGGAACCGGGGCCTATGCCGACCTTCACCGCGTCGGCCCCCGCCGCGATGAGCGCCTCGGCCGCTTCCGCGGTGCCGATGTTGCCGGCCATCACTCTGGCGCGCGCGTGGGCCTTGCGGATCGCCTTGACGACCGTGACCACGTTGCGCGTGTGACCGTGCGCCGTATCCACGACGATCATGTCCGCGCCCGCCTCGAGCAGCAAACCGACCCGCGCCATGGTTCCCTCGCCCACGCCCACGGCGCCGGCCACGCGCAGCCGGCCCAGGTGGTCCTTGCAGGCGTGGGGATAGTCGATCCGTTTCTGGATGTCCTTGACCGTGATCAGGCCACGCAGCTCGCCCCTGCCGTTCACGACCGGCAGTTTCTCGATGCGGTGACGGTGCAGGATGCGCGCCGCCTCTTCGAGCGTCGTGCCCTCGGGCGCCGTGACCAGGCCCTTGCTCGTCATCACGGCCGAAACAGGCTGCGTCGTGTCGCCGACGAAGCGCAGGTCGCGATTCGTCAGGATGCCCACCAGCTTCTTGCCCCGCGTGATCGGCACGCCCGAGATCCGGTACCGCTTCATCAGGGCCATCGCCTCGTGGAGCGGCCGGTCCGGCCCGAGCGTGATCGGCTCGGTGATCATGCCGGATTCGCTGCGCTTGACCGCGTCGACGTGCTCCGCCTGCAACGCCGCCGGCATGTTCTTGTGCACGACGCCCAGACCCCCCTCGCGGGCCATGGCGATGGCCAGGTCCGTCTCGGTGACCGTGTCCATGGCGGCGGAGAGGAAGGGGATGGGCAGATCGATGTCGCGGGCGAGGCGGGTCGCGGTGTCGACATCGCGCGGGAGGATCTCGGAGTACAGGGGCAGGAGGAGAATGTCATCGAAGGTGAGGGCCTCCGGCAGCGCCCCGCGTGGCGCGGCGGGTTTCCTCGAACGCTCAGGCATGGCGGGCGACCTCCGTGCGGGCGGGACGATTCAGCTTTTCATGACGCCGATGAAGGGCAAGTTGCGGTACTTCTCGTCGTAGTCGAGGCCGTAGCCGATGACGAACTCGTTGGGGATCTCGAAGCCCGTGTACGCGAGCGGGATTTCCTTGCGCCGGGCGTGCGGCTTGTCGAGCAACGTGCAGATCCGCAGGCTGCGCGGGGCCCGCGTCTGCAGCATGTCCAGGAGGTAGTTGATCGTCAGGCCGGTGTCCACGATGTCCTCCACGACCAGGACGTCGCGTCCGGTGATGTTCGTCTTCAGGTCCTTCTCGATCTTGACGACGCCCGTCGTCTGCGTGCCGCCGTGGTAGCTCGAAATGGCCATGAAGTCGACCTCGTGCGGGATCGTCAGGCAGCGGGTCAGGTCGGCCAGGAAAACGAAGGCTCCCTTGAGGATGTTCACGAGCACCGGCACCGTGTCGGCGTAATCGCGGCTGACCTCGTTCGCAAGTTGCCGCACGCGCTGCTGGATGTCCAGCGAGGGGATCAGGATCCGCTCCAGGTTCGGGCTTTTGCGCAGCAGGTCTTCGTCGTCCCAGGTCACGGCTGGCCTCCGGGGTCAGGCGCCCTGCGGGGCGCGCAGGCGGGAACGCTCGCGAATGATGTCGGCGATCTTGACCGCGATCAGGTCGATGGCCACGCGGTTGTGGCCACCCTCCGGAATGATGATGTGCGCGTAGCGCTTCGACGGTTCCACGAACTGCAGGTGCATGGGCCGCACGACGCTCAGATACTGATCCATGACCGACTCGACGCTGCGCCCCCGCTCGCACGTGTCGCGGCGCAGCCTCCGGATGAAGCGCTCGTCGGCGTCCACGTCCACGAAGATGCGGATGTCCATCATGCCGCGCAGCTGCTCGTCCTCCAGGACGAGGATCCCCTCCACGAAGATGATGTCCGCCGGTTCGACCCGTCGACTTTCGGGGCAGCGGCAGTGTGTCGCGTAGTCATAGACCGGCACGTCCACCCCCTCCCCGCTCTTCAGGGTCTGCAGGTGGCGGACGAGCAGGGCGGTCTCGAAGGCCGCCGGATGGTCGTAGTTGACCAGGGCGCGCTGCGGCAAGGACAGCGTAGAATTGTCTAAATAGTATGAATCGTGATGAATTATTAGAATCGTCTTGCCGGGGGCGGCCTCCCGCACCCGGTGGGCCACCGTGGTCTTGCCGGATCCCGAACCTCCCGCGATCCCGATCACGACCGGCGGCAAATGCGCGCGTTCCTTGTCGAGCATGCGGCGTAGGATAGCCGCCCGCTCCGGGGCTGTCAATTCGCGCGGGGAGCGGCTAGAATGCGCTCCTTCCCGACCGCGGAGGCCGCATGACGCTCGCGAATCTCGTCTCCTGTCTGGGCATCCTGGTCCTGCTGGCGGTGGCGTGGTTGCTGAGCAGGGACCGGCGGCGCGTGCCTTGGCGGGTGATCGGCTGGGGGCTGGGGCTGCAGCTGGCGTTCGCGCTGTTGCTCTTGCGCACGCCCTGGGGCCGCGCCGCCTTCCAGGGAGCCCGGGCCGCCATCACGCGCATTCTCGCCTTCACCGACGCCGGCAGCGCCTTTCTCTGGGGCAACCTTTACCGCACGAGCCCCGACGTCGTCGCGCACCTGGGACCGGGCGCGGGCGGCATGCGCTGGTGGCAGGCGACCGACGCGTCCAGCGGCCAGTTGGCGACGATCGGCACCGTGTTCGTCATGCACGTTTTGCCCACGATCATCTTCTTCTCGAGCCTGATGGCGATCCTCTACCACTTGGGCATCATGCAGCGGGTGATCGGCGGCATGGCGTGGGTCATGCGGCGTTCCATGGGCACCAGCGGCGCCGAGTCGCTCTCCTGCGCCGCCAACATCTTCGTGGGGCAGACCGAAGCCCCGCTCGTGATCCGGCCCTACGTGTCGGCCCTGACGATGTCGGAACTCATGGCGGTCATGATCGGGGGCTTCGCCACGATCGCGGGCGGCGTCATGGTGGCCTACGTCCGCTTCGGCATCGACCCCGGCCACCTCATGGCCGCCAGCGTGATGTCGGCGCCGGCGGCCCTCGTCATCGCCAAGATCATGTATCCGGAGGCGGAAACCTCGCAGACGGCGGGGCGAGTGACGCTCGCCATCCCCCGCGAGCACGCCAACGTCATCGACGCCGCGGCGGGCGGGGCCGCGGTCGGCCTGCGCCTGGCCGCCAACGTCGCGGCGATGCTGCTGGCCTTCATCGCGCTCATCGCGATGCTCGACTGGCTGCTCGGCCTGGCGGGAACGTCGATGACGCAGCTGTTGGGCTGGCTCTTCGCGCCGATCGCCTGGTGCCTGGGCGTGCCGTGGTCGGAAGCGTCGGCCGTCGGCAACCTGCTGGGCACGAAGATCGCGATCAACGAGTTCGTGGCGTACATCCAACTGGCCGACGAGATGCACCGCAGCGCGCTGAGCCCGCGCAGCGCGGTCATCGCCACCTACGCGATCTGCGGCTTCGCCAACTTCGGCAGCATCGCCATCCAGATCGGCGGGATCGGCTCGGTGGCGCCCGACCGCCGTTCGGACGTCGCGCGGCTCGGCCTGCGCGCGATGTTCGGCGGCGCGCTGGCCTCCTGGCTGACCGCGGCGATCGCGGGGATCCTGACCGGCTGAGCGCGGCGCCACTGGGAAACGTTCGCGCGGCGCCCGTCGCTCAGGGCCGCTTGCCCAGCGCGGCGAGCACGTCTGCGGCCGCTTGTCCGGCATCCGTCGCGCCCGCGTCCCAGATCGAGACCACCCGCAAATTCCAGCGCGCGACGACCGCGTCGACGAGCGTGCGCCGCACGACCAGCAACAGCGCCGCCGGCGGATCGTCCAGGAGCGCGGTGAACGCCGGCGCCAGACCTCCGCCCCGCAGTTCCAGGGGGCCCAACTCGTCGACGACCACGACCTCGCAGCGGCGCGCCGCCGCGCGAGCGAGAGCGGCTCGTCCGAGCGCCAACCCTTCGGCCGTGAAGGTGAAACGGCCGGTGCGCTCGCGGCCCGACCCGCCGCCCAACCGGCACAGCGGCGCGCGCCGGCCGCTGTCCAAATCCAGGATGTCGTAAGCGTCGGCGGGAACGGCGCGCCGAGTCGAAGCCGAGGCCGGCGCCACGATCCCCGCTACGCCCGCGCCGGCTTGCCTCAGCCGCGAGGCCAGCTGCAGCGCCAAGGCCGTCTTGCCGTCGCCCGGCCCTCCGGTCAGCACCCAGATCGCGCCGGCGCGCGGCGCCCCGGTTTCGCGCTCGTCGAGCCAGCGCACGGCATCCGCGAGCAGCTCGCCGAGCGCCCGCACGGGCGCTCGCCACAACCGCCGCTGATCGCCCAGGCGGCTTGCCACGTGCGGAAGCGCGGCGAACGCGATCCCCACGGCCGCCGACAAACCTCCCAGCCCTCGGCGCAGCAACCACCCCATGAGCACGGGGTTGCGCAGCTCCACGCCGATGGCCGCGAAGGCCGTGATCACCAGCACGGCGCGCAGAGCCATCCGGCCTCCGGTCGCCAAGCCGGCCGATCGGCCCACGCCGGCGTCCGCCGTCAGCCCACCCAGCAGCAGGCCGGCCAGCAGCGAGACGATCGCTAGTTCGATCCAGAGCCGAGGCCGGGCCAGCCGGCGGCGCACCCGCTCGTAGCGCGCGAAGGTGGCAGCGCCATAGGCGAGAACGGCGCCGAGCGACACGGGCCACGGCAGGCGGCCGAGCAGAGCGAGACCGGCCGCCAGCGCGGCCAGGTGCGCCGCCAGCAAGATCGGCGCGAACCGCTGGCCATCGGGCGCGGCCCACGGGTCGGCGACCGGCTCTCCGTACGCGATGCCCCCCGGCTCGACCGCCGGCGACACGGCCGCCGCGCTGCGCGCCTGACGCCCCACGGCCATGCCCAGCGCGACGGCCGCCAGGCCGCTGACCAAGCTCAGCCCCGTGAAGGCCAAGAGCACCGCGCCCGGACCGAGCGCCGGCGTCCGCAGGGCGCCCGCGGCCAGCTCGCAGAGCGCCGCGTAGAGCCGCGCGGCGTCGGCGCCGAAGGTGAGGACCAGGCTCGCCGCCTTGTGTCCCAGGGGTTCCAAAGCCGCCAGCGCGCCGCCGACCGCCAAGCCGGCCGCGTTGCGGCCGAACAAACGCACGCCCGCTTCGAGCAGCAACGCCTCCACGACGATGCCGATCATGGGCCCCAGAACCACGGCGCTGGGCGAAACGGACTTCATCAGCGCGCAGACCAAGCCGGCTCGCCAGGCCAGTCCCCGGTCCGGCCAGACGCGGCAGCCGGCCACGAGCAGGCAAATCCCCAGGCAGGCCAGCAGCGTGCCCGTGAGCGGGAAGCGCACGTTGTGCAGAAAACTGCCGACCACGATCTCGACGGCGGCCCACACGCCGCCCAGGGCGGCGGCGCGGCGCCACACGCGGGGAAGCGGGCGTTGATCAATCGAGACCGGCGCCTGCGGCGGCATGCGTCACCGCCGCCGCGCCCGGGCGGCGCCCGTCCCGCCCAGTTCCGCGTGGCGGAAACAGCCGACGAGGTGATCGTTCACCATCCCCACGGCCTGCATGTGGGCATAAACGATCGTCGACCCTACGAAGCGGAAACCCCGCTGCTTCAGGTCGCGGCTGAAGGCATCCGACACCGGCGTGCTCGCCGGCAACTTCTTCAGGCTGCGCCAGCGGTTCTGTATCGGCGCTCCGTCGACGAACCGCCATTGGTAGGGCGCGAAGCCGCCGAATTCGTCCTGGACCTTCAGAAAGGCGCGTGCATTGGTGACGGCCGACTCCACCTTGAGCCGGTTGCGGATGATGCCGGGATCGGCCAGCAGTCGTTCGATCCGCTTTGCCGTGTACCTCGCCACTTTTTCCGGATCGAAATCCGCGAAGGCTCGCCGATAGCCCGCGCGACGGGCCAGGACGAGGTCCCAACTCAGCCCCGCCTGCGCGCCCTCGAGGATCAGGAACTCGAACAGCTTCCGCTCGTCGTGCAGCGGCACGCCCCATTCGGCGTCGTGGTAGGCGATCATCCGCGCGTTGGTCGCCCAACCGCAGCGTGGGCGTTCGGCGGCGGGGCCGTTCACGCCGCCTCCTTCACGACTGGCGACGCTTCCTCCGCCTGCGCGCGGGTCGAGGTCCAGCGCGAGAGCAGTTCGTACATGACCGGCACGAGGATCAGGGTCAGGAACGTCGAGAAGAGCATGCCGCCCACCACCGCGACGCCCAGCGGCATGCGCGCTTCGCCGCCGGCGCCCAGGCCCATGGCGATCGGCAGGATGCCGAAGATCGTGGAGAACGATGTCATCAGGATCGGGCGCAGCCGGATCGCGGCCGCGTGGACGATGGCCTCGCGCACGGTCTCGCCGGTGGCTCGACGCTGATTGCCGTACTCCACGATGAGGATCGCGTTCTTGGTCACCAGGCCGATCAGCATGATGAGCCCGATCTGCGAGTAGATGTTCAGGCTCTGCCTGAGGACCAACAGCGAGACCAGGGCGCCGACCACGGCCAAGGGAACCGAGAGCAGGATTGTGAATGGGTGGATGAAACTCTCGAATTGGGCCGCCAGCACCAGGAAAATGAACGCGAGCGAAAGCACGAACAGGAAGTTCAGGTTGCCCTCCGACTCGCGGTATTCGCGCGACTGCCCCTTCAACTCGCGCGTGACGCCGGCCGGCAGATCCTCGCGCACGATGCCGTCCAGCGCGTCGAGCGCGGAGCCCAGATCCACTCCCGGCGCGAGACTCGCCGTGATCGTGGCCGCGCGCATGCGATTGTAGTGGTTGAGCTCCTTGGGCGCGACCGTCTCCCTCGCCCGCATGAGGTTCGCCAGCGGCACGAGACCGCTCTCGCCACGCACGCATATTTCATCGATCACGCTGGGCGTCGCGCGCTGCTGCGGCCGCATCTGCACGATGACGTCGTATTGCTTCGCGCCGCGCTTGAAATTGCTGACGACCCGGCCGCCGAGGTAGGATTCCAGGGTCGTGCCGATCTCGGTCACGCTCACGCCCTGCTGCGCGGCGCGCTGGCGATCGATCTCGATGTCCAGCTGCGGCTTGTTCAATCGCAGGTCGCTGTCGAGATTCACGAGATAGCCCAGCTGCTGGGCCTTGCCCATCAAGATGCCCACCGCCTGAGCGAGCTGAGGGTAGCTCTCGCTGCGCAGCACGTACTCGACCGGGTTGAAGTTGGAGCCGCCGCCCAGACTGGGCGGATTGATGAGGAACGCCAGCACGCCCGGAATGCCGAGAAGCTGGGGAAAGAGCTCGCTCACGATCTTCTGCTGCGATTTTTCCCGCTCGCCCCGCTCCAGCAGGGAGAGGAAGAGAAACCCGTCGGTCACTCGCCCCGGCCCTCCGAAGCCGAGCCCGATGGCGGTCATCAACCCGCGCCGCTCCGGCAGAGTCAACAGCCGGTCCTCGACCTGCTTCATGTAGCCGTCGGTGTATTCGAGCGTCGCGCCCTCCGGCGCAATCACGATGCCGAAGGCCACGCTCCGATCCTCGATCGGCACCAGCTCCCGCGGCAGGAGACGATAGGTCACGACCGCGATCGCGATCAGCGCGAAGGCCGCCAGCAGCACCAGCGCGCGTCGCGCCAGACACCAGCGCAGCGTCGCCGAGTAGAAGCGGTTCAGCCAGGAGAAGAAGTCCTCGAACGAACGCTCCGCCCAGGTCCGGCGCAGGCTGCTGGGCGGAGTCAGCATCCGCGAGCAGAGCATCGGCGTCAGGGTCAGCGCCACGAAACCGGAAATCAGCACCGCGACCGCCACCGAGATGCCGAACTCGCGGAACAGCCGTCCCACGGTGCCGGTCAGGAAGGAGAGCGGGATGAACACCGCCACGAGGGTAATCGTCGTGGAGACGATCGCGAAGCCGATCTCCCTCGTCGCGTCGACCGCCGCCCGGCGGCGCGGCTTGCCCATTTCCATGTGACGATGGACGTTCTCCAAGACGACGATCGCGTCGTCCACGACCAACCCGATGGCGAGCACCAGGGCCAGCAGCGTCAGGATGTTCACCGTGTAGCCGAGCGCGAGGGCGGCGGTCGCGGTCCCGACGATCGAGACGGGAATGGCCAGCACGGGAATGATCGTCGCGCGCACGCTCTTGAGGAACAGGAGGATGACTAGCACGACGAGCGCCCCGGCGATCAGCAGCGTGTCCTTGACCTCGTGGATCGACTCGCTGATGAACTGGGACGAATCGTACGCCACCTCCAACCTCATGCCGGGCGCCAGATATTCGCGCATGGCCGGCAGGGCGCGCCGCACCTCGGCGGCGACCGCGAGCGTGCTGGCCTTGCTCTGCTTGGCGACGCCCAGTCCGAGGGCCGGCTGACCGTTGTAGCGCATGGCCGTGCGCTCGTCCTCCGGGCCGACCACGACGTCCGCCACGTCGCGCAGGCGCACCACCTGGTCGCCGGCGCCGGCGACCACGATCGCGCCGAATTCCGCGGCCGTGACCAGATCGCCCCGCGAGCGCACCGCGAATTCCCTTTGCTCCCCCTCGACGCGGCCGGCCGGTATCTCCGCGTTCTCGCGCCGGATCGCCTGCTCCACGTCGGCGGCGGTCAGGCCGCGCGAGTGCAGCCGGTACGGATCGAGCCACACGCGCATGGCGTAGCGCCGCTCGCCGCCGATGAAAACCGAGCCGACGCCGGGCAACCGCTGCAGCCGATCCTCTAGAACAGCCTCGGCCAGTTCGGACAATTCGAGCGTCGAGTGCGTTTCGCTGCTGAGGGCCAGCCAGACGATCGGCTGCGCGTTCACATCTACACGCCGCACCACGGGGTCTTCGGCTTCGAGGGGCAGGCTTCCCCGCACGCGCGAGACCCTGTCGCGCACGTCGTTGGCGGCCTCGTTCACGTCGCGTCCGAGCTCGAATTCGATCGTGATGCTGGAGCCTTGCTCGCGGCTCGACGACGTCATCGACTTCACGCCCTCGAGCGTGGAGAACGTCTCCTCCAGCACTTCCGTGATTTCCGTCTCGACGACGCTCGGACTGGCGCCGCGATAGAAGGTCGAGACGGACACGATCGGCGGGTCCACGTCGGGATATTCGCGCACGGGCAGCCGCGTGTAGGCGATCATGCCCAGCAGGACCACCGCCAGGCTCATCACCGTGGCCAGCACCGGCCGCTGGATCGAGATCTCGCTCAGCTTCATCGGTGGTCTCCCCGACTGGCCGCATCCGGGCCGGCGCCGCCCGGGTGACCGCCGGGCGATCCGCCGCCGGACGGCAGCGGCAGCACCTTCGCGCCGGGATAGATCTTCTGGTGTCCGGCGCGCACGACGCGAGCACCCGCCTGCAAGCCTGACACGACCTCGACCACGTCCGGCAAACGCAACCCGAGCGTCACGGGCGTGGCCGACACGGTGCTGTCGGGGTTGATGACGTACACGATCGTCTGGTCGCCCTGCGCCAGGATCGCCTCGCTCGGCACCGTCAGCGCCGCGGGGCGCTCGTCGAGCACGACCGACGCCTCGGCCGACATGCCCGGGCGCAGGCGTTCCTCGGCATTGTCCACGCGAGCGACGACGCTCACCATGCGCGTGCCGGGATCGACAAGCGGTTCGATGACGTCGATCGTGCCCTGGAGCGCCATGTCCGGGAAAGCGGCCGTCGAAACGGCCACCGGCGCGCCGCGCCGCAAGCGGCCCAAGAACGCCTCCGGCAGCGCGAACTTGACGCGCAGCTCGTTGAGCCGCGCGAGATCCGTGATCGGATCGCCGGCGCGCACGTAGGTGCCGACGCTCACGCGTCGCGCGCCGGTCACGCCGGCGAACGGCGCGGTGATCCGGCTCTTGCCCAGACGCGACTTGGCGACCGCCAAGTTGGCTTCGGCCACGTGCAGGGCGGCCGTCGCATCGTCCAGGTCCTGCGCGGCGCCGGCCTTCTGCTCGACGATCGTCCGCACGCGGTCATGCATCGCGCGCGCCTGATCGAGCAGCGCCGCCGCGCGGTCGCATTCGGCTCGCAGCTGGTCGTCATCGAGCTGGGCGATCGCGCCGCCCCGTTCGATGGCGTTTCCCTCCCGGAAAGGCAGACTCTCGACCAGGCCATCGATCTCCGCCACGACCGTCGCCTGCTCGACCGCTTCGAACGTGCCGACGGCCGTGAAGCGTTCGAAGAGCGGCGTCGGCGCGACGTCGGCGACTTCGACGGGCAGGGGCGGCATGCTGAACCGTCCGCCCTGACGCTGTTTCTTCGCGCAACCGGCGACCAGGGCGATCACGGCCAGCAGCGCGACCGCGCCGCCAGAGAGAGCGCGCCACGACGTTCGCGTCGGATGGTTCACTGTCCCATTTCCTTTCCGGTGTAGCCGTTGGCCGTCAATCGGCGCAGTTCGCTGGCGGCTCTCGCCGAGCGCACCAGGGCCTGGGAATGCCGCTGCTGCGCGGCGGCCAGGTCGGCGCTCAGGCGCACGAGTTCGAAGGCGGTCGTGCTTCCGGCGCGGTACTCGAGCAGCCCGATCCGCACCTGTTCCTGCGACGCCGACACCCCGTCCCGCGCGGCGGCCAGCCGCTTCTGGCCGTTGGCCAGCTCTCGGCAAAGGGTGCGCACCTGGTCCGCGAGCGCGCGGCGCCGTCCTTCGAGCTGGTGTTCGGCCCGCGCGACTTCGGCGCGCAGCCGGTCCCGTTCGCCACCGGCGCGCCGGCCGCCCAAGGGCAGCGTGAAGCTCAGACCAATCGTCCAGTTCGGGTAGGTTCGCCGGAGCACCTGGTCGATGCTCTCCCCAAGGTCGCCCGTCGTGGCGGTGCGCAGGGTCTCGGGCTCGGCTCCGAACGCCAGGATGATGTCGCGGCCCTCGCCAGCCAGGCCGGCGCCGCCCAACGTGCCGAAGAGGTCGAGCTGCGGCAACGCGTCGCGCCCGGCCGCCGAGGCGTGCGCGCGCAGCGCGGCCAGCGCGCGCTCAGACGCGTGCAGCTCGAGATTCGCGGCGAGCGCCCGGGTCACTGACGCCTCCTCGTCCGGGACGGCGTGCGCCGAGTCCGGTTCGTCCGCGGTCAAGAAGCGGCGAGCGTCGCCTGCCGGACGCAAGCCGACCAAGGTGCCCAGGCGATCCGAGGCCGCGTCGAGCGCCTCCAGCCGGTCGAGCAGCGCCTGTTCCTGTTCAGCGAGAAAGACGCGCGTGTTGGCCACTTGTCCTGGCCCGACAAGTCCGGCCTGCGCGCGCAGCGAGGTCTCCTCGACCAGCGCCGCGGCCCGGTCGCGGCTCAGGCTCTGCACGGCCCAGTCGCGCCCGGCGGCATAGAGGTCCCAATAGGCGCCCTCGACGGTCGCGCGCACGACGAGGGTGACGTCGTCGAATCGGGCCTGCGCGGCCTCGAAGCCGCGTTCCGCCGCCGTCAGTCCGACCCGCGCCGAGCCGCCCAGGCCCCTCAGCAGCGGCTGGCGCAGGGAGAGACGCCCCCCGGCGTCGTACTCGGGGTTGAGCGAAGCGTACGTGCTGTTCGTCTCGCGCCTGACGGCGTCCAGCGAGGCGGTCAGTTCGGTGCCCCAGCGCAAGCGCCAGCGTGCGCCGAAACTGCCGGCCGTCTCGTCGGTCTTCAGGACCTGGGCGCCGGCGAAGAACGAAGCGGTGGGAGCGTCGGAGCTGCTGCGGGAGGTCTCGCCGAACAATTCGGGGTCGAACGCCCCGCGCTCGCGGCGCAGGGCGGCGCGGGCGGCGTCGAGGTCCGCGCGCGCGGTGGAGACCTCGATCGAGCCGTCCACCGCGGCCAGCAGGGCCTGGTCGAGCGTCACGGCCGCCCCCTCCAGGCGCGAGAGAGTCGCAACGAGGCCGCTGTCGGGCGCCGGCGGCGACTCGGCTCCTGACGCAGCGCCCGTGAGCATCGGCGCCAAGCTGGCGATGGTTGCGATGGCGGCGACGAGTCTTGAGGCCGGGCGAGGGCGACCGTGCGGGATCGGCATCAGCATGGCCTCCGGATCGGCGTCCCGCCGCGCTGGGCGCCGGCGGGGGCGGCAGGCAGAGACTGAGGGGCAAGACACCAGAGGTCTCGGATATCGGGCTTCAGTATAAGGGCGCGGGAAGCCGAGCGCACGGGTGAATGTGGCCGCGGAAGCGTCCGGCCCGCCGCGCTCCCGCGCCCGCGCTGGGGCGCTCATGACCTGGGTGGCTCGATGTGCTAAGTTCAATCGTCCAAGGCGACCCTTCCCGCCTGACGGGAGGCGCGCCCCGACCCCTGGGAGATGGCCGGCCGCGGCGCCCGCGCGCCCATGGCCGCGTCGAAGGAACGTCATGCCCCGCCTGCGCCTGCTGCCGCTGGCGACCTACCCGTTCGCGCACGCCATCACCGTGCGCACGACCGACCTCAACTACGGCGGCCACCTGGGCAACGATCGCCTGCTGACCCTCGTGCACGAAGCGCGCGTCGCGTTCTTGGCGGCGCATGGTTGGAGCGAGCGAGACTGCGCGGGTGTGGCGCTCATCATGGCAGACGCCGCGATCGTCTACCAGGGCGAGGCCTTCGCCGGCGACCTGCTGCGCATCGAGATGGCCGCGGGCGAACCGGCGCGCACGGGCTTTCGACTGTTCGCCCGCGTGACTCGGCCGGCCGACGGAGCGGAGATCGCCCTCGTGGAGACCGGGATGGTCTGCTTCGATTACGCCGCGCGGCGACCGCTCCCGCTGCCCGGGGCCGCGCTCGCGATCTGTGTCGCCCGAGGAGGAGACTGACGGCCATGTCCGCCGAGCGCATCACCAGCCTGCAGAATCCGCGCGTGAAGGAGCTCGTGAAGCTGCGCGATCAGCGCCACCGCCAGGCACGCGAGCTGACGATCATCGAGGAACCGCGCGTGATCCGCCGGGCGCGATTGGCCGGCTATCCGTTCCACGAGGTCTGGCACTGCCCCGAACTGCTGGCCGCGACGGATCCGGGCCTGCTCGACTTCCTGCGCGAGGGACCGGACTTCGAGGCGATCGAAGTCGCGCCCCGCGTGCTGCAAAGGATCGCCTACAAGGACAGGCCGGAGGGCGTGCTGGTCGTGGCGCCGCAGCGCCGTCGCGCGCTGACGGACCTGTCCCTGTCGGCGCGTCCGCTGTTGCTCGTGCTGGCGGGCGTGGAAAAGCCGGGCAACCTGGGGGCGGTTTTGCGCGTAGCCGACGGGGCCGGCGCGGACGCGGTCATCGTGTGCGACATGGGCACCGATCTGTTCAACCCCAACGTGCTGCGCGCCTCGACCGGGGCATTCTTCACGGTGCCGGTCGTCGAGGAGGACACGCCGCAGCTGCTCGCCTGGCTGCGAGAGCACCGCATCGCGACGGTCGCGACCACGCCCGCCGCCGAGCGCGACTACACGCAGGCCGACCTGACCGGACCCGTCGCGCTGGTGCTTGGCGCCGAGGACGCCGGCCTGTCGGAAGCTTGGCTCGAGGCGGCCGACGGGCGCGTGCGCGTTCCGATGCGCGGCGAGTGCGACTCGTTGAACGTCGCGGTCACGGCGGCGCTGGTGGCTTACGAGGCCGTGCGGCAGCGGACGGCCGCCGGCTGAGCCACGCGGCGCGGCAGAAAATCCGAATGCCTAGTCTTTGGATATTATTTGCTTGCTTTCACGGTTTCAGCTCTGGCAAGCTCGGCGCTCCCTTTCACGCCCGTTCTCGAATAAGGAGGCTTTTTGTCATGAAACACCGCCTTCTTCTGGCTGCCGCCCTCCTGCTGATGATCGCAACGCCCACCCTGGCCAGGGAGCCCGCGGTGGGGCACCAGTTCCACTCGGACATCATGATCACCGATCATGACGGCAACCCCATGCAGGGTGTCCGCTGCGCGACGGTCGATTTCGGCCCGGCCGACAGCCCCCGCGCGCCGTTCGACCTGGACGCCTGGATCCTGGAGCATGGCGCGGAGAAGGTCGCGGTGTCGATCCCCGTGGCCTTCCACGTGCTGTACTTCTACCGGGGCAGCACGCTCGTCGGCAACGTCACCGACACCCAGATCACCAACCAGGTCGATGTTCTGAACGCGGCCTACGCGGGCACCGGCGTCTCGTTCGTCTGGCGCAGCACCGACCGCACGCTCAACAAGACCTGGGCCACGATGCGGCCCGGCTCGTCCGCCGAGCTGGCGGCCAAGCAGGCCCTGGCGGTTGATCCCGCCCACACGCTCAATCTCTACACCGCCTACCCTGGCGGCGGCCTGCTGGGCTGGTCCTATTTCCCCTGGTCCTATCCCGAGACCTCCTACATGCATGGCAGCGTGATCCACTTCGGGTCGCTGCCCGGGGGCTACCTGAGCAGCTACAACGGGGGCGACACCGCCACCCACGAGATCGGCCACTACGTGGGCCTCTACCACACCTTCCAGGGCGGCTGCACCGAGCCGAACGACTACTGCGAAGACACGCCGCAGGAGGCCTCGCCCGACTACTACTGCACGATCGGCCGCGACAGCTGCCCCCTGGACCCCGGCTTGGATCCCATTCACAACTTCATGGACTACACGCCGGACGAGTGCATGTACGAGTTCACCGGTAATCAGACCGCCCGCATGGACTGGGCGCTGACGACATACAGGCCCTCGCTGATCTCGAGCAAGGCGGAGGGCGACATCGTCGCCAGCCCGGCCGCCTCCCGGACCGGCATCACGAGCGTCGCGCCCAACCCGTTCAATCCCAAGGCGGAGATATCCTTCACGCTGCGCGCCGCCGGCATGGTGAGCCTCAACGTGTACGATCTGGCCGGCCGCCGGATCCGCACCTTGCTGGAGCAGGACATGGCTGCCGGCCCCCACGACGTGGCGTTCGACGGCCGGGGTCTGCCCAGCTCGGTCTACTTCGTGGTCCTGAAGGCGAACGGCGAGCAGTCCACCCAGCGGGTGATGCTGCTGAAGTAACCGAAACGCCCACAAGGATTTCACGCGCACAACGCAAGCCCGCGGTTCCCGAGAGCCGCGGGCTTTTCTTTGCTCGACGCGCCGGACGGGCTCCTCCCGGAAGGGGACATTTTAGCTTGGCAGTTAGAGGGGACATTTACGCTTTGCTACCACGCCCGACCAGGCTCTCCTTGCGCCAGAATCCACGTTCGTGAGATAATTTGACGGCACGTTTGTTCGGCGCATATCTGGGAGGGTTTTAATCATGCATAAGCGCCTCATTCTAGCTGTCGCGTTGCTGCCACTGCTGGCGGCCACGCCCGCGTCGGCTCAGGAAAGCGAATTGGGAATGCTTCCGGACGATGACCTCACGAGCCAAAGCGAGCTCGTGGGCTTCTTCCCGGATCAACGTTGCGGGACGGTCGATTTCGGTCCCGTCGAGAACCCTCGCGCGCCGCTCGATCTGGACGCCTGGGTCTTGAAGCATGGAGCGGAAAAGGTCGCGGTGTCGATCCCCGTGGCCGTCCACGTCCTGTGGTACACCAACCAGCGCGGGATCCCCGTCGGCGTCGTCACGGACGAACAAATCGGCGCCCAGATCGACGTGCTCAACGCCGCCTACGCCGGCTCGGGCGTGTCGTTCTACCTGGCACGCATCGACACCACCGAAAACAGATTCTGGGCCAAGGCGCACCCTGGCTCGCTCGGCGAGCGGGAAATGAAAGAGGCTCTGGCCGTGGACCCGGCCCACACCTTCAATCTCTACGTGACCGCCCCCAGCGGCCTGCTGTTGGGTTGGGCGGTCTTCCCGTGGTCATACCCCGAGGATTCCATCATGCACGGCGTCGTGATCCACTACGGGACCCTTCCGGGCGGACATCTCGCCACGTACAACGCCGGCGACACCGCCACGCACGAGATCGGGCACTACCTGGGCCTCTACCACACCTTCCAGGGTGGCTGCACCCAGCCGAACGACTACTGCGAAGACACGCCGCAGGAGGCCTCGCCCGACTACTACTGCACGATCGGCCGCGACAGCTGCCCCCTGGACCCCGGCTTGGATCCCATTCACAACTTCATGGACTACACGCCGGACGAGTGCATGTACGAGTTCACCGGTAATCAGACCGCCCGCATGGACTGGGCGCTGACGACATACAGGCCCTCGCTGATCTCGAGCAAGGCGGAGGGCGACATCGTCGCCAGCCCGGCCGCCTCCCGGACCGGCATCACGAGCGTCGCGCCCAACCCGTTCAATCCCAAGGCGGAGATATCCTTCACGCTGCGCGCCGCCGGCATGGTGAGCCTCAACGTGTACGATCTGGCCGGCCGCCGGATCCGCACCTTGCTGGAGCAGGACATGGCTGCCGGCCCCCACGACGTGGCGTTCGACGGCCGGGGCCTGCCCAGCTCGGTCTACTTCGTGGTCCTGAAGGCGAACGGCGAGCAGTCCACCCAGCGGGTGATGCTGCTGAAGTGATTTTGTCCCGCGCCGGAGATTGCCGGCGCGAGCGCGGCCCGCGGTGCCCCGACGCCGCGGGCCGCGCCATTTCCGTGGCGATTGCCGGCTACGGACTGGCATCCCCGCTGCGGACTCGCTATGATCGAAGGAGAGGCAGCGCGCGGCCCCTGTTGTCCGCCGCTCTCCTGGGAGGACCCCCTTGACAGACGCCTCCCTCCCGATCCTGCTCGGGACCGCCGTCACGCTCGGCTTCACGCACACCTTGATCGGGGCCGACCATTATGTGCCGTTCGTGGCCCTCGCGCGTGCGCGACGCTGGAGCGCTCGGCGCGCGCTCCTGGTGACGCTGGCCTGCGGGCTGGGGCACGTGGCGTCGTCGGTGCTCATCGGCGCGCTGGGCATCGCTCTGGGCGCCGCGCTCGGCAGCCTCGAGGCGCTCGAGTCGGTTCGCGGCGGGTGGGCGAGTTGGGGCTTGATCGCCTTCGGCCTCGGCTACGGCGCCTGGGGATTGCGGCGGGCGCTGCGCGGCCGCGGTCACGGCCATAGGCACTTGCCGGGGGGGCGCCACGTCGAGGAGGGCGAGACGCGCTCGGTCACCTTCTGGACGCTGTTCATCGTGTTCGTGCTCGGTCCGTGCGAACCGCTCATCCCGCTGCTGATGTTCCCGGCCGCGCGGCACGACTGGCACGGAGTGGCGCTCGTGACGTTCACCTTCGGCACGGCGACGGTCGCGACCATGTGCGCGCTCGTCTGGGCCGGCACGCGCGGCCTCGCCTTGATCCGCGCCCCGGCGCTCGAACGCTATGCGCACGCCCTGGCTGGCGGCATCATCGCGATGTCGGGCGCGGCGATCCGGGTTTTTGGAATCTGAGCGGGACGAAGACCCCATCCGGCGCCGATCACTGCTTAGCAACACCCAGAATCCGGGCCGCCTCCTCGCCGATCTCGGAGAGCAGGGCCGGGTATCTCGCCTCCATGCCTTCCGTCATCCGCTCCCCGAACGTGAGGTTGTCGACGATCTCGACGGCGAAGATGTGGATCTCCGCGTCGGCGGGCAGGCGCAGGCCGGCCAAGCGGCCAAGGGCGAGGGCGGTGGCGAAGTTGGCGTCGTGGACGTTGCGCAGGTTCATGGTCTCGCGCAGGTCGCCGGCGGTGAAGCGGTGCCAGGCGCCGGGCAGGGCGTCGCGCGTGCGGATCGAGTCGAAGACGAGCGCGCGATCGCAGTCGGCGAGCACGTCCATCAGGTTCAGCCCGCCGACCGAGCACTCCTCCAACCACCGCACGCCCGGCGGGTCGCCGAATCGGCGGTGCAGGTCGCGCGCGAGCCGCACGCCGACGGCGTCGTCGGTGAGGATCGGGTTGCCCATGCCCAGGATGACGGTCTGCGCGCTCATCGGGACCCGTCCCCGGCGCCCGTCGCGCCCCGTCAGCACCCCCGCCGGATCGTCCGCACCGGCTGCCCGCCCTGCACGATCTCCACTTCGAGCGGCATCTGCCCGGGCAGCGAGTGTGTCGCGCAGGAATAGCAGGGATCGAAGGCGCGAAAGGCCATCTCGATCCGGTTCAAAATGCCTTGATCGGGCTCCTTGCCGGGGCCGATCAAGGACTTGGCCACCTTTTTCGTGACCATGTGGATCGGGGCGTTGTTGTTGGTGGTGCCGACGATCAGGTTGGCGCTCGTGCAGATGCCCTCGTCGTCGCACGTGTAGTGGTGCGTCAGCGTGCCGCGCATCGCCTCGACGATGCCAACCCCCTCTCCCGTGATCCGCTGCGGCACGACGCGGTAGCGGGTGCCGGTGATCTCGGGATCCGCGCAGTGTTTCTGCAACATCTCGGCGTTCTGGACCATCTCGACCAGGCGCGCCCAGTGCGCGGCCATCAGCGCCTTGCAGGGCCGGCCGCCCAGCGTGCTGAACATCTCCTCGAACGCCTCCTGCGCCCTGGGCGTGGCCATGCGGTCGGCCACGTTCAGGCGCGACAACGGCGTCGCGCAGTAGATGCTGCTGTCGATGCCCTCGACGAAGCCCTTCCAGCCGCGCTGTTTCAAAAAGGGAAATTTCAGGTAAGTCCACGGCTCCACGTGCTCGGCGATGTACATCGAGTATTCGTGCGGGGCGTATTTGCAGATCTCGCGCCCCTCGAAGTCCACGACGCGGACCTTGCCGTCGTAGAAATTGGGCGCGTTGTCGGCGTCGACGAGACCCATGTTGTGGACGTCGAGCGTGTAGGGCCCCTTGAGGATCAACTCCACGTAGGCCGGGTTGCCCAGCACCACGTCGCGGAAGAGCTGCAGCGAGAACTGTGTGAAATCGTAGAGCTTGGCCACCATCGGCTTGATCTTTTCGAGTTCCTCCGGCGTGAGACCCTTCGAAACGCCCCCGGGCAGGCACCAGACCAGGTGCGTCGTGCGCCCGCCGAGGATCGACTGGATCTCCTGCGCCATGGCGCGCGCCGCGAGCACGGAGCCGCCGATCTCGAGGCCCACCTTGGCCACCACGCCGAGGATGTTGCGCGTGGCCGGCTCCGCGTCGGGACCGCAGACGAAATCGGGAGCCGCGAGGGCGTAGAAGTGCGCGATGTGGCTGTGGATGTAGTGCGCGTGATAGTACATGTCGCGCAGCTTGTGGGCCAACGGTGGGCACTCGTTCCCGAAACAGCCGTCCACGGCCTTGGCGCTGGCCATGTGGTGGCTGGCCGGGCAGACGCCGCAGATCCGGGTGACGATGCGCGGCAGCTCCTCGATCGGCCGCCCGACGACGAAACGCTCGAACCCCCGCAACTCCGGGATCTGGAAATAGGTGTCCTTCACCTCCCCCGCATCGTCGAGGAAGATCGTGATCTTGCCGTGCCCCTCGAGGCGCGTGATCGGATCGATGTGGATCGTGCGAGCCATGTCACAGGCTCCTCTGCAGAAGGGATCCCGGCAGGCCGAAACGGTAGGCATAGCCCATGATGTCCGGCACGCCGGCGAGAATGCGGTCGATTTCTTCGGGGTCCTTGCTGTCGACGATCGAGGACACGGCGCTGATGAACTTGGCGCCCTGGTCGCGCACGTTGGGCAACGGTCCGTAACAGCCGCGGCAGGGCATGTTGCTGTTGGGGCAGCGCACGCCGCAGCCCGAGCGCGTCACGGAACCGGCGCAAAGGATCCCCTGCTCCAGCAGACAGCGCTCCGGATCCTGGATGATTTGCCACGGCCGATAGAAGCGCGCGACCCTCTTCTCCTCCTTCTTCCGCGGGCAATCATCGCATACCGCGCGTTCCGAGGCGCCCACGACGGCGCCGCGCGGCGGCAAGGTCCCGGTCACGACGGCGGTCAGGACCGCCTTCACCTGGCTCGGATGCGGCGGACAGCCGGGCACCGTGTAATCCACCTCGACCACGTCGGCCAAGCGGTAGACCCGCGCGTAGAACCGCGGAATCTCGAGCTGCCCCGCGGCGCAGTCCGTCTGCGTCTGCGGCAGCGTGCGATTGCCGACCTCGAGGGAAGGGTTGTTCAGATAGGCCCGCTCCATGATCTCTTCGCGGGAGAATTGGTTGGCCAGGCCCGGTATGCCGCCGAGGTGAGCGCACGTCCCGAAGGCGACCATGATCTTGCTCTTGCGCCGCAGCAACTTCGCCACGTGCTCGTTCTCGCTGTTGCGGACGGCGCCGTTGAACAGCGTGACGTCCAGCTCAGCGTCGTCCATCGCCTCGACATCCTGGTACTTGCCGTCCACGGCGATCGGCCACAGCCGGATGTCGGCCGCCGCCGCCACGTCCAGGATGAACTCGTTGGTGTCGAGCACGGCCACGTCGCAGCCGCCGCACGCGGCGCCCCAGTACAGCGCGACTTGCAGTTTTCGTTCGGCCATCTCCCTCACCTCTGCGCCGGATCTTCGGTGAGCGCGGGGCGCGCCAGGCACGGTCCCATCGCGCGGATTTTCGCGGCCATGTCGTTCACGATCTCGGCGAAGCGGTGTCCCTCGCTCGCGCTGACCCACTCCAGGCGCACGCGCTCCGGCTCGATGCCGTAGTCGCCGAGAAGGCGCTTGAGCAGCGGGAAGCGGCGCATCGTCTTGTAGTTGCCTTCGGTGTAATGACAGTCTCCCGGATGGCAGCCGCAGATCAGCACGCCGTCGGCTCCCTGCTCGAACGCCTTCAGCACGAACGTCGGATCCACGCGGGCCGAGCACATGACCCTGATCACCCGCACGTTGGGCTCGTACTTGATGCGGCTGGTGCCCGCGAGGTCGGCTCCGGTATAGGAACACCAATTGCAAAGGAAGCCGACGATCTTCGGCTCGAAGTCCATCACAGCACCCCCTCGATCTGCGCGAAGATCTGCTGATCGGTGAAATGCCGCGCCTTGATCGCTCCCGAGGGGCACGACGCCACGCACGTGCCGCAGGCCTTGCACAACGCGCTGATGACGTGGCTGCGCTTCTTGGTCTCGTCGTACTCGATGGCCACGTACGGGCAGAGTTCGTTGCACATGCGGCAACCCGAGCAGCGCTCCTCGTCCACCTCGGCGAAGACGGCGTCGACCTCGATGCGGCCCCGGGCGATCTTGCCCAGGATCCGCGCCGCGGCCGCCCTGGCCTGCGCGACGCTGTCGGTGATGTCCTTCGGCGCCTGGCAGGCTCCCGCGATGAAAACGCCGTCGGTCGTGGTCGCGACGGGATCGAGTTTGGGATGGCTCTCTATGAACCAGCCGTCCTTGTCCTGACTGATGTTCACCATGCGCGCGACCTTGCCCGCGTCCTCGCGAGACTCCATCCCGACCATGAGCACGACCAGATCGGCGGGGATGTCCACCTCCTCGCCGCTGAGCTGATCATTCACGCGGATCAGCATCTCGCAGTCGTACTTGGGTCCGGCCTGCCTGATCTCCGGCGCGCTGCCCTTGCGATACATCAGGAATATGGTCTTGATCTCGGCGGAGCGGCGGTAGAAATCCTCGCACCCCTTCCCGAAGGCGTGCATGTCGATGTACAGGTCGTAGACGTAGGCCTCGGGCAGCGCGGACTTGGCCTCGTGGGCGTACTTGAGCGCCGTCATACAGCACACGCGCGAGCAATAGGGATGGAATTCCTGGCTGCGGCTGCCGATGCAGTGCACGATCGCGACGTAACGCGGCGGCGCGCCCTTGTCGGTCACGATCCGTCCCGAGCGCAGCATCCTCTCGAAATCGAACGAGGTGACCACGTTCGGAAACCAACCGTAACCGTACGACTGCACGCGCGCCGCGTCGAACGGCTGATATCCCGTGCAGACGATCACGCTGCCGATCCTCGCCTCGGTCGTCGCGACCTCGCCGTCGCGCCCGGTCCGGATCGTTGCCGTGAAGTTGCCGACGAAACCGGTGACCTGCTGCACCTCCGACTCCAGCAGCACGCGGATGTTGGAGTTTTCCCTCACGCGGGCGATGCGCTCGGCGAGTATGTCGCGGGCCGAGTCGAGATAAGGGGCGGTGAGATCCACCCGCGCGACGTTGCCGCCCAGATGGTCCTCGCGCTCGACCAGATACACGGGCTGGTCGGCGCCGGCCAGCTCGAGCGCGGCCGTGATGCCCGCGACGCCGCCGCCGATCACCAGCGTGGCCGGACACATGTCGACGTAGCGCTTTTCGAGCGGCTCGTGAAAGACGACGCGTTTGACCGCCGCGCGCGTGAGGGCTGCCGCCTTGCTGGTGGCGGCCCGCGCGTCCTCGTGCACCCAACTGCACTGCTCGCGGATGTTGGCCATCTCCAAGAAATACGGATTCAGCCCGGCCCCCTGGAGCGCGCCGCGGAAGGTCAACTCGTGCATGCGCGGGCTGCAGGCCGCCACCACGACCCGGTCCAGCTTCAAGTCCCGGATGTCCTGCTGGATCATCTCTTGTCCGGGATTAGAGCACATGTATTTGTAGGAACGGGCCGCCACCACGCCCGGCAACTGCTCGGCCTCCCTCGCCACCGCCTCGCAATCGACCATCTTGGCGATGTTGGTGCCGCAGTTGCAGACGTAAACGCCGATCCTGCGCTCTTCCATCTCCGCCTCCCCTCAAGCCGCCCGCGCCCGAACCGCGGGCGCCGCGCTCTTCTCCCGGGCCAGGATCGCCGCCCCCTGCAGTTCGGAGAAGTACATGGCCAGCGGACGGTAGGCCAGATGCGCCCACTTGCTGAACGGAACCTCGAGCACGAGCATGGGCACGACCCCCATCATGTGCGCGAGGTAGAGGATGTTCGCCGCGTGGCCGGCCCCGAAGCGGTGCAGCGCGTGCTGCACGATGCCGGTCACCGCCACGTAGAGCAGCAGGATCAGGAAAATCCAGTCCGTCTCGTGCGAGTGCTTGTAGTGCGTCTCGCTGCGGCGGATGCGCCCTCTGAGCGCGTAGACGGAGGCGCCGATCAGCCCGATGGTCGCCAGATAGCCCAGGGAATGATGCGGCCAGCTGATCTCCGGGCCCTCCTGGAACGCGTGCAGGAAGAACATGATCAGCACCAGCATGGTGACGTAGCTGAGCATCAGCGCCAGGTGCACGGCCCAGGGCCGTTTCTTTTCGCACTCCCTGTATCGTTTCTGGGTGAGGAAATGAACCGGCAGCAGCCAGGCCCGCCTCACGTACTCGGTCAGCGGCACGTTAATTCTCGAACGTCCCATGCTGAACCACCACATGCGGGCGCAATTCGTGAGCAGCAGCGCCAGCAGCACGCCGCCCATGATCCAGTCGAAGGCGTGCACGAACGAGCTGGCCAGGAAGGCCTGCGGCCCGTCGTAATGCCGGATGTCGCCGTGCGTCGCGCCCCACCACCAGAAACCCAGACCCGTGAGCAGCGCGACGGCCACGATGGCGCTCAACTCGGCCTTCCATGACTTGTAGAACAGCTTGGAGATGCCCGTGAAGTCGTACTGCGCCGTGAGCCAGCGGCGCATGCTCATCATGACCTCGCCCGGCTCCGCCTCGCGCGGGCATTGCTCCGAGCACTCTCCGCAGTAGTAGCAGAGCCAGGGCTCGAGGTTCCCCCGCAACTTGTCTTCGAGGCCCATCTGCAGATAACGCATGGACTTGCGCGGGAAGATGAACGGCTCCTTCGAGAAGGGGCAGGCGGCGCTGCAGTTGCCGCAGTGGTAGCACTTCACGACGTCCCCCGCGCCGTAGTGCTCCAGTTCCCCGACGAGCCTCGGATTGGCCAAGATCGCCATGCTGCGGTCCCTCCCGTTCAGGTCGAGGCGCCGGCGCGCTCGCGCGCGCGCCTTTCTATCTCGGGCAGCGAAACGCTGTCCCGGCTGTCGCGCCCCCGACCGCTGACGATGCTGCGCAGGACGCGCGCCGCGACAGCCGCCGCCTGGGCGACCGTGTCGGGAATGTCCTTGGGTCCCTGGCAGACACCGGCGACGTAAATGCCGCCCCTCTCGGTGCCGGTCGGATCGGTGTTGTAGTCCGCCTCGCTGAACCAGCCATCCTGGTCGCGCGGGATCCGGAGCAACGTCGCGAGCTTCTCCGAGCCGCGCGCGGGCTCCAGCCCCACCGCCAGCAGAACCATGTCCACGGGAAACTCCAAGAGCTTGTCGCTCAAGATGTCCTCGCCACGCACGACCAGGCTGTCCTCGCTCCCGGTGACCTTGGCGCTGCGCCCGCGCACGACGAACACTCCTTCTTCCTTGATGCGCTCGAAGAACTCCTCGTAGCCTTTTCCGAAGGCGCGCATGTCGATGTAGTACTCGTAGCACTGCGCATCCGGCAGCTTTTCCTTCACCAGATGCGCGAATTTCAAGGAATACATGCAGCAGACGCGCGAGCAGTAAGGGTTGAAATTGGCGTCGCGAGACCCCACGCAGTGGATGATCGCGATGCTCTTGGGGCGCGGCCCGTCGGGCGCGAACACCCACTCGTCCTGCTTGGTGCGCCGGTTGTGCTTCTTGGTCTTCATCACGATCGCCCCGCCGGTCGGACCGGACGCGTTCGTGAGCCGCTCGAATTCGAGCGCCGTGACGACGTTCGGATACGTCCCGTAGCCGTAGCGCTCGATCCGGCGGGCGTCGAAGATGTCGTAGCCCGTCGCGATGATGATGTTGCCGACCTCCACCTCGACGACGCGGTCCGTCTCTTCGAAATGGATCGCTTCCTTGGCGCATTTCTTCAAGCAGGCCCCGCAACGCTGGCCGTCGCTCTGCACGTAGGTGCAGTGCTCGGCGTCGATCACGTAGGCGTTGGGCACCGCTTGCGGGAACGCCATGAAGATCGCCTTGCGCGTCGTGACGCCGTCGTCGAACTCGCTCGGCACCGAGACCGGGCACACCTCCATGCACGCGTGGCACGCGACGCAGGCGTCCGCGTCCACGCGCTTGGCCCTCTGCAGAATCTTGACTCGGTAGGAGCCGGGCGTGCCGGTCACTTCCTGCACCTCGGCGCAGGTCATCAGCTCGATCTTATCGTGCTGCCCCACGGCCACCATCTTGGGCGTGAGGATGCAGGCGGCGCAGTCGAGAGTCGGAAAAGTCTTGTCGAACATGGCCATGTGTCCGCCGATCGTCGGCGTCCGTTCGACGAGGTAGACTTTCTTGTCCGCGCCCGCGACCTCGAGGGCGGCCTGGATTCCCGCCACGCCGCCGCCGATGATCAGAGTGTCCGGGTGGACGGATGTGGTGTCCGGCAGCGCGGCCAGTCCGTAAGGAACCCCCAGCACGGCGCAGGCGAGCGTGGCCTTGGCGCGATCGGTGGCGTCGCGCATGCCGGCCGCGTGCTCTCGAAAGGACGCCAGGCGCACGCGGAGCGGATCGCCGCCGGCATCGGCCATGGCGCGGGTGAAGGCGGGCTTGAAGAACCCGGGCGAATCGCCCGCGATCACGACCGTGTCCAGTCCCTCGCGCGCGATCTCGGCGGCGAGTTCGGCCGGGTCCAGCGCGGGCAGGAAGCCCAGATCACGGACCAGGCGAACCCCGTGCGCTTTGGCCACGTACTCGGCGACGGCGTGGAAGTCGACCGCATCGGCGATCCCGGTCCCCCGCCGGCAGAGGTAAACCCCGATCCTCGCTTCGGCGTCCATCAGGACCTCGCTTTCGCTGTCGTGAGGTCCCGAATTTAGCCGCTTGCGGCGCCCGGAAGCAAGCCCGATCCGGAAACGCAACTGATTGTCATTAACTATATTAGAGGACAAAAGAACGGCGGTTTTCAAATTGCCGGCGCGCGGGATCAGGCCAGGGCGGGCAGCGTGACCGTGAAGGTCGTGCCCCGGCGCTCCGCGCTCTCGACCGCGACCTGCCCGCCGTGCTGCGTGGCGATCTCGCGCACGATGACCAACCCCAGCCCCGTGCCGGCCACCTCGAGCTGCCGGGCATTGTCGGCGCGGAAGAACTCGGTGAACAGCTTCCCCCGGTCCTCCTCGGAAATGCCGATCCCGGTGTCGCTGACCATCAGCCGCACCTGCCCCTGGCCTGCCGGCTCGACCGCCAGGGTGACCAGTCCGCCCGACGGCGTGTACTTGATGGCGTTCGACACGAGGTTCTCGCACATCTGTTCGAGCAGCGCCGCGTCGCCGGCGACCGTGGCCGGGTCGGGCGGAGTGTGCGTGACGAATTGCAGTCCCCGCTCGGCGGCGCGCTCTCGGAAGGTGCGACCCACCTTCGCCGCGACGGCCGTCAGATCCACGCGCTCGCGCGCCGGCTTGCGGCGGGCGCCTTGGCTGGAGGCGAGCGTCAGCAGCTCGTTCACCAACTGTCCGAGCGCTTCCGCGCGACGCTCGACGCGGGAGAGGTACTCGCGCTGGTTGGCGCTCAGCTCTCCCACGTAGCCGTCGCGGATGACGGTGATCATGCTGACCATCGCGGCCAGCGGCGCCCTCAGGTTGTGCGCG
Organism: uncultured bacterium; assembly: GCA_937864225.1. Classification (GTDB taxonomy): domain Bacteria; phylum Krumholzibacteriota; class Krumholzibacteriia; order LZORAL124-64-63; family LZORAL124-64-63; genus CALMJK01. The sequence continues at coordinate 153,639 of CALMJK010000005.1, read as the reverse complement.
ACGCGGTACAGGAACTGCTCGCGCTCGCGACTCACCGTCTCCACCGCCTCGTAGGCGGCGGCGTTGTCGAGCGCGAGGGCGGCCAGCTCGGCCGCCACGCGCATGAAGTCGACGTCGTCGCGCCGGAACCGCTCCGGCTCGCGCGCATAGGCGCCGAGGATCCCCACGATGTGATCGCCTCTGCGCATCGGCACGAAGAGCACCGACTGCACGTGATGCGCGCGGAACTCCTCCCCCAGCTGCAGGAGTTCGTCCTGGGTCACGCGTCCCGCCGCGAACGGCTCGTTCTGCATGATGCGCAGATTGAGCGGGCTGCGGGCGACGTCGATCTCGCGCCCCGGCGTCACGGTCGAAGGCAGACCGTGCGCGGCCGTGTAGCGCAAGGTGGCGCCGTCCTCGCTGAGCAGCTTGATCGAGACCCCCTGCACCTCGAGCACGCGGCTCAATTCCGTGCAGAGCAGGGAGAGAACCTCGTCCAGCTTCCGGCTCGCGACGATCGATTGCGTGATCGTGTGCAGCGACTGCAGGCGCGTGTTGAGCATGAGCACGGTCTCGCTCAGCTCGGCCAGGTGCCAGATGCGACGCCGCACGAGCTCCATGATGCTCGTCGTGGTCCACGACGCCACGAGCACCGAGGCGGCGAAAAAACCCCAGCTGATGACCCAAGGCAGCGCCTGGCCGGTCAGCGTGACCGGCACGGCGCCACGAAACAGCAAGGGATGGCTGGGCAGCCATCGCGCGTGCTCGGCGGCGGTGAGCAGCCCCATGCCCAGGGCGGCGGCCGCGGAGAAAGCGTGGGCGGTGCCGTGTCGGAGCAGGATGGACGAAAAGATGATGTGGATGACGAAGAAGAAGACGAACGGGCTGGCGCCCCCGCCCGTGAAGTGCACGACCAGGAACATGGCCGCGAAATCGCACACGACCTGCCAGCGGGTGAAGGCGCGCAGCAACTCCTCGTATTGCATCGCCGGTTCGTGCGCGAACCGCCGGTGCCAGCGCGCGAAGAACAGGTTGTAGCCGAGGATGAGGAGCGCCACCCCCAGCAGGGGCAGCACGGGCAGGTCGATCTCGAGCCCGCGGCCGATCGCGACGCCCGCCGCGACGCCCGGCGGCACCCACCAACGGACCCGCACGCACCAGAGCGAACGGTCTTTGAGCTCGTTCAGCAGCAGGCGCTGCCGCGCGTGCTTCACAAGCGAATCGCTGCCCTCGTCGGCGTTCCGGTTGCGTGCCATCGCTCTCGCTACGGCGCCGGCTGCTTCTCGAGCCAGCGATTGTACAGCCACATGCTGAAAGCCGAGGCGAAGCCGATCGCCATCAGCACGAGCCAGCCGGCGGTGGCGGCGCTGGGCTGCAGTTCGAGCAGCCCGTCGGGACGTTCCACGGCTCCGGCCGCCATGATCTCGTTGAAGATGGCGGCCCCCACCGGCCCGCCCACCAGCGAGCCGATGGCCATGGGCAGGTTGGCGTAGCCCAGGAAAAGGCCCTCCTGGCCCTTGGGGGCCAGCGCCCCGATCCACTCGTACGTGCGTGGCGACGTGAACAGTTCGCCGAAGGCGATCAGCGACACGGTCAGCACGATGAACAGGGAGCCGATCGGCAGCCAGTTCAGGGCCAGGACGCGCACCCCACCGGCCAGCCAGATCGGCACGAGGTTGATGACCATCGACAGGCCGATGATGATCGTGCCGACCACGATCGAGCGGATCGGCCGCATCTTGCCGAACAGCTTCGTGATCAGCAGTTGGAAGCAGACGATCGTGATGGGGTTGGCGGCCGTGTACAGGTCCATCGCGGGATCCGTCTCGACCACTCGCTTCACGTAGAGCGGCAGGACGTTGTAGACTTGGTTGTAAAGGAACCAGAAGCCGGAGGAGACGAGCAGGAACAGCGCGAAACGCCTGTTGCGCAGCACGAGGATCATGTTCAACAGGACCTGGCCCGGCGACTTCTTGGGCTTGGCGGGCGAGCCGGCCGGCGCGTCGCAATCTCGATACAGCAGGAGCACGACGAAGAAGGCGACCACGGCGGCGCTCGCGGCCACGGCGAAAATGAAGCTCAGGTTGTCGTAGTAGTGTCGCACATAGTAAGCGACGACGCGGCCGACGACCGAACCGATGTTGATCACCATGTAGAAGATGGCGAAGGCGAGCGTCGCGCGACCCGCGTGGGTTTTCTGTACGGTTCCGCTGATGCACGGCTTGATGACCGAACCGCCGATGCCGATCAGGACGATGGCAATCAGCACCGGCCACAGCACATCGCGCCCGGCTGTCATTTCGCTCGACACGACCGGGGCGAGCGTCTGCCCGCCGAACCAGACGGGGTATCCCATCATGAAGTAGCCGCCCGCAAGCAGCACAAAGGCGACGAGCAGGGATTTCCGAAACCCGACCTGGTCGGCGATCGTGCCCGACAGGATGGGCAGGAAATAGACCAGGAACCACAAGGTCCCGTTCAGGTTGCTGGGCCAGTACTCGCCCAGCCCGAGTCGCCCGAGGTAGATGACGACGAAGCTGGCCATCGAGTAGTAGGCTGCGCGCTCGAACAGCTCGGTCAGATTGGCGGTCCAGAAAGCGCGCGGGAACTTCTGCGGCGACGGGGCAGCGGCGCCGTGATCGTCTTGCATGGCCATCCTTTCCGCGGGGATCGCACGATCCCGGAGGTGGCAAGTCCGCGCCCGTCAAGTCGGCGACCGTCGGTCGGGCGCGGCGACGCACCCGGTCAGTGCTCGGTCGCCTCTTCGTCGGCGCGGGTGAATTCCTCGGCGGTGGCGCCGCAGATCGGGCACTCCTCAGGCGGCTGCTTGCCGGTGTGAACGTACCCGCAGACCTCGCATTCCCAGCGCTTGGACATGGTCTCTCCGTTCGTAGAGCCGGGGCGAGCGGCCGCGACCGCTCTTCCCTCTCGCGGCAGCGCCGCCCTTCGCGTCGCGACCACGGCGCGCCGACGCCCAGCCTACGACACGACCGCGACGGACGCTAGCCTAACATCGGTTTCTCGATGCTCACGCCGTCGCGCCGGCGGGCGTCGGCGATCTTGACCAGAACGGCGAAAAGCAGGCCCGTCGCGGCCACGCCGGCGAACATCAGCATCATGCCCGTGTAGTCCACGCTCTGGATCGTCTCGTGTCCGTCCACGACGGTTTTCACCGTGCGAGCGTCCGCCAGCTTGCCGGCGATCATCGGGAAGGCCCAGAGCCCAAAACCCTGGACCCAGCCCACGACGCCGAAGGCCGTGCCCAGGTTGCGCTGCGGCACCAGCATCGGAATCGCGGCCCACAGGGCGGCCGGCACGAGCGACAGGGCTACCCCGATCAGGAAGAGCGGGATCACGGGCCAGATCCTGGTCAGACCCAGCATGAGGTGGCACGGCACCAGCAGCAGCGCGCCGGCAATCATCAGCGTCGCGCGCTTCCCCCTGCGGTCCACGAACCAGCCCAGAATCGGCGTGAAGATCATCGTGCCCAGGATGATGGCCGAGGAGAAGCTGCCCGCCGTGGCCGGCGCGTAGCCGAACTTGCGCTCGAGCAGCGCGGGCGCGAACGACATGAACGGGAACACGGCGGAGTAGAACGTGACGCACAGCAGCGCGATGTACCAGAAGGCCGCGTCGAAGGTGAAGGCCTCGCGCAGCACGAAACGCTCTTCCGACGCCAAACCGCCCGCCTCGCCGCCGGGCGCCCCCGGCCGCCCTCGCGCCGCGCGTTCGAGCGCAAGGTAGCCGAAGAAGGTGAGGAAACCGATTCCCATGACCAGCGCCGCGAACCAGAGCGCGCCCTGGAGACCGAACCAGCCGGCGGCGCGCGCCTGCAGATTGAGCGCCAGGAAGGTGCCCAGGCGCATGATCGTCAGGTTCAGACCGTAGGCGAAGGCCAGTTCCTTGCCGCTGAACCAGCGGGCCAGGACCTTGTTGTTGACCAGCAGGATCGCCTCCGCTCCCACGCCGTAGATGACGCGGCCGAGCAGCATCACCTTCAGCTCGGGGCTCCAGGCGGGCAGGAAACCGTCGCGCAGCCAGCCGTAGAGGGGCCCCAGCACGCGCGGCAGGTCGCCCCACGCGCCGATGGCGGTCAGCAGCGCGCCGAGGAAGCAGAGGAAGCCGTAGAGGATGCCGGACAGCTTCAGGCCCAACCGGTCGGTCAGGACGCCGGCGATCAGCACCATCAGCAGGAAGACGTTCGCCGCCGAATAGGCGGAGAACAGCAGGCCGTAGTTCTCGTTCGAGAACCCGAGCTGCTCCTGCAGCATCGTGCCCAGCGGCGTGATCGAGTCGTAGATGAAGTACTGCGCGAAGCAGATCAGGCTCATCGCCCCGAGCACGATCCAGCGGTATCGCGGCGGGATGGGGCGGCGGGCGGCGTTCGTGTCGGCCATGAGACCTCCCCGGAAAGGCCGGCAGTGTAGCATCGAGCGGCCGGCCGGACAAGTCACCGCGATCAGGACTTGCACGCGGCGCGCGCTCGCGCGCTATAATCCCCCCCTCAAACTGGCCAGCGTCCCAACAGCCAAACCCAAGACCGGAGGAACCCCCGATGAAACGTGCGCGTTTCCGCCTCCTGCTGTGTCTGTTGTCCGTCGCGATGCTGGTGCCCGCGCTCGCCGCGGCCATTGCGCCGCGGCTAGACGACACGACGGGATCCCAGCTCGACGGACCGGCCTGGGCGCCGGACCGGCTCCTCGTCAAGCTCACGCCCGACGCCGCCCGCGGCATGACCCTGAACCTCGCGTGGGAAAGGGGCGCGGCCAGCCGCGACGCGATCACCGGCCTCGCCTCGTTCGACGCCATCGGCCGCAGCGCGGGCGTGCGCCGGCTGGTGCGGCCCTACGCCGCGCCGGCCCGCGCCGACCTGGCCGCCAGCATCGGGGTGGACCGCTGGTTCCTCCTGGAGGTGCCGCCGGACTCCGACATCCTGGCCCTGGTCGCGCGCTACTTGGCGGACCCGCACGTGGAGAGCGCGTCGCCCGACTGGCGCGCCTACCCGGCGGCCGTGCCCACCGACCCGCTCTACGCCAGCCACTGGGGGCACAACAACACGGCGCAACTTCTGTCCTACGATTGGGCCACGTACTCGCACGAGAACGGCACGCCGGTCGGGACGGTGGGCTTCGACGCCAACGCCCAGGCGGCCTGGGACGGCACGCAGGCCTACGGCGACGCGGGAACGATCGTCGCGATCATCGACTCGGGGGTGGACATCGACCACCCCGACTTGCGCCTGGTGACCGGATACGATTACGGCGACAACGACAGCAATCCCGACGACAACAGCTCGCAGGCCGGCCACGGCACCTGCTGCGCCGGCGTCGCGGCCTCGAAGGTGAACAACGGGATCGGCGCCAACGGCATCGCGGCCGGCTGCAGCGTCATGCCCCTCAAGGTCGCCAACAGTGCGGGCAGCATGTACTTCTCGGCCATCCAGAACGCGCTCTACTACGCGGCCGACAACGGCGCCGACGTCGTCAGCATGAGCCTCGGCGCCGCGATCTCCAGCGACGCCGCCACGGACAACGCCATCCTCTACGCCTACAACGCCGGTTGCACGATCTTGGCCGCGACCGGCAACGAGAACGCCAGCACCATCAGTTACCCGGCGATCAACGCCTATGTGATCGGCGTGGGCGCCGCCTCGCCCTGCGGCGAGCGCAAGCGCAGCAGCAGCCTTTCCTCGGAGGTCAACTCTGGCGTCTACACCGATCCCAACGGCTACACCTGCGACGGCGAGCGCTGGTGGGGCTCGAATTACGGCGTGACGACCGCCAACGCGGCCGGCGCCGTGGACGTGATCGCGCCGACCATTCTGCCCACCACCGACATCGGCGGCACGGGCGGCTACACGAGCACCGATTACGAGATGTGGTTCAACGGCACTTCCTGCGCGACGCCGTACGCCGCTGGCGTCTGCGCGCTGATCAAGTCGAAGAACCCGACCTGGACGCCGGCGCAGATACGCGCCCAGCTCGTCGGCACGGCCCAGGACGTGACCAGCGTCGAGTCGGGCGTCGGCTGGGACCGCTACGCCGGCTACGGCATGGTCGACGCCGCGGCGGCGGTCGGCGCCGGCACGGTGCCCACCAACACGGTGACCGTGACGGCGCCCAACGGCGGCGAGAGCCTCGCGGCCGGGTCGAGCACCAACATCACTTGGACCTCCACGGGCACCATCGCCAACGTGAAGATCGAGTACTCGACGAACGGCGGCTCCACGTACACGGTCATCACGTCTTCCACGACGAATGACGGCAGCCACGCCTGGACCGTCCCCTCGACCGCCACCACGCAGGGGCGCGTGCGCGTGACCGACGCGGCGGACGCCGCGGTCTCGGACATCAGCAACGCGAACTTCACGATCACGACGCCGGCCGCCTACGCCGCGTTGCCGTACAGCTTCGGCTTCGAGGGCGGCGCCTTCGACCAGTACTGGACCAAACAGTCGTCCGGCACGACGGGACGGATCCTGATCACGACGGCGAACACGCCGCACTCCGGCAGCTATCACATGACCATGGACGTCTCGACCAGCGGCACCTACGTCCAGAACGAGGCCTGGCTGCGCCTCGACCTGACGGGCCAGACGCAGGTCGCGCTCTCCTTCTGGTGGAAGGACATCGGCGACGAGACCCACACCCAGGACGGCGTCTTCTTCTCCAACAACGGCGGGACCAGCTTCGTCAAGGTCCACAACCTGGACGGCGGCACGACCACGAACAACGTCTGGTACTTGCGGAGCCTGGACCTCGACGCGCTGGCCGCCACGGCCGGGCTGTCGCTGACGAGCACGTTCGTCGTGAAGTTCCAGCAGTACGACAACTACCCGATCACCAGCGACGGCATGTGCTTCGACGACGTCAGCGTGGCCGCGGTGGCCGGAACCACGTACATCACGGCCGAGAGCGAGCCGAACGAGTCCTCGACCGCCGCCGACGGCCCGGTCGGCACGGGCGTCAACGTGACCGGGGCGGTCTCGACCAGCACGGACAACGACTACTTCTACTTCGACGTGGCCACGGCCGGCACGGTCAACATCTCGCTGCAGATCGGCAGCACCGCCGATCTCGACTGGTTCCTCTACAACTCGAGCCTGACCGAGGTCGCACGCGGCTACACGACCAGCAACCCCGAAGTCGGCAGCTACAGCGCGACCGCGGGGCGTTACTACCTGCGCGTGAACGGCTACAGCGGCGCCATGGCCACCTACACGCTCAGCATCACTGGCGGTCTGGCCAAGTACCTGAACGTCCCGGCGTCCCCCAAGGAGTTCGCCCTGCACCCGAACTTCCCGAATCCCTTCAACCCGCAGACCACGATCCGTTTCGACGTGCCGCGCGAGGCGCATGTCCGCCTGCGGATCTTCGACGTGCGCGGACGCGTCGTGGCCACTCTCGTTGACCAGCCGCTCCTGGCGGGCTTCCACCGCGAGATCTGGGACGGCCGAGTCGACGAAGGCGGTCGCGCGGCCTCCGGCGTGTACTTCTACCGCCTCGAGACCGACGATCGCGTCTTCAACCGCAAGATGATCCTCGTGCAGTAGGCGAGACTCTTCAGAGCCTGGTCGGGCCGGGCGTTCCCGCAGGGAGCGCCCGGCCTTCGCGCAACCCCTCGCCGGCCCTCGCCGATTCCGGGTTCGCCTTCAGGATCGTCACGCATTACCTTTGCCGCGCCGGCACCGGCACGCCCGGACCCGCCGACTTCCGACCCGCTCCCGGAGGGCGACCGATGGATTATCCCGTGAACGACAAGCAGATCATCCGCGACTGCAAGATCGGCGAGGGCACCAAGATCTGGAATTACGTCAACATCTACGGTTGCGAGATCGGTCGCGACTCGATGATCGGCTGCTTCGTCGAGATCCAGGCCGGCGCCAGGATTGGCGATCGCACGCGCGTTCAGAGCCACACGTTCATCTGCGACATGGTCACGGTAGGCGACGACGTGTTCGTCGGCCACGGCGTGATGTTCATCAACGATGTCTACCCGCCGCAGCCCGACAAGGCGGTCTGGAAGGGCACGGTCATCGAGGACCGCGCAAGCCTCGGCTCCAACTGCACGATCCTGCCGGTGACCGTCGGGCACGACGCGATCGTGGGCGCCGGTTCCGTCGTGACGAAGGACGTGCCGCCGGGCGCGGTCGTCGCGGGCAATCCGGCGCGCATCCTGCGCTGGCGCGACGGCTTCGGCCCGCGCTGACGAGCGGCCGGACCCTCGAGAGCAGTGGCAGGGTCGGTTCGCAAGCCGTACGATGCCCGCGCGGGCGGATGTGCCGCCGCTCGCGCGTTTTCCACCGGGAAGGGAGGCGATCCCGCATGAGCGACAAGCCCCAGGGGTGCGCGGCGCCCGCCAAGGGCGTGCTGACGCCGGCGACGCCCGCCGCGGCGGCGCCAGAGGGATCCACGAAGGAGGTGCCCCGCATGCAGGTCATGGTCGGCAAACCCGCGCCGGATTTCGAGGCCAACGCCTACGTCGACGGCGGCTTCACCAGCGTGAAGCTGTCGGATTACCGGGGAAAGTGGGTGACGCTCTGCTTCTACCCGGGCGACTTCACGTTCGTCTGACCGACCGAACTGGCGGCGGTCGCCGCCAATCACGATCAGCTGGTCAAGCTGGGCGTCCAGGTCCTCGCCATGAGCGCGGACAGCCGCTTCACGCACAAGATTTGGCAGGAAGAGGAACTCTCCAAGATGGTGCCCGGCGGGGTGCCATTCCCGATGCTCTCCGACGCCGGCGGGCGCATCGGCGCCGCCTATGGGGTGTACGACGAGGGGGCGGGCGTGGATGTCCGCGGCCGCTTCCTGATCGACCCCGACGGCGTGATCCAGGCCATGGAGGTGCTCACGCCCCCCGTCGGCCGCAACTTCGCCGAGTTGACCCGCCAGGTCCAGGCATTCCAGCACGTGGCCAAGACGAAGGGGACCGAGGCCACTCCGGCCGGCTGGCGCCCGGGCGACCCCACGCTCAAGCCCGGGCCCGATCTGGTCGGCAAGGTTTGGACGGTCTGGAAGCCCAAGAAGGAGTAGGCGCCTCGTCGCTTGGGCGGCATGACGCGGGCCCCGGTCGTCCGGGGCCCGTCTCTCTGCCCGACGCTGGCCGTTTACGGTCTCATCGGCTGCATCGTCAGGGGATCGCGCAGCGGCAGCCGCGTCGGTTCCCCGCCCGCCAGCCCGGTGAACGTGACGTCGTGTTTGGGGTCGCCCAACAGCACGTCGTCGACCTTGCCCACGACCAGGAACGCGAAATGCGCCGGGTCCAGCAGGCGGCGCGCGACGCGCTGGACATCGGCGGCCGTGACCGCGCGAATGCGCTCGCGGTATTTGGCGAAGTATTGAGGGTCGCGCTGGTAGCGGCCCGTCAGTTCCTCGGCCGCGAGCGCGCCGGCGATCGCGCCGGCCGTTTCGAAGCCCGCGGGCAGCGACTCGATGAATTTGTTCTTGCTGTTCTGGAGCGCCGCCTCGTCCACCAACTCGCCGCGCATGCGTTCGATCTCGGTCATCGCCAACTGGATCGCGAACGCCGTGGAGCGGACCTTGGTCTGGAACGCGACACGCCACGGCTCGGGGTAGTAGACGCCGCCCTCGAAGCGAGAGCTGACCGAGTAGGCCAGACCTTCGTCCGAGCGGATCCGGTTGACCAGCCGCGAGGTGAAGCCGCCGCCGCCCAGGATGTCGTTCATGACCAGCGCGGCGTGGAAATCCGGGTCGTAGCGGTCCAGCGCCGGGAGACCGAACGACACGCGTGCCTGGTTCACGTCCTTGTCCACGACGTACCAGCCGGGCGCCGGCGGCGCGGCCGGCGCGGCCGGCGGCCCGGGCCGCTCTCCGGGCTGGGGCCAGCCCGCGAAGGCCTTCTCGAGCGCCTTCACGAGCGCGGCACGCTCGAAGTCGCCGGCCGCGGCGATCAGGAAATTCTTCACGCCCACGAAGCGGCGGTGTTGCGCGATCAGGTCGTCGCGCGAGAGACCGGCAACGGACGCCTGCGTCGTCCAGCGATTGGACCAGTGATCCGGCCCGCGCATCAGCAGACTCCACTCGCGGCGCTCGATGCCGCCGGTGTCGTCGTTGCGCTCCTTCATCTGCTGGATCGCCTGCTCCTTGGCCAGTTGCAGGCGATCCTCCTGGAAGGCCGGCGTCTTCAAGCAGGCCGTAAGCAGGTCCAGCCCCGCGTCGAGATCCTTGGCCAGCAGATTGAGCGAGACGCGCGACTCGGCCGGGCCGATCGGCACGCCGCCCATGCCCATCATGCCGCGCCCGCCCCCGCCCATCTGCGCGTCGAGCGTCGCGCCGAGCGCCGCCACGCGATCCTCGAGCTGTTCGGCCGTCATGCCGCCGGCGCCGCCGCGCGTGAGCTGCGCGACCATGATCTCTCCCAGCCCGTCCTTGCCGGACGGATCGAGATCGGGCCCCAGCCGCATCAGCACGTGCACGGTCACCAGCGGCAGCGAGCGGTCGGGCACGAGGTAGGCGACCATGCCGTTCTTGAGCGTCACCCGGTAGTCCGCCGCCCTGGGCGGGTCGTACTTTAGATCAGGGAACTTTATGTCCTCGGGCCGGCCAGGCAGCTGACCCGCGGCCGACGCCGTCATGACGAGGAGCAGGGCGGCGATCGCGAGAAACGTCGCGGCCGCGCTCCGGAGCTCGTGCCTGCCGATCATGTCCGACCTCCCTCGCATCACTTGTCCGCCCCCTGCAGCTCGGCCAGCTTTTGCTGCGCCTTGCCACGCACGTAGTCCATCGCCGGCTTCCACTGCGGCGGCAGCTGTCCGCCCATCGACTCCAGCCTGCCGATCATGTCCTGCACCTGCGCGGCTTCGGTCAGGCCGTCCAACCTCGCCAGCGAGCGTTGCACCATGGTCTTGGCCTCGGGCGGCAGGCCCGCCAACGCCGGATCCTCCGGCGTGGCGTCCGCGGCGCGGGTCCAGATCGCGACGGCGCGGTTCTCCGGCCTGAAGTACTGCTGCGCGACGCGCTGCACGTCGCGCGCGCTCACCGCCTGGATCTCGCGATCGATGCGGTCGGCGTCGCGCCAGGAACCCAGGGCCTCCGCCGCGCCGTAGCGCAGCATCAGGAAGAAGCCGTTGTCGAGCTGCCGGTAGGTGCGGGTCAGGTAGCGGTTCTTGACGCTCTGCAACTCGTCGTCGCCGACCGTCTCCCGCTGCAGTCTTTCAAGTTCGCCGTGCAAGGCCAGTTCGAGATCCTCCGGCGCGTGCCCGTCCTTGCAATCCGCCTCGATCTCGAACATGCCCTCATACTTGCGCGCGTCCTGCGCGGCGCGCGCGCTCGTGGCGATCCCCTGGCCGAGCACCAGATTGCGCTTCAAGCGGCCGGTGTCGCCGTTGAGCAACTCGGCCAGAACTTCGAGCGCCGGCACGTCGCGGTGAACTCGCGCCACGGTGTGCCATCTCGCGGTCACGGCGGGGTTGGTTTCGGCGGCGGCGCGGAAGCGCTTTTCCGCCGGCTGGCGCGGTTCCATCGTGATCATCTCAGGCACCGGCCTAGCGCCGCGCGGAATGCGGCCGAAGTATTTCTCCGCCAGCTCGAGGGCCTGCTCGGGATCGAAGTCGCCCACGAGCACGGCGCAGATGTTGTTCGGCGCGTAGTAGAACGCGTAATACTCATCGGCCTGAGCCTTCGTGATGAACGGCAGATCGCTGGCGTAACCGATGACCGACCAGGTGTACGGACTGGCGTCCCAGAACATCGCGTCGAACGACTCCCGGAACTTGCCCAACGGCGTGGACTCCACGCCCAGCCGCCGCTCCTCGTACACCACGTCGCGCTCGGAGTAGAACTCGCGGAAAACGGGGTTCATGAGACGGTCCGACTCCATCCAGAACCAAAGCTCCAGTTTGTTGGCCGGCACGCTCCAGAAGTAGAACGTCATGTCTTCGCTGGTGAACGCGTTGATGCGGGTGGCCCCATTCTTCTGCAGCACGAGGTTGAACTCGTTCTTGATCATGTTCTCCCGCTGCGCCGCGACCAGCGAATCGAATTTGGCCTCCAGCGCGCGGTATCGCGGCGTTTTCGCCTCCGGACTGGCTATCTCGTCTATCTCACCACGTCGCAGCGCCAGGCGCTGCGCGCTCATCTCGGCCCGCATCTGCTCCTGCAGCGCTTCCTGTTCGGCGATCAGCCGTTCGTCCAGGGCGTAGTCGCGGGTGCCGATGGTCCTCGTCCCCTTGAACATCATGTGCTCGAAGAGGTGCGAGATGCCCGTGATGCCCGGGCGCTCGTTGACCGAGCCGACGCGGGCCACCCAGCCGGCCGCGACGGTCGGGGCGAGGTGCCGCGGCACGAGCAGGAATTTCATGCCGTTGGACAGCACGTGCTCCCGCACCTCGGGCCCGGAGGCAGCCGCCGGCGATGCGATCGCCACGGCGACGTTGGCGAGCGCCCCGAGCGCGAGGCCGCAGAGCACGGCCGCCGCCACGCGGCGTCCAGGCCGACCGCTGGCAAACAAAAGGGTCATCTGGATACCTCCCACAGCGGATTGGGGTAAACACCGACGTTCGTCATTGCCTGAAGCTGCTGCGCCACGTGGCGGCGGTCCTCGCGATACGTCATGCCGAACCACGGGTCCGGCGTGTCGAGCACGCGAACCTCGGCTTGGCCCGCGGCGATCAATTCGTTCACGACGGTGGGTATGTACAGCTCGCTTTTCGGGTCGTCGCCTCGCTCCCGCAGGAAGCGTTCGAACCTGTGGTCGAGATGGTCGAAGATGGACGGGCGGAAGCCCCAGAAATTCATCGAGACCGTCGTGTCGCCCGCCAGCAGGCGCCCGCCTCCATCGGACGTGCTTTCCACGGCGCCCCCGTCGCGCGGCGCCAGGGACGCGCACTCGACGATGCCGCGCAGCAGGCCATCCGGCCCGGCATCGCACACGCCGCGCGACACCGTGCCGTGTTCGGACAGGGTGCGGGCGAGCCGGTAACCCACCATGCACCAGCGCTCCGCGTCGGCGGGCGCCGGTTCGGCCAGGAAAGTCGCCGCGCGGGCAAAGGCGGCGGCCCCGTAGAAGTCGTCGGCGTTGATCGCCATGAACGGGGCGCGCACGCGGTCGCGCGCCGCGAGGATGGCGTGGGCCGTGCCCCACGGTTTGCACCGCTGCGGCGGCACCGAGAACCAGGCCGGAACATGGTCCAACTCCTGGTGGGCATAAACGACTTCGGCGCGGGCTGCGAAACGCGCCCCGATCAGCGCGTGGAAATCGAACTCCATCTCGCGCCGGATCACGAAGACGACTCTTTCCACGCCGGCCCTCAGGGCGTCGAAAATGGAGTAGTCGACGAGCTTCTCGCCGCCGGGCCCGACCGGCTCGATCTGCTTGAGCCCGCCGAATCGCGAACCCACGCCGGCCGCCATGACCACGAGTTCGGGATACACGGATCCATCGACCCCCTCCAGGAGCGGCGCGCGCGGCACCGGTCAGAACCTCGGCCATGATTAGCGCAGAAAGGTCCGGCAGGCAACCGGCGATGGCGTCGCGCGCGGCAGCGTTAGGGAGCGCGGGGAATCGGGGGGGCGGCTCAGATCGCCGCCGGCTCGCGCAGAACCGCCCTGATCGCCCGGAAGAGTTCGTCCCGGTTCACCGGCTTGGAGACATAGCCGTCCATGCCCGACTCCAAGCAACGGTCTCGGTCGCCCGTCATGGCGTGGGCCGTGAGCGCGATGACGGGAGTGTGCCCGGCCGTCCCTGCCTCGCGGCGGCGCAACTCGGCGGTGGCCCTCAGCCCGTCCATGATCGGCATCTGGACATCCATGAGCACGACGTCCACGCGGTCCTGCGCCAGGACGGCCAGGGCCCGCTCGCCGTTTTCCACGACGGCGACCCGGCAACCGGCCCGCTCCAGCAAGCGGCTCACGAGCAGCTGGTTGACCGAATTGTCCTCGGCGACCAGCACCGCCAGACCCGCGGGGAGAGTCTCCGCCCCCGTCGCCGGCCGGGCCGGCGCCGGCGCTGCGGCCGGGGTCGGCGCCGGCGCGAAGAGCACCGTGAAATGGAAAGTCGAGCCGCGCCCGACCTCGCTTTCCACGCCCAAACGCCCCCCCATCAGCTCCACGAGCCGCGAAGAGATCGTCAGGCCCAAACCCGTCCCGCCGAAGCGGCGGGTCGTCGAGCCGTCCGCCTGGCGGAACGCCTCGAAGATGGCTTCCCGCTTGTCGGCCGGAATGCCGATGCCGGTGTCGTGCACGGCGAATCGTATCGGCAAGAGATCACCATCCCCGGCGCCCCTCCCCTCGGCGGGCGATGGCTCGGCCGCGATGTCCACCCGCAGGACGACATCGCCGGTCTCGGTGAACTTCAAGGCGTTGCCGACCAGGTTCAGCAGAACCTGGCGCAGGCGGATCGGATCTCCTGCCAGCCAACCCGGGACGTCCGGTGAAATCTCGGCATGGAGGGCGACGCCGCTCTGCTGCGCGCGCAGTGAGAACAGCTTCACGACATCCTCGATGAGCGCGTGCAGGGAAAACGCGGTGTTATCCAGCTCGAAGCGACCCGAGTCGATTTTGGAGAAATCGAGAATGTCGTTGATGAGCCGCAGCAGGGACTGCCCGGAGGCTCGCACCAATTCGAGATGCTCGCGCTGTTCAGGCACAAGGTCGGAGTCGAGCACGAGTTCGGCCACGCCCAGGATGCCGTTCATGGGAGTGCGGATCTCGTGGCTCATGTTGGCCAGAAACTCGCCTCGCGCGCGCGAGGCCTGTTCCGCCTCCTCCTTCGCGGCCTGCAGCTCGCGGGTACGCTCCCGGACGAGGCGCTCCAGCGCCGAATGGCGGGCGCGCATGGTGCGCACGCGCCAGCGGAACAAGCCCATGACCGAGGCGACGAGCGCCGCCACCAGGAGCGACTGGAACCACCAGGTCTGATGATAGAATGGCCGCAGCACGAAGGCGTAGGTCGCCGCCTGCTCGCCGAATTCTCCTCGCGCATTGCTCGCCTGCACCTCGAAGCGGTAGCGGCCGGGCGGGATGTTGGTGTAGTAGGCGGCCCGCCGGTTGCCCGCCGCCTGCCACTGGTCGTCGTAGCCCACGAGGCGGTAGCGGAAGCGGATCAGGTCGGCGGCGCGAAAATCGACCACGCCGTAGTGGAACTCGATTTTGCCGCTGCCCGGAGGCGCGACGGTCGCGGTCGACAGATCGATCGCCACGTCCGAGATGAGCCCGCGCCCGATCCTGACGGCAGGCGTTCTGGGCAGGGGAGGGATCTCCCGCGGATCGACGCTTGTCAGCCCCAGATTCGTCCCGAACCAGAGCCGTCCCTTCGCGTCGCGAGCGGCGCCCGGTTGCGTGCCGCCATTGCACTCCGCCGTTTTCATCCCGTCCGGGCGCCCGAACACGTCGCAAACGACGCGCGGGATGTATCCGTCGGCGAGCGCGTCCAGATCCGTTTTGCGCGCCCGCGCCACGCCGCGATTGGAGGTCAGCCAGATCCAGCCGTTGCCGTCCTCGATGATTCCCATGATGAGGTTGTCGTGCAGGCCGTGGGTGGTCGTCAGGGGCGAGAATCGTCCATCCCGCCAGCGCGCCAGGCCGCTGACCGTTCCGATCCAGACGCCCCCGTCGCCGTCGGCGTACAGGGCCAGGACGCAGGCGGCCGGCAGCCCATCCTCCACGCCGAAATTCTCGATGCCGTCCACGCCGAAGCGGCTGACGCCGCCGTCGGTGCCGACCCAGACGCGCCCGTCCGTGTCGGCGACGATGCCGCCCCGCACGATGTCGCTGGCCAAGCCGTCCCGCGCGGTGACGCGCTCCATCCGGCCCGCGCTCAGCCGGTACAACCCCTGGCCCTTGGTGCCGAACCAGAAGCGACCGCTGCGATCCTCGAAAACGCAGCGCACCTGTTCCAACTCCTCGCCGGACTGAAGGCGCACGGGCGTGGCGCGATCGCCATCGTAGCGATAGAGGCTGTGGTTGGTGCCGATCCAGATCGCGCCGCGGCGGTCCTCGAACAGGCTGGAAATGAAGCCGGAATCCAGGCCCTGTCGCGCGTCGATCTGTTCGATCCGGCCTTCGCGCCAGCGGTTCAGGCGCCGGCCTCTTCCTCCCGCGTACACGGAGCCGTCGCTGGTCGCCAGAACGGCGGTCACCGAATCGTCGTCCAACCCCTCGGCCGCCGACCAGGTCACGAACGCCCCCGCGCGCAGGCGGTGCAGCCCGTCGCCGAACGTTCCGATCCAGATGTCGCCCTCCGGGCTCTCGAGCAGATTCAGCACGGATGATTGGTCCAGACGATCGCCGAGGCGCACGGGCTCGCATCGGCCGTCGCGCAGACGCGCCAGGCCGGCCCCCTCGGTGCCGAGCCAGAGGGTGCGGTCGCGATCCTCCACCAGCGCGACCACGGTGGCCGCGGGCAGACCGTCGGCGACGCGCCAGTTGCGAAACTGTCCGGCACGCAGGCGACCCACGCCATCGAGCGTGCCGATCCAGAGCGAGCCGTCGTGCCCGGACGTCAGCGCGCGCACGGTGTCGTGCGGCAGCCCGTCGGCGACGCGCCAGACCCGGAAGCCGCCCGCGTCGCGCCGGGCCAGACCGCCGCCGGTGCCGATCCAGAGATAGCCGTGGGGATCGACGTGCAGGGCGTAGATCATGAGCGAGGGCAGGCCGTCAGCGGTGCCGTAGCGGATCAGTTGGTCGCCCGCCAAACACGCCAGCCCGTTGTTCGTGCCGACCCAGACCAGCCCGTCCCCATCGACCGCGACGGCGTTGACGATGTCGTCGGGCAAGCCCTCCTTGGCCGACCAGGTCCGGGAGGTCCCCGCGCGCAGTCTCAGGAGTCCCTGCAGCCCTCCAGCCCACAGCGTGCCGTCGGAGGCGAGCGCGATGCTCTGGTAGCGCAGGGTCGGGATGGGGGGATCGGACCGCCGGTCCAGGACGGTGAACACGGCCCCGTCGTAGCGCGCGATCCCTTCCTGCGTGGCGGCCCAGAGCGCCCCGTCCGGACCAAAGGCGAGCGTGGCCACCATGTCCAGGGGCAGGCCGTCGCGCGTCGTCCACGTGTCGTGAACGTACTGCGTGGGAGCCAACTCCGGCGGCAGGGCGCTGACAGGGCTGGTCGCCGCCGCCGCCAGGAACAGGATCGGCGTCAGGATCTGGCTAAGCCATACCAATTTCGACGGATACATCGAAGACGAGGCTCCCCCGCGCTGAACAGGCCGCGACGGCGGCCGGGCGCCGGCCTGCCGCCGGCGCCCGTCCGTCCCGCTTGGGTATCGGATCGGAGGAAGGAAGGACTTAGCGGCTTTTCTCTTTGATCCGATTCAGGGCGGACCCCGCCCGGAACCAGCCGATCTGCTCGTCCGTCAGCGAGTGGTTCAGGCTGATGCTGGCGGTCGTGCCGTCGGCGTGGTGCAGCAGCGCCGTGACCGGCTTGCCGGGCGTCAAACCGGCCAGGCCGGTCACGCTGATGCGGTCGTCCTCGCGCACCTGCTCGTAGTCCGCGGGATCCGCGAAGGTGAGCGGCAGAATGCCTTGCTTCTTGAGATTGGTCTCGTGAATCCGCGCGAAACTGCGCGTGATGACCGCGGCCGCGCCCAAGTGCCGCGGCGACATGGCCGCGTGCTCGCGGCTGCTGCCCTCGCCGTAGTTGTCGTCTCCCACGACGACCCAGCGCCGGCCGCCGGCCTTGTAGGCACGCGCCGCCTGCGGCACGGTAAGCCCCGTTTCGCCGCTGAGCAGGTTCTTGGTCTTGCCGGCCTCGCCGGTGAACGCGTTGACGGCGCCCAGGAACATGTTGTCGCTGATGCGATCCAAATGGCCCCGGTACTTCAGCCACGGCCCGGCGGCCGAGATGTGGTCGGTCGTGCACTTGCCCTTCGCCTTGATCAGCAGCGGCAGTTCCACGAAGTCTTTCCCGTCCCAGGGGGCGAACGGGTCGAGCAGCGCCAGGCGTTCGCTGTCGGCGCGCACGACCACCGCGACGCTGCTGGGGTCGGCGGGGGGCTCGATGTAGCCGCCGAGCCCCTGCGCGAAGCCGCGGCGCGGGAGCTCGTCGGCCTGCGCCGGCGTCGCCAGCCGCACCTGCTCGCCCTTCTCGTTCGTCAGCGAATCGGTGACCGGGTTGAAGTCGAGGCGACCAGCCAGACTGTACGCGACGACGATCTCGGGGCTGCCGATGAAAGCGTAGGTTTCCGGGTTGCCGTCGTTGCGGCGCGGGAAGTTCCGGTTGAACGAAGTGAGGATGCTGTTCTTCTCGCCCTTCTTGACGTCGTCGCGCTGCCATTGGCCGATGCAGGGACCGCACGCGTTGGCCAGGACCACGGCCCCGATCGCCTCGAGATCGGCCAGTTGTCCGTCGCGCCGGATCGTCTCGTAAATCATGTCGGAGCCGGGCGTGACCATGAGCGGCACGCGATTCTTCAGCCCCAGGGCCCGCGCCTGTCGCGCGACGTCGGCGGCGCGGCCGATGTCCTCGTAGGACGAGTTCGTGCAGGAGCCGATCAACGCGAAGCTCAGCTCCAGCGGCCAGCCGTTGTCGCGAGCGTCCGCGCCGAGCCGGCCGACCGGCCGCGCCAGGTCGGGGGTGTGCGGCCCCACGACGTGGGGTTCGAGCGTGGAAAGGTCGATCTCCACGACGCGGTCGTAGAATCGGGCGGGGTCGCGTTCGACCTCGGGATCGGCCGCGAGCAGATCGAGGTTGCCTTCGGCGAGATCGGCCAGCGCCGCGCGGCCGGTCGCGCGCAGGTAGCTCCCCATGCGCTCGTCGTAAGGGAAGATGCTGGTCGTCGCCCCATGTTCGGCGCCCATGTTGGTGATGGTGGCCTTGCCGGTGCACGAGATCGAGCGGGAACCGGGCCCGAAGTACTCGACGATGTGGTTCGTGCCTCCCTTGACGGTGAGGATCTCGCACACCTTCAAGATGACGTCCTTGGGCGAGGTCCAACCGCCCGGCTCGCCCGTCAGCTTCACGCCGATGAGCTGGGGATTCTTGACCTCCCACGGCATGCCGACCATCGCGTCCACGGCGTCGGCCCCGCCCACGCCCACGGCGACCATGCCCAGCCCCCCGGCATTGGGAGTGTGGCTGTCGGTGCCGATGATCAGGCCGCCCGGGAAGGCGTAGTTCTCGAGAATGACCTGGTGGATGATGCCCGACCCCGGTTTCCAGAAACCCATGCCGTACTTGGCCGCCGCCGTGCGCAGAAAGTCGTAGACTTCGCGGTTCTCCGTCTCGGCCACCAGCTGATCGGCCTGCGCCCCCCGGTGCGCTCGGATCAGATGGTCGCAGTGCACCGTGGTCGGCACGGCGGTGCGCGGGATGCGCGCCTGCATGAACTGCAGGATGGCCATCTGGGCCGTGGCGTCCTGCATCGCCACGCGGTCGGGACGCAGCGCCAGCATGGACACGCCCCGGGTCAAATCCTGGGCGGTCGGGTCGTCGAGGTGTCCGAACACGACCTTCTCGGCATAGGTCAGCGGACGGCCGAGTCGCTTGCGCACGATCTGCAGCCGCTGCCGCGATCTCGCGTAAGCGCCCTGCACCAATTCCGCGGTGGTCTCGATCCGCATCTCTGACTCCTTGTCGGCTCCGGGAAAAAACGCCGCGCCGGCCTGGCCGTCGTTGACCGGCGGGCGGCATTCTAGCATCGTTGCGGGGGCAGGAAACACAGAATCGGGCTGGCCCGCGCCGGCCTTCAGGAGCCGCCATGACTTCCGATCGCGACGCCGTCCGCCGCCGCGCCGCCGCCCGCTGCCGCGAGCGCGGCGTGGTGATCCCGACCCTGGCCCAGCTGCGCGACCCCGACCTGATCCCCGGCGGCCTTCGCGGGCGACTGGCCGGCGTGGGACTCTGGGACGTGGACCCCCTGAACCTCTTCCGGATCACCTGGCGCAACGATCCGCGCACCGGGCAGTTCAACGCCGGCAACTGGCTGGAATTCCCGGCCGCGCTCACCGGCGTGGAGGCCCGGATCGTGGGCATGGTCGGCAAATGGTTCCCCACGGGCGCGCACAAGGTCGGCGCGGGCTTCGGTTGCCTGGTGCCGCGGCTCGTCGGCGGCGAGTTCGATCCGACCGCGCAGGTGGCGGTGTGGCCGAGCACAGGAAACTTCTGCCGCGGCGGCGCCTTCGATTGCGCGCTGCTCGGCTGCCGGGCGCTCGCCATCCTGCCCGAGGAGATGAGCCGCGAGCGGTTCGAGTGGCTGCGCTCGATCGGCGCCGAGATCGTGGCCACGCCCGGCTGCGAGTCGAACGTGAAGGAGATCTACGACGAGTGCTGGCGCATCCGAGACACGCGGCCCGAGTGCGTGATCTTCAACCAGTTCGAGGAGTTCGGCAACGCGGTCTGGCACTATCACGTCACGGGCGAGGCCGCCGACGCGATCTTCCGGCGAGTCGCCGGCCCGCGCGACCGCCTCGCCGCGTTCGTCTCGGCCACGGGCTCGGCCGGAACCCTCGCCGCGGGAGATCACCTGCGATCCCGGCACCCAGATCTGAAGATCTGCGCCGTCGAGGCGCTGCAGTGTCCGACCCTGCTGCGCTGCGGATTCGGCGGGCACCGCATCGAGGGCATCGGCGACAAGCACGTGCCCTGGATCCACAACGTGCGCAACACCGACTTTTTGGCCGCGATCGACGACGAACAATGCATAGCCGTCATGCGCCTGTTCAACGAACCCGAGGGATGGACCGCGCTCGAACGGGCGGGCGTGCCGCTCGAGCTGGTCGAGAACCTGCCCCTGCTCGGCATCTCCAGCCTCTGCAATCTCGCCGCCGCGATCAAGCTCGCGCGCTGGTACGAGCTCGACGCGCGCGACGTCGTGATCGTGCCCCTGACCGACTCCATGGAGCTCTACCAGTCGCGACTGCACGAGCTGCGTGACCGGCGCGGCCACTACGACCGCGACCAGGCCGCGGCCGACCACGCCCGGTGGCTGCTCGGCTGCACGCCGGACTGGACGCGCGAATTGGGCTACCGCGACCGCCAGGCCCTGCACAACCTCAAATACTTCACCTGGGTCGAGCAGCAGGGACGGACCGTCGAGGAGCTGCGTCGCCTGTGGGATCCGGACTTCTGGCGCGAGACCTACGCGGTCGCGGCGGCGTGGGATCGGCAGATCGCCGAGTTCAACGAGTTGATCGGGAGCTGACCTCGCCCCGCGCGGAGCGCCCCCCACCGCCGGGCCCCGGGCTGCCTCAGCAGACGAGCACCGCCGCGCCCCGCAAGCGCCCGTCGCGCAGATCGGCGAGCGCTTCGTTGGCGCGCTCCAGCGGGTACGTCGTCACTTCCGTGCGCACCGGCACACGCGGCGCCAGGGCCAGGAACTCTTCTCCGTCGCGGCGCGTGAGGTTGGCAACGGAGCGCACGACGCGCTCCCCCCAGAGGAGCGCGTAGGGGAAGGCCGGCACGTCGCTCATGTGGATGCCGGCGCACACGACCGTGCCGCCGGGGCGCACGGCGCGCAACGCGGCCGGCACCAGCTCACCCACGGGCGCGAAGATGATGGCCGCGTCGAGCGGGGCCGGCGGCTGCTGCGCCGAGCCGCCCGCCCACGTCGCTCCCAGCGCGCGGGCGAAGGCCTGTCCGGAGACGTCGCCGTCCCTGGTGAACGCGAACACGCGCCGTCCCTGCCAGCGCGCCACCTGCGCGACGATGTGCGCGGCGGCCCCGAAGCCGTACAGCCCGAGGGCGGCCGCGGCGCCGGCCGCGACCAGCGAACGCCAGCCGATCAGCCCCGCGCACAGCAGCGGCGCGGCCTGATCATCGTCGTAGCCATCAGGGATCGGGAAGCAGAAGCGGGCGTCGGCCGCGACGTACTGCGCGTAGCCGCCGTCGAGGTGGTAGCCCGTGAACCGGGCCCGCGCGCAAAGGTTCTCGCGGCCGGCGCGGCAGTCTTCGCATGCGCCGCAGGTCCAACCGAGCCACGGCACGCCCACGCGCGCGCCCGACGCCGGACCCGCGGCGCCCGGGCCCGCCGCGACGACCTCCCCCACGATCTCGTGACCCGGCACCAGCGGCAGCCGAGGCTCCTTCAGGTCGCCGTCGACGACGTGCAGGTCCGTGCGGCAGACGGCGCAGGCGCGCACGCGCAGCAGCAGCTGACCGGGCCCCGGCTCGGGAACCGGCAAATCTGCCGCGCGCAGCGGCTGGCCAGGCTTGTCCAGGACCATCGCTCGCATTGCCCGTCCCTCCACGGCGTGACCCGCGCCCGCCTCGGCGCGCTCACGACACACAGCGCAGCCACAGTCCCTTCAGGTACTCCCCTTCTCGGTGCGCGGCGTTGAACGGGTGATCGGGAGCGGCGCCCAGGCGACCCAGCACCTGCATCTCGCGCTTCATCTCCTTGGCCGCCTCGAACACGACCTGCTGGAAGGCGATGATGTTCACGGCCTGGCTGCAGGAGAAGGTGAGCAGGTGCCCGCCGGGCGCCAACCGCTCGATGGCGAGGCGGTTGATGTCGCGATACCCGCGCAGCGCACCCGTCACTTCGCCCTCGCGGCGCGCGAACTTGGGAGGATCCAGCACGATCAGGCCCCAGGTCTGTTTATCGCCGCGCAGGTACTGGAAGACGTCGGCGCGCTCGCAGAGCGCGGCGGCCGCGGCCTGTCCGTTGCGCTCCAGGTTGGTCCGAGCCGCCGCGATCGCCTGTCGCGAGAAGTCGACCGAGACGACGGGGCGTCCACCGCCGGCCGCCGCGTGCACGGAGAAACCGCCGGTGTAGCAAAAGCAGTTCAGGACGGAGGCGCCGCGCGCAAGCCGTCCGGCCAGCAGCCGGTTGTCGCGCTGGTCGAGGTAGAGGCCGGTCTTGTGCCCCGCGACCACGTCCACCTCGAACTCGCGGCCCGCCTCGCGCGCGACGAGCGGCGTGGGCAACTCCCCGGCCAGCAGGCCTGTGACGGGAGCCAGACCCTCCTCGCGTCGCAGCGGGGAATCGCTGCGTTCGTAGATGAACGCCGGCGAGAGGCGTTCGGTCAGCAGGGCGAGGATCTGCGCTCGCCAGCGCTCCATCCCCGCCGACAGGAACTGCACGACCAGCCCGGGACCGTAGGCGTCGACGACCAGACCCGGCAGAAAATCGCCCTCCGAGTTTACGATGCGGTAGGCGTCCGTGTCGCCGGCGGCCAGGTCCAGCCGGGCGCGCGCAGCCAGCGCCTGTTCCAGGCGCTTCGCCCAGAGCGCGGGCCCCGGCGGCTCGTCGCACGCGACGAGCCGGCAGACGATCTGCGACTGGGCGTTAAGATAGCCGAAGCCGAGACTGCGCCCGTCGGCCGCGAAGACCTGGCATGGGTCGCCCGCCGCGCGGTAGCCCTCCACGCGCTCGAGCGCTCCGGAAAAAACCCAGGGATGCCCGCCCAAGACCGGCTTCTCGCGGCCCGGCCGCAGCATGGCGCGCGCCAATCCCCCGGCCGGCGGCGGGTTCACGGCGCCCCCGGCGGCGCATGGCCGTTGCCTTCGCGGCGCGGCGCGACGTGGCGTCGTCGCTTGAGATTCCCCCGACGGATCTGCTCGATCTCGAGCGGTCCCAGCGGTCGCACCTGGTTGGGCCTCAATTCGCCCAGGCTGACCGGGCCGACGCGGATCCGGTGCAGCGCCAGGACATCGTGCCGGAGCGTCGAGAAGAGCCTTCGGATCTGCCGATTCTTGCCCTCGATCATGACCAGCCGCAGCAGCGTCCATCCCTCGCCCATTTCCTCGACTCCGACGGCCGCCGGCCTGACGAGTCCCAGACGCGAGATGCGCATGCCCGCCGTGAGCAGGCCTAGCTCCAGTTCGTTGAGCTCGCCGACGACCCGCACGAGGTACTCCTTGTCCAGACCGGCGCCGCCGGTGGCGTTCGCGTTCCAGGCGGCGTCGTTGGAGATCAGCACCAGGCCCGTGCTTTCGGCGTCGAGACGGCCGGCGGGACGCAGGCCCGGGATCCCCGTCGGCAATCCCTCAGGGGCGGCGCGACGACGGTCCCGTTCGCCCGGACCGACGCTCACGTGGGCGGGTTTGTGCCAGGCGAAATAGTGGCGCGGGGCCTCGACGAGACGCTCGCCGTCGATGCGGATGTCGGCGTTGGGGCTCACGCCCAGCTGCGGATCGCGCTCCAGACGGCCATTCACCCGCACGCGACCCTCGCGCACCATCGCCTCGGCATTGACGCGGGTCGCCCATCCCGCCTTGGCGATCGTGCGCGCCAGCCCGCGCAACTTCTCGGCCGGCGGCGACGGCGAAGCGGATGGCTGGTCCGCGGGAGAATCGTCCGGTGGGGTGTCGTGCATGGGCGGGGGTCTCCTGCAGGAGCCACGGCGACCGCGTCCGCGGTCCCGGTCCAGGGCCGGCCCGCAGACAATGACTCACCGCGCAACGGTTTGCAAGCCGGACCGTTCTAAAAAACCGCGATCGCCCGCACGGGCGAGGCTTCGGCGCCGGCCAGCTTGAGCGGCAGCGCCATGAACTCGAACAGGCCCGCGGGCAAGGCGCCCAGGTTGGCCAGGTTCTCGACGTTCACCAGCCCCGCGGCGGCCAGCAAGTCGTGGCAGTTTCTACCGTTGAGCGGATCGCAGCTGGGCGAATCCAGCCCCACGCCCTTCAAGCCCGCCAACGCGAGCAGGCGCGCCAAGTCGCAGGAAATCGTTGGCCAGTCGCGGTAGTATTGCGGCGTCCCCCAGTGCCGCTCCCAGCCCGTGCGCAGGATCAGGTAGTCGACCGGCGCCAAGTCCAGGCCGGCCAACGCATCCGCCGGGATGATCCCCTGGCAGGCATCGACCACGCAACCCCGTCCCCGGAAGCGCTCCAGCGGCATTGCCTCCAGCCCGGGCTGCCCCGCCCGAAAATGCAGCGGCGTGTCGATGTGCGTGCCGACATGGCACGAGAAATCCAGGGCCGAGACCTGGTGTCCGCCGTCGGCGAACCCCATCAGCCTGCGCACGCGCGGGGCCGGGGTGTCGCCTGGGTACTGCGCCATGCCGTCCACGATCGCATGGCTGAGGTCGACGATTGGCATCGCGTACCTCCTCTGGTTGGCCTCAGGGTGACGAGCTGCCCGTCCAGCCGCCCGCCTCGCGATGCAGAGCCGCCACCTCGAATTCGGAGTCGTACACTAGCCGCTCCGCCTCGTCCAGCCGCTCGCGCAATTGGGCCGTCTGACCGGAGACATCCACGATGGCCAGAAACACACGCTGCCGCAGATCGACCGGCCCGACCTGCGCCGTCGCGAAGTGGAGGTTGTGGAGCCTTTGCACCAGGGAGCGCAGGGCCCGACGCCTTTCCTTCAGCGATGCCGCGCCCGGCAGCACGAGGTCCGCGATCAGAGTCCCCGTATGAACGCGCACGTCATCCACGCCGTACCTGCTTTGCCGGCAACGTGTTGCGGACAGTCATCCCAGATGGCGGTCGGCGGTCTCACCGGCGTCCCGACTCACCGCTAGGACTGAGTATTCCACGCCCGCCGCTGCATGGGAAGGGTGGGGACGGTTGCCGCGCCGCCCCGGCGCTGGCGAACGGTCCGCAGCACCAAGACCGATGCGACCGGGCTTGGCCTGGACCGGCCCTCCCCGGGGAGCGCAAAAAGGGAATAAAAGGTCAAAAACATTATAAAAAATACTGTTTTGGTTGTTTATTCTTTTTGCGCCGGATTCTGGCCTATTTGACATGATCATAAATAGTTACTGTCAATCATCCGGGACGGGGCGAGGTGTCTGGCCGGACCGCGCGCGCAGGGGGGGTTGACAGCCTTCGGGGATGGTCTACCCTTGATTGATGACTCGTGACCCGTCGCACCAGGCCTCCCGGACCACAGGCCAACCGACGTGGCGCAAGGTCCGGCGGCTGCGGACCCTGGCCATCCTGGTTTTTGCCGTTTGCCTGGCGCTTTCTCACCAGACCATCGTGTCCGCGCCGCCCGCCCCGGCCAAAGACGGGGCGACGGGCGTCTCGGACGCCCAGGCGGCTCCGCCCGCCCGCGGCCGCGCATGCGGCGATGCGCGCGACCTGGAGCGCATCCGGGCCGATGGCGTGCTGCGCATGGTCACCCGCGCCCCATCCCCCGGCTACTTCATCCACAAGGGTGGGGACGCCGGTTTCGAATACGAGCTTCTGCGCGACTTCGCGCGCGCCTGGGGCTTGCGCCTGGAAGTGGCCGTGGCGCCGGCGGGCACCGACCTGGCCTTCTGGCTGAGCCGGGGCATGGCCGACGTGGCCGCCGCCGACCTGGAAATCGACCCTCAGACCGCCGCGCTGGCCTCCTTCACGCTGCCGTGCAATCTCGTGCGCGATGTGCTGGTGCTACCCGCGTCCGTGCCCGGCACCGATCTACGCGTCCTGGACGGCCTGGCGGTGCACGCGCACCCGGGCACGGCGGCCTGGCGCACGCTCGTCGCCCTGCGGGACGAGCTCGGGTTCGCCTGCCAGCCGACCCCGGCGGACACCACGCTGGCCGTCGCGGCCCTGGTCGCGGCCGTGGCCCGCGGCGATCTGCCCGCCACCGTCGCGCCGCTGCGCATCGCGCGCGCGGTTCTCAGGCAGGCGCCTGGTGGGCGGATCGGCCCCACGCTCGACGAGCAGCGGCCCATCGTGTGGATGGTCCGACGCGACAGCCCGGACCTGCTGGCGGCCCTGAACGTCTACCTGCAGGAGCACTTCCAGATCACCGCCGAGGGCATCTGGAGCAGCCCGCAGTGGAGCGAGCTCCACGACAGGTACTTCGCCACGGCGGGCCGCCTGAATGGATTGCTGGCCGCGGAGCACAGGCCCGATCTCGGGGGCCCCATCTCGCCCTTCGACTCGCTCCTGAAGGCCGCCGCCGACAGCGCCGACCTCGACTGGAGGCTCGTGGCGGCCATCGCGTACGAGGAATCCCGCTTCGACCCGCAGGCGGTCAGCCACGCGGGGGCCATCGGGCTCATGCAATTGCGACCCCGCCCCGACATACCCGCGGCCGAACGGCTGTTCGAGCCCGAAACCAACGTGCGGGCCGGCGTGCGCTTCTTAAAGCAGATCTGGGACGGCTACGCGCCGCTCGACTCGCTCGAGCGGCTGCAACTGACGCTCGCCACCTATCACGCGGGCGCCGGCAACATGGCCCGGGCACGACGCCGCGCGGCCGTGGCCGGCCTGGATCCGGATCGCTGGGCCAGCGGCTTGGCGCCGGCGCTGCAGCTGCTCGCCCAGGAACTGCAGGCTCAAGGCGCCCCTCCTTTTCACGGGCCGGCGACGATCCGGTACGTGAACAAGGTCCTGATCCGGCACCGGCTGTACCGCGCCGTGACCGCGGCCTCCGAACTCGCGCCGCCGCTGCCCCCGGTGATGACGGTCGCCTTCCCTCAGAAGGCCGGCGGGCCTTGGTCGGCCGCCGGCGCCAGCCCGCTGGTCGCGTCCGCGCGGCTGGCCCCCTGACCAGCGAGGCGCGGCTGGTCCCGCTTCCCTCATCGCTCCCCAGGATGGCGGCCGCGCTCCGCGCCCGCCATGTCGCGCCAGAGCGCCGCAGAGGAGAGGGCGGCGGCCAGCAGAAGCAGCGCGGCCAGCGCGAACACGGCTCGCAGGCCGACCCACTCGTAGACGGCCCAGCCCAGCAGGGGGCCGAGCGTGCCACGGATGCCCACCATCGCGACGTGGATGCCCTGGTAGTAGCCGCCCCTGCCCGGCGGGGCGAAGGCGATTGAGCCCACGTTCCAGACCACGTTGATGCCCGCCATGCCGACCGAATAGACCGCAAAGGCCACGTACACGAGCCGCACCGGCGCGGCCACCGGCAGGGCGCCCGCCAGATCCAGCATCACGGGGTAGAGAGCGAACAGGGCGAAGGCGACCGCGCAGAGCCGGACCGGATGGTAGCGATCGTTCGCGCGCCCCATCAGCGGCCCCAGCAGCGCGACGCCGATCTGCCCGATCATGACGCGCGCCGTGGAGATCTCGCCGTAACTCAGCGCCAGCCGGTCGGTCAGGAAGATCGGCACGACGGGGCTGAGGCACATGAAGGCCGCGCCGTAGGTCATGAAGTTGATCTCGAACCAGTTGAAGGCGCGATCGGTGCGGAAGATGCGCAACGCGTCGGTGAACGGACGCGCGAGCCCTCGCAGAACGCGCCCGGGCGTGAACGGGCCGACCGCGGCGGGCGGTAGCGGAACCACGGCGGCCAACCCCACGGCCCCACTCTCGAGACGCGGGGGTGTCCCGGCCGGCGTCGGCGCCCGCGCCAACAGCCAGAGATAGAGGAATCCACAGATGCCCAACGACGCGTACACGGCGCGGAACAACTCCGCGTCGAGGTCGAGTAGCCAACCGATCGCCAGACTGGCGACCACCGCGACACTGTTCTGCACCAGCGCGCCGATTCCGAACCAGCGCCCGCGCACCTCGGGCCGGAAATTGTTTTCCAGGATCGTGTTCTGCGCCGGATAGATCATCGCGGCGAAGACGTAGACCACCGCGAGCAGCCCCACCATCTGGCCCGCGCTGCGCACGAAGACGACGCCCAGCAGCACCAGACGCCCCAAAATTCCCGCCCACAGCAGGTACCGCCGCAGCCCGCCGCGCGTCGCCAGCAGATGCCCCCAGTACAGGGCCAGGAACATGCCCAGGTTGTCCATCATCACCGAAAGGGTGATGAGGGCGGTCGGCGCGCGCAGGCTCTTGGCCAGGACGAAGGGAATGAGGAGGTAGCCCGCCCACCATAGCCCCTGGAACACCATGCCCGTCAGGTAAAAACGGAGCGTGGCGCGTTCCAGCGGAGTCGGTTCGCCTCCGTCGCCGGCGAAGACCTCGTGCAGGCGCGCGGTGATGGTCACGGCGCTCGCCCCCCGGAGCATGGTCTGTCGCGCCCGTCGCCGGCCGCGGCTGTATCGGTCCCTTGGCGTGGCAACGGTCGCGAAGATACGTCGGCGGCATTCCGTCGCCAAGGCCGCGCTCGGGACGACGGACGGCAGGCGACGGATGCGCCGTGGTTGACCGCCGCCGGGCCGGCATCTACGTTGCCCACGCCCGCCACGCCGCCGGCAGCGGCGAGGCCGAAATCTCCCCGAGGAGAGCCGTGTCGCTGTCCGCGACGATTTTCACGAACTGGCAGCAGTTGGCGCTGACGTGCCTGGTTCTCGGCGTCGCCCAGGCCGTCTACGTCCTGCTGGGGTTCGGGTCGGGCCTGATCGCGCTGGGGCTTCTGGCGCTGATCTTCCCGTCCTTGCAGGACGTCGTCGTGATGATCCTCGTCATCAGCCTGCCGGCCGAGCTTTGGGTCGTCTGGGGCGCCAGGCGGCGGATCCGCTGGCGAGAGGTCGCGCTGATCGGCGCCGGAATCGTCGCGGGCGTGCCCCTGGGCGCCTGGGTGCTCAAGCAGGGCGAGGCGAATGCCCTGCTCGCCATCCTGGGCTGGTTCCTGATCGCCACGGGCCTGACCTTTCTGGCGCTGCCCGCGCATCGCGCCGTGAGCTGGCCGCGCTGGATCGCCCCGCCGGTGGGGCTGGCCGCCGGACTCCTGTCGGGCATGTTCGGGACCGGTGGGCCGCCGGTCATCATCTATTACCGGCTCAGCAACGCCGACAAGGCGGTGTTCCGCGGCAGCCTGATGGCCATCTGGCTGCTCGTGACGCTCACCCGGCTGCCCTCCTACGCGGCCGCCGGCCTGCTGACCGCGCCGCGCCTCTGGTCGGGGGCGCTGATCCTGCCCGCGGTGCTGTTGGGTGGCTGGGCCGGCCACCGCATCCATGTCGAGATCCCGGAACCGACCTTCCGGCGCGGGGTGGCCATCGCGTTGGCGGTCATCGGAGCGTTGCTGCTGTTGCGGCGCGGCTGATACACTGGACCTTCACCCTCCTCGGAAGGGCCCTGTCCCGTGATCCGGCCCCGCTTTTCCGCCTTGCTGGGCACGCTGGTTCTGCTGACGGCCCCGACCCGTGCCGCGCGCGCGGTCGAGGCG
This sequence comes from uncultured bacterium, assembly GCA_937864225.1. Classification (GTDB taxonomy): domain Bacteria; phylum Krumholzibacteriota; class Krumholzibacteriia; order LZORAL124-64-63; family LZORAL124-64-63; genus CALMJK01. The sequence goes on along the minus strand of CALMJK010000005.1, from coordinate 123,818 downwards.
CCCGCCGCACCGTCAGCCGGGCCTCTGTGCGGCATTTCCGTCGGCGTGGGCGGCGGCGTGCTGGACTACGTCTTCTGGGACACCCCCTTCGCGAGCGAACGGGGCGCGGGCGGCGCGCTCGGATTGCACGTGGCGCGCGCGCTCGATCGGGAGTTCGCGCTCGGATTGCGGGGATTGGCCTGGACCAGGTCCTTCGAAAACGTTTACGGCGACGACGAGACCTGGACCTTCAGCCTCGGCGCCATCGTCCTCACTTGGCGACCGGCCGGCCGCGGGTTCTTTGTGCGCGGCGGGCCGGGCTGGGGGCGGGCCGAGTTGGAGTTCGACTACGGCGACGCGAAGGTGGTCGGCGCCGAGAGCGGGCCGCTCGCCCTGTTGGGATGCGGCTGGACCTGGCGCATCGCCGGCGGGCTGGCGCTCGGGCCGACGCTCGAGATCGGCGCGATCCGCCTGGCCGAGGCCTGGCGGGCCGACTTGGGCACGCTGTCGCTGGAGCTTTCATGGCAGCCGTGAGCTGGCGCGCTCCCGCGCGCGCCGCGCCCGGCGCGCTGCTCGCCGGCGCCGCGCTGATCGCGTTGTCCGGCCTGGCCGCGGCCGCGGCGCCGGCGCGCGACGGCACGCTGGTCGGTTTCGATTGCGGATACGGGCGCGGCCGCCTCGGTTACGAGAACCTGCTCGGAGGCATCCGCCTGCCGGACGAGGCGCAGGACGGCTTCACGCTCGATCTGCGCGTGGGGCACGCGATGCGGCCCGACCTGGTGCTGTGCCTGCATCTGGGCGGCTGGTTCGGCACGATCAGGTCCGGGGATGCCGCCGACAGTTGGCAACCCGCGGCCGAGGACGACTGGGCGCTGAGCGCGATCGGCGGCTCGGTGAGCTGGTTCCCGGGCGCCGGACCGCTGTTCGTGCGCGCGGGTTGTGGACGAGCGCTGGGCTCGGTCACCCTCGCCGACGTGGGCGGATTCCAGCAGATCCACCGCGACGCCGGCCTCGCCGCCCGCCTGGGCATGGGCTGGGAACTGCCGCTCGGCTCCAATTTCGCGGTCTGCCCCACGCTCGAGTGGCAGGCGCTCGACTTCGGCAGCGGCGACCAGGCCTCCGTGGCTTCGTTCACGCTGGGCGTGACGGCGTACTGAGCGGGCCGCGCGGGCTGGGCGCTGCGGGCCCCCGGCGCCGCCGCCGCACGCCGCCGCACGCCGCCGCCGGCACCTTTCCCCCCGCAGGCGCGCGTGGTAGGGTGAGCAGCGATCGGCCCGCGCGTGCACGGCTTTCCGCCTGGAGGTGCGCAGGTGTTCAGTCGCCACCATCGTCCATCGCGCCGCGCGAAGGTTTTGCCCGGCGGAGCGTCCGGCATCGTTTCTCGCGCATTGACCGTCGCGGCCGCCGTCCTGGCCGCCGTGGCGACGACGGCGGGCCCGTCCCCGGCCCAACCGCCGCCGCCTCCCCCCTGTGCCGACCAGGCCGTGCTCGCCGAACAGGTGCAGCAGATCCAGAAAACCCTGGCCGGTCTCGACCATCGCCTCGACGAACTGCAGAAGAACATCGACGACGTGCTCTGGTTCGACAGGGTTGCAGACGTCGCGCTCGTCGAGAAGGTGCGCATCACGGGGCCGGCGCCCTGGAAGGAGGAGAACCCCCACGGCATCGGCGCGGGCAACCCGGTCAAGTTCTACAGCTACGTCTTCGTGCCGCGCGCGCTGGACCGCGACGGGCGGGCGCCGCTGCTGGTGCTGCCCCACGGCGGCGTGCACGCGAACTTCGACACCTACTACACCCACATCGTGCGGGAGATGGTGGCTCAGGGTTACGTCGTGATCGCGCCGGAATACCGCGGCAGCACCGGCTACGGCCGCGACTTCTACGAGCGGATCGACTACGGCGGCCGAGAGATCGGCGATTGCGACGCCGCCCGCGCCTGGGCGATCGCCAACTACGATTTCGTCGACGCGCAACGGGTCGGCGTCGTCGGTTGGAGCCATGGCGGCCTGATCGCCCTCTTCACTGTTTTCGAGCACGCCCCCGCGTATCGCTGCGCGTTCGCGGGCGTGCCGGTCAGCGATCTGATCGCGCGACTTGGCTATCTCGGCGAGGAATATGCGTCCGAGTTTTCGGCTCCGTTCCACATCGGCCAGACCGTCACGGAGAACATCGCGGAGTACAAGCGGCGCTCGCCGGTCTGGAACGTGGAGAAGCTGCGCACGCCGCTGCTCGTGCACGGCAACACGAACGACGAGGACGTGAACGTTTTGGAGGTCGAGTCGCTCGTGCGCGCCCTGAAGGCGGCCGGCAAGGAATTCGCGTACGAGATCTACGACGCCGCGCCCGGCGGCCACAGCTTCGACCGCCTCGACACGCAGAGGGCGCAGGAGATCCGCCTGAAGATCTACCGCTTCCTGGCCCGCCATCTCGACCCGCCCCGCCCGTTCGCCGACGTGGCCCAGCTGCGCCAAGCGGCATACGTCCAGCCGGGCGGCGCGCGATGACGACGACGCGCGCCGGTTTGCGCGCCGCCGTTTTGCTCGGCATCCTCGGCGCGGCGTGCTGCGCCGCGACAGGCTGCGGCGACGGCGGCGGCCGGCGCGCGGGGGCGGCCGGCGCGCCGCACTTCGTCCCCGCGACCTGGGAAGGGGGCGAACTGCGCAACGGAGCGCTCGCCGTCACGCATGGCGGCGTGGGATCGCCGCGAGACTGGTCGCCGGATTGCCAGGTCGCCGCCGATCAGGCCCTGGCCGCCCTGCGCGCGGGCGCGCCGGCGCTCGACGCCGCGGTCGCCGGCACGATCGTGCTCGAGGACAACCCGCGGCTGAACGCCGGCACCGGCGCGAACATCCGTCTCGACGGGCGGACGATCCAGATGGACGCGGCGGTCATGGCCAGCGACGGACGCTTCGGGGCCGTCGCCGTGATCGAGCGGGTCCGCAACCCGATCGCGGTCGCGCGCACGCTCCTGAACACCCCTCACCTGCTCCTGGCGGGCGAGGGAGCCACTCGTTTCGCGCACGCGGCCGGCTTCGCGGACGAAGTGCCGTCGTCTCCCGAGGCGGAAACGAAATACCGCCAGCGGGTCGCGCAATTGCTCGCCGGGCGCGGCGGCGAGGGCTTCGACACGTTCGACTGGCGGCGCTACTGGAATTTTCCCGAACCGCTGCCGGCGTGGCTGAGGGCTCCGGCGACTGCAGGATCCGGCGGGGCGACCGCTGACCGCCCGCCGGCGCCGGCCGGCCGCTGGGACACGGTGGGCACGGTCGCGCGCGACGCCGAGGGAGGTTTCGCCGCCTCGCTTTCCACCGGCGGCACGTCCCTGACGCTGCACGGCCGCGTCGGCGACGTGCCGATCTACGGCGCGGGCTGCTTCGCCGGGCCGGCCGGGGCGGTCGCGTGCACGGGCTACGGCGAGCAGATCATCCGGCACGGGATGGCTCGCCTGGTCTACGCGCTGCTGGAGCGCGGACTCCCCGCTCGCGAGGCCGTGCGGCGCGGTATCGCGCTCTTTCCGCCGGAACACTCGCTCGGCCTGATCGCCGTGGGACGCACGGGTTGGGGCGTGGCCGCCAACCGGGTGATGGCCTGCGGAAAGAGCGCCGTGGCCAGCGGCGACACGATCGTCGCGCGCTGACCGCCTCCGGCCCGGTTCTTGATGCTCCGCCCGGCACGACACCCGAGACGATGCAACCACCCAGCGAGCAACCGGGCGGCGCGCCGTGGCGAAGATATTTAAGTTATGGACAATATTGAGTTTATCGATAGCGGCCGGCGGCGCGTGCAGCCGCTCGACCGAGCCTGAGACCTCCTCGACCGTCCAGCCGGCCGGGCAGAATGACGATTCCGGCTCTCCCGTCATGGCGATCGTGGATTACCTGGGAAGCCGCTTCACGGACCCGGCGGTCCTGGACCGGTACGCGCGCGCCGATTTGATCGTCCTCGAGAGCGCGTACCTGTGGGGCGTGGAGGTCAATTGCGGGGCCGTCGCCGAACTGAAGCGGCGCAACCCGAACCTGCGCGTCGTCGGCTACGCGCCGGCGCATACCTCGGGCACCGGCTGGGGCCTGCCCTCCGCTCCCGACAGCATCCCCAATCCCTACCTGCGCGACTGGTACCAGGCGACGCGGCCGTTCTGGACCTGGACCACTCTTGGCGACACGATGATGACCTGGCCGCGCAAGGTCCTGCTGCAGGTCACCAACCCGGCCTGCCGCGCGGCCATGATCGAGATCATCGCCCGCTGGAACGAGGCCGGCGTCAACCGGCTCGACGGAGTCTTCTGGGATTTCTTCAACGATCCGCTCTGGATCGCGCCCTGGTTGGACAACGTGGAAGGCGAGCCGGACCTGGACGGGGACGGGATCTCGTACTTCGAGGATCCGGACGAGCAGCAGGCCTACCGCCAGTCCCAGGTGCTGCTGGTGCAGGAGCTGCGCGCGCGCATGGGCGAGGGATTCCTGCAGATCTTCAACGGCGGGCGGGGAACCTCCGACTCGACGTTCGCGGCGCTGGCGGACGGCATCATGTACGAGCGGTTTCCCCTCGTGGGATTCGGCGGCACGGAGCAGGTGCTGCGCGCCCTCGACCCCGCGCGTCCCAACAACCTGTTCACCGCGCGCCACTGGCCGCGCACCGTCAACGGCGGTCCCTGGGTGCTGCTCAACAGCGTGGATCGCATCTCATGGATCGACGGCGCCGGCGGCTTGGTCGACTACGCGATCGCGGATATCAACCGTCCCCTGGCCATGCTCCTGGACCTGGCCGTGGACTACCACGACGGCGGCGTCATGGGCTACGGCTGGCCGGACGTGGAGATCGACGTGGGGCGACCCACGGCGCCCTTGCGGCGCGAGGGCGATTCCTTTTGGCGAGACTTCGAGCGGGGCCGCGTGACGCTGACGCTCACGACCGGATCTTACCCTTTGCCGTACGACTTCACGATCGTGCAGGACGGCCAGATCGTCCAGTCGCTGGTCTGGCCCGCGCACATGCCCTGACGGGGGCCGGTCCCGCGCCGGAGATCACGAGCCGGCCAGCGCCGCTCGCGCCCGCTCCAGCCAGCCGACCGCCGGACCGCCCAGGCGAACGGACAGCGCCTCGAGATCCGACAGGTAGATCCCGGCCAACTCCCGCCGCAACTCGGCCGGCAGGGAGGCCTTCACCGACGCGTTCACCTTCTCCTCCGCCTTCGGCGGCGTGTACGGCGCGTCGCCGGCACCGAGGAAGAGCAGCGTCTCGCGCAAGAATTCGCCGGGCCGCCGGCCGATGTCGTCGAAGAAAGCGATGCGCAGCCGGTCGGGAGGCAGCAGGCCCTGCCAGAGGTCGAGCATGCGCACGTAATCGCCGCGCACCCGGGCGTGGGGATTGTGGAAATGCGCCCGGAAATCCTCGGCCGAAATCGTCCCGACGGGCCGGCGCCCGTAGCGCGTCAGGTCGAAAACGGCGTGCGACCAGGCCCTCGCGACGGGGTCGCGCAGGATCAGGATGAACTTCGCCTCCGACAGCAGCTCCGCGGCGTAACGCGCGCCGGCGGCGGGCAAGGCCGAATAGTGCGGCGTGATGTCACCCGCGAGACGGCCGCCCGCGGACGCGAACAGGCTGCGGTACCAGGCCTCGCTGGGGGCCTTCCCGTAGAAACGCAACTGCCAGGCCAGTTCGGCGGGGCGCAAGCGTCGCAGGTAGCGACCCACGCGGTCGGGCTTCAGGTGCCTCAGGCGATCGCGCAACAACCGCGGGCGCTCGCCGCCGGTCGCCCCGGGTCGCGTCGCGCCATCCCCGACCGTTTCCGCGGCGGGTTCGTCGCCCAAGATCGGGTGCAGCCGGTTGAAGAAATTGATCTCCTTTTCCGGCGGCAACCAGACGCGCGGATGTCCGCGCAGGTTCTCCCACAACCAGGTCGTGCCGGCGCGCACGGCCCCGATGCAGACGAAATCAGGCAGTCTGCCGGCGCGACCGCTCACTGCCCGGCACCCGCGGCTTGCGGCCGGAAAAGCTGTTCGCCCGCCTTCACCGCAAAAGGCAGGCGGTTCTCCGTCGGGGGCAGCGTGCAGTTGTATTTCTCTGGGTTGTAGTCGCAAAGGGGATTGTAGGCGTAGTTGAAGTCGAGGACGAGGGAACTGCCATCTCCCTCGAGCGTGAGATCCAGATAGCGTCCTCCACCGTAGGTCTCGCGGCCCGTCGTCTCGTCGGTGAACGGCAGCCAGAGGAACTTCTCCGCGCCCGGCTCGGCGGGGCCAAACACCGACAGGACGTGCACGCGCCCCGCTCGGGTGAAAGCGACCTTGCCTTCCTTCACGTACGGGACCTGCTGCCCGCGGCGTTTCTGCAGAAAAACGGTGTCCGGGCTCGCCTCGCGTTGCAGTTGCACCCGGAAGCGCAGTGTCGGGTCGGGATCGTAATAGTTGAGGCCTTCGAAGCCGGCCAGATCCTCCAAACGGAGGGCCGTGCTCGTCGTGTCCATGAACGCCTCGTTCTTGTCGATGCGCATCTCGACCAGCGCGATCTGCCAATTTTCAAGGTCCATGTCATTCATGACGACCGGGCCGGGGGCCTTTGCCTCGGCGCCGCAACCGACCGCCGCCAGCCAGACGAGCATCAGGGCCAGGTGCTTCATCGCTCTTCAACCTCTCGCGATGGGATGAATCGCCGCGCGTCGGGCGCTCTTGAACACCGGGTCAAACTTAGCACAAGCTCACGATGGGCGAGAGCGCGAAGCGCGGGTGCCGTCGCGGCCGGACCGCTTCGTCCCGGTGGGGCCGGCGCCCGGCCGGAAACGGCTTGACCGGCCGCCGGAGGGCATCGAGGCTCCTGCTCATGGACCGCCGGGCCAGACCAGGCCGGGCTTCCAGGAGGACCCGCTGATGCGGAAAGCGTGGGTCGCGGTCTCTTGCCTCGCCCTGTTGGCTGCTTGCGCCCTGCCCGCCGCGCCTCCGCGGCCCGAGTTGGCCCCTTACCCTGACCCCGCGCGATGGGAGCCGGCCATCCGGGACTTCGAGCGGCAGGACCGCGAGCATCCACCCGTGCGCGGCGCCGTGGCGTTCTACGGCAGCTCCAGCATCGTCGGCTGGCAGGAAACGCTCCCAGGGGACATGGCTCCCCACTCCGTCGTCGCCCGCGGGTTCGGGGGAAGCACCCTTTGGGACGCCCTTCATTACCTAAACCGCGTCGTGATTCCGCTGCGTCCCGCCGCGATCGTCCTGTACGAGGGAGACAACGACATCGGCGCGCACGGCGTGCCTCCGGCGATCGTCGCCGAGCTGTTCCGAGATTTCGCGACGGCCGTGCGCCGTCAGCTGCCCGCCGCGCGGGTGTTCTTCCTGTCGATCAAACCCAGTCCCGCGCGCTGGCAGGACTGGCCGCGGATGCGACAGGCCAACGAGCTGATCCGCGCGCATTGCGCGCGGGATTCTTTGCTGGGCTTCATCGACGTCGCCGGGCCGATGCTGGACGCGCGCGGGCTGCCCCGCCCTGAAATCTTCCGCGAAGACAGCCTCCACCTGAACCGCCGGGGATACGAGCTCTGGACGACGCACGTCAGGGCCGCCCTGTGGCCCGCCTCCGGCTCCGCGACGTTGCCGGATCCGCGGCCGGACCGTATCATCCCCGCCACGGCGCCGCGCGGCGCCGCCGCCGCCGCGCCGGCAGGAGTGGGCATGTTCGGGTTCCTGGAATACACCGTGGGCCCCTGGCGACTGAGCCAACTCGTCTTGGCCGGCTTGCTGTTCCTGGGCTCGCTGGCCACGCGCCAGGCGATCGTCTTTCTGCTCGGCCGCCGGTTGCGCCGCATGGCGGCCCGGACCGCCACGCGCGCCGACGATTTGGCGATCCACGCGGTTCTCGGCCCGTTGGGCGCGCTCATCCTCGCCGCCGGCGCGTATCTCGCCTTCCGGGTACTGGCGGGCGTGCTGCCCGCGATCCTGGATGAGGGCCTCAAGGCGTTCGCGGTGATCGCCACGCTCATCGCAGGCTGGTGCGCATTCCGACTCATCGACGCCGGCTTCGTCCTCATGGAGGAAAGCGCCCAGCAGCGGGGGCTGCGCTACGACGAGCAGCTCACGCCGCTTTTGAGCAAGGCCGCCAAGATCTTCGTGGGCGCCATGGCCGTGCTCGTCGCCCTGCAGAACCTCGGCTTTTCCGTCGCGGGGCTGCTGGCCGGGCTGGGCATCGGCGGCCTCGCCTTCGGTCTGGCGGCCAAGGACACGATCGCGAACCTGTTCGGATCGGTCAGCATCCTGCTGGACCGTCCCTTCCGGGTGGGAGACTGGGTCACGACGGACAGCGTGAGCGGCGTCGTGGAACAGATCGGCCTGCGCTCGACGCGCATCCGCACGTTCGACAAGTCGGTGATCTCGATCCCGAACCAGGGATTGGCCAACGCGACGGTCGAGAACCACCAGCTCATGACCAGGCGCCGCGTGCGCATGACCATCGGGCTGACGTACGACACGCCGCGCGCGCGGATGCGGGAGTTCCTGACGCGGCTGCGAGCGCGCCTGCAGGATCACGCCGGCGTCGACGCGGAGGGACTGCACGTGCGCTTCACGGACTTCGGCGAATCGAGCCTGAACCTGCTGGTGCAGTACTACACCTTCACCACCGACTACGCCGAACACCTCGCGATCCGCGAGGAGTTGAACCTGGCGATCATGGAGATCGTGGAGGCGTTGGGGCTGTCCTTCGCCTTCCCCACGCGAACCTTGCACGTGCAGGACGGCTTGGACCTCGCGCCTGCTCCCGCGCAAGATTCCGGGCCGTCTCCCCGCGCCGGGCAGACCTGACCCGCCCGCCGCGGCCGGCGCGGACCCGCCGCTCAGACGGGCCGCGTGGCGGCTCGCAGCCAGATCCGATGCTGGCGATCGAGGTGCGGGCTCAGCTCGCGACGCACGCGCCGGTGATACGCGTTCAGCCAAGCCCTTTCGCGGGGCGCGAGCAGCCGGCGCTCGATCAGGCGGCGATCGATCGGGCACAACGTGACCACGTCCCAGGCGTACCAGTCGCCCTCGGAACCGCTCAGCTTTTCGTCGCGCGCGACGAACGCCAGGTTCTCGATGCGGATGCCGAACTGCCCCGTCCGGTAATAGCCCGGCTCGATCGAGAGCAGTTGGCCCGGCCGCAACGGGACGTTCTTCAGGTCTTTGGGAGTCAATCCCATGGGGCCCTCGTGGACGCTCAGGTAGTGCCCCACGCCGTGACCCGTGCCGTGCCCGTAGTTCCAGCCCGCCTCCCACAGCGGTTGGCGCGCCAACACCTCGAGACGCTGGCCGGAGGTGCCGGCCGGGAACTTGGCCGCGGCCACGGCGATGTGCCCTTTCAGCACGCGCGTGAAGGCTTCCTTCTGCCTGGGCGTCGGCCGGCCCAACGCGACGGTTCGCGTGATGTCCGTCGTGCCGTCGAGATACAGACCGCCGGAATCGATCAGGTAGATCCCCCGCGGGCGCAGCCTGGCGTTGCTCCGCCGATCGGCGGCGTAGTGCACGATGGCCCCGTGAGCGCCGTAGCCGCTGATCGTGTTGAAGCTCTCACCCCGGAACCGGGCTCCCTCGGCGCGCAGCTGCCGCAGCTCCTGAGCCGCCGACAGCTCCGTCACCTGACCCGCGCGCACGGCCGGCTCGAGCCATTTCAAAAATTTCACCATCGCGACGCCGTCGCGCACGTGGCAGGCTTTCACGCCGCGGATCTGGACGGCGTTCTTGACCGCCTTCAGGGCGGTCGTCGGCGAGGCGCCGCGCACGATCTGCTCGGGCCGGAGCTGGCCCGCGACCCACCGGTTGACGGTCGAGGGATCGAGCAGCACCGGCAACCGCTGGCCGCGCATTTGGCGGAGCGTCGCGGGCAGCTTGTCGTAGTGCAACAGACGCACGTCGCGGCGCAGCGCCTTTTCCACGGCCGGCGTGACCTTGGCGAGGTCCACGAACAGCCTCGCCTCGCGCTCCAGCACGACCGCGTAAGCGATCACGACGGGATTGAAGTCGACGTCCGTGCCGCGCACATTGAACAGCCACGCGATCTGGTCCAGCGCCGCGATCACGTGCGCCCGCGCCCCCATGGCCTTCATCCCTGCCCGCACCGCGGTCAGTTTTTCGCGCGCCGTCGCGCCGGCGTGGCGGCGACTGTGCAGGCTGATCGCGTCCCGGCGCGGCGCCGGGCGGTCCGCCCAGATCGCGTCGACCAGATTGACGGGCGGCGCCGCCAGCTTGATGCCTCGCGGCTCCAGGTCGGCGGCCAACCCTTCCGCCTCGCTCAGCGACAGCACGCGCGGGTCGGCGCCCAGGAACTGCCCCGGCTTCAGTTGACGCCCCAACCACTGCGCGAGCGTGGGCGTGCCCGGCACGCCCTGCCTCATCAGTTCTATGCCCGAGCCCCGGAGTTGGATCTCCGCCTGCAGGAAATAGCGAGAGTCGGTCCAGAGCGCGGCCCGGCGGCGGGTCACGACGAGGTCTCCCGCGGAACCGTTGAAACCGCTCAGCCAGGCGCGGCGTTGCCAGATCGGCGGCACGTACTCGCTCTGGTGAGGGTCGGTGCTCGGCACGTAGTACGCGTCCACGCCGTGCTCGCTCATCAGGGACCTCAGGGCCGCCAGCTTGCGCCGGGTGTTCATGGCGCTCCTTTCTCCAAGGGCAGGCGCGCGGTCGTCAATGCGCAGAACTCGCGCGCGTCGGATGGATTTCAACGCCAGCCACCGGCTTCGGCCGCGGCGTCGGCGACATCAGCCAAGATCGCGGCGGCGTCCGCCTCGAGCGTGACGCGCGGCGTCTCGACGATGCGCCCCAACTCCCGCTCGCCGTCCAGGAAGATGAACGTAGGCACGAGCGTCACGTCCCAGCGCGACCTCAGGTCGCGGGGGCAGCCGATTTCCTCCGCCATGTCCTGCGCCGCGAGATCGTCCTTGCGCCCCACGGCCAGCATGGTCAGCCGCAGGCGCGGATTCGCCGCCGCTTCGAGCACCCGCCACAGGCGCGGCACCTCGCGTTGCGAGTCGCCACACCAGGTGCCCATCACACAGACGATCTCGATGGGCTGCTGCACGCCCGCCAGCGCGGCCACCTGCGCCGTGTCCGGCGCGTAGGCTCGCGCCGTGTCGGACCAAGCGGGGAAGTGCCGCAGGACGTCCTCCCGCGCGACCTCCCCCACCAAGTAGGGACCCTTCTCCCCCGCGACGACGCCGTACGTCGGCTTCGCCGTCACGGGCGCCGGCTGCCGCGTGGCGCCAGGCCGCTCCGGCGTCTGCGCCGCCGCCGCGGCGAACAGCCCAATCGCCACGCTCCCGGCCAGAAGACCCGTCTGCAAGCGCGTGTTCATGCCCGCCTCCCGCGAGAATCCCGGCTTTGCCGCTTTGGCGACGGCGCCGGAAACACCTACTATTGATAACAGACAACGGCAGGGCTCGCACGGGAAGACTGGGCGGCCAGGCGCCCTTCGCGCGGAGAAACGATGATCCGAACGCCCCTTCGCTTCCGGCGTTCCCGCTTGGCGATCCGCCAGGGCTCGCTGTCGCGCCGGTTCCGGCCGGCCAGCTTGTGGGCGATCATGATGGGGGTGGCCTTCTCGGCCCACGCCGCGCCCGACCGCAACGCGCAGCTGGCGCTGCTCACTGTCGCGCCCACAGGCCGAGTCGTCGTCAAGTTCAAGCCCGACGCGGGTCTCGTGGTGCGCGGCGGCGGACTGGCGATCCGTCCCGACGCGCCGATTCCGAATCTGGCCGCCGGGACCGCCGGCCGCGTGGAGGCGCTCGTCGCGCGCCTGGCGCCGAGCGCCCGCTTGACGCGGCGTTTCTCGCTGCCGCTCGAGCGCCTCGCGGCGATCCGCGCGGCCGCGGCGGCGCGCGGCGGCGAGGCGCCGCCCGATCTCGACGCGTGGGGACAGCTCGATCTCGTGTCCCGGCGAGGGGATCCCGTGGCGCTGCGCGCGATCGTGAAGGCGCTTCTGGCCGACCCTGCCGTCGAGACCGCCTTTCTCGAGCCCGTCGCGGTTCCCGCCGCCCTGGGCTTCGACGCGTTGGCCGGCGACAAGGCTCGCGCGACCATCTCGGCCAGTCCCCTGGCCGTCGCTGCCCTGGCCGACACGACGCCCGATTTCTCCGCCCTGCAGGGCTACCTCGGGCCGGCCCCGCTCGGCGTCGACGCCCTCGCGCTGGCCGCGGAACCCGGCGCCGACGGCGCCGGCTTGACGGCCGTGGACATCGAGGGCGCGTGGCTCTGGACGCACGAGGACCTGGCACCGCCGTCGGTCACGCTCGGCGAGCCGGTCACGACGCAGAGCTGGCGCGATCACGGCACGGCCGTGCTCGGCGCCCTGCGCGGCCAGGACAACGGTCTGGGAGTGCGCGGCATCGCGCCCGGTCTGGCGATCGGAGGCGCGTCGATCGCCGAACTGTCGGTCGCCGACGCCATCGCCGGGGCGGCCGCGGCGCTCGAGCCGGGCGACGTCATCCTCATCGAGGTGCACGCGCCCGGGCCCAGGACCAGCGGCGCGGGTCAGTACGGCTATCTGCCGATGGAGTTCTGGCTGGACAATTTCGAGGCCATCCGGCTCGCCACGGCCGCCGGCATCATCGTCTGCGAGGCCGCCGGCAACGGGCAGCAGAACCTCGACGATCCCTTCTACGAGGGCTTGTTCGACCGCGAAGTGCGCGACTCGGGGGCCATCATGTGCGGGGCCAGCGACGGTTCGACGCTCTGGCCCGCCTGGTTCACCAATTTCGGCCGCCGCGTGGACCTGCACGCCTGGGGTCTGGACGTCGTCACGACCGGTTACGGCGCCTTGCAGGGCGACCCTCTGCCGGAAGAACGCTGGTACACCGACCAGTTCAACGGCACCTCGAGCGCCACCCCCATCGTGGCCGGCGCGGTGGCGGTGCTGCAGGGCCTGTTCCGCCAACGGCACGGCTTCCCCCTCGCGGCTCGTCTGGCCCGCGACCTGCTGCGCGAGACCGGCACGCCGCAGCTCGTCGGCCCCGACGCCAAGCTGATCGGCCCTCGCCCGGACCTGGCCGCGGCCTGGCTGGCGGCGCAAGGGGGAGCGGGCCGCGTGACGGGCACCGTCGCGGACGCCGTCACGGGCGCGCCGGTGCCCGGCGTCGAGGTGCGCGTGGCCGAGACCGATGCCTTCGACCTGACCGACGCCGCGGGCGAATACGCCTTCCCGCTCCTGGCCGGACAGTACACGCTCGGCTTCGCCTCCTTCCTCCACGAGACCCGCGAGGCGCCCGTTTCCGTGGCGCCCGGCGCCGCCGCGCGTCTGGACGTCACGCTGCCACGCCGGTCCACGGTGGCCTTGGGGGGCCGCGTCTACGACGCGCTCGGCCGCTCCCTGCCGGGCGCGCGCGTGACGCCGCTGGGGGTGCCGATAGCGGCGGTCGCGTGCGACGCCGCCGGCCGCTTCGACATCCCAACCGTGCCGTCAGGCCTTTCCTACCAACTGCTGGTGGGGGGGGCGCCAGGATTCGGCGCGCGGCTGCGCGCCGTCACGGTGCCCGCGGGCCTCGCCGGCGAGGTCGACGTCTTCACGACCCTGCCCGCCGCCCGCTGCGACTTCGAGGCCGACGACGCCGGCTTCGTCGCGCAAACGCCACTGTGGCGCTGGGGCGAGCCCGCGCGAGACGTCGGGCCCGCCGGCGGCTTCAGCGGCGACCGCTGCTGGGGCGTGGGCATGGAGGCTGACTATCCGGACTCCCAGCGCGCGAACCTGACCAGCCCCGCCTACGACTTCGCGGACGCGCCGGCCCTCTTCCTGAGCCTGCATTACTGGTGCGACACCGAGGCCGGCTTCGACGGCGTGAAACTGCAGGCCACGCGCGACTCGCTCTGGTCAAACGTGTCGCCGCTCTCTGTCTACTCGCACCAGACGATCGCCGGGCTCGTCTGGCGGCCGGGATGGTCGGGGCAGAGCGATGGTTGGCAAAGCGCGGTCTTCGACCTCTCCAGCTTCCGCAGCCCCACGTTCCGCTTCCGCCTGGCGTTCGGCTCCGATTACTCGGTGACGGGCGCCGGCTTCTGGGTCGACGACATCGCCTTCGATTTCGGTGCGGAGAGCGACAACCAAGGCAAGCCCCCGCCGCCGCCAGCTCGGGTGCTCACCGTGTGGCCCAACCCGAGCAACGCCGGCGCTACGATAGCCTGGCGAGACGTCGCCGCCGGCCCGCTTCTGGTGACCGTCCACGATCTGCGCGGCCGCCGGGTCCGCGGGCTCGTCGGCGCCGACGACGTTCCGCCCGCCGGCCGCGCCTTCTGGGATGGGCGCGACGACCGCGGGGCGACGGTCGCCAGCGGTGTCTACATCGTGCGGTTGCGCGACGCCTCCGGCGCGACCTTCACGCGGCGCCTGGCGCTGACGCGTTGAAGGCTCGCCGCGCCGGCATGCCGGCCATGGCGATCAATCGTCGTCGCCTTCGTCGTCGTCGGGCAACTCCCACACGAAGTCGTGGATCTCCCCCGCGAAATCGCGCAGGTGCAGGTAGATCGGGAGAGTCGTGCCCAGGGCGCGGCGCAACGGCGACAGGTCGAAGCCCGGCCGGCGCACCCACCAGGCGTCGCACATCTCCCCCAGGTCGTCATGGACCAGGACCAGATCGGCGTGAGGCAGGGGCGAGACCTGGGCCCCAGGCGCCCAGAGCAGCCTGAACGGATGCTCGGGTTGGCAGCCGGAGAAGCCCACGTCCAGCATCAGCACGTTCTCTTGCAGGGCCCCGCCCAGAAAGGCGTAGTAGTCCCCTCCCAGCGAATCGAGCGGGACCGGGCTGAGCTGGACCGGCGGGTAGAGGCCGGCGTCGGCGCAGAACACGCCGAAGTGCGCCCTCGTGAAGCTGAGGGGGCGCCCGTCCGGCCCCGGGGGCAGCAGCACTTCGAGCGGATTGGGCGTCGTCACGATCAGCAATCTCTCCGGATCGGGCTGGATCACGAGCATCGTGAGCGTGTAGAGGCCGGGAAGGCGGACGGGCAGCGCGTAGAAACCGGAGCGGTCCGGAAGGGCTGTCAGGTCGAAACCGCCCGGTCCCGTGGCGTGGATAGGTCCCACCATGTAGGGCGGTTCATCATCCTGCATGACGCCGTCGGCGTTCAGGTCCAGGAAGACGCGCCCGGCGATCTGCGGCAGTTCGGGAATCAGCCCGCATTCCAGGCGCGCCGCGAAGGAGAAAGGCGACAGCTCCGGCACGTGGAAGAGCCACGGTTTCGACTCCGACGTCTCTCCGGGCGCGAGCAGCGCATCGCCCCCCAGCAACCGCGAGTAATCGAAGCCCCACGGCAGGGGCGCGACCGTCATGGCGGTGTCAGGCGACTCCAGGTGGAAATCGGCGTTGAGCACGGTGACCGTCGACGGCGCGAAACGGCTGAGCCAGATCGTCGCCGGGGCGTACAGGGGCTGTTCGCCGGCGTTGCGCAGCGCGACATCGATGGCGACGGTCCGCGCCGCCGGGTCCACGCGCAGGTCCGAGCCGATCAGCGTGACCAGGAGCGGCTCGTACCCGGGCACTTCCTGTTCGATCTGCTTGAACACGAAGGTGCCGGTATCGGGCTGGATGGCGCCCTCGACCAGAGCGCCGCCCTGCTCCGGCGCGGGTAGCGGCGGGCCTGCCGTCTCCGCGCAACCGGACAGGCTCAGACACCCCCCGAGCGCGACCATCGCGAGCAAGACGGCGGGTAGCGGGAAGGATTGCGGATCTCGAGCGAACATGGCGCGACCTCCTGCGGGCAGCAGGTGGCGGGAACGCCCGGTGATCGGCTCAGGGGATCGCCTCCACCGCGCGGGGCAAAGGATCAACGGTGAAGTTGGCATCAGGATACCACTTCCGGCGACGGCGAGCAAGACTGCCGGCCTCAACGCGCCGTCGGAAAGGCTTCGCGGGCGACGCGCCGCGCCGCGGCCGTCGTCGCCGCGTCCCAGCCCTCGCGCGCCGCCGCGCCGGCGAGCCCGGCTTCCAACTGTGCGGCCGTGGTGCCGGCGAACAGGACCGATGCCGTCAACTGGCGCCCGATCGCGGCGGGTGTCTGTCCGGAGGGCCGGCCGTAGCGTTCCCGCACGGGGTGGGCACGGACGCGGGCCCTCACGGCCGCCGCGAAGGCATGCAGATGCAACTCGCCGCCATAGAACCCCCAGGGCAAGGCTTCTTCCGGCTCGCGCGGTTCGAGGCCGTCCATCCGCGTCCGCGCCAGGAAGCGCGCCAGCAATTCGCGTCGCGCCACGCAGAGCCCGCTCTGCAGATCGGACACGTCCGCAGGCAGCGGCGCGCCTCGCGCCGCGCAGCGCAGGCGCAGCAGCTCGTTCACGACCGGCTCGAGCCGCGCGCGGCGGCGTCCCAACTCGGTGTCGTCGAGCAGGATGCGCGTCCGCGCGCCCTGGATCAGGTCCGCTTCGTCAGCCTCCAGGCGTCGAAGCATCGCCGCCAGGACGTCCAGTTCGTAGGCATCGTCTCCGTCCGCGATCGCGATGAACGGCGCCGGTCCGCAGCGCCGTAGGCCCTCGCGCAAC
Organism: uncultured bacterium; assembly: GCA_937864225.1. Taxonomy (GTDB): domain Bacteria; phylum Krumholzibacteriota; class Krumholzibacteriia; order LZORAL124-64-63; family LZORAL124-64-63; genus CALMJK01. The sequence continues at coordinate 107,372 of CALMJK010000005.1, read as the reverse complement.
GCGCCCCACTTGCCGGACGGAGGACCCAACTCGTGCGCGACGACCGGCAGGTCCGGGCGAGCGGGGCCGCCCACCACGCGGCCGTCGTGCGGCGCCTCCTCCCGCTGGATAAGCAGATGCGCGACGGCGTCCAGGCCGCGCGGAAGTCCAGCCAGCGTGGCGGCAAGGCGCGCCTCGTCCAACGGTCCGGCGATCAGAGCGGGGATCAAGATGCGCAGTCTGGGCTCGGCCATGGCGCTCGGCTCCCGGTCGAATGGCGGACCGCACCGTAGCACGGCCGGTGGCGCCCGCACAGTCCGCTCGCCGCCCGTCCGTTCAGGCCCTATCATTGCGGGCGGCAAGTCCGTCGATCCGCTGACTTCTTCCGGAGGTTCCGCCCTTGCGCCGCATCGTCCTGCTGCCACTCGCCGCGCTGGCGCTCTGCGCCGGCCCGCGCCCCTGCGCCGCGACCGCTCCAGACACGCACGCGTTCTCGGTCCACGATCTGCTCGCGATGGACCGGCTGTCCGAGCCGACCGTCGCGCCCGACGGCCGCCGGATCGCTTTCACCGTGCGCGAAACGGATCTGGCCGCCAACCGGGGCCGCACCGACATCTGGATCTGCAATGCGGACGGCTCGTCTTTGCGCCGCCTCACCACCGACGCCGCCGGCGATTTCAATCCCCGCTGGGACGACCGCGGCCGCGTCTGGTTCCTCTCCACGCGCTCCGGATCCGCGCAGGTCTGGATGATCGACCCCAACGGCGGCGAAGCCCGCCGGATCACCGACCTGCCGCTGGACGTCGCGAACCTGGTTCTCGTCCCCCAGGCCGGCGCCATGCTCTTCTCGCTCGAGGTCTATCCCGGCGCGACGATCGCCGAAACAGTCGCCCGCGACGCCGAGTTGGCGCGACGGAAGGGCAGTGCGCGCGCCTACGACGAGTTGCTTTTCCGCCACTGGGACACGTGGGAAGATGGCAAGCGCTCGCACCTTTTCGCGCGCCCGCTCGACGGCACCGATGAACAGGTCCGCGACCTGACCCCGGAACTGGCCGCCGATGTCCCGACCCGTCCTTTCGGCGGCACCGAGGAATGGGCCGTGCATCCGGCCGGGCACACGGTGGTTTTCGCGGCCAAGGTGCTGCCGGGCAGCGAGCCGGCTTGGAGCACGGACACGAACCTGTGGGCCGTGCCCCTGGACGGTTCGGCGGCGCCGCGCTGCCTGACCGAGGCCAACCGGGCCGCCGACAACCAGCCGGTCTTCTCGCCCGACGGCAGAACGCTCGCCTACCTGGCCATGGCGCGGCCCGGCTACGAGGCTGACCGCCTGCGGATCGTGCTGTCGGATTGGGCGGCAGGCACGTCCCGCACGCTGACCGAGGCGTGGGACCGCTCTCCCGGCGAGATGGCCTGGGCGCCCGACGGCCAGCTGATCTGGGCCGCCGCCGATCACCTGGGCCAGCACGCTCTCTTCACGATCGACCCCAAGAGCGGCGCCGCGAGCCTCGTGCTGGCGCGCGGTAGCAACCACGCGCTGTGCCCGGTCAAGGGCGGCGCCCTCTTCCTCCAGAACTCGCTGCTCGGCCCGGACGAATTGCACTTCGTCTCGCTCGACGGCAAGTCGCTGCGCACGCTGACGTCCTTCAACGACGCCAAGCTCGCCGCCGCGCGTCTGGGAGAGCCGGAGCAGTTCACCTTCACCGGGTGGAAGGGCGAGACGGTCCACGGCTATGTCGTCAAGCCGGTCGATTTCGATCCCGCCGCGCGGTATCCGGTCGCCTTCTTGGTGCACGGCGGACCTCAGGGCAGCTTCGGCAACGATTTCCACTATCGGTGGAATCCTCAGGTCTACGCCGGCGCCGGCTTCGCGGTCTTGATGATCGACTTCCACGGCTCGACGGGCTACGGGCAGGCGTTCACCGACGCGATCAACGGCCACTGGGGCTTCGGGCCGCTGGATGACCTGATGAAGGGCCTCGACCACGCCCTCGGACGCTGGCCCTGGCTCGACGGCGACCGTCTGGTCGCCTTGGGCGCCAGTTACGGCGGCTATATGATCAACTTCATGCAGGGCCAGACCGATCGGTTCAAGGCGTTCGTCTGCCACGACGGCAACCTGGACGAGCGGATGGCCTACTATGACACCGAGGAACTCTGGTTCCCCGAGTGGGAGCACGGCGGCACCCCCTGGGAGAGCCCGTCAGGGTACGACGAGGAGAATCCCATCGCGTTTGTGGGCGCGTGGCGAACGCCGACGCTCGTGATCCACGGCGAGTTGGATTACCGGGTCGTCCACACGCAGGGCCTCTCCACCTTCACGGCGCTGCGCCGCCGGGGAATTCCGGCTCGGCTCCTGGTCTTTCCCGACGAGAACCACTGGGTGCTCAAGCCGTGGAACTCCATCCAGTGGCACGAGGAGGTTCTGGGCTGGCTCGCGAAGTGGACGCGATGATATCTTGAACGCGGCGGCGCCTCGCGGCAGGATGGGGCCCGTCCGGGTTCCTTCCTTGCGTTCCTGGCAATCCCGCCGCTTGCGTGTATCCTCGACCCGCGACCCAGGTGCGACGATCCTGAGCGAGGTGCCATGTCGGACCGCCCCGTGATACTGCCCTGCCACAAGCACACGCTTCCCAACGGTCTGGAAATCATCCTGCACGAAAACCATCGGTTGCCGCTGGTCGCCGTCAATGTCTGGTATCACGTCGGCGCCGCGGACGAGGAACCGGGGCGCACCGGTTTCGCCCATCTGTTCGAGCACATGATGTTCCAGGGTTCGGGGCATGTCCCGGAGGACGGGCACTTCGGGCTGCTCGAGGCGGCGGGCGCGCCCTTCATCAATGGCTCCACCGACTTCGACCGCACGAACTACCTCGAAGACGTGCCTTCGGACCAGCTCCCGCTCGCCCTCTGGCTGGAGAGCGATCGCATGGGCTTTCTGCTCGACCGGCTCGACGCCGGCATGCTCGCCAACCAGCAGGACGTCGTGCGCAACGAGCGGCGGCAGAGCGTGGAGGGAGAGCCCTACGGCCTGGTCGAGGAGACGCTCTGGCAGGAGCTCTTCCCGGAGGGGCACCCGTACCGCGCGCGCGTGATCGGCTCCCACGCCGACATCCAGGCCGCCCGTCTCGACGACGTCCGGGACTTCTTCCGCCGCTGGTACGGACCCGACAACGCCACGCTGTGCCTCGCCGGCGATCTGGAACCGCGCCGCGCGCTGGCGCTCGTCGAGCAGTACTTCGGCACGCTGCCGCGCGGGGAGCCGCGGCCGCCGCGCCGCTCGATCGCCCCGCCCGCGATCACCGCCGCGCGCCGCCGGGCCATGACCGACCGCGTCGAGTTGCCGCGTCTCGATCTCGCCTGGATCACCCCCGCGATCTTCACGCCAGGCGACGCGGAGGCCACCATCGCGGCGCGCCTGCTGGGCCGCGGCAAGGCGAGCCGCCTGCACCGGCGCCTGGTGCACGAACTGCGGTTGGCGCAATCGGTCAAGGCCCGCCAGAACTCCCTGCGCCTGGGCTCGGTCCTGGAAATCACCGTGACCGCCAAGCCGGGCCACGACCCTCGGGAGCTGGAGGAGGTCGTCGCGCAGGAAATCGCGCGCCTGGCCGACGAAGGCCCGGACGCCGCGGAATTGGCGGGCGCCATCCGCGCCATCCACACCAAGATCATCACGGGTCTGGAGAATCCGGGCGGCTTCGACGGCTTGGCCGATCGGCTCAATCTCTACAATCACCACCTGGGTGAGCCGGATCGCCTGGCCTGGGACCTGGAGCGTTACGCGGCGATCACGCCGGAGGCCGTTGCCCGGCTCGTGCGCGACTCCCTCGCGCCGGACCGCGGCGCGATCGTGCACAGCCTGCCGGGAGAGAAGGTCTTGCCCGCCGACGCGCCGGCTCCACCGCCGCCGGACGCGGCGCCAGAGCCTCCCGCCGCCGGGGAGCCGTGGCGAGCCCAGCCGCCGCCGCCCCTGCCGGCCCCGGCGCGCCCGCTGCCGGCGGTCCGCCGCCTGGAGCTGGACAACGGCTTGCCGATCCTGCTCGTCCGCGCGCATGAACTGCCCGTCGTGGCGACGGGGCTTTTCACGCGCGCCGGCAGCGCCGCCGATCCGCCCGGCCGCGCCGGCCTGGCGGCCTTCACGACGGCCATGCTCACCGAGGGGACGGCGACGCACGACGCCCTCGAACTGGCTCGCGCGCTCGAGAATCTCGGCGCGACCCTGCAAACCGCCACGGCAGAAGACGGCGCCCAGATCGTCGGCCGGGCGCTCAAGGCGAGCGCCCCCGAGCTGCTGCGCCTGATGGCCTCCGCGGCCCTGACTCCCGCCTTCGCGCCCGCCGACGTCGAACGCTTGCGCCACGAGCGGCTGACAACCTTGCGACAGCAGCGGGACCAGCCGCTGCGCGTGGCGATGCGGGCGATGTGCGGTGCGCTCTATGGCGAGCCTCACCCCTATGGCATACCGCCCCTGGGCGTGGAAGAGAGCCTACGCGCCCTCTCCCTCGACGACCTCAAGGGATTCTGGCGCTCGCGCTTCGCTCCCGACCGGTCACTTCTGGTGTTCGCGGGGGACCTGGACGAGACGCAGGCGCGCGGGCTGGCGGCCCAGGCGTTCGGCTTTTGGCGGGGGCAAGGCGTCGGCGCCGTGGACTGGCGCGACCCGCAACCGTGGGCGGAGCGGATCGCCCTGGTGGACCGTCCGGGCGCGACGCAGGCGACCATCCTGGTCGGACAGATCGGCGTGCCGAGCGGCCACGCCGATTACGGGGCGCTTCAACTGATGAACCAGGTGCTGGGAGGGCTCTTCACCAGCCGCGTGAACCTGAACCTGCGCGAAGACAAGGGCTGGACCTACGGCGCCTTCTCGAGTCTGCCGGAACGGCGCGGCGCCGGCCCCATCCTGGTGGGAGCCAAGGTGCAGGCCGACGCCGCCGGCGCCGCCGTGGTGGAGATCCTGCGCGAGGTGGAGGGCATGCTCATCCGGCCTCTGGCGCCCCGGGAACTGGCGCTGGCCCGCGATTCGCTGGTGCGCGCCCTGCCGGCCCTGTTCGAGACCAGCTTCGAAACCGTGCGCACGATGGGCGAGCTCTTCCTGCAGGAGAGACCCGACGACCATTACGTCCGGTTGCCGGAGCACCTGCGCGCCTTGTCTTGCGAGGAGGTACACGCCGCCACGCGCCGGCATCTCGATCCGCAGCGGCTGCGCGTCGTGCTGGTCGGCGACAAGCAGGATATCCTGGCGCAGTTGCGGCCACTGGCCCTGGGCGACGTGCGGTGCCTGGGGCCCGATGGACGCCGCCCCGCCTGAAATCGCACCGGATGTGCGGGGGGAGGGATGCAACTCGCCCGCCATGATTTGCGTCTATGTCCTGTTGATCTTGTCGCGCCTGCGCCGATCCCGTCGTTGAGCCGCTGTCTGCCCGCGATGGTCAGACCAGAACACGGTGCAGGACTTCGGGGCGATCCTGTCCTTTGTGCGAGGAGGAAACTCATGCGCCTGTCGAATCGTGCCCGCGCCGCGCGCTCGCTCGCGGCCCGCGCGTTGACGCCACTGCTCCTGCTGCTGCTGGCCTGCGGTTGCCTCGCCGGGTGCAACCGGAGCGACGAAGGCGGCGCGACCAGGGCTCCGCGCGTGGATCTCGCGTTTGAGAAATACACCCTTGCGAACGGACTCGACGTGATCCTGCGCCAGGACGACCGCCTGCCGCTGGCGGCCGTGAATCTCTGGTATCACGTCGGGCCGGCGAACGAGGAGGCCGGGCGCACTGGGTTCGCCCACCTTTTCGAGCACATGATGTTCCAGGCCTCGGGCCACATCCCCGAAGACCAGTGGTTCGCCATGCTCGAGGCCGCCGGGGCCACCATCGTGAACGGCTCGACCGATTTCGACCGCACGAACTACCTGGAAGACGTGCCCGCGAACCAGCTCGAGTTGGCACTCTGGATGGAGAGCGATCGGATGGGCTTCCTCCTCGATCGGCTCGACGCGGCCGCTCTCTCGCGCCAGCAGGAGGTCGTGCGCAACGAGCGCCGGCAGGGCGTCGAGAACCAGCCTTACGGCCTCGTCGAAGAGGCGCTCTGGCAGACGCTTTTCCCGGCGGGCCACCCCTACTTCGCCAACATCATCGGCTCGCACGCCGATCTCTGCGCGGCGCGGCTTGAAGACGTGCGCGGCTTCTTCCGCCAATACTACAGCCCGAACAACGCCAGTCTCTGCATCGTGGGCGACATCGACATCCCCCAGACCAAGGCGCTCGTCGAGAAGTATTTCGCCTCCATCCCGCGCGGCGAGCCGGTGCCGCCGATCACCGCCGTGACGCCGCCGATCACTTCCGAGCAACGCCGGACCGTCACCGACCAGATTGAACTGCCCCGGTTGTACATGGCGTGGATCACCGATCCGATCTACCAGCCCGGTGACGCCGAGGCGGAAGTAACGGCCCGCATCCTCGCCGGCGGCAAGGCCAGCCGCCTCTACCAGAGCCTCGTCTACGAGCAGAAAATCGCGCAGACGGTCACGGCCACGCAGCAGCCCCTGCAACTCGGCTCCGTCTTCCAGATCGTGGCCACGGCCAAGCCCGGGCACACTCCGGACGAACTCGAGCAAGCGATCGACGCCGAACTGGAGAGGCTGGCCGAGTCGGGGCCGACCGCGGCGGAAGTGGCCGCCGCGTGCAACGTGATCTGGTCGCGCACGATCCGCGACTTGGAGAACATCGGCAGCTTCGGCGGCGTGGCTGATCGCCTAAACCAGTACAACCAGTTCCAGAAGGACCCGAGCTGGATCAACCAGGATCTCGCGCGCTACGAGCGCGTCACGCCGCAGGCCGTGCAGGCGATCGCTCGCGACAAGTTGGCGCGCGACCGCCGCGTCGTCGTCCACGGCGTGCCCGGCGAGCGCGTCCTGCCCCCCGATCCCCCGCAGCCCCCAGCCCCCGCGGTCGCGGCGGCGGAGGCGGTGGACCGCGAGCCGTGGCGGGCCCAGAGGCCGGCTCCAGGTCCGCTGCCAGCGACCGTCCTGCCCGCGGCCAAGCAATTCGCGCTGCCCAACGGCCTGGCTGTCTATCTCGTCGAGGATCACGCGTTGCCCACCGTGGCGGCCCAACTGGTGGTTCGCTGCGGAAGCGCGGCGGATCCCGCCGGTCGCGAGGGCCTGGCCAACTTCACGACCGTCATGCTCGACGAAGGAACGACCACCCACGACGCGCTGGGGTTGGCGCGCGAGGTCGAAGCGCTGGGCGCCTCCCTCGGCTCGTGGACCAACGTCGACGGCAGCGGCGTGGCCGGTCGGGCCCTGAAGCAGAACGCCGGACGCTTGCTCGAACTCATGGCCGGCGTCGTCACGGCGCCCACCTTCCCGGCCAACGAGATCGAGCGCATCCGTAACGATCTCCTGACCCAGCTCCTGCAGCAGAAGCAGGACCCCTTCCAGACAGCCATCCGCATCCTGACGCCCGCGCTCTACGGCGCCCATCATCCGTACGGACACATCTCCGTCGGTAGCGAAGAGACGCTGAAGGCGATCGCGCGCGACGATCTCGTGGAGTTCCACCGCGCGCACTTCGACCCGGCCAGCGCGGCGCTCGTGCTGGCGGGGGACCTGACCGAATCCGAGGCCCGAAAACTGGCGCGGGGCGCGTTCGCGGCTTGGCAGGGTGCCGCCGCGCAGGTCCCCGCGCCCGGCGCGGCATCTCCCGGCGACGCTCGTGTGCTCGTCTACGACCGCCCGGGCGCCCCGCAAACGGTGATGCTGCTGGCGCAGCCGTGCCTGACGCGGCGCGACCCTGATTACGATCGCTTGAGCCTCATGAACCTCGTGCTCGGCGGGCTGTTCTCGAGCCGCCTGAACATGAACCTGCGCGAGGACAAGGGGTGGACCTACGGCGCCTTTTCCTTCATCCAGGACCGGCGCGGTCCCTCGCCCTGGCTGGCCGGCTCGAACGTGCAGGCCGACGCCATCGGCGGGGCCCTGTCCGAAACGATGAAGGAGATCCGAGGCATGCTGGCCGCCCCGATGACCGCGGCCGAGCTGGCCGCCGCCAAGGAGTCCTATCTGCGCACGTTGCCGGCCCTGTTCCAGAGCACGGCGGGCACGGCGGGCACGTTCGGGCAACTGTTCCTTTTCGAACAGCCGCCCGATTACTATCAGAACCTGGCTTCGCTGGTCAGCGACTTGACCGCGGAGGACGTCTTCGCCGCGACGCAGCGACATCTCGATCCCGAGCGCCTGCGTTTCGCGCTCGTGGGCGATCGGGCGCAGATTCACCGTCTGGTGGAACCTCTGGACCTCGGCCGGATCGCCGACGTCGCGTCGGACGGCCGCGCCATCCAGTAGGCCGGCGGGGGCGGGAACCGGCGCGCCCGGCCGGACATTCAAAGACAGCGGACGTCGCCCGCATTTGGGCACTCCGCGGGCGACGCGGGAGGGGTCGGCCACAGGCCGGCCCCTTCTCGCTGCCGCCGTCCGCTCCAGTTGCCTTGCGCGGCGGACGAGAAGCTGCTACAACCAGGGCATGAGCGACGTGACGGTCGATTCAATCGACCACGCGGGGGATGCCGGTTTCGTGCTGACCGCCCCCACGCTGACGCGCCTCTTCACCGCCTGCGCCGAGGAAATGACGCGACTCGCCTGCCCCGCGGGCGAAGTGCGGCGCGCTCTGGCGAGACCGATCGAGGCGGAAGGCTTCGATCTGACCGAGCTGCTGGTGAACTGGCTGTCCGAGATCAACGGACTCGCCAACGCTCATCGCGAACTGTACGGTCACTTCTGCGTCGACGACCTGTCGCGCGCCGACCGCGGCTGCAGCATCCGCGGGCACGCCGACGGCGAGCCCCTCGATCTCGCCCGGCACTGCGTCGCGCGCGAAATCAAGGCCGTCACCTTCCACGAGGCGGAAGTCCGCGAAGCGGACGGCGGCTGGAGCGCCCGCGTGATCTTCGACCTCTGATCGCGCCGGGCGCCGGAGGACCGGAAGACGACCATGGACCGCCGGGACCTGCACCGGATCGGCGGCGTGCTCTGGGAGATCGCGCCCTCGGGCGGCATGAGGGTGCCGGGCCGTGTCTACGCCACGCCGGAGATGCTGAGCGACCTGCTCGCCGACAACGCTCTCGTGCAGGTCGCGAACGTCGCGCATCTGCCGGGAATCGTCGGCTATTCCTGCGCCATGCCGGACATCCACTGGGGCTATGGCTTCCCTATCGGCGGCGTCGCGGCTTTCGATCCCGCCGAGGGAGTCATCTCGCCCGGAGGCGTGGGCTACGACATCAACTGCGGCGTGCGCTTGTTGCGCGCGGATCTGACGCGCGACGACGTCCTGCCGCGAATCGAGCCGCTGGTGCGGGCGTTGCTCAAGCACGTGCCGAGCGGCGTCGGGTCTTCGGGTCCTCTCCGCGTGACCGGCGAGGAATTCGACCGCGTGCTCGTCGAAGGGGCTTCCTGGGCGGTGGCGCGCGGCTTCGGCACTCCTCGCGATCTCGAGCTTCTCGAGGAGAACGGCTGCCTGCCCGGGGCCGACCCGGCGCGGCCCGGCCAGCGCGCCCGTCAACGCGGGCGCGACCAGCTCGGCACGCTCGGCTCGGGCAATCATTTCGTCGAAATCGGCGTCGTGGACGAGGTGTACGACGCGGAGGCGGTCGGCGCAATGGGCATCGAGACGGACCAGGTGACCGTCATGATCCACAGCGGCAGCCGCGGCTTCGGCCACCAGGTGTGCGACGACTCGCTGCGGATCATGCTCGACGCCAGCCGGCGCTACGGCATCGCCCTGCCCGATCGCCAGCTCTGCTGCGCGCCGCTCGCCTCGCCCGAGGGACGCGGCTACTTCGGCGCCATGGCCGCCGCGGTGAATTACGCCTTCGCCAACCGCCAGTTGATCGCCGCCCGCGTGCGCCAGGCTTTCGCCGAGGTGCTCGGCGCCGCGAGCGGCGAAGCGGTCGAGACCGTCTATGAGGTCGCGCACAACATCGCGAAGTGGGAGTGGCACGTGGATCCGGCCGCCGTGGCGGCAGCCGAGGCGAAAGGGGCGCTCAACGGGACCGGCACCCGGGCGCGCCCGCCCAAACCACGCCGCCTGTGCGTGCACCGCAAGGGCGCCACGCGCGCCTTCCCGCCCGGTCACCCCGAGGTGCCCGCGCGCTACCGAGCCGTGGGACAGCCGGTCCTGATCCCGGGCGACATGGGCCGTTGCTCGTATGTGCTGGTCGGCCGCGAGCGCGCGATGCTCGAGACGTTCGGCTCGGCCTGTCACGGCGCCGGCCGTCTCCTCAGCCGCAAGGCCGCCGAAAGGCTCGCGCGCGACCGCGACCTCGTCGGCGAGATGCGCCGACGCGGCGTCGTCGTCATGGCCGGCAGCCGCGGCACCATCGCCGAGGAGATGCCGGAGGCTTACAAGGACGTCTCGACGGTCGTGGAAGCGGTGGTGACCGCAGGCCTCGCGGCGAAAGTGGCTCGGATGCGGCCGCTGGGAGTGATCAAGGGATAGCGCCGCGGGATCTCGTCGAGTCGAAGGCCGCGAACGGATTGTCGCCGCACGACGAGAGGACGTTGCCGCCTATCTACGATTCCGCCTGCGATGAACTCGCCGGCCTCGGCCCCGCCGGCACCAGCGGCGCGGCCGCGCGCACCCAGAGCCGACCGCCCCCGAAGTCGGTGGACGAGCGGCGGTAACCGCTGCGTGCCGCCCAGGTTTCGAGCGGGCGATCCAGGTCTCCCTCAAAACCCGTGAAGACGGCGGCAGGAGGACGCGCGGCGAGCAGCGCGTCGAGCGTCGCGGGCGAGGCCGCGCGAACATTGGCCCGCTGCCGCGCGCTGAGCCGATCACCGCAGCGGAAGAGGAACGCGCCTGTCGCGAGTTCCGGGTAGATCGGCAGGCCGGCCTCAAGAGCGTGCAGAGGCGAGAGGGTCGCGACGGGCCCGGTCGCGCCGACGGCTCGCAGCTCATCGCGCATGCGCGCGGCTTCCGCCCGCGCGCGTAGATCGACGCGGCCCTCGCGCAGCCGCAGCCACATGTGCGGGCCGTTGGCCAACGCGGCCACCGCGACCATGACCACCAGCAGACCCCGCCAGAGCGAGCGGTCGGGGTCGCCGACGCGCCGTCCCGCCGCGGCGAGCAGCGCCAGGGCGAAGCCGGCCGGCATCGCGAAGTACTGCGCGAAGACCGGACGCGGCGCCACGGCGGCGGCGAGGGCCGTGGCCACGAGCGTCAGCGACAGGAACAGGTCCGGCGCGGGCCACGCGGCGCGCAGTCCAGCCCGCCTTCGCGTCCAATATACGCCCACGAGGACGGCGACCGGCACCGCCAGCAGCAGCAACGTCGGTCCGGCCATCAAGTGCCGCTTGGCCTCGACGAGGCGGCCGAGCAGCGCCACTTCGGCGGCAGCGCCGCCTGCGGCCCGCCATTGCGCGTTGACATGATGGTAGGTCCAGTTGTCGAAAAGCGCGGCTTCAGGAGCCATCAGACAGGCGATCAGACCCGGGAGCAGCGCGAGCGCGATCCCGGCCAGCAGCGGCGCGGCCGCGCGCGCCAGGCGGCGCCGCGCCGACGCGCCGCGGGGGTACAGGCAAGCCGCCAGCACGAACGGCGGCAAGGCCGCCAGGTAGTACAGCTTGAAGCCGACGCTCGCCCCCAGCGCGAGTCCCGCCCCCAGCGCGCGGCGGGAACGCGGCCGCGCCGCGTCCACGGCGTCGAGCATGAGGCCAAACGCCAGCAGCGAGAGCGCCACGGGCGGCAGATAGTTCGCCGCCTCCTCCGCCGCGCGCAGCAGCAGCGTATCGAACAGGACGAGCGCGACCAGCGCGGCGGGCAGCGCTCCAGCGGGGCGCGCGCGCCGCGCCAGGCCGCGCGCCAGCCACGCGGTCCAGAGCAGGCAGGCCCAACTCAGCAGCTTGCCGGCGAGCAGCAGGTGCGTCCCGCCCGTCAGCGTGAACAATCCCGCGTAAAGCCACGGCAGGTAGGGCGCCTGCAGGAACGCGAAGTCGCGGTAGAGCACCTGGCCTTCACGCGCGAGCGCGCCCGCCGCCACGTACATCTGCTCGTTGTGGTGCAGCACAGCCAGGCACGAGACGAGGGGGCCCAGCGCCAGCAACAGCACGACCGCGCCTCGCAACAGAGCGCCTGAACGAGAACGGATCATGGGCGTTCCTGTCGTCCGCGCGCCCGGGACCGCCGCCCGTTAGGGGCATCCGTCCGAAAGGTGCAGTCGCGTCATCTGAAACAGCTGGCTGAGCGCCTCTTCCTTGGTCCCGCCGGTGGTCTGCTCGTACGTGTCGCCCCGCTTGGCCTTCGCCACCCAGCTCAGGCCCCAGGTCACGGACCAGCCGTCGGCCTGCATCTGCTGCAGGTGGCGGTTGTACGCGCAGCCGCATTCGCGCGTGAGGGTGACGATGGTCTGGAAGGTCGTGCGCAGGATTTCGAGATCCTCGGCGGTGGCGGGCATGCCTGCGGGCAGTCGCACCTCGATCACGTTGTCGCCGGCCATCGGCGTTCCCTCCGCATGATTCTGGACAGCAACCGGCCGGCCGCCCCCGGTCGTGACGACGGCTCTGAGCGCATGCTAACACGGCCGCGCTGCTACATCCCGAATTTTTCGATGATCTCCTTCTTGCCGAGCCCCAAGATGCCGTGCTTCGCGCCGACCTTCTTGAAGGCGGCCAGGCCGGCGTCGAGGTGGCGCTGGTCGTGGGCGGCAGAGAGCTGGGTGCGGATACGCGCCTGTCCCTTCGCCACGACCGGGAAGAAGAAACCCACGACGTAGATGCCTTCGGCGAACATGTCGCGCGCCACGTCCTGGGCCAGTTTGGCGTTGTAGAGCATGACCGGCACGATCGGGCTGTCGCCCTCCTTGATGTCCAGTCCGATCTCCTTCAGCCCCTTGCGCCAGTAGTTGGTGTTCCACTCCAGCTTATCGCGACGCTCGGTCGTTTTGGAGATCAGATCGAGCACCTTGATCGCTCCCGACACGATGACGGGGGCCACCGTGTTCGAGAATAGATAGGGACGGGCCCGCTGCCGGCACATCTCCACCAGCTCGCGACGCCCGCTCACGCAGCCGCCGGAGGCGCCGCCGAGCGCTTTCCCGAGTGTCGTCGTGATGACGTCGATTTTCCCGTACACGCCGCAGTGCTCGTGCGTGCCGCGCCCGGTCTTCCCGATGAACCCCGAGGCGTGCGAGTCGTCCACGAAAACCATCGCGTCGTGTTCCTGGGCGAGCGCCACGATCTCGTCCAGCTTTGCGAGATCGCCGTCCATGGAAAAGACGCCGTCGGTGATGATCATCCGGAAGCGTTTATCCTGGTGCTCGCGCAGTTTCTCCTCGAGGTGCGCCATGTCGGAATGTTTGAAGGTGTCTTGCATCGCCTTGCACAGGCGCATGCCGTCCACGATGGAGGCGTGCACCAGGCGGTCCGCGATCATGACGTCCCGCTCGTTGAGGATCGCCTCGAAGACACCGGCATTGGCGTCCATGCAGGAAGGGAACAGCAGGGTGTCCTCGGTGCCGAGGAACACGGTCAGACTGGTCTCTAGCTGCCGGTGGATGTCCTGCGTGCCGCAAATGAAGCGCACGGACGACAGGCCGTAACCGCGGTGGTCGAGACCCTTGCGGGCGGCCTCCACCACCTCCGGGTGGCTCGAAAGGCCGAGATAGTTGTTGGCGCAGAGATTGATGACCCGCTTCCCCGCCGCTCCGGCCGGAAACTCGACTTCGATGTCGGCCCCCTGCGGGCTGCGGATGTAGCGCTCCTCCTTGAAGAGGCCGGCCTCGCGGATGCCGGCCAACTCCTTGGCGAAATGCTCGCGTGCGGCGGTCGAGTAAGCCATGTCCTCCCCTTTCCCGGCCAGGCGGGCTATTTCTGGAAGCGCTTAACCAGCGCCGCTATGCTGTCCACCGTGTCGAAGGCCTCGGGGCTGGCGTCGGCGTCCGGAATCTGGATGTTGAACTTCTTCTCGAGGAACCGCTTGAGCGATACCATCGAGAACGAGTCCACGATGCCGCCCGAGATCAACGGCGTATCGTTCTTCACCTCGCGATCGTCACCATCCTCAAGATACTCCCGGATCACGTAGTTGCGGACCATCTCCTTCAGCTCGTCCATCGAACTCTCCCTTCCGGATCTGTGCAGTTCATGTCGGTTCAGTCATTCATCAGCGTCGATAGGTCGCCCACCGGCTCGTTGAACTCGCGCGCGCGCAAAACGCGGCGCATGATCTTGCCGCTGCGCGTCTTGGGTAGGGAGTCTACGAATTCGATCTCCTGCGGCATCGCCAGGGGCGACAGTTTCTTCCGAATGAAGTTCATGATCTCGAGTTCGAGGTCGTCGTCGCCTCGATGCCCGGGCTTGAGCGCGACGAACGCCTTGACGACCTCCATGTTCACCGGGTCCGGCTTGGCGACGGCCGCGGATTCGGCCACCGCCGGGTGTTCGAGCAGGGCCGATTCGATCTCGAACGGTCCGACAAGATGGCCGCCGGTGTTGATGACGTCATCATCGCGTCCCACGAACCAGAAATAGCCCTCCTGATCGATGCTGGCGCGGTCTCCGCACAGATACCAGCCGTTGCGGAATTTGCTGTCGTAGACGGTCTGGTTGTTCCAATAGGCGCGGATCATCGACGGCCAGCCGGGGCGCAGCGCGATCAGTCCCACGCGCCCCGCCGACGCGCAAGGCTCATAGGTGCGCGGGTCGAGCACTGTCGCCTCAATGCCCGGGAAAGGCCGGCCCATCGAGCCGGGCTTCACCTTCATACCCGGAAAATTCGTGATCACGATGCAACCCGTCTCGGTCTGCCAGAACGTGTCGTGGAACGGCATTCCGAACGCTTCTTCAGACCAGATGACGGCTTCGGCATTGAGGGGCTCGCCGACGCTGGCCAAGTGACGGAGCGAGGACAAATCGTGCCTGCGCGCAACGTCCGTGCCGTCGCGCATGAGCAATCGTATCGCGGTGGGCGCCGAATACCACACCGTGACACGGTGCTTCTGAATGAAGGCGTACCAGCGTTCCGAGCTGTACCCGGCGTCCAGCACGCACTGGGTGATCCCGAGCGACCAGGGGCCGATGATCCCGTACGAGGTGCCGGTGACCCAGCCCGGATCCGCCGTGCACCAGTAGATGTCGTCATCGCGCAGGTCGAGCACCCATTTCGAAGTCAAGTACTGACCGACGATCGAGTAGTGGACGTGCTGCGCCCCCTTCGGCATGCCGGTCGTGCCGGACGTGTAGTGCAGGACCGACGGGGTCTCGCGCAGCGTCGCGTGGACGGCGAATTGGTCGACCCGCGTCTCGCGCTCCAGGTCGAAGGCGACCTCGCGTTGCTGCAACTTGCCCGGCTCGGCGTCGACGATGACGACGTGCTTGAGGGATGGCAGCTTGTCCAGGATCTTGCGCACTTTGAGCGCGTGCTTGCGTTGCGTGAAGATGGCCGTGGTCTGCGCGTTCTCCAAACGCGTGAGCAGCGCGTCCTCCCCGAAAGCGGAAAAGAGTGGCTGCACGATGCCGCCCATCTTCAGGACGCCCAGAAAACCGATATACAGCTCGGGAATCTTGTCCATGAACAGGCACACCCGCTCGCCCGGCCGCACCCCGAGGCGCTGCAGGAAGGCGGCGACCGTGTTCGAGAGCTGCCGCACGTCGTCGAACGTGAAGCGCTTCTCGGCGCCGCGATGGTCTTCCCAGAGCAGCGCCGGTTTGTCGCCCTTGCCCTGACGGCAGATACGATCGCTGCAGTGCCAGCCGATGTTCAGCGGCTCGCCCTCGCGAAACTCCAGTTCCCTTTCCGCGATAGACCAATCGAATCCACGCAGGCGGTCCTCGTACGTGACGCTCTTGCTCATCCGGTCGCACCCCCGCGACGCTAAATGCCCTTGATCGCGCCCGATCACCCGCCGGGCGCCCTCAATCCTCGAGTACGACCGCGGCCATGGCCAGCTCGTGCGTGTGCGTGAGCGTGACGTGAGCCGTGCCCACGCCGAGCTCGGCCGCCAGGTCCCCGGCCGTTCCGCGCAGCGCGAGCCGCGGCCGGCCTCCGCGTTCGCTCAGGACCTCGACCTCGCGCCAGCCGGGGCGGCCTCCCCCCGCCTGCGCCAGCGCCTTGAAAAGCGCCTCCTTGGCGGCGAAGCGGGCGGCGAAGTGCATGGCCGGATTGTGCTTGCCCCTACAATAGTCGATCTCGGCGGGCGTGAAGACGGACTCGACGAAATCGGGTCCGTCTTCGGCGAGCCGCCGCGCCACACGCGCGACCTCGATCAGGTCGATGCCAATGCCCTTGATCATGCGCCGGGAACGCCGCCGTGGTCGAGGATGCCGCGCCGCGCGGAGCTAGGGCGCCAATCGCAGGAATGTAGGAGGGGACGCGGCGGGGTGTCAAGCAAGCCGCGCACGCCGGCGCCGCGCCAGCCAAGGACTCCGGACCGTGTTCCTTTCGTCGCGCGCCCCCAGGGGGCGGCAACAACGCGGTCTGGCCCGGACATCGGGCGTCAGCTAACTTCGCCTGGGCGCCCGGTGCTCCGCCGGGCCGGAAGCTCTTCGCGCGGGGGAGGTCCATGGCGATGGTCAGCGGCCAGACAGTGCTCATCACGGGCGCCAGCAGGGGAATCGGGAAGGCGTGCGCCCGCGCGTTCGCGAAGGAGGGCGCGCGGCTGGTGCTGGCCGCGCGGCGGCTGCCGCTGCTGCAGGAACTGGCTGCGGCGCTGCGCGCCGATTTCGGCGCCGAAACGCATCTGCTCGAGCTGGACGTGCGCGACCGGGGCTCCGTCGGCGCCGCGCTCGGATCGCTGCCGACTGCCTGGGCGGCGATCGACGTGCTGGTGAACAACGCCGGACTATCGCGCGGTCTCGACAAGCTGCACGAAGCGGATCCTGTCGATTACGAGGAGATGATCGACACGAACGTGAAGGGCCTGCTCTGGGTCAGTCAAGCCGTGATCCCGGGCATGGTCGCGCGGGACCGCGGGCACGTCGTGAACATCGGCTCGATCGCGGGACATCAAACCTACGCGGGCGGCAGCGTCTACTGCGCGACGAAACACGCGGTGCGCGCGATCAACCAAGGACTCCGACTCGATCTGCTAGGCACGCGGGTGCGCGTGACGAGCGTGGATCCCGGCATGGTCGAGACCGACTTCAGCCTCGTGCGGTTTCACGGCGATCGCGCGCGCGCCGGCCAGGTCTACCGGCAGTTTCCGCCGCTGCGCCCGGAGGACGTGGCCGAGGCGGTCGTCTGGTGCGTGACGCGACCGGCCCACGTGAACGTCCAGCAGCTGCTGCTCATGCCGACCGACCAGGCGGCGGTTTACGCCAGCCATCCGCGCGGGCGTTGAACCGCCGCTCGGTCATATCGCGGGTTCGACGCCGAGAATCCGCCAGCGGCGGATTTCCGGCGGCTCGCCGAACACGACCGCGTCGCCCGGACGGTGGCCCATGAACGCCATTGCCAGCGGCGCGCTGTAATTGAGCACCTGTCGATCGGGATCGGCGTCCCACGGCCCCAGAAACACGAACTCCGTGTCCTGATCCGCGCCCTCTTCGCGAGCGCGCACGCGCGTGCCGATGTTCGCGAATGAACTCGTGGTGAGATCCGCGGGGATGAGTTTCGCGTGCGCGAGCTCGCTCTCGATTTGCGCGGCGCGAGTCGTGATGAAGTCGCGCTTCTCCAAAGCCGCCTTGTATTCCGCGTTCTCGCTTAGGTCTCCGTGGGCCGCGGCTTCGCCGATGGCCTTCGCGACGGCGGGCATTTCCACGCGCACGAGGTGTTCGAATTCCTGCCGGCGCTGCTCCAGGCCGGCGGGGGTCGTGTAGATCGCGTCCTCTTCCCACGGTTTCTCGGATTCCTGGAAAACCTCGGGATGCGTGCCGCGGATCACGCCCAGCAGCTCGGCGCGCAGCGCCTGGGGCAGCCCGCCGTTGTCCATGATCATCCGCTTCAGCCGGCGGGCTCCGCCCGCGTCGGAGGCGGTGGCGATCTCGAGGATCGGCGCGCTGCCGACCGATAGCAGGGTTTGCTGCACGAGCGCCAGCGTCCGGTGATGTCGTTCCTCGTCCGACACGGAGCAGAGCCGGGCCGATGCGTCGACGAGGCTGAACATGGCCTCCAACACCGCAGAGCCGCCGAGCCTGGGCATGGCGACCAGCGTCTCGGCCAGGCGCGAGGCCCGGCGTGCGCGCCAGAACCAGCAGAGCATGTCGGGACTGGACGTGGGACGGTCGACAACCTCGCGCAACGCACCCTCGAGCGCGTCGAGGTGCCCAGTCTCGGCCAGTTCCCGCGCCATCGATTCGCCCAGACGCCTGCCCGCGCGCGGCAGCACCGCCGCCCAGACTGGCGCCCAGCGCTGGGGTAAAGCCGCTCGCACGTAGTCCAGCACGGCTCGCAAGGGCCTCTCGTCGAGGGCGCGAGGCAGCGTGGCCGGGTCGCCCACCCTGGCGAGCACCTGCTCGGCGGCGCCCGGCGCGGGCGTTGGCAGCCGGGCGCCCCGCGCGGCGATTTCCGCGTGAGCAGCCAGGCAGGCGAGAGCGACGGCCGGCTCCGTCGCCAGCAACGCCATGGCTTGTCGCGCGACCGCGCGGCCCAGGAACGCCAGCAGGTCCGGGTCGGCGGGGTGGGCCGCGCTCGCCTCGTCCAGGTAGCCGAAAATTAGCCCCAGCCGCTCGGCTGGCGAAGCCAGGGCGCTGAACTGCTGCCGCAGCCGGTCCTCGTAGCTGCTGCCGGCCTTCAGCAAGCGGAACGTGGGCTGACTGCCGCCCGTGACCTCGAGCCGCGGTTCTCGCCGCAGCACCAGCCTCGCTTCCGCCCACCAGGTCGCCCAGCCCTTTTCCCCTAGCAGGCCTGTCACTTGCGCCTTCAGGTCGCGATAGCTGAGCGTCCCGTCCTTGGCGCCCTCGATCGAGCGACGGACGAAATCCGCGGGGCGGGCGAGCGCGATCTCGCGCAGGCGATCGGGCCGATAGAGCATGAAGCTGCGGAAGTGCTCCGCGGGCAGGATCGCCAAGCGAGGCACCTCCGAGCGCTCGTAGGTCTGTCGTCGTTCCCCGAAGCGTACCGTCAGCTCGCCCTCTGCGAGGTCCACTTGTTCCACGACGCCCGGATCGCGATGTCGCGGGTCGCGCAGAAAAGCGCCCGGCCTCAGGCGCAGGTAGGCGTCGGCCGCCGCGACTGCGTCCGCCAGCGGCGTGTCGCCCGCGAACAGGTCCCTCAGCAGCGGGGTCAGTTCCTCGGCGTCGGGCCCAGCCATGGCGTACAGGCGCGGCAGCTCGACGCGCAGCAGGGATGAGGCGGGCAGCTCGGCGGCCGCCTGGCGGGCCGCGGCCAAGGCCACGGCGGGCCCTTCGCGGGCTTCGAGCACGCCCAGCAATAGCTCGATCAGGGTGTCAGCCTTGCGCGCTTGACCCAGGCGGCCGACCTGGCCCACGATCGGAATGATGTCCGCGATTTCGGTTCGCGTCTCGGAGAGGGCGTCCAGCCAAGCCGCTTCCAACTCCTCGAATTTCTGCGCGTTGGTCAGGCGGCGCAATTTGGCCAGACTCGGCCCGTGCCGGGCATCGTCCTGCTCCGGGCTGGGGTCACGTTCGATGTCGTCAGGCATGGCATGGACCTCTGGTCAGGCTCGCCTCGACGCGCGAGCGGTCAAGCGGTCGGGGGGGACCGCCGAATATTCCGTTCAGCATAGCAGGTCGCGACCGTGTGCGAAAAGCGCGGCGCGCCCGACTGGGGCGCGCCGCGCAGATTTCGGGCTGCGACGGGCTCACTTGAGCATGGTCATCTTGGACGTGCTGACATTGCCCCCGTATACGAAACACAGGATGTACTGCCCGGAGCTCCTCGGATTCCCCGCCTGGTCGCGCCCGTTCCAGGTCGTGACATGCCAGCCGGGCGCGTTCTCGACCGGCAGACGGCACACAAGAACGCCCCGCACGTCATAGATCGCAAGCACGGGCGCGTGGCCTCCGTCGGTGGTGGCCGGGATGCCGTACATGATGTTCGTCTCGGGATTGAAGGGATTCGGGTAATTGGGCAACAGCGAGGGCGCCATCGGGATCCCGTCGCTGGTCTGCTGGATTTCAATGTACAGCTCGTCGGACGCCAGGCTCAACGGCCCCTCGACGCCTTCCTGGCTGACGCCGCTGACGCGGATGCGGTGCCGAATGCCTCGTTCCGCAACGAGAGTGAAAGTCGTATCCGCCG
This sequence comes from uncultured bacterium, assembly GCA_937864225.1. Lineage (GTDB taxonomy): Bacteria > Krumholzibacteriota > Krumholzibacteriia > LZORAL124-64-63 > LZORAL124-64-63 > CALMJK01. The sequence continues at coordinate 87,216 of CALMJK010000005.1, read as the reverse complement.
CGTGGGCCTCCAGGAACGCCGGCCCGTCGTCCTGGATGTGGTAGACGTTATAATGGGTAACTTCCGCGCCCTCGCTGGGCGCGGTCCAGCGGTAATTCACGCTGACAGGTTGAGCGATCGCCGCGGCGGGAACAACGATGGCGAGGATGAGGGCAACACGTGCCGCTCGGCGGGTCCATCTCGCGTTCAAATCGACCACCTCTACGCGTCTCGGGAGCGTCCTTGCCTGCCAAGGCTCGTGTGTCGGCCGAATCTGCAACTAGGGTGCCACGGTGCCGGACCCGGCGAGGCGCATCCGGGCAACCCCTTGTCTTTATATTGTTTGGCTCCACCCCCTCTTTATCGCCCAGCCTCCTCTGCGCGCGCGCCGCGCGCGCCCGCCACCCGCTTGCTCCTTTTTTGCCACGGGCGACGGCGCATGAGTTGGGAAGGAAGGAACTCACCCGCGTGCTGTCAAGCTCAGGTTGTCGAAGGGGAACAAACCCTTGTGGCGTCGAGTTCCGGCGAAAACGATCCGGTCGATTCCCGCCGCTGCGCAGGGTTTCGGACCGCGGCGCACGGCGACTTGCCGAGGCGCCTGGTTCCCGGGCGCGGCGTCTTGTGCCCCGGCTGGCGGCATGATAGCGTGCCACTGGACGGGCGGGTAGGTTTCGGGCCGCGATGCGGGCAGCTGAGGGCGGAGGTGCGGAATGCAACCCACTGTTCTGGGTCAGCCCGGACTGCGGGCGCCGGGGCGCCACGGGTGGCGAGAAGCGCTCCTGGTGGCCGGCGCGATCGGACTGCTCGGCACAGTCGCGCTGGCGAACTTGCGCGCGTCTCGCCGTGATTCGGCAGACGTGATCTGCCTGTCAAACATGCGTGCGCTCATGCGCGGCGCGGAGGTCTACGCTGGCGACCACGCCCTGGCCGGGGCCTCCTTGCCGGTGGACAGACTGGCCAGCGCCGGGCTGGTGGAACACCGGGTGGGACGATGCCCCCTCGGCGCGGGACCTGGCCCCGATTACCTCGTCACGCTGCGCGACGGGCATCCCGTGAGCGTGATCTGCACCGTCTCGCCCCAACGCCATCGCTGGCTGCCCGCGCCTGACGCCCGCTGAAAGGACGGAACCCGCCGCGTGGCAAGCCAAAGTCTGCCCGCCGACTTGCTGGGCGCCCACGTTTCAGCCGCCGGCGGCGTGGACGCCGCGCCGGCGCGCGCCGCCGCGCTACCGGCGCGCGCCTTCCAACTTTTCACCAAGAACCAGAATCGCTGGACCGCCCTGCCCCTGGAGGCGAACACGGTCGCCGCTTGGCAAGCCGCGCTCGCCGGGCACGGACTGTCCTGTCGCCTCGTCTGCTGCCACGACTCCTACCTCATCAACCTGGCCGCCACCGATGCCCTCGTGCGCCGGCGCTCGATCGCCGCCTTCGTTGACGAGATCGAACGGTGCGCCCGGCTCGGCATCCCCTTCCTCGTGTTCCACCCCGGCAGCCATCTGGGGGCAGGCGAGATGGCGGGGTTGCGCCGCGTCGCGCGGGAACTCGACGCGTGCGTGGACAAAGCCGGGGCAGGCAAGGTCCCCGGCACGCAGAGCGTCCTGCTCTGCCTGGAAACAACCGCCGGCCAAGGCACGAACCTCGGCTGGCGGGCCGAGCACCTGCGCGACATCATCGCGGCGTCTCGCCATGCGGAACGCCTGGCTGTCTGTCTCGACACGTGCCACGTCTTCGCCGCTGGGTACGACCTGCGGACCCCCGCGGCGTGGGCGAAAACCGCGGCCGCCTTCGACGCGGCGGTGGGACTCGATCGCGTCCGCGTGCTGCACCTCAACGACGCGACGCGCGATCTGGGCAGCCGCGTGGATCGGCACGCGCGGATCGGGGCGGGCACGCTGGGCGCGGCGGCGTTTCGCCACGTCCTGCGCGACCCGAGGCTGGCCGGCGCGCTGGGCATCCTCGAAGTGCCCGGAGGCGACGCGGCTTATGCGGAAGACCTCGCCAAACTGAGACGCCTGCGCGGCCGCATTCCGGCGCCCGCGGCCTTCTAACCCTCTGGAACGGATGGCGGCGGCGGCGAAGATTCGCCCTTTCGGCTCGCCTCCTCGACGGTCATCTCCTTCAGGCGGCGCCGGTTGTGCGCCCGGCGCGCGAAAAAGGCCCCCGCCACCAACAGCGCGAGCAGCACCCAGAGAGCCGGCCAGCTCACGACGCGCACCGCCCAGGCCCACGGGCTGCTCAACCCGCGATCGAAGCGAGTCGTGAAGCCAGCGGTCGCTTCCCCCGTGACCTCTTTGAAGGCGGCGTCAAAGTCGTGCGTGAGCGTGGCAGCCGACAGGAGCCGCGGCACGATATCCTCACCGTGGCGCTGGCGCAGGGCGCGCACGGCCAATGCGCTGGCGCGGTAGGCTTGCCGCGCGCCGGCATCGCCGGCCGGGAAGCGCGACGTCAGCGAGGCCAGCCGCGGCGGACGGCCCTCGAACAGCAGCGCCACGCCGTCCACCAGCCGCCATTCCCCTGATTGGTTGACGGCGACGCCCTCGTGAAACCAGCGGGGAGCCGCCACCCCTGCCAGCCCCTGTTCCAGCATCGCGTGCGCGAGCTCGTGCAGAAAAACGTCCTCGATGCCCCGCGGTCCGCCGCCCGCTCCCTGGCGCTGCCAATCGATCGCGATGACACGCCCGCCGGGCAGGGCCACCGCGATGCCCCAGTCGGGCAAGCGTCCGGCGAAGCGCTGTTGGAACAGGTCGGTGGGAAGCAGCAGACAGACCACGGCTTGAGGGTCCGCGTCCGCCGGCAGGATCGCCTCCGCGAGGTCCGCGCCCCGGCGCAGCAGCGCGGCGCGACAGCGCGCCGCGACGGACTCCGCCGGCGTGCCTCCGCGCGGGCGGAACACGACGCGCGGACCGGACAGGGCGAGCGAATCGGCGTCGGATCCGGCCTGCGCCCGGGAGGCCGTCGCCACGAGGAGGGCGGCCGCCAGCACGACCGAGGCGACAAGACGCATCTGGGTGAACCTCCCGGGGGCCTCCGCTTGACAGACGCTCGCGGCCTTGCCCATGATCGCCCGGCCGGATGCCGCGGCGCAAGCCCGCGCCCGCCTCCGGACGACCGCGTGCAACTCGACGCCGAAACCCGCGCCCGTCTCCTCTGCTTGCGCGACGCCTTGTCCACGCGCTCGCGCGTGACCGTGCTGACCGGCGCCGGCGTTTCGTCGGCCAGCGGCGTGCCAACGTTTCGGGGCGCTCCCGACAGCCTCTGGGAAAACCATCGCCCGCAGGACCTGGCCACGCCCGAGGCCTTCGCCCGCGACCCGCAACTGGTCTGGCGCTGGTACGATTGGCGCCGGGTCCTCATCGCGGGCTGTCAGCCAAATGCGGCGCATCTGGCGTTGGCGCGTCTCGAAGACTCAGTCGCGGCCGTGACGGTGATCACGCAGAACGTGGACGGCCTGCACGCGCGCGCCGGCAGCCGGCGGGTCATCGAGTTTCACGGCTCCATCTGGCGCGTCCGCTGCACCGGCTGCGGACACGAAACCGTGGACACGCGGGCGCCCCTGCCTCCGCCGCTGCCGCCGAGCTGCCCGGCGTGCGGCGCGGCGCTGCGGCCAGGCGTCATCTGGTTCACAGAGACGATCGACCCGGAGGCCATGCAGGCGGCCTCTTCCGCCGCGCGCGACTGCGACCTCTTCCTGGTGGTGGGGACGTCGGGGGTGGTGTGGCCGGCGGCCGGCCTGGCCGGCTTGGCGCGCGCTTCAGGCGCGCAGGTCGTGGAGTTCAACCTCGAGCCTGGCGGCATTCGCGACCAGGTCCATCTCTTCGTGCCGGGAGACGCCGCCCTCACCGTCCCGTTGATCGTTCCCTGAGAACGCCGGCCCCGTCGGCACGGCGGGCAGGATCAGGTAGAAGTAGTTGCCGTCCTCGCTCACGCTCTCCACGTGCACCTTGCCGCCGTGGTTGTCCAGAATGGCCTGCACGATGGGAAGACTCAGACCCGAGCCCTTCTGGTGGTGCTCGATGCGCCCCACCAGTTCAAACTTCTGGAACAGCGCCTCCCGCTTGTCCCTGGGGATGTAGGGGCCCGTATTGTAGATTTCCACGGCCCGCCAGCGCACGGCTCCCGCCCAGCGCCGCAACTCCTCTTGGTCCAGGAACTCCAGTCGCGTTTTCTCATCCAGGATCTCCGCCGCCGGGCCCAGGCCCGGTACGTCGTCGACCTCGCGCAGGCGCAAGCAGCCGTCCTCGAAATTGTGCTGGGCCGCGTTCTGCAGCAGCTTCTGCAGCGCGACCGTCATCAATTCGCGATCGCACAGCGGCATCCAATGCGTCCCCTCGAGCGCGTTCTCGACGCGCAGTCGGCGGGCGGCGATCGTTTCCTGCAAGCTGGACAGTACCACGTTGCAGAGATCGAAGATCGGCGTGGGATTGAGACGCATCCGGATGTCCGACGACTGCAACGACGCCATCAGGATCGCGTCGTTCATGAATTCGCTGAGCCGTCGCCCACTGCTCTCCACGATGTCGACGATTTCGGTGATGCCCAGGTCCGTCAAGAGACGGCCCTGCGCGGTGTCGTCCGACGGCAGCACCACGCGCATGTAGTCGATGCCGCCGATGATCGAGGTCAGCGGAGTGCGCACCTCGTGCGAGATGAGCGCGAGAAAATCGTCCTTGGCCTTGTCCAACCGCTTCATCTTTTCCAGGGCGATGCGCAGATTCTGGGTCTTTTCGCTGAGCAGATGGTGCGCATCCTCCAGGTCGGCGGTCATCTCGTTGAAATAGCTGATCAACCGGCCGACCTCGTCCTCGTTGCCGATGCCCATTCTCCGGGTAAAGTCCCCCTTGGCGACCTCCTCCATGTTGTGCGCCATGGACTGCAATCGGTTCGAGAGCCGTTCGCCGACGGAAGTGATGGCCAAGATCGAGCCCAGCAGCGCGATCGTGACCATGAGGGTAATGATGGCCGCGTAGAGGACGAGACCGCCGTTGATCTTCGACATGGCCAGGGCGGAGACGAGCGCGATCGGCAACTCCGCTCGCCGGGCCAACAGAACAGCCTCGGGGTTGAGTTGCGAACCGAGGCTGGCGCGAACGATTCCGCCCGGAGCGTCTCTGGCCAAGAGCCTTGCGACGTCCTCTCCGTCGACGCCGTGGAGGATTCCCGGCCCGGAGATCGTCATGTCCAACCCGGCGGGAAGAGTGTCGGCGCTGGCGCACGCCAGGCGTCCATGTCCGTCCAGGACGAGCTGCATCTCGCCTCGGACGTCCGGGTCGAGCCACGTGCCGAGCAAGTACGGGATCTCGAGCAGGAGCACCAACTGCATTCTCCCGCCGTGGCCCAGAGTGTCGTCCCAGCTCACGGCGAAGGCTTCGTCGTTGATCGCGGCGGGGAGCAGCAGAGCGGTGCGCAACGCCTTGGCGTCGGGGGGCGCGATTTCGGCGGCTGGCAGCGCCGGGGCCGTCTGTGCCAGCGGAACCGGATCGAACACCCAGAGCGACAATTGCCGCCCGACATTCATCATGCGGGGCCCACCGCTCCAGCTCGTCCGCGTGATCAGGTCCAGCCAGTCGGCGCCGGCCAGACCGCGCCACGCCTGTCCCACCCACGCGATCAGCGAATCGCGGTTGGCGACCGTGGCCAGATCATCATCCAGGGCCCCCCCCACGAATTCGGCCCGGCCGCGCGCGTCCACGCGCACGAAGAGAGCGCCACGCACCCCGTCGCACAGGAGCATGTCGTGGAGGAATTGCTTGGCGGCATGCCGCCGCGCACCCTTCTCGGACGACCGCATGACGGTGTCGAGGCGCTCCTTCTGCTCCATCTGGGCCAACAGCGCCTTGATGCTCAGACGCTCCAGCGCGCCGTCCAGCGCCTTGCTGCTCTCCATGGCTTCCTGCTCCATGTACGTGCGCACCGCGCGGCTGGTGAGCAAACGCCCGCTGAAGGCGCCCACCGCCAGCACGGACAACCCCACGACCGGCAGGATGCGGAAGTAGAGCTGGTGTTTGATGCGAAAATTGAAGCGGTCCCAGAAAGACGTCACGCCAGACTTCCTCGGAAGCCGGATAACCACCGTCCGCGACAAACACTTGCAAGCGCTCAATCTGTATCGTCGGCGGCGATGCGGCTTTGAGAGGAATTCGCTCGCCGCCGGGCCGCTGGCGCGCTATGCTGGTCATCCCGACAACCCATTGCCGACAAAGGAGATCGGATGGCGTCCCCGACGCTGCTGCTCGTGAACAAATTCTGGCACGACGCCGGACCGTCCGGCGGGGTCGGGCGGTACGTCCTGCAGGAGGCCGAGGATCTGGCCGGCCTAGGCTGGCGCGTCGTGCCGTTCGCGATCGACGACGGCGACGCCCGGCCCTCGCCTTGGGGCGCGCACTTCGCGCCGGCCCGCGATTACCGCTCGCCGCGCTGGTCGCGCCGCGCTCCGTCGGACGCCCTCGCCCTGATCTGGAACGTCGAGGCGGCGCGACGTCTCGACGCCTTGCTGCGCGAGACGCGGCCGGACGTCGCGCACCTTCACAACATCTACCATCACCTGAGCCCGTCGATCCTGCCGGTGTTGAGCCGTCACGGCGTGCCGATCGTGATGACCCTGCACGACCTGCGCCTGCTCTGTCCCGCGATCCACATGCTGCGCCGCGGGCGGGTCTGCGAGCGATGCCGCGGCGGCCGCTTCTACGAGGCGGTGCTCGGCGCCTGCGTCAAGGAGTCGCGCGCGGCTTCCCTGCTCGCCGCCGTCGAGACCGCCCATCACGCGCTGCGACGGCTGTATCGGCGCCACGTCTGGCGCTTCTTCTGCCCTTCGCGCTTTTATTGCGACAAGTTCGCCGCGTGGGGATGGCCCCCGGACAAGATCGAGCACTTGCCGAACTTCGTGGATCTGGACGCCTGGCGGTTCCGCCCGCCCGCCGACTCCGGCAGCTACCTCTACTTCGGGCGCGTGAGCGCGGAGAAGGGACTGGCAGACCTGCTCGACGCGCAGGCCCTCTGGGAGCGGTCCGGGGACGCACTGATGCTGCGGATCGCCGGGACCGGCCCCTGGGAAGACCATTTGCGCCGCCGGCTGGCCGCGACGGGACCTTGCCGCGTGGAGTTCATGGGCCCGCTTGCCGGCGAGGCGCTGCACGCGGCCGTCGCGCAGGCCCGCTTCACGGTGTTGCCCTCGGCCTGGTACGAGAACGCTCCGCTGTCGGTGCTCGAATCGATGGCGGCGGGGCGTCCGGTGGCCGGTTCCGACATCGGCGGCATTCCCGAACTGATCACCGACGGGCGAGACGGCGTCCTGTTCCGACCGGGCGATGCCGCCTCCATCCTGACGGGGCTGAAACGCGCGGCCGCCCTCGGTCCGGAAGCCGGGGCGGCCGCGCGAGCTAAGGCCGAGCGTCTGTGGTCACGGTCCGCCCACATGACGCGACTGCGCGAGATCCTGACGGCGGCAGCGGCTACTCGAGCCTGATCGGCACCTCCAGCGCCGGCCTGCCGGCGGCGTCGCCGGGCGCCTTGTCGGCGGCGTTGGCGTCGCGCAGCAACACCGCGCCAAAGGCCTGCAGGCCGTCGGGCGCCGCCGGCCACGCCCCGGCGAACTCGACCGACAGTTCGGTGGGCGCGCCGCAATAGAGCGCCAGGTCCGCGGCCTCCCCACGCTTGACGGTTCCGGCGATCGGCGCGGCCAGATAGTATTCCTCCACCAGGTGGAAGTCCCATTCCTGCTGGCTTCGCGCCAGCGCGAAGCCGCCCACGATTTCCAGCTTGTACGATCCTTCTGCGGCTCCGTCCGGCAGACGCCAGGTCACGTCGGCTTCGGTTCCCACGAACCCTTCGGCCAGCACCCGCTTCCCGGCCTCGTCGACGATGTTGACGGCGCAGTCCGTGAACAGGTTGGCGGTTTCTTCGTCGAGGTCGAGCCGGAAGCGGGCCCGCGGCGTCTCGCGCGTGAGCTTGAAGTCAAGCTCCCAGACGTCCGTTTCCTTCACGTTCACCTTCCGCTCCCGTCGGAAGCCGTCCACCGTCGCGCGCGCCTCGCCGCGGAACACGCCCGGAAAGGCACGCGTGACCGTCAGGCTCGTCGCGGCCGGTTCGCCAACGGCCGCCCTCGGCAGGGCCGTGATCTGCGCCGGCTCGCACGCGTAGGCGTCGAACGAGACGGTCAGCCGGTAGGACGACGGCTCCAAGGCGGAGATGGGCGCCGTGCACAGGATCTCCCAGATGCCGGGGCGCAACTCGGGCTCCAGGATGACCTGGTCGCGAACCGAGGTTCCCTCGACGCTCGCCGTGCCGGAGAATCCTCCTCGTGTCTGTCCTTCGGGGTCGCAGATCTCCGTCGAGACCCTCGCCCCCTTCGTCGCGCCGATGCGCTCGCTCACTTCCAGGCGCACGCGCATCGCGGTGGCGCCGGCGGGCGCCTCCGCGAAGTACCGGTGCACGCCGGACGGCGCGAGTTCGCGCCCGTCCCAGTTGCGGGTCCAGCCGCGTTCGGGGCCGAACGGCTCTGCGATGATCACGCTGTTCCACAAGGCGAACTCCTGGGCGGCGGGACCCGCAAGGTCCCCTCCTTCCTGAAGCCCGAGCACGCGCGTGGAGTACAACCCCGGTTTCGTGAGTTTCGCGGCTTCGTACTGCAGTTCCACGTTCATGGCCATGTCACCGCGGATATAGGCGCGGCTGGCGATCACGCGCACCCAGTCCGCCTCGGGGCGGAAGGTGAACGAACGGAAGAACGCATCCTTCTCGTCCGCAGTGAGGTCGGGGTGGAAGACCGGCCGCACGCGGAAGGTGATGCTCTTCGGGGCGATCGGCGCGCCGCCGGGCACGCGCCAGTAGGCGGCCGGCGCCAGGCCGTCAGCCTGGAAGGGACATTCAGTCTCGATGCGGTAGTCCAGGACCTGTCGCGCCGTGCGGCTGCGCGCCAGGCCAGCCAGCACGTCCCAGGCGCCGGCCACGTTCACGAGGCCTGCGCCTTGTTCGACGCGCGCGAGTCCGGGCAGCGGCGTCGCCCCCGCGATCAGCGCTCGCTTGACCATGCCCCAATGAACGGCCAGTCCTTCCTGCTTCGCGGCGCTCAGCAGACAGGCGATCGCGCCGGCGGTGGTCGGACACGCCATCGACGTGCCGTGCATGCGCGCCATCCCGTCGACCCAGCCCGGCACCGTGGAGAGAGCGCCGCCCGGGGCGACCACATCGGGCTTGGCGACCTCGCCGCCCCGGCTGGAAAAGCCGAAAAGCTGCGCGCGGGGCAGTCTGGCGTTGTAGAGCGCCGCCGCGGCCGCGGGAGAGAGATAGGCGCCCGAAGCGATCACGCAGGAAGAAGCCGCGGGCAGCCCCGTCGTCGAGACGCCCGGTCCTTCGTTGCCCGCGCTCGTGCAGTGGACGATGCCGGGGTGCTTGGGCATGTTCTCTTCCAGGTACTTCTCGTAGGCGGCCTCACCCTCCTCCACGGAGTTGATGCCGTAGCTCATGCTGATCACGAGGGGCAGTTCGTAGCGCCGCGCGAAGTCGACGGCGTAGTCGAAAGCGCGTTTCATCGATTCCGTGCGCGTGGCACCGCCGGCGAGGGTGTTGTCGCCGATCTTCAGCGACATGATCCAGGCCCCGGGAGCCACGCCGTCGAGACCCTCCTGCCCGCTCACCCGGTAGCCGGCGGCGATGCCGGCGCAGTGGGAGCCGTGCGCCCCGTCGTCGAAGTGGAACTCCACGGTGGGCGACTGCGCGCGCCCCAGGCGATCCTCCTTCTCCACGACGTTCACGCTCCAGGCCATGAGCGTGCGCGCCCTCGGCGCGTCGGGGGCAGTGAGGCGAAACGTGTCGCGATTGACATGGTAATCGCGCAGAATCACCTCGTCGGACAGACTGCCATCGCCATCGGTGTCCACCGCGACCAGCCAGACCCGCTGGCTCTCGCGTTCCCTCACGACCGCGACGTGTGCAGCCGGGCCGGCGGCCGCCAGCCGCTCGTAGCCCGTGCCCACGCCCAGCTTCTCCTCCACGGCCGCGCGGTCCGCGACCCAGGCCAGAAAACCGAAACGGTCGGCCTCGTCGCCGTCGTCGTTCAGGTCGGTCGCCCCGTTCGAATTCAGGAAGCGCCGCTCCGGAATCACGCCGATATAGACCCGCTCCGAAGACTCCTCGCCCGCGGGCGGCGGCACGGCCAGCAGTTCGGCGCCCTCCAGGCGCGGACCGTCCGGATGCCGAAAGACGAGCGCGCCCTTTCCAACCGTGGTGTCGCGGCGCGCCTCCTCGACCCGCCAGTCGCCTTGACCGGAGAAATCGCGACAATCGATGACCTTCGTCTCGCCGGTGGAGGTCTCCGTCATGCCCGGCGCGAATACGTCGACGCCAGTGTCGAGAATCGCGACCACCACACCCCGTCCATCCCAGGTGGGGTGCGCCTTCTTGAAGGTGACGGCGCCGATGTCGTCGTTGGGCAGATACGGCCAAACCTCGGGCAGGGGCGAGGCGGGCGCCGCGAGCACGGCGCCGGCGAGCAGCAAGAGCAAGGTCGCGCTCGCCGTGCGGGACAGGGACTTGCGCATGGGAACCTCCGGTGCCGCAAGGAGTTCAGGGCGAGACATTTGGTGCTCGGGGGACGGGAGGCTATTATAGACGCGACTCGCAGGATCAACAAGCTCGGTCGTCTAGGCTCCCGTCGCGGCCACGCGCGGACAGAAAGGACAGCCCCACCATGAGCGACGTCTCTCGCATGCGTCCCGACACCCAGTACATCCACGCCGGCTCCCGTCCGGACCCCGCCACTGGCGCGGTCAGCGTGCCGATCTACCAGAGCTCGACTTTCGCGTTCCGGGACGCCGACGAGGGCGCCGCGCGCTTCAGCGGCAAGGACAAGGGATTCAAGTACACCCGCCTGGGCAACCCCACGACGGCGGCCCTGGAAGAAGCCGTGGCCCAGCTCGAGGGCGGCTGCGGCGCGCTGGGCGCCGCCACCGGCATGGCCGCCGTCAACACGGTGTACCTGACCTTCCTGGGGCAGGGCGCCCATCTGGTCGCGACCGACTCGTTGTACGGGCCCTCGCGCACCATTCTCGAAACCGAATACGTGCGGTTCGGCGTGGACGCGACCTTCGTGGACACGGCCGACCCGGCCAATCTGGCGCGGGCGATGCGCCGGGAGACGAAGCTGGTCTACATCGAGTCCCCCGCCAATCCGACCCTGAAACTGACCGACATCGCCGCTTGCGCCGAGATCGCGCACCGAGGCGGCGCCCTGCTCGTCGTGGACAACACATTCGCCTCTCCCGTGCTGCAGAATCCGCTGGCGCTGGGCGCCGACGTGGTGCTGCACAGCATGACGAAATTCCTGAACGGCCATAGCGACGTGGTCGCCGGCATCGTCGTGGCCAAGCGCGAAGAGGAACTGGTCCGCCTGCGCAAGGTCCACCAGAACGTGGGAGGCACGATGGACCCCCACCAGGCCTGGCTCGTGCACCGCGGTCTCAAAACCCTGGGCCTGCGCGTGGAACGCGCCCAGGCCAACGCGCTGGCGATCGCGCGGCACCTCGAAGACCACGCGAAGGTCGACTGGGTCCGCTATCCGGGGCTGGAGAGCCATCCCCAGCACGCCCTCATGAAGCGCCAAATGAGAGGCGGCGGCGCGGTGTTCTCGTTCGGAGTGAAGGGCGACCTGGAAGCGGGCAAGCGGCTGATCAACGGCGTGCGCCTGGCGACGCTGGCCGTCAGCCTAGGCGGCATCGAGACCCTGATCGAACACCCGGCTTCAATGACTCACGCCAGCATGAAGCGGCCCGATCGCGAGGCCGCGGGCATCACCGACGACCTGGTCCGTCTGGCCGTCGGGTGCGAGCACGTCGACGATCTGATCGCCGACCTGGACCAGGCTCTGGCCAAGGTCTGACATGAACGAACGGTGGGTGGAGGCGCGACGGCTGCGGGGTCCGGTCGACCCAGGCATCTGGGACGTGGACCACGCGGCCCATCCGCTGCTCGACCCGGCCTTCGCGGACCGGCCTTCGCGGCAGCGCCGCCTGTTCCGCCTCTTCTACGACCGCATCCGACGCAACGACGACGCCTACGAGCGGGCGCTCGCCGCCCAGTTGCAGCCCCCGGGCGCGCCGCTCGACGCGGCGCGCGACGGGCAGCGAATGGCGGAAGTGTTCCGCGAGGTCGAGGCGTACCTGCGCGAGGTCGGGGCGCTGTTGCCCGCCGCGGCGGCCGAGCACGTGGCGTCGTCGCCCGTGGTGGCCGGCAGCGACGACTTGCGCCAACTGCTGACCATCGTGTTCACGCACCCCAACCGACGCGTGCGTTTCGAGGCACAGCGCAAGCTCTATCTCGCGCGGCTCTTCCTCGAGATCGACCAATCGCGACACATTCAGGACGGCCCCAAGCACCAAGCTTATTTCGAAGAACTGCTGAAGCAGGGGCTTTGGCGCTGGGCCAAGCAGACGCACGAGGTGGAGGTCGGCTACCGTCTCGACCCCGACAGTCAGAAGATCGAGTACACGGCGCGGCCCCGGCAGGGGCTGCAGACCTGGACCTTCCATTCCGTCTTCGTCGAGCGGGAGGTGGATGGAGTCGACGTGCCGCTCGATATCCTCTATTACAATTGCCGCTTCAAGAGGACGGTGGATCCCGTCACGTACGAGATCGTCGACGGTCGCCACCGGGTTCTCGAGCGTCGGCGCTGGGGCGAACTGCGCCGCCAGAACAGCGGCCCGATCGTCTCGAAAATGATCCGCAAGGGGATCAACAACGCCGACGAGATCAGCGACATCTTGGGCGCCATGTTCATTGTGCACGACGACTCGGCGCTGGACGACCTTCTGCGCCTCCTGGACGGCGTGGTCGGCAGCACGGTCAGTTGGCGAAACGTCGTGGACACGCTCACCGACCCGGACGAGCGAGCGCTTCTGAACGTGCACTCTGGGCGCGGATATCAGGTCTTCAAGGGCGATGTCGATCTGCTCTACCCCAACCTCGAGGGAGCCGGCCTTCCCTACCGGTTCCGCGTCGAGGTGCAGATCTACACGCTCGAGGCCTTCCTGCGCACGGTCTGCGGGGCGCACGACGCCAACCACCTGGCGCTCAAACTGAGGCAGTTCCTCTACGGGCTGGCGCCGCGGCTCTTCCCGCGCGCGATCTACGGGGAGGACTGGCTGCGCGGGGAATGACTCTCCGGACGCCGGTCGCCGGGCGAGGTCAGAATTCGAAGGAGAGTCCGCCGCCGACCGTCCAGCCCTGCCAGGTCCAGTACAGCTCCGTGGATTCCTGCCGCGTCCACTCCGCGCTCGCGCGCAGCGTGAGCTTTCTGGCTTGGCTGGAGCCGGTAATGCGCTTGTCGGCGTAGAATTTGACGCGCGTCACCGTGTCGTGGCGTTGCCCGAGGATGAGCAGATCATCGGGACCGATGAACGCCGGCCCGGGCGTGCCGTTGCGGGTGGATGGCTCGCCGGGAAAATACAGGTTGATGTACTCTCCGGCGAGCTCGGTCGTGCAGTTCCAGGGCAGAATGACCTTCAGCGCGCCGCCGTAGCGCTCTCCGTCGGCCGAGAACTCGTCGAGCAGGGGATTCTCGAAACCGGTCAGCTGTCGCGCCACGTTGGTGGCCTCGAACAGCCGCCCATAGGTCAGCCACGCTCTGGCGCCCACCCGCTCCGAGAGCGACTGGCCGACCTGGACCGCGACCTCCCAGAGCGCGGCCTGCGGCGCGTCGCCTACCAGGCCCGCCGTGTCGGGCACCGCCTCTTCGTAGTCCTTCCAGCCCACGCGACCCGAGAGGGTGAGGCTCGTGCGCGTCGGCAGGGAGCGGTTGAGCCGGCCCGATAGCCAGACGCGCCGCGCGTCTTCCCATGACATCTCCGGATAGACGCGTTGCGCGAGGTCGGCCCGCGCCTGAAACGTGAAGGCCGGGGTGAAATACAGCTTGCCGCTCGCGAACAGCGACACATCGCGGTAATCGTAGGGGGTGTACAGATCCGTGTTGGAACGCCAGATCCCGGACACGCCTCCGGTCAGGCGCCGCCTGCCCTGTCCGCCGGCCCACTGCGCCTCGACGCTCCCCTGCAGGTAGTCGTGGTCGAGGCGCGGATCGTCCAAGAAGCGCACGAGACGACCGGACGCGCCGGCTCTCAGATGGGAATCGGGATACCAAGCCAGCCAGCCGCGCCCGTCCAGCACGGCGTCGGCGGGCGAGATTTCGGTGCCGAAGACGTTCTGCGCCCAGAGTTGCTCCGCGCTCAGGCCTCCGCTCAAATCGGCGCCGGCGGCGGGCGCGGCGGGAACAGCCGCCCCGACGAGGACGAGAACACCGAGCGCGAGAGCTGGAAACGTCCGCCTGGGTGTCATCGCTCCGCACCGCCCGCGCCGGACTTGCGACCCTGGCGGGGGCCCCCGGCCGCTGAACCGCCGCCGCGCGACCCGTGGCGGTGAAAGATCTCGCCCTGAAACCAGCAGTCGTCCGCCAGGCCATCGCCGTCCTCGTCGACCCAGGGCACGCTCCCGTCGCCCTCGGCGATGTAGCCATGGCGGTTGCCCTGCAGGTCGCCGCGCGTGTAGGCCAATCCCGTCACGTCGTTGCGCCCGTCGGCGTCGTAGTCGAGCACGTTGTCGTCTCGCCCGTCGCCGTCGCGATCGCGAAACGCGACCTCGAGATCGTTGACCCCGTCCCCGTCAGCGTCGCGAAACAGGTCGTTGAGCCCGTCGCCATCGCTGTCCAGCCAGAGAAAGCGGTGCGCGTAGGCCGCGCCTGTCCGATCGTTGACGCCATCGCCGTCCGCATCCCGGAACAGGTCATGGACACCGTCTGTGTCGCGGTCGAGCCAAGCGCGCTTCTCGACCGGCATGGGGACGCGCTGGGGGGCAGGGGCTCGTTCCGCGGCAAAGCTGTATCCGATGCCCGACAAGAGCATGAAGACCGCGGAAGAGGCGATCCGGAAGGCCAGGCTGGCCGGGCCCGCGGGAAGTCTGTCGGATGCCATGGCCACCCTCACTGTCGCGCGCAGCAGGCCGGAGTCCGTCGCTTCCCCTATAAGAAGGCGGGGGGGGAGCCTCGCCACTCCCCCGCCCCCCCTCTGCTAAGCGTCCGCCGCCTTCTTATGTTGTCCCGTGCCCGGCGGCTTTCGCTGCGGTCCCTGGCCGTGGGACCGCAGCGGGGGATTGCAAAATTCCAGCCAAACGAAGCGTCGACGCTTTAAACCCGGAAGTATATACCCAAGAACATGTTAGCAACATAGCGCCCGAACCGCCGCTCGCCACCCCGTCGCCCGCTTCGACCAGACCGTCGGATCGGTCGACGAGAACGGCGCGTTCACCACCCCCACTTGCGCAGCTTGTATCGCAGGTTGCGTTCTGTAAGGCCAATTGAACGAGCAGCTTGGCTCTGATTGCCGCCGGACGCCTCGAGGGCCTCCCTCACGATGCGCATTTCGATCTCCTCGACGAAGCGGGGCAGATCGCCTCGGAAATCATCCAGGCGGCCCTCCGGGAGCGCCGCCGCCTCTCGTTGGCCCAGGCCCGCCGGCAGATCCGCGAACGTGCCGACCGGCCCGCGCGCCAGAACGACCATGCGCGCGACGAGGTTCTCGAGTTCGCGCACGTTGCCCGGATAGGCATGCTTGAGCAGCGCGTCGGTGGCCTCCCGGCTGATCCCGGTGAGCGTCTTGCCGTACAGCTTGGTGTACTTGAGGCGAAAGTGTTCGATGAGAAGCGGGATGTCGCCGCGCCTTTCGCGCAGGGGAGGCAAGCCGATGCTCACGACGTTCAATCGATAGTACAGGTCCTGCCGGAACGTCCCCTCCGCGACCATGCGCTCGAGGTCCCGGTGAGTCGCCGCGATGATGCGCACGTCGGCGTGGAAGGTGCGGTTGCCTCCCACGCGCTCGAACGAGCGGTCCTGCAGAACTCGCAGCAGCTTGACCTGGAGGGACGCCGGCAGGTCGCCGATTTCGTCCAGGAAGAGCGTGCCGCCCGCGGCCACCTCGAAACGTCCGGCGCGCTGCCGATCGGCGCCCGTGAAGGCCCCCTTCTCATGCCCGAACAGCTCGCTCTCCAACAACGTCTCCGCGAAAGCCGCGCAGTTCACGGCCACGAACGGCCCCTCGCTGCGCGGGCTGGCCGCATGCACGGCGCGGGCGACCATCTCCTTGCCCGTGCCGCTTTCGCCCCGCACCAGCAGCGTGGCATCCGTCGGCGCGGCGCGCGCCGCGAGGTCGAGGGCCGCGATCATGCCCGAACCCTCGGCCACGAGCCCGGCGAAGGAGTTCGCTTCGGCGATCTGCCGCCGCAGCAATCGCACCTCCGAAACCAGGGAGCGCCGTTCGACCGCTTTTTGCACCTGGAGCTCCAGCTCCTCCAGATCGATGGGCTTGCTCAGGTAGCTCGCGGCCCCGCGCCGCATCGCCTCGACCGCGTCGGCGATCGTGCCGAAGGCCGTGATGATGATCACTTCCAGCAGCGGATTCAGCTCCCGCGCCCGCGTCAGGAGCGTGACGCCGTCGAGGTCCGGCATGCGCACGTCGGTGATCATCACGTCGATCACGCTGTCGTGCAGGATGCGCAGCGCGGTCTCGCCGCCGTCGGCCAGCACGACATCGTATCCCTGCTTGACAAGAAATCCCCCCAGCGACTCGCGCTGGATGGCTTCGTCGTCCACGATCAGGATTCGCGCGTCGGTCATGACGCCTCCGGGTTGCACGGCAGTTCCAGGGTCAGCGTCGTGCCGCGGCCGGGCTCGCTGGCGACATGGGCGCGGCCGCCGTGCTGGGCCGCCACTTGGTCCACCACCGCCAGGCCGACGCCGGTGCCGTTGGCTTTCGTTGTATGGT
Organism: uncultured bacterium; assembly: GCA_937864225.1. Classification (GTDB taxonomy): domain Bacteria; phylum Krumholzibacteriota; class Krumholzibacteriia; order LZORAL124-64-63; family LZORAL124-64-63; genus CALMJK01. The sequence continues at coordinate 70,438 of CALMJK010000005.1, read as the reverse complement.
AGAGGTTGAACACGCGGTCCAGCTCCTGCGGCGGGATGCCGCAGCCCGTGTCCGAAACCGCCAGCCGCACCGCGTCCTCGTCTCTGGTCACCGTGACCTGCACGCGATCGCCCGGGCCACACGCGTCCAGCGCGTTGTCGAGCAGATTGTGCAGCGCCTGACGCAGCAGATCCGCGTCCGCCCGGCAAGCGACGGCCGACGGCGCCACTACGCCGAGCTCCACCTCGCGGGCCTCGAAACGGCCGCGCACGACCGTGACGACCTCTTGCGCCAGACCGGCGAGATCCAAGGGGCGCAGCCGAAGCTTCGGCGGCCGGGAGTAGCGCAGGAACTGCTCGATGATGCGGTTGATGCGGCCGACTTCCTCGCGCACGGCGCCCGTCAACTGCGTGTATTCCTGCGCATCCGCCGTGGGCGTGAACTCGCGACCGAGGCGTTGCGCGATGACGGCGATGGCGTTCAGAGGGTTGCGGATCTCGTGAGCCACGCCCGAGGCCAGCTCGCCGAGCGCGACACTGCGTTCCCGGCGGGCCCTTTCCTCCTCGAGCGCCGCGACCTCCCGCCTCGCCCGCTCCCAGGCCGCCTGCGCGACGCCAAGACGCCGACTGGCGATCACCAGCGCGGCGCCGCCTGCCAGCACGGCCAGCAAAAGCAGCGAGTGCAGCGCGATGCTGATCGACATCTCCCGTTCGCGCCGGCGCACCTGGCTCAAGTCGATGGCCGTGCGCAGCAGACTCACCGGCCGGCCGGCCATTTCCAGACGCGAGACCTGCTCGAGCACGCGATCGCCCCGGAACATCACCACCCGGCTGACGGGTTCCCCCGTGGCGAGCACTCGCTCCAGCACCGGGTCCGCTTCCATCGACGAGAGCCTCTCGACATTCGGCGTCGCCGCCAGGATGCCGAAACTGTCCTGCAAGGCTAGGTAGGCGCTGCCGCTGCTCTCGCCGAGCGCCTGGAGCAGGCGACCGGGGCCGATCCGGCGTCTCTGCGCCGCGAGGGTCGCCGCGTTCAGCCCCACGCAGACGATCCCTCCATCCTCCCGGCCGCGGACGGCGAACAGCCGGTAGCCGCCTCCCACCGCGGGCAGGTGCAGCAATCTGGCCTCGCCGCGACTTAGGGCCAACGCTCCGGCCTCCCGGAGTTCCTCCCAACCAACGCCCGCGCCAGGCCCGGCGTCGGACACCCTCGCCGAGGCGACGACGCGGCCGTCGGCGCCGTGCACGACGAGGCAGGCCAGCTCGTTGGCCGTCGCGAGGCTGTCGAGCGCCGTCGGGCGGACGTCCCCGCAGCGGGCGAGCTGATCCACCAGCGCCGCGACGGCCAACAGTCGCTGCCCGGTCTGGTTCTCCCACGCGGCGAAGGTCGCGAGGGCATGTCCCTGTCCCTCGCTCACCACGTGCCGCACCTGCGCCGCGTGTCCCTCGGTCAGGCCGGCCAGGGCTCGCCGGGCAGAACGCATCTCATTGACGATCCCGGCGACGAAGATCACGCCGAGCAAGACCATGGCGCCGACCACCACGGGTGGGCGCAGGTACCAGGTGCGCGTCGCGGAACCATCGTTCACGGCGGCCTTCTCCTAGGAAGCCAACGGGGACGAGCGCGGTCGAGCGTGCCTCAGGCGTCCGCCATGATCGTCAATGCGCGCGGCCGAGACAAGCGTGACCGAGCGCGGACCGACACCGGCCGCCTCGTCCGGTTCGTCGAGCGCTCGACGATATCGTCGAATTCCTGGTCGGCCGCGGGGCCTGACCGCTCGCGTTATGATATGCTCAACCGACTAATTTGCATGCTTTTAACACAAAGCATGCGGCCGGCGGTCATCTGGCCCCGATTGTGCACGAAGCATTCCCGGCAGGGTTCTTGAGTCTTAGGTATTCCTTATGGCGAGCTCGCATCGCCGCAGCGAAGGTGGTGGAATCATGAACCGCAACGGGTGGAGTGTTGCGCTGGCGTTCGTGGTGGTCCTTTCCGTGGCGGCCTTTGCCGCTCCGGCAGGGGTTCTGGCTCAGGACGACGCCGCCAACATGCACCAGTTCGGCTGGCGCGTGGGTGGCTTCGTCGACGAGGACGGGGACGGATTCAACGATCTGGCGCCCGACTTTGACGGCGACGGCATTCCCAACTGTCTCGACCCCGACCATTCCGCCGCGGATAGCACCGGCACTGGCCAGCACATGTTCAAGCACGGACAGAACCTGGGCGAGGAGAACGCTCACGGCGCCAATGCCGCCCAGACCGGCGTCCTCAACGAGTTGGCCAACAAATGGCAGTACATGTGGAAGCACATGTTCGGCGAGGGTGAGCCGGGCCTGGCCGCGAGCTGGGGCCCCGGCGACGGCACGGGCTACGCGGGTGACGGCCCGGGCGACGGCACGGGCTATGGCCCTGGCGGCAGTCTGGACGGACCGATCGGCGTCCAGCGCACCGGCGGCACGAGCGCCGACGACGTGAGCAACTGACGCCGCGACGGACATCTGCTCTGGCGGAGCGGGGGAGCCTGTCGGCTCCCCCGCTTTTTCCGGTCGCGGCCGCTCGCTCGCGCTTCAGTCCCCCACTCTCACCAGATTGTACCCGTTGTCCCTGGTCGCGGACCGAAAGCCCGCGCCCCGGATCATGGCGATGAGGTCCTCCTGCCGCAGGCAGTGGACCGTTCCCGCGGCCGACACCACGCTTTCCTCCATCATCGTGCTGCCCAGGTCGTTGGCCCCGTAGAACAGCGACAATTGGCCAATCGCCTTGCCTTGCGTCACCCAGGAAGCCTGCAAATTGCGGAAATTGTCGAGCGCGACGCGCGCGACGGCAAGCGTGCGCAGATAGTCGAGGGCTCCCCTGTAGCCTCGCGCCCGGACGCGGGCGGCGAGATCCTCCCGCCGCATCAGCGGCGTTCGATCTGGCTGAAAGGTCCAGGCGATGAACGCCGTGAAGCCGCCGGTGCGATCCTGCACGTCTCGCACCCGCAGCAGGTGCTCCACGCGCTCGGCCAACGTCTCGACATGTTGGAACATCATGGTGGCGGTGCTGCGCAGGCCGATCGCGTGCGCCTCCTCCATGACGCCGGTCCATTGCGCTGCCGTCGCCTTCAGCGGCGCCAGGATACGGCGCACGCGATCGTCGAGGATCTCCGCGCCGCCGCCCGGAATAGAGTCCAAGCCGGCGGCCTTCAACCTCCGCAACACTTCGCGCGTGCTCAGCCCCGAGACGTTCGCGAAGTGCCAGATCTCCGGCGGCGAGAAGCCATGGATCCAGAGCCGGGGAAACGCCGCCTTCAAATCAGCCAGCATGGCCTCGTAGTCTTCCACCTTCAAGCGCGGATGGTGCCCTCCCTGCAGCAGGATCTGGTTCCCCCCGGCCTCCACCACCGACCGCACCTTGGCGTGGATCTCCTCTCGCGAGAGCATGTACGCGTCGGCGTCCGTTTCGCGCCGGCCAAAGGCGCAGAACAGGCAGCCGGTGTGGCAAACGTTCGTGTAGGTGACGTTGCGATCGATCACGTAGGTGACCAGATCCGGATCGGCGCGCCGCATCCGCAATTCGTGCGCAACCCGACCGAGATCGTGCAGCGACGCCTCCTCGAACAGCAGCAGCAGTTCGCCGCCGGTCAAACGTCGCTGCCGGGCATCGTCTAGGACGGCCAGCGCCTCGGGCGTCGAAACAGACAAACCAGGGTTGTCTTCCGCACGCTCCATGGGACGCGAATCTACTCGCCCCTGCCGGCGGCCGCCAGCGCGGGCGCGCGTCCGGGCGGGCAGATGGCGTGCCGCAGGCAGAGTTCGTGGAAACGATGCAGGCCCGCCAACTCCTTGTCCCCCACGACGTACCGCATCGATTGGCGGAAATAGCGCCGGATGGCCGGGCCGCTTGGCTCGCCGCCGGGTCCGAGGCACCCCTGCGCGGCGGCGCGGTCGGCGAGATCGTCGAGGCGGGCCAGCCCCTCATTGCGAGCCTCGACGAGCAAGCGGATCAGATCCGCCGTCTGCTGTTCGCTTGCGCGCGCGGCGAAACCGGCGCCGAGCACCCAGGTCGCGAACACGAATGGTAGACCGGTCAGTCGATTCCAGGCCGCGCCGAGATCGATGATCTGCACGCGTTCGTCCCCCTCGGCCCGGAAGCGTCGCTCGGCTTCGAAACAGCGGTCGCCGATCACGAGCGCCGCCTCTTCGTCGCGCAGGAGCAGATCGATCTGCGGCTGGATCGCATAGAAGTCCGGACGCACGTTGTATTGCTCCGCCAGCAGGATGCGCAGCAGCGCCACCGACGTGCGGGACCCCTTGTCCACCACGACACGTCCGATGGCGGCCGGCGCGACGCGCGTAAAGAGCTTGACGCTGTCGACCGGACCGTTCGTGGCCAGACCCACGCCCGGCACCATGGCCGCGCCCGTGCCGCGGAAGAACTCGATGACCGGGATGAGCCCGACATCGACCTCGTCGGCGTAGAGCAGGTCCGCGAGGCGGGACGGCACGTCGAACACGAGCTCCAGCCCGTCCTCACCGGCGGTCGCGCGCTCGCGCAGCGCGTCCACAAGGGGCCAACTGTTCAAATACGAGACGGCGGCGATGCGGTAAGGCATTGCGCTCCAGTGGCTGCGGCAAACGAGGAAGCGCGCACGGGCGCCGCCGGTCCCGCCGGCGGCGAGACAGTCCTACGGTACCGTGCTCAGGCCCGCGGCGCAAGCGGCGTGAGCACGGAACCGCGCCGGGGTCGACACGGCGATGCGGGCGGCCGCGCCATCAGGTGGATGGCGCGACCTCTTCGTAAAGCCTGCTCAACTGCTGGCAGACCCGTTCGAAGTCATAGTGCCGGCTAACGATTTCCCGTCCCGCCGCGCCCAAAGCCGCGCGCCGGGGGGGGTCGCGCAGCAGGGCGGCGAGCGCGTCGGCGAATCCGGCGGCATCGCCGGGCTCCACGAGCAGGCCGCTCACCCCGTCCTCGACGACGTCGGCCACGCCCTTGATGCGCGTGGCCACGATCGGCAGGCGCCGCGCCATGGCCTCCAGCAGGACCAGCGGCAGTCCTTCCCAAAGCGACGGAAGCGCGAAGATGTCCGCGCCCAGCATCAAGTCCTCGAGGTCGTCCACGTTCCCCGGCAACAACACCCGGTCGCCGATCCCCATCTCCTCGACGCGGCGCTCGAGGTAGGAGCGCAGCGGCCCATCGCCGGCGATCATGACACGGCAGCGCACCTCCATGCGGCGCAACCGCGCGACGGCCTCCAACAACAGCACGTGGTTCTTCTGTTCCGACAGGCGACCGCCGGCCAGCACCATGGGATCGCCGGGCGGGATGCCGTACTTCGCGCGCGCCAGGGCGCCCGCAGCGGAATCGAGCAGCGCGGGCACGTTCACGCCATTGGGAATTACCCGAATGCGCGCGGCCTCCGCCGCCGTCGCGTCCAGCTCCGCTACGAGAGAGTCGCGCGCTTCCTGCGACACCGCGACGAGCGCCGGGCAGCGCCTGAGCATCTCGCGATAGGCGCGCCGGCGCAGCTTCGCGCGCCAGATCTGGTCGTCGCGCCCGTAGCGGAACTCTTGGTTGTTGTGGACGGTCGGGACCACGGCGCACACGCGGCGCATGGCCAGCAGCAAGCCCAAGAAATTGGCGCCGGGCAGGTGCGTCTGGACCACGCCGACGCGGTCGCCGGCGATCCGCGCCGCGAGCAGCCGGTACCCGCGCAGGACGGAAACGCCCAGCGTGACGGGATTGCCGGCAAACGCCCGGTCGTGGTTCAGGTAGCGCATCCGGACGCCTTCGGAGATGATGGGGGAATAGTCCCCGGGACTCGCCACGACGTACAGATACGACAGCTCCCCCGCTTCCGCGCGGGCATTGGCGATCTGCACCGCCAGGCGCTCGGCGCCGCCGCTTGTCATCGCCTCGATGAGTTGGGCCACGCGCAGGCGGGGACTGCGGGAGGGAGCCGGCGTCCCGCTACGAGTCGACATCACTGGGCCTTACGGGCGGACGGCGAGAGAGCGGCGCCGCGCCGCGCGCGCGGTTCGGCGCGAAACGCGCGCGGACACGGGCCACTGCGAGCAGATGCTTGGCGAAAGCCCGCGCTAGCCTTGCCTCGCGCGGGAGGGAGAGGGGGCACGGGCGGAAGGACTCGTGATCCATCGCATCTCTTCCCGGGCGCGACCCGGGTGGCGCTTCACGCGAGGCAGCCCGCGGCGCTCGCGTGCCCGAGTGACGGGCGGGCCCGAGACAATTTCGGGCGCTCGGCGCAAGGTTACGGCCGCGGCACCGGCCCATCAACGAGATTTCCCGCGGCCGCGCGACCCCGACCGCGCCCGGCGGCAGGACGGGCTTCAGGCAGTGTCGACCGCTCGTTTCAGTCGTCCGACAGATATCCCAACTCCCGTAGCCTTTCCGTGATCTCCTCGGCCTGATCGGCGGCGAGCGTCCCGCTGGCCCGGTTCTTCAGAAACCGTCGCCAGTCGGCTTCCACGCGAGAAGCCCCCCGGTCTGTCAGGATCTCCGTGAGCACCCGTCCGTCGCAGATGGCCGGCACCGCCCTGCCGTTGAGGTGCAGCAGCGTTGGCAGCACGTCCCAGATGCGGAACCGCAACTCGTTGTCATGGCGCGACGGTCGTATGCCGCCGCCCCAGGCGATGAGGATGCCGTCCGCGCGATGGTCGCCGGTGCGGAAGGGCGTCGGCGTGAACATCTCGCCGCCGGAGTCGCCGCCATAGGCGCTCCAGTGTTCATCATCGCGGAACTGGAAAACGACGTCGGAGGCTCGCTCACGGGCGTCTCCCCAGTACAGATCTCCACTCGCGTGCACGGCCGCCAGAAGTGGCCCACCCCCGGGAGAGGCCAGCTGGCGCAGCCGGATCGCGATCTGGTCGCGCAAGGTCTCGAAGTCCCCCGGCGCGACGGCACCGAGCGTTTCACGCCCTCGAAGATTAACGCGAATTCCTCCCGGATTGTCTGCGTATGCGGCGGAGCGCTCCCAGTCGATGTGCGACGCCGCCAACTGCAGCCGGCTCGCTTGCGACTGGCTCAGGATCCGCTCCAGTCGCTGGCGCGTGATTCCCACGGCGTTGAGCGCCCGTTTCAGCGGGTACAGGGGGCTTCGACCGGCCACCCGTCTCGTCAACCATCCCTGGCGCCTCAACCATTCGTTGGCATGGAACAGTCCCCGCGTGCGCGTGAAACCGTGGTCCGAGACCACCAGCAGCGCGTCGTCGGGCGAGAGGTTGGCGACCAGCTCGCCGATGCGTTCGTCGAGATAGCGATAGTAGGCCAACAGATCCCGAGCCGGACCGGATCCGTCCTCGGGCATGAGCTGATCCCAGAAGAGGTGCTGGATGCGATCGGTGCCGACCTCCACGCATACGAAACAGTCCCATGTCTCCTCTGTCATGAGCAACCGCGCGGCGTCCAGGCGCGCGCGCGTCATGTCCGTCAAGAGCGAGAGGAATTCCCGCCGCTGGTCGTGCCATTCGGCGAGCATCGCGTCGCTGTCGTTGGCTCGACGCGCCTTGAATTTTGGATCGATCACATAGTCGATGCCCGCCTTGCCAAGACGCGCCAACAGCCCCGCCGGATACTCGAAATCACGCAGGCCCCGCAATGGCGTCATCATGCCAGTCACCATGAGTCCGTTGATCGGCGTCGCCGGCCAAGACATTGGCAAGTTGAGCGAGACAAGCGGGCCGCCCTCGTCGTAGTAGTCGAAGATCGTCGGCACTCGCGCGTCCGAGCGATTCACCGGTCGCGGCAGATAGCTGTTGTTTGGCGACGACTTGAGGAACCCGAACACTCCGTGCCGTCCCGGATTGCATCCTGTCATTAGCGACAGCCAGGCTACCGGCGTGACCGACGGCACCGTTGACTCGAGAGTCGCTCGCACGCCCTGCTCTGCCAGTCGCGCCAGGCAGGGCATGGCTCCCTCAGCGAACAACCTGTCCAGCAGGTTCCAGGAAGCCCCATCCAGTCCCAGAAGAAAGACGCGGCGCGCCATCACCGTCTCTCCTTGAACCCGGACGCCTGCGTGGGCCGCGGCCCGCCCCGCCGGCGCAGCAGCATGTACAGCGCCACGTAGAGCACGAACACGAACACGGCCTTGACCAACCCCGTCAGCATCGATCCCGCCAGCGTCGCGTGCGGCGCCCACGACGCGAGCAGATCGTCCAAGCCGACCAGCCGGTAACCGAGATACACCACGATCCCGCAACCGTAAGCCCGTCCGACCACGGCCGCGAGCCGCCACACCCGCAGCCCCTGACGGTACGCACCGAGCGTCAGAAACGAAACCGCCAACAGAAGATTGATGGCGATGGTTGCCGCAACGGCAATGCCCTTGACTTGCAGTGCCCCCACCAGCGCCAAGTTGCAGCCGATCAGCGTCAAAACGTACACCGCGTGCAGCCAAATGCGATCCTTGATACGCTGCAGGGCGTGGAACATGCGCGAAACAAGGGTGTTAGCCACCATGCCAGGAAGGGCCAGCACGTAGATCGACAGCACGGCCGCCGTGCGAGACGCGTCCACCGCGTTGAAGGCGCCACGCTGGAAAAGAACTCGCACGATCTCCGGCGCCGCGAGGCTGAGCGCTAGGCTGCCCGGTACCACGAGGCGCATCTGTCGAATGAGGTTCGCCCGGACGAACTCGCTGCATCCACTCATGTCGCAGGCCGCGATCATTTCTGCCATGCGCGTGAACATCACGACGGCGACGCTCATGCTGAAGAGCTGTGTACCCATGTTGACGATGCTGGCCGTGTAGGCGAGCGAGGACACGCTGCCGACCTCGAGCCCCGTGGCAAAGTACCTGTCCGCCGCCATGCCGCAGAGGAGGACGACCTGCGAGATCAGGAAAACACCGCCCAGGTCCCAAAGCTGCCGTCGCTCCGCGACCGTCGCCGCCGGCCGAACTACAGCCACGCATCCTGTCCGGGCGGCGTAACCGAAGGTCAGCGACACTTGCACGATCGCTGCCAACAGAAAACCCAATGGCAGGCACCAGATGCCGAGTGGCCGGGCGCCCAGCGCAAGCGCGGCGAGAATGGTCACGCCGCTCAGCAACGGCATCGCTCCTGCCATGCCATAGCGCCTGTTGGAGTTGAGGACCGATTTGCCCATGGTCACGACCATCACGCCCACGCCCGGCAGCACCATCACGGGAATCATGCGCAGCGCCCACTCGGCCGTCTCGGCGGGGAGTCGGGGCGCGATCAGACCCAGGATCCACTCGCCGCGTGCGGTCAGGACTATCATGTAAGCCACGACCGGGATCAGAAAGATCAGGGCGGCGAAGTTCTGGAATCTCAGCACGGCCTGGCGGGGCGAGACATCGCGCATCCGGATAACCATGGGTAGGACAACCGTGTTGTACGACTGGCCCACGAGATTGTCGAGACATGTAACCAGGAAGAATGTCAACGCGTACGCGTCATACTGCGCGCCGGCGCCGAAATGACTCGCCGTCAACATCTGCGTGGCCAGGCCGACCGGCTTCGTCAGGATCGTGAGTGCCATCAGGCGCAGCATGTCGCCCTCAAACAGATAGCGTTTGAGGGAGACGCGCACGCTTGCCGGGATCATCATGATCAGCCTCGGGCCTTCATGATTGCGGGGCGCGCGTAGTGATGGCTGCGGTAACCATAGAGAATTCCGGCCAGCAGGGCGAACACGACATTGACCAGATCGAAGTAGCGGAAATCGATGATCATCCCGCCGATGAGGTAGCTCGTCATCATGCCCGCCACGAGCGCGAGAAAGTCCCGATTGAACCACGGGCCGCGGGGTTCGGCCCGCCATTGGCGCAGCCACGCTCGCCCGACGACGATGTAGAAACCGAACATCAGGATGACGCTCAGAAGCCCTTCTTCCGCGAGCCGCCCCAAATATATGTCATGAATGACCATGCCTTCGCCCATTCTTTTTCTCACCAGCCCGTAGAACGGAACGTACGTGGCCTGGTTGTAGTCGTCTCGATAGTCATTGAAGCGAAAGAACCCGACTCCGAAGAAGGGGTGATCACGAATCATGCGCAAAGCCGTGGATAGGAAGGACAGGCGGTTCTCGATCGTGTTCGTGTTCTCCATCCGCTCCTGCAGAAACTCCGTGTTGGCCATCTGGTAGAGTCCCAGCGCGCCAAGAATCAGAGACAACACCGCCATCCCGATCAAAACACGGCGGAAGGAATCCCTCAGCACGGCCAGCGTGACGAGCGCCACGGCGGTGGCCAGCCACGGTCCGCGCGTGTACGTGAACAGCAGCGACACGCCGGTCAACCCCATGGACAGCAGGAGAAACACGCGTGTCACGATTCGCGGCTGTCGCGCCAACAGGAAGATGTAAATCAAGATGAACATGCTCAGCATTTGCCCGAAAAGAGGCGGGTGCACCATCGGCCCCCGCACGCGCCCTTCGGGCGCGAAGCCGACCGCAGGATCCAGGATCTGTTTGGGCCAAACCAAGCTGTGCCAGCCGAATTTCTCCGCGAAAGCCGTGAACCAGTAGTAGACGGTCAGGACGATGAAGAACATCAGCAGCATGCGCAGCTGTTTCTCTTCCTTGACGATGTGGCGCCCGTACAGATAGCCGAAGACCGGCGACAGATTGCTGAGCACCCAGACGTGGAAGTGTGGAGAATCGAAGATGTTCAGCTGCACCAGCACATACACGGTATGAAGAATGATGAGAACATCGGCGACAAAGGGGCCCTCGATCCTTTCGCGTTCGCGAATGAGGCGGAACAGGTACATGAGAATGATCCAAACCAGGAACAACCTGTCGAACGAGAAATCCGGGAGCCCCGGCATGCCGACCAGGCCCACGAGCCTCAAGCTGCCCATCGAAAACAGCCAGATGAGCAACGCAACGGTCAGGTCACGCAGCGAAATGTACGCCAGGAGCACGAAGCCGCTCAGCCCGCCCAAGACCAGCACGAGGCCGTTGACTCCCAGACGCGTGACGGCAAGCCATGCCACGAGAATGGACACTAGCGAAAAGACTGCAGGGATCAGGGGCGACGCCAGCCCCTTAGGCCGCCGGGGGCCCGTTCTCGAGGCGATGACTTCGGTGGGCCATCGGTTCATGATCAGCGATCGCTGTCTCTCACCTCGGACACGGCGCCCAGCACCGGGACCTCGAGGATCTGCTCGGCGCGGCGCCGGTCATAGAGCCGGTGATCCTGATTCTCGATGAAGAGGGCGCTGAGGAAGCCGAGCACCACGGCGAACACCGAGGCCAAGCTCAAGTACAACATCTTCTTGCCGCGCGCGACCGTGGATTCGATGTCTGGCTCGTTCAGCAGCACAACGCTGCTGATCCGCTGATCGCTGAGCGCCTTCAGGCGCACTTCGCCACGCTTCAGTTGCATGCTCTTCAGCAAATCGCGCTGCGTTGAGACGCGCATGTCGAGCGCCTCGACCTTTGCCTCCACTTTCGGATAGTTGACGACGGCGGACTTCTGGCGGTCCATGGCCAACTGGAATGCGGACTCCGCGTTGATCGCTTCCGACAATTCGATGCGCACGCCCTGGATGTAGCTGTCGCGTTCCCGACGAAAGGCCTCGCGCGCCTCGTTGATCAGCACGCGTTGCCGCATGACCCACTCGGAGTCGTCCGTGTACTGGACGCGCAGTTCCTCGAGTTTGGCTCGCATGTCCTCGTATCGATTCTTCAAGCCGGTCAGGATCGAACTCTCCCCGACCTTGAAGGAAGGCACATAGTCCGGGTCCGCAGCCACGGCGGCCAATAGTCCGTCCAGTTTGGCCTGCAGCCCGTCCCTGCGCGAGCGGGCCCGCACGAGGTCCTGTTCGAGATTGAAGATCTGAGTGATCCCGGCCTGGGCGTTCACGGCCAGCCCCGAGTACCCTCCTTGATCTCGGAAAGCGGCCCTCCGGTTCATCAGGCTGTCGATCTCCGCCTCCACGGAGGCGATCTGCTCATCGTAGTAGTCCAGCGCCTGGCGGTTCTGCTGCGTTTCGACGTTGAACTCCATGTAGGCGGTTGTAATGGCGCCGATCGCCATGAGCGCGAAGCGGGGACTGGGGTGCCGGAAAGCAAGGTTGAGAACGTTGGACTCGCCCACCTGCGAGCAGTCGACGCCCCCCAGCAGGACGTCGCACAGCCCATCCAGGTCATCGACGTGCGCCAAGCTGTTGTGCATGTCAGCCAGACCCGCGAGCGAATCTTGCAATGACTGGGCCGCCTTCTCCGCCACCGGAATGCTCATCGCCATCTGGGCGGCCGAACTCATGAGCATGGTATAGTCCACGACCGCGTTGTCAAACGACGGGCTCTCAGGCTGCCGCGACATGATCATGACCCGCGCGCCCGCGGTGACGACATCGGATGAGCGCATGGTTCCTATCGCGGCGATGAGAACGATGGGCAGGGCCACACCCAAAATGATCCAGCGGCGCCGAATCATCACCGCGAGAAGCTCGCGGGGACCGGTCTGCTGCGGGCGTAAGGCGTTCGTGGAAATCGGTTTGTCGATCTGGTAATGCATGGCGCTCCCCGAGACTCAGCGCGTGATCACGTTCACGCTCTCGAGATGGGTAATTGCATAGACGTCCCAGAAAAGGCCGCCCAAGTCGACCAGACTGCCGAGCACGTTCTCCGTGAAAAACGCGATGTCCCCGACGGCCGAACGAGGGACGTAAACCACGTCGAAGGGCTGTAGATCGAGTGCCGCCGCGTCGCGCAGACCCTTCTTCTCGAGGTGGGACAGGTCACAACGCCGGTACTGGTAGCCCTCCTCCGTGACGCGGATGACCAGGGTCTGGCCGGGAGCGGCGGTGTCGAGAAATCCTCCGGCCAGCGCCACGGCTTGAGGCACGCCGTGATTCGTCCAGGGTAGTTCGTGGATGCCAGGATCCCGCACTTCGCCGATGACGTAGACACTCTGCTTGCCCAACTGCTCGATGATCACGGAGAGCTCGGGATTGCGATAGTCGCGCGCGAAATGCGCCGTGACGAGACTGTCCAGCTCTGGAATGGACATGCCGACGGCCCGAACATCTTCCATGCCGGCCATCGTGAAGCGACCGTCCGGCAGAATCGTCACATTGTGCTGGTCTAGCTCATCCTGGTATTTGAAGTCGATGGCGAACGTATCGCCCACGCGCAGGCGATACCGCGCATCGCGCGCGGCTTCCCTAATCTGAAGCTCGGCCGCGCTGAACGGCTGCAGACCCAATTCCACACCCCTGCTTCGTCCGGTCGCGCAACCGGCCGAATGCGTCAGCAGCGCGGCTGCAACGAAGCAGGTCGCGAAGGGTGCGACATGGCGAAGGCAACCGAACATGTCCGCTTCCTCCCCAGTTGAATGTCGCCTCTCTAAAGCCGCTTGTAGATGGCGTCCGGGATGTCGTGGCGGCGCCGATTCAGCACCGTGCCAAGGACCCGGACCTTGTGGCTCGCGGCGATATCCATGCCATGCTGGATGATCTCGTGTTTGAGGCGACGGCTCTCCACTACGAGCACGAGGCCGAGAGTCGGCGCGGCGAGGTGGCATATCTCGACCGAGTCGAGCACTGGCGGCGCGTCGATGATCGTCAAGTAGAACGTCCGCTGGAAGTGTTCGAGCAAGGCCACGTAAGCTCCGCTCGTGAGCAAATCGGCAGGCTTACATGGCTCATCTCCATTGGGAATCAGAACGAGGTTCCCTTGAGCCTTGATTTCGGAGAAGGACGCGGGATTGAAAAGGAGAGACCGGAAGCTGATGCCTTGCCCCTCCAGCCGCGGCTGCGGGGAACGAAAGTTCCCGTCCACCCACGCCACCTTGCGATCCAGCATGAATGACAGGTGGCGGGCCACATTGTAGGAAACGAAACTGGCCCCCTCGCCGCTTACGGTGGAGGCGAACGTCACAACTTGCCCGGCCGAACCTGTATGCAGGCTCAGCAGGGAATTCGCGAGCTGCTCGACCTCGACCCTCTGTCGCGGCGTCGGCTTGGGGAAGAGGCTGACCCCTTCCATCGTGGCCAGCCGAAAACTGAAATCGACCGGTTCGGCGGCTCCGGCCGCGCGTCGAGTCGCCTCCAGGATCTTGCTCAAAATCGGTCTTCTCCCGCGATCGCGACGGACTGAGGCAACCGGGTGGAGCCGAGCCCCGGGACCAAGAAAACGGGAGCGAGGGGGGCGAATAACGCGGACGCCCATCCCGACCCGGCGTGCCTGCCCGTCCTTTGGTTTCGCCATCAGCGAAAAACGCTTTAGCAAATGGCCGGGACGGGCTCCTGGCGGGAGGAATAAACCGGGGAAATTGATTTCAGGCTCGTCGCTTTTGACCGACAGCCATTATATTCCAGCCTGGAAAGCTTGTCAACAGACGCCGGAGGGCATCGCTTGAGAATTCTTGCTCTTACGCTCAGCGACGGCTCAGTGCGCATCCTTGAGGCTCCCGCGCCGGTGGTCGGCCCCGGCTGCGTGCGGGTGCGAACTCTCTATTCCGCCATCAGCCCCGGCACCGAGGGAAACAAGGTGGTGACTGGCCAGAAGTCATTGCTGGCCAAAGCGAAAGCGCGCCCGGAGCAGGTTCGGCAGGTCATCGAAATGGCCCGTTCCATCGGACTCAAGGGAACAATCCAGAAGGTTCGCTCCAAGCTGGAAAGCGCGGCCCCCCTCGGTTACAGCCTGGCCGGCGAGGTGACGGAACTGGGTCCGGGCGTTACCCGCTTCTCTGTCGGCGACATCGTGGCGTGCGCGGGTGGGGGCTACGCGAACCACGCCGACGAGACCGTCGTCCCTGAGAACCTGGTCGTGCCGATCCCCGCGGGAGTCCCCCCCCAGGACGCGGCCCTGGCGACGCTCGGCTCGATTGCGCTCCAAGGCGCGCGGATCGCGGAGCCGACACTGGGCGAGAGTGCCGTTGTGGTCGGGCTCGGCGTGATCGGCATGCTGGCGGGACAGCTCCTGCGCGCGGATGGTTGCCGTGTCTTCGGCGTCGACATATCGGCTGACGCCGTTGCCCTGGCGCGGCGCGCCGGGTGCCTCGACCGCGGGGGCGTGCTGGTCGCTGATCCCGTCGAGAGCATGATCAGTGAGTTCACGCGGGGGCGCGGGGCCGATATGGTCCTGATCTGCGCGGCCGCCTCCAGCAACGATCCCATCGAATTGGCCGGCCGGATCGCCCGGCGCCGCGCCCGTGTCGTGGTGGTCGGCGCCGTGGGCATGGCCGTGCCGCGCGAGGATTATTATAGGAAGGAGATCGCCCTCACGATTTCGTGTTCGTATGGCCCGGGCCGCTACGATCCCACGTACGAGGAGCAGGGCCTCGACTACCCCGTCGAGTACGTGCGCTGGACCGAGGGACGCAACATCGAGGCGGTCCTCGACATGATGGCGGCCGGCAAGGTCCGGCCCGCCGATCTGATCTCGCACCGCTTCTCCTTCGAAGATGCGCCGCGCGCCTACCGGCTCATCGCCGAACGCAGCGAGCCGTTCGCGGGCATCCTGCTGGAGTATCCGACGCGCGCGGCTCCCCGGCGGCAAGTCGTGCCGCTGGCTTCCGCCGGAAGGAGCGTGACGGCGGGCAGGATCGGGGTGGGCTGCGTGGGCGCGGGATCGTATGCGCAGGCGTTCCTGCTCCCGCCCTTGAAGGGTCGGCGGAAGGTGGCGTTCACCAGCATCCACACGCGGACAGGACTGAGCGCTGCGGACGTGGGCCGGCGGTTCGGATTCGCGCGCGCCGTGGACTCCGTCGAGGCGGTTGTCAACGATCCCGAGACGCAGGCCGTGATCATAGCGACGCGTCACGACCAGCACGCGTCCGCAGCGCTCGCGGCCCTGCGCGCGGGCAAGCATGTGTTCGTCGAGAAGCCGCTCTGTCTGACGCACGAGGAGCTGCGCGCGATCGCCAGCGTTGCGCGCGGTCTGACGGCGGCCGGGAGCATGCCGGTGCTCCAAGTCGGTTACAATCGACGTTTCTCCCCGGCGGCCGACGTGGTGAAGCGACACTTCGGCTCGCACCCGGGGCCGCTGGCCATGCTGTACCGGGTGAGCGCGGGCATCATACCGCGTGAGCACTGGATCCAGGACGAAAGGGAGGGCGGAGGCCGCATCCTGGGCGAGGTCTGCCACTTCGTGGACCTGTTGCAACACCTCGCGGGGGCGGATGCCGTCGAAGTCTCGGCCGCGTGCCTGGGCTCGCAGGACTCTGCCGTGCCGCCCGAAGACGACGTCCTCATCGAGTTGCGCTTCGCCAACGGCTCCATCGGCACCATCGGTTACTTCGCGCGTGGCGCGAAGTCGGTGCCCAAGGAGCGCATCGAGGTGCACGGCGCGGGCCGCAGCGCCGTGATCGACAACTTCAGCCGCGTGGAACTGTTCGCGGGCGGGCGGCGGACGCGCCGCGCGTGTGCGGGCAAGGGTCAGGCCGAAGAGATCGCCGCCTTCGTGGCCGGGATTCGCGAGGGGCGCGCCCCCATCCCGCTGACCTCGCTTCTGGCCACGTCGCTCGCCACGCTCGGTGCGCTGCAGAGTCTGCGCGACGGGTCCCGGGTCCGGATCGACCCCGGGGCTTTCCCTGGTCCGTCATGAGTAGCGCGCCGCGACCGGAGCCCGACCTCGCGGACATCGCCGCTCGGATCTGGCGCGACGCGCGGGCGGCGAATTTCCGGGGTTTCGACCCGTACGACGGCCTGTGCACGCCGGCCTTCTCGGGACTCCTGGCGCGATCCCGCCTGCTGCGCCTACTGGTCATCCAGGGCGTCAAGCGCTCCCTCCTCGACCTGCGCCCCTTGCTGCGCGTCGAGCCTGGCCTCAATCCCAAAGCACTCGCCCTGTTCCTCCAGGGCGCAGCCGTATGGCCCGCACTGGCCGGCGAAACATCTGCCCGCGAGCAACTGGCCGACCTACTGGTGTGCCTGGCGTCGCGCCCGGACGGCGCCCCCGCGCTACCGGATCGCGCGGTGCAGCCGGGCGCCGCAGCTGGCCTGGCCGCCGGCGATCTCGCCTATGAGGGGCCGGTCGGCTGGGGCTATCACTTCCCGTGGCAAGCCGTGGCCTTCCTGCAGCCGCCGCACTACCCGACCGTCGTGGTGACGGGCTTCGTGCTCGAGGCCTTCGCTGCCGCGCGGCATGCCGCCCTGCCTTCAGTGACCGAGGCCGCGGCGCGTTTCGTGCAGGAATCCCTCCATCGCCATCGAGACGCGGACGGGGTCTGCTTCAGCTATTCGCCGCGCGATCGCTCCCGCGTCTACAACGCGAGCCTTTTCGCCGCCCGGATCCTGGCGCGCTCTGCGGCGCTGGGCGGTTCCGCCGCCGACGAGCGCGCAACCCTGGCCAACGCGGCCGCCGACTGGGTGGCGCGCCGTCAGCATCCCAACGGAGCCTGGCTCTACGGTGAAGCGTCGCACTGGCAATGGGTTGACGGCCTGCACACCGGCTTCGTGCTCGAGACGCTCGCTTTCATCGACGAAACGCTCGGCACGCGGGCCCGGCAGCCGGCCGTGGAGCGCGGCGTGGCGTGGTACCGCGAGCGGCTGTTCAGCCCGAAGGCGGACGCGCTTTACTTCCCGGGTCGGATGTACCCGCTCGATCCCCACACGTTCGCGTCCGCAGCCCTGACGTTCCTCGCGCTGCGACACGCCGTCCCCGACGGCGCCGACTTCGCCCGGGCCGTGCTGAAGCGAGCCGTCGACCGCCTGTGGGATGATGACCGCGGCGTGTTCGTCACGCGACGCAGCCGCCTGATCAAGGACCGAACGCCATACTTGCGCTGGTCGCAGGCGTGGATGTTCCGAGCGCTCAGCGACCTCCTCGCCCGGGAGGACTCGCCCTCATGAGAGTCTGGTTTGACGCCGACAACGCTCCTCACGTGCTGATCATGCGGCCGTTGTTCGAGGAAGTGCGGCGACGTGGACACGACGTCCACTTCACGGCGCGCGACCGCGCCTCCACGTGCGAGTTGATGGATCTCTACGGCTTGCCCTACACGCGGGTGGGGGGCGAGTACGGCTCGGGCATGGCGGGTAAGGTGAAGGGGACGCTCGGCCGAGCCGCGCAACTGGTCCGCGCCATGCGGGATTGGCGCGCCGACGTCTCGTTCGGGCACGGCTCGCGCGCGTTGCCGATCGCGTCGTGGTCGATGGGCGTGCCGAGCGTGACGATGTACGACTACGAATGGGTGAGCCCGGCCATTTTCAACCTGTGCTGCCGAGCGATCCTGCTGCCGGCCGTCATCGACACCGTGCGCTGCCGCGAAGCAGGGATCCGTGTCGGCCTCGTGCGCGGATTCCCCGGTTATAAGGAAGAACTGTACCTCGGACCGGGCCGTTTCGACTCTTCCGCGGTCGGCGACCTGAGGTTGCGCGATGACAAGATCCGCGTCCTCGTGCGCCCTCCGGCCACGACGGCCCATTACCACAACGCCGAGTCGGAACTGATCCTCGACGAGCTGTTGGCCTTGCTGGCGGAGTCGCCGGATGTGCAGCTCGTCTACGTCGCCCGCGGCCGGGAGCAAATGTCTTTTCTCGACAGGCACCGGTTCGCTGACGTCGTCGTGCCGAGAAAGGTCTACGACGGCCCAACGATGGTGGCCCAAATGGATCTCGTTGCGGGTGGCGGCGGCACGATGACGCGCGAGGCCGCCGTGCTGGGCGTTCCCTCGTGCAGCTTCTTTCGAGGACGCCTGGGCCGCGTGGACGAAGCCCTCGAGCGCGAGGGCCGCCTGATCATGCTGCGCGCGGTGGAAGAGGTGCGGGCCAAGGTGCGCCCGGTCAAGAAGTCCGGCCCCGTGGAGCCGCCAGGCAGCCACGAACTCGTTCACGCCATCGTGGACGCGATCTTGTCGGCCGTGCCAACCTAGGCCTTTCTTTTCTTGTAGCGAAACCGCTCGTGCAAGTTTCTGACGTCCGAGATCAACACGTCTGTCCTTGCTATGTACGGCAGATGCGAAGCCCGAATTGCGCCATCGATCTGATCTTCGGACAGGTCAAAAGCCCGCTTCATTGTGTCTCGAATCACGGATTCGTTTGCCAACAGGCAGTCAACTTGCCGCCGAATTCTGAGCAGCGCGTCCTCTCTGGTCAACTGCCCATCGCGGACGAGGCTGGACAGCTTCGCGGTCAGCTCAGTCACTCCGAATTTCTTCAACTTCAAGTATTCCTTGGCATCGCTCATCCTGCAATCGGAGTGCTGCTCTCCAACCGCGCCCTTCCAGCCGACCTTGTCAGCCAATTCCTGTTTGAATTCTTCCTCCTTCCAGGGCACATAGCTCGGCAGCTCCAGGAAAACGGCCGACCTCGTCAGGTGCCATGCCACCCTCTTGAGCTGACTCATGTACATGAAACCATTGAGTCCCGCTGCTGAAAGGACGCTTCCCACTACGTTCTTGAAATAGCCGGGCGAGCAGGTGAAGTACTCCCGCGGCGAATTGGCTTCGGTGCGGTTCGATTGGCCGGAAACGATCAGCTTTATGCCATAACACTTGGCGATGCGGTACAGAGAGCTGCGAATGCCGACATTGCACACCGAGCAGAACTCGCCCGCCGTCACCATGAAATGTCGGTAGAGCCTGCCAAGTTCGGCGGCTGGCGGTTCCACGAAAACGTGGCCGATCGAGAGCGCGTCGACCGCGTGTCGGATGTTGTGCAACGCCGCCTCTGTCAGAAAACCGTTGTTGAAGGTGCAAGCCAGGGGCCGCATGCCGTGCTTCTTCAAAAGGTATGCGGCATACACGGAATCCTTCCCGCCGCTGAGTCCGATGAGACAATCGTAGGGGCTTGACTTGCCCCGGTATTGGCCGAGAACGCTCTCGAGCTGAACGGACTGTCGCGCGAAATCGAGGCGACTCCATTTGTCATTCCACCGTTGGCAGTACACGCATTGACCAGAATTGTCGAATTCGATGCGCGGATACTCGCTCGGCAAAATGCACACGCTGCACCGCCGGCTTGTGCCGGCGGCAGAGACGTCATGGCCCGTCGAAATGCTTCCCCCACCCGGGTTGGTTATGGGCTGGAAATCTGGCTGCTCGCTATGCATTTGAAGTTCCCCCCGGGTTCGCGAGATTGAGCCCCCTGCATCCGTGGATCCCCGCGCATGGCATTAGGGCGCGCGGAGGCATGCGCGATTGCGGCGGGCCTACCAAGACAGAATTGCTTCTTATGCCTGATCCGTGCGCTGGCCGGCGACCGCCGAGGCAAAACACTTGGCGATCAATCCATCTGGTTATCCTAGCACGGAGGTGCGATTTGCGTCAACGGCCGCCCCTTCACGGCCGCGTCAACTCTCGACTTGTGCGTTGCCAGAGACAGCAGGCGGTGCGAGGTCTCATTTCGGCGAAGAGGCCTCTTCCGGGCGGCTCTCGCTGGATTCTCGCGGCCGGACCAAGCCCCGGGCGATCAGTTGATCGGCCAGGTAAGCCCCTATTATCGGATGCGTGGCGTGATTCCAATGGCCGTGCGTTTTGGTGATGGGCCAGTAGTACGGATCTTGTCCCGCGGCCTGCAGCGAGTCCAGGCACGCGCCCAGATCGATCATCGGCAGCCCCGCGGCGCGCACCTCGTCTCGCAATTCCTTGGCAAGGCTTCTCTGAATCACCAGCACATTCCGGGGATCGCGAGCCAGATCCCGCAAGATGGCTCGGCTGAGCGCCGGCATTTCAACGGCCTGCGGCGGCGTCCCTGGATCCGGGCCCTCGTCGCTCTCCTGGCGTTTCGGCGCGAACCTGTCGAGGACGACTGAAGCGAGCTCGCCCCGCTTGACCATCTTGAAGGCGTTGAACATGAGTCGCAAAAGCGCGGAGTTGGTCATAATGGGTTCGATGGTCTTGTAAAAACCGAAGGTCCGGCTGTTGCGGAAGCTTCTGTCGATGACCAGCGCATCGCCGTCGAGCCTGACCACAGGATATAGATCGGTCGCGATCTGTCGAGCCGGTATGAGATCCCCTGCTCCCACGAAGAATAGAGCCGCTTCGTGGTCGAAACCGCCGGCGAAGTCTTTGTAGTATTGGTACATGTTCCAGAAATTGAAGTCCGCCTTTCCAAAATTCAGGGCGTGATAGACCTCTCCCGACACCTCTCTCAAACGCGCCTCGAGCCAGCGACCAAAGTAGTGCCGAGGCAGAACCGTGTGACCCAGCACGAAACTGTCGCCCAGCAGAAGCACTCGACGTTCCAGACCGCTCCTGGCGGGCGGGATCGATGGCCCCATGTAGCCATACGCATTCGCCGATCCGATGAAGAAGCCCTCGGTGAAACGCGTGATCTTCTTGTTAGGTATATAGGTGGGGCCCAACCGCTGGTCGATCCGTGTTTCCATCGGCGTCTGGATCTCCGCAAGCTGCAAATAGACATCCAGTCCCACGAGCGTCGCCATCAGAGCCAGACCGAAGACCAGAAAGGTTTTCACCGAACGCATCTTCGCGACCTCAGAACTGAAAATACACGAAGGGCAGCGGCTTGGTCGTCGCCATGTACAGCCCCACAGCGATCAGAAGCGCGAGGCACACCGCCGCCGCCACGGCCGGGCGCAGGCGTAACAGGTAGAGCTCGCTTCCTGTCCGGTACTCGATCTGATCCAGCGCCAGAACGACGGAGCCGTAGACCAGGGTCATCCCGGCGAAGCGGCCCGTCAGGTCGCTACCCTGCCAATGCAGTATTTGCTCGATGAAGTACCAGGCCTGGCCCATGTTCTCCGCGCGGAAGAAAAGCCATGCGAACGAGACGAGAATTTGCGTCGTGACCCACCCCCCGATGAATCGCAGCAGATCTCCGGTGCCACGGATGCGAACTCTCATCGGGATGGTCTTGCCCCGGTAAACTGCAAGACGCTCCAACGTCAGGAGAAGGCCGTGGAATCCGCCCCAGAGCAGGAATGTGACTCCCGCGCCATGCCAAAGCCCGCACAGGAGCATTGTTGCCATCGCCACGATTGGATAGGCGATCTGCATCTCCGCCTGGACGCTCGACAGGTTCAGTCGC
Source organism: uncultured bacterium (assembly GCA_937864225.1). GTDB lineage: Bacteria > Krumholzibacteriota > Krumholzibacteriia > LZORAL124-64-63 > LZORAL124-64-63 > CALMJK01. The sequence goes on along the minus strand of CALMJK010000005.1, from coordinate 48,548 downwards.
CCAACGCGACGGAGAGTCGCCGACATGAGGGGGTTAAAAATGTAGTCCCAGATCCAGGTCGACAGCGAGATGTGCCAGCGTCGCCAAAATTCACTGAACGAGCGCGAAAGGTAAGGCTGCGCGAAATTTTGCATCAATTCGAGCCCTAACAGTCTGCCCACGCCGCGCGCAATGTTCGAGTAGCCGCTGAAGTCTGCATAGATCTGAATCGTGAACAGCAGAATCCCGGCCAGGAGTTCGGGAGAGGCGTAAAGCTCCGCCTGGCCGAACAGGTTGTCGACGATCCTACCCGACGCGTCGCCTATCAGCACCTTCTTGAACAGGCCGAGCGCTATGAGAACAACTCCCTCTCCCACCTGTCGCCGCGATGCCGTTTTCAGGCACCCGAGTTGCGGCAGTAGATTCCTGGCCCTTTCAATCGGCCCCGCAACGACATTCGGGAAGAAGGCGATGAAGAGCGCATAGCCCAATAGGGAGCGAGTGGGCTCCATCTGTCGCCTGTAGACGTCGATCGTGTAGGACAGGCTCTTGAATGTGTAGAACGAAATGCCCATGGGGAGGATCAGCCGGAGGTGCACATCGTCCATGCGCAGGCCGATTGCCTCGCCCAGCGCTGCGGCGCTGCCGACGAAGAAGTCGAAGTACTTGAACATCGCCAGCGCACCGAGGTTGACCGCGCAGCTGGCCAGCAACAGCCGCTTGCGCGCCCGGGGCTCGACCGTTCGTCCGAGACCCAGGCCGACGGCGTAATCGACCACGGTTGGCAGCGCCAGCAGCGCTGTGAAGCGCCAGTCCCAGTAGCTGTAGAAGGCATAGCTCGCGGCAAGCAGGAGCCAGGCCCGGCCGCGCGACCCTGGCGCCAAACGGTAGCCGATGAGCACGACCGCCAGAAAGATGTAGAAGATGAAAGTGTTGAAGAGCATCAGAGCACAGGCGTCGCTTGAGGGAAGAAACCCCGTCGAGAGGAGCGCAGCTGCCCCGCCTTGGGCGGTCCACCCCTGCCGAAGGATCCGGCTTCAAAGGTCATCTCGGCATCTCCGGGAGCTGGCTGAGGATGAGATCGGCCAGTTTCGCGTGGGCGGACTCGTCCAGATGGAATGCGTCCGGACTTCCGTCCTCGTAGCGACCGAATCGCTCCGGCGGCATGGCGTCCAGCAGATTCAGGAACCGCGACCCGCTCGCCTGGGCCGCTCTTTCCAGCGCCGGGTAGCTGGCGTCCTCGGCGCGCGCAGAGAAGGGTCTCGGCGAGACGGCGCGATTGATCGGCGCCACGAAGTGCATGACCACCGCGCCCCGCGCGCCGAGCATGACGGAAACTTCACCGACAAACCGGGCCGCCTCGCGCAGAATCGAGGCGGGCGGGTCGAACTGGCGCGCCGTGCCGGGCTGAACACCGGCTGGCAGCAGTCGACAGAGCGGGCTGCGGCGCACGATCTCGCCCTTGTCCCAGAGCGGGCGGCGCATGAACCGCACCGTGGCGGCCCGCGTGATCAATCCTTCCCAGGCGCCAGAGACTGACGCGACCACGCGCCTCAAGCGATCAACCTCAGGATCCATGGACTCCGGAAGCGCCGGCACGATCACGTCCGGGGCGATTCGTGCCGCCTTGCCGCCAAGACCGTGCCAGGCCTTGGCGTACTCGTTCCTGATCTCGTTCTTGCGCTGGCTGAAGATGCTGTGCGACCAGACGACGATTCGCGGCTCGATTCCCGCGTCCAGCAGCGTCAACAACAGCATGCCCTGCTCATAGGCGTTCGCGCCGCCGGCGTGCAGGGATATGACGGGCGTGCTGTGGCCGCCATCCGCCAGTCGCCGGGCCACGAGGAGCGGATAGCCGGGGCCGTGATCGCGCGCCGCTGCGCCTTGCGAGTCTCCCACAAAGACGATTGCGCCCTCCTCCACCCTGGAGCGAAGGTCGCGGCAGAATTCCACGGGATCGCGCCGGCCAAGATAGTGGTAGTTCGCGGTCGTCTCGACGCCGGAGGGCTGGGGCGCGAGTTCCTCCGCGCCTCGCTTCTCGAACACGCGCAGCGAAACTCCCAGGTACCACTCCAGCGCCGAGAGCATGAGCGCCGCGACGACCGCGTCCCGCAGGAATCGATCAGAACTGGAAATAGATGAACGGAACCTTGCCACTGGATCCCCCGAAAACAACGATGTACAAGACCGCCGCCGCATAGGCGAGGCCCCGCCAGCGGCCCGTGCTCCGGAATACCCACTCGTCCCGCCGGCGGTGGGCCGTCGTTTCCACGACGATGGCACACACGAAACCGACGGCCAGGATCAGGAGCGCCTTGGCTTGGACAATCCACCCGGTGGCCGTGAACAGCCGCGTCAGATACGTGCCGGCCTCAGCCAACGTCGGGGCTCGGAACACGATCCAAGCCAGCGTGGCCAGCAAGAACACCAAGCCGCCCGCCAGCAGGGCGCGGGCGCGGTCCCGCGGGCCGCGCAAGCGCGGCCTCATGGCCAGGGGCCGCTTGCCGAAGATGAACAGCCGCTCGAACGTCAAGAATAACCCGTGCAACCCGCCCCAAACCACATAGGTCCAGCCCGCGCCGTGCCAGAGCCCGCAGAGCAGCATCGTCGACAGGGCGGCGCAGGGGTATGCGATCCGCATCTCGCGCTCGACGGTGGCGAGGTTCCACCGGCCGACTCGTCGCAGGAAGAAGGAGATCAGCGGACTGAAGAGATACTCCCAGATCCATGCCGACAGCGAGATGTGCCAGCGTCGCCAGAACTCGCTGAAGGACCGGGCGAAGTAGGGCTGCTCGAAATTGTTGATCACCTCGTATCCGAACAATTTCGCCACGCCGCGCGCGATCAGGCTGTAACCAGCGAAATCCGTCAAGATCTGCAACGAATAGCCGAACGCGCCGGCCCACAACTCGCCCTGGCCGGCCGTGGCGGCGCGCGCGAAAATGTCGTTGCAGAAGGGCGCGACGGGGTCGGCGATTCCCACCTTGAGCAGGTAACCCAGCAGCATCCGTTCGGCGCCGTCTCGGAGATTCGCCAGGCGCAGCGGCTGATACCTCTGCAGCTGAGGCAGCCAGCGCGCCCCCTTCTCGATGGGTCCGGCCAGCAGCAGCGGAAAGAACGCCACATAGAGCGCCGTGTCGAGGACGGAGCGCGAGGCTTCCACTTTGCCGCGCGCGCTGTCGACCACGTAGCTGATCGCCTGGAACACGTAGAACGAGATGCCGACTGGCATGATCAGCCGGAGGGCGCCCGTCGCCGAGCGAGCGCCCGTGTTCCCCAGCAGCGGGCGCAGCGAGTCCAGGAAGAAGCCGAAGTACTTGAAGACGAACAGGAGGAGCAGCAGCGCGGCGACGCCCGCCGCCTGGAGGCGACGCTTGGCCGTCTCGTCCGTGGTCCTCTGCAGCGCCGGCGGCACCACCAGCACGACGAGCCAGACGGCCGCCAGCAAGGCCGGGAAGCGCACGTCCCAACTGGCGTAGAAGATGAGGCTGGCCAGGAGCAACACGAGCTTGCGCCCCGCAGCCCGCCAAGGCAGCCAGAGCAGGAAGATCGCCAGCAGGAACGGCAGGAACACCGCCTGCGAGAAGAACATGACCCTCCTCCGTCAGGCTGCGGGCGCGGCGCGCAGCCGCCGCAGCACACCCACGATCCGTTCGGCGCAGTGTCCGTCCCAAAGGTCGGGAACCCGTCCCTTCTTCCAGCGACCGGCCAAGATTCGCGCCACGGACTCCTGCAATTGATCCAGCGTGACCAATTCGTTCGTGCCCTGGGTGATCGTGATGGGGCGTTCGGTGTTGGGGCGCAGCGTCAGACAGGGAATGCCCAAATAGGTGGTCTCTTCCTGGATGCCTCCGGAGTCGGTCACGATGAAGCGCGCGTGCAGTTCGAGACTCAGGAAGTCGTGGTAGCCGACCGGATCAAGCAGCCGCACGAGACCGCCCGACCCGTCGTTGCGTCCGACAAGGGCGGCGCCTTCCATGATCTTTCGGGTGCGCGGGTGCACGGGAAACACGAGCGGCACGCCCAGCGCGGCCACGGCCTCGATCATCCGCTTGAGGTTGGCCGGATCGTCCACGTTCGCGGGGCGGTGCAGCGTGACGAGTCCGTAGCTCCCGTCCGGCACGCCCAGTTCGGCGTGCAGGGCGAGCGTGCGCGCCTTCGCCAGGGCGCGCACAAGGCTGTCGATCATGATGTTGCCGACTAGATGGATGCGCGCGCGGTCGATGCCCTCGGCGACGAGATTGTCGTCGGCGTCGGGCGACGGCGTGAACAGATGGTCGCAGATCACATCCGTCAGGATGCGGTTGACCTCTTCCGGCATAGTCCAGTCGCGGCTGCGCAGGCCGGCCTCCACGTGGCCGACCGGAATCAGCATCTTCTTGGCCGTGATGGCCACCGCCATCGTGGAGTTCACGTCGCCAACCACCAGCACGAGATCAGGGCGCTCCGCGCGGCAGACCTTCTCGAAACCCACCATGACGGCCGCGGTCTGCTCCGCGTGCGTGCCCGAGCCCACACCCAGATGGATGTCGGGACGCGGCAGGCCGAGGTCGCGGAAAAACACGTCCGACATGTTCGGGTCATAGTGCTGGCCCGTGTGCAGCAACTTCACGCGAAACGCGTCGGCGTGCTCCTGGAAGGCGTGCCAGAGCGGGCCGACCTTCATGAAGTTTGGCCTAGCACCAGCCACGAGGTAGACGAGTGTTTGCATGAGACGATCACTTCCGACGAATGACATCCTCGTAAAGGGCCCGCACGTTTTCCGCGTACAGCTTCCAGGTGAACTTGCTCAGCACATGGTCGCGCACCGCGCCGCGGTCCCATTCGCGCGCCAACGCGACCTGCAGGGCGGCGGCCAGAGCGTCCGCGTCCTCGGGCGGCACGAGCAGGCCCGTGACGCCTTCGATCACGGACTCGGGTATTCCATCCACCGCACTCGCCACGACTGGCAGGCCGCAGGCCATGGCCTCTATCGTCGCCACGGGCATGCCTTCCGACAGCGTGGGCAGGCAATACACGTCGGCCTGCTGAAGGCGGCGGACAAGCTCGCCGTGGGACGGGCGTCCTGCGAACGTGACCTTTTCCGCGATTCCCAGTTCGCGCGCCAGCGATTCGAGCCCCGGCCTCGCCGGGCCTCCGCCCACGAACTCCAGTTCCGTGGCGCGCTGCACCGCGGGCGGCAGCTTCACGAACGCCCTTAGCAAAAGTTGATGGTTCTTGCGCGGGATCAGTTGCGCGACTGTGATTACGCGCTTCACCTCGTTGCTCGGAGGCGCCGCCGGCGGCGTGAATTTCTCGACATCCACCCCGTGGTAGATGACGCGCACGCGGGGATGGTCGAGCCCCGCCCGCCGCGCCATGTCGCGCGTGGACTGACAATTGAACATCAGAGCCGCAGCTTGCTGGAGATCGCGGATGACCAGTTCGCGGCCAGCGTACCGGTGCAGATAGTAATTCGCGTCGTTGCCAATGCCCTGAGCGATCACCGGTATTCCGTGCTCCGCGCCCAGCAGACAGGCCGCGGAGCCCTCGGGGTGCAGCCAGGGTGCATGGATCACGTCGGGCTGGAAATCCCGCACGATCTTCGCCAGCGCCCCTCTCAACTGCCCGTAGAGCAGCCTTCCCTCCCAGCGCCAGAAAAGCGCCTTCGGCGGCCAAGCCCAGCGCAGGTAGTCGACTCTCAGACCCTGCAGGTCCGCCCCGCCTTGATTCCCCGTCCGCGCGCCGAACCAGTTCCACAGAGCCTTGATGTCCGGCGGGAACCGTCCGACCAGCGCCGCCGGAGGGGTGAGCGATACCGGACATACCGCCATGACTTGCACGTCCGCGATATCGCGCAACGCGACCATGCTGCGCAGATTCCACGGACCCGCAAGCCAGTTGAAGCGCGACGGGAGCATGCTGGCAATCCAGAGAGCCCTCATCGCCCGGCAGTCCTTCCGCCGAGGACCTCGCGATAGACCTCGACGGTCTTCGCCGCCACCTCTGTCGCGCTGAAGCGCGCAACCGCCTCGGCCCTAGCCCGCGCACCGAGGCGGCGGCGCATCGCCTCGTCGCCGAGCAGGCTGACAAGGCGATCCGTGAGGCCGCTCACGTCGCCGGGCTCGAACAACAGTCCCGAAACGCCGTCTTCGATCAAGTACGGCAGGCCTCCCACGCGCGTGGCGATGATCGCTTTGCCTGCGGCCATCGCTTGCTGGATGAACATCGGAGAAGTCTCGGCGTAGGACGGCAGGACCACGACCGCGGCCTCCGCGAACTCGCGCGCCAGATCGTCCTCGCTGAGCAGCCCCTTGAAGGCCACGCGGTCGGTGATCCCGCCCGCGGAGGCCTTCGCGCGCACCTGCTCGAGGTAATCCGGCGAGTGCACCTGCCCCGTGATGTGCAGGGAGAAATCGACTCCGCGCTCGCCAAGCCGGCCCGCCGCGCTCACGAGGTCGTGCACCCCCTTGCGCGGATACATGGTGCCCGAGAACAGGATCCGGCCCGCGACCTGCTCGTCCGGAACGTCGAAGTAGCGCTGCTCGATCGGGTTCTCTATGACGCCGTGCACTTTCTGGGCCAGCCGCTGCAATTCCTTGTACGCGTACATGCTGCTGGCGATGTACCGCGCGACATGCGGTTCCGCCAGCCGCGCCAGCAGCCCGACCTGCCGGTAGCGCAACTGAGCGACCAGGCCGGGGTAGAACTTCGACTCGTTCCTGAAAATCGCGTGCACCGTGACCACCGTGGGCAATCCCAGACCCGACGCGATGAACGACTCCAGACCGCTCTCCTGGCAGTGGATCAAATCCGGCGCCAGCTTGCGGATCGCGCGACGAGCCTTCAGAACGGTCAACGCGTTGAACGTGGGCAAGCAAAACCGGCGCTGGCGCTGGAGGTGATGGATCGTGACGCGACCCGTGCGTCTCTCGTGATCCCGCCCAACGAGATAACCGGGCGCCACGACGTGCAATTCAACGTCGTCCCGGCCCTGGAAACCCAATACGGTATTGAAGGTCACCTTCTCGACCCCGCCCCGCGTGAAGTTCTCGTCCACGGGATAGGGCCCGAGCAGGGCGACTTTCATCATCCGGTCTCCTTGCGCGCACGACGGCCACGCGTCCGCCGTGCCCCGGGGCGCGGCACGCACTCGGCGCGCGTGGCATGACTTGACGTGCCGGGAGGCGCCAAGGGGGCGATTGTCCTACCGGCAACAACGAGCGTATCATGCGTATCCGACCCGGGACGACCAAATCTTTATGCGGGCCGCTGTTCGCCCGTAGCGCGAACGGCTCCGGCCGCGACAGCAGGAAAGGAACGCGGTGGACATCGCCGAGACATATCGGGAGAGGAACGTGCTCGTGACCGGCGCCGCCGGCTTCATTGGCTCGCACCTCGTTGACGGTCTCGTCGCGGCGGGGGCCCGCGTGCGCTGCCTCGACGATCTGTCCGCGGGCCGCATGGCAAATCTCGATGCCTCCGCTGGCCGGATCGAATTCCACCTGGGAAGCGTGCTCGATTCTGAGCTTCTGCGCCGCGCCCTGGACGGGTGCGATTTCGTTTTTCACCTCGCGGCCAACGCCTCGGTGCCTCGCTCGTCGGCGGATCCTCTGTACGACTTCAACGCCAACGTCACCGGCACCTTCCGCGTCATCGACGCGGTGCGCCGGAGAAGCCGCGGGCGCGTGGTGTTCGCGTCCTCCGCCGCCGTATACGGCGAACCGCTGGACGGTCCGATGGACGAGGATCACCCCCTGCGGCCGCAGTCGCCCTATGGCGGCAGCAAGTTGGCCGCGGAATTCCTGCTCGCGGCCCACGGCCGCTGCTACGACCTCGACGTGCGACGGGTGCGGATCTTCAACACATACGGGCCACGCCAGCGACGCTATGTCATGTACGACCTGCTTGAGAAACTGCGCAGCGACCCGACCAGGCTGGAAGTGATCGGCACGGGCGACCAGGAGCGCGACTACAACTACGTGGCGGACACGGTGCAAGCGCTGATGCTCGTCGGTGCCCATCCGGACGCGCACGGCGGCGTATACAACGTGGCGGGAGGCCGGCCCGTGAGCATCCGATCGCTCGTTCCGCTCCTCCTGCAGGAGGTGCAGATACCGCCGCCGGTGGTCACCTACACGCAGAGCAGTTGGCGGGGCGACGTCGCTCGCATGATCGGGGCGATCGAACGGCTGGCGAGCCTGGGCTATGCCCCCCGCCACGACCTGCGCGACGGCTTGCGTCGCCTGGTCGCTTGGCACCGGGCCGAGTTCTCCCCGCCGTGGTGAGGGCCGCGCCGCTCAGCGGCGTCGCTGGCTCGCCAAGCGCGACTCGAGCCGCTCCAGATCTTCGTCCACCATCAGCCGCACGAGCTGCTCGAAGGGAATCTCGGGAACCCAGCCGAGTCTATCGCGCGCCTTGCCGCAATCGCCAAGCAGTTCGTTCACCTCCGCGGGCCGATAGAAGGCGGGGTCCGTGACCACGTGTTCGCGCCAGTCCAGGCCCGCGTGCGCGAAGGCTATCTCGCAGAACTGCCGCACGGAATGGGTGGCGCCGCTGGACACGACAAAATCATCTGGCGCTTCCTGCTGCAGCATCATCCACATGGCCCTCACGTAGTCCCTCGCGAAACCCCAATCGCGCTTGGCCTCGAGATTGCCCAGCCGCAGTTCACTAGCAAGGCCCAGCTTGATGCGCGCCACGCCGTCCGTGATCTTGCGCGTCACGAACTCCAGCCCGCGCCGCGGCGATTCGTGATTGAACAGGATGCCCGAGACCGCGAACATCCCGTAGCTTTCTCGGTAGTTCACCGTTATCCAGTGCCCGTAGACCTTGGCCACTCCGTACGGGCTGCGCGGGTAGAACGGCGTCCGCTCGGTTTGCGGCGTCGTCTGCACCATGCCGAACATCTCGCTGGACGAGGCCTGGTAGAACCGGATCGATCGGTCCACGACGCGCACCGCCTCCAGCACGCGCGTGACCCCCAGGGCCGTCACGTCCCCGGTCAGGATGGGCTGGCGCCATGAGGTCGGCACGAAGGACTGCGCCGCCAGATTGTAGATCTCCCGCGGCCGGATCTCGCTGATCGCGTCGATGACCGAGGCCTGATCGGTCAGATCGGCCTGCACGAAGTGGATGCGGTCGCGGATATGATTGACGCGCTCGATCGTCTCGGTGCTGGTCCGACGCACGACACCGTAGACCTCGTACCCTTTTTCCAGCAGCAATTCCGCCAGATAGGAGCCGTCCTGGCCGGTTATGCCGGTGATCAGCGCCCGCCGGGCCTTCGTGCTCGCGGTCATCGCCTTGTCCTTTCCAAGCTGAGATCCGCGGCGGCCAGGGCTCAGCGCCTCAGCCGGCCAACTTTCGGTAAAGACTCTGGAGCCGATCCTCTTGAATCAGCCAATTGTAGCGCGTCCGGGCCAGTTCCGCAGCTTTGGTCCGCATCCCCTTCAGGGCCTCCCGGTCCGCGAGCAAGGCCCGCAGGCCGGCGGCCACGGAGGCCGCGTCCTCGGCGTCGACCGCCACGGCCGCTCCCTCCCTGGCGAACTCCTCCACGAAACCCTCCAGGTCCGAGCAGAGGATCGGCAGCCCCGCCGCCAGGTACTCGTACATCTTGTTCACGCTCGGATAGCGGATGGAAATGTGGTTCTTCGGGTTTGTCAGCAGGTTCACGGCCACGTCGTAGCCGCCAATGGCGCCCATGACCTCGTGAGGCTTGACCAGCGGCAGGAAACTGACGCGCTTCGCCAGGCCGTACTCCTCGATCAATCGCCGCATGATCTGCTCGCCGTCGCGGTAGCCGAAGGCCATCAGGTACAGGTCGACCTGCGGGACGTCCCGCATCGCGGCCAGCAGCACGTCGAGCCGGTTGTTGGACAAGTCGAATCCTCCGCTGAACACCAGGCGGAGGCGGTCGCTCCCCGGCTCCGGCGCCGCCGGGTCTGCGGGCCTGTCCGGCACGATGGGGTAGTTCGGCAGGACCGTGAACGTCTCCACCGGTATCCCGTAGCGCTCGGCGGCGGCGCGCGCGCGCCCCGGCGAGACGTTGATCACGCCGTCGGCGCGCCGCACGAAGAAGCGCTCCAGCGCGGCCATGGCGCGCCCCTTCTCCCATTGCACCTCGTGCGCATCGTAAACGAGGCGCCCGCGGTGCAGGCGGGCGCCCAACCACATGCCGACGAGGAACAGGGTGTTGTGCGCGTGATAGATCCGTGCCCGCGTGCCGATCAGGATGAGGTTGATGAGCGCTACGTTCATCACGATCGTCAGATTGCGCAGGGCGCGTCGATCGCGCGACGCCATGGGGAGCGTGCGCAGATCGAAGGGAAGGCCGTCGCCTCGCGGGTCCCGCAGACCGTTGCGGAAGCCGTACACGCGCACTTGGAAGCCGGCCTTCGCGACCGACCCGGCTTCCTTCTGGACCCTGTAGTCGTGGTAGATGTCCGTTGACTCGGCCATTACGACGGTGCCGCGCATGCACGCTCCTTTCGCGCGGGCCGGCGGCGGAACGACACGGCAGGATCGGCGAGCTCAGGCAACGCCTTAGCCTCCCGTACCGTCCACCCACCGGCGCGCAAACAGCTCGACCGTCTCGATCAGACCCAGTTCGGCGGAGAAATCGATCTCGCCAGCCAGATGCGAGCGCCATCGTCCCGCCAGCGCCTCCCCGTCCCACCACGTCCTGCCACGCGTCCGAGGATCGGCCAGCAACTCCTGGTAGTGATCGCGCAGGACGCCGCGCGTCCAAGCCGCGGGCGAGGCGCCGGTGGACTTCGTCTTTCCGCCTCCGGCGCCGCCGAGCCGGGCGGCCATGCGACGGGCGACGATCCGGGCCCGGGACGCTCCCACCGGAAGCCCGGTGTTGCCGGAGGGGAGCTCGGCCAAGCCTTGATGCAGTGCGCGGAGCAAGGGGGGGTAGAGCCGCCCGCCTCGCCGGATCCGCACTGGAGTCGCGAAGCAGCGGTCCCGGAAGTCGTAGTCGTAGAACACGCTGCCGTCAGCGTAGAAGTGTCGGTCGCTGATGACACCCATCAGCGTCCATCGCCGGCCTCTGGTCTCCAGGCTCCAAGCTTCGATCAAGAGGTGGGTCGGCACCGATTCCCGCAGTTTCGTCAGCACCGGCAGCGCCAAGTCGTCGAAGAGCGGGGCCGCGGGTCGCGTGAGCCCGGCAAGACCAGACAGGCGACCGCTTTTCCGGCGCAGGAACATCAGAATATCCGCCAGCGTGCCGTTACGCTCGGCCCTGGGGTGAGGCGCGCGCGGACCGAGTCCGAGCCGGTCCTTCGCCCAGGGCACCCAATCCTTCTCCTTAAGATCCACGAGGTGACCGCGCACGATGACCTCGCCGGCGTAGCCATTGAGCACGATGTCCGCGCGGTTGCGCAGGTCCCGAGCTCGGTCCAACTGGTAGGCGAAGGCCGCTGTCACGGCTCCGTCCACGGTCGCTACGAAGTCGGAGGCGTTGCGCGGCGCCGCCTCTGGTTCTATCCCATAGGTGAGGTGCTCGATGCCCAGAAGCCGGCAGATTTCACCGGCCGTGCTCAGGTCCGAGGCTCCGGGCGCTCCGAACGTCCAGGCCTTCAGCCCGTCCACGTGCGGCGCGACCGCGGCCAGGTTCAGGCGGGAGTCCAGCCCGCCGGACAGCCCCACGACGTAACGGCCCGGACGGCGCGCGGCCAGGCGACCCGCGGCGCGCAGGGCGTCGCACAACTCCCCCGCGTGCTGGGCGAGCGTCAGATCGTCGCGCGCCGGCATGATGCGACCCATGTCCCAGTACCGGACGGCGCGAGAGCGCCCTTCGTCAACGGTCCATTCGAGGACGGAGGCCTGATCCATGACCCTCACGCCCTCAAGCAGGGTTTGATCGGCGAACAGCTGCCCGTAAGCCAAGAAGGTGGCCGCGGCGCGTGCGTCCAGACGCGGCGTGAACAGGCCGCACGCGCCCATGGGTCCCAGACTGGTGGACATCAAGCAGGCGTCATCGCCCTGCCAAACGTACAGGGGAGTGTGCTCGACCCGGCTGTTCGCCGCGACGATTCGTCGCGCCTCGCCGTCGTAGACGATCGCGTTGAACTGGCCCTCGAGCGCCCCCGCAAAGCGGTCGCTGCAGCCCCGATAGGCACTCAGGGCGGCGGCGGCGTGCCTCCCGGCTGCGATCTCCCCTTCGGCCCCGCATGCCTGGCGGGCACGAAGGAACCAGCCCTCCACGGCGGCGGCGGCCCTGCCCTGCACGGAGAGGGCGGCGTCCAGCGCTGCTGGCGCGCCGTCGTTGACGATTGCGCCCAGCCACACGCGCCCCGGTCCGACCTCCTCGACACGGGCGCACTGCCAGGGGAACAGCGTCATCAATGCGGCGAGGCGCCGCGCGACCGCTGCGGCGGCAGGCATACCGGGAGGAGCCACCATGCAAAACACGCCGGCCACACGCTTGCCTCGGGCGAAGGGGACCGGTGCCCGGTGGAACGACCGGGCCAGCCGGGAAACATACCATTATGACGCAGATGCCCACCTCTTCTCAACCCCCCAAGCACGGCGCGCGCCCCACCGGCCTTTGACAGCCGCAACCGACGCCTCTAGTATGGTGGCCTGTCGCCTGCTCGGCCTCCCGCAACCCAGGATGGGCCTTCCTGATGGACCTGCGCAACGCCTACGACCAGCGATCCGTCGTTGTGACCGGCGCTGGCGGTTTCATCGGCTCGCACCTCGTCGAGGCGTTGGTGAAGCTGGGGGCAAGAGTCAGGGCACTCGACCACCTGGCGCGGGACGCGCAGGTCAACCTGGCGGCTGTCATCGACCGCATCGAGTACGTGCAGAGATCCCTGGACCAGGACGTGCCGCTCGACGACGTGGTCGGAGGGTGCGACTACCTCTTCCACCTGGCCGCGAACGCCTCGGTGCCCCTTTCATCGGAACGGCCGGGGATGGACTTCGAGATCAACGTCGGCGGCACCTACCGCGTCATGGAGGCTTTCCGGCGCGCTGGCGCGGGGCGTCTGATATTCCCCTCCACGGCCAGTGTATACGGGGAGCCGCTGCGGGACCCGATGGACGAGACGCACCCGCTGCGGCCCATGTCGCCCTACGCGGGGTCGAAGCTTGCCGCGGAGTTCCTGCTCGACGCCTACGCCCGCTGCTACGGCTTCGACCACCGGCGCGCACGTCTGTTCAGCACTTTCGGACCGCGACAGCGCAAGTACGTGATGTTCGACCTCATCGAAAAACTGCGCCGCGATCCGCGCCGTCTCGAAATCCTCGGCACCGGCCTCCAGCTGCGCACCTACAGCTACGTGGCGGACACGGTGCAGGCCCTGCTCCACATCGGCGCCCACCCCGATGCTCGCGGCGAAGTCTTCAACATCGGCGGCGAAGAGCCGATCAGCATACGGGAGTTGGCAGAGCTGATCGTCGAGACGCTCGGCATCGCGCCGCCGGAAATGGTCTTCACCGGCCAGAGCTGGCCGGGCGACGTGCAGCGGCTCATCGGCGACTGGAGCAAGCTACGCGCGCTGGGGTACGAGCCACGGATCGGGTTGCGCGAAGGGCTGCGACGACTCGCGGCTTGGCATCGCGGGGAATTTTCGCCGCCCTGGTGACGTGTCCGCGCGCCTCTTTGCGGCGGACTCGGCCTCTGGCTGGAGAGGAAGCCCGCATGAGCGATTTGACCACCAAGCAGCATTGGGACCGGGTTTGGAGCGCCAAGTCTGCTGCCGTCGCCCCACAATCCACCTCGCCTTTCAAGCGGGTTGTGCGGCGGGTCTTCGGTCCCGGGCTTCTGACCCTCAAGGAGGCTTACAACAACCGACACCTGTGGCGGCAGTGGTATCCTAGCTGTCTGCCTCGGGGGTCCGGGCGATCGATCATCGAGATCGGCAGCGCGCCGGGGCTGAGACTGATGGAGTTCCACGCACGGTTGGGATACGAGCCGTTCGGCGTCGAGTACTCCGACACGGGGGCGGACGTCAATCGTCGGCTGTTCCGCGCCCATGGCTTGCCCGAGAACAACGTCATCCACGCGGATTTCTTCGGCCAGGCTTTCCAGGACAAGTACCGGGACGGCTTCGACATTGTGCTGTCGTGGAGCTTCCTGGAGCACTGCGCAAACCCGATTGACGCCGTTAACAAGCATGCCGCGATCCTCAAGCCAGGCGGCACGCTTATTGTCATGATCCCGAACCTGAAGGGCGTGTACGGTCCCCTGGTCCGCTTCTTCCAACCCGAGTGGCTGAAGATCCACAACTATGAGATCATGAACCGAGACCGCTACGCTGCGCTCTTCAGGCCGACCGGACTGGAAGAGTTGCACTGCGACTACCACGGGCTCTTCAGTTTCCAGAAGCTCCAGGCCACGCCGGGCTCGCCGAAGCGCCACTTGCTGTCGATCCTCCACAAGGCACAACTCGGCCTGAACGTGCTGTTCAACCTCCTATTCCGACGGCACGGCCCGGAGAACGCCGTGTTTAGCCAGGAGCTCCTGTACATCGGCCGCAAACCCGCACGAGGATGAACAGGAATCGGGCGAACATGCGCATCGCCCTCGTGTGCAACTACCCCTGGGACCCGGACGTCATCCCCGGCGGCGTGACGGCCGTCGCGCACTGCCTGGCGCGGGGACTAGCGGGGCTGCCGGACGTCGATCTGCACGTCGTCTGCTGCCAGCAGGACGTGCCGAGCGATTGCCACACGGTCCGCGACGGCGCGACGATCCACTTCCTGACGGACCCCTATCGATTCTCCCAGCCCCTGCGCATGAGGCCGCAGAGGCGCAAGGTGGCGCGCCTCCTGAAGGAGATCCGGCCCGATCTCGTGCACGCCCAGGGCCTGGGCCTGCCGGCGGCTTGCGCGCTGGACTCGGACCTACCAAGCCTGGTCACGGTGCACGGCATCTTCTGGCGAGAGCCGAACGAGGCGCCTTCCGTCGTCACCCGCTTGGGCAATCGGTTTCGCGCCGCGTGGGGCCGCGGGCAATTCAAGGTCCTGCGCAACGTCGTTGTCACCTCCGGCTACGTAGGTACGCTGCTGCCCTCCTCTCCCGATCTGCGCACCTGGGTTATCAACAATCCCGTGAGCGACGAGCTGTTCGCGATCGAGAATCGACCAGACCGCCCCCACGTGTTGGTGGTTGGCGGGCTGCGCCGGCGCAAGGATCCCTTGACGAGCCTGCGCGTCATGGAGCGCGTGCTGCGCGATCTGCCGAACGCGACGATGCACCTGTTGGGCGTGCCCTCGGGGACGCCGCTCGACACCGCGGTGGCCCGCCACATCGCGGCGCGCGGACTGGGCGAGCACATCCGCCTGCTCGGTCTCGTGCCGTCCTCGGTCCTGCGGGAGGAATACGGGCGCGCCTCGCTGCTCCTGATGCCGTCGTTGGAGGAAACGGCGCCGGTCGCCCTCGGTGAGGCTCACGCGGTCGGCCTGCCGATGGTCGGGACGGCCGCCGGCGGCATTCCGTATCTGATCCGCGAGGGCGAGACGGGGTTCGTGCGCCCCGTCGGGGACGTGGAAGGGCTCGCGGAACGAGTGCTGGCCATTCTCAGGGATGACGGACTGCGGCACCGTCTGGCGGGCCGGGCACGACAGATCGGACGCGCGGAGTTCGCGCTGGCGCCCATCGCGCAGAGGACGGCCGGCGTCTATCGCGAGATCCTCGGGGGCAGCGCCGGGGCGTGAAGGGGAGGGGGCGCCTGCGCGCCGCGCCTTCTTGTGCTAACATGCCGTCATGCCGACCGCGTTCACAGTCCTGGCATCCCTTGTCGCTTTGGCCGCGACGTTGCCGGCCGTTTCCACCGCCTTCGCCTCTCCCTGGGCCACCGGCAAGGACGAGCGGCTGACCTGGTCGGGGTCCGCGCCCACGCTGGCGCCGCTAGCCTGCGACGGAGCGCCCGTCGTCGCCCTCTCCGCGGGCGCCGACACAACCTTGAGCGGAGACACGACCGCCGCGTACGACGTGAACGCCGGCTATTCCTGCGTCGCCTGGAACGAGTCAGGCGGCGAGGTGGTGTTCCGACTCGTCGTGTCGGAGGAGATCGTCCTGACCGCCGCGCTGGCGATCAGCGGGATCGACCACGACCTGTTCCTGCTCTCGGCCTGTGACGGCGACGCCTGTCTCGCGGCGGGCAACACGCAGCTGGGCCTGCGCGTCGCGCCGGGGGAGTACTTTCTCGTCGTGGACGGATACGAGGGGGCGGTCGGACCGTTCGCAGTCCTGGTGCGCACGCTCGCTGCCGGCGTGCCGGAAGAGGTGTGCGAGGGGAGCGCCACGCCCGTCGAGTGCCAGACCGAGCCCCAGTTGTTCGAAGGCACGCTCTGGGAGGCAGCCGACGCGATCGAGCAGTACGACTGTTCTCCGTACCTCGAGCAGGGCGGGGAAGCATGGTTCGCTGTCACGATGCGCGACAGCACGCTGATCTCGACGGTTTCGGCCCCTGCCCTCGACACCGCCCTCTGGCTGTTCGATGGTTGCGGCCCCGAGGCGACATGCCTCGCCTTCGCCGACCAGAACCTGGCCGGCCAGGCCGAGACGTTGATGTTCGACAACGGCGACGCGGGCGCGCGGCGCACGCTGTATCTCGCCGTGGACGCCCTGCGCGCCCCCGACACGGTTTACGAGGCCGGCTTCACGCTGAGCGTCGGCTGCGCGCTGTCGGGAGCCGTGCCGACCGAGAGCGAGAGCTGGGGGGCGCTCAAAGCCCGTTTCCGTTAGCGATCGGCGGCGCCGACGCCGCATGGCACAATGCCGCCACCTGCCCGGCGATGCGCCCACGGGTGGGAAATCGCGCGCCACCGCGGCGCCCACCGCGAAACGCCGCGCCGCTGCGCTTCGTCCGGCCCCGATCCTGCTGGGTCCCGCGCCGGCCGCCCCTCGGCAGTCCACCACCCGATGGATCCTGCCAACCGCCATGAGCGTGGTCGTCCGGTCGCAGCGAGGGGCGGCCATGTCTAGCCGGGCGCGACGGCGACGGGTCTTGCCCGGCGCCGCGCGATCGCCTACAGTTGCCCCGCCATGGCCAAACCAGCGAAGGAGCGCTCCCGGACGTCCGCCCAGGATCTCGCCCGCCAACAGCGCGAGATCTCGATCAGCGAGTTCTTCACCAAGAACCGCCACCTGCTCGGTTTCGACTCCCCCGCCAAGGCTCTGATGACCGCCATCAAGGAGGCGGTGGACAACTCGCTCGACGCGTGCGAGGAGGCGGGCATCCTGCCCGACGTGCGCGTGGAGATCCACGCCCTGCGCGCCGCCGGCAATGGCAACGGCGAGGGCGATCCGGCTCGAGCGGCCCAGCCGCTGGACGACGCCGACGAACAGGCGGACACGGGCCGCAACAACGGCAACGGCGCCGCGTCTCGCCGGGGTCTTCCCGCTCCCGCGCGTGAGGAACGCTTCCGCGTCGTCGTGGAGGACAACGGGCCGGGCATCGTGCGCGAGCAGATCCCACGCATCTTCGGCAAGCTCCTTTATGGCTCCAAGTTCCACCGACTGCGTCAAAGCCGAGGCCAACAGGGCATCGGCATCTCGGCGGCCGGCATGTACGGCCAGCTCACGACGGGCAAGCCGGTCGTGATCGTCAGCCGCGCCGGTCCGCAGCAGGCGACGCGCCGCTGCGAACTGGTGCTCGACATGAAGAAGAACGAGCCCGTCGTGCTGCGCGACGAGGTCGTGGCGTGGGAACGCGAACACGGCACGCGCGTGGAAATCGAGTTGACCGGTTCCTACAAGCGCGGCCAGCACTCCGTGGACACGTATTTGCAGCAGACGGCTGTGGCGAATCCGCACGTGAGCCTGTCCTATCTCAGCCCACGCGGCGAGGCGGTCGACTACCCGCGCGCCGCCCATGAACTGCCCCCGGCGGCCGCCGAGATCCAGCCGCACCCTCACGGCGTGGAACTGGGCCTGATGCTGCGCATGCTCAAGGAGACGCGCGCGCGCAACGTGGGCGCGTTCCTGAAGCAGGATTTCTGCCGCGTCGGCCCGAAAACCGCCGACGGCATCCTCGAGGCGGCGCGCCTGCCGGCCAGCCGCAGCCCGCGCCACGTTTCGCAGGACGAGGTGCAGCGGCTGCTCGAGGCGATCGCGGCCGCGCGCATCCCGGCGCCGCCGACGGACTGCCTGTCGCCCATCGGCGAAGAGCTGATCCTGGCGGGACTGAGGCAACGCTTCCCGGCCGATTTCCACACGGGCGTCACGCGGCCGCCCGCGGTCTACCGCGGCAATCCGTTCCAGATCGAGGTCGGTCTCGCCTACGGCGGCCAGTTGCCGGCCGACGAACTGGCACAAGTCCTGCGCTTCGCCAACCGCGTGCCGCTGCTCTATCAGGCCTCCGCCTGCGCGATCTCCAAATCGGTGCTGGCCAGCAACTGGCGCGCGTACGGGCTGCAGCAGAGTCGCGGCGCCCTGCCCTCGGGCCCGCTGGTCATCTTCGTGCACATGGCTTCGGTCTGGGTTCCGTTCACGTCCGAGAGCAAGGAGGCGATCGCGCACTATCCCGAGATCGTGCGCGAGGTCAGACTCGCCTTGCAGGAGGCGGGCCGGCGCCTGCAGCGACACATTCGGCGCGGAGCGCGCGAACACGAGGCCTGGAAGAAGCAGAGCTACATCCAGAAGTACATCCCCCACATCGGCGACGCCCTGCGCGAGATCCTCGCCTTGCCGGCAGCCGAGCGCGCCGAGATCGTCGCGACGCTCACCGACACGCTGGAGCGCAGCCACAAGGCGTGAGGTCGCGTCTGGACCGGGAGTGCCAACATGAGTGCCGAATGGAATCGCCTGCTGACCCGCCTGCGGGAGTTGAACGACCTGTCGGGCGCGGCGACGCTCCTGGCCTGGGACCAGGAGGTCATGCTCCCGCCGCGCGGCGTGCCGGCGCGGGCGCGGCAGAGCGCCGCGCTGGCCGGCGTGCGCCACGAAAGGCTGTGCGATCCCGAGCTAGACGCGCTGATCGAAGCTTGCGCCGGCGACCGGCTCGACGCCGTGGACGCCGCCATCGTCCGCGAGGCGCGCCGCGCGCGCGACCGTGCCGTCAAGGTCGACCGCTCCCTCGTGACCGAGCTGGCGGAGGCCACGAGTCTGGCCCAGCAGGCGTGGGCGCAAGCCCGCGAGCGCAGCGATTGGCCGGGGTTCGCCCCCCATCTGACAAGAGTCGTCGATCTGAAGCGGCGCGAGGCGGCCGCCATCGGATGCGGCGCCGAGCCGTATGATGCCCTGCTCGACGACTTCGAGCCGGGCGCCCGCGCGGCCGACTTGGCGCCGCTCTTCGCGCGACTGCGGATGGAACTGGCCGATCTGCTCGCCACCGTCACGACAGCCGCCCGCGGCGACAAAGCGGCGGGCGACCCCGGAGCATTGCTCACCGGCGATTTTGCCGTCGCGGCCCAGGAGCAGCTGTCGCGCGAGGTGCTCGCGGCGATGGGTTTCGACCCGAGCGCGGGCCGCTTGGATGTCTCGGCCCATCCCTTCACGTCGGCCACCAGCCGGGGCGACGTGCGGCTGACCACGCGCTACGACCAGCGCGACTTGCGCGTGGGTCTCTACGCGACGATCCACGAGGCCGGGCATGGGCTGTACGAGCAGGGACTGCCGGCGGAGCTGGAAGGCACGCCGGTGAGCGACTGCGCCAGCCTCGGCATCCACGAGTCGCAGTCGCGACTGTGGGAGAATCTGATCGGCCGCAGCCGTGAATTCTGGACCTGCTGGGCGCCGCGAGCGCGGCGGCTCTTTCCGGCGGCGCTCGCACATGCGGACGCCGAAGACCTCCATCGCGCGGTCAACGTCGTGCGCCCTTCGCTGATACGCATCGAAGCGGATGAAATCACGTACAATCTGCACATCGTGTTGCGATTCGAGCTGGAGCGCGCGCTGCTGGCGGGCGACATCCAGGTCGCCCAGCTGCCCGCGCTCTGGGACGCCGGCATGCGCCAGTCGCTGGGCGTGACGCCGGCGCGCGACGCCGAGGGCGTGCTGCAGGACATCCACTGGGCCAGCGGATTGTTCGGCTATTTCCCGACCTACGCGCTCGGCAACCTGTACGCGGCGCAGTTTCACGCGCAGGCCGCGACAGAACTGCCGGATCTGCCGGATTTGGTGTCGCGCGGCCAGACCGGACCCCTGCTGGACTGGCTGCGACGCAAGATCCACGTTCGGGCGCGGCTGTGGTCGGCGGCGGAGCTCTGCCGCGACGTGACGGGACGCGACCTCGACACGGAGCCGTTCTTGAGCCACCTGCGCCGCAAGTTCGGCCAGCTGTACGGACTGTGAGCGCGCCGCCCGGCGACGGCGGCGGGAGACGATGACCATGGCGAAGACAAGAGTCACGGCCGCCGCCCAGGCGGAACTGCAGTTCGGCGCGCCGCGACGAACGGCGGCGGCAGCGGCCAAGCCGACGCATCCGACCGCGAAGGCCAAGCCGGCCAAGAAAGCGCGAGCGACCGCCCGTTCCGCGCCCCCCGTCGCGGCCGTCCCCGCCTCGTCCGCGCGGCGGACGCGCCGAAACAAGCCTGCCGACGCGCGCGCGGTGCTCGACCGGATCCGCACCCAGGCCACGGGGATCCGGACGACGATCCTCAAGGGCGGCAAGCCCTCGCTCAAGTTCCCGCTGCGCTCGCTGCAGAACGTGCGCTACCTGCCGTCGGCGGGCTTTTTCGAGCTCAGGGGACGGCTCAAGGAACGCGCGTTGACCGTGGGCACGGTCAAGACCTTCGCCCAGACGCTCAAGATGATGGCGCTCTCGAAGGAGTTGGTCGAGACCGACGACATCGCCACCAAGCGGGAGGCCTACTACGTCTCGAAGAACTGGGCCGATGCTCGCTTCGCCGAACAGCCCGAGTCCGACGCCGTCATGGAGGACGTCGAAGCGCTGTTCGGCGTCAACCGCGAACAGCTCGGCTTCGTGCCCGAGGAGAAAGGCGGCGAGGTGGCGGGGCGGCTGGTCGTCATCGACCGCGACCGCGACACGGGCGAGTTGCTGCGCATCGACTGCACGAAATTCGGCAGCGGCGCCTACTCCATACCGATCTCGGTCGAGCATCTGGATTTCGAGACGAACGCGAGGTTCATTCTCTGCATCGAGACCGCCGGCATGTTCCAGCGGCTGGTCAAACACAACTACTGGCGAGAGGCCGACTGCATCCTCGTCTCGCTCGGCGGCGTGCCGACACGCGCCTGCCGACGCTTCGTGCGCCGGCTCGCCGACGAGAAGAAGCTGCCGGTTTACGTGTTCGTGGACGGCGATCCCTACGGGTACTCCAACATCTACCGCACCCTCAAGGTCGGCAGCGGCAACGCGGCGCACTTGAACGAATTCTTCTGCGTGCCGCAGGCGCGGTTCCTGGGCATCACGCCGCAGGACATCGTTGATTACGAATTGCCCACGCACCCGCTCAAGGACGTGGACATCAAGCGGGCGAAGGACGCCCTGAAAAACGATCCCTTCATCCTCCACCACAAGACATGGCAGAAGGCGCTCGACCAGATGATCCGCATGGGCGTTCGCGCCGAGCAGCAGGCCCTGGCCAAGCACGGACTCAACTACGTGATCGACGAGTACTTGCCGCGCAAGTTGGCGCGGACGGAGGCGTTTCTGCCGTAGGGCGCCGAGCTTTCCATCGATGGTAAAAACAGATCTTTCAATAGGTTAGAACTTCGGCCTCTTGCCTCCTCGCCGGCGGCCGCGGGCGGCCTCCCGGCGCAAGGCCCCTCTTTCCCCCGCGGGGCCCTTCTGCTACCTTGGCTCGACCATCGACGAGCCTGGCCGTCGTCCGCGTCGAGCCTCGCCTGAAAGGATCCGCACCGTGCGCTTCATCCTCGTCGTCCCGCGCGCCCAGTTATTTCCGGGCCTCAGCCCCCAGGGGTTCCTGCCCCCCGGCGCAGTGAGTCTCGAAGCCGTGCTGCCGCACGTGTTCTTCGCCGAGCGCGCGGCGATGGAGCGCAATTCACACTTCAAGCAGATCATCCCGTACATGGTGCTCACGCGGACGCGGGACGGCGCGCGCCGCGTGCTGGCCTACCAGCGGCGCGCGGCGCACACCGAGCGGAGGCTGGGCGGACTCTGGTCGATCGGGTTCGGCGGGCACGTGGAGCCGCTCGACCGCGACGACGCACGGGTGGCCGCGCACGGGCTGGTGACGGCCGCGGCGCTGCGGGAACTGGCCGAGGAGACAGGGATCGAGGCGCAGCCGACGCGGCTGACGCCGGCCGGGTTCATCAACTCCGAGCGCGAGGACGTGTCGAGCGTCCACTTCGGGGTCGTCTTCGCCGTCGACCTCGACGCCGTGCCGGGCGACGACGCGGCGATCGCCACCACCGTGGCGGCGCAGGCGGAGCCGGAGCAGGTGCGCTGGATCGAGGCGAGCCGGCTGCCGGGCTTGCTGGGCCCGCGCGGCGGCCCCGACGAGGGAACCTTCGAGGACTGGTCGCGGATCGCGATCGAGGGGATGTTCGCGCGCGCCGCGGCGCGCGCTTGAGGGGGGCGGCCTCCCGGCCGCCGACTTGCCGGCCTACGGGCCACCAAGAAGGAGAAGGACGATGCTGAAGAAGATCGGGCTGATCGGCGGCGGGCAGATCGGCGGCGTGCTGGCGGCGGAGATCGCGACGCGGCGCCTGGCGCGCGAGGTCGCGATGGTCGACGTGAAGGGACCGGACGTGGCCAAGGGCAAGTGCCTGGACATCGCCGAAGGCACGCCGGTCATCATGGCGGACGTCGATCTCGAGGGATCGAAGGCCTACGACGTCCTCAAGGGTTCCGAATTCGTGATCAACACGGCGGGCGTGCCGCGCACGGTGCGCCCGGACGGCACATATCCCAGCCGCGAGGAATTGCTGGCGACCAACCTCAAGATCACCGACGCGGTGGCTGACGGCCTGAAGAAGAACTGCCCCAAGGCCTTCATCATTTCCGTCGCCAACCCTCTCGACGCCATCGTCTACCGGCTCTACAAGAAGCTGGGCGCGGCCAAGAGCCGCATCGTGGGCATGGCTGGCGTGCTCGATTCGAGTCGCTATCGCTACTTCGTCGCGAAGGCGGCCGGCGTGTCCGTGGAGAACGTGGAGGCGCTTGTGCTCGGAGGCCACGGCGACGACATGGTCCCGATCCGCTCTTGCTGCCGCATCGCGGGCATGCCGGTCGAGGAATTCATCGACGGCCCGACGCTCGACGCCATCGAGGCCCGCACGCGCAAGGCAGGTGGCGAGGTCGTCGGCCTGCTGGGCAGCGGCTCGGCGTTCGTGAGCCCCGCCTGGTCCGCGCTGCAAATGCTCGAAGCCATCGCCTTCGACAAGAAGAAGATTCTCGCCGTCTGCACCCTGCTCGAGGGCGAGTACGGCGTCGAGGGGCTTTTCGTCGGCGTGCCGGCGCTCCTGGGGGCCGGCGGCGTCGAAAAGGTGATCGAGGTCAAGCTGACCGCCGGCGAGAAGGCCGCGCTCAAGAAATCGGTGACCTCGGTCGCGAAGACGTGCGCCGAGGTGGACGCCGTGAATTAGCGCTCGCTCGCTCGCCGCGCGCGACGCCCGCTCCCCGAGGGGCGGGCGTCGTCGCGTCGCGGTTCGTCGTGGTCTCACGCAAAGGAGTTCATCATGCTCACCGGCCTGCTCATCGGTTTCCTGGGCGGCCTCGCCGTCGCCACGATCGCGTTCGTGGCCACGGCGCGCGCGCGCATGATCGAGGTCGCCCCGAGTTCCTTCGCGACGGTCGAGGAGACCGCGGCCGCTTTGGAGAAAGGCCTGGGCACCGTCGCGGGGTGGAGTTGTCCGGGCACGCGCGATCTGAACGGGATGATGGCCAAGCACGACGTGACGTTCGCCCCCAAGGTGCGCCTGGTCGAAATGTGCAAGGCGGTCTATGCCGCCGAAGTTTTGCGGACCGACCGCCGCGTCGCGACGCTCATGCCTTGCGCGGTCGCCGTCTACGAAGACGACCGGGGCAAGGTGTGGCTGTCCAAGCTGAACCTCGGCCTGATGGGGTCGCTCTTCGGCGGCAACGTGGGACGGGTCATGGGGAAGCTGGTGGCGGGCGAGGAAAAGAGGATCCTGGCGGCGGCGAGGAAATAGTCGCCGCCGCCGCGCTGGCGCAGGCCCTCAGGCCGGGGCGATCATTTCCTGAGAATCCCTTCCACCTCGATCATGATCGTGACCTCGTTGCCGACGACCAGCCCGCCGGCGTCGAGGGTCGTGCTCCAGTTCACGCCGAAATCCTGGCGATTGATCCGACCCGTGGCGGAGAACCCGGCGCGGTCGTTGCCCCAGGGGTCGGTGGCCGTCCCGAGCAGTTCCAGGTCCAGTTGGACGGATCGCGTGACGCCACGCAGGGTCAGATCTCCCGCCAGCTTGTAGGCCCCGTCGGACGCTTTCGTGACGCTCGTCGATTTGAAGACCATCGTCGGGTGGCCGACCGCGTCGAAAAAATCTGGAGTGCGCAGATGCTCGTCGCGCTTGGGGTCTCCGGTGTCCACGGACGCGATCTGTATCGCGGCCTCGGTCCGCCAAGCGCCCGGATCGGCGGTATCGAACTCGAAAGCGCCGGCGAAGTCCCCGAAGAAACCGCGCACGTTGCTCACGCCCAGGTGGCGCACTTTGAAACCGACGCTCGAATGGGATTTGTCGATATCGTACGTTGCGGCGGCGGCCGCGGTGGTCAGCGCCACCAGGGCGCCGAGCGCGAAAATGACGGTCAACCTTCTCATGTTCGTTTTCCTCCTCTTGCTGGAGCCAGGGTGGAGGGGACAAGATAGGGCAAGATCGAAACTCCGCCGCTCGCCCGTCTCCTGTCAGCCGCGACCAGCCCCGCCGTCTCGCTCCCCCTGAACCGGCACGAAGCGGACCGCGCCCAGCATGCGCGACGAGAGCGCTCCGTCCGCCCGCTTCGTGTAGAGCATGAGCTGCTGCACTTGCTGCGGCTGACCGACAGGAATGCAAATCCGGCCACCGGTCCGCACTTGCGCGACGAGGGCGGCGGGCACGTCCGGCGCCGCGAAGGTGACGATCGCGGCCTCGAAGGGCGCTCGCGCGGGCCACCCTCCCCAGCCATCTCCCGCCCGCACCTCCACGTTGGCGTAGCCGAGGCGGCTCAGCCGCGCGGCGGCCTCCTCGGCCAGCGCCGCATGGTATTCGATGGTGAAGACCGAGGCGACCAGCATCGACAATACGGCCGCCTGGTATCCGCTGCCGGTTCCGAGTTCGAGCAGGCGGTCGGAGGGCCGCGGTGCCAACGCCTCGCTCATCAGCGCGACGATGTATGGCTGCGATATGGTTTGGCCCAAGCCGATCGGCAGGGGGTGGTCGCCGTAAGCGGAACCGTGCAGCTCACCGGGCACGAACTCGTGGCGGGGGACCTTCGCCAACGCGGCCAGCACCGCCTCGTCGCGCACGCCGCGCGCACGGATCTGCTCGCTGACCATCCGCCGACGCGCGGCCTCGTCCCTGTCGGGTGGGCCGTCTGCCACGGCTTTGAACCTCTATTCTCCGGCCGGCTTGCGGCGCCGACCGCCGGCGGCGGCCGGCTTGCGGCTGGACGGACGCCGCCGCGGCGCGCGCTTGGGCGCGGCCTTGGCCTCGCCGTCGGCGCTTTCTTCGCGCGGGACATCGACCGTGTCCTCGGCGCCGGCAGAGGTGTCGGGGCTGGCGGAGTCGCTCCGGCGCCGGCGCGTGGAGGCGCGTCGCCGGCGTGCGGGCGTCGCACCCGGTTGCTCCTTGTCCGCGGCCGGCGGCGGCGCGCCCGTCGCGCCCGCTTCGCTCGGCGCGGCGGGCGCCGCCGCGGTCGTTGCCGACGCGGCCGTGTCGTCGAAAGCCGCCGGCGCCGCTCCCTCCCGGCCCCCGTTCTCGCTGCGCCGGCGCCCTCGCCGACGACCGCGCGACCGGCGGGGGCCATTCCCTTCGGCGCCCGCCGCCTTGCCCAGGGCGGTCACCACCCAGGTCCCGCCCGCTCGGGAGTCGCGCACCGCTTCCAGCAAGCCGTGCTCCATGGCGTCCTCGAGCAGGTCGCCGAAATTCGAGTAGCCGTACTCGTGCTCGCTGAACTCGGGCTGCTTGCGCTTCATCGTGTCCTTGATCAGCGACGAGTAGAGAACACCCCGGCTCTCGCGCATGAGACCCTGGATGGTCGTGACGAGGAAATCGAACAGCTCGCGCTCCTTCTGCGGCACGTTCTGCAGGACCGCGACCTGCCGGCCGGCCTGTTCCGAGTAGAGATCGTCGTAGAAGATGAACTCGTCGCAGTTGACGATCAGCAGACGCGAGCTGCTGTTGCGCATGCCGACGCCGATGACCGACTTGCCGTTCTCGCGCAGCTTGGAGACCAGCGGCGTGAAATCGGAGTCTCCCGACACGATCACGAAGACATTCATGTGCTCCTTGCCGTAGCACATGTCCATCGCGTCGACGACCAGGCGGATGTCGGCGCTGTTCTTGCCCGACAGCTGCGGCGCCGGGATCTCGATCAGCTCGATGCCAGCCTGATGCATGTCCTGCAGGTATTCCTTGTGATGGCGCCAGTCGGCGTAGGCGCGTTTGACGATGATCTTGCCCTTCTCCAGCAGCCTCTGCAGAATGAGCTGGATGTCGAAGCGCTGCCGCGCGTCGCGTGCCCCCAGCGCCACGTTGTCAAAATCCACGAATAGGGCCAGATTCGGTTCTTGCGTTTGTGTCATGCGAGGATCTCCCTATCCCCCGGCGCCGGCGAGATGATCCGTCGCCGGCAGTCGCGGAATGTCAAAACGCATGATAACCTGTCGCCTGCGCGCTGTCCAACACACTCGGACAGTGCCAAAGCCGGGCAACGGGAGGGTCGGATGGACAGAAGCCTGAATGGTCCCGAACTCGTGCGGCTCGTGCGCCGGGTCTTCGCGCCCGGTCCCCGCGACGAAGGGCTGGCGATCATCGTCGATCTGCCGGACGAGCGCGTTCCCGACAACCCGGACTGGCGGCGGCGCCGCGCGCTGGCCGCCGAGTGGGCCGGTTTGCTGGACGACCTGCGGGAGGAGTTGGACCTTAAGCGGGTCACGCTCGCGTGGTACCGCAACGTCGGCGCCAACAACGCCGATCTCCCGGACACCTGTGTTTTGGGCACGGGCGGCGGAGTGCCCGCCGTCTCGGCGGACATCGAGGTGCTGCCCTCCTTTCCCTTCGGGCGGCTGTTCGAGCAGCACACCTTGGTGCTCGCCCCGACCGAACTGTCGGCGACGGCGCCCCTCAAGGTCGCCGCCCGCGGCACACGCCTGCGCGCCGCGACCATGCCGGGGTTCACGGAGGCCATGCTGCCCGCCTTGCGTCTGGATTACGTCGAGATCAACCGACGCGTGCGCCTGCTGAAGGAGCTGCTCGACAGGGCCGAGGCCGCCCTGCTGCGCTTCGGCGTGGGCGCGGAGCTTCACGAGCTCCGGCTGGACCTGCGCCACCGCGCTGCCCACGCCTCGGGCGGGCTGTTGCACGACGAGGGCACGGCCGGGAATCTGCCTTCCGGCGAGGCCTACATCGTGCCCTACGAGGGCGAGCGGCCCGGCGACCCCAGCCGCAGCGCGGGCGTGCTGCCGGTGCAGATCGACGACGAGATCGTGCTGTACGAGATCGCCGGCAACCGGGCGGTCGGCGTGCTCTCGCGCGGCCCCCACAGCGACGCGGAGCGGGCCTTGATCGCGCGCGAACCGGCCTACGCTAACCTGGCCGAGTTGGGCCTGGGCGTGCTGGCTGATTTCGGCATCGCGCCGGTGGGAAGTCTGCTGCTGGACGAGAAGCTCGGCCTGCATGTCGCGTTCGGGCGCAGCGACCACTTCGGCGGCGCGATCGGCCCGCGCGACTTCACGTCGCCGGCGGCCGTGATCCACCTCGACCGGGTCTACATCCCCCAGACCCAGCCGCGGATCGAGGCCCGCCAGGTCGTGCTGCAGCTGCCGGACGGCGATCGTTTGCTGATGGAGAACGGACGCTATCGAGACGTGTTCTGAGCGCTCCCGACCGAGCGCGGCGGCGCCTTGCCGTCCCCAGCGCCACAGTCCCCAGCGCCCCCCTTGACAGGCGGGGGCGATCTGGCGAATCATGGGCCCTTCACCCGCGCTCCGCGCCCCGCGCGGGGCCGCACCGGCAAGAGGAGCGACGCTGTGGAGTGGCACGAGTTGGAAAAGAAGCGGGTCGTCGACCTGCGCTCGATGATGAAGGAACACCTGCCCGAGGTGACGGGCGTCGTGGGACTGAAGAAGGAGGAGCTGGTCGAGCGCCTGGCGGCGAAGCTCGGGATCGAGCGGCCGCACAAGGTCGTCAAGGGCATCGACAAGACCGCGGTGCGCGGAAAGATCAAGTCATTGATACAGTTGCGCGATCAGGCGCTGGAGGTGCACGATGCCGCGGAGCTGAAGAAGCAGCGGCGCGCCATCCACCGGCTCAAGCGCCGGCTGCGCCGCGCCGCGGCCATCACGCGGTAGCGGGGCGAGCGCTTGAACCAGGACGGGCGAACGCCGCTGCGGGTCCTCCTCGTCGACGACGAGGAGGACCTGGTGACCTTCCTCTCCCAGCGCCTGCTGCGCCGCGGGTTCACGGTGACGGCCACCACTTCCGGCCCCGACGCCGTCGCCGCCGCCGACCGCCAGCCGTTCGACGTGGCGGTCGTGGACCTCAAACTGCCCGTGATGGACGGCGTCGAAGTGCTCGGGCGACTCAAGGCGGGCCAGCCTTTCCTCGAGGCGATCATGTTCACCGGGCACGGGAGCGCTGACTCCGCCCTCGAGGCCGGCCGGCTCGACGCTTTTCGCTATGTGATCAAGCCGTGCGACTACGAGGAACTCGTCGCGTTGATCGAGGCGGCCGGGCGGCGCAAGCGCGAGCGCCAGACCGCGGCCTACCACGAGGCGCTGCAGGAGATCCTCGCCGGCGGCGGCTCGCCGCGCGAGATCCTCGCCGCCACCGAGGCCCTGCGCCACCAGTACGAACAGGACGACTCCCCGCACAGGAGCTAGGACGTGGGCGAGCCCCCTTCCGAACGCCACACGCGCGTGGCCGTGATCGGCGGCGGCGAGGCGTGCCGCGATCTGCTGGGCATGATCCGCGCGGACACGGCGGGCCGGCTCGCGTTGATGGTCGTGGGCGTGGCGGATCCCGACGCCCGCGCGCCCGGCATGCGGCTGGCCCGCGTCATGGGCGTTCCGCTCCTGACCGCCGACTACCGGGCCTTCTTCGCGCGCGAGGACATCGACCTCGTGGTGGATTTGTCCGGCGACCCCGCCGTGCGCGGCGAGGTGGCCCGCTCCCTGCCCCCGCGCGTGCATTTCGTGGACCACGTCGCGACGCGTTTCTTCGCCGACATCTTGGCCCTGGCCGACGAACGCGCCCGTATCGAGCGCGAGCGGGACCTCGCGGTGCAGAGCGCGCAACTCACCGAAACGCGCCAATTGCTGCGCGGCATCCTCGAGAACAGCCGCGATCTGATCTTCCTGGCCGACACGGCCGGGCAGATCCTTTCCCTGAACTCCGGCGGGGCGCGGCTCCTCGGTCTGGCGCGGCGGGAGGCGGTCGGGCGCTCGATCATCAACTACACGCGCGACCCCGATGCCTTCGCTGATCTGCTGGAGGAAGTGCTCCGTGAGAGCTACGCCGAGCGGTACGAGGTCTCCTTCGTCAGGCGCGACGGCGAGACGGCCTGGTTCAACGTCTCGCTCACCACGATCGCGGGCGCCGACGGACTGCCGACCGAGATCATCGGCATCGGACGCGACATCACCGCGCGCCTGCGCCTGCAGGAGGATCTGATCCGCGCCGACCGCCTGGCCGCGATCGGCAAAATGGCCGCGGGCGTGGCGCACGAAATCAACAACCCGCTCGCCGTGATCGAGACCATCGGCGGGTTGATCCGGGAGAAGATCGACGAGACGGGCGAGGCTCTTCCCGCCGACACGAGGACCGAGCTCGAGAACGCGATCGAACGGCTGCTGTTCCAGACCCGCCGCGCCACCACCATCACGCACAGCCTGCTCGGGTTCGCCAGGCGTTCCGACGCCTCGGTGCAGGCGGTGCGCCTGCCCGAACTGATCGAGGAATCGCTGGCGTTCCTGGCCCCCGAGAGCCGCTCCCTCGCGGTCACCGTCAGGCGCGCTTGGACGCCGGACCTGCCGACCGTGATGACCGACCCGGCCCTGCTGCAGCAGGTGTTCGTGAACCTGCTCAAGAACGCGCTGGAGGCGATCGAGGGGAAGGGCGGCGGCGGCGTGATCGAGATCGCGGCCGCGCAGGACGGCGAGGCGATCACGGTGACGATCCGCGACAACGGGATCGGGATCCCGCCGCAGGCGCGGGACAAGATCTTCGACCTCTTCTACACGAACAAGCCCTCGGGCAAGGGCACGGGCTTGGGCCTGTCGATCGTGCACGACATCCTGCGCAAGCTCGGCGGCCGGATCGCCGTGGCCAGCGAGGAGGGGCAATGGACCACCTTCACCGTCACGGTGCCGCGGCGCCCGCCCGCCTGAGCGGCTGGGCGGCGGCCATCCTGATCGGCGCCTGGGCCGTCTCGGCGGCCGGCGCCCCGCCCCCGGCCGCGGCTCGCATCGTCCGGGCGCAGGTGGACACGGTCGGCTTCGCCGTCTCGCCCGCCGATTTCGCCGTCGTGCTGGCGGCGGCGGGCGCCGCCGAGGACTCGACGGTCGCGGCCCGTCGCGCGGCGCTGGGCCTGGATTCTGAGGCGCCTTGGGTCGCCGCCGTCATGCCGCACGACGATTACCTCTACGCCGGCCGGGTGTATCGGCACCTGATGCCGGGACTGCGGGCGCGCACCTGGGTGCTGCTGGGCGTCTGCCATGCCTGCAGGCGCGCCGGAGTGCGTGATCGGCTGCTGTTCGACGACGCCGACGCTTGGCGCGTGGCCGGCCGGGAAACGCCGGTGGATGCGGCGCTGCGGGCAGAGCTGCTCGCCGCGCTGGGTGCCCAGATGGCAACGATCGAGAGCGGCCGCCACCGGGCCGAACACTCCCTCGAGGCTTTGCTGCCGTGGCTGCGGGAAGCCGTCCCCGAGGCGCGCATCGTGCCGATCCTCGTGCCGGGGATGTCGTGGCCGCGGCTGGAAGAACTGGCCGGGCGGCTCGCCGCGGCGCTCGCCGCCGCCTGCCGCGAGCGCGGCTGGCGGCCGGGCCCGGACCTGGGGCTGCTGATCTCGGCCGACGCCGTGCACTACGGCTGCGCCGGCTGGGGCGAAGGTGGCGGCTATCACCCGTTCGGCTGCGACGAGGCCGGCCACGCGGCGGGGCGCGCGCAGGACCTCACGCTGGCGCTGGCCACCCTCTCGGGCCCGCTGGTCGAGGACGGGCCCGCGCGCTTCGCGCGCCTGGTGTGGAAGCCGGGCGACCCGTCCGATCCCTACCTGATCACCTGGTGCGGGCTGTACTCGATCCCCGCCGGCCTGCTCACGGCGACGCGGCTGCAGCGGGAGCTGGGCGAGCCTTCGCTGACGGGCCACTTGCTGCGTTACGGCGACAGCGTCATCGACCCGCCGCTGGCCGCGGCCGGCACCCGGCTGGGCACGACCGCCGCAGCCAATCTCCAGCACTGGGTGGGGTACGCGGCCGTCGGTTGGGTGGCCGCCCCTTGAGGCGGCGTGGCGCGACCCGCTCAGCCGTCCAGCAGCGCCAGCAATTCGGCCGTCTTGGCGCGCATCAGCGCCTCGTCGCCGCGGCTCTCCACGTTCAGGCGCAGCAACGGCTCGGTGTTGCTCGAGCGCAGGTTGAAACGCCACTTTGCGAACTCGAGTGAGAGGCCGTCGGTGCGATCGATCGCCAGCGCTTGCCCGCCGTAGACGGCCTCGACCCGGGCCAGGGCCGCGCCTGGATCCGCCAGACGGCGGTTGAGCTCGCCGCTGGCCGGGAACGCGCGCTGCATCGGCGCGACCAGCTCGCTCAGAGAGAGCCCGGTCGCGCTCATCTCCTGCCAGACGCGCAGCCACGGCAGCATGCCGCTGTCGCAGTAGGCGAAGTCGCGGAAGTAGTGGTGGGCGCTCATCTCGCCGCCGTAGACGGCGTCCTCCCGGCGCATGCGCTCCTTCATGAAGGCATGGCCCGTCTTGTTCATGACCGGCACGCCGCCGGCCGCGCGCGCCACCTCGAGCGTGTTCCAGGTCAGGCGCGGATCGTGCACGATCTTGGCGCCCGGCGCCGCGCGCAGCGCGGCGCGCGCGAGCAGGCCCACGAGGTAATAGCCTTCCACGAACCGCCCCTGCTCGTCGAAGAAGAAGCAACGGTCGAAATCTCCGTCCCAGGCCAGACCCAGGTCGGCGCCGTGGGCGCGGACGGCCTCGGCCGTCAGGGCGCGATTTTCCGGCAGCAGCGGGTTGGGGATGCCGTGGGGAAAGGCCCCGTCCGGCTCCTCGCGCAGGAAGACGAACTCGGCCGGCAGTCGTCCCGCCAGGGCGCGCGCGACGGGACCGGCGCAGCCGTTGCCGCCATCGGCCACGATTTTCAGCCTGCGCAGGCGGGCCACGTCCACCCGTCCCAGCAGGAACTCCACGAACTCGGGCAGCGTGTCGGTCCGCTCCACGCGACCCGGACTCGCCACCGTCGCCGGCCGCGGCCCGGCGGCCAGGCGGCCGATCTCCTCCAACCCGCTGTCGCCGCTGACGGGTCGAGCCTCCTGGCGGACCAGCTTCATCCCGTTGTAGTCCATGGGGTTGTGGCTGGCGGTGACCATGACGCCGCCGTCCAGACCGCGGGCCGCGACGGCGTGGTAGACCTGCTCCGTGCCGCACAGGCCGATGTCCAGGACATCCGCCCCGCCCGCGCGCAGCCCTTCCGTCACGGCGGCGGCCAGGGCGGGACTGGTCAGGCGGCAGTCGCGCCCCACGGCCCAACGCCCCGCCCCGATGGCCCGCGTGGCCGCCATACCGATCCGGGCGGCCAGATCCTCGTCGAGTTCGTCCGGAACCCTGCCGCGCACGTCGTAGGCCTTGAAGCATGCCGGCTTGCTGCCAAGGTCGGTCATGGTATAGAGTACTCCTGAGCGAGAGGGCGGCCGGATTCCGGAAAAACCAGCCGCCGGTGTTTCTCCACGATGGCCACCGCGCTCCCCAAGCGTCCACCGCGACCCTTGCGCCCCCCGGCGCTCCGCGCGATCCTGCTCTCAGGAGGCAGGCCATGGAAACCCGCCAGGTCCACATCCCCGCGATCAGTTGCGACCACTGTTCCCGCACGATCCGCGAGGAGCTGTTGGACCTCGAGGGAGTGGCCTGGGTCGAGGTGGACGTCGCGGCCCAGAGCGTCCGCCTGGGGTGGCACTCGCCCGCGACCTGGGCCACGATCGCCGCGCGGTTGCGTGAGATCAACTACCCGCCGGCAGAATAGCACGCCTCCTTCCCGCCCTGCCACCGGCGAGGTGCGCGCGTGACCGGACGCGTTCAGCGCGAGGTTTCCCTCCCTGCACCGCCGGCGCGCGCCCGCGGCGGCGGCGAAGCGCGCGCTGATCTGGCCGTGACCGGGATGACCTGCGCCAATTGCGCCGCGACGGTCGAACGGGTGCTCCGGCGCAAGGTTCCCGGCGTGACGGGCGCGACGGTCAGCTTGGCAGCCGAGCGGGCCACGGTGACCTGGAACCCGGACGTGACTTCGCTGGAAACCATGGCGGCCGCGGTGGCGCGCGCCGGCTACGGGCTCGTCCTGTCTGGACCGGGCGAGGACGCGGACGCGAGCGAGCGCGCCGCTCGCGCGGCCCAGCGACGGGCGCAGCGGCGCGCTCTGACCGTCGGCGTCGCTTGCTCCCTGCCGCTGCTGCTGCTGTCCATGGGGCGCGACGTCGGGCTGTTCGGCGCCTGGGCCGCGGCGCCGTGGGTGAATTGGTTGTTTCTGGCGCTGGCCACGCCGATCCAGTTCTACACCGGCGCTTCCCACTACGGGGGCGCCTGGCGCAGCCTGCGCGCAGGCTCCGCCAACATGGACACGCTCGTCGCCCTGGGCTCGTCGGCCGCCTATTTCCATTCGCTGGCGGTGTTGTTGCGGCCGGCCGCCGGACATCACGTCTACTTCGAAACCTCGGCGCTGATCATCACGATCATCCGCCTGGGGAAATTCCTGGAGATGAGCGCCCGCGGGCGCGCCGGCGCGGCGCTGCGCCGGCTGCTCGACCTCGCCCCCCTCACGGCGCGGCGGCTGGATCCGGCCACCGGCCGCGAGGAGGAGGTGCCGGCGGCGGACCTGCGCCCGGGCGAACTGGTCGTGGTGCGGCCCGGCGAGCGCGTGCCCGCCGACGGCGTCGTGCAGGACGGCCGTTCCGCCGTGGACGAAAGTCTGCTCACGGGCGAGTCCACGCCCATCGACAAGCAGCCGGGCGATCCGGTCTGGGGCGCGACCGTCAACCACGAAGGCCTGCTGCGGCTGGCGATCACCGGCGTCGGCGCCGACACGGCGCTGGCGCGCGTCGTGCGCCTCGTGCGCCAGGCCCAGGCGGACCGCGCGACAGCCCAGCGCTTGGCCGATCGGGTGGCCAGGGTGTTCGTGCCAGCCATCGTGTCGATCGCCCTGATCGCCTTCGCCCTGTGGTGGGGCTTGGGCGGCGCGTTCACGCCGGCCTTGCTGCGCCTGATCGCGGTCCTCGTCGTGGCCTGCCCGTGCGCGCTGGGCTTGGCCACGCCGATGGCGATCATGGTCGGGACCGGTCTGGGGGCGCGGCACGGCATCCTGTTCCGCGAGCCGACGGCGTTGGAGCGCGCGGGGCGAGTCGACACCGTGCTCTTCGACAAGACCGGCACCTTGACTGCCGGACGCCTGCGCGTCGTGGCGTTGGCCGCCGTGGCGGGGGGACCCGTCTCGCCCGCGGACCTGCAGCGCCTGGCCGCGGGAGCCGAGAGCGGTTCGGAACACCCGCTGGCCCGCGCCCTGGTCGAGGCGGCGCGGGACGCGGGGGTCGAGGTGCCGGCGCCGAGCGATTTCCTGGCCGCGCCCGGTCGGGGCGTGAGCGCACGCGTGGAGGGGCGTAAGGTGCTGGCGGGGCGGCTGGAGTGGCTGGCCGAGCGCGGCATCGACACCGCGCCCCTCGACGCGGTCGCGGCCGCGCAGCGCGCCGCCGGGCGCGCCTTGGTGACGGTGGCGATCGACGGACGCGCCGCCGGCGTCGTCGCCCTCGCGGACCGGGAAAAGCCGGGCGCGGCCGCCGCCGTGGCGGCTTTGCGCAAGCTGGGGCTGACACCCGTCATGATCACGGGGGACCACCCTCGCGCGGCCGCCGCCGTGGCGGCCGCGGTCGGGATCAGCGAGGTGGAGGCGGGCGTCCTGCCCGCCGCGAAGGCCGACGCGGTGGCGCGCCGCCGGGCGGCCGGTCTGCGCGTGGCGATGGTGGGCGACGGCGTCAACGACGCGCCCGCCCTCGCCGCGGCCGACCTGGGCGTGGCGTTGGCCGGCGGCGCCGACGTCGCCCTGGAAGCCGCCGATGTCACCTTGCTGAAGGGGGATCTGGCGGGCGTGGCGCGTGCGGTGCGTCTGAGTCGCGCCACGCTGCGCACGGTGCGCCAGAACCTCTTCTGGGCCTTCGCTTATAACGTCGCGCTCGTGCCGCTTGCGGCCGGCGCGCTGCACGGCGCGACGGCGCTCCCCCTCTTCGTGCGCGACCTGCACCCCGTGCTGGCGGCGGCGGCCATGGCGTGCAGCTCGCTGACGGTCGTGCTCAACAGCCTGCGTCTGGGTCGAGTCCGGCTGGATTGAGGCGCCGGCGGGGTCACTCGGCCGCGGGAGCCACCGTGGGCGCCGCCCGGCTCGCCAGCTCGCGATCCATCATGTACAGGCCCGGACCGTCCTTGCCCATCAGCTTGAGCTTGGAGACGATGGACTCGACGTTGGCCTCCTCCTCGACCTGCTCGGTCACGAACCACTGCATCATGTTGTTGGTGGCGTGGTCCTTTTCCGCGATCGCCAGGCTGGCCAACTCATTGCACCGCTTGGTCATGTACTGTTCGTGCTTGAGCGCGGCCTCGAAGGCCGCCAGCGGCGTGTCCCAGGTCGTGGCCGGTCCCTCGACCGGCTGCAGAAGAACCCGGCTGCCGCTCAGGATCATGTAATCGTAGATCTTCAGGCCGTGCATCAGCTCTTCCTGCGCCTGGATCTTCATCCAGTGCCCGCACCCCTCGAGACTCAGGGATTCGAAGTACGCGCACATCGACAGGTAGAGATAGCTCGAGTGGAGTTCGGCTTGGATCTGGTCGTTCAGGGCTTTTTGAATCTTCTCGTTCACCATGATCGGCTCCTTTCGTGCCGCGAAGCAAGGTAAGCGGCCGGACCGACTTCAACAAGGGGAGACGGCCGCGGGCCGCGCGGCCGCCCGGCGCGTCCCCGGTTGGCGGAGGAGGGCGTTTGCCCCGATAATGGCGCGGTCCGCCAGGACCGTGCTCCGGCCGCCGGCCGGGAAAGGACAGGGCGATGCCGCGCAAGGAAATCGAAACGTTCGCCGTCTCATGGCTGCAGGTGCTCGACGAAACGGGAACGGCCGATCCGGAGCTGGACCCCAAGCTGCCGCAGGAGACGCTGTTGGAGCTCCAGCGGGCCATGGTGCGCGCTCGCGAGAGCGACGCGCGCATGCTCCGCCTGCAGCGCCAGGGGCGGATCGGCACGTTCGGTCCCTGCACGGGTCAGGAGGCCTCGGTCTGCGGCCCGGCGCTCGCGATGGCGCCGCAGGATTGGTTCGCGGGCTCCTTCCGCGAGCTCGGCGGCCGGCAGATCCGCGGCGAACCGCTGACGAACACCTTCCTGTTCCACAACGGCTTCGAGGAAGGCAATGTCCAGCCGGCCGGCGTGACCCGCCTGCTGCCCGTCTCGATCATCGTGGGCGCGCAGACGCTGCACGCGGTCGGCGCGGCCTACGCCATGAAATATCGCGGCGAGAAGGCCTGCGTCGTCACGTTCCTCGGCGACGGCGCCACGTCCGAGGGCGACTTCCACGAAGCGCTCAACTTCGCGTCCGTTTGGCAAGTGCCGGTGGTGTTCATCGTGCAGAACAACCAGTGGGCGATCTCGATCCCGCGACGCAAGCAGATGCACTGCCGCACGATCGCGCAGAGAGCGATCGCCTACGACATGCCCGGCCTGCAGGTGGACGGCAACGACGTGCTCGGCATGTACGTCGCCGCCAGGGAGGCGCTCGACCGCGCCCGCGGCGGCGGCGGCCCCACGCTCATCGAGGCCGTCACGTACCGGCTCATGATGCACACGACGGCCGACGACCCGAGCAAGTACCGCCAGGACGACGAGGTCCAACAGTGGTGGGACCGCGACCCGCTCGTCCGCTTCCGCAAGTACCTCGAGGCCCGCGGGCTGTGGGACGCGCAGCGCCAGGCGCTGCTCGAGGCGGAAGTGAAAAGGGAAATCGACCAAGCCGTGCAGGAATTCGAGGCCCGGCGGGATTTCCCGCCGGACGCGCCGTTCGACCACGTCTTCGGCACGCGGCACGCCCTGATCGAGGAGCAGCGGGCGCAGTTCCTCGCCGACCTCAGACTCGGGGAGGGCGGCCATGCCTAAGCTCACGATGGTGCAGGCCATCAACCTCGGCCTCGACCAGGAGATGCAGCGCGACGACCGCGTGATCGTGCTCGGCGAGGACGTCGGCCGCGATGGCGGCGTGTTCCGCGTGACGGAAGGCCTGCTGGCCAAGTACGGCGAGACGCGCGTCATCGACACGCCGCTCGCCGAGTCCGCCATCCTCGGCGCTTCGATCGGCATGGCCCTGGCCGGCCTGCGGCCCGTCGCGGAAATGCAGTTCTGCGGCTTTTCGTACCTGATGCTGCCTCAGCTCGAGGGGCACGCCTCCCGCTTCCGCGCGCGCTCGCAGGGACAGCTGACCTGCCCTCTCGTCGTGCGCGTGCCCTACGGCGGCGGCGTGCGCGCGCTCGAGCACCACTCCGAGGCGCGCGAGACCCTGTACGCCCACCTGCCGGGCGTGAAGGTCGTCGTGCCGTCGGCCCCCCGCAACGCGCGCGCGCTGATCGTCGCGGCCGTGCGCGACCCCGATCCCGTCGTGTTCCTCGAGCCGAAGCGCTCCTACCGCGCCTTCCGAGAGGAGGTCCCGGAGGAGGAGGAGGTCATGCCGATCGGCTGCGCGATCGTCGTGCGCCCGGGCACCGATCTCACGGCGATCAGCTGGGGCGCCATGATGCGTCCGACCCTGCAGGCCGTCGAAGAGCTCCAGAAGCAGCGCAAGGCCAGCATCGAACTGATCGATCTGCTCTCGCTCGCTCCGCTCGATGTCGAGACGATCGGCGCCTCGGTGGCGAAGACCGGCCGCTGCGTCGTCGTGCAGGAATCTCCCCGCTCGTTCGGACCGGCGGCCGAGCTGATCGCCGTGATCAACGACCGCGCGCTCCTGCAGCTCGAAGCGCCCGTGAAGAGGGTTACGGGTTACGACGTGGTCACCCCGTACTTCGGACGCGAGCACCAGTACATCGCCTCGCCCGCGCGCATCCGCAGGGCGCTGGAAGAGACCCTCGACTTCTGACGGGAGGCTGACGTGTTCGAATTCAAGCTGCCCGACCTGGGCGAGGGCATCCACGAGGGCGAGATCCTGAAATGGCACGTCGCCGTGGGCGAAGCCGTGCGGGAGGATGCGCCCCTGGTCGAGGTCGAGACCGACAAGGCAGCCGTGGCCATCCCCTCCCCGCGCGCCGGAGCGGTGGTCAGGCTCGGCGCCGCCGTCGGAGACACGGTGCGAGTCGGCGACGTGATCACGGTCATCGACGACGGCGCGACGGCGACGCGCGCGGGGGAAGCGCGCTCGACGGCCCCTCCCGCGCCGGCTGCGCCGACCGCCCCTCGCCGGCCCGTGCCGGCCGCCCCCGCCACGCGACGTTTGGCGCGAGAGCTGGGCGTGGACATCGAGGTGGTCCCCGCGACCGGGCCCGCCGGCCGCGTCACGCCCGAGGACGTGCAGCGCTTCGCCGCGGGCTCGCCCCCGCCGGCCGCCCCTGCCGTCGCGAGCGCCCCGCCGCCGCCCGCCGCCGTCCTTCCCGCCGGCGAGGCGGGCGCCGAGGCGGCGTTCGCCGCGCACGCCGCCAGCACGATCCCCCTGCTCGACATCGAGCCGATGCCCGATTTCGCCACCTGGGGAGAAATCGAACGGGAGCCGCTGCGCTCCATCCGGCGCCGGGTCGCGCGCAAGATGGTGACGTCGATGATCCTGGTGCCGCACGTCGCGCACATGGACGAAGCCGACGTCACGCTGCTCGAGGAATTCCGCCAACGGGAGCGGGCCCGTCGCGCCGGACAGCCCGGCGGCAAGCTCACGCTGTTGGCGTTCGTCGTGAAGGCCGTGACCGCGGGATTGCGGGCGACGCCGGCCTTCAACGCCAGCCTCGATCCGTTTCGCGAGGAGATCATCTTCAAGAAGTACTACAACATCGGCATCGCGGCGGACACTGGGAAGGGTCTCGTGGTGCCGGTCGTGAAGGAGACCGATCGCAAGAGCATCGTGCAGATCGCGACCGAGATCGAGGATCTCGGCGGCCGTGCGCGCGACGGCAGGCTGGAGATCGACGACATGCGCGGCGGCACCTTCACCATCACCAACGTGGGCCCCCTGGGCGGCACCGCCATGATCCCGACCATCAACTATCCGGAGGTCGCGATCCTGGGCATGGGCCGCGTGCAGGAGAAGCCGGTCGTGCGGGACGGACAGATCGTCATCCGTCGCATGTTGCCCCTCACCCTGGCCTTCGATCACCGCATCGCGGACGGCGCGGACGCGGCGCGCTTCGTCTCGGAAATGGTGCGCCAGTTGTCGGATCCCAACCTGCTGCTGCTCGAAACCTAGGCCGGGAGGCGCGACATGGTCATGGGAAGCCTGAGGCAGGAGACCGAAGTCGCCGTCATCGGCGCGGGTCCGGGCGGATACGTCGCGGCGCTGCGCCTGGCCGATCTGGGCAAGGACGTACTGCTCATCGAGGAGAGAGCCCGTCCGGGCGGCACCTGCCTGCTCGAGGGGTGCATCCCGTCGAAGGCGCTCATCCATGCGGTCGAACTGTGCGACGCGGCCAGACGCGCGCGAGAGATCGGATTGACGTTCGGCGAGGCGAAGGTCGATCTCGACCGGTTGCGCGCCTGGACCGCCTCGGTCGTGAGCGGCCTGTCGCAGGGCGTGGAAGGACTGCTCAAACGACGCGGCGT
This sequence comes from uncultured bacterium, assembly GCA_937864225.1. GTDB lineage: Bacteria > Krumholzibacteriota > Krumholzibacteriia > LZORAL124-64-63 > LZORAL124-64-63 > CALMJK01. Next base: position 8,507 of record CALMJK010000005.1, on the reverse strand, counting down.
CGAAGTCGTGCGCGGGCGCGCCCGCTTCCACGGGCCCCGTTCAATCGCCATCGAGGGGTCCGAGGTCACCGGCGTGGACTTCCGGCAATGCGTCATCGCCACGGGTTCGCGCATCAACGAATTGCCCGCCGCCTATGAAAAGCCGGTCTGGTCGTCGGCGGACGCGCTCCAGCTGCCGTCCGTGCCGGAGAGCCTGCTCGTGGTTGGCGGCGGCTACATCGGGCTCGAGATGGGGTTGGTCTACGCGGGCCTCGGGGCGAGTGTGTCCGTCGTGGAGTTCCATCCGCGCCTGCTGATGGGGGCCGATCCCGATCTGGTGGAGATCATGGTGAAACAGGCGAGCGGTCGCTTGCACGAGATCATTTACGAGTCCAAGGTCGTCGGCGTGGAGCGGACGGCGGACGGGTTCCGGGTCGACATCGAGCGCGACGGCCAGCGAACCGCGCAGGAGTACCGCCAAGTTCTCGTCGCCATCGGTCGCCGGCCCAATACCGACAAGCTTGGACTGGAAAACACCGGGGTCGTCGTGGAAAACGGCATCATCCGCACCGACCGGGAATGCCGCACCGCCGATCCGGACATCTTCGCCATCGGCGACGTAACCTCCGGCCCGATGCTCGCGCACAAGGCGAGCCGCGAGGGCAAGGTGGCGGCCGAAGTGATCGCGGGACACGGTGGCGCCTTCGACAATCGCGCCATTCCCGCCGTCGTGTTCACGGACCCCGAAATCGCCTGGACCGGCCTCACGGAAAGGGAAGCGCAGGATCAGCAGGTCGCGGTCAAGGTGGGTCGCTTTCCGCTGGCGGCCTTGGGCCGAGCGCGCACGCTCGGGCGCGCGGAAGGGCTGGTCAAGGTGATCTCCGACGCCGAGAGCGGCCTCGTGCTGGGCGTGGGCATGGTCGGGCCCGCCGCCAGCGAGTTGATCGCCGAGGGAACGCTCGCCGTCGAAATGGGGGCCACCCTCGAGGATCTCATGGTCACCATCCACCCCCATCCCACGCTGTCCGAGGCCCTCATGGAGGCCGCCGAGGTCGCGGCGGGCGCGGCGGTCCACGTCGCGCCGCGCAAGGGCGAAAGGCAGGGCGGGTGAGCGGCCCCCCCGGCGACGAGTTGCCGCCCTGGGATCACGACGAGGATCTGATCTCGCGCGCGCGGACCCTGGGGCAACCGCGCGCGCGCGTCGTCGCCTGGCCGCCGCCGGGCGCGCCGCCGGTCGCGATCGTGGTCGGGCGCGGCGGCCGATCGCCAGCTGAAGTTCACCTGGAGGCGGCGCGAGCCGACGGCGTGCCGATCCTGCGCCGGCGCGGAGGCGGCTGCGCGGTGGTGCTGGATCCGGGCAATGTCGTGGTGTCGCTCGCGTGGCCGTTGCCCGGCGTGGGCGGCATCACCTCGGCCTTCGCGCTCATCTCGGCCTGGGTCGTCGACGCCCTGGATCGGTGCGGGGCGCCAGGCGTCGTGCGGGAGGGCGTGTCGGACCTGGCCCTGGCCGGTCGCAAGATCGGCGGGGCGTGCCTCTGGCGAACGCAGGGTCTGGTGTACTATGCCGCGACCCTGCTCGTCGCGCCCGACGTCGAGCTGATCGAGCGCTATCTGCCGCATCCGCCGCGCGAACCGGCCTGGCGGGGCGCGCGCGCGCACCGGGCGTTCCTGGGCCGTCTCGGTCCGCTCCCCGTGTCCACCACTGCCGCGGACTTCGCGGCGCGGCTCGCGGCGACGCTTGACCCGGCCGCGCTCGCGCAACCCTGAGCCGCTCAATGCGTAGGAAACGCGCCGGCGACCCCCGCGCAGCCCCAAGAGCCCCGAAAGGTGTGACGATGACCGTGTCGCGTCCCTCCCGTCCGCTCCTGGCCGGCGTCGCGCTGATCGTGTCGCTGGCCGCCGCCGGCCCCGCCGCCGCCCGGCGCGCCTCGTCGGACGCGGATTTCGCCCCGCGGTTCCAGCCGACCGTCGTGGCCACGCGCGCCGCCGGCGAGATCGCCATCGACGGCGCCCTGAACGACGCCGGCTGGATCGGCGCGGGGCGCGCCGACGGCTTCACGGAGTTCGCGCCGCGCGACCTGGGCCGGCCGGACGTCGCGACCGAGGCGCTGTTCTCTTACGACGACGAGGCTCTTTACGTGGCGGTGATCTGCCACGACGACCCGCGCACGGTGCGCGCCTCGCTGTGCGAGCGCGACCGCATCTGGTCGGACGACTATGTCGTGCTGATGATCGACACCTACGCCGCGCAGAGCTGGGCGTACGAGATCAGCGCCAACCCTCACGGCATCCAGGGCGACCTGCTCCTGTCCGCCAACAACGAGGAGGATCTTGGCTACGACCTGGTCTATCACAGCGCGGGGCGGATCACGGACGGCGGTTGGCAGATCGAGATGGCCATCCCGTTCGCCAGCCTGCGCTTTCCCGATCGTCCGCAACAGACGTGGCGCCTGAACGTCTGGCGCAATCGCCCTCGCGCTTCGCGCGAGCAGCACACCTGGGCCGCCATCGACCGCGACGACGCGTGCATGACCTGCCAGTGGGGAACGCTGACGGGCGTGCGCGACGTGCAGCCGGGACGCGGCCTGGAACTGCTGCCCTCCCTCACGGCGCGCCAGGAGGGCGCCCGCACGGCCACCGGCGACTTCGCCGAAGGCGACATCCTCGGCGAGGCCTCGCTCGGACTCAAGTACGCGCCGACCTCCACCTTCAGCGCCGAAGGCACGATTAATCCGGACTTCAGCCAGGTCGAATCGGACGCGGCGCAGATCGACGCGAACACGACCTTTGCCCTGTCGTACCCCGAGAAACGCCCCTTCTTCCTGGAAGGGGCGGAAATGTACAAGACCGAGTTCAACGCGGTGTACACGCGATCCGTCAACGATCCCGCCTTCGCCGCCAAGGTCATCGGACGGGCGGGCCAGACCGACGTGGCCCTGCTCGCGGCCCAGGATGAGCACACGCCGATCATCCTGCCGTTCGCCGAGCAGAGCGGCTTCGTGGCTGCCGCGCGCAGCTGGTCGAATCTGCTGCGGATCCGCCACAGCCTCGGCGATCGGTCCCATGTGGGCTTGATCGCGACGGACAGGCGCTACGAAGGCGGCGGGGCCGCGACGCTGGGCGGCGTGGACGGCCGCCTGCGGGTCAGCCGCACGACGAGCGTGGGAGCGCAGATCCTGTTCACGCGCACCGCCGAGCCGGACGACCCGACCCTCACCGAGGACCTCGGCGATCTCACCTTCGACGCCGGTCGCCGCACGGCCGCGTTCGACGGCGAGATGTTCAACGGCCACGCCGTCCTTGCCTGCATCGAGCACGCGACCAGAACCTGGGGCGTGGACGTGGACTACTGGGAGCGCAGCCCGGGCTTCCGCGCCGACGCCGGCTTCGAGCCGCGCAACGACCAGCGTCAGGGCGAGGCTGGGTCCTGGTACGTCAAGCGGTGGTCGGACGGCTTGGTGGAATTGGTCAACCCCTGGGTGAACCTCGGGCGGATGTGGGACTTCACGAACATCCGCAAGGACGAGTGGGTCGTGGGCGGCCTCGGGGCACGCCTGCGCCGGGCCCAGATCACGGCCACCGCGGTCCATATGCGCAGCAGCGAGCTGTTCGGAGGCGTGGAGTTCGGCGGCATCTGGGAGACAAGGGGCCAAATCAGCGCCGTCCCGGCGCGCTGGATCGAAGGCGTGGTCGAGGCGCGGACCGGCCACCGCATCGCCCGCCGCGAACTGGTCATGGGCCGGGAACGGGCGGCCGCGGCGGAGGTCACGCTGCGCCCCCTGGATCGGCTCGCGCTCGAAACGACCTGGGAGTGGATCCAGAGCTTCGACGCCTGCGCGGACACCTGCCTGTTCAAGGGCTACGTCGCGCGCGCGCGGGTCAACCTGCAACTCACCCGCGAACTGTCCACGCGCCTCGTGGCGCAATACGACGCCTTCAACGAGACCTGGGAAATCGACCCGCTCGTCACGTATCGTCTGAGCCCGTTTTCCATTTTCTACGTGGGATCGACCCGCGACTACGCGCGGCTGGCGGCCGGCGACGAGGAGCGGCGGACGTGGGAGCTGGCCGAGCGCACGTACTTCCTCAAGCTGCAGTACCTCTTCCGACCGTGAACCGCCGCCGGGGCCGTCCGCCTCAGCGGACGAGCGCCGCGACGGGCCTCTCGATCAGCGGCGTCACGGGCCGAACGCCCCCGTTGTCCTGGCGCAGCAGGCTCGCGCCCAGCAGGCGCACGCCGTCGTCCTCGGGAAGCGTGAGCGTTCGGGCGCCCTTCGGCAGCGCCAGGCTGACGCGGAAGACGTGCGTGAAGGCGTAGGCCTCGTTGCGACCTTGCGCGTCGTGGCGGTGCGTGCCAATCCAAGCCACCTCGGCCTCCTTCAGGTACGCTGGCGTCAGACGCGCCGGACTCGTCTCGATCCCGCCCGCGACGAGGCGGCTGTCCCACTGGGCGATGGGCTCGGCGTGGTCCGGCACGCGGACCGTGAAGGCGCGCTCGCCGATCCGGAAGGTCGCGTCGCGATCGCCGCCCACGGCCGTCACGAGCAGGTCGAGCCGCTGCCACTGGCCGCGCGGCAGCCGCAACTGCTGGCCGCGACACGCCACGACGTTCGCCTGACCGGGCCCGCGCGGCCCGGTCCGGAACCTGGCGCCGCGCAGGCACAATTCCCGCGGCAGCAGCTCGCCGGCGATGGTCCCGCCGCGACCGTCGAAGTCGCCGTCGGTCCGCGCGGCGTCGTCGCTGATCCCGTCGAGGTTCCAGGGCAGATCCAGGGGGCGCGCCCGGGTCGGATCCGGTCGAGCGGCGCTGCTGCCCAGTCGCACGGCGAAAGCGCGGGTCTGGTACGGCTTCAGGTCACAGACGAGAGCGCCATCTCGGATCCGCACCGCGCCCGGCAGGGGCTCTTCGGCGCCGTTCACCTCGCGCGCGCCCTTCACGCGCGAGGCGAACCGCACGCTCACGTGCCGAGCTGGCTCCCCCGCCAGTTCCTGCAAGCGGACGACGATCTCTTCGCTTTCCTCCGCCAGCTTGAGGGCGCGCACGGCGACCGGCGGCGGCGCGCCCGCCTTGCTCGCGCACGGCGAGCCAGCGGCCACGCACAGCAACGAATGCCAGCGCTTGCCCGCGCCCCGACCCGGCGGCGCGACGAACGCCCGCAGCGGCTGGTCGAAACGTTCCGCCAGCCACGGCACGCCGCCTTGGCGCCAGTCGCCGTCGTGACCGGCGATCGCCCACGACGTCCGATGCCGGCCCAGGTCCTGCGAGCCCTGGTCGGCCACCCAATTCCAGCCTGGGTTCACGCGCGGCGTGTGCAGGAGCGACAGTCTGAGGGTCGCGGAATCGGGACGGTCCCAGCCGTAGCGCGAATCGCTCAGGATCGCCACGCCGTAGGCTCCGTCCACGCCGGTGAGATCGGCCCAGCGCTGGGCAGGCACCTCGTACAGCTTCGGCCGGTTGACGCCCCGACGGATCGTGCCCACTCCCAGATCGTACGTGGCCGCGGTGTCCGCCGCCGCGAGCGGGAAGGCGGCCTTGAGCAGCGTGCCGGGCGAGCGCCAGTCGATGTCGGTTCGCACTTCGACCCAATCGCCGCCGCCGGCGTGCGCGGCCAGCGCGATGCGCTGCACGAAGGCGGAGCCGGACGCCTCGCGCGCGACCTCCACGGCCACGCGCGCCGGCCCGTCCTCGACGACGCGCAGGCGGGCGGGACCGCCGACGACGTCGCGCGGCGCCGCCATGATGTCGGCGTAATCGATTTCCCAGGCCGGCCACTCCTGCGGCTCGTCGTCGAGCAGCTGCAGGCGCAGCGGTGCCCCGAGCAGTTCGCGACCCGCGCGCTTGTCCACGATCGAGGCGATGTCTCCCGCGGCGTCCACGGCCACGCGGTAGCGCGCGTTCTCGAGCGTGGCGCCCTGCGCCCCCGCGCACACGCGCAGCTCCCCGCCGCGGGGCCCCGGCGTCTCGGCCGGTCGGACGTCGAAAACAGCCAAGCCGACCGCCGGCGCGACCGCCAGAAACACCACGGTCGCCGACGAGTCGGTCGTCGCGACGACCTGGGCGGGCACCTCGAGGCCTGTGTATTGGGCGTAGACCCGCACGGCGGACGGCGGACCGGCGGGAAACGGGACCTCGGCCTCCACGACGTCGGCGCGGACGGTGGACAGCGGGTTGTACACGATCAGCGGCACGCCATCGGCCCGGGTGTCGAGCAGGCCGCGCGCGAGCGCGCCGACGCTCTCGGTGAGCACCTGGGCGAAGATGTTGGCGGCGATGGCCTCGTCGTTCCAGGAAAACGCGTACGCCTCGGGGATGCTCGTCCCGGTCAGGTCGTCGTGGAACTGGTGCCACAAGAACCGGATCCAGTTCTCGCGCAGCAGCTCGCGCGGATACGGCGCGCCTTTCAGGTGAGCCGCCGCGACCGCCGCCCGCTCCGCGGCGTCGGCCAGGCGTTCGTTGGCGCGGTTCAGACGCTTCATCTCGGCCTGCGAGGTGTAGCAGCCGGCGCCATGGTCGGTCATGAGCAGCTCGCCGCGGTAGCGCGGCAGGCGCTCCCTGGCGGCGTCCGGCAGGTCCGCGATCTCGCGCGCGAAGCGGTCGGCGGCGCTGCTGCGCACCGTGACGGGGCCCTCCGCATCCAGGCTGCGCTGCAGCCAGATCACAGACGACTCGGCGGGCGCTCCGCCCGTGTCGCCCGTGCCGAAGTACTGCACCGCCCGGAACAGGCCGCTGGCCCCGCCCTGGCGGTCGATCCGCGCGACCAGGGTGCTGTCGGCGCTCAGATCGCCCTCGATGCGGCTGACGTAGTCGCCCGGCTGCAGGGCCGCGACGAGCGTCGAGCCGTCCACGCCCTCCCACAGGCCGATGTCGAAAGGTACGCCGTACGCCGAGCCCCAGGTCAGTTTTTGGCTCGAGAATCCGAGCAGCCCGCAGTGCGCGGCGATCGAGGGCAACGCGAAGCCGAAGCCGAAGCAGTCCGGCAGGAAGACGTCGCGGCTGGTGACGCCCAGCTCGCGCTGAAAGAAACCGTTGCCGTAAAGGGCGTGGCGGATCAGCGACTCCGGCGCCGGGATGTTCACGTCCACCGCGTCCACCCAGCTCCCGCACACGTGCCACTTCCCGTCGCGCACGTACCCGCGCACGCGCTCGTAGTCGGCCGGGTAGTACTCGCGCATGAGCATGTAGCGGAACGCGCCCTCGAAGCTGAACTCGTAGCCCGGATACTTCTCGAAAAGCGCGAAATTATCGTGCAGGGTGGCCGGGAGATGCTTGTCGATCGTCTCGCGCACCGTCCAGCGCCACTGCGTGTCCAGGTGGGCCGTGGCGACGACGTCGACGGTGCGCGCCGGAGCGGCCGGCGCCTCCTGCGAAGCGGCGGGACCTGCCCCCAGGAACGCCGCTGCCGCGGCCAACGCCGCCAATCCCGCGCGCTGCCTCATGCCGTGCCCTCCCCGCGCGCCGCGGCTCCCGCCCGCCGCCAGCCGCGCTGCTTGAGCCTGTCGAGCAGGACCGCGCCCAGGATGACGAGCCCCAGCACGACTTTCTGCGTGTAGCTCTCGACATCGATCAGATTCATGCCGTTCTGGATGACCGCGATGATGAAGGCCCCGATCAGCGTGCCGAGCACGCGGCCCTCGCCTCCGCTGAGACTGGTGCCGCCCACTACGACCGCCGCGATCACGTACAGTTCGTACATCAGGCCGTAGGTCGGTGCGCCGCTGCGCAGTTGGGAAGCCATGATCACGCCGCCGAGGCCGGCAAGCGCCCCGCACAGGACGTAGGCCAGCAGCACCACGGCCTTCACGCGCACGCCGGCCAGCCGAGCCGCTTCCGCGTTGCCGCCGACCGCGTAGAAATGCCGCCCCAGCGCCGTGCGCGACATCACGACGTGCGCGACCGCGTAGAGCGCGATCATCAACAACACGGCCCACGGCACGCCCAGCCATGGGTCGGCCCCGCGCCCGAGCGCGACGAAGGCCCCGGGAATCGCGTAGATCGGCTGCCCTTTCGCCACGATGTACGCCGCCCCGCTCGCCACCTGCATCATCGCCAGCGTGGCGATGAACGGCGGAATGCCAAAGCGCGTGATCATCAAGCCCGAGAACGCGCCCATGCCGCCGCAGAGCGCCACGGCGGCCATTCCGGCCAGCAGCATGGCCCCCGTGCCCGCCGACGCCCCGCCCAGGCGTCCGATGAGCCAGGCCGCCGCCACCGCCGACAGGGCGATCAGGCTGCCGACCGACAGATCGATGCCCGCCGTGATGATGACCAGCGTCATGCCGATCGCCACGATCGCGATGACCGCGATCTGGTTGGCGACGTTGCGCAGGTTGTCGGGCAACAGGAACGTGGGCCAGCGATACGTGGGTGGCGTGACGACGGTCGCCGCCGCGTGCGCCGGCAGCTGCGCGAGCACCGCCCGCGCGGCCGGGGCGAAGTCGGCCGTGGTCGCGACGGCGAGCCCGCCGGGCTGCGGCGGCAGCGCCTCGAGCGCCCGCCGCAGCTGCGCCGGGTCGCCGGCGACCGTCGT
>CALMJK010000004.1 GCA_937864225.1 uncultured bacterium | reverse complement strand
GGGCCGCGACAGCGGACCGCCCCGCGCAGGTGCGCGAGGCGGCGCTCGAAGCGGCGGCGCAGCTGTGGCGCCGTCTCGGCCCGCGCCTGCCGGCCGCCGAGGCGGGCGTCCTGCGCGCCGAGGTCGCGGCCCTGCTCGCCGTCGCCGCGCGGGCCGCCGATTTCGCGGTGGCCGCCACGGCGGCTTCCGCGCTGGGGGACGTGCCCGCGCCGCGCAGCGCGGCCGTCCTGGCGGATCTGCTCGCGAGCGTCTCGGATGACCGCGAGGGCGCCTGCGACGTGCGCCTGGCCGCTCTGGCCGCTCTGGAGTCGCTCGCGCAAGCCGGCGCGCTGTCCGACACCGCGCGCTCGCGGCTCGCCCCCGCCATCGCGCGGGGCTTCGACGACCGCGACCTGCGCGTGCGTTTGGCGGCCCGCGCCGCTGCCCTGGCCGGCGCCGTGCCCGCCGGCCTGGCCGTGCCCTCGGAGGCGGGCCTGCGCGGTTCGCTCCCCCCGCTGGTCCGCGACCCGCGCCAGCCCGCGCTCGCGGACCGATACGCGGCGCCACGCCTGCGCTGCACGACGCCGCGGGGCGTCTTCGTCATCCAACTCGACGGCCGCCACGCCCCCAACACCGCGCGCGCGCTGGCGTCATTGGCTGAGCGAGGCTACTATCGCGGTCTCGTGTTCCATCGGGTCGTGCCGGATTTCGTCGTGCAGGGAGGCGATCCGCGCGGCGACGGCTGGGGCGGCCCGGGCTGGTCGCTGCGCGCGGAGCGCAGCCGGACACCGTTCGAGCGGGGCACCGTGGGGATCGCCGACTCGGGCCTCGACACCGGGGCAAGCCAGTTTTTCGTCTGTCACTCGCCGCAACCGCACCTCGACCGCCGCTACACGGTGGCGGGGCGCGTCGTGTCGGGAATGACGGTGGTCGACGCCGTCCAGCCGGGCGACCGTTTCACCCTCGAGATGGACTTCTGACGGCCGCCCGCGCGGCAGTCGCGAATAATGGGAAGGAACTCGGTGTAGGGAGGCCGCACGCGGGACCAACCGTCCCGCACAGGAGGTCGTCGCATGTTGAGGAAATACCTGGGGCTGATCCTGGTCGTGGGAGTCATCGCGTTTATCGGGCTCGGTTTCATGGGACAGTACAACCGGCTCGTCGGACTGCAGGAGCAGGTGGACGGACAGTGGGGCAACGTCGAGAACGTCTACCAGCGCCGGGCCGACCTGATCCCGAACCTGGTTGAGACCGTCAAGGGGTACGCCGCGCACGAGCGCGAGACGTTCGAGGCGGTTATCAAGGCGCGCGCGCAGGCCACGCAAGTGCAGGCCCAGCTCACGCCCGAGGCGCTCAACGATCCTCAGATGCTGGCGAAATTCCAGGAGGCCCAGCAGGGGCTCAGTTCGGCCCTCGCCCGCCTGATGGTCGTCGTCGAGCAGTACCCGGACCTGAAGGCCAACCAGAACTTCCGTGACCTGCAGGCGCAGCTCGAGGGGACCGAGAACCGGATCGCCGTCGAGCGCCGCCGCTTCAACGAGGTCGCGCGCGACTACAACACGACCGTGCGCCGCTTCCCGGCCAACATCCTGGCCGGCATGTTCGGCTTCGAGCGCAAGGGATACTTCGAGGCCGCGGACGGCGCCCAGAACGCGCCGAAGGTGGATTTCTGACGGTGCGAAGAAGGATGGGCAAGGCTGCGCGGCCGCGGCGCGCGGTCCGGGCGCTGTGCGGCGCCTGGCTCGCGGGCCTGGCGGCGCTGGTGGCTGGGCCGGCGGCCGCCGCCGACCTGCCCGCGCCCCCGCGCGTCCACTTCGACGACCGCGCCGGGTTGGTGTCGAGCGCGGAGGCGACCCGTTTCGCCGCGGCGCTGGCCGGCTTCGAGAGGCGCACGGGCATCCAGTTCGTGGTCACGGTGCTGCCCTCGCTCGACGGCGACCTCGCCGACTACGTCAATCGCCTGTACGAAGCGTGGGGCGTGGGCGCGCGCGCGACGAATCGCGGCGTGCTCTTGGCCGTCTTTCCGGCGGAGGGCCTGGTTCGCCTCGAGCCGGGTTACGGCCTCGAGGAAACCCTGCCCGACGCCGTCGCCAACCGGATCCTCGACGGGATGTTTGCGCTCCCGCGCGAACCCGCGGCCGCGCGTTTCGCGTACGCGATACAGAACGTGGCACGCGCCGTGGCGCCGGACGATCCGTTGGCGCAAGGTCGGCTGCCGGTGACCACGCGCGGGCGGCGCGGCAGCGACGGGCTGCCGTGGCCGATGCTGCTGTTCTTCCTCTTCATGCTCCTGGGCGGCGGCCGCGCGCGGCGCAACTGGCTCGGGCCGCTGGTCATCGCCTCGGCCCTGAACAACCGCCGCGGTGGCGGGTTCGGGGGCTTTTCGGGCGGCGGCTTCTCGGGCGGCGGCGGCCTGTCGGGCGGCGGCGGCGCCAGCGGCAGGTGGTGACCATGCCCCTTGGACGCAGCAACGCGCCTCGGCGCTACTTCACGGCGCAGGAACGCGCCCAGATCGTGGCGGCGATCGGCGCCGCCGAGGCTCGCACCAGCGGTGAGATCCGCCTGCACGTCGAGCGCGACGTGCCGGCCGGCGGCAAGGCCGGCGGCGACCCCTACGCCCGCGCCCGCGAGCTGTTCGCGAAGCTAGGCATGCACCGCACGGCCCAACGCAACGGCGTGCTAGTGTACCTCGCGACGCGCACGCGCTGCCTGGCGATCGTCGGCGACGAGGGACTGCACGACAAGGTGGGCGAGACGTTTTGGCGCGACGTGGTCGACGCCATGCTGCCCCACTTCGCGTCCGACCGGCCCGCCGACGGCCTCGCCGCGGGCCTAGCCCAGATCGGCGAGAAGTTGCGGAAGCATTTCCCCCGCCAGGACGGCGACGTCAACGAGCTGCCGGACGAGATTTCCTTCCGGGAGTAGGCGGATCGCCACCAGCGCCGCGCCAACCCGGCCGGTCAGCCCAGGAGCGCCAGCAAGCCGCCCGCCGCCACGGCGGTGCCAATGACGCCGGCCACGTTCGGGCCCATCGCGTGCATGAGCAGATAGTTGTGGGGATCGGTCTCCTGCGCGACGTTGTGCGCGACGCGCGCGGCCATGGGGACCGCCGAGACGCCCGCGGCCCCAATGAGCGGATTGACGGGGCTGCCGGGCAGGCGCGCCATCAGCTTGCCGAGCAGCACTCCGCCGGCGGTCGAGAGCGCGAACGCGACACAACCAAGCACGAGGATCTTGAGCGTCTCGGCGCGCAAGAAGCTCGGTCCGTCCATCGTGACCCCGACGCACAGCCCGAGCACGATCGTGATCAGGTTGATCAGCTCGTTCTGGGCGGCGCGCGTCAGCCGCTCGGTCACGCCGCACTCGCGCAGCAGGTTGCCGAACATGAGCAGACCGATCAGGCTGGTGGCGGCGGGCACGATGAGCGCGCCGAGCACCGTCACGGCGATCGGAAAGATGATCCGGATCCACTTCGGCACCTCGAAGCTCGCCTCCATGCGGATGGCGCGCTCCGCCTTCGTCGTGAGCAAGCGCATGATCGGCGGTTGGATCAGCGGCACGAGCGCCATGTAGGAGTAGGCCGAGACGGCGATCGCGCCCAGCAGGTGCGGCGCCAACTTCATGGTCAGGTAGATCGACGTCGGGCCGTCGGCGCCCCCGATGATGCCGATCGAGGCGGCCTCCCGCGGCGTGAAGCCCATCTGGCTGGCGGCGAGGAACGTTCCGAACACGCCCAACTGCGCCGCGGCCCCGAGCAGAAAGGTCTTGGGGTTGGCGAGCAGCGGGCCGAAATCGGTCAGCGCGCCCAGGCCGAGGAAGATCAGCGGCGGGAAGATCTCCAGTTCCAGGCCCTTGAACAGGTAGTGGAAGAGGCCGCCCGGCATGGCTCCCGCCGGGTCCGCCATCAGGCCCGACAGCGGCAGGTTCGCCATCAGCGCCCCGAAACCGATCGGCACGAGCAGCAACGGCTCGAATCCCTTGCGGATGGCGAGCCAGAGCAGGAGACACGCCACCGCCAGCATGACGAGTTGCTGCCAGGAGACGTGGGCCAGCCCCATGCTGTTCCAGATCAAGTCCACGTCAGGCCTCCGCCTGGAACCGGATCAGCAACTGAGCCACTTGCACGCTGTCGCCCGGCTTCACCCCGACTTCCGCCACGACGCCGCCCCGCGGCGCGTAGATGTAGGTGTCCATCTTCATGGCGTCGAGCAGCACGACGGGAGATTTTTCCTCGACGCGGGCGCCGGCCTCCACGAACACCTTCTGCACCGTGCCCGCGATGGGCGCGAGGATCGTGTTCGGGTCGACCTTGCCCAGCGTCGCCCCCGGCGCGGGCGCCGGGACCGGCCGCGCCGGCGCCGGCGCCGCGGACGGCGGCGGGCCGGCCTCGCCCCGGCGCTTGCGCCCCGAGGGCGGCGGCGGCAGGGGCGAGGGCATGTTCGAACCGGTCACGTACTGCTCGTCGTCTTCGAGCACCTCGACCGTGACTTCGTAGACCTTCCCGTCGAGGGTCACGCGCAGCTTCTTCATTTCGGCATCACCCGGTGGGAGAACATGATGTCCATGCGTCCCGCGCGCTCCCAGCCCTGGCCGGACCGCTCGCCGTGGACGTGGACGTGGTGGATGCGGACCGGCGCGCCAAGCGCCGTGTGCACGGCGGCGGCGAGGACCGCGAGGGTAACGGGATCGACAGCGTCGCCGGCCGGCGTCTGGCGCGCGGCGGCGACCCGCGCGGCCCGCGCGGCCAGCGCGCGCAGCGCGAACAACAGCAAGGCGAGGCTGCTCAGCGCGGCGAAGACCAGCGCGAAGGCCAGCAGCGCGACGACGGGCGGCGTCAGGTGGCTCATAGCGGGATGTTCCCGTGCTTCTTCTGCGGGCGCAGATCGCGCTTGGTCCTCAGCAGACCCAGCCGCTCGATCAGCAGGCGTCGCGTCCACGACGGGCGGATGATGTCGTCGAGGTGCAGCGCCTCCGCGGCCCGGTATGGATTCGCGTGTTGCCGGCGGTACTCGGCGATCTTCTCCTGCAGGAGCGCGGTCGGATCGGCCGCCTCTTTTACTTCCTTGCGGTAGAGGACTCGCGCCGCGCCTTCGGGCCCCATGACCGCGATCTCCGCGGTGGGCCACGCCAGCACGGTCTCCGCGCCGACGTCCTTGGAGCACATCGCGAGGAAGGCGCCGCCGTAGGCCTTGCGCATGATCACGGTGAGCTTGGGCACCGTGGCGGCGGAGTAGGCGAACAGCATTTTCGCGCCGTGGCGGATGATGCCGCCGTGCTCCTGTGCGATGCCCGGCAGGAAGCCGGGCACGTCCACGAGCGTGATCAGCGGGATGTTGTAGATGTTGCAGGTGCGGATGAAGCGCGAGCCCTTGTCCGCCGCGTTGATGTCGAGCGCGCCAGCCATCACGAGGGGCTGGTTCGCGACGACTCCGACGGCGAGGCCGCCGAGGCGGGCGAAACCCACGACGAGGTTCGCCGCGAAATCGCGCTGCACCTCCAGGAACTCCCCGCCGTCCACCAAACGAGCGATGACATCGCGCACGTCGTAGGCTTGGCGGTGGTCCTCCGGGATGACCCAATCGAGCGAGTCGTCGTCGACGACGACGCCGTCGAACGGGCGCTCGGGCGGCGACTCCATGTTGTTCTGCGGGAGGTACGACAGGAGCGACTTGACGATCTGCACGGCATCCTCGTCATCGGCCGCGGTGAAATGCGTGTTGCCAGCGACCGCGGCGTGTGCGCGCGCGCCGCCGAGATCCTCCTCGCTGATGACCTCGCCCGTCGCGGCGCGGATCACCTCGGGGCCCGCGATGAACATGTGCGCGGTTCGTTCGACCATGATCACGAAATCGGTCAACGCCGGCGAGTAGGCCGCCCCGCCGGCGCACGGCCCGGCAATCACCGATATTTGCGGCACGACGCCCGAAATGAGCGTGTTGTGATAGAAGATCTTGCCGTACGCGGAGAGGGCGTTCACGCCCTCCTGGATGCGGGCGCCTCCGCCATCGTTGAAGCCGACCACCGGCACGCCGCACTTGAGCGCCGTGGCCAGCATCTCCACGATCTTGGCCGCGTGCCGCTCGCCGACAGCGCCGCCGCCCACCGTGAAATCCTGCGAGAAGGCGAACACGGACCGGCCCGCGACCTCGCCCTTGCCGGTGACCACGCCGTCGGCGGGAAACTCCTTGCCCGCGAGATCCTCGCAGCGGTGCTTCACCCACAGGCCGAATTCCACGAAGCTTTCGTCATCGAACAGCAGCGCGAGCCGTTCGCGCGCCGTGAGCTTGCCCTGGTCGTGCTGGCGACGGACCTTGTCCTGGCCGCCGCCGCCCTGGAGCTCGACGCGCCGGGCGTCGAGATCCTCGAAACGTCGCCTCACCGCCATCCCTATCACCTTCTGTGGTCTTCGCCGGCCCGGAGGGTCCTGGATGGGCCGCAGGCAGGGCGGGCTTCGCCGCCGCGCATCACGCAGGCGCGGTCAACGATATGAGGCGCCCCGGCCAAGTCAAGCCGGCGGGGCGCCGTCGCTTCGCCCTGATGTCGCGGGAGTCAGTCCTCGGCGCGCACGCGCACGCGGAACGCCGTGCCGAAGGCATCAGGCAGATCGACCCCGAGGTCCCAGACGATCGTCTTGCCGAGCCCGGGAGGCACGCCAGAGCCCACATCTCCGCTGACGGACACGACGGGCACGTCCCACGTTCGCCCGTCGTCGCGGGAGACCTCGAGCGTGATCGACACGGTCGGCGAATCGGGGTCCGCGAGATCGTAGACGACATCCACCAAGCCGCTGCCGTCGCGACGCTGCGCGAAGGTCAGGCCGCTCACGACGGGAGCCGTCGCCGGCGAGGCGACGAGACCGGAGACGGCCAGCGAATACGGCTGGGGAGCGACGAGGCTGCCCTCGTGGCTGACGACGAGGCGATAGAGACCGGAGTCGGGCGAGGCGAGTTCCAGCTTCTCCACGTTGTCGCGATCGTTGTCGCCCCGGGCAGCGGCCGCGCTCGGACGGGAGGGGTCCAGCGTCCAGGGCCAGGTGACCTGGCCGCTGGCGACGCACTCCAGCCGCAGATCGAGGTCGTGCACCAGCGCGAGGTCCGGCGGGTCGAGCGACCACGGAACGGCCGCTCCGGGCAGATCGGTCCAGGCCAGGGTGGCAATCAACGCGGTGGAACCGTCGCTGAGCACGTGGAACGTGTCGGCCGCGCCGCTGGCCAATGTCAACTCGCGCACGACGCATCGCTCGAGAGTATCGGCGGCCGCCAGTTGCGCGGCGGCGCGGGCGTTGAGCAGCCCCCACCCGAACATGTAGTCCGGGCCGGCGGCGGGGCCGGCTTCGTCGGCCGTGTGCACGGCGATCGCCTTGAGCGTCGCGGCTCGCGGCGCCGCGCCGTCGTGCGCGGCCTTCCACTGTTGCGCGACGAGATGCAGCGCGCCCGCCGCGCTCGGCGCGGCCATCGAGGTGCCGCTGTAGCTGCCGTAGTTGGCGTCTCCGGTGTTCACCGTGCTCAGCAGCGAAATGCCGTTGGCGACCAGATCCGGCTTGATGCGGCCGTCGTCGGTGGGGCCCCAGCTGCTGAACACCGCCATCGACACGGTCTCCGCCGCGGTCCAGCCCGACAGGAGATCCGCGACGGCCCCCACCACGAGCGGGTTCTTGGCCGCGCTCCGGTAGGGCAGCGTGTCGTAGCCCGTGTCGCCGCCGTCGGGGTCGCGCGTGGCAGTGGAAGCGGTCCACTGGCTTGTCGTCGGTTCCCAGTAGTAGTGAATGCTGCCCACGGGCGGGCCGGTGTCGTCGCGGTCGTTGCCGGCGGACATGACGATCAGGTAGTTCGGCGCCGCGGCCGCGATCTCGTCCCACCAGCGGACGTCCTCGCCGTAGTGTCCGAAGCCCGGATCCTCGTCGGAACTGATCTCGATGTCGCCGAACCAGTAATACACGCCGCTGCCGTCGCGGTACCAGCCGGCCAGGTAGCCGTAGCTGTGGTTGGAGACGAGCAGACCGGCCGCCGCGGCCAGCGCCATCTCGGTCTCGTCGTTGGTCCATTCCCAGGCCTGCAGCCATGCCGCCGGCGACATCCCCTTGGCGTTGGCGTTCACGCCGGCGGCGACCATGGTGCCCGCCACGTGCGTGGCGTGGAAGTTCGTGCCCGAAGGCGCATCCATCTGCGCGACCCGCCCCCCGAACTCCTGGTGCGTGGTGAGCACGCCGCCCCCGTCCCAGAGTCCCAATTCGCCGGGAAGATTGGCGCCGGTCAGCTCGAGACCGCTGGCGCCGCCCGGCCACAGCCGGTCGACCTGCACCGTCTTGGCCGCGTTTAGATTGTGCGTCTCGAAGAAGACGGGCCGCCCGCGCGCATCGACGCCCACGAGCCGCAGCCCCGGTTCGGCGTTGAGCCGCCCTTGCGGCCCCTCGGTCGCGCGCCGCAGCCGCTCGTAGAGCGGCGTGCGCTGCGCCTCCTGGCGCGCTGCCAGGCGCGCGCCCAGGGCGCGCAGGGCCGCCAGGTCCGGGCCGACGGGCGCGTCGTGCGCCCCCGGAGCGCGGGCGGCAAGGGCGCCCTGCGGCGACGGGGCCGCGAGCACGGCCCCCAGCGCCGCCAGCCACAACACTGCCGGCTTGGCCGGTCGCGCGCTGAGGGGCGGCAGGAAGGGGCGCGATGATCTCACGGGCGCTTCCTCACTTGACCAGGGTCAATCTCGTCACCAAGGCCGCGTCCCTTTCTCCCGCGACGCTCAGGCGCGCGAAGTAAGGACCACTCGGGCAGGCGCGTCCCGACGCGTCGCGCCCGTCCCAAACCGCGGTGTGCGTTCCGGCGGCCAGCGCGCCGTCGCGCAGCAGCGCCACGCGACGGCCGGCGAGATCGTGGATGCACAAGCGGACCCTGGCAGGCGACGCCAGGGCGAAATGAACGGTCGTGCTCGGATTGAAGGGATTCGGCACCGCCGGCCCCACCGTGTCGCGCGCGGGCGCCTGCGGGGACGTCAGATCCGTCGACGTGTTCGACACCGTGAAGGCACCGCTGGTGTCGGCGCCCGCCCAGCCGAACGCATCGCGCACCGAGACCACCAGCCGCGCGGCCGCCACATGCAGTTGCGGGACAGTCCAAAGGTAGGTGGTTTCTCCGGTGGACCAGACCGTGAGACTGTCAGCCCAGACCTCGTCCGCGCCGTCCAGCAGGGCCAGCCGCAGAGCCGGCGCTCCTGCCGCAGAGTCTTCGAGGACGCTCCAGCGCAGCGTCTCCACGGCGGCGGCGCGGAAGCTGTCGCCGGCGGCCGGCGCGAGCCAAGCCACGACCGGCGGGCGGCTGTCGAGGGTTCCCGGTGCCGAGACGGCCAGGGCGCTGGCCGCGACGACGACGCGGGGCGCCGCCGCCCCCACCGAAAGCGCCAGCGCGATTGCCTCTCGCAAAGGCCATCTCGCCGGCTGGAACCGGCGCTTCCCTCCCGGCGCGCGGTGTTTCATGCTTTCATCGGTGGGATTGGCAAGTGACGCACGGCCTCGGCCCCCTGGCGGCCTCCACGGGACCAGCTTCAATTATACCATGCCGCGCGTCCCGGCCAGCACCCTCAATCTCGCGGCGCCTGACCCGGCCCAAAGAAGCGGTGCCGGCGGCGCAAGATCGCCTATTTCTGCCGCAGGGCGCGCGCCAGGGTCGCCCAGGTGGGCGACGCCCCGTACATCAGGATGCCCAGCCGGAACAGCTTGCCGGCGGCCAGGGCGGCCAGCCAGATGGCGAGCAGCATCAGGACCCAGGACAAGACCAGTTGCCACAGGGGCGGCGTTTCGACACAGACCCGCACGAACATCAGCACGGGAGCGAACAGCGGGAAAAGGCTCAGGGCCACGGCGATCGGCGTGTTCGGCGCCTCCAGCACCAGGCCCAGCAGCATCATGGGCAGGACCAGGCCCATCATCAGCGGGAAGTTGAACTGCTGGGAATCCTGCAGCGTGTTGCACATCGCGCCCACGCCGGCGTAGAGCAGAGCATAGAGGAAGAAGCCGAGCAGGAAGAAAACCAGGAAGGAGATCCAGATCAACGGCGTCAGGAACGAAGTGTCGAGCGTGAAGCTGCCGAGACTGATTCCTTGCTGCGTGAAGACGATGAAGGCGAGCGTCCAGATGCCGGTCTGCGTCAGGCCCGCCGCGCCGATGCCCAGGACCTTCCCGAGCATGAGCCGGCCGGGAGACAGGCTGGAAAGGAGCACCTCGACCACGCGGTTGCTCTTCTCTTCGATCACCACCTGCAAGGTGTGCGAGCCGTACATGAGCACCATCATGTAAATCATCATGATCAGCACAATGGCCACGACGAACGCCGAATCGTTTCCCTCGCGCGCTTCGCCTCCCTCGCCGCCGATGTTCAGGTTCTTCCAGTCGACTCCCTCGGCCAGGTACTCCCGCAATTCCGTCGGCAAGCCCTGCTCGCGGTAGCGCGCCTCGCGCAGAATGTCGTTGAGCAGCGGACGCAGCTCGTCGCGCAAACTCATGGCGGCCACGGACTTCACGTACAGGCTGATCGTGCGCGTCTCAAGGAAGTCCGGAGCCACGACCAGGCCGCTGTGCACCGACTCGTCCGCGACCATGCGGCGCAGCTCGCCGACCCCCTGCTCCAGCGTGCGCCCGTCGAGGGTCACCGGCAGCAGCGTGTACCGGCTGCCGCCGCGGCTGCCCTCCTGCATGCGCTGCTCCAGCCGCTCCCGCAACGGTTGGAGGACGCGGCCGGTGGGATCGACCAGGGCGATGGTGCGCTGCTCGCCCGCGCCCGAGCGCGCCAACAGCGCCGGCACCAGCACCAGCGCGGACATCAGCAGAGGACCCAGGATGGTCCCGATCACGAACCCCTTGGAACGCACTCGCTCGAGATATTCGCGACGGATGACGGCCCACGTCTTCATCGTGTCTCGCCTCCCGTCGCGCGCGACCCGGCGCGCCGCCGCGACACGGCGGCCAGGAAGATCTCGCTCAGCGTCGGCCGGTTGGCCGCGAACAGCGAGAGCGGCCCCGCCTCCTGCAGCAGCGGCAGCAGCCGCTGCGGATCGGCGCCCTCCTGCATCATCAGGCGCCAGCTCCCCTCCTCTTGGCGACACGAGGCGACGCCCGGCAGATCGTCGGGCGGCTCGGCGCCGTTTTCCCAGGCCACGCGCACGGACTTCTGCGGGAAATCCTGCCTGACGCGGTCCAGGGTGCCGTCGAGGATTTTCTCGCCGCCGTCGATGAGGCAGATGTAGTCGCAGATCTTCTCCGCCTCGGCGAGCATGTGCGTCGAGAAGATGACCGTGCGCCCCTGCGCCTTCTGCTCGAGGATGATCTCGCGGATGACCTCGATGTTGAGGGGGTCGAGCCCGCTGAACGGCTCATCGAGGATCACCAGGTCGGGACCGCAGGCCAAGGTGGCCGCAAACTGCAACTTCTGCTGCATGCCCTTCGACAGTTCGTCGCTCTTGCGGTTCTTCCAATCGCGCAGGCCGAGCCGATCAAGCCACTCTCCCGCCCTCGCCAGCGCCTCGCGTCGCGGCACGCCCTTGAGCTCGGTGAAGAACGCCACCTGTTCCGCGCAGCGCATCTTCCGGTAGAGCCCCCGCTCCTCGGGCAGATAGCCGATGCGGTCGCGCAGGGCGCCGTCCAGCGGCAGGCCGGCGAAGCGCACCTCGCCGGCGTCCGGTAGCAGGATCCCCATGATGATGCGGATGGTTGTCGACTTGCCGGCTCCGTTCGGGCCGAGGAAGCCGTAGATGCTGCCCCCGGGAATCTCCAGCGACACGCCGCGGACCGCCGTCACGGCGCCGTAGCTCTTGTGGATGTCGCGGACACTCAGGACCGGCTGGCCGCGAAGCGGCAGGGAAAGAGAACGCGACGACATGCGTCTGGGCTCCTGATCGTTCGAGCGCCGCGGGGCGGGGGAAAACCGCGGCAAATCGCGGGACGGCCGCAAAGTTACCGGCCGGCGGAGGCGAGGGCAAGCGGCGTCTGTCCCGGGGGCGGCGCGGGGTGCGCTTGGACGATCCGCGCGCGCTGCTCGCCGGACGCGGACGGGCGCGACCGCCCGTCGGCGATCGCGCCCGCCGCATCCCCTCGCCCGCCGGCCAGCCGCCTAGAAGTTGGCGTATTCGGCCAGGTTGCAGGAGACATCACCGGTGGTGCTGTCGTAGACCCATCCGCCGGTGTTGTCGAATTTGCTGACGACCTTGTTCAGGTTCGTGACCGGATCCGGCGGCACGTCGCCGTCGGCGAACAGCTTCCCGTCGAGCGACGTCGGGAAGGCGCCGACGCCGGTCTGGACGGCCGCCTTCGCGTACTGGATCGCCAGGGTGGCCCGGATGTCCCCCAGCGCCCCGCGCACCGTCGCCTCGCGCGCCTGGACATGCATGGCCAGGTACTTCGGGACGGCGATGGCGGACAGGACCCCCAGCACGGCAACCACGATCACCAACTCGACGATCGTGAATCCTCTGCGTTGGATCCGTCTCATCTCACTCCCTCCAAGGCGATCAACTGCTCCACGACCTGGATCAGATGCAGGGGCTGGAACGGCTTTTCCAGGTAGTAATCCGCCCCCGCTTCGCGCCCCGCCTGCTTGTCCAGCGGCGAGGACTTGGCGGTCAAGAGAACGATCGGAATGCGGCTGTACTTCTTGTCGAATTTGAGCAGGCGGCAAACCTTGAAACCGTCGATCTTCGGCAGCATGACGTCCAGCAGGATGAGATCGGGATCCACGGACTTGGCCAGCCGCAAGGCTTCCGCGCCGTCGGCGGCCCATTCCGTCTCATACCCTTGGTTCTCGAGCATCATGCGCAGGATGCGCGCGATGTTCTCCTGGTCGTCGACGACGAGGATCCTCTTGCTCATGGCCGCTCTCTCCATGCCGGGCGCACCACGCCCTGCACGTGGTACGGCCCTTTCTTCGACCGCCACCGCCTTCGCTTGAGGCCGGCGTCGGGGTCCTTGGCGACGTCAGCGGGGTCGCCGGACCCTGCCGGCCCGCCGGATACCCGATCCGTGCGCCTTTCCAACCCCTTGGCGATGGACTACATTTGCTCCGGTCCAAGCGGATTCCCACCCCCCAACCTCCGGGAGAGGACCCATGGCGTTCCAGAAAATCGTGGTGCCGGCGGGCGAGAAGATCACGTACCGAGACGGTCAGTTGCAGGTGCCCGACCACCCCATCGTGGGCATGATCGAAGGCGACGGCATCGGCCCCGACATCAGCCGCGCGTCCCGGCGGGTCTGGGAAGCCGCCGTGGAAAAGGCTTACCGCGGCAAGCGGAAGATCGCCTGGATGGATCTCTACGCCGGCGAAAGCGCCATGGAACGCTATGGGGGCAATCCTCTGCCCGACGAGACCGTCGAGACGATCCGACAGTACGTCGTGGCGATCAAAGGACCGCTCACGACCCCGGTGGGCGGCGGCTTCCGCAGCCTGAACGTTTCGCTGCGCATCCTGCTCGATCTGTACGCCTGCGTCCGACCGGTGAGGCACTACGCCGGCGTGCCCAGCCCCATGATCGACCCCTCGCGCGTGGACGTGGTCATCTTCCGCGAGAACACCGAGGACGTGTACGCCGGCATCGAGTTCCCCTTCGACAGCCCGGAAGCGGCGAAGATCCGCGCCTTCTTCAGTCGCGAGTTCAAGATCACAATCCGCGACGACGCCGGCATCGGCATCAAGCCCATCAGCGTCTTCGGCACGAAGCGGCTCGTGCGCAAGGCCATCCGCCACGCGCTCGAGCGGCGTCTGCCCAGCGTCACGTTGATCCACAAGGGCAACATCCAGAAGTACACCGAGGGCGCGTTCCGCGCCTGGGGCTACGAATTGGCGAAGGAGGAGTTCGGCGACGTCACGATCACCGAGGACGAACTCCACGCGCAGCACGGCGGGCAGCAGCCCGCGGGCAAGATCGTGATCAAGGACCGCATCGCCGACATCGCGTTCCAGCTCATGCAGCTGCGTCCGGACGAGTTCTCGGTGCTGGCCATGCCGAACCTCAACGGCGACTACATGAGCGACGCGGTTGCCGCGCAGGTCGGCGGCATCGGCATCGCCCCGGGAGCGAACATCGGCGACGGCACGGCGGTCTTCGAGGCCACGCACGGCACCGCGCCGAAGTACGCCGGTCAGGACAAGGTGAATCCCGGCAGCCTCCTTTTCTCCGGCGTCATGATGCTCGAATACATGGGCTGGCACGAGGCCGGTCAGCTGATCACCGACGCCTACGAGAAGACCGTGCAGCAGAAGACCGTCACCTACGACTTCGCGCGGCAGATGCCCGGTTCCCGCGAGGTCAAGACCAGCGAATTCGCCACGGCGATCATCAACAACATGGGCAGGGGGTTCAACAAGGCGTGACCGACGCCGCCACCCTCCTGCTGGGACTGCTCGTCTTCCTCGCGCGCGTCGGAGACGTCTCGCTCGGCACGCTGCGTACGCTGGTCATTGTGCAAGGCCGCACACGCCTTTCGTTCGTGCTCGGCTTCATCGAAGTGAGCATGTGGCTCGTCGTGATCGCGGCCGTGCTCGACAAGGTCTCTCATCAGCCGTTGCTGGGGGTCTTCTACGCGCTCGGGTTCGCCACGGGCAACATCATCGGCATCAAGATCGAGCAGCGGATCGCCCTCGGCGACGTCGTGTTGCGCGTGATCTGCGCGGCCTGCGGCGTCGCGCTCGCCGACCGAATCCGCCGCGCCGGTTTCGGCGTGACCACGTTCGAGGGCGAGGGGTTGCACGGCGCCGTCACCATGCTTTTCGTCGTGTGCCGCCGCCGCGACCTGAAGCCGATCCTGCGCCTGGTCGACGACGTCGCCCCCGACGCCTTCTACACGACGGAGCCCGTCGGCAACGTCCTGCGGCTCAATCGGCCCGGCGAGCGCAACACAACGGGCTGGCGGGCCGTGCTGAAGCGGAAATGACAGGTCGCGCCGCGGGCTAGGACCTGCGGTCGCCGTCGCGCACGGCGTCGGCCGCGGCGGCGAGGGCCGGCGCCAGGCTCGCCACGTCCGGCAGACCGGCCTGGGCGGTGTGGGGCTTGCCGCCGCCGCGCCCGCCCACCTTGGCCGCCAGGGCCTTGACCAGATCGCCCGCGTGCAGCCGCTTCCCCTCGACCAGGTCGGACGTGAGGGAGACGAGCAGCGTGGCCTTGCCCTCCCACGCCGCGCCCAACACGACGACCCCCCTCTGGCCGAGCTTGTCGCGAACGTGATCGCCCAGCGCGAGCAGCGCATCGCGGCCGTCGGCGTCCACGCGCGCCGCGACGACGCGCAGGCCGTTCACGTCGATCGGGCTGGCCAGCGCGTCGGTCAAGCCATCCCGCGCCGCCCTGCGCTGCAGTGCCTGCAGTTCGCCCCGCAGAGCGTCGCGCTCTTGGATCAGCGACCGGACCTGGTCCGCGACGGTGCCGCCGTCGCGGCGCAGCAGGGCGGACACGGCGGCCACGTGCTCGCGTTCCTGCCTCGCCAGCGCGAGGGCGCGATCTCCCGCGACCGCCTCGATCCGGCGCACGCCCGCGGCGCTGCTCGTCTCGGCCACAATGCGCAGCGGCCCGATGTCGCCCGTGTGGGCGACGTGCGTCCCTCCGCACAATTCGAGCGAGAAACCGGGCACCTCGACCATGCGCACCGTGTCCCCGTACTTCTCCCCGAAGAGCGCCATCGCGCCGCGCGCCTTCGCCTGGGCGAGCGGCACGCCGGCGTGCGCGGCCACGGGAAGGTTGGCGAGCACCCGATCGTTGACGATGTCCTCCACGCGCGCGATCTCCTCGCGGGACATCGCGCCGTCGTGTCGAAAATCGAAGCGCAGCTTGTCGGGGGCGACCTCGCTGCCCGCCTGCTCGACGTGCTTGCCGAGCACCTGGCGCAGGGCGGCATGCAGCAGATGTGTCGCCGTGTGGTGGCGCATCGTGCGCAGGCGCGCCATCGCGTCGACCGTCAGCCGCACGCCCGCGGCGGCGCGCAGCGCCGCCAGCAGCTGCGCCGCGGCTGCGGCGACCACCATGGCGGGGCCCTCCTCGGTGGCTAGCGTCGCCAGCACCGCGAACTGCAGGCCGTCCGGCAACAGCTTCACCGTCCCCACGTCCCCGGCCTGGCCGCCCGCTTGCGCGTAGAAAGGCGTCTGCGCGCACAGCAGATGGGCGGCCGGCTCTCCGTCCGGCGTGCTCCCCCCCTCGCGGACAGCCACCGCGACCGTGTCCGCCGTGAGCGTCTCGTAGCCCACGAACCGCGACTTAGGGAAGGCGGCCTTCCCGTCGCCGGCGCCCTCGCCGCCGACCGGGCGCCAGGGACCGAGGCCCGTGGCGAACGCGCGCTCGCGTCCGCTCGCCTCGCGCTGCTGGTCCATGCGGGCGCGGAAGGCCGTGTGGTCGACAGTCAGCCCGTCCTCGGCCGCCACCACGGCCGTCAGGTCGACCGGGAAACCGTAGGTGTCGTGCAGCAGGAACGCCTCTTCGCCGGAAAGGGACGCGCGCCCCGCGGCCCGCGCCAGATCGCGGATCTCGGCGTAGACCTGCAGGCCGCGGTCGAGGGTCAGGTTGAACCGCTCCTCTTCGCGGCGGATCGCCTTGAGGATGAAGTCGCGGCGCTGGCGAAGCTCCGGATAGGCCTCGCCCATCGTGTCGATGACGATCTCGGCGATGTTCCATAGGAACGGCTCGCGCAGGTCCAGCCGGCGACCGTGCCGAGCCGCGCGCCTCAATATGCGGCGCACGACATAGCCGCGTCCCTCGTTCGACGGCAGCGCCCCGTCGGCGATCGTGAACGTCACGGCGCGGGCGTGGTCGGCTATCACCTGCAGCGAGACGCGGAAGTCCCCCTCCAGCGGCTTGCCGCACAGCTCTTGCGCCCGCCTGATGAGCGGCATGAAGAGATCGGAGCCGTAGTTGCTGCCGGCGCCCTGTTTGACGGCCACCAGGCGCTCGAGCCCCAGGCCCGTGTCCACGCTCTGCATCGGCAGCGGCGTGAGCGTGCCGTCGAGCGCGCGATCGAACTGGATGAACACCAGATTCCACAACTCGAGCCAGCGATCGCATCCGCAGACGCCGATCGCGCACCCGCCGGGATGGGCGCAAGCCATCGCCTCGCCCTGGTCGTAATGGATTTCCGTGCAGGGGCCGCAGGGGCCGGTCTCCCCCATGGCCCAGAAATTCTCCTCGTCGCCCTTGGCGAGATCTCCCAGGCGGATGATTCGCGCCGGGGGAAGCCCGACGGTGTCGCGCCAGACCGCGTAGGAATCGTCGTCGTCCTTGTAGACCGTGACCCAGAGGCGCTCCGGCGGCAGTTCCATCTCGCGGGTCAGAAAATCCCACCCCCAGAGGATGGCGTCGCGCTTATAGTAGTCACCGAACGACCAATTCCCGAGCATCTCGAAGAACGTGTGGTGTCGGCCGTCGCGCCCCACCTCCTCCAGGTCGTTGTGCTTGCCCGACACCCTCATGCACTTCTGCACGGAGACGGCCCGCACGTAGTCGCGCGCCTCCAGGCCGAGGAAGACAGCCTTGAACTGGTTCATGCCGGCGTTGGCGAACAGCAGGGTCGGATCGTTCTCCGGCACGAGCGAGGACGAGGGCACGACAGCATGGCCGCGCTGGGCGAAGTACTCCAGGAAACGGGATCGCACACGCCTGGCTTCCACGATGATCGACCTTCCGCGCAAAGCGCGCCGCGCGGCGGGGCGCGAACCGCTCCGGCCTCCGGGCACGCTGACCAGCGAACGCGCAAGTGTATTCGCAGGAGTAAGTTCCGTCAACCGCCGGCATGTCCTGGGCCGAAGCCGGCGACGGTCGCGACCGGCGCAAGGCAAACTTCGGCGATCCGGGATCCAGACGGGCCGGCCAGGCGATTTTTCTACACCTGGCGCGACGGCGGTCGAATAGGAAGGGCGGCCGGAACCGCGCCCTCGCGCGAGGAGAACCCCGGCCTGCATCGCGCCGGAGGCCACGGATGCGAACGCTCCTGCACGTGCTGGTGTCCATCGCCCTGTGGGTGGTGTTCGCCTGGTACTGGGATATCGTCACCAACGAGCCCATCACCCGGGGCACGATCCTCGCCGCGCAGGTCCTGTCGGTCTTGGTGGTGAGCGGAACGATCGTCACGCTCTGGTGGATCGCCCACAACCTGCGCCGGGGACGGCGCAATCGCCGCAGCACGGCGCGGGCCGCCGCGCCCGAGCAACTCCACGCCGACACGCTGGGGCGGGCCGTGCTCATGCCCGGTCTCGCCGCCCTGCGCGAGGCGCGCGCCGTCGAGATCAGGGTGTCCGGCGACCAGAAGGTCTACGACCCGGTCGACCCCGGCAGCATCGCGGGGGGCGACTGAGATGGATCTGTACTCGCTGCTCGTCCGCTTCGAACACACGACGGTCTACCTGGCGTTGCTGGTGTTCTTCGCCTGGTACCCGATCGGCACCAGTCTCATGTGGATCGTGACGGCCCTGATCTACTGGCTCCGCCGCGAGACCGGAGATCACTCGGCCTTCTACGCGCTCGACCGCCCGCCGCCGGTGTCCGTGCTCATCCCCGCCTACAACGAGCAGGCGAATATCGCGGACACGCTCGCGGGCGTGCTGAAGCTCGACTATCCCGACTTCGAAGTCGTCGTGGTGGACGACTGTTCGACCGACGGCACGCTGGCCGCGATCCTCCCCTTCGTGCGCGACGGGCGGGTGCGTCTCGTGCGCAAGCATCTGAACGAGGGCAAGGCGATGGCCCTCAACGACGCCCTCCCGCTCACGCGCGGGGACGTGATCCTGGTCATGGACGCCGACGCGGTGCCCAATCCGGACGCGCTCAAATTCCTCGTGCCCCACTTCCGGTCGCCGCGTGTCGCGGCCGTGACCGGGAATCCCCGCGTCGCCAACCGCGACTCCTTCTTGGCCAAGCTGCAGGCGATCGAGTTCACTTCGATCATCTCGCTGCTCAAGCGGGCCCAACGCATCTGGGGGCGCATCCTGACCATGTCGGGCGTCGTGGGCGCCTTCCGGCGCGACGCGCTGCTGGACGTCGGCGGGTACAGACCCGAGATGGCGACCGAAGACATCGACCTGACCTGGCGCCTTCAACTGCAACACTGGGACGTGCGCTACGAGCCCCGCGCCATCATGTGGATGAGGGTACCTCAGTCGCTGGCCGGACTCTGGCGGCAGCGGCGGCGCTGGGCGCTCGGTTTGAGCCAGGTGCTCGTGCGCTACGGCCGCACGGCCCTGAGATGGCGCCACCGGCGCCTCTGGCCCGTGCTGGCCGAGGCGCTGCTGTCGGTGGCTTGGGCCTATGACTACGTCATCTTGACCGGAATCTGGGTCGGCTCCTATATGGTGGGCTATCCGCCGGTGGGAGCCTCGCCGATTCCCAACTTCTGGGGCATGATCATCGGCACCGTGTGCCTGCTCCAACTGTTGACCGGCGTGCTGCTCGACCGCAAGTATGACCGCGGCCTTGGCCGCTACTATATCGTGGCCGTTTTCTATCCGCTGCTGTACTGGATACTGATGGCGATCATCACCGTCTGCACCGCGCCCAAGGGCCTGTTCGTGAACCGACAGAAGACCCGCGTGACGCAATGGAAGCCGATCCGGGAGTGACGATGCGACTGCGCGACCCGATCTTCCATGCCGCGATGCTGGTCGTCGCCCTCGCGGGGCCGCTGGCCGTGCGGGCGGCCGACGAAGCGGCGCCGGCCGACACGACCGCGAGCCTTCTCGCGGAGCGAGACGCGGCCGCGGACCGCCTCGACGCGGCGTGGCGGCTGCTGTGGAGCGATCGCGCGCGCGAGGCCGTTCCGCTCTTTCGCGCCTGGCTGGCCACGACCGCGGGCCGCGACGACCGCGCCGCGCGCCGCGGCCTGGCCCTGGCCCTGAGCTGGAGCGGCCAACAGGACGCGGCCATCGCCCTTTATCGCGAGCTGTCGGCGGCCGATCCGGCGGACCGCGAAGCGCGCCTGGGCCTGGCGCGCAGTCTGATCTGGGACAATCGCCTGCGGGAGGGGTGGCGCGGCCTGCGTGCCCTCGAGAGCAGCCCGGGCGAGCCGCGCGACGTGGGCTCCTTCGCCATCACCGTGCTCGACGGCTACGACGTGCCCGGCCAAGCCGGCGTCGATTTCTGCCGCGACTCGGACGAGTTGGAGATCCTGCGCGTCGGCGCCAGGGCGACCTGGGAGGCCGCGCCGTCGCGGCTGGTGCAGGCGGCCCCGTCATACCGCCGGTACAGTCAAGACGGCATGCCGGCGCTCACGGCCTGGCGCCTGGGCGCCGGGCTCATCACGCCGCTGGCGTCCACGTGGAGCCTGCATGCGCACGCGTGGGTGGATCACCTGCGCAGCGCCGAGCCGGTGCCGGGTGCCCTCGACGCCGGGCCGCTGCGCTGGACCTCGCCCGGCGGCGATGCCTGGCTGACGTGGCACGCGCGGTCGAACCTGCGCTTGGACCTGGGCGCGAACCGGCAACCGCTGGAGACGATCTCGGCCCTGGCCAGGGAAATCGCCCTGGCGCAGGGCTCGCTCTCGACCGACTGGCGCCTGGCGCCGCGCTGGTCGCTGGGCGCCAGTTGCGCGCGAGGCTGGTACGGCGACGACAACCGGCGCTGGCTCGCCACCGCGCGGCTGCTGTGGCGGCACGAGGGCCGCGTCGCGCTGGCCGCCGGCCCCTCCTTCACGTGGCTGGACTGCGACGCGCCCGGCAGCGGCTACTGGAGCCCCGACTGGATGCGCAATGCCAGCCTTGAGGCGTCGGCCCAGACGCAGGGCGCGCGTTGGCTGGTGCGCGCGGCGGGCCGGCTCGGGCGTGAAACCGAATCGGGCGCCGAGGCCACGACGGTGGGCGGCTGGTCCGCGCGCGTCGGCTGGCGCTGCGCTCCCGGCGCTTATCTCGCGCTTGAGGGCGGCCACGCGCGATCGCGTCTGGCCAGCGCGGGCGGTTACAGCCGCGACTTCATCGGGCTGGCGCTGCGCGGATTTTTCTGACCGGGAGACCGCATGGCCGCGCGCAACCAGAAGGTCCAGGCGCGGCTGGCCGCGGCGGCCGGCGCTGTCGCCCTGGCCGCGCTGATCGCCACCCTGATCTGGACGGACAGCGCCGAACGCCTGAACACCGAGACCGACCGCCGAGCGCATCAACTCGACGAACCATCGGAACCGCCGCGCGAGGCGCCGCTGGACGAGACCAACGGCGTGCCGGTGCTCTGCTACCACTACTTTCGCCCGGCGTGGTCGGCGGTTTATGCGGCGCGTGTGGTCGGGGCGGTCGTGCTGAACCTGCCCACGCTGGGCGTGCGAGATTTCTGGACGATCCCGATCGGTGAGTTCGAGCGTCACCTGCGGTTGCTGCGCGAGAAGGGAACGCGGTTCCTGACGCTGGACGAGGTGCACGAGATCGTGCGAGCGGGCCGTCCGCTGCCGAACCCCGCGGTCGTGATAACCATCGACGACGCCGACGAGAGCGTTTACTCGCTGGCCTGGCCAGTCCTCAAGCGGCAGGGGGTCCGTGCCCACCTGTTCGTGCCGACCGCGCGCGTGGGACAGGAATGGAATGGGTTGCGCCTGTGCACGTGGAGCCAGCTGAACGAGATGAGCGCCTCGGGCGCCGTCATCGTAGAGTCGCACACCCACGATCTCCACTGGAAGGTGCCTGGTCCCCACGGTTACGAGCCGGTCTTTCTGCAGCCGCGGCGGCTGGCGGCGGCGGACTCGGCGGCGAACGCCGGCGAGGCCGCCGGGCGTCGG
This sequence comes from uncultured bacterium, assembly GCA_937864225.1. Classification (GTDB taxonomy): domain Bacteria; phylum Krumholzibacteriota; class Krumholzibacteriia; order LZORAL124-64-63; family LZORAL124-64-63; genus CALMJK01. The sequence continues at coordinate 312,565 of CALMJK010000004.1, read as the reverse complement.
CTCCCGGGCGGTTTCTACTCGCCCGTCGCGCGCGATCTGTGGCAGAGCCGTCGCGCGATCGAGACACACACCGGACGCCCCCCGGGCTTCGTGGCCTGGCCGTACGGATTCGCGTCCGCGGCGCTGGACAGCGTGGCCTCGGCTTGCGGCTTCACCGGGTCGCTCAGCCTCAAGCCGTGGGCCTGGCGCGAGAACGGGACATCCTGGCACATCGGACGCTACGCGATGACGGCCAAGACAACGCCGGCGGCGCTGTTCGACCTGCTGCCCCCGGCGATCGATCGTCCCCAGCCGGCCGAGGCGCGCCCGTGACAGAGGACGTGGTGATCACTCCCGACCTGAGCGTGCGCGCGGCGGAGTTGCGCTTTCGGGCTTCGCGAGCCTCCGGACCGGGTGGGCAGCACGTGAACACGACCGACACGCGCGTGGAGTTGCGCTGGGACATGGAAAACTCCGCCTCGCTGACCCCGGCCCTGCGCGAGCGGTTGCGCGCTCGCCTCGGCCGCCGCGTCAACCGGGAGGGCGAGTTGGTCCTGACGTGCGCGACGGAGCGCAGCCAACACCGCAACCGGGTCCTGCTGCTGGCGCGCTTCGCCGCCCTGCTTCGCGCCGCCCTGGCTTGCCGCCGCTCACGGGTGGCCACGGCGCCCTCGTCCGCCTCCCGCGAGCGCCGCCTGCGCCAGAAGAGGGGCAGGGCCGCGCGGAAGCAGGCGCGGGGACGCCCGGATCCCGAAACCGCTTGAGCCGGTCTGGGCGCGGGATCGAGACCGTCTTCGGGCTTTGACTTCGGACGCGACATGGGGCAGATTCCCTGTCGCGCGCGCTCGCGGCCACGGACCGCGCGCCGAGCGCGCCTGGACCTCGAGAACCCCACGCCGGGGAGGCCACCATGCTCAGAAGCTATGTCCTGCGCGAAGGGCGCGTGGTGCCGGACGAGGGTCAGGACTGCCCGATCGAGTTTTACATCAAGCCGGATGAGACGGAGACGCGCCATCTCATCGACCACCTGCAGATCGACGAGCACACGCTGAGTTCGGCACAGGATCCCGACGAACTGCCCCGTCTCGAGTTCGAGCCCAACCACACGGCGATCATCCTGAAGCGCCCGCGCAACTATTCCGCGGACGAGGAATTCCCGCTGAAGGTGTCTTCGCTGGGAATCTTCTTATTCAAGGATCGCGTCGTGCTGGTCGCGGGAGAGACGGACGACCTCTTCGACGGCCGTCCGTTCCTGCGAATCCGCTCGGTCACCCACTTCGCGTTGCGAGTGATCTACCAGTCGATCACTCATTTCCTGGGTCACTTGAAGGCCATCAACATGATCTCCGACGACCTCGAGGAAAAGCTGCGCACCTCGATGGAGAATCGGTACTTGTTGAATCTGTTCACGCTGGGCAAGAGCCTCGTCTACTACCTGAACGCGATCTACGCCAACGGCGTGCTGATCGAAAAACTCAAGAACAACGCCGGGAAGATCGGTTTCACACAGGAAGAAATCGAGGTTCTCGACGACATCTACGTCGACAACAACCAATGCTATCGGCAGGCGGAGATCTACTCGAACGTGCTGTCCGGCCTCATGGATGCTCGCGCCTCGATCGTGAACAACAACCTGAACGTGCTCATGAAGACGCTGAACATCATCACGATCGGGATCATGATGCCGAACTTGGTGGTGAGCGCCTTTTCGATGAACGTGCGCTACCCCTGGGGCCTGGGGAGCAGGCCCGAGGCGTTCTTCGTCATCCTGGGCCTGGCCGCCGCCTCCTGCGTGGCCCTGCTCCTGGTCTGGCGCTACAAGAAGCTCTGAGCGCGGCGGCGCCCGTTGCGCGCCGCCGGCCGCGCGCCGGATCCTTTCACAGATCGAAATACATCGTGAACTCGTACGGATGTGGTCTCCGGTTGATCGCCATGATCTCGCTCCGCTTGATCTCTATCCAGCGATGGATGAGCGCCTCGGGGAAAACCCCGTTGACCAGCAAAAATTGGTGATCCGAGGCCAGCGCGTCGAGGGCGTCGTCGAGCGAGCGCGGCAGGAAGTCCGCGGTCTTCTGCCGGTCTGGCGACGGGGCGTCTTCGGGATGGAAGCCGGCCGCCTCGGGATCGATCTCATGCACGACGCCGTCGATCCCGGCCATCAGGATGGCCGCCATGCACAGGTATGGGCTGCACGTGAAATCGGGCGGACGGTACTCGATGCGGCGGAACTCCGGATCCGCGACGTAACTGGGCACCCGGATGGCCGCGCCGCGATTCGAGCGGCCGAACGTGCGCACGGTGGGAGCTTCGAAGCCGGGCACCAGCCGTTTGTAGGAATTGGTGCTCGGGTTGGTGAACGCGCAGAGCGCGGGGCTGTGGCGCAGAATGCCGCCGATGTAGTGCAGCGCGGTGCGCGAAAGCCCGGCGTACCCCGCGGGGTCGTTGAAGATGTTGCGCCCATCCTTGACCAGGAACTGGTGCAGGTGCCAACCGGACCCCGCGTTGTCGTAGAGCGGCTTGGGCATGAAGGTCACGCGCAAGCCGTGGCGGTTGGCCAGGTTGGAGAGGATGTACTTCACCAGCACGGCCTGGTCGGCGGTCGTGGGCAGATCGGCGAACCAGGCCTCGATCTCCTGCTGGCCGGCCGCCCCCACTTCGTGGTGGTGGTAGCGGATCGGGATGCCGAAATCGCGCATCAACTGCACGGCCTCGTCCCGGAAATCGTCGTAGACATCGTGCGGATTGCAGGCGTGGTAGGCGTTCTGGAAGAACCTCTCCGGGCTCGTCACGGAGAAGCGCGCCTCGTTCACGTTCGAGGCAAAATCGGCGGCGTCGAAAATGTAGAACTCGTACTCCGGAGCCCAGTAGGAGCGATCGGCCAGGTCCAGATCGCGAAGCGCCTGTTCCGCCGCCGCGACGATCGTGCGGCCGTCCTGCGCGAAACGGGTGCGCTGAGAGTCGACCAGACGCACCTCCGCGAACATCGTCAGCGTGGGGCGCTCGCGGAAGGGGTCGATGGCTGCGGTGGCCAAGTCGGGGATCAGCACCATGTCGCTGTTCTCCACCTTGAGAAAACCGTAGCTCGACCCGTCGAAACCTATGCCCTCGCTCAGGATCTGCGGCCCAAACCTTTCGAACGGCAGCGACAGGTGATGCAGTCGCCCCGTCAGATCCAGCGCCTTGAGATCGACGAACTCCACGCCGCGCGCCGTCGCGTCCTGGCGCACCTGCGCGAACTTCTCGTTCAATTTTTCTCTCGGCATGCGATGCCTCCTGCTCCCGTTTTCGCGCTTGCCGGCGCGGCGGCCAGCAGGCGCGTGCGGATTCGCCGCGGACAAATATAGTCGACGGAATCGGGGAAAAAAGCCGAGAAAAGACGCCTCGCTTCCGGCGGCGCCATGCTTGCTGTGGCCAGAGCCGTCGCCTATGTTTGCGCGGAATCCAATCCGAACGGGGAGGGAAGGTTGGGCGCAGCAACCCCAGGCACCGTCACGATCCTCTTCGAGGGCCGCGACCTGAGCGTGCGCGAAGGCACCTCCGTGGCCGTCGCGCTCTGGGAGAAGAACGTCAGGGTCCTCTCCCATAGCCCCAAGTACGGCCATCCCCGGGGACTATATTGCGCGCGCGGGCACTGCACGAGTTGCCTGATGCGCATCGACGGCGTCCCGAACGTGCGCGCCTGCGAGACTCCCGTGCGAGACGGCCTGCGGGTGCAGCGCCAGGATCCGGGCGCGTTCTACGGCCGTCCGCTGCAGCGGGTGATGGCGGCGGCGGGCCAGGTCTTTCCGGTCGGCTTCTACTACAAGTGGTTCACGCGCCCCGCCTGGCTCTCCCGCTGCTTCCTGCGCCTGATCCGCCCCCTCACCGGCGTCGGCCGCTTGCCCGACCGCGGCGCGTCGAGCGGACCGGCGGCCGGTGTGGGCGAGCCCGCGAGCGACGGCGCCGCCGCCGCGTCGCTGGCGCGCCGCGATCTCGGACTCTTCGACTGCGTGGTGGTGGGAGCCGGCGCCGCCGGCCTGGTGGCCGCCGCTCACGCCTCCGGCCGGGCCCTGCTCGTGGATGACCACGCGACGCTCGGCGGCCAGCGCCGCGGCGCGCTGGACGCTGTGGCGGCCGCCCTGGGCCAGGATCTGGCCCGCTTGCCGGTCTTGGCCGGCGCCCACGCAACGCTGTCGCGAGCCGCCGGTCTGCAGCCGAGGTCCGGCCTCGGACTGGCGCTGGGCGGCGTGATCGTCGGCGCCTACGAGCCCGATCTGCTCCTGCTGCGCGACCAGCGGGGTCTTTCCTTGCTGCGAACGCGCCGCCTGGTCTGGGCCGCCGGCGCGCTCGATGCGTCCGGCGGGTTCGCCGGCAACGATCGGCCGGGGTTGCTGGGTCCGCGCGGCCTGTATCGCGCGGTGACGCGCGACGGCCTGCGCGTCGAAGGGCGTCGGGCTCTCGTGACCGGCGTCGGTCTGGACCTGTGGCTCGCGGCCGCGCTGCTGCACGCCCGCGGCGCCAAGGTCGTGATCGCGCCGTCCGAGCCGGGTTGGCCCGAGGAATTGAAGGCGGCCGGCGCTCTCGGCTGGACCGTGCATGCCGGCCTGCGGGTGGAAGAGGCCACCGCTGGCGGCGCGGACATCGAGTTGCGGCTCGGCCCGCCCGGCGGCGACGCCCGGACCCGGGTCAGATGCGAGTTGGCGGTGATCTGCGCAAGAGGCAAGCCAGCCTACGACATCCCCTACCAGCTGGGAGCCCGGTTGATCCTCGACGAGTCGCGGGGCGGCTACGTCCCGCGCGAGGCGGATCGCGTGGAGTCCAGATTGCCCGGCGGCCTGCTCCTGACGGTGACCGGCGAGGCCGCCGGTCTGCCGCCGGGGGCGGTCCTCGCGGCCGCCCAGAGGTGAGTGGCGCATGACCAATCCCCACGAGTGCATGCTCTGTCGCTGCGAGGATGTGACCTTGGCGGAATTCCGCGCCGCCTTCAAAGAGGGCTTCACGGAATTCGAATCGCTGAAACGCTACACGGGCGTGGGCACCGGTTTCTGCCAGGGCAAGGGGTGCCTGGCGGAAGCGGCCGTGGAACTCGCGCGACTGCGAGGGGTGGCGCCGGCCGAGGTGTCCCTGACGAACATCCGTCCGCCCGCCGCCACCCTCACGTTCTCGGAGCTGGCCGCGCTGCCGCTGACGCCGTTGATCGGCGACTCACGGCCCGACGCCGGCGACAAGCCCGCCGGGAAGGAAGCGCGATGATCCCGCTGCGCAGCGACCCCCCGCCGCCGACCGCCGACGCCGTGGTGATCGGGGGCGGCGTGAACGGGTTGTCCACGGCGTACGAGCTGGCCCGTCGCGGGCTGCGGCGCGTCGTGGTGATCGAGCAGGGCTACCTCGGGTCGGGCTCGACCGGCAGGTGCGGCGGCGGCATCCGCCAGCAGTGGACGACCGAAGCGAACGTCCGCATGGCGCAGGAGAGCGTCGAGATCTACGAGGAACTGTCCGCGGAACTCGGCTACCAGACGTTCTTCCGTCAGGGCGGCTACCTGATGATCAGCGAGAACGAAGCCGACCGCCCCGCGATGCAAAAGGCCGTCGAGCTGCAGAACCGGTGCGGGGCTCCGTCGCACTTTCTGGAGCCGCGCGATTGCCTCGAAATCGTGCCGCAACTCGACATTACCAGGGTGCGCGCGGCCAGCTTCTGCCCCAAGGACGGCACCGCCTATCCGTTCGCGGTCGTCTGGGGTTACGCGCGCGCGGCGCAGCGTCGCGGCGTGGACATCCGGATCCACACCCGCGTCACGGGCATCCGGGCCGAAGGCGGACGCATCCGCGAAGTGGTCACCGAGCGCGGCAGCATTGCCACGCCCGTGATCGTGCTGGCGGCCGGACCTTGGACGAAATCGCTGGCCGCGATGGTCGGCGTGCAGCTGCCCAATTGGCAGGAACGACACGAGATCATGGTCAGCGAGGGGATCAAGCCGTGCCTGAATCCCATGGTGATCTCGATCACCAACGGCATCTACTTCAGCCAGAGCATGCGCGGCGAGTTGGTTGGCGGCATCGGCGACCCTGACGAACCGCACTGGACGGATCCTCGAGATTTCGACACGCGCTGCCAGCTGCGCTTCGCGGTGCGCTTCGCGCGCGCGCTCACGGCCATCTTCCCTCCCGCGCGCCCGTTGCGGCTCATGCGGCAGTGGGCCGGCATGTACGACATGACCCCCGACCACCGGCCCATCCTGGGCGGCGTGCCGGACCTGCAGGGCTACCATCACATCTGCGGGTTCAGCGGCCATGGCTTCATGCTGGCGCCCATTGCCGCCCGGCGCATGGCCAAACTCATCACGACCGGCCAGCCCGACGACATCATCGATTCCCTACGCTTGTCACGCTTCGCGGAAGGCGGCATCGAGACGGACCACTTCGTCGTGGGCTAGGACGGCGCGGACGGACGACCGCCCTTGGTCGCCCGAGTTCCGGCATACCGGCGACCCTAGCCCAGCAGATCCGCCAGCGCCTGGTCCAGGTTGGGATGCGCGAAGATGAAGCCGCGGGCCCGCAACGCGCGCGGGATCGCGCGCTGCCCCGCCAGCAGCGCCCAGGCCATTTCTCCTGCCGTCAAGCGCAGGGCCAAGGGCGGCACGGGCAGCCAACTCGGACGGCCCAAGGCCCGGCCCAGGCTGGCGGCGAACTGCCGCTGGCGGGGCGGATCTGGCGCGACAGCGTTCACGGGACCCGTCAGACCAGGCGTGTCGAGGGCGAAGAGGACGATGCGGGCGACATCTTCGAGGTGCACCCACGGGAAATACTGGCGGCCGCTGCCGAGCGGGCCGCCGAGAAACAGACGAAACGGCAGCGTCAGGCGTGGCAGCGCCCCGCCGACGCGCGACAGCACGATGCCCGTGCGCAGCAGCACGACGCGACGCGAGCGGCTCTGCGCGGACCGGGCGTTCTCCTCCCACTCCAGGGCGAGCCGGCCGAGGAAGTCGTGCCCGGGTTCGGCGGTCTCGTCGAGCGCCCGTTCGCCGGCGTCGCCGTAGTACCCCACAGCCGATCCGCTCACGAGCACCCGCACCCGTTCGGAGCCTTCGGCCGCCTGCGCGACGTGGCGCGTGGTGGCGAGCCGGCTGCGGCGGATTCTTCGCTTGCGCCCCTCGGTCCAGCGCCCGCCGGCGAGCGGCTCGCCCGCAAGGTTCACGATCCCGTCGCAGTTCGCGGCGACATCCTGCCAAGGACCGCTTTCGACCGGATCGGCCTCGACGAACTCGACGCCGACCGGCAGCAGCGACCGCGCCCGCGTGGCATGGCGCGTGACGCACACCACTTCGTCGCGCCGCTGCACGAGGGCATCGATGACCGCCCGTCCGATCAGCCCGGTGCCGCCAGTCACGAAAACGCGCACGCTCGTTTCCTTTCTCGCGCCGTGGCCGTCCGCGCGGCCGCGCCCATCACTGCCCGTCGCCGCCGGCTAAGGCCCGCCCCGTGGCGCGCAGACAGTCGCTGAGCAAGCGGTCGAGCTCGCGGCGCGCGCCGGCGTCGAGCTTCCAGTAAAGCGCTAGGGCGAGATCGTAGGAGGTCCCGCAACGCCCTTCGCGTAGCTGTGGGCGGATCGCTTCGAACGCCGAGCGGTACGCCCCCTCGCTCTGCCATGTCCGCCCGACCATGACCGCGGCCCAATCGCGCCGGTCGGGCCAGCGTCGGCCCAACTCCGCGAAGGTAGCCCTGGCGCTGTCGTTGCGCCCCAGGCGCAGCCAGGTCTGCCCCAGCAGCTCCATGGCGGCGGCCGCCAGCTCGTGTCCCGCGCTGGTTGTTTCGGCCAGCGCAACCGTCTGCCGCAGCGCCTCTACGGCCCGCTCGACGGCGCCCAGGGCCAGCCAGCAGCGAGCCTCGCCGTAGTGAACCCGGGCCGCCGCGCCCGCCCCCGGCGGCACTTGGCCATAAAGCCGCAGCGCCAACTCCGGCTCTCGCCCGGTCAGGGCTCGCTCCGCTCGCGCTAGGGCGCTGTCGACCAGGGCGGCCGACCGATCAGCGCCCGGCGACGGCAGGGCGCGCGGCACCGGCCACGCCAAACCCCCGTCGGCCGCGGCCAGGGTGGCCGCCGCGCAGGCGGCCGCAGCGGCAGCCAGCCGCCCAGCAGATCCGGCCCGGCCCCGCGGTCGCAGGAGCTCTCGCAGCTTGACCATGAGACCCGACATCGCCTCGCTGCCGGGCCCCGCGCGGGGGCCGGTGGTGCGCTAGGAAACTGTCCGGGGCTGCGGGCACCGGGTGACGGAGGATCCGATTGTCGACCTAGTCTAACACGCCGGTCGACGTTGGCAAGGCGACGGCCGGCCGGACTTGCCTCCGCTCGCGCGACGGTGCATCGTAGGGACCGCGCCGGGCTGAGCGCGGCGCGGACGGGAGCGGCGTAATGCAATACGAGAATTTCGAGTACGAGATTCGGGACGGTTCTGTGCTCGTGACCATGCTCAGTCCGGACACCCCGTCGCCGAGCGACCTGTGCGACGAGTTCACGGACCTGCTGTTGCGTTTCCAGGACGACGCTCGCGTGCGGGCGGTCCTGCTCACCGACGGACTGCACCCCTTCGACCTGGGCGCCGATCTCGAGGCGCTCGCCCAATCGCATCGGGAAGGACTGGACTTCGGCGAGCTGGCGCCCCGGATCGACGGCATCCGGCGACTCGTGACCGCCATCCAGGAATACCCGAAACCGGTCGTGGCGGCGGCGAGCGGCTGCGTGCGCGAGGGCGGCTTCGGCCTCTTTCTCGCCGCCGACTGTCGGCTCGCCAGTGCCTCGGCCACCTTCCAGCCGCCAGACGCGGCCCGCGGTCTGATGCCGGAATGGGGCGTGATCCACGCGCTGCCGCGGTTGCTGGGCCCCGGCCGCACGTTGGAGTTGCTCTGGTCGGGCCGAACGCTCGATGCCCGCGAAGCCGCGAGCCTGGGCCTGGTGGATCGAGTGATCCCGGAGGATGCCTGGGACGAGGAGTTGGATATGTTCGCGCGACGCCTCGCGACCTTGCCCCAGCCCGTCGTGCGCCTGATCAAACTGGGCGCGCAGCAAGCCGTTCAGTTCGACCTCACATCGATGCTGTCGTTCGAGTGGGAGGCGCAGCAGCAGTGCTGGGACTCCCGTGAAACCGCCGAGGGCATGCAGGCCTACCTCGAGAATCGCGCGCCAGACTTCCGGTCGTCGCCGTCCGAGGAGGGCGACGAGGCGTGACCACCTGTCCGTCCGTTCCTGACGCGGAGGAATTGCCGTGGGCAAGACCCTGATCGAGAAGATCATCGGTGACCATGCCGGACGCGCGGTCGTCCCGGGCGAGATCGTGGACGTGGCCATCGACGTGCGCGCAGCGCGCGATTTCGGCGGCGCCAACGTCGTGCAGAATCTGGAAAAAGCCGGGCTGGCCGTGGCGGAGCCATCGCGCACGCTCTTCACCTTCGATTGCAACCCGGGCGGCAGCGACCAGGGCTACGCCGCGAACCAGCATAAGTGCAGGCTCTATGCCCGCGCGACTGGCGTGGGACTGCGCGACATCACGGAGGGAATCGGCACCCATCTCGTCATCGAGGAGGGGTTGTGCGGCCCGGGCTCGACGTTCGTCAGCACCGACTCGCACGCCAACATCCTGGGCGCCGTGGGGGCCTTCGGCCAGGGCATGGGCGACCAGGACATCGCGGCGGCCTGGGCCGCCGGCAAGGTCTGGTTCAAGGTGCCGCGTACGCTCAAGGTCCACCTCGCGGGACGACCGGGCCCGCGTGCCACGGCGAAGGACCTCGTGCTGGCCCTGGCGAGGCACTTCGGCGCGAACGGTTTGCTCGGGTACGCCGCCGAACTGACCGGCGAAGCCGCCGACGCGCAGGGGATCGCCGGACGCATCACGATCGCCAGCATGGCAACCGAGATGGGCGCCATCATCACCTTCTTCACGCCGGATGCGCGCGTGCTGGAATTCTGCCGCGGCGCCGCCGGCCGCGATTGGCCGGCGCTGGCGGCCGACGCGGACGCGTCCTACGCCGGCCTCGTGACCGTCGACGTGGAAGGCCTCGAGCCGCTGATCGCCCGGCCCGGTCATCCCGAGGACGTCGTGCCGGTGCGCGAGGTGGCGGGTCGCAAGGTCGACTCGGTCTTCCTCGGCTCCTGCACCAACGGTCGGATCGAGGACCTGCGCGCGGCAGCCCAAGTGCTCGGCGGGCGCCGCGTGGCGCCGGGCGTGGTCATGAAGGTCGTGCCGGCCACGCGCCAGGTCTGGGACCAGGCCCTGGCCGAGGGACTGATCGAGCAGTTCACGCGGGCGGGCGCGCTGGTGGGCAATCCTGGCTGCGCCGGCTGCGCGGCGGGGCAGATCGGGCAGAACGGGCCGGGCGAGGTGACGGTTTCCACGGGCAACCGGAACTTCGCAGGCAAGCAGGGCAAGGGCGAGGTCTGGCTGGCCAGCCCCGAAACCGCGGCTGCCTCGGCCGTGGCCGGCGTGATCGCGCGCGCCGACGCCATCCCTGAACGGGTCGCGGCGCCCGCCGCCGCCATCGAGCGCGGCGCGCGCCCCGCGGCCGACGCCGCCGCGAAGCGGCCGGCCGGCGGCCGGCCGACCGTGCTGAAGGGGCGCGTCTGGATCGTGGACAGTGACAACATCGACACCGACATGATCTATCACAACCGGCACCTGGCCGTGACCGACCCGGCGCAGATGGGCCAGTTCACCTTCGGCAATCTATCGGGCTGGGAAGACTTCGCCCGCAAGGCGCGGCCGGGCGACATCGTCGTGACCGGCAAGAACTTCGGCTGCGGCAGCTCGCGCCAGCAGGCCGTGGACTGTTTCCTGACCCTTGGCGTCCAGGCTCTGATCGCGGCCAGCTTCGGGGCCATCTACGAGCGTAACGCGATCAACGCCGGCTTGCCGCTGGTCGTGGCCGATCTCGCCGCCACCGGTCTGCGCAGCGGCGACGAGGTCACGCTCGACCTGACGACCAGCCACCTCACATGGGCCGGCGGCGAAGCGCGGGGAGAACCGTTCTCGTCCGTGCAGATGGACATCTACCAGCGGGGAGGACTGCTGACCGGCTGAAGTGGCTCGACGGCGGGCGCGCGAGGAACCAGGCCGGCGCTCCCTATTCCGTCCGTTGCGCTTTCAGCTCGCTCTTGATCACCTTGCCGAAGGAGTTCTTGGGCAGCATCTCGATGAAGTGCACGACCCGCGGCAGCTTGAACTTGGCCAGCTTCGCATGGCAGTGGCGAAGCACGGCCTGTTCGTCCAGGGCATGAGCATCCCGGCGCACGACGTAAGCCTCGATCGCCTCGCCGAGCAGTCCATCGGGCACGCCGATGACGCACGCCTCGACCACGCCCGGCAGTTCGAGGATGGTTTCCTCGATCTCCTTGCTGCTGACGCGATGCGCCCCGCTTTTGATCATGTTCTTGAGGCGATCGACCACGAAGATAAAGCCGTCCTCGTCGCGCCGGCCTAGATCGCCGGTGTGGAGCCGCCCGTTCTTGAGCACCCGGGCGGTCTCCTCGGGATCGTTCCAGTAGCCGCGCATGATGTTGTCGCCGGCCGCGACGATCTCGCCCACCTCGCCCACGTCGCATTCACCGCCGTCCTCGCGGCGTACCGTGAGCGAAACGCCCGGAATGCCGATGCCGATCGAGCCGAGCTTCTCGCGCAACCTCTCCGGCGGTAGGTACGACAGCCGCGCCGATCCCTCGGTCTGGCCGTACATGATGAACAGCCGGATCCGTTCGGGCAGCGCGTCGCGGATGCGCAGCACGAGGGCCGGCGCCATGGCGCCACCGGCCTGCGTGAGATAGCGCAAGTGCGGCCAATCACGCCCGAGGAAGTCGGTCTTGCTGCAGAGGATCGCGTATGTGGAGGGCACGCCGGAAAAGCCGGTGCAGCGCTCCTCGCCGAGCGTGTCGAGCGCGACCTGCGGAAAGGCGAAGCGATTTTCGACGACCAGCCGCCCGCCCGTCTTCACGTGGGTCAGGAGCAAGGAATTCCCGAACGAGTAGTGAAAGGGCAGCACGACGAGCACGCTGTCGTCGGCCGTCAGGTGCAGGTAGTCGAGGATCTGCCGCGTGTTCGCGCCGAGATTCCCGTGCGTCAGGGTCGCGCCGCGGGGCGTTCCGGTCGAGCCGCTGGTGTAGAGGATCGCCGCAAGGTCCTCGTCGTCGATCGGGAGGTCGATCCCCTCGTCTGAGCGCGTCGCGACGTCGTCGGCGACCAGCAGCCGCACGGAGGCGGGCAGATCCCAGTTCGGCGCCGCCTTGTCGGCGACCACGAAGCGCAGCGCTGCGCAGCCGTCAATCATCTCGGCAAGGTCGCGCCGGACCTGCGCCACCCGCGTGACCAGTCCGACCGCGCCCGAGTCGGCCAGCAGTTGGCGCTGCGTGCCGGCCTTGTTCGCGCTGTTGAGCGCGACGACGCACCCGCCGGCCTTGAGAACGCCGAAAAATCCAGTCACGTATTCGATGCCGTTGTCGGCCAACAGACCGACGCGGTCGCCGCGCGCGACGCCCAATTCGCGCAGCAGCGCGGCCAGGCGATTGGCCCGCGCGTCGACGTCGCCGTAGGAGTATCGCTGGTCGCCGTGGCTGAGCAGGATCGCGCCGGGAGAACGTCTCGCGCTCTCCTCGAGCATGCCGTGGACCGACACGTCAGCCGCCCCCGTCCTTCTTCCGCTGCACGTAGCTGGCAAGGCGCGCGACCGAATCGAAATTCTCCGGCACCAGTTCCTGGTCCGCGACCTTGAGCCCGTGTTCCTGTTCCAGCCAAGCGACCAGTTCCATCACGCCGACCGAGTCCATGATGCCGTTGTCGAGCAACGAAAGGGAATCGTCGGTCAGGGGCGCGGCGTCTCCGAACAGGAAGTTCTCGATGATGAAGCCGCGAATCTTGTCGCTGAGTTCCATGCGCTCTCTCTCCCGTCGTCCCCGGGCCGCGGCCCGTCAGGCGCCTGCGGCCACGCGCCGCCACCGCAGCTGCCGCGGCGCCAGGGCGGAGCGGCCGAGGCGTGCAGCGAGCTCCGGTCCGAACTGCCGGCGCAACAGTTGCGTGCTGAGGATGCCGATGAAAGCCATGTTCTCCCGGGCGCTCGCGAGGGGGCCGGCCCGCCATTTGCGCAATAGAGCCGCCACTCGCTCGCCATGCCACAAGTCGCCGTGGCTCAGGGCGTCGGCCGCGAAAAGCTCCTCCACCAGGGCCGCCTCCCGCCCCGCGCGGAAGATGACACTGTCCGGGGCGCGATACGGCTGTTTGGGCCGGTTCAGGATACCTTCAGGCAGCAAATCCGCCACGCTTTCCTTGAGGATCGCCTTTTCGCGGAGCGATTGCAGCTTCACCGACGCCGGCAAGCTCGCCGCCAGCGCCCCCACTTCGGGGTCGAGGAAGGGGAACCGTCCCTCCACCGAATGCCCCATGAGCATCCGGTCGCCCTGCGAGGAGAGAAGATAGCCGGCCAGGAAAGTCGTCATCTCGAGATACTGACAGCGCGCGACGGGTCCCCATCTTTCAAAGTCCGGCGGCAGCGACGCCGCCAGGCGCGCCTCCGGCGCTGCCGCCGCGTGTGCCGCCAAGGCCGCGGGCGAAAGGAAAGTCAGGGTCTTTTCGCCGTTGTTCCAGCGTGGCCGGTGTCCGAAGAAGGGATCGTCGGGCCGCTCGAGGCCGACGCCATAGAAACCGGCCAGGAACCCGGGCGGCGACTGAGCCAAGTAGGGGTAGAGTCGTGTCAGCAGCAGCGAGCGGCGTCGGTCGGCGGGACGTCGCGCCCAGAAGGCGCGCACCTTCGCTTCCCGGTGGATGTCGTAGCCGACGAAGACCTCATCCGCGCCCTCGCCGGTCAGCACGACCTTGTAGTTCTCGCGCCGAACCAGCGCCGACAGCGCGTAGAGTGGCGCTGGCGCCGTGCGCAGCAGCGGCGTTTCGCAGTGCCAGACGACCTCGGCGAACGCGCCCGCGATCTCCTCGCCACCCACGCGGATCCCCGTGTGCTCGGTGCCGAGTCGAGCGGCCATCTCCTGCTGCCACGCCGTTTCGTCGTAGGCCGGATCCTCGAAACCCACCGAAAACGTGCGCAGGTGATGCTTTGTGTAGTTGCGAATCAGGGCGGCGGTCGTCGACGAGTCGAGACCGCCGGACAGGTACGCCCCCACCGGCACGTCCGCCCGCAGCCGGAGCGTGCAGGCCTCGACGAGCGCCTCGCGGACCTGACGCGCCAGGGCGGCGCGCTCTTGGCGCGACACGAAGCGGTGGTCCTCCGCGGCCGGCAGGAAGGACGGGTGCCAGTAGCGTCGTGTCCGCGGCAGCCCGTCTTGTCCCTGTCCGTCCGTGTCGCGGACCGCGCCGGCGGGCGGCAGCTCGAGGCGCGCGGTATGACCCGGCGCGAGTTGGCCGATCCCGGCGAACGGCGTCGCGGGCGGCACGTTCACCCAATAAGAAAAGACCTCGGCGACAGCGGCGGGATCGAGCTGCGCGCGCATGCCAGGCCAGGCCAGCAGCGCCTTGATCTCCGATCCGAACAGCAGCAGATCGCCTTGTCGCGCCCAATAGAGCGGGCGCACGCCGTAGCGGTCGCGCGCCAGGAACAGCGCGCGCCGGCGCGCGTCCCAGATCGCGAAAGCCCATTGCCCGTTGAAGCGGTCGACGCAGCGCTCGCCCCATTCCTCCCATGCGTGCACGATGGTCTCGGTGTCGGAGCTCGTGCGGAAGCGGTGTCCGCGCCCGCTCAGCTCCGCGCGCAGCTCGACGTAGTTGTAGACTTCGCCGTTGAAGGTGATCCAGACCGTGCCGTCCTCGTTGGCGAGGGGCTGCTGGCCGGTGGAGAGATCGATGATGCTCAGGCGGGCGTGACCCAGGAAAACCGTCTCGTCGCGCCAAGCGCCGAATTCATCCGGACCCCGGTGGGACAGGGCGCCCACCATCCGCTCCGGCGCCCCGGGCGGCAGCACCAGCCCGCCGGCGAGGGAAATGACGCCGCAGATTCCGCACATGCAGAGCCTCCGCCCCCCGAGAGACGAGCCCGCCAAAGTGTAGCCGGCGCCGAGCCGCCGTCAACCGCCCGGCGACTCAGTGAACGCCCGCGACCCGAGCCGCCTCGATCAGCAGGGTGGCCGCCCGCGCGACCTCCTCCACACTGTTGCCACGCCCCAGCGAGAGGCGCACGGCGCCTTCGCCCCAGACCGGATCGACCCCCATGGCGCGCAGGACAGCCGACATTTGCCGGCCCTGGCCGTGGCAGGCCGCGCCCGTGGAGGCGGCCACGCCCGGGCAACGGGCCAGCAGCTCGGCGCCCGTCGTGCCGCGGAAGCCGACGTACAGGGTGTTCGGCAGGCGCTCGACTGGATGACCCAGCAGCGCGACCCCTTCTCCCAGTTCGCGCCGCAGCGCCTCCCACAGCGTCTCGCGCAGCCGGCTCACCTCCGCCATCCGCGGCAGGGCCGCCGCAGCGGCCGCGCAGGCGGCGCCCAGGCCGGCTGCCAGCAGCGCGCTCTCCGTGCCCGCCCGCCGGCCCGCCTCATGCCCCGCGCCGTGCAGCAGCGGCTCCAGGGGCGTTCCCGGGCGCACGTAGAGCGCGCCGACCCCCT
This sequence comes from uncultured bacterium, assembly GCA_937864225.1. Taxonomy (GTDB): domain Bacteria; phylum Krumholzibacteriota; class Krumholzibacteriia; order LZORAL124-64-63; family LZORAL124-64-63; genus CALMJK01. Next base: position 297,030 of record CALMJK010000004.1, on the reverse strand, counting down.
TGGGCCCGTGCAGCTTGTGCCCGGCCAAGCTGAGCAGGTCGCAACCGATCTCGGCCACGTCGACCGGCACCTTGCCGGCGCTCTGGGCGGCGTCGGTGTGGAAGAAAGCGCCCGCCGCTCGCGCCAGTCGCGCCAGCTCCGCCACCGGCTGCAGCGTTCCCGTCTCGTTGTTGGCTTGCATGACCGAGACCAGGATCGTCTCGGCGTCGGCGCGCGCCAACTCCGCCGCCAGATCGCCGGGATCGACCCGGCCGGTCGCGTCGACCGGCAGCAACGTCACGCGCGCTCCCTGGCGGGCGAGGAAGCGGACCGGTTCGAGCACGGCGGGGTGTTCGATCGCCGAGACCACGATCTTCGCCCCCGGCCGGCCGCGCGCGGCCCAGACCCCCTTGAGCGCCGCGTTGTTCGACTCGCTGCCGCCGCTCGTGAAGACGACCATTGCCGGATCGGCGCCCAAGAAATCGGCCACCCGCGTCCGCGCCCGCTCGAGAACCTCCCGCGCCGGGCGGCCGGCCCAGTGCGAACTGCTCGGGTTGCCCCAAGCGTCTTCGAGCAGCGGCAACATCGCGGCCCGCGCCTCGCGGCACAGCGGCGTGCTGGCGTTGTGGTCGAGGTAGATGCGTTCCAAAGCGACGCCCCCGCTCACGCGCGACCGGCCTGCGCGAGAAGGTCGCGGCAGTGCGCCACGGCCTCCGCCGGCGTCGCGGCCCGGCGCCAGCGTCCGCCGTCGCCTCCCGCCTGCGTCAGAAAGTCTTCGCCCGGGTCGAAATCGAGCAGCACGACAGGCCGGGCGAACCGCAGGGCGAGCGCGATTTCCGAGAGCGTGCCGCCGCTGCCCCGGCATGCCACGACGACGTCGCTGGCGAGCACGTTGATCGCGTTGCGGGCGGCGCCCATGCCGGTCGGGATCACGATGTCGAGGCCGTCTGCGGCGCCGTCGCGGTCGTCGTCGTAAAGGATGCCGACCGTCAGCCCGCCCGCCGCGTGGGCGCCTGCGGTCACGGCGGCCATCACGCCGGTGGGACGGCCGCCGTTGAGCAGCACCCATCCTTCGCGCGCGACGAGCGCCCCCAGCTCGCGCGCGGCGGCGACGGTGACACCGCTCGCCTCGCTTCCGCCCATGACACCGATCACCGTGCGTCTGGCCATGACGCCTGCCCCCTATCCCTGACAAAGGCCCCGGTCGCGCGCGCGGCCGGGGCCTGACGGAGGGGCTGTCCCTGCGGCGGGCAGCCCTTCACTTGTGCTTTACCAGCTCGGGCGGCGCGGAGGACGCGGGCCCATGCGGTCGCCAGGACCACGGTTCTGCTTGGGCTGGGCCTCGTTGACCTTGAGCGTGCGACCCTCGAACTCGCGGCCGTCGATGGCGGCGATCGCCGCGCGGGCCTCGTCATCGTTCGGCATCGACACGAAGGCGAAACCGCGGGGACGGCCAGTGTCGCGGTCGGTCACGATCTTGACCGAGGCGACGGCACCGTGCTGCTCGAACAGCGACTTGAGGGTCTCGGGGGTGGAGGAATAGGACATGTTGCCCACATAGATATCCATTTTGGCTCTCCCTGAACTCGTCGCGGCCGGATGCCCCGGCCCGGAACCTCGGCCCTTACCTTGCGTGCGGCGGCCGCAGCGCGCACGCGTACGCGATCCCGACCAATAGTCTCGTCGGCTCGTGGAATCCTGGGCCTTGGGGCTCGGGCAGGTTGGCATGCTTCAAGAGGCAGGACAATCGCGGAGCACCCTGGTTGGAAGCCAACTGAGCAGAGAGTCAGGCGGAACCCTCCCGTCCGCTCCGCCGAGGCCGGAACGGACGCTTGAGTAGCCTAACACGGCCCCTTCTCGAACGCAAGCGGATTCGTGGGACGAGGGGCGGCAGGGGTAAGCCACCGGAATCCGGGCGGCTTGACACCTGGCGGCGCCGCCCCCGATACTGCCGTCAAGGCCGTCCGGCCCCGCCCGCCGCTCGGCCGGGACGCCGATCCCGGCCCACGAGGAGCCCATGATCACGCTCGACCGCGCCAAGGCCGTCGCTTGGCTGCTGGGTTTCTTCCTGGTCGCCGACGTCTACCTGTGGCCCGGCTCCGCGGCCTCCCCGCGCGCCTTCGACGTGATCGCGCTGGTTGGCGCCGTCTGGCTCGGGCGCCGCCTGCTGAGCCGGGGCGCGCCGGCCGCCCCCTTGGCATCCCTCCTGGTCATGGCTTGTCCCGTCGTGGTTTGGGCGGCGATCGCGGCGACCTCGGGGCGGGTGGCGACGCTGCTGATGGCGTTGCGCTGGCTGCTGGCCGTGCCTTGGGGCATGGCTCTGGCCACCGCCGCGTCCAATCCCGCCACCCGCCGCCAGCTGGCCTGGGGCATGTGGTGGGGGTTGGTCACGAACATCGCGGTGCTGGCAATGCAGTACGCGAACCAGCTCGACCTGACGCGCGCGCTCGGCTTGGCAGCGCACGATTCCGTGCTCAGCGATCTCGAGATTTCCTGGCGCTACCCCGGCCTGCACGGCCATGCCAACGCCAGCACCGCCGTGGCCAGCCTGATCGCTCCGGTGAGCGGTTGGCTTTACGTGACCGGCGCCGCGCGCGCCTGGGTGCCAGCCGCGAGCGTGCTGCTGCTGTTGGGCGCGGGACATGTGACGTCGACCCGTTCGCCGTTGGTCATCGCGGCGGCGACCGTGATCGCCATGCTGCTGTGCGCGCGACGGGCGGCGTTGGTGCTGCGCGCCGGCATCGCGTTTGCCTTGCTCATCGCGCCGTTCTGGCTCTGGCTCGGGCCGCCGGGTGGCCAGGCGCGCTGGGAAGACGAGGGAAATATCGCCGTGAATACCGTCGAGCGGCTGGCCAGCAACCGGATCGGACTGGGGCTGGCGCTGGCCCACCCGCTGGGCGTGGGCGTCGAACGGAGCGCCGCGGCGCTGGAGGACGCTCTCGACCTGCCATCGATGCACAACGCGCTGCTTCAGGTGAGCGCCGTGTTCGGCTTCCCCGTCGCGATCTGGCTGCTCGTGCCCATGATCATCCTCGTGGCTCGCCTGCCGCGCGGACCGGCGGCGCCCCGGGCCCTCGAATCGGCCCTGGCGCTGCAGACGCTCGGTCTGTTTTTCTTCGAAGAGCACGGAAACAATCCCACGTTCATTGCCCTGATCGCCTGGTTCGTGGCCGCGGCCGCTTTCAGTCGCCGCGCGGCGGGAGAGCCGGCATCGTGAGGATCCTGCAGGCCAACAGCGTCGTGTGGCCCCACATGATCGGCGGGGCGGAGACGGTCGTCATGCTGCTCGCGCGGGAACTGACCGCGCGCGGTCTGAGCGTGGACTTGCTGGCCACCACGGGGCGCGCCGGCAGGAACCGCCCTTCCGAGCGCCGTATCGAGGGCGTGGCGGGCAGCGTGTACGAGGCGCCCGACGCGGGCCGCTTCGGCGTGCTGGACGCGGTGGGCGACACGCGGCTGCCGCTTGTCGTGCGTCTGGCCTATCACGCCGGCAGCGCGCACTCCGGGCGTTGGGAGAATTTCGCGCGCCATGTCCTGCGCCAGACCCGTCCGGACCTGCTGCACACGCACAACCTGGTCGGCATGACGCCTTCGCTGTGGCGCGCGGCCCACGCCGAGAACGTGCCGATCGTGCACACGCTGCACGACCACCATCTGCTGTGCGCCCGCACCACGCTGCTGCGCTCCCGCCTCACCGTCTGCACCCAACCTCCCCTGCCGTGCCGGCTCCTGATGCGCGCGAAGCTTGCGCCGTCGCACCTGATCGCCGCCGTCACGGCACCCACCCGCTTCATCCTGGATCGACATTTCGCGGAGGGGGCCTTTGCGGGGACGCGCGCCGTGGTGATCCCACACGCGCCGGAGCCGGTTCCCGGTTCTTTGCCTCGGCGCACCGGCGCTCCGGCCGGCGGCCTGTTCATCGGCCAATTGCAGGTGCACAAGGGGTTGCGCGAATTGCTGGGCGCGCTGAAGCTTCTTCACGCCGGCTCCGCGACCGCGTGCGTGGCGTTCGAGATCGCCGGCGCCGGACCGCTGGCCGCAGAGGTCGCGACCGCCTGCGCCGCGCTGGGCGACCGCTGCCGTTTCCTCGGCAGGGTCGAGGACGAGGCACGGGAGGCGGCCTATGCGCGCGCGGGCTTCGTGGTGGTGCCCTCGCTCTGGCCGGAGACGGCGGGGCTGGTAATCCTGGAGGCGGCGGCGCGCGGCCTGCCGGCGATCGCGGCGCGACGCGGCGGCATTCCCGAGCTCGTGGCCGACGGCGAAACGGGTTTCCTCGTCGAACCGGAGCCGGCGGCGCTGGCGACGGCCATCGCCCGCTACACGAGCGATCCCGCCCTGGCCCGCCGGCACGGCGAGGCGGCGGCGCGGCGAGCGGGGCAATACACGCGCCGGCGCCAAGTCGAGAGCTACCTGAAGGTCTACAGCGAGATCCTGGGGCGCGCGATCCCCTGAGCCGAGACCGCGGCGCGCGGGCGCTCAGGCGTGGATCGCCCGGCCGTCCACCGCCAGCGCGGCCTCCTTGAGCGCCTCGGACAGCGTCGGATGCGCATGGCAGAGGCGCGCGACGTCCTCGCTGCTGGCGCCGAAGGCCAACGCGGCCACGGCCTCGGCGATGAGATCCCCCGCGCGCGGGCCGATCATGTGCACGCCCAGGATCCGATCCGTGGCGGCGTCGGCCAGGATCTTGACGCGGCCGTCGATCTGCCCCAGGCAACGGGCGCGGCTGTTGGCGCGGAAGTGGAACACGCCCTTGCGAAAGTCGCGCCCATCCGCCGTCAACTCCTCCTCGGTGCGGCCGACGGCGGCGATCTCCGGTTGCGTGTAGACGACGCCCGGAATGGCGTCGTAGTTGACGTGCCCCGCGCGGCCGCTCATGGCCTCGACGCACGCCACGCCCTCCTCCTCGGCCTTATGGGCGAGCATCGCGCCGGGGATGCAGTCGCCGATCGCGAACACGCCCGCGGCGGACGTTGCGAAATCAGCCCCCACCGGAATACGCCCTTGGGCGTCTGTCCGCACGCCGACCGTTTCCAGGCCGAGATCGTCCGTGGCGGGCACACGTCCCACCGCGACGAGGACGCGGTCGGCGCGCAACGGCTCCGCGCCGGCCATCCGCACCACGACCTCGCCGCCCTCCACCAGCGCGCCCTCCACGCGGGCGTCCAGCTTGAAGGAAAAACCCTGCCGCTTGAAGAGCTTCTGGGCTTCGCGCGCGATCTCGGCGTCGGTGCCGGGCAGGATGCGGTCCAGATACTCCACGACCGTGACCTTGCTGCCCAGACGCAGCCAGACCGACCCCAGTTCCATCCCGATGTAGCCCGCCCCGATCACGATCAGCCGCCCGGGCGCCTCGGTCCACGACAGGGCGGCCGTGCTGTCTCCGATGCGGTCGCCGTCGAGCTCGACGCCCGGCAGCGACGCCGCGCGGCTGCCGGCGGCGATCAGGACGCGCGACGCGACCAGCATGGCGGCGTCGGGTCCCTCGACCATCACTCGGCCTGGCCCGTCCAGGCGCGCCGCGCCGTGGTAACGGGTCACGCCGTTCTGCCTGAAGAGCTGCGCGACGCCGTCGGTCAGCCCCCGCACGATGCCGTCCTTGCGCGCTTGCAGCGCCGCCAGGTCCAGCTTCAGCGCTCCCGTCGTCACGCCGTGCTTCGGCAACTCGTGAGCCGCCTCGTGCCAGCGCTCGCTCGAATCGAGCAGGATCTTGCTCGGCACGCACCCCACGCGCAGGCAGGTGCCACCCAGCGCCGCCTCTCGATCCACGCACGCGACGTTCATGCCGAGTTGAGCGGCGCGGATGGCGGCCACATAACCGCCCGGCCCGGCTCCGATCACCACCAGATCATGCGTCCTGTCTCCCATCACAGCTCCCGCTCAGATGCCCAGGCACAGCCGCTCGGGCTGCTCGATGCGTGTCTTGATCAGCTTAAGGAAAGTGACCGCTTCGCGTCCGTCCACGACGCGATGGTCATAAGTGACCGCGGCGTACATCATCGGCCGGATCACGACCTGTCCGTCGCGCGCCACCGGACGGTCCTGGATGGCGTGAAGGCCCAGGATGGCGCTTTGCGGCGGGTTGACGAGCGGCGTCGAGAGCAGCGAGCCGTAGACGCCGCCGTTGCTGAGCGTGAACGTTCCGCCCTGCAGTTCGGCCAGATCGAGGCGATTCTGCGCCGCGCGCGCCGCGAAGTCGGCGATCGCCCGCTCGATGTCCGCCAGGCCCAGCCGCTGGGCGTCGCGCAGGACCGGCACCGCCAAGCCCTTGCCCGCCCCGACGGCGATCCCCATGTCCACGTAATCGTGGTAGACGAGATCGGTGCCGCGGACCTCGGCGTTGAGCTGGGGAAAGTCACCCAGCGCTTCCACCGTCGCGCGCACGAAGAACGACATCAGACCGAGCTTCAGCCCGTGCTTGGCGACAAACTCCTCCTGGTGGCGGCGGCGCAGCGCCTGCACTTCCGTCATGTCGATTTCGTTGAACGTGGTCAGCAGGGCGGCCGTCTGCTGGGCCTGCACGAGGCGTTCGGCGACGCGCCTGCGGAGCGGAGACATGGGCACCACGCGCTCGACGCGCCCCGCCGGAGACGCGGGCGTCTCCGGGGCCGGCGCTGCCGCCTGCGCCGCGCGCTGCGCCACGGCGCGCTGCACGTCCTCCTTGAGCAGGCGCCCTCCCGGACCCGTCGGCTCGGCCTGCGCAGGATCCAGCCTATGTTCGGCGAGCGCCCGTTGCGCCGCCGGCATCACGAACGCCGGCGCCGCGCCCGCGCGGGTCACGCCGGCGGCCGCCCCGGCCGCCTCCTCCGCGATCAATCCGATGACCTCGCCTACCATCGCGGTCTCGCCGGGCCCCTTGCGAATCTGCGCCAGCACGCCCGTCACGGGCGCCGGCAGCTCGACCGTCGCCTTGTCCGTTTCCAGCTCGACCAGCGGTTCATCGCGCTCCACGCGTTCGCCGGTCGACCTCAACCACGTCGCGATCTGGACCTCCGTGATCGACTCACCCACCGCGGGCACTTTGAGCTCGACAGCCATGGTCTCACGACTCCTTTTTCGCCGCCGCCCGGCGGCGCCGGGACGGGCCGGCGGGACGCGCGGGCGTGAAGGCCCGGTCGTGGATCTGCCGCTGCTCCAGGCGATGGGCCGCGGCCGAACCGGTGGCCGGGCTGGCCGACTCGGCGCGCGCGATCACCGACAGCGGCCAGCTTCCGAGCAGCGTCTCGCCGTGGCGCGCGCGCAGGTGCGGCCACGCCCCCATGTTCACCGGCTCCTCCTGCACCCAGATCGCGGGCGTGCCCGCCGGGTACGGCGCGAGAGCTTCCCGCACGGCATCGTCCGGCAGGGGATAGAGCTGCTCCACGCGCAGCACCGCGACGTCCGGGCGCCCACGCGCCTGGCGTTCCTCCTCCAGCTCGACGGCCATCTTGCCGCTCGCCAGCAGCACGCGCGCCGGCGACCCGTCGCGGCGAATCGCGTCCGGGATGATCCGCCGGAACGTGCCCGTCGCGAGTTCGGACAGCGGGGACACGACGCGCGGATGCCGCAGCAGGCTCTTGGGCGTCAGCACGATCAGCGGCTTGCGCCAGGGACGCACGACCTGCCGCCGCAGCAGATGGAACAGCTGGGCCGGCGTGGAAGGCGCGGCGATCTGGAAATTGTCCTCGCCGGCGAGGGTCAGAAAACGCTCCAAACGCGCGCTGGAGTGCTCGGGGCCCTGTCCCTCGAAGCCGTGCGGCAACAGCAGCACCAGACCCGAAAGGCTGCGCCACTTATCCTCGGCGCTGGCCAGGAACTGGTCCACGATGACCTGGGCCGCGTTCACGAAATCGCCGAACTGGGCCTCCCACACGACCAGCGCGTCGGGGTAGGCGATGCTGTAGCCGTACTCGAAGCCGAGAACCCCCGCCTCCGAAAGCGGACTGTTGATGATGTCGACCGGCGCCTGCGCGGGCGCCAGATGTCGCAACGGCATCCAGACGCGGCCGTCCTCGCTGTCGTGCAGGACGCCGTGGCGATGGCTGAACGTCCCCCGTTGGCTGTCCTGCCCGCTCAGTCGCACGCGCGTGCCGGTCGCCGCGAGCGTGGCCAGCGCCAGCGCCTCGCCGGCGGACCAGTCCAGCGGCCGCTCCCCGGCGGCCATCTGCCGGCGCTGCTCCAGCCACTTCGCCAGCTTGGGATGCACGCGCAGATCCGCGGGGACCTCGGCGAGCTTGGCCAGCAATTCGCTCAGCCGCGCCTCCGGCACGGCCGTGTCGCCGTCCGGAATGCCGGCCTCGGGACCGCCGGCGTAGCGTTGCCAGATCCGTCCCAGGCCGCTGGGGCGAGCGGCGCGCACGTTCTCCCGCTCGAGATCCCCGCGCACGACGGAGAGTTCCTCCTCGAGATGCTCGCGCCTTGCCACGGCCAAATCGTCGGCGACCTCCCGGGTGATGCCGCCCAGTTCCAGCAACCGCTCCAGGTATGCTTCGCGCACCGGCCGGCGGGCGCGGATCTCGCGGTAAGCGAGGGGCTGCGTGAAGGCAGGCTCGTCCGTTTCGTTGTGACCGCGTCGGCGATAGCAGAACATGTCGATGACGACGTCGCGCCTGAAGGCCTGTCGGAAATCGAGCGCCAGGCGCACGACCTGGGCCACGGCCTCGGGGTCCTCGCCGTTGACGTGGAATATCGGGATCTGGAGCATCTTCGCGACGTCGGTCGCGTACGTCGTCGATCGCGCCTCCTGGGCTGTCGTCGTGAAGCCGATCTGGTTGTTCACGATGACATGGAGCGCGCCACCCACCGTGTAACCGGGCAGTTCGCTCAGGTTCAACGTCTCCTGCACGATGCCCTCGCCGGCGAAGGCGGCGTCGCCGTGGATCAGCAGGGCGAGACTGCGCTCTCGGACCATGTCGCCAAGGCGATCCTGCTTGGCCCGCACCCGGCCGAGCGCGACCGGATCCACGTATTCGAGGTGGCTCGGATTGAAGCACATGGCCACGTGCACGTCGCGCCCGCCGGCGGTCGACCAGTCGGCGTGGTAGCCCAGATGGTACTTCACGTCTCCGCTGCCGTAGTACAGTTCGGCGTCGCGGTCCTCGAACTCGCGGAAAATCAGGCGCGCGCTCTTGCCCAGGACGTTGGCCAGGACGTTCAAGCGGCCTCGGTGGGCCATGCCGAGCACGATCTCCTCGACACCCAATTCGCCCGCCCGCTCGATCGCCAGGTCTAGCAACGGGATCAGGCTCTCGGCCCCCTCGAGCGAGAAGCTCTTGGCCCCGACATACTTCTTCTGGATGAACTCCTCGAAGATGACCGCGTCGGTCAGGCGGGTCAGGACCCGCAGCTGAACCTCGCGCGGCAGGTCGAGCCGGTTCTCGGTCCCTTCCATGCGCTGCTGCAGCCATTCGCGCACCGCGAGGTCGTCGATGTGCATGAACTGCGCGCCGATCGATCGGCAGTACGTGTTGCGCAAGCGGGCCAGGATCTCGCGCAAGGTCAGCGTGCCGCCGGGCCACAGCGATCCGGCGGCGAAGCGGTCGTCCAGATCCGCCTCCGTGAAGCCGTAATGCGCCGGCTCGAGCTCGGGCGGCGGCGGAGAGGGTTGCCCCAGCGGATCGAGCGCGGCCAGGCGATGGCCCCGCACGCGGTGGTTGCGGATCAACTGGTCGACGCGGTTCTGGCGGGCGACCAGTTGCGTCTGGTCCCGCGGCGCGGCGGGCGCCGCCGGTGACAGGCTTGCCGCAGAGTCGCCGCGCGCGGCGAAGTAAGCGCGCCAGGAGACCGGGACCGTCGCCGGATCGCGCAGCCAGGCGGCGTAGAGCCGTTCGGCGAAGCCGAGGCTCAGGCTGTTGGGCTCGCGATCGGCTTCTGGCATGACGCGGGCGCCCTCAGCCGGCGCCTGGGAAGGGGGACAGCTCCCGGCACGGGGTCCGCGGCCGTGCCGCCGCGGGGAGAGCCTCGTGCGCGGCTACCCAGGATACGCGCAGACGCGACGAACCGCACCGGCCATTGCGGCGGGGCGGGCCTGCGCCGGCCAAGCGGAGACGCCGTCACAAATCCGATGCGCGCGCGCGAGGCGCCTGCTAGAATGCCCGCTTCGATTTCGGGCGAGAGCGCACGCTCGTCCTCTTCTTCCACGGAGGTCCTCTGCATGTTCCCGATCCCGGGTGCCGCGACACTGCTGGTCACGTTGGTCCTGGCGGGCGCGACGCCAAGCGCTCCCGCCGCCGAGATGCCGTTCGAAGACGTGCTGCGGCAGGCCGCCGCCGACGGCAAACCGGTGTTGATCGACTTCTACACCGACTGGTGAAGCTGGTGCAAACTGTTCGCCCGGGAGGCGAACACCGTCGTGGAACTCCAGAAGGCTCTCGCCTCCGTCGTTCTCCAGCCGGTGAACGCCGAAAAGGGGGAAGGGCCCAAGCTGGCCGCTCGCTACAGCGTCCGCGGTTATCCGACCTTCGTGCTGGTGGACGCCAGCGGCGAGGAGATCGATCGGATCGTCGGCTACGGCGGATCGGCGGCCATGATCGACGCCCTGGCGGCTGGCCTGGCCGATCCGGTCACCATCGGACAACGGCAGACACGTCTGGCACAGCAGCCGAACGTGCGCGACGCGGTCAAGATCGGTCAGGTCATGCTCGGACGGGGCGAAGCGCGGGCGGCCGTCGCCAGTTTCCGCCAGGCCGCCGCGCTCGATCCGGCCGACGATCAGGCCTTCCCGATCTTCGAGGCGCTGGCGCTGGGCTTCCGGCGCCGGACCGCCACGCTCGAGGAGCTGCGCGCGGCGGCGGACGCCGTCTTCGCGCGCCCGGATCGAACGCCCGCGCAGCTGCTGACCGCCGCCCATTTTATGAATCTGGAGGCGCAGCGCAGCGAGACCCCCGCGTTGCGGCACCCGTATTTGGAGCAGGCCGTCGCGCGGACTGCGGATGTGAGCGGCGCGCTGGTCGCCGACCGCCGCGCGCTGCTCGTCGAGCACGCCCTCCATGTCGAGGGGGACCGGGAGCGAGCCGTCGTGCTCAAGCGGCAGACGCTGCCGCCCGGCTGGCAGGATGACGCGCGCCGGCTCAACCAATTCGCCTGGTGGTGTTTCGAGAACCGGGTGAACTTGGCGGAGGCGGAAGAGCTGGCCCGGCGTGGGGCCGAGTTGGCCACCGACAACGAGGAGCGGGCCCAGATCCTCGACACGCTGGCGGAGATCCGACTGGCGCGCGGCAACCCCCGCGGCGCCCTTGTCGCCGCGCGGCAAGCCGCCGTGGCCGACCCCGCCAACGCGGACTATCAGCGGCAGGTCGACCGCTTCACCGCCGAACGGCGCCGATCCGACCCGAGCCGGTAGGGACAGGCGCCGCCGAGGTCTGGCCGCCGACGCTCACGGAAGGCGGCTGAGCGTCGGGAAGCCCGGGCCGGCCAGCCGGTAGAGGGTGAGGGCATCGGCGCGATCCATGTGCACGCGCAACCGCACTTCGCCGAAGGGGCGCCGGAGCGTCTGTTGCAGCCGGACGATCCGCAGATCGACCCCCTCCACGGGTTTGCCCTTGACGTCGGCGCGCACCTCGAGCACCAGGTCGTTGCGCCATTTCAACTCGAACCATTCCGGCAGATGCCTCTGCAACACTTCCGGGTCCATGTTCAGCACGTTGCCGACGATGGTGAGCACCGAGTCGGGCGTCTGGTCCTGCGCCATGTAGAGATACTTCTGCAGGATCCCGCGCAGGACCCGCCGCTGCGGGCCACGGAAGCGGTCGCGGAAGCGGCGGACCGCCTCCTCGCCGCCCTCCACGCGCATCGGCAGCGCGGCCACCGTGGCGCCCTTGAGCCGCACCTCCGCGCGCGGCTGCGTTTCCCAGATGAAGACGGCGTATGGCTTGCCGGTCGCGGCCAACTGCAATTCCGCCTGCAGATACTGGTACTCGGCCGCGTCGCGGTAGCGCTCGGCACCCGGCCGGGCGGGCGCGCCGGCGGATTTCGCCGGCGGCGCGGCGGTCGGTTCCGCGCTGGCCTGCCGTGCGGCCGGGACCTGCTCGTGGCCCGTCCCCTCCTCGCCCTGGCGCCAGAATTTGGCCACCGGCGGGCTGAACATGGCCGCCACGGCGGCCAGGCCGATGGCCGCGATCGCCAGCAACACGCGACGTGGCCCGCGGGGGCGCCGGGGCGACCGCGACACGCGCCGCGCCATCACGACCGCGCGGGCGGGCTCAGAAGATGTAGACGGGCGTTCCCGGCTTGGTTCGGTCATAGAACTTCTTCAGGTCGTCGGAACCCAGCCGCACGCAACCGTGCGTGACGCTGATTCCGAGCAGGCGCTCGTAAATCGTGCCGTGGATGAAATACCCATCGCCGAAGCCCATCGCGTAATCGCCCATGACGTTGAAGTCGAAGCGCTCGCTCACGTCGCGCGGAGGCCGCTCCCCCTCCTCCACGAACGCCCAGTCCGGCTTGCGCCAGATCGGGTCCTTGAGCTTGTTCTGGATGCGGAACACGCCGTGAGGGGTGTTGAAGATCCACTTCTGACCCGTGAGCGAGTCCGTCAGCGCGCCTCCTGAACCCGTGGAGCAGACCCCCTGCAGGAGAACCTTCTCCCCGAGCCTCATCTGCGCGATGTTCGCATGCGTGTTGATGACGATGTATTCGCCCTTCGGGATCAGCTTGGCCAGCGCGCGGCGCGCCTGTTCGAGCTCCTTCTTCGCCTTGCGGGGATCTTCCGAGAGGAGCGGGAACTCGGCCGTGTCCAGCGAAATCACTTCCGGGGCGAGGGGAGGCGGCGGCGGAAAAACCAGCAGCCGGACGGCCACCCCGGCGACCGCCAGCAAGATCAGCAACGGAACGAGAAGCAGACCGACGCGCGCGCGACGATTCATGGCCAATTTTCGGCGCGGCGGACGATCGTGACGGGCGTTCCCACCCCCACCTGCCGCATCAGGTGGTCCATGTCCGAGTTGGTCAGCGCGACGCAGCCCATCGTCCAGTCCTCGCCGCGCCCTCCTTCGCCGTGGATTTCGATCAAGCCGCCAATGGAAGCCTTCACGAGCCCGCTTCGGTGTGCCTCGCGGTACCGCCGCCGGTCCTCGTCGTTCGGGTAGTCGAGCCGCAGGGCCTTGTAGTACCGGCTCCGCTGGAGCTCGTGCGTGATCCGGTACCGACCCTCCGGCGTGGCGCCATCGCCGGCATGCATCTTCTGACGCGCCGGGTTGTACCCGAAATCGGCGGCGTAGCTGCGCACGATTCGCCCGGCTTCCAGAAGGTAAGCCCGGTGATCGGACTTGTCGACGACGATCGCCTTGCCGCCCGTGCCGCGCGACGCGGCCACTGTCTCGTTCACCCAGCGCCGCCACGCGGCGAGCAGCGGAGCCTCCTCGGTGCCGCGTTGCGCGAGGTGCTGGGCCACCTGCCGCAGCTTGCGCCTGCCCAGTTCGACCTCGGTGCGCGCGGCGGCGTACTCGCCCCGCGCGAACAGCCGGCGGGCCGTCTGCAGGGCCATGGAGCTGCTCGAGTAGGCGGCCTCCGCCGGGAAATGGGTCAGATCGCCGTCGAGGGAGCGCCGGTAGGCCGTCAGTTCCGAGGCGAGCCCCGCGATGGCCGCGCTGGCGAGACGCTCCAGGCTGCGAGTCTTGGCCAGCGCATCCCGCGACGCCCGGTTGGCCAGCCTGGTCGACTGACTGAACAGGGTCTCGGCCACCGCGAAGTCACGGAAGGGGGGCAGTTTGCCCTTCTGCCGCGCCATCTCCATCCAACCGACGTGCAGAAGCGACTCGGCGGCACGGTAGGCGGGCTCGGCGTGCTTGAGGGCACCCGAACGTTGCGCGGTTTCCAGAGCGAACTTGGCCGATTGCAGCCGGGAGGTCGGTGGGTCCTGGCATCCTGCCAGCAACAAAAGCGCCGGCGCGGCCAGCAGACACAACGTTCGGGGCCGGGCACCTTTGGAACGCGTCACAGCTCCCTCTCGTTCCGGTGTCGATCGGTGTCTCGGTCGCTGATTGCGAGCGAGGGGGGACGCCCGGCGGCTCCCCCCTCAAATCATCGGCGGCGAATGTCCGGCTGGCTAGCGCCGGCCCGTCTTCTTGGCCACCGCCAGGCTGATCTCGTTCATCAGACGATTGGCGTCGTTCATAACCGCCTCGACCTTGGCCTGGGCACTCTTGTACCGGCCGCTGTCGAACTCCGCCTTCGCCTCGGTGAAGCGGATCTCGACGTTGCCCAGATCGTTGCGGATGAGCTCGATGTCGGCCTTGTTGCCCTTGCCCACGGGGGCCTGCGCCAGCAGCGCCGCGGTGGAGTCGAGCGCCGCGCGGGTCGTGGTCAGAAGGTTGGCGACCTCAAGGCGCACACGCTCCTTCTCGGCCTGTGCATCGGCGGTCGCCCTCTGGGCCAGCGCCTCGGCGCGGACGAACTGCGCCTTCGCCTTGCCGTAGCTGCGGAAGAGGGCGAACTTGCCGTCCTGCTCCTCCTTCAGCGCCATGGCGGCATTCAGGGTGTCCTGAGCCACGGTCAACGACCGGGGAGCATACTCCTCGGCCTCCGCTGCGCGGGCAGCCTGAATGGCGGTGTTCGCGTTCTGAATCTCGAGCTCGGGCGGCTTGCTGCAACCCCACAGCAGGGGCAACGTCATCGCAGCCAGGACCAACACCATCGTACGTTTCGACATCGCGGCACTCCTTTCGTGCACTCTCTCCCCAGGACGGATTTTTTACCCCTTAAGACAACAGGGGCTAGCGCAAGCGCGGATCGCCTACACACGCCCCGTGAGCAACGGCCATGGTCTTAGAGGTACACCCCGCTCTTTCGGATCGCTGACCGGCACCGCTTCCTCACACACCGCCGTGCGGCCCGTCCATGGCCGGCCGCAGCCGGCCCCTGGGCGATCTCGTACGGGCTTGCCCACCTCTCATTCGCGCGTTCATTGATATTCCGCCCGGGCTCTTTGTCAAGCCGAATTCAACGGGCTGCCCGGCGGCCTGGCGTACGTTGACACCCCGATCGTCGCGTGACAGGCTGTCTTCCGGCGCCGGCTGGCCGCCTCGACGCGGGGAGATTGGGGATGGGAAAGCGCCTGATCGGACCAAACATCATGGGACGGGTGTGCGGTTTGGGCGGGGTGGCGATGGTGGCCGCGTCCATGGCCATGCCGTTTTTCACGGGCAGCCGGCGGCTGCTGATGGTTCCGCTGGCGCGAGCCCTGCCGCTGCCCGATTTGGCCTCGTTCCTCGCGCGCGAAGGACGCTGGGCGTCGGCCGCGGCGGTGGCCCTGTGCGGGATCGCCTTCCCGGCGGCGCTGCTGCTGTCGTTGCTGCCGGTGCTGGTCTGGCCCGGCGCCGTCCGGTACGCATCCGTCGCGGTGTTGCTGCGCGCCTGGCGCTGGCAGGCCTGGCTCGTGGTCTTGCTGGGAACGCTGCTTACGCTGGGCGTCCGAGCCAGCAGTGGTCAGGACGGGGTGAGCGTGAGACTCGGTCCGGGCGCCTGGCTCTTTCTGGCAGGGCTCTCGCTCGCCGCCGCCGCCGCCACCTTGCTCTCCCGGGCGGCGAATCCTCCGGGCACGAAGCCGGGCCGCGTCCGACCCCCTCGGGCGGGCTGGAGGCGCCGGCCATGAAACGCGCTGTCCACGCCGACTTCCTGCCGGAAGGGGCGCCGGCAGACGGATCACTCCTTGCCCATCACCTTCAGGAGCTTGACGTCGAAGCAGAGCGTCGCGTCCGGCGGGATCACTCCTCCCGCTCCACGCTTCCCATAGGCTAGTTCCGGTGGAATGATCAGCGTGCGCTCGCCGCCGACCTTCATGCCCACGACCCCGACGTCCCAGCCCGGGATCACCTGGCCGTTGCCGAGGGGGAATTGGAACGGTTCGTTGCGATCCAGCGAACTGTCGAACTTGCGATCCTTCTTGCCATCGACCCAGAGCCAGCCCGTGTAGTGCACATCCACCACGTCGCCCGCGCGGGCCTCGGGACCACCGCCCACGACCACGTCGGTCTTGGTCACGCCGGGGATGCCCAGGAGCTTGATCTCGAACATGAGCGTCGAGCCGGCAGGGATGCTCTGGGTTGCGCGGTCGCCGTAGGCCAACTCGGGCGGGATGATCAACTCGCGCGTTCCGCCGACCTTCATGCCGCGCACTCCCTGGTCCCAGCCGGCGATCACGCGGCCGGCCCCCAGCGGAAACACGAACGGCGTGCCCCGATCGAGCGAACTGTCGAATTTGTTCCCCTTGGCGCCGTTCACCCACAGCCAGCCGGAATAATCCACGATAACGTAGTCTCCGGACTTCGCCTCCTGGCCGATGCCGGGCGAGACATCCTTGATCTGCAGACCCCCCGCGGCGGACTCGTCCTTCTTCACGGCGCCGGCCCCTTCTTTCTTGCCGCAACCGGCCAGCAGCATGGTCACCGCCAGCAGCAGGACGGCGGCGGACAGTAGGACACGTTTCATCTCCCAAACCCTCGTTTCGGTTGAGGACGCACCGGGCGAGGAGGCCTCATCTTCGACATGCCCGCCCTGCTGCGCAGAATTCCCCGCCCCGGGCCACCTGTCAAGCGGCAACCGCCCGAGCCCGGCGCGCCCAGCTCCACAGGGGACGGGCAATCACGGCCCCGTAAAGGATCGCGCCGGCCAGGATCCTCGCGGGCAACGGCCAAGCGCCGGTCCAGGCGCCGATGGCCAGCCCCATGAGCCCGGCCGCGCCGCAGCAGAGCGCGACCGTCGCCAGCAGGGCGCGTTCGAGGATCCGCCTCGCGACCCATCCGGTCGCGGCCAACAAGACCGCGTGCGCCCCGAGCATGGCCCAGGCCGCGCCCACCCCGCCGCCGCGCGGCGCCAGCAGAAACGTGCCGATCAGTCCGACGGCGGCGCCGGCCAACACGGGCGGGAAAGCGTCGCGCTGGCGATCGCAGGCCACCAGCGCGTTGCCGAAGAATGCGCTCGCCGCCAGCAGAAGATAGGACACGCTCAGGATTTGAAAGACCTCGCCCGCGCCGGGAAATTGCTGGCCGTACACGGCGTGCATGAGCGGCCGGCCGACCGCCACCCCCGCAGCGGCTGCGGGCGCGAAGCCTGCGACCAGCAGGCCGAAGTAGAGCGATAGGCGGGCGCGGAAGCGTGCCGGCGACTCCTGCCATAGCCTCGAGAGGCGGGGCAGCAGAGCGCTCCAGAGCACCTCGACCGCGATCACCAGGACGAACAGCAGTTTGGCCGCCGCGGCGTAGGCGCCGACCTCCTCCGGCTGGCGAAAGATTCCCAAGACGAGCACGTCCATGTTCAGCAGCAGGCGCATCACCACGATGGCCGCCCCGATCGGGCCCGCCGCCCCTAACCGGGTGCGCCAGTCGCGACGCCCCCCCCAGACCGGCCAGACGGGTTCGCCCAACCAGCGCGTCAGCCACAGGCCGATCACGACATCGCCGGCCGACAGCGAGAGGAGCAGCAGGGCCGGCACCCATCGCCAGGCCGGCCAACCGAGCCAGCCGTCCAGCGGCGCCAGCAGGCACAGCACCGCCAGGGCATAGACGAGGCTGCGCGTGACCTTGGCGACGCCGACCCAGGTCATGCGCTCCAGGCCGACGCCGACCCAGTCCAACATCCAGACCTGCGGCACGACAGCCAGCAGGTAGAGCGCATATACCCAAGGATCCTCGTCGAAGAACGGGAATCGCGGCAGCACGGCGCCGCCGACCAGCAGCACGATGCACGCGAGCGCCGCCAGCAGCCCGGTGTGGCGGCGCGCGTAGGCGAGCACCTCGTCCTTCCGCTCGAGCCGGGCCATCTCGCGGATGCCCGTGTTGAACATGCCCCATTCTGCCGTGATGAGCGCGTAGGCCGAGACGGCCACGCCGATCTGCAAGACGCCGAACCAGCGGGCGCCGACCTGTCGCGCGATGTAGACGAGAGCGACGAGATTCAGCAGCTGCGCCGCGATCTGCGCCGCGGTCAGGATGCCCAGATCGCGAAAGATGCTGCTTCGGCCGCGCATCGGTCCATGGCTCGCCGGCCGCCCGCGCGGCCCGCGGGCGGGCTCAGGCGGAATCCCGGCGTCCGCGGATCTCGTCGCGATGCGTCGCGACGTAGTCCCAGGCCAGGGCAAAGGCCAGCGACGCGAAAGCCCCCGCGACCGTGAGCAGGGCCACGGCGCGCAGCTTGCGCGGGCGCACCGGGCGAATGGTCACATGGGTCTTGCCGATGCGCTCCAGCGGTGAGAGAGCCGTCAGCTGCGCGACGTAACCTCGAGCGGTCTGTTCGAGCGTGGCCCGTTCCGTCTCGTAGTCCCGTTCGCGCTGCAGTTGCAGATCGCCCAGACGCGTGAGGATCGCGGACCGTTCTCTCTCCAGATCCACGTCGCGCCTCAAGTTCAGATCGATCACGGCGGAAGCGGCGATCTCGATCTCGTAGCGCAGGCTGTCCGCCAACGCTCGGTTGCGCTGCTCGAAACGGCGCAGCGCGAGGGCGCTCGCGGCCGCGGTGCCGGCGGCGGCCGGCATCGCCGAGGCCTCGAGTCGCTCGCGGCTCCCCCCCGCGGCTTTCGCTTGCGCCTCGGCTTCCGCGAGCAGGCTGCGCCGCAGGCGATTGGCGGATTCGATCTCTTCCAACTGGAGCTCCACGCGCTGCCGCGAGGCGTCGAACCCGGCCAACTGTTGGCGGGTTTCGGCGATGTTGAGATCGATGCGTTGGCGCTTCGTCTCCAGCCTGACTCGCTCGGTTTCCAGGCCGGCCAGGCGGATGTCGAGACCGGCGCGCGTCAAGGCCAGACCGCTCGCGACGGAATCGGCCGCCGCGAACGCGTTGAACGCGTCGATCGCCAGGTCCAGGATGCGCGCCGCGACCTGAGGCTCAGGCGAAAGCGTCTGGAGCGTGACGACATCGCCGCCCTGGATGTTCTGCGAGCCGCGCGCGATGAAGCGGGCGTCGATGATGGGAGCCGGCCAGCCGCGCGGCCACCCGAGCGCCTCGCGCACCGGATCGGCGTACATGCCGTGCTCGAACCAGAACGTGATGTCCTTCAGCTTCCATTCGCGCACGGGACCGCCCTGCTCCGTGTACGCGGTGATCCCTGGGCGCACCGAGGCCGTGGCTCGATAGAGGGGCTTGGTCACGATGATGTACACGACCCCCGCGAGCAGGCCGAGTCCGGTCAGTCCCAGCACGATCAGCCGCCGCCTCCAGAACACGGCCAGCAGCTGGGCGAGAGTGGTCTCGCCGTCGCCGGGCATCTTGCCGGAATGGTCGTTCGCCAAACTGTCCTCCCTGGCTCTGGCCGCCTTCCGCGGCTCCGGCGCGCCGCGCCGTTGCGTGGGGATCAGGCGCCCTGACGGACTCGTCCCAGCGCCGCCTCGGACTCGGCCAGCACCCTGGCGTGGAGTGAATTGCCGTGCGAATCCATCGTGACCACGGCCGGGAAGCGCGCCACCCGGAAAACCCAGATCGCCTCGGGCGAACCGAACTTCTCCATCAGATGGACGCCCTCGACCGCGATCACCTTCTCGGCCAACACCTGGGCGGCTCCGCCGATCGCGTGCAGGTACACCGCGCCGGTTTCGCGGCAGGCGGCGAGCGTCTTGGGCCCCATGCCGCCCTTGCCGATCACGCCGCGCAGTCGGAACTTGCGGATGATGTCGCCCTGATAGGGCTCTTCACGCGCGGACGTGGTCGGTCCGGCGGCCTTCACGACCCAGCGCCCGCCCTCCTTGACCACGACCGGGCCGCAGTGATAGATGATGCCGTCGCTCAGATCGACGGGCGACGCGCCGCCTTGGTGCAGATACGTGTGCACCGCGTCCCGTCCCGTGAAGACGACACCGGTGATCTCCACCATGTCGCCGACCTTGAGGGCGCGGATCTTGTCCTCGGTGAACGGAGCTTCGAGCAGCATGATCGTCTCCTCGCGCCTGCGGGTCAGCTGTCGTAGAGCCAGCGTGTGATCTTCCCAGACTCGGACAGGACGATGCCGTTGCGGCGGAACGCCCAGCACATGTAAGAGACCGAAACGAAAAACGACGCTGGTAGGCGGTTGCGGTGCGTGATCTTGCAGCCGAGCAGCGTCGTGGATCCGCCGAAGCCCATCGGCCCGATGCCCAACTCGTTCGCATCCTTCATGATCTGCTTTTCGAGCTTGGCCAGCCGAGGGTCGGGATTCACGTCGTCGAGAGGTCGGAACAGCTCCTCCTTGGAGACCACGTAACCCGACCCCCGATCGCCTCCGATGCACACGCCGAGAATGCCCGGGCCGCACCCCTTGCCTTGGGCCTGGTGCACGGCGTCGAGCAGGCACAGGCGCACGCCCGCCAGATCGCGGCCCGCCCCGACGCGGCCGTCGGGCAGGCTGTACTGGATCCCGACATTCTCGCAGCCGCCCCCCTTGAGGATCAGGCGCGCCGTCAGCGCCCTTCCTTTGGCCGGGGAACAGTGGAAGGAAGGGCTGCCCGGCCCCAAGTTGTTGCCGGAGTTCTTGCCCGTCAGCGAGTCGACTGAATTCTGGCGCAAGTAGCCGACCTCCGTCGCCTGCACCACCGCGGCCTCGAACGCGCACTCGAACTTCGCCTGCGGCAGCCAGGCGGGCAGCTCCGCGTAGCAGATGATGGTCCCGGTGTCCTGGCACAGCGGTTGAGACTTCTTCTTCGCCAGCTTGATGTTGTCGAGCACGACCTTCAGCGCGTACTTGGCGTTGGAGCCGGCCTCTTCCCGCCGCCAGCCCTTCTCGATCACGCGCACGACGTCGTCCGGCAGTTCGGCACTGGTCCGGCGGATCAACTCCAGGAGATTCTTCTGCAGGACCTTGCTCTCCATTGTGGCTCCTTTTTCCGGGTCTCGCGGCGCGACGCCTGGCCACGTGATCGAGTAGTCTAGCGGGCCGGGTCCGGACCGTAAAGGCCTCTCCGCGAAACGTCCGGGGGCGGCGACGCTCCGCGTGTTGCCCGCGGCGCGGCGTCGTTGTAGACTGCGGCCCGTCCTGGGCTTGCGGAAACACAGCAAAGGGGCCAAGACGGCATGAAGTACCTGTTGTTGGGCGCCGGGCTGCAAGGCACGGCCATCGCCTTCGACCTCCTGAAGCACGCGGAAGGAACTCGGGGCCTGACCATCTGCGATCAGGACGCCGGCCGGTTGGGCGAGCTCGCCGGCCGCTTGAACGACGCGCGCGCGCGGACCGTGGCCGCCGATGTCCGCGACCACACTGCGCTGGCGCCCCTGGTCGAGGAAGCGGATGTCGTGATCAGCGCGGTCAATTACTGGCACAACGTCGAATTGTCGCGAATGGCGATCGAGCTCCGGTCTCATTTCGTCGATCTCGGCGGCAATTTCGAGATCGTGAAGAAACAGCTCGCCCTGGACGACTTGGCGCGCGCGAGCGGAGTCGCCGTCATCCCCGACTGCGGGCTCGCGCCGGGATTGGCCGGCATCCTGGGCCATCACCTCCACGGCCAGTTCGCCAGCGTGGACGAACTGCGGTTGCGCGTGGGCGGGCTGCCCCAGCATCCGCGCCCCCCCCTCGATTACATGTTGGTCTTCTCCGTACAGGGGCTCATCAACGAATACATCGAGCCGTGCCTCGTCGTGCGCGACGGAGAGCCGCGTTACGTGCCGGCTTTGAGCGAGGTCGAGACGCTCTCCTTCCCCCCTCCCCTGACGAGTTTGGAGGCCTTCCACACCTCGGGCGGCGTCTCCACCCTGCCGCTCACGCTGGCCGGCAAGGTGCGCGACCTGGACTACAAGACGATCCGCTACCGCGGCCATGCCGAAAAAATCCGGACGCTGGTCGAGCTGGGCCTGACCGGCAGCGACAAGGTGAGGGTGGACGGTTGCGAGCTGCGCCCGCGAGATTTCCTGGCCGAGATGCTCGTCCGCGCTCTGACCGTCGACGACGAGGACCTCGTGCTGCTGCGCGTGGAATGTGCGGGTGTCAGCGAGGGTCGCCGGTTGCGCCGTTCGGTGCAGATCATCGACTACCACGACAGGAAGAACAACATCTCGGCCATGATGCGCACGACCGGCTATCCGGTGGCGATCATCGCGCAGATGCTCGCTTCCCGTCAGATCGACGCGCCGGGAGCGCACCCACAGGAACTCGTCGTGCCGGTCGAGGCGCTGCTGGCGCAGCTGCGCCGCCGCGGCATCGAACTGACCTGGAACGAGACGCCGCTCGCTTGAGCGGCGCCACGCGCGTGGAGGGCAGCCATGATCGAGCCGATCCTCGTCGCGCGCGGAACGCGCGATCACTTGCTGCTGCCGCGACTGGCCAACCGTCACGGCCTGATCGCGGGCGCGACCGGCACGGGCAAGACCGTCTCGCTGCGCGTGCTCGCCGAGGGCTTCAGCCGTCTGGGCGTGCCGGTGTTCATGGCCGACGTCAAGGGCGACCTGGCGGGCCTGTCTGCGGCGGGCGGCGACGACGAGCGCATCGCGCAGCGGGTCGCGAAGCTGGGGCTCGACGGCTGGGTCGCCGCCGCCTGCCCCGTCGCGTTCTGGGATGTGTTCGGGACGCGGGGCCATCCCGTGCGCGCGACGGTGTCCGAGATGGGCCCCCTGCTGCTCGGCCGCCTGCTGAACCTGAACGAAATCCAGAGCGGCGTGCTGCAGCTCGTGTTCCGCGTGGCCGATGACGAGGGTTTGCTGTTGCTCGATCTCAAGGATCTGCGCGCGCTCTGTCAGCACGTGGGCGACAACGCGTCGAGCTACCGCAATCGGTACGGCACGATTTCACCGGCCAGCGTCGGCGCCATTCAACGAGCCCTGCTCGCCCTGGAGGAACAGGGAGGCGGGCATCTCTTCGGCGAGCCGGCTCTCGAGCTCGAGGACCTGATGCAGACCGACCCGCGGGGGCACGGCGTGGTCAACGTGCTGGCGGCCGAGCGCCTGATGGAGGCGCCGAAGGTCTACGCGACCCTCCTGCTCTGGCTGCTCGCCGAACTGTTCGAGCGGCTCCCCGAGGCGGGCGATCCGGACAAGCCGCGGCTCGTCTTCTTTTTCGACGAGGCGCATCTGCTGTTCGACGACGCCCCCTCGGCGCTGCTCGAGAAGATCGAACAAGTCGTGCGCCTGATCAGATCGAAGGGCGTCGGCGTCTATTTCTGCACGCAGAGCCCGCTCGACGTGCCCGAGGCCGTGCTCGGGCAACTCGGCAACCGCGTGCAGCACGCCCTGCGGGCCTTCACGCCGCGCGACCAGAAGGTCGTGAAGGCGGCCGCGCAGACCTTCCGCGCCAACCCCGACCTCGACGTCGCGACCGCCATCACGGAACTGGGCGTGGGCGAGGCGCTCGTGTCGCTGCTCGACGAAGAGGGGCGTCCCGGGATCGTGGACCGCGCGCTGATCCTGCCGCCGACCAGCCGGCTCGGCTCCCTGACGGACTCGGAACGCGACGCCGTCCTGCGCGCTTCCGTGGTGCGCGGCCACTACGAACAGGCCGTCGACCGCGACTCGGCCTACGAAATGCTCGCGCGCCGCGCCGCGGCGCGGGTCGAAGCTGCGCCGCCCCCCCGCGGGTCGGGCGGGCGCGAGCCGGCCGGCGAATCGGAGAAACTGGCCAAGGCCCTCGCGCAGAGCGCCGCGCGTTCGGTCGGCAGCGCGCTGGGCCGTCAACTCATCCGCGGCGTGCTCGGTTCGCTCATGGGAAGCGGGCGCCGCCGCTGACGGCGCCCGAGACCGCTATCGCTGCGCCCATTGCGGACGAACCCGCGCCAGGGCTTCGCGCGGCACCAGGCAGGCGAGCATCTTCAGGCGCACGTAATCGCCGTCGTAAAAGAAATAACCCTTGAATTGGCCCAAGCGGCTGCTGCGGTTGCTGTCCTTCGCCAGGAACCAGTCGCGGCCGCCGTGGCGCAGGAAACCGACTATGTGCACGCCGTGGTCGTCCCCCGTCGCTCCGTTGACGATGCGCAGTTCGCGGGCGTCCTGCCCGATGTGCTCGGCCGGGATGTCCCACTCCGGAATGATCGCCGCGTCCTCCAGGCCATCCATGCCCGGCTCGGACGTGTCGCCGCCGATCGACACCGTGCCCCCGCCCTGCACCGTCTCCTTCACCACGCGGTAGAATTCGTCGAGCGGCAGATTCACGTAGTCGGACTTGCGGCGCCAGTTGTCGGGCACGTCCAGCAGCGCGCCCGGCCCGAAGGACTGCTTCAACGTGGACATGCAGTTGACGTAGTCGTCGGGGTCGAGCCGCAGCACTTCGCTCAGGAAACGGCGCGGGGTGTAGGTCTCGCCCGCGTAGACGAAGGTCTCGGGCGGCGTTCCCAGCCGCCTGTCGAGAATGCCGCGCACGCACGCGACGACCTGGTCCTCCAGCCAGTAGTCTCCGGCCTGCACGTACTGCAGGTACTCCCAGATCTCGTCCCGCAGCGGCGGATGGTCGTGAAGCCCCTCGGGAGCGAGCACGCCGGCGTAGACCTCCGCGGGCACGGCGCCGTAGAGGCGATAGATTTCCTGAGTCCCGTGGTCCTGCGAGCCCTCCACGACCGGCGAGTGCCCGTACTCCTGCACGAAACGGCGCGCCTTCTCCACGTATTCCCAGTAAACGGTCCACATTTCGGACAACTTCACGCGACGGCCGGTCAGGCGGGCGACCTCCGACTCGAAGAACGACGTCGAGCAGAAGGCCCAGCAGGTGCCCGTGTCGTACTGCGCGACCGGCGGAAAGTGGAAGGTCGCCCCGAACGCCTCCGGACCGGAGGGCTTGCGCACGCCGCGCCAATCCACGCGCAGGGAAAGGGCCTCGTCCCGCTGGCGGCGCGCGGTTTGAGCGTACCCCGCGTCCACCGAATCGCGCGCCGCGTCGCGCAGGGCCTGTAGCGAGTCCCGTCGCGATTCGATCGCCTCGATGATGGGGAAGCGGTAGGCGGGCTTGTAGACCGCCCCACCGGGCCGCGCGGGGAACGCCGGCTCGGCGGGCGCGGCGACCACTCCCGCGGCGGAGGCCCAAACGATCAGGGCAGAAGCGGCGCACAGCAGCCTTGTCATGTCGGCTCTCTTCCTCATGCGGCGGTATAGCCGGCCCCGCCGGCCAGGGCTAAGCGGAGCACGATCTGGATCACGAACTGCACGAGCCAGCCGAACAGGCAGACCAGGATCGCGCGACCCGTGCCGCGGTAATCCAAGGCCTGCCGCACGGCCACCACCATGGCGGCCAGCATCCAGACTTGCGCGACGGCCAGAATCAGGCTCCCGACGAGCGGCAGCCCGGCGAAGACGCGCAGCAGTCCCGGCGTGGAGGCGAAGCCGATCGTGCGCAACAGCTGCCCATAGTCGGCCTCCGTCTCGGGCGCCGGCAGGAGCTTGGTGCCGATCAGCCACGTCAACCACGACCACAGAAACCACCCCAGCAGGGCGCTGAACACGCCGGCCATCATGCCGCCGAGCGTGCGCGCCCCCGGAACGCCGATGCCCGCGGCGACGCTCGCCAGCACCACCACCAGCACCGCCTGCCCGAGGGCGGAGCGGTCCGCCTCGACCTCCTCGTAGAAAGCCGCCTCGAGCCGGGCGGCGCGCAGCATCCGCTGGATCAGCTGAGACATCGCGATTCCTCCCTTCGCGGGCACGCGACCTCGGCGCGGCCCCGGCACGCATTGTGCCGCCGGAACGGACGGCGGTCAAGACGAGCCGGGTTTCCCGGCAGGGCTCCGGGGTGCTATGTTGGGACCGTCATCCAGCGAGGAGGCCCCCGTGTCCCTTGTGTCGACGCCCAGCGATTTCCAGGCCGCCATCCGCCGCGGCATCCCGGACGGCATCCCGGACCCGCCGCCCGCGGAGTCGGGAATCAGCCACGCCCCGCGCCGGCCGCTGACCCTGTCGCCGACCGAGTTGCGGCTGGCCCTGCGCAACGCCCTGCGCTATTTCCCGCCCGCGCTGCACGCGAGCCTGGCGCCCGAATTCGCGCACGAGCTGCGCGAGGACGGTCGCGTCTACATGCGGCGCTACCGCCCGGCCTACCCGATGCGGGCGCGACCGCTGTCCGAGTATCCGGCTCGCTGCCCGCAGGCGGCGGCGATCATGCTGATGATCCAGAACAACCTCGATCCGGCCGTCGCGCAGCACCCCCACGAATTGATCACCTACGGCGGCAACGGCACGGTGTTCCAGAACTGGGCGCAGTACCTCTTGAGCATGCGGTACCTCTCCGAGATGACCGACGAGCAGACGCTCGTGGTGAACTCCGGCCACCCGCAGGGTCTTTTCCCGTCGCATTCCGACGCGCCGCGCGTGGTCGTCGTGAACGGTCTGACGATCCCGAATCACAGCTCGCCCGACGATTACGCGCGTCTGGCCGCGCTGGGCGCGACGATGTACGGCCAGATGACGGCCGGCAGCTACATGTACATCGGGCCCCAGGGCATCGTGCACGGCACGGCCATCACGATTCTCAACGCCGGCCGCCTCTACCTGGGCCTGCGCGGCGACGACGGACTGGCGGGCAAGGTGTTCGTGAGCTCCGGGCTGGGCGGCATGAGCGGCGCGCAGGCCAAGGCGGCGGTCATCGCGGGCGCCGTCGGGGTCGTCGCGGAGGTCAACCCCGCGGCCGTGAGCAAGCGCCACGCCCAGGGCTGGGTGGACGAGGTCGAGACCGATCTCGACCGACTGCTCGCGCGCGTCGACCGGGCGCGCCGCGGGAAACAGGCCGTTTCCCTCGCTTACTTGGGCAATGTCGTCGACCTGTGGGCGCGCCTCGTGAGGGCCGGCGCCGAGGTGGAGCTGGGCAGCGACCAGACGAGCCTGCACAACCCCTACGCGGGCGGCTATTACCCGGCCGGCCTCTCCTTCGACGAGGCCAACGCCCTGATGGCGGCCGATCCCGCCGGCTTCAAGGCGCGCGTGCAGGAGTCGCTGCGGACGCACGTCGATGCGATCAACGCGATGAGCGCCCGCGGCATGCGCTTCTGGGACTACGGCAACGCCTTCCTGCTGGAGGCGCAGCGCGCCGGCGCGGACGTGATGGCGGCCGGCGGCGGCTTCCGCTACCCGTCTTACGTCGAGGACATCATGGGACCGCTCTGCTTCGACTGCGGTTTCGGTCCCTTCCGCTGGGTCTGCACGAGCGGCGACCCGGCCGACCTCGACGCGACCGACGCCATCGCCGCCGGCGTGCTGGCCGACCTCGCGCGGGAGGCCGCGCCGGAGATTCGCCAGCAGATGCTCGACAACCTGCGGTGGATCCGGCAGGCGCGCGAATACCATCTGGTGGTCGGC
The DNA here is from genome assembly GCA_937864225.1 of uncultured bacterium. Taxonomy (GTDB): domain Bacteria; phylum Krumholzibacteriota; class Krumholzibacteriia; order LZORAL124-64-63; family LZORAL124-64-63; genus CALMJK01. The sequence continues at coordinate 269,916 of CALMJK010000004.1, read as the reverse complement.
TCGCAGGCCCGCATCCTCTACGCGGACGAGGAAGGCCGCCGCCGCATCGCGCACGCCTTCAACGACGCCATCCGCGACGGCCGCGTGACGGCCCCCATCGTGCTCGGCCGCGACCACCACGACGTGTCCGGCACCGATTCCCCCTATCGCGAGACCGCGAACGTGCGCGACGGCTCGAATCTGACCGCCGACATGGCGGTCCAGAACGTGATCGGCGACGCCTGCCGCGGCGCCACCTGGGTGTCGCTGCACAACGGCGGCGGCGTGGGATGGGGCGAAGTGATCAACGGCGGTTTCGGCCTGCTGCTGGACGGCTCGTCCGCCGCGGAGCGCCGCCTGCACCTGATGCTCGGCTGGGACGTCAACAACGGCATCGCCCGCCGCGCCTGGGCCCGCAACGAGGGCGCGGAGTTCGCCATCCGCCGCGCGATGGAACGCGACGCCCGCCTGCGCGTTACGCTGCCCCAGCACGCCGACGACGCCCTGGTGGACAAGGCAATCGGGGAAGCCTTTTCATGAGGAGCCACGGCGCGTGAGCCAGCCACCCGAATCCCTGACGCGGCCCCGCGTGGCCGCCCTCGACGAAATCCTCGGCCGCGCCTTCCCGGTGCTCGACGACGGCTTCGTGCGCCTGATCGACTACATGGGCGACGACGCCGCGATCGTGCAGGCGGCGCGCGTTTCGTACGGCGCCGGCACGAAGAAGGTCTCCGACGACCGCGGCCTGATCCGATACCTGATGCGACATCGCCACACGACGCCGTTCGAGATGTGCGAGTTGAAGCTGCACGTCCGCGTGCCGATGGACGCGTGGCGACAGTGGATCCGCCACCGGTCGGCCAGCGTGAACGAGTACAGCACCCGCTACTCGATCGCGATCGACGCCGCCCAGCGCACCGCCGCGCACGCCTGGCGGCTGCAAGCGGAGGGCAACCGTCAGGGCAGCGAGGGAGTTCTGGACGCCGGCGCGGGCGCCGCCTTCTCGCGCCAGGAGGCGGAATTGCACGACCGGGCGCGCGCCGCGTACCAAGAGCGCCTCGCCGCCGGCATCGCGCGCGAACAAGCCCGCAAGGACCTCCCCCTGGCCACCTACACCGAGGCTTACTGGAAGATCGATCTGCACAATCTGATGCACTTCCTCGCCCTGCGCATGGACCCGCACGCCCAGTTCGAGATCCGCTCCTACGCCGAGACGATCGGCCGGCAGATCGTTGCGCGCTGGGTGCCGCTCGTCTGGGAAGCCTTTCTCGACCATCGTCTGGGCGCCGTGCAGCTGTCGCGCCTAGAGGCCGCCATCGTCGCCGCGCTCGGCCGCGACGGCTCCGCGGCGGCGCTGGCGCTGGCCGCCCAGGCCGGCTGGTTGGCGCGTGACGCCGCGGGCGAACTCGCTCGCCACCGCGAGCGGGCGGAGTGCGAGGAGAAGCTCGCCCGGCTGGGCCTGCCTTGCCCATGGCATATCGATAATGACAATTAATTCATTTATTCAAAATTAAGGCCGTAAAGCTATTTGTTTTGCTTTAATCTCAGTATTTCTGTACCATCATAATATCAACCAGACACATGGACTCAGAACCAAGGAGAGCTGCCATGAGAGCCGCAGCATCGACCCTTTGGGGACATTTGGCCGCGGCCGGCGCGCTCGGCCTGCTCCTGCTGGTCGGGCCCGATCCGGTTTCCGCGGCCGAACGCACGGTCCTGGGGGAACTGTACTCGTCGGAATGGTGAGTCTACTGCCCTTCCGCGGTCGCGGGAGTCAACGATCTAGAGGAGATCTACGGGACGGATCAGTTCGTGCCCATGACCTTCTACATCTGGTCCAGCTTTTACGGCATTCCTGAGGCACTTGATCGCTTCGCGTGGTACGACGGCTCGGGCATTCCGCTGTTCATCGCCGATGGCGTGGAACGGTGGTCAGGCGGTCTTCCGGAAGGATCGCAGATCGATCGGTACATCCCTCTCGTCGAAGGCCGTCTGCAAAGGAGCAGCCCCCTGGTCATGACCGCCAGCTATGGCGTCAGCGCCGGCCAGGTCAGCCTGACCGTCGACATCGCGACCGACGCCAGGATCCGCACGACCGACAACCAGATCGACTTCTTCGTCTGCCAGGAGGGGCTGGGCGGGCAGTCGAACATGGTCGTGGCGATGCTGGCGGCGGAGCCCTTCACCTTGACGGACGCGGGACAGGCGGTGACGGTGCAGCGCCAGTTCACCATGGATTCCGCTTGGACGAAGGAAGCGCTGCGGCTCGTCGTCTGCGTGCAGGATCAGGCGAGCCAGGAGGTGCTGCAAGCCGCCCTGGCCGTCCAGGACATCCCCAGCGCGACGCTCCCCGACCCGCTGATCGCGGCGGTGCTGCACCCGGCGTGGCCCAATCCCTTCAATCCAGGCACCACGATCGGCTTCAGCCTGCCCCGGGCAGGACAGGCCAGCCTGGAGGTGTTCGCCGTCAGCGGTCGTCGGATCAGCACGCTGGTGTGCGCCCCGCTGGAGGCCGGCGAGCACCGGGTCGCGTGGCGCGGCGAAGATGAGGCGGGCCTGCCGCTGGCTTCGGGAACGTATTTCTACCGGTTGCGGTTCGCCGACCAACCGCCTCAGACCGGCAAGCTGGTGCTGTTGAAATAGCGCACGATACGGAGCCTGAAGACAGGCCATTCAAACAGGACGGCGCCCCCCGAGGGGCGCCGTCCTCCGTCGCGGCACGCGCGCCGTCGCGCGCCTCTAGCGTGACAGGGCAAAATCGGTCAGGACCTGCCGTTCGTCGTAGACCAGCGTTCCCAGGACGTTCCCCTGGAGATCCAGCGCCACTGTCTCGGCGTGCAGGACGAGCTGCAGCTCGCCGCTGCGGCTGTACCACAGGCGCACGACATCCTCGGGGCCGTAGATCGCGCCATCCAAGCGCACGCGCCAGGCCGCGAAGGTCCCAGCGGGCAGCGCCAGGCGCTCGCGCCCCTCGACGGTCATGATCCACGCGTCGGGCGCGTCGGCGCGCAGCGGCCAACTGGCGCCGGGCCGCAACGGGTACTGCAAACGCAGCAGCTCATTGGCGAGAACACCGCCGTCGGCGGCAAGCGCGGCCTGGCTCACGCCGCGCGCCGCGCGCAGGATCTGCTCCCGCCGCAGCGCCAACTCGTCCATCGCGCGCAGCCAGCCCGCGTCGAGCGCGCGGGCGGCCAGCCGCTGGCGCAGTTGCTGAAGGGCGGCGTCCGCGGGCGCGACGACCTTGGCCGCGACGGCCGGCGGGTCGGAGACGGCGACGTCCGCCTCGTACAGGCCCTCCGGATCCTGACGGTAGCGGGTCCAGCTTTCAGTCGAGCCGCCGGGCTCGAGGTACTGCTCGTGCATGACGACGTACGTCCTGTCGAACAGCTCCTCCGTCCCGTCGATCTCGCGCTCGATCGTGCCGTCGATCTGCTCGGGCGGCAGGGGCTCGCCCACCTCCGGCAAGAGCTGGACGACCAACCGGCGGTCGTAGTTCCAGTGATTGTCTTGCGCCAACGGGAAGAACAGCCCGTTGAAATCCAGCGCCAACACGCCGCTCCACGGCAGCGCCTTGGATTCGGGCGCGGCGACTCCGGTTTCATCCCCGTTCGTCGCGAGGTCACAGCCGCCCAACGCGACGAGCAGCAGGAGCGACAGCAGCAGGCGGACGGACGGCGTCGAGGCGCGCCCCCCCGCCGGGCACAGCAACGCGCGCGATTGCAACATGGATGCGACCTCCCGAGAGCAAATTGGAGATGGAAAGCGCATGATGCATTTCATCAGATGTCATGAGTATATGGCAGCTGGCGCCCCCGGCGCAAGCGAGCCCCCACCGCCTCGTCGGCGAGGGCGTCCAATCAAGAGGACGGTCCCAGGCGGGGTTAAGGGATGAGCACCTTGACGGTCATGCCCGGCCAGACCCGGGTCTGCATGGCCGGCGGCGTCGCCAGCGTGCCCTCGGCCGTGGCCATGCCCGTGGCGAGATCGATTTCCGGAGCCAGGCGTGAAATCTTCAGCGGCACGGTCAGATTCAGGACCGGGAAATGAGCCTCCAGATCCGAACCCAGGGTCACGCGGCCGACCAGATTCTCTGGGATGCCGAACCTGACCTGCAGGTCCGCGTCGCTGATCAGGCGCAGCAGCGGCGAGTTGACGGCGACGCGCTCGCCGAGTTCGCAGTAACGGCCGCTGAGAACGCCGGCAAAGGGCGCGCGGACGGTGGCCCGCGCCAATTGCTCCGCCAACTGGTCGGCCTTGGCTTGGTTCCCCTCCAGTTGGGCCTTGGCCAGGGAGACCTGCACCTGCGCCATGTCCGCCGCGAACTGAATCTCGGCGCGCTCCTCGGCGGACCAGGCATCGGGTGCCTGCAAGCGCCGCTCCCGCTTCTGGACCGCCAGGTCGCGTTCCAGGATGGCCTGATCCAATTCGGCCTGGGCCGTGGCAACACTGGCGCGCACGATCACCAGCTCGTGCTCGAGCCAGGGCGATGCCAGCTTCAGCAGCACTCGGTCGCGGTTGACATGCTGCCCCAATTCTACGACGATCTCAGCCACTTGTCCCTCGATCTCGGCTTCCAGGTCGAGGGCGCGACGGGCGAAAACGATGCCGATGAGCTCTCCGGACGCCGGCCCGGCCACGGCGGTTGGGGCTGCCGAGCCGGAGGTGGGTCGAACCTGCGCTTCGGTCCCTGCCCAGGCGATGCCGGCGACAAGGGCCGTCAGGACGCAAGACGCCAGGAGGCTTGCCCGATCCCCGAGGCGGGGGGGCGCGATCTGGCGCGCGCTGAGAGCGACTGATTGAAACGTCGATTGGAGACGCATGATACCACCCTGTTCATTCGCGACCCGGCCGCCCACGGGGGGCGGAAGGACGGCGATCATCATAGGGCACGGCGCCCGCCGCGACGAGCAGGGAATGCGGCGGGCGGCCGTCGCGCCGGTCCATCTCGGGTCGGCCGTGTTGAGCGCGAGGCGTGTCCCGGCGCGGGGAGTCAGCGGCGTTGACGTCTGAAGAGCGCACGGACCCCGAGAGCATCTTCCGCCCCGAGGCTCTCGAGCACCAACGCTTCGGCGGCCAACGCCACGGCGATATCCTGCGCTTGTCGCCCGATTGGATGGGCTGGACCTACCGCCTGCTCCTGGGCTTCTTCGCGGCGACCCTGCTCTACCTGTGCCTGGGGCGGATGAACGAATACGCCACCGGTCCCGCCATCGTGCGTGCCAAATTCAAGACCGAAGTGACTTGCCCCGTTTCGGCCACGGTGCAGGAGATCGCCGTGGTCCCCGGCCAGCGTGTCCAGGCCGGACAGCTCCTCGTTCGGCTGGTGGACGAGGAACAGATTGCGGCGGTTCAGCAGATCGAACAAGCGCTCGAGGTCGAATTGACGGCGTGTTTGCGCAATCCTCTGGACGAGAGCGCCCGGCGCAGCGCGGCGTCGCTGCGCTCCCAGCTGCATTACGCCCAGAAGATGCTGGCCGCCCGACGCTTGACGGCCCCGGCGGCCGGCGTGGTCCGGGACATCCGCGTTCGTTCCGGGCAATCGGTCGCGCCGGGCCAGATCCTGGCGACCCTTTCGGGTCCCGACAGCCAGCTGGCGCTGATCGTCATGCTGCCGGGATATTTCCGCCCCCAGCTGGCCGTCGGCCAGTTGGGGCGCTTCGAGATCACCGGCTACGCCCACACATATCAGCCGGTGGTTCTGAGCGGGATCGCCGACGAGCTCGTCGGCCCGTCCGAGGCCCGCCGCTATCTGGGCCAGGAGATTGCCGACGCCGTCTTGGTCAACGGCTCGGTCGTGCTGGCAGAGGCAACGCTCAGCGGGGAATCCTTCACGGCCGACGGCAAGGACTACATCTACGCCGACGGCATGCAGGGCCAGGTCCAGGTCCGAGTCCGCTCCATCCCGATCATCCTGAATCTCGTCCCGGGACTGCGCGGGATCTGGGAAGGGGGCAACCGTGGCTTCTCCGGATGAGGCGCCGCCGCGACGCGGCCAACGGTTGCTGGAGCGTTTCCCGGCGCTGCGCAGGCTGGAGCGCGGCGGCAGCGGCGGCAAGATCCCCTACGTCCAGCAGCACACCGCCGCCGACTGCGGTTCGGCCTGCCTGGCCATGGTGCTGGGCTACCACGGCAGGCGCGTGCGGCTGGACACCGTGCGGGACAGCGTGGGAGCCGGCCGCGACGGCGCCAGCGCCCTGGACCTCGTGCAGGCCGCGCGGCGCTACAACCTGCGGGGCCGAGGCGTCACGCTGGAGGTCGCGGACCTGGACTACCTGCCCCCCGCGTCCATCCTGCACTGGGGCTTCGATCACTTCGTCGTCTACGAGGGCCAAGACAAGAAGCACATCAAACTGGTGGACCCCGCGTTGGGTCCCCGCCGCGTGTCGTTCGAAGAATTCGGCCGCTACTTCACGGGCGTGGCCCTGATCTTCGACCCGCTGGAGACGTTCGCCACCGGCCAAGAGGCCGCGCGCCCGGTCTGGGGCTATGTGCGCCGCGTGCTGTCCCGTTCGGGGCTCCTGGGTCGGATTCTCCTGCTGACGGCCATGGCCCAACTCGTGGGGCTGGGACTGCCGATCCTGACCGGCGCCCTGGTCGACCGGGTTATCCCCCGCAGCGACATCGGACTGATGCAGATCCTGGCGGTCGGCTTCGCCGGGCTGCTGGTCTTCAACTTCCTGCTGTCATACCTGCGCGCCTTCCTGATGCTGCACCTGCGCACCGAACTGGACGCGCGCATGACGCTCGACTTTCTCGAGCACATGTTCGATCTCCCGTACCCATTCTTCCAGACGAGGTCGGCGGGCGACCTGATCATGCGTCTGAACAGCAACGCGGTCGTGAGGGAACTCATCACCTCCAGCGCATTGTCGGGCGCCCTGGACAGCATCATGCTGCTGTCCTATCTCGTGCTGCTGATGCTGATCAGTCCTCTCCTGGGCGGGCTGGTGCTGCTGCTGGGCTTCTTGCGCGTCGTGGTCTTCCTGTTCTCCCGCCACAAGATCCGGGACCTGATGACCGAGAACCTGGCCAAGGAGGCCCGCTCTCAAGGCTACGAAGTGCAGATGTTCACCGGCATCGAGACCCTCAAGGCGGCCGGAGCCGAGCCCCGCGCCCTGGAGCACTGGTCGCACCTGTTCGTCGACGTCCTCAATGTCAGCATCAACCGCGGGCGTCTGGACGCGCTCGTCCAGTCGGTCATCGGCAGCTTGAGCTTCGTGTCACCGCTGGTGATCATGCTCACCGGCGGCTGGCTGGTGATCCAGGGCCACCTGAGCTTGGGCACGATGCTGGCGCTCAACGCCCTGGCCCAGGGTTTCTTGACCCCGCTTTCCTCGCTGGTGGGCACCGCCATGTCCTTCCAGCAGTTGGGCAGCTACGTCGACCGCCTGGACGACGTGCTGTCCACGCCCAAGGAGCAGGATCCCGAGAAGGTCGTCAACGCCCCCCGGCTCCAGGGCGGGATCCGCTGCGAAAACGTGACGTTCCAGTACGCGATCAACAGCGCGCCAGCCGTCGAGGAAATCTCCCTGGACATCACGCCGGGACAGATGGTGGCCATCGTCGGCCGCTCGGCCGCGGGCAAGACCACGCTGGCCAACCTCATGCTCGGGCTGTACCAGCCGACCAAGGGGCGCGTCCTCTACGACGGCATCGACCTGACGGGCCTCGACGCCCGCAGCGTGCGTTCGCAACTGGGCGTGGTCACGCAGCACACGCACCTGTTCGGCGGCTCGATCCGCGAGAACATCGCCCTGGCCGATCCCGAGCTCACGCGGGACGACATCGAGGTCGCCGCTAAGCTGGCCCACATCCACGACGAGATCATGGCCATGCCCCTGGGCTACAACACGATCCTTTCCGAAGGCGGCCTGTCGCTCTCGGGCGGCCAACGCCAGCGGATCGCTCTGGCCCGCGCCCTGTCGCACGATCCGGCCATCCTTTTCCTGGACGAGGCCACCAGCTCCCTGGACGCCCAGATCGAGGCGCAGATCCAGGCCGCCCTGGCCGGTCTGGGCTGTACGCGCATCGTGGTGGCGCATCGCCTCAGCACGGTGCGCGACGCGGACGTGATCCTGGTGTTGGAGAAGGGCCGGCTCGTCGAGCAGGGCACTCACGCCGAACTGATGCGAGCCAATGGGCTGTACGCCGAGCTGGTCATGGCGCAGTCATCGGAGAAGAACACCAGCGCGACCTGAACCGGGCCGGAAAGAGCGGAGATCAAGGCCCCTGGCGCGTTCCGCCGGTGGCCGGGGCTGTGCCGGTTTCTCTCACAACCAGCTTCGAAGGATGCAAGAGTTGGCGGCCAAGGATTTCTGCGCGTCAGGCTTCTTCGCGCTGCGCACTCCCCTGCTGCCTTTCGACGAACTCCTGACGTGGGCGGAGGGCACCGCGTGCAGTCGCGCCCTGGCCGATCCCGAAGCATTCGCGCGACATTACAAGGAGGATCTGGCGAAGCTCCGAGCACGCCTGGCCCTTGCTTGCCGCCGGCCGGAGATCCGCGAGGCGCTGTTCGTGGCCTCGCCGAGCCTGGAGGAAAGTCTGCCCGCTTGGGAGAAGGATCCCGACGGCGAGCGGGGCGAACGGGTCCAGAACGCCGTGGTCAAGTACTTCCAGCGCATGGCCGCTCGCTGTACGCCCTTCGGGTTGTACGCCGGCGGCTCGGTGGGGGTTTTCGGAAAAAGCGATCGGCTCCGGCTCGGCCCGCGAGGAGCGTATGTCCGCCACACGCGATTGGACATGGACTATCTGACCGCCCTCGTGGACGGACTCAGCCAAAGCGCGGATTTTCGTCAGGAGCTGCGCTATTTCCCCAACTCGAGCCTGTTCGAGTTCGGCGAGACCCTCCGTTACGCCGAGGCCCGCCTCAAGGGACGTCACCGCTCCTACTTCCTCGTCGCCGCGACCGCGGACGGGCCCCTGCGGGACACGATCCACCGCGCTCGCCAAGGGTCGCGACGCGCGGAGCTGGCCGCCGCCCTCGTCAGCGAGGCCATCACCCCCGAGGAAGCGCTGGCTTACGTCGATCAAGTCATCGACGCCCAGATCCTCGTGCCCGACCTGGCCCCCACGCTCACCGGACCGGAATCGATCGATGGCCTCCTGGACCAGCTCCATGACAAGCCAAGCGCCAGAGAGGCGCGCGAAAAGCTGGCATGGGTCCGCGCTGAACTGAAGAAACTGGATCAAGCGGGGCTGGGCCGGAATCCCGCGCAGTACCGCGCGGTGGCCGCCGAAATCGAGAGCCTGCCCGCCGACGCCAATCTCGATCGCCTGTTCCAGGTGGACATGATCAAGCCGGCGACCGACCTGACTCTGGAGAGCGGCTTGCCGGAAGCGATCCTCGACGCGTTGACGGTGCTCGAGAATCTCTCGGCCAAGCCGCCCGACCCCCTCGCCTCCTTCCGCAAGGATTTCGAGGATCGCTACGGGGATCGCCAGGTGCCTCTGCTGCAAGTCCTGGACGAGGACGTGGGGATCGGCTTCGCCGTTAACCGCGCGCCGGGCGCGGAAGCCAGCCCGCTGCTGGCCGGGCTGGATTTTCCCCCCGCCGACCGCGACAGGCAGGTCGCGGCCTCCGGAGCCGGCGACTTCATCCAGTGGAAGCTCGCTGAAGCGCTGGCCGCGGGCGCCGACGAATTGCGGCTCGAGCCCGTTGAAACCGCCAAGTATCGCCCCCGGGGCAGGCCGCCGCTTCCCGACGCCTTTCAGGTCATGGGCGCCGTGCTCCCCGCCGAAGCCGGCAATCCCCGCGCCCCGCGGTTCCTCCTGTCGGGTCTCAGCGGGCCGTCTGGGGCCCGCCTGCTGGGCCGTTTTTGCCATGGGGACCCGGTGCTGCTCGATCATGTCCGGCGCCATCTCGCCCAAGAGGAAAGCCTGCGACCGGAGGCGGTGTACTGCGAGATCGTGCACCAGTCTGACGGGCGGATCGGCAACGTCCTGGCGCGCCCACTTCTGCGGGGTCACGAACTCGCTTTCCTGGGGCGTTCGGGCGCACCCCCCGAGCGGATCCTGACTCTGGCCGACTTGACCGTGGGCGTGGCAGGCGAACGGGTGGTCCTGCGCGCTCCCGCCCTGGGGCGAGAAATCGTGCCGCGCCTGACGACCGCGCACAACATGTCGCTGCGGACGATGAAGGTCTATCAGTTCCTGGGGGCCCTGCAGGTCCAGGGCGTCACGAGCGGACTCGGCTGGGATTGGGGACAACTGGCCAGCCAGCCCCGTCTCCCGCGCGTGAGGGTCGGCGCCGTGGTTCTCGCGCCCGCCATTTGGAACGTCCAGAGCAGCGAGCTCAAAGACGCGGCCGACGCCTCCGGGGCGCAACTCGTGCGGGAGATCTTGTTGTGGAAGGAGCGACGGGCGCTCCCGAGATGGGTGGGACTTGCCGACCGCGACAACGTGCTGTGCGTGGATTTCGAGAACCCTCTGAGCGTGTTGGCCTTCCACAGCGCGATCAAGGGCCGGCCCGCCTTCGTTCTCCGCGAGATGCTCCCAGGTCCGGACTGCTTGGCGGTCGAGGGCCCGGAAGGCCGCTTCTGCAACGAAGTGATCATCCCCATGGTGCGCCGCCCGCCCGATGCAGCAACAAAGGCGTCAAACGCAGAAGTCAACAATGCCGCCGCGACCGCTGCGCGAGCCGCCCGCAAAGACACGGCTCCGTCCGTGCCCACGGTCTTTCCGCCGGGCTCCGAATGGCTCTACGTGAAACTCTACTGTGGTCCCGCGGTGGCCGACCGCCTGTTGTGCCGGATCGTCCGCCCCCTGGCCGGCGAGTTCATGCGGTCCGGAGAATGCCAGGCTTGGTTCTTCATCCGTTATGCCGATCCCCAAAGCCACGTGCGCGTGCGCTTCCGCGGCGAGCCAGGCGCGCTCCTGGCGCGGGTCTTGCCCGCCCTCCGCGTCGCGGTCCAGCCGCTGTTGACCGGAGAGTTGCTGTGGAGATTCCAGATCGATACGTACGTGCGGGAAATGAATCGTTATGGAGGCAACGGCGGCATCGAACCGTGCGAGGAGATCTTCCATCACGACAGCGAGGCCGTGCTGGAGATCCTCGGGATGCTCTTTGGGGACGAAGGGGCGGATGAGCGCTGGCGCCTGACGGTCAAGGGCATGGACATGATGCTCGACGCGTTCGATTTCGATCTGGAAGGAAAATCAGCGCTCTTGACCAGGCTGTCCGAGAGCTACGCGCGCGAGTTCTCCTTGGAAGGAACGTTCAAGAAACAGATCCTGGGCCGCTACCGCGCCGAACGAGAAGCGCTGTCCAGACTCCTGGATCCCGCCTGCGGCGCCGATCATTCACTCTGGCCCGGGATCGAGATCTTGAAGCGCCGAAACGAGCGCTGCAGGTCGGCGCTCCAACAACTGACGGACCTGGCAAAGAAGGGGACCCTGGCCACGCCTCTGCCGGAAATCGCCGCCAGCTTCTTGCACATGCACGCCAACCGCATGTCGCGCGACGCGGCGCGCGCCCAGGAAGCGGTCATCTACTGCTTCCTCGAACAACACTATTACTCGCTGCTGGCACGGGCAGGCAAGAAGCGCCGGACAACGCTCACGCCGCCGGCGTAGCGCGAAGCGAGTCTCGGCTCAAGGCGCGCGCCCGGCGTCGCCGGCGCCGCGGACCGAACCGGCGGCGGCCAGCGGGGGAATGTTCGTCAGCAGCGCCCGATCCCACGCCGGCTCCACCGCCGTGGTCGCGGCCAACAGCGCCAGGCCCACCCCCGCCGTGCCGCTGAGGAAGCTCGAGTCCGGCACCCGACTGGTTTCCTCCCACTCCCTGACTTCGAACCTGTAACCGCCATGGTCTTCGCCCGGCGCGCGCGCCGCCAGCAACTGCTCGTACCAGAACTGCGCCGCCGCGCCCAACTCCTGCTCACCCGTCGCCTGGTACAGCCGGTTGAAAATGTGCGCCAAGCCCGCGCTCCCATGGCACAAACACGCGTCCTTCACCCCGCTCGCCGCCAACGGCCGCCGCGCCGCCCCCAGCGCCGTCGCCATACCCTCACGCCGCCAGTCCGCCCGATCCAGAGCACCCGCCGCCCGCAACAACGACGCCGCCACCCCAGGATCTCCGTAACACCACGCCAACCGCGACGGCCCGGCCTCTTGCCCCGCCCCGCGCCAGTTCGGATAACGCGACGCCGAACCCGCCGGCAGCGTCTGCGACAACAGCCACGTCACCGCACCCTCCAACAGCGGACCCACCCGCTCTCGCGACACCTGCGCCGACCACAACCACGCCAGCAGCGACACCACCCCAGAGATCCCGTGTGCCATCCCCAGATCGTGCAACCCTTGCGGATGCTGCTGCCGCCGCTCCTCGATGAGCAGCTCAGGCGGCGTCGACCAAGTGATCCCCGCCGCGCCCCGCTCCGCGACCTCCTCCAAACGCTCCACCACCGCTTCCAGGCACCGCCGCGCCGATGCCCGCGGCAGACGCTCCAACCCGTACACCCCAATGCCCACCAGACCGCTGATCAGATCGTAGTGGAACGGCCAGCGCCGCTGCCGCACGTACTCCCGCAGAACCTCGTCCGTCTCCTCGTAGGCGTCCTCCTCGCCTGCCTCGTACAGACGGCCCGCCAAATGGCTGCCCGCCCACGCGATCCCCGGAAAACCCCCGTACAGCGTCGGCGCCATGCGCTCCCCGCAAACCACCTCGATGGCGCGATCCAAAAGCTCCACCCCAAGCGCCGCGGAACGCTCCTCCTTGTCCCATTGATGCAGATAACCGCAGAAAAGGGCCTGGCCTGCCAGACCGCTGCCCAACGAGGCCCCGCGCACCCGGATGAACGACGGCGACCAATCCTTGTTCACGCACAGCGGCGCTGGCGATGACACCGCCACCGCCAGTTCCTCCACCACCGCGCGCGCCCGTTCCAGCGCTTCCCCCCGCAGAAGTGGCCGCCACGCCGACACGTTCATCCCTTCAGTCATCTGCAGACCCCTCGCTCGCAAACCCTGAAAACAAAACCGGGGCCTGTCATCACGACAGGCCCCAAAACCACGATCAGTCTCTATGCAGCGAAGCAAATTTCGCAAGTCATTTCGCGAGCACCGCCAGGCGTCCCCGACGAGCCGGCCGCGCAAAGCCACCAGTGGCGGCTTCAAGTATTCACGCGACAGCCGGCCGTCTCAGCTATGCCAGAATCACTCTCGACTCAACGGCTGAGGATCTACGCTCAGCAAGTAAGGCACGGAATAATCGTAGGATCTGTGGTATCGAAACAATTGTTACCGGCAGTGTACGGCTTATTCTTGCCCCCCTCCACGCTCTCCAGAACGTCCTTGGTCAGGTCGCGAACCGTCTCGCGGCTTAGCGTCAGTTTCCTGAGATGACTCTGGCCCATGTCGCCCTCCTTGAACTGTGATCCCCTATGTTGGCGTGGCCGCCAATCATTTGACGGCCCGCTGCATGCTGATTGTATGGAGCTTTGATTCAAGCGTCAAGGCGAGCGCAGTTGGCGTCAGGGGAATGCGCAATCTCCCACTATGGCGCCGGCGATTTCTCTGGCGCCGCTGAGGGCATAGCTTTCAGTCGAAAGAAAAGCGGCCGACAACTCGCAGCGCGGGCAGGCAAGCGAGTCGCTGAACGAAACATGGGGGCCGACGCGATGGCGACCAGCCCCCTTGTTGTCAGCGGTATCCTCGAATCAAGGCCTCAACATTCCGCTTCCGAAATGATTGCGACGCAGCATCTCAGGCAGGGGTAAATTGTCTGAGCGGTGGTTTGATTGGTGCACCTGGCCGTGTACGGCTTGTTATCGCCGCCCCCAATGCCACCCAGAGCGTCCTTGGTCAGGTCGCGGACGGTCTCGCGGCTTAGCGTCAGCTTCCTGGGATGATTCTGACCCATGTCGCCCTCCTTAACCACGATGCTCGCCTGTTAGCTCGGCCACCAAGCAGCCGGTGGTCGCCTTGGCGTCTATTGTATGACTCTTGGATCTCACCCGTCAAGGCGGGGCCTGTCACTGGGGCAGGCCCCAAGAACCAGGATCAATCCTTACTCGGCGATGCTAGTTCCGAAAATCAACTCGCAGACATCGCGAGGCATTACCGAAGAATCGATCTCAGAAAACCGCAATTGGCGGCGTTAAGTGTCCACGCGACCGCCGACAGTCGCAGCCATGTCAGGATCACTTCCGACTCAACGGTGCAGCGCCCCACTTCTGACAAATGTCACAAACAGCAAATGTTGCACGGGAAGAAATTCGTTGGATCGGTCGTCTGTTCCGTGTAAGCCACACAGACTTCACCGGCAGTGTACGGTTTGTTTTTGCCTCCCTCGATGCCCATCAGAACATCTTTGGTCAGATCGCGAACCGTCTCACGGCTCAGAACAAGCTTCTTCGGGTGATTCTGGCCCATGTCTCCTCCTTAACTCCGATGCCCACACATGTTGGCGTGGCCACCAAGCATTTGACGGCCATCCTCGTGCCGATTGTACAGATTTCCGATTCAAGCGTCAAGGCGAGCGCCGCAGGCACGAAGGGAATTCTTAATGTCATACTATGTCGCCGGATATTTGCGCGGCCAGCTGCAGGATCAGCGTTTTTCTCAATCTCTACGCGACGATGCTAGTTCCGCAAATCAACTCGCAGACATCGCGAGGCATGACCTAAGAGTCAATCTCAGAACGCCACAATTGGCGGCGTTAAGTGTCCACGCGACCGCCGATCGTCTGAGTCATGTCAGGACCACTCTCGACTCAACGGCTAATCATCCAAACAGCAAATGCGGCACGGAATAACACTAATAGCGGTCGTAAAAATCGTGAAAGGATAACAGGCTGGACCGGCAGTGAGGCTCTTGCCACCTTCGATGCTCACTAGAACGTCCTTGGTCAGGTCGCGAACCGTCTCGCGGTTCAGCGTTAGCTTCCTGGGATGACTCTGGCCCATGTTGCCTCCTCAAACTGTGATGCCCTCATGTTGGCTTGACCGTCAAACATTTGACGGCCACTCTCGCGCTGATTGTATGGAGTTCCGATTTAAGCGTCAAGGCGAGCGCCGCCGGCATGACGGGAATCCGCAATCTCCTACCACGCCACCGGCATTTGCACGGCTGCGTTTAGGTCGCGCGAAAAATACGGGAGGCCGGCATGCATCGCCGGCCTCCTGCACGACACCGCGAATCATGTCCCAGTTTGCGGCCGTGATCCGCGCCGAAACGCCGGTTAGGGTAGAGACAGCAGGTTGCTGCCTCATCTTCAGCAAATCCGGCAGGGATCCCCCGTCGCGCTCAGGTCACACAGCTTCCCCGATGTGTATCGCTGACCGCCGCCCTCGATGTTGTCCATTTCATTGAGGCTCAGGTCGCGGACGGTTTCGCGGTTGAGCACGATCCTTTTCGGGCTACGCTGTTCCATTTCCCCCTCCTCGCACAGGGTTTTCGTCTGGCCTGCCAACACGAATTGATGGCAATCACACTTGATCTTACTGAACCGACGCTTCGAAAATCAAGAGATCAGCCACGTGCGGAATTGAGTAGTGCATCTTTTCTCTGCGCTGCTACAGGCACGCGCCGGCGGGAATGTTGGTCAACAGCACCCGGTCCCACGCCGGCTCCACCGCCGTGGTCGCGGCCAACAGCACCAGGCCGACCCCCGCGGTGCCGCTCAGGAAGCTCGAGTCCTGCACATGGGACACGGCCTCGGCGCCCCGCGCATAGGCCGAGGCCGGCAGGTCGACCCGCTCGAACCTGTAACCGCCATGGTCTTCGCCCGGCGCGCGCGCCGCCAGCAACTGCTCGTACCAGAACTGCGCCGCCGCGCCCAACTCCTGCTCACCCGTCGCCTGGTACAGCCGGTTGAAAATGTGCGCCAAGCCCGCGCTCCCATGGCACAAACACGCGTCCTTCACCCCGCTCGCCGCCAACGGCCGCCGCGCCGCCCCCAGCGCCGTCGCCATACCCTCACGCCGCCAGTCCGCCCGATCCAGAGCACCCGCCGCCCGCAACAACGACGCCGCCACCCCAGGATCTCCGTAACACCACGCCAACCGCGACGGCCCGGCCTCTTGCCCCGCCCCGCGCCAGTTCGGATAACGCGACGCCGAACCCGCCGGCAGCGTCTGCGACAACAGCCACGTCACCGCACCCTCCAACAGCGGACCCACCCGCTCTCGCGACACCTGCGCCGACCACAACCACGCCAGCAGCGACACCACCCCAGAGATCCCGTGTGCCATCCCCAGATCGTGCAACCCTTGCGGATGCTGCTGCCGCCGCTCCTCGATGAGCAGCTCAGGCGGCGTCGACCAAGTGATCCCCGCCGCGCCCCGCTCCGCGACCTCCTCCAAACGCTCCACCACCGCTTCCAGGCACCGCCGCGCCGATGCCCGCGGCAGACGCTCCAACCCGTACACCCCAATGCCCACCAGACCGCTGATCAGATCGTAGTGGAACGGCCAGCGCCGCTGCCGCACGTACTCCCGCAGAACCTCGTCCGTCTCCTCGTAGGCGTCCTCCTCGCCTGCCTCGTACAGACGGCCCGCCAAATGGCTGCCCGCCCACGCGATCCCCGGAAAACCCCCGTACAGCGTCGGCGCCATGCGCTCCCCGCAAACCACCTCGATGGCGCGATCCAAAAGCTCCACCCCAAGCGCCGCGGAACGCTCCTCCTTGTCCCATTGATGCAGATAACCGCAGAAAAGGGCCTGGCCTGCCAGACCGCTGCCCAACGAGGCCCCGCGCACCCGGATGAACGACGGCGACCAATCCTTGTTCACGCACAGCGGCGCTGGCGATGACACCGCCACCGCCAGTTCCTCCACCACCGCGCGCGCCCGTTCCAGCGCTTCCCCCCGCAGAAGTGGCCGCCACGCCGACACGTTCATCCCTTCAGTCATCTGCAGACCCCTCGCTCGCAAACCCTGAAAACAAAACCGGGGCCTGTCATCACGACAGGCCCCTAGAAACCAGACTCAATTTCTGCTAGATGCAAGGCCCACAGGTCAACTCGCAGAAGGGGCACAAGGGACGGAGCGAGGGATCGGTTGTGTCACAGGCACAAGACATGGTTTCTCTTGTTTCCCACTTGCCGCCCTCGACGTTCCTCAGAACGTCCTTGGTCAGATCGCGCACCGTCTCGCGGTTCAGAACAAGCTTCGCCGGATGATTCTTGCCCATGCTGCCGCTCCTTGGAATAGGGAGTTTTTGCGACGTCAAGCAGACCGAAACCTATCGGCTTGACCCCTTCCATGCTACACGATCTGGACCACCAGGGTCAAGTCGCCCCCGACCCGCTGTCGCCCCAGACCCGTCCCTTGGGTCCGGCCTTGGACGCCGTCATCCGCAAGCGCGCGGCGGGACGCTGGTCAGCAGCGCCCGATCCCACGCCGGCTCCACCGCCGTGGTCGCGGCCAAAAGCACCAGCCCCACGCCCACGGTGCCGTTCAGGAAACCGGGATCCGACACCCGAAAAGCTCCATCCGCGCCGATCCGTTCGAACATGTATCCGCCATGACCCTCGCCCGGCGTGCGCGCCGCCAGCAGCTGCTCGTACCAGAACAACGCCGCCCGGCCCAATTCTTCCTCGCCCGTCGCCTGATAGAGACGGTTGAAGATGTGCGCCACTCCCGCGCTGCCGTGGCATAGACCCGCGTCGCGCACCCCGCTCGTCGCCAGCGGCCGCCGTGCCGCCGCCAGCGCCGTCGCCAAACCCTCCCGGCGCCAGTCATCACGCTCCAGCGCCGCCGCCGCCCACAACAACGACGCCGCCACCCCCGGATCCCCGTAGCACCACGCCAACCGCGAGGGTGTCGGCTTGGTTTCCGCGCTCCACCAGAGCGGGAAGCGCGACAGAGAGCCTGCCGGCAGCGATTGCGCCAAGAGCCACGACACCGCCCCCTCCAACAGAGGACCCACCCGGTCGCGGGCCACATCCGCCGCCCACAACGCCGCCAAAAGCGACACGACGCCAGGCACGCCGTGCGCCATCCCCAGGTAGTACCCTCCCTGAGGCGCCTGCTCCAGTCGATGCTCGCCGACAAACGCCGATGGAGTCAGCCAGGTGATCCCGTCGCGACCCCGCTGCGCGACCTCGGCGAGACGATCCACGATCGTTTCCAGACACTGCCGTCCCGACGCCCGCGGCAACCGCTCCAGGGCATACACCCCGATGCCCACCAGCCCGTTGAGCAGCTCGTACTGGAACGGCCAACGGGCGTGCCGCGCGTAATCGTGCAGAACGCCGTCGGTTTCCTCGTATGGATCGTCCTCGTCGGGCTCATAGAGCCGACCCGCCAGATGATTGGCGACCCAGGCAATCCCGGAAAAGCCGCCGTACAGCCCAGGCGGCATGCGTTCGGCGCCGGCCGTTTCGATGGCCCGATTCAGCAGTGCCAACCCCAGGTCCGCGGCCTGCCGTCCGCCGCCGGCCTGGTGCAGATAGCCGCAGTACAGGGCCTGGCCCGCGAAGCCGTCGCTCAACGTGGCCGCGCGCGCGCGCACGAGCTCTGGCGACCAGTCCTCGCGCGCGCGAGGGGACGCGCCCGCCGCCAGGGACGCCGTGATGTCGGTCAAGGCCTCCCGTGCGCTCGCGAGGGCCTCGCCACTCAGAATCGGTCGCCAGACCGGCGTGGCCATGGTTCCTTCCACGAGAAGAGTCATAGCAAGTGGCGATCGAGAATGAAAGAGGGGCCTGCCAGAACTGCAGGCCCCCCTCGATTACGATTGGCCTCTACGGGAGGTAGCAATTCCCGCCGCAAGTTTTTTCGCAGATATGACAATCTGGTAACGAAGGATCGGTTGTATCGCAGTGACAAGTATCGGTATCGCATGTGACGAGTGTGGGCTTGTTCTTTCCGCCCTCAATGCCCACCAAATCGCTCTTGGTCAGGTTGCGAACCGTTTCGCGGTTGAGCACGAGCTTCTTCGGCTGATTCTGTCCCATAGTGCCCCTCCCTTAAAATTGGTTCTTGTAAGATCAGGCAAAAAGGGAATCTGCCGCCTGATTCGTATCACGCTACAGATATCGCGGACCTGCGTCAAGCTGCTTTCGCGGCAGCAAGCAGCCCTGACGCGCGACCAGGATCGGCGGCCTAGAAGCAGGTGTAGCAGGGATATCCGGTGTACGTGGGCAAAGTGCAGCCCCTGCCCGCAGTGTCGGGCTTGTTCAAGATCCCGCCCTCGACATTCGCCATGTCATTCTGGCTCAGATCGCGTACGGTCTCACGGCTGAGCACCAGTTTCTTGGGATGATTCTGCCCCATGTCGCTCCTCCTTAATTCCCTCTGCTCGCGTGCCAACGCACCGCCAAGCACTTGGCGGTCAAGATCACATGGATTGTAAAACTGCCCCGCTCACGGGTCAAGACAGGTGTGAACTGAACTGCGATTTTTACTATTTCATACTTCGCCCCTGGCCTTTTCGTCCGGGCTGCCGTAAGCTCGTGACGACTTCCGTGGTGGTCAGATCATGCCGACCAACGTCTCGCCCGAGTACAAGAAGGCTCAGGATCAGTACCGCAAGGCGCGCGATCCCGCCGACCGCCTGCGCCTGCTGCGCGAGATGCTCTCGACCATCCCCAAGCACAAGGGGACGGAACACCTTCAAGCCGACATCAAGACGAAGATCAAGGAACTGACCGACGAGTTGGCCGGCCCGCGCAAGGGCGCGGCGCGAGGCGGGCCGCTGCAGACCATCCGACCCGAGGGCGCGGCGCAGATCGCGCTGCTCGGGCCGCCCAACGCCGGCAAGTCGAGCCTGCACCGAGCGCTGACCGGATCGCGCGCGGAGATCGGGCCCTACGCGTTCACGACACGCGCGCCGCTGCCCGGCATGCTCATGCACGAGGACGTGCCGTTCCAACTCGTCGATCTGCCGCCCGTCAGCGCCGACTTCATGGAGCCCTGGCTATACAACGCCCTGCAGCCGTCTCACGCGGCGCTGCTGGTCGTGGATCTGCACGACCCGGACTGCGCCGAGAGCGTCGTCGCGATCCGCGCTCGGCTCGCGCACAAGCGGGTCACGCTCACCGACAACTGGCAGGGGCGCCTGCCCGCGGGGCTCGTGCCGGCAGATTGGTCACCCGCCGCGAGCGCGAGCGCCGACGGCGCGCCGCGCGCCCGGACTGACGACGGGGAAGGCGAGCTCGCCGATCCGTTCCGCGTGTTGCTGCCGACCTTGCTGTTGGCCACGAAAGCCGACCTTGGCCTCGATCCCGCCGAGGTCGCCGCGTTGTTGGAACTGGGCGGCGCCCGTTTTCCGGCGCTCGCCGTTTCATCCCTGACGGGCCTGGGCCTGGGACGCCTCGGCCCCCTGCTGATGCGGGGCTTGGCCATCGTGCGCGTGTACACGAAGGCCCCCGGCAAGCCACCCGACCACCATCGCCCTTACACCCTGTTCGCGGGCGATACCGTCGAGGACTTGGCGCGCCTGATCCATCGCGACCTGGCCGCGTCGCTCAAGTTCGCGCGGGTGTGGGGCCGCAGCGGCAAATTCGAGGGCCAGCAGGTCGGGCGCGATCACGTGCTGGGCGAGGGGGACGTCGTCGAGATCCACGCCTGAGCCGCGTGCGTTGACAGGGGTCCGACTCAGACCGTACTGTCATTCATCGGCTATCCAAACGCGCTCGCCGGTCGACAACAACGATCAAATCAGGTGATTTCGACAATGAGCAAGGGAACGGTCCTGAGCCATGTGTTCCAGCACGATGGGACTTGGCATTTCTTTGACGCGGTGACCAATGACCTGTACGAGTGCGACGAGGTGGTCGCCGCCGTGGTCCACGACTTGAACGGGCTCGAAGACGAGGCCGTTCGCGCCCGGCTCGACGCCCGCTGGGGCGCGGACAAGGTCGCCACGGCCTTGGCGGAAATCGCGCAGCTCAGGGACGAGTGCCAGGCCTTGACGCCGGTGGATCTGAAGATCATAGAGCGCTGCGCCTGTTGCAGCGACCCCCAGGGATACGAGGACAGCATCGGGCAACTTCAGCTGACGATCACCGAGCAGTGCAATCTGCGCTGCCGGTATTGCCCGTACACGACGGGCCGGGCCGGCTCCCGCGTGCACAACGAAGCGGTCATGAGCGGCCAGATCCTGCGCGAAGCCATCGATTTCTTCATGGCGCGCAACGCCAAGAAACAGCGTCCGGCGGTCTCGTTCTACGGCGGCGAGCCCTTGCTGGCCTTCGATCTCGTCAAGGAGGGCATTGCCCACATCCGACGACTGCAAGGCGAGCGGGATGTGCTCATCAACATCGACACCAACGGCACGCTCATCGACGATGACGTCGCCCGGTACCTGATCGACCAGAGAGTCCACGTGCAGATCAGCCTGGACGGACCGCAGGAACTGCACGACCGCTATCGTCTGTTCCGCGACGGCACCGGCACGCACGAAGCGGTCGTGGCCGGCCTCAGGAGGCTATTGCGCCTGGACCCCGAGGCCCATCTGAGAATCCGCTTCAACGCCGTCGTCGCCCCTCCTTATGCGCTCAAAAGAGTGGTCGACTACTTCGCAGATTTCCCGATCTACCAGGAATTCGGCATCGCCAAACAGCCCGTGGTCACCATTTCGTACGCGGATCTTACCAACGTCCAGTTCAAGCAGGCCGAGCCGTCCGACACGTCGACCACCGGCGCCCAGACCGATCATCTGGACATTCGCCAGCGTTTTTTTGCCGCCTGCCGGGACGGCCAGCACGCCCAGCTCCCCCCCGCGGTGCAAAATTTCTACAGCAAACGCCTGGCGCAATACCACTTCCGCGGCCGCGACCCGCTCGGCGAGGAACTGTTCCCGACCGGCAGTTGCCAGCCGGGCAAGCGCAAACTGCACGTGAGGGCGGATGGCTCCATGCTGCCCTGCGAGCGGGGCGGCGACAACATGTTCATCGGGCACGTCTCGCGCGGCTTCGACATGAACAGGATCCACGCTCTTTACAAGAAGCTGATAGGCGCCGTGGCGCAGCGCTGCCCGACCTGCTGGGCCGTGCGGCATTGCACGGTTTGCTTCATCAACATGGGCGCCTCGTGGGAATCAGAGGGCGGCGACGACGTGGTCATCCCTGCCGCGCGATGCGAGGAGGTCAGGCGGGCGATCGCCGCAACCTTCAGAGACTGGCTCGACCTGAAGAAGATGGGCCCCGCGGCGTCGGAGTGGCTCAAGTACGTGGTCCTCGAATGAACTCATGACAATCGTGACGAGTCCCACCTGCGAGCTCTTTCTTACAATGCAGAAACATGACCCACGGACGAATTGACAGCGAGCGGGACGGTCAGTACGTTCTCGCTTGTGCGCGGCCGAAATGATGTGCCGCGTTCGGATGAAAAACCATACTATCGAAGGGGGTGATTGTCATGATCAAGCGCGTTCGCGATGATGTTCTGACCGCTGTGCATGGCTCGTACCAGGAGCAGAAAGGCAAACCGGTTCAGCCGCCAACCTGCAAGTGCGGCACGGTGTGCCCGTGCACCACGAGCGTCGACGGCGCCACGAACTTCGTCGCTTATAACCCGGATCTGTACGTGAACGCCGCTACGCCAGTGTAGCCTCCTGAAGGACGGCCCGGGCCGCTCGGCCCGGGCCGCGCATTTTTATTCTTGAATCACCAAGTTTCACGTGCGCGATGAGAAATCATACCACCGAGAGGAGGTGATCCAGGTGATCAAGCGCGTTCGCGATGATGTTCTGACCGGCGTGCAGGGCTCCGGCAGCGGTCCCAACAGGCCTAGCTGCGCCTGCAAGTGCGGCAGCGTGTGCCCGTGCATGACGGATGTCGATGGCGCGACGAACTACGTGACCTACAACACGGACATGTACGCCAACAACCTCTTCGTTGGTAAAGGGGTCCTGCCGGAATAGGTCCGCTGGAGCGGTCCGGCCGGCCAAACCCGGGCCGCTCACCTCCAACGCCCGTTCCTCTTGCTTGCGCGTCCCGTGGTCGTCGTCTGAGCGAGCCCGGCGTCGTGGCAAGCTTCTCTGAGTTGCAATAGTGCGACTACATTTCGCGTTAAAAGTCGCGTGGATGCGATTATCCTCGCGTTGCGCACATTTGGTTGCTGGAGCAACACTTTGTTATAAAACAGTTTACAAAATATCGCGGCCCTCTCCGCTCGCGGCACGAATCTGGCGGATAACCAGGGCATGCGATCCAGCCAACTCAAACCACGACGAGCGGCCTTCGCGGCCTGGCAGGAGCGGATCGCCCCGGTCTTCGATGTCGCCCGGCACCTGCTGCTCGTGGACGTCGCCGCGGGGGCCATCGTGACCCAGGCGCGCGCGGAATTCACCGATGCCTCGCCGGCGGTCCGAGCGCTGCGCCTGTCCGAATGGGGCGTGGATGACCTGGTGTGCGGGGCCATCTCGCGCCCCCTGGCCGTCATGGTGTCGGGACAGGGAATCCGACTGATCCCCTTCGTGACCGGGCCGTTGGACGAGGTCGTCCAAGCTTGGCTGCGCGGGGGATTGGCTGGCGAACGCTTCACGATGCCCGGTTGCTGCGGGCGGCCCAGGGGCCGCGGGCGGCGGCGGGCCGAAAACTCGGCAGAGGAGTCAATGATGAACATGAAGGGAAGAGGCGGTGGTGGTGGTGGCGCCGGCGGCGGTGGTGGCGGGGGCGGTCGCGGCGCCGGCGGCGGTGGTCGCCGTGGCCGCCTGAATGGCCCCCTGGCCGGCGGTCCGGGCGGCACCTGCGTCTGCCCGCAGTGCGGTCACGCCGAACCCCACGCGCAGGGCGAGCCTTGCGCCCGGAAGCAGTGTCCGCAGTGCGGCGTGGCGCTGCGGCGAAAATGAACAAACCCGAACGAGGAGGACGAATCATGCCAGGCGGAGACAGAACAGGACCCAGGGGCATGGGCCCCTTGACCGGCCGCGCGGCCGGCTTCTGCGCGGGCGCGGGCAGGCCCGGATTCATGAATCCCCAGCCCGGGGGCCGAGGCTGGGGCCGCGGCGGCGGACGTGGCTGGCGAAACTGCTATCGCGCCACGGGGCTGCCCGGCTGGGCGCGGTTCGGCGATCTCGGCGCGACTACTGTCGCGCCAGATCCCCGACAGGAAAGGCGGCAGCTCGAGGACCAGGTCGGGGAGCTGCAGGCTCAATTGGCGGCGATCCGCGGCCGCCTCGACGCGCTCGCCGACGCGCCGCCCGGCAAAGTGGAGGCGTGATGGCGCGCATCGGCATCATCATCTGCGCCCGCTACCGCGACTGCGGCGGCGGGAAATGCTTCCGAGCGCTGCGGGAGCGGCGGGGCGGCTTCGCCCGCTACGCGGCCGACGAGCCGGTCGAGATCGTCGGCTACTCCACTTGCGGCGGTTGCCCGGGCGGCAACGTCGAGGATGTCCCGGCGGAGTTTCGCCAAAACGGCGCGAACGTGATCCACCTGGCGACCGGCCTGGTCGTGGGGTACCCCCCCTGCCCGCACCTGCGCCGTTTTCAAGCCTACATCGAGACGGTCCACGGCCTGCCCGTCGTGGTCGGCACGCATCCGATCCCGCTCAAGTACTTCGAGGCCCACCGCCGACTGCCTTTCTGGACGGAGAGCCGTATGGATGAAGTCGCGGGCGAACTGATGAAAGAGCCTCGCGGCGTCATGGAAGCCTACAATTGAACGGGAGACGGCGATGAAGATCGCGTTCACGACCTCGGGCGATGGCCCCGACGCGCCCCTGGACAGCCGGTTCGGGCGCGCGCCGAAATTTCTCGTGTATGACCTCGACGGCGACGCCTGGCAGATGCTCGACAACGCGCAGAACCTCGGCGCCGCCCAGGGCGCCGGCATCCAGGCCGCCGAGACGGTCGTGCGTGCGGGCGCGCGGGCGGTCGTGACGGGCCACTGCGGCCCGAAAGCCTTCCGCGTGCTCGCGGCGGCGGGAGTCACCGTCTACAACAGCGCGGCCCCCACCGTGGCGACCGCGCTGGCCGACTTCCGGGCCGGCCGCCTCGCGCCGGCGCGCGGCGCGGACGTGGAAGGCCACTGGGCATGAACCTCGCCATCGCCTCGGGCAAGGGCGGGACCGGCAAGACCACGCTCGCGGTGAACCTTGCGCGCGTGATCGGCGGTCCCGTCCAATTGCTCGACTGCGACGTCGAGGCGCCCAACGCCCACCTCTTCCTGGGCGGCCCGGCGCGCGAGCGGCGCGTGATCGGCATTCCCGTGCCCGAGGTGGACCCGCACCGCTGCGACGGCTGCGGCGAATGCGGCCGGTTCTGCGCCTGGCACGCCATCGTCTCGTTCGGGACGACGCCGCTGGTGTTCCCGGAGTTGTGCCACGGCTGCGGCGGGTGCGCGCTGGTTTGTCCGCGTGGCGCCATCCGCGAGACCGAGCGGCGCATCGGCGAGGTCGAGATCCGCCAGGTCGATCACATCACGCTCGTCACGGGCCGCCTCGACGTGGGCGTGGCCGCGGCGCCGCCGCTGGTCGCGGCCGTCAAGGCGGCGCGCCGCGAGGACGTGCCGGCGATCCTCGACGCGCCGCCCGGCACGTCGTGCCCCGTCGTCGCGACACTCCGCGGAGCGGACGCGGTGCTGCTGGTCGCCGAGCCCACGCCGTTCGGATTGCACGATCTCGAACTGGCGGTCGCCACGGTGCGAGAAATGGGGCTTGCGCTGGGCGTCGTGGTCAACCGGATGGGCAGTGGAGATGATCGCGTGCAACGCTGGTGCGCCGGCGAGGGGTTGCCGGTGCTGCTCGAGATCCCCGACGACCTGCGCGTCGCGCAAGCCTACTCGCGCGGCGAATTGATGGTGGACGCCGTGCCAGCGTACCGTCCGCTGCTGACCGGCCTGCTGGCGCGGATCGCCGATCTGACACGCGCGACCGGAACGGTGAGAGCGCGATGACGCGCGAACTGGTCGTGATCAGCGGCAAGGGCGGCACCGGCAAGACGAGCGTGGCCGCTTCGCTGGCCGTGCTCGCGGGCAACGCGGTCGTGGCCGACTGCGATGTCGACGCGGCGGATCTGCACCTGGTGCTCGCGCCCGTCGTGCGCCGGCGCCACGAATTCCGCGCCGGGCGCCAGGCGGTCGTCCGCCCGGCGGCATGCCGCGGCTGCGGGCTCTGCCTCGCGCACTGTCGCTTCGGCGCTGTGTTGCCTCCCGCTGCCGGCGCGCCGGCGCCTGCGTACGCGGTAGACCCGCTCGCGTGCGAGGGGTGCGGGGTCTGCGCGCGGACGTGCCCCACGGGGGCGATCGACCTTCCGGAGCGCGTCTGCGGCGAGTGGATGGTGTCGGACACGCGGTGCGGACCGCTCGTGCACGCGCGCCTGGCCGCGGCGGCCGAGAACTCGGGCAAGCTGGTCTCCATCGTGCGCGGCGAGGCTCGCCGCATCGCGGCGGCGAGCGGACGGCCCCTGGTCATCGTGGATGGCCCTCCGGGCATCGGCTGCCCGGTCATCGCGTCGGTCACGGGCGCCTCCCAGCTGCTGGTGGTCACCGAACCCACCGTCTCGGGTGAGCACGACCTGGCGCGCGTGCTGTCGCTGGCCCGCCATTTCGGCGTGCCGGCGGCGGTCTGCGTCAACAAATGGGATCTGAACCCCGACCTGTCGGAGCGAATCGAGGCGGACGCGCGCGCGAGAGGCGTTGCGCTCGCGGGCCGAGTCCGCTACGACCGCGAGGTCACCCGCGCGCAGATCGCGGCGCGCGCGGTCGTCGAAACCGGCGCGCCCGCGGGCGAGGACATCCGCCGCCTCTGGGCCGTGCTCGCCTCGGCAGCCGCCGCGCCGGATCAATCCTTCCAGAAAGACGAGGTCTGACGCATGAAGATCGCCATCCCGTTGGCCGCCGGCCGACTGTGCCAACATTTCGGACACTGCGAGAGCTTCGCGCTGATCGAAGTGGACCCGCAGACGAAGCGCATCCTGGGCCGCGAGGACGTCGCCGCTCCGGCGCACCAGCCGGGGCTCTTGCCCCCGTGGCTGGCCGAGTGGGGCGTGAGCGTGGTCATCGCCGGCGGCATGGGAGGACGCGCGCGCGACCTGTTCGTCGCGCGCGACATTCAGGTCGTGGTCGGCGCGCCGGCGCAGGAGCCGGAACAGATCGTGAACGACTGGTTGGCGGGAACCCTGGCGGTCGAGCGGAACGCTTGCGATCACTGACGGCGGGTCACGGCGCGGGTTTCCCGGCTTGACCGGCCGCCAAGACTTCGATCGTCTGCGCCATGCGCTCCCAGGAGTACTTCGCCTTTTCGCGCGCGACGCCGGCGGCGAGACGCCCGCTCCATTCCTCGTCGAAGAACCGGATGATCGCGCCCGCCAGCGCGGCGGGGTCGGCGGGCGGCACCAGGAAGCCGGTTTCCCCCTCGATCACGACCTCGGGCAGGCCGCCGACGCGCGTGGTGACGACCGGTTTGTCGTAATTGTACGCGATCTGCACGATGCCGCTCTGCGTGGCCGACACGTAGGGCAGCACGACGAGGTCCGCGGCGCAGAAGTAGGCCTCGACCGCCTCGTCCGGGACGAACCCTTCCACCAGGCGCAGGACGTCCCGCACGCCCAGCCGCTCGACCAGATCATGGTAGGACTGGCGCTCGCCGTAGATGTCGCCCACGACCAGCACTTGCAGGGCCTCGCCGTAGCGCTCGCGCAGCCGCGGCGTCGCCTCGATCAGGTGCGCGACGCCCTTGTACGGCTTGATGAAGCCGAAGAACAGGACCAGGCGCGCCGCGGCCGGCAGACCCAACTGCGCGCGGGCGGCGGCCCGGTCGGGGCGTCGGCGCCCCGGCGCGCCGAAATCGTAGACCGGGTGTGGGGCGAGCACGACGGCACCCGGGTCGGCCGCGGGCAGCACCGTGAAGAAGTCGCGCCTGACCTGTTCCGACTGCGCGATCCAGGCGTGCCCCTGCCGCAGGGCTAGGCGCGTGAGGAACGCGGAGAGCGGGTACTTCTCGTGCGGGATGACGTTGTCGAGGATGTAGACGATGCGCGTCCTCGTCCGGCGGCGCAGCAGCCAGGCGACCCCGAAGAAGCCGGGTGCGAAGAAGGGGATCCAGTACTTGATGACGACCGCGTCAGGGCCGAAGGCGCGCAGGTCGCGGTATGTCCGCCACCAGCTCCACGGCGACCACGGCACGAAGCGCGGCGTGTTGGCGTGCCGCAGCCAGGGAGCCGTCTCGCCCTCCTGCTCGGTCCCCGGGAAGAGAAAGCGCGGATACTGCCGGCGAAACGACGCCCAGAGCAGTTCGTGGCCGCGCTGGGCGAGCACGCGCGCGAGCATCGCGAAGTAGGTGACGATGCCGCCGCGAAAAGGCGGGGCCGGGCCCAGCAGCGCGAGCCTCACCGCGCGCTCCCGGCGCCGCCCGCCGCGACGCGAGCCCTCACCGCCGCCTGCACAACCGATGGCCGCAGCGTTTCGAGGCAGAAACTCCGCGCCGTGCACCTCGGCTGGAAATAGCATTCGCAGGGCTGCTCCGGCTCGACGATCTCGCCGCGCCCGTACAGCTCGAACTCGTGCCGATTGAAGATGTTGTTGAGCAGCACGAGCTGCTTGCGTAGTCCGATGGCCACGTGCATGGCCATGGTGACGGCGGTCACGACGACGTCGCAGCGATCCACCAGGCCGACGAAGGTCCGCAGGTCGAAATGGCCGGGGTAGCACGCGCCCGCGGCCGCGGCGAGGCGATGGTTGCGGGCGTCCTCGTCCGGTCCGCCCAGGAGCACCACGGCGTGGCCCTCGTCGCGCAGGTCGCGGGCGAGCCTCTCCCAGTGCGCCTGCGGCCACAGGCGGCTGGGCCAGCGGTCGCCGCAGCCGGTGTTCAGTCCCACGACGGCGCGGCCCGGCGCCGGCGACGGCAGGTCGAACCGCGACGCCGGCGTCGGCCGGTCGAGCACGTACTCCTCCCCCTGGAACTCGTAGCCGCAGATCGCGAACATCTCCTGCGGATAGGAGCGCGTGTTGGCGCGGCTGATGTCGTCAAAAAGCCCGGTCAGCCACTTCGCGCGCGCGGCGCCGGCGTCGACCGGCGTGCACAACCCATTGTCCCCGAGCAAGAAGCCGAGCCTGCGCGACGCCTTCGCTTCGCTCGCCAGCGCGCACGCCTCGCGGTCCTTGTCGAGGTTGATGACCAGGTCGAAGGCGACGTGACGCGCCCAGAGCACCGCCGCGGCGTCGAACGGAAGCGGGTCGTCGACGAGCGCCGGCAACAACTCGGGCGAGCGCGTGATCCAGGTCAGTCGGTGACGCGGAAAATCCCGCCGCAGGGGATGCAGCAGAGGCGTGGTGCGGATCACGTCGCCGGCCGCGCCCAGCTTGATCAGCAGCACGCGCCCCTCGGCGCGGACGTAATCGTCGCAACGCTCGCAGTGCGCGCCCCGCCGCTTGTGCGGGCGGCAGGGCACGTGGCCGCGAAAGTGCAGGCAGTCATCGCGCACGAGCATGCGGCGCCTGTCTCGTCCTCCGGCCCGGCGAGCGGGTTCCGGGCGCGCCCCGCGGGGACGCCGGTGGTGTTGATATCCTGGCCCGGTCGCCTATACTGGATCGGGCAGCCTGGATAAGGAACATACCCAAAGGCCGGGGGGAACTCAAGCGGACGGCGCGCCGACCGACAAACCGCGCGGCGCCAGGGAGCGATGACCGTGATCCGACAGGGATGCAAGCGGCTGGGACCGGCGGCGGCGATGCTGGCGCTGGCGGGATGGCTGGGCCTGGGTCCGGCGCCGGCGCCGGCGTACGAACCGGACGGCGAGAGCGGAGCCCTGGGCGCCGAGAACACCGAGGTATTGCCCGTGGACGTGGTCGTGCGCGTGATCAACGGCACGACCCACAAACCCGACAGGGCTCAGACGGTGACGCTGCAGGAGATCGGGGCCATGACGCCGGTCGTGGCTTCAGCGCGCGACGTCGCGGGGGAAGTCGTGTTCCAGCGCCTGTTCCTCGACGAGACCCGCTCGTACCTGGTGCAGGTCGTCAACGCGGACGTCCCCTATTTCGCCCGCACGACAGGGCACGACCTGGCGGCCGGTCCGGTCACCGTGTATGTCTTCGAGACGACGACCGAAAAGACGGGCCTCGCGATCAACGAGCTCACCGTCAACGTCAAGCGAGCGGAAAAGCAACTGCAACTCGAATATCTGATCGCCATCCTCAACGAAGCCAGCCCGCAGCGGACCGTCCTGCCCGATCCGACCAGCCTCGAACTGATGCTGCCCGAGGGGGCGATCGGCGCCGCCTGCGAGGTGATCACCGGCGCGCTTCCCTCCAGCACGGCGCCGATCGTTGGCGCCAAACCGGAGCGCTACGGACTCGCCGTGCCGCTGCGTTCCGGCACCACGCGCCTGCGCGTGACGACCTCCCTGCCTTACGACGGCTGGGCCCAGCTGAGGCTCGAAACCAACCTGCCGGTGCGGCAGCTGTCCGTGAACGTCATGCCCGTCGATCTCCAGGTCACCGGCGATTTTTCGGACGAAGGCGTCGACGCGGAAACGGGCTGGCGCGGCCTGAGCGGCCCCTCGCTCGCCGCGGACGAGGAGCTGTCCTGGACCGTGTCGGGCGGTTCCGCCCCCGTCATCGACACGCACGGCGGCGGAACGCTCGCCGGCGCGCCCGCGCGGCGGCTGGAGCGGGTCAAGCGCACCGGCATCAGCCTCGTCGGCTGGCTGGTCATCATTGCCGCTCTGGTCATGGCCCTGCTCGCCCTGATCAATGCGTCGCGCCGCGGCAATGCCGGTCAGGATATCGAACGCGACGACGACACGCCGCGCCCGCGCCGCAGGCGGAGACGGGAATGAGCGACACGGTCGAGCTGACTCTCGGGCACTCTCCGGATCCCGACGACGCGTTCATGTTCTACGGCCTGGCGGCCGGCCGGGTCGATTCCGGGCGCTATCGCTTCACGCACCGGCTCGAGGACATCCAGACGCTCAACGAGCGCGCCCGCCGCGGCGAGCTGGACGTGACCGCGATCTCGGTCCACGCGTACGCGCACGTCTGCGACAAGTACGCGCTGCTGCCGACCGGCGCGAGCATGGGCGACGGGTACGGGCCGATCGTCGTCGCCAAGCGAACCCTGTCGCGCGCCGAGCTGGCCGGGATGACCATCGCGGTGCCCGGGCTGCTCACGACCGCGTATCTGGCGCTGCGACTGGCGATCGGCGACTTCCGCGCCGTGACCGCGCCCTTCGACGAAATCCTGCCGCGGGTCGCCGCCGGGGAATTCGCGGCCGGACTGCTCATCCACGAGGGCCAACTCACCTACGGCGGCGAGGGACTCGCCAATTGCCTCGACCTGGGCATCTGGTGGCGCGAGGAGACCGGCTTGCCCCTGCCGCTGGGCGCCAACGCCATCCACAAGCGACACGACCCGGACCGGCGCCGCGAGATCAGCGCCATCCTCACCGAGAGCATCAGATACGGCCTCGCGCATCGAGAGGCCGCGCTGGCCCATGCGCTGCGGTGGGCGCGGGGACTCGACGGGAAGCTCGCCGACCGTTTCGTCGGCATGTACGTAAACGACTGGACGCTCGACTACGGCGAGCGGGGGCGCGCGGCCATCCGAGAGCTGCTCGACCGAGGGCGCCGCGCGGGCCTCGTGCCGGCGGTCGACCGGGTCGAGTTCGTCGCCTGAGCGTCGCCGGCGCGCGCGCATTATCACGTCCCCCGCGAAGGAGGTCTCCGGATGTCGTCCCGACGCACGTGCCTCGCCGTTGCCGCCGCGATCCTGGTCTGCGCATGCTCCCGCGCCGGCGCTCCCGACGATTTCCTGACCGCCTACGACGAAGAGTACCGCAGGCTCTGGACGGACGCCGAGGGGGCACGCTGGGCGGCAAACACGGAGGTGAGCGACGAGAACAGCCGGCGCCGCATCGCCGCCGAGCAGGCTTTCGCCGCCTACACGGGCGACCCGGCGGTGATCGAGCGCCTGCGCGCCCTGCTCGCCCGCGACGACCTGACCGACCGGCAGCGCCGCCAGGCGGGCGCGGCCTGGCGCATTGCCGCGCACAATCCCGGCACGATGCCCGAGACGGTCCAGCGCCTGATCGCCGCCGAGGCGGCCCAAAACGACCGGCTGTGGGGATATGCCTACACGCTCTCGCTGCCGGGACGCGAACCGCGCGGCGTCACGCCGAACGAGATCGACGCGCTGCTGGCCGAGTCGCGCGACGTGGCCGAGCGAAGGGCGATCTGGGAATGCGCCAAGGACATCGGCCCCACGCTGCGCGATGGCCTGGCAGAGCTGCGGACTTTGCGCAACGAGGTCGCCAGGGGGATGGGTTACAGCTCCTTCTTCGGGTTGGAGGTGGCCGATTACGGCCTGGACAGCCGCGAAATGATGGCCTTCATGGACACGCTGCTGATCCAGGTGCGGCCGCTGTACGCGCAGCTCCACTGTTGGGCGCGCCACACGCTGGCCGCGCGCTACGGGGTGCCCGCGCCCCGACGCATTCCGGCGCACTGGATCGACAACCGCTGGGCGCAGGAGTGGCCGGGACTGGTCGAGGACGTGGACCTCGACGCGCTCGTCGCGGATCGCTCTGCCGAGTGGATCGTCCGCCAGGCGGAGGATTTCTACGTCTCCCTCGGCATGCCCGCGCTGCCGGCGACGTTCTGGGAGCGTTCAGATCTGTACGAGTTGCCCACCGACTCGCCGCGCCGGAAGAACGCGCACGCGTCGGCCTGGCACATCGACCTCGATCAGGACGTGCGCAGCTTGATGAACGTGACGCCGAATTTCTCCTGGTTCACCACGGCCCACCATGAACTCGGCCACGTCTACTACTATCTGGGCTACAGCCGGCCCGACGTGCCGTACGTCCTGCGGGCCGGCGCCAACCGCGCCTTCCACGAGGGCATCGGCACCCTGATCGAACTGGCCAGCAACCAGACCCCCTACCTGCGCCAGACGGGTTTGCTGACCGCGGACCGCTCGCCCGATCGGACGCAGTGGCTGCTGAGCCAGGCGCTCATGGGGCCGATTGTCTTCATCCCGTTCGCCTGCGGGACGATGACCCATTTCGAGCACGATCTCTACGAGGAGGATCTGCCCCCGGCCGAGTGGAACGCCCGCTGGTGGTCCTACGCCGCGCTCCACCAGGGCCTCGAACCCCCCGCGCCGCGCGGCCCGTCGACCTGCGACGCGGCCACGAAGAGCCACCTCCACGACGATCCGGCGCAATACTACGATTACGCGCTCAGCAACGTGATCCTGCACCAGCTGCACGACCACATCTGCCGCGAGATCCTGCAGTGCGACCCGCGCGAGGCCAATTACTACGGCAAGCGCGAGATCGGCGCGTACCTGGCCGCGATCCTGCAGCCGGGCGCGACCCGCGACTGGCGCCAGCTGCTGGAAGAGGTCACCGGGGAACCGCTCTCCGCGCGGGCCATGCTCGCCTACTTCGCGCCGCTGCAAAGCTGGCTCGAGGCGCAGAACCGGGGACGCGACGTGACCTTCGATTGAACCGGGGCCGCCTCGCCGCGACCGCAATGCCGACGGCGGCGTGACGGTAATCGAACTGCGATCCCAGCAGGCTGTGCGGCACGACGAAGATCACCAGCGTCACGAGCGCCGCAGACAGGGTCCAGCCCCGGGCGTCGCGCCCGCCCCGTCCACGCAGCCACGCCACGAGCCACAGCAGCATCGCGACCGCCACCTTGTTGTCGGTGAGGTCGCGGCCGATCGGCCAGCCGGTCCAGTAGGCGTCAAAGGCCACCTTTTGCACGAGCGGGCCGAGGATCAGTCCGCCGGCGAACATCAGCGCGGTCGCGGCCGCGACGTGGCGCTGCAGCCGCGGTCCGCGTGCGAGGGCCTCGAGGCCGGCGCGGGCGGAGCAGAGCATCGCCAAGAAGATCACCACGACGTGCAGGAGCAGCAGCGCCCGCGACACGTCCCCCTTGAAGCGCGCCACGACCGGGCGCCCGGCGGGCAGTTCCAGGCGCTGGAACCCGGCCGCGGAGCCGTCCGGGCGGGACAGTTCGACGCGGTAGGCCAGCTTGCCCGCCATCGGCTGGGCCGGCAGGCGCGCGACCAGCCGCTGGCCGTCGCGGCGCAGGACGGTGGTGGTCCAGGGATCGTCGGTGGGGTGGCGGCGCCAGATCACGGCGCCGGCGATCGACGTGTCCGGTGCCGTGACCGCGACCGCCAGGCTGGAGTTTATGCTGTTCGATCGCAACAACTTAGCCTGCACGGGCGAACCCCCGATCGCGGCTCGCACGCGCGTCGGATAGGTCGGCCCGGAGACCCGTTGCCAAACGGCGGAACCAAGGGTGAGCAGCCAGGCCACCGACCAGAGAACAGCAGAGCGACGCAAGCGGCACCTCGCTATAGATGAGTAAAAGAATCGTGAATATGCCGGAGCTTTCCAGTTAAAGTCTCCTGGCGGAACAGCCGCAACCAACATACTATAGTGCCGGGGTCCGGTCATGGGGATTGGACCCGCTCTTGGTTTGGGTCTGCCAGCTTCGTCCCTTGGTTCGGGAGCGTTGCCGGCTCCCAGCAGAAAGGGACGAATCCATGAAGAAGATCTACGTCGGCAACCTCAGCTTCGACACGACCGACGCCACGCTCCGCAACCTCTTCAGCACCTACGGCTCGATCGCCAGCGCTTCCGTCCTCACCGACCGCGAAACCGGCCGTTCGCGCGGCTTCGGGTTCGTGGAGATGGAGAACGACGACGAGGCCAACGCCGCCATCGCGGCTCTCAACGGGAAGACCGTTGACGGACGCGCCCTCAACGTGAACGAGGCCCGCGCCCGCGAGCCGCGCACGGGCGGCGGCGGCGGCCGCTCCCGCTGGTAAGCGCGGCCGGACGCTGAAGCGTCCACCGCGGCCCGGTTGCCAAGACCCCGCCCTCTTTGGAGGGCGGGGTTCCTTTTGCAGGGCGCGCGGGCCGCTCAGTCCAGCGCCCGGCCGGCCACGCGCACGCGGTACCAGACGAGGCCCGCCAGGGTCAGCAGAGCGCCGGCCAGCGAGGGCAGCGGCGCGGTGATCGCCGTCGTCACCAGAAACCACGCCTGGATCGCGAGCACGACAACGAGCGTCCAGGGCCAGCCCGGAACCCGGAACGGTCGGGGCCAGTCCGGGTGGCGGCGGCGCAGCAGCCAGACCGCCGCGAAGGTCGAGAGGTTGAAGACCGCCGACGTGAACGAGAAAAAATCCACGACCGACTCGTAGGCGCGCCCAACCAGCCCGGCCACGACCAACAGCACCGTCGCCCACGCCCCCTGGGCGACGAGCGCCCCCAGCGGCGTGCGACGCCGCGCGTGCACGCGCCCCAGCGGCTCCGGAAACAGGCCGTCGCGGGCCATCGCGTGCCAGGTGCGCGCCTTCACGAGCACCTGCGCGTTGATGTTGCCGAACGTGCTCAGGACGACCGCCAACGCCACGAGCGCCGCGCCGGCCGGGCCCGTCGCGGCGCGCACCGCGTCGGCCGCGACCTGCTTGGAGCCCGCCATGCCGGCGACGCCGAGCTGGTTCAGGTACGCATAGTTGACGATCAGGTACGTCGCGAACACGACCCCGATGCCCAGCAGCAGGGAGCGCGGCAGGTGGCGCGCCGGCTCGCGCACTTCTTC
The DNA here is from genome assembly GCA_937864225.1 of uncultured bacterium. Taxonomy (GTDB): domain Bacteria; phylum Krumholzibacteriota; class Krumholzibacteriia; order LZORAL124-64-63; family LZORAL124-64-63; genus CALMJK01. The sequence continues at coordinate 234,488 of CALMJK010000004.1, read as the reverse complement.
CGCGACGTACGTGGCCCCCTCCCAGCCGCTGAACGCGAAGAAGGCGTAGCGCATGGCGGCGCCGGCGGCGATCACAGCGCCCCAGCCGGAGGGCGCGTCCGCTGCGGCGAGGGCGCCGGACCCGCCGGTCGCGCCGGGCGCCTTCGCCAGGCAAACCGCCGCCACGGCCGCCAGCGCCGCGAGCTTGAGCAGCGTCAGCGCGTTCTGGACGGCGCCCCCGGTGCGCACGCCCAGCACGTTCACGCCCGTCAGCGCCCAAACCGCCCCCACGGCCACGACCGTCTCGGCCGCGCCGCCCGCGCCCGCCGTCGCCCCGCACAGCGCCCGCGCGTACTCCGCGAATACGAGGGCGACCGCCGCGATCGCGGCCGTCTCGCTCACGAAGAACATGGCCCAGCCGCGCAAGAACGCCCACCAGGGCGGGTACGCTGCGCGCAGGTAGGCGTAAGGCCCACCCGAACGCGGCAGCATCGCCACGAGCTCGGCGTAACAGAAGGCGCCCAGCAGCGTCGCGACGCCGGCCAGCGCCCATACCCCGAAGAAGAGCGGGGCTCCGAGCGCCAGCGCCATGATCGGCCCCGGCGTGCGGAAGATGCCCGACCCGATGATGCGCCCGACGATCAGCGAGAGCGCCTCGGTCGGGCCCAGTTCGCGGGCCAGTTGAGACGTCGCGGGGGGTCTGTCGCGGCGCTCGGTCACGGTTCGGCTCCGGCGAGGCCCCGGGCGGTCTGGCGGCCGCCATCAGCTCAGAAATAGTAGAAGATGCCGGCCTGCGGGAAGAAGATGAACGAGTCGTCGTCGCTCTCGTGCGTGAAATCGCCCTCGATCTGGAAAGACCAGCGTTCACCGCGCAGCAGTTCCAGTCCCACGCCGAAGCCAGCATTCCAGTTCTTGCTGGTCGTGTTGACGCTGCTGCCGTCGGGCAACGACGTCTCCTCGCGATGGTAGAAGTAGCCCAGCCCGGCTCCGAAATAGACCCGCACCTTGCTGTCCTGCCGCAGGATGTACTGCAGCTCGAAACCGAGGTTGTGGCGCCGATCGCCGCCGGTGTGCCAGATCCCGCCGGCGGCCTGCCCGTAGAGCCACCACTGCAGTGGGAATTTGAACGCCAGCCCGACGCCCCCGATCTTGCCCGCGTGCAAGCCCACGGCGTCCAGCATCGGGTCGTCGCCCCGATTCCAGTCGCCGGCCTCGGCGGGTTCGGTCAGCAGGCAGAGCGCCCCGCAGGCGAGCGCGAGCAACGTGGCGGGAAAGGGAAGATGACGCATGCCGCTTCCTCCGTGAAGCAAGAGGTCGGGTTCAGCATAGCATGGCCGCGGAAAATGTCGACACCCCCCTTGCGAAGGCCCGGCGTCCACCCGCGGCGCCGGAAAAACGATCGGGCCGGCCTTCCTGCCGGCCCGACCGCGGGCCCGCGGGTCCTTCCGCAGCGGCCTCAGGAGCAGCCGCTGGTGGCGGCGCAGTTGAGGCACTTGTAGCAGGCGCCGTTGCGAACCATGACCGAGCCGCACTCCGGGCACGGCGGACTGTCGGACTGGGTCTTGAAAATCAGCCGCTCGGTCTCTTCGAGGGTGATGCGGTTCTGCCGCGCCGCGTCCGGCTCGTGGTCGAAGCCGGGGACCTGTCCGCTGGCGAAGCTGAAGCCTCGCGCCGCCGGCTCGCCGCTGCCGGCGCCGGGCTCGGCCGCCTCGCGCAGCGCCCCGAACTTCATGTCCAGCCAGCGGAAGATGTAGTCCATGACCGACTTGGCGATGGGGATGTCGGCGTTGCTCGTGACGCCGCTCGGCTCGAAACGCATGTGGCTGAACTTGTGAACGAGCACTTCGAGCGGGACCCCGTACTGCAGCATGATCGACACCGCGGTCGCGAAGCTGTCCATCAGCCCCGAGACGACGGAGCCCTCCTTGGCCATGGCCACGAACATCTCGCCCGGCTTGCCGTTGGGGTACAGCCCGACCGTGATGTAGCCCTCGTGCCCCGCGATCGAGAATTTGTGGGTGATGGCCTGTCGTTCATCCGGCAGACGCACCCGCTGGGGCGTCGGCGGCGCCAGACGCTGCTTCTCCGCCTGTTTGGCGCCGGTGCTGAGCGGCTGGATGCGCTTGCTGCCGTCGCGGTAGATCGCGATGGCCTTCAGGCCCATCTTCCAGGCCTCGGTGTAGACCTGCATGATCTCCTCGACGGTCGCCTCGTTCGGCATGTTGACCGTCTTGGAAATGGCCCCCGAGAGGAACGGCTGGCAGGCGCTCATCATGCGCACGTGGCCCATGTAGTGGATCGAGCGCTCGCCGTTGCGCGGCTTGAACGCGCAATCGAAGACGGGCAGGTGTTCCGCCTGCAGGCCGGGCGCGCCCTCGATCGTCTCGCGTTCCTCGAGCCAGGCCATGATCTGGCGCCGCTCATCCTCGGTGTAGCCGAGCCGCTGCAGCGCCTCGGGCACGGTGTTGTTGACGATCTTGAGCTGCCCGCCTCCGACCAGCTTCTTGTACTTCACCAGAGCCATGTCCGGCTCTATCCCCGTCGTGTCGCAGTCCATCATGAAGCCGATCGTGCCGGTCGGCGCCAGGACCGTGACCTGTGCGTTGCGGTAGCCGTAGTCGTAACCCAGCGTGTAAGCCTCGGTCCAGACCTCCTTGACCGCGCGCAGCAGCTCCTCCGGGATCCGGTGAGGGTTGATGTTGTTGAGATGAGAGCGGTGCTTCTGGATGACGCCGAGGAAGGAGTCCCGATTCTCCGCGTAGGCATCGAAGGGACCGACCAACCGCGCCATTTCGGCGGACGTCGCGTAGGCCTGGCCCGTCATGAGGGCGGTCAACGCCGCCGCGAAATCGCGCCCCTCGTCGCTGTCGTACGGCAGGCCGCGCGCCATGAGGAGCGCGCCCAGATTGGCGTAACCCAGCCCCAACGGGCGGAAACGGCGGCTGTTCTCGCCGATGGCCGGGCGCGGATAGCCGCTGTTGTCGACGATGATCTCCATCGCGATCAGGACGACCTGGACGGCCTGACGGAAGGCCTGGATGTCGATCTCGCCGTCCGGCCTGCGAAACCTCATCAAGTTGAGGGACGCCAGATTGCAGGCCGAATCGTCCAGGAACATGTACTCGGAGCAAGGATTGCTGGCGTTGATCGGGGCCGACTGCTTGCACGTGTGCCAGTCGTTGATCGTCGTGTCGAACTGCATGCCCGGATCGCCGCAGACGTGCGTGCCTTCGGCGATCATCCGCATCAGGTCGCGCGCTCGATGGCTGCCCATCGACTCGCCGGTGACGACGGAGCGGGTGGTCCACGTGCCGTCCTCGACCGCCGCCTTCATGAACGTGTCCGTCGCGCGCACGGAGTTGTTGCTGTTCTGGAAAAACACGGAGCCGTACGCCTCGCCGTTGAACGAGCCGTCGTAGCCCGCTTCGATGAGCGCCCACGCCTTCCGTTCCTCGTTCACTTTGCAGTTGATGAAATCCACGATGTCCGGGTGATCGACGTTGAGGATCACCATCTTGGCCGCTCGGCGCGTCTTACCGCCCGACTTGATGACGCCGGCGAACGCGTCGTAGCCCTTCATGAACGAGACCGGGCCCGACGCCCAGCCACCGGTGCTGAGCCTCTCGCGCGACGAACGCAGATTCGACAGGTTGGAGCCGGTCCCGCTGCCGTACTTGAAGAGCATGCCCTCGGTCTTGGCGAGGTCCATGATGCTGTCCATGGAATCGCGGACGGAGTTGATGAAGCAGGCCGAGCATTGCGGCTTCTTCTCCACGCCGACGTTGAACCAGACGGGCGAATTGAAGGCGGCATGTTGGTTCACCAGCAGATGCGTGAGTTCCGCCTGGAAGATCGCCGCGTCCTCCTCCGTGTCGAAATAGCCATCCTTGCGTCCCCAGCCGGCGATGGTGTCGGAGACCCGGCCGACCAGCTGGCGCACCGAGGTCTCGCGGTCGGGCGTATCGATGGCGCCGCGGAAATATTTCGAGACGACGACGTTCGTCGCCATCTGCGACCAGCTCTTGGGCACCTCCACCCCACCCTGCTCGAAGATCACCTCGCCCTTCTCGTCGCGGATCACGGCCTTGCGCCTTTCCCAGCGCAACTCGTCGAAGGGGTGCACGCCCGGGCGCGTGAAAAGACGCCGCAGCGCCAGCCCCCGTCGCGTCTTCGGCTCCGGGGGCAGGATAAACGGCTGGGCGGGCTCGCTCGAGGGCGCCCGCGCCTCGACGCCGAGTTCGTCGCATTCGCCCGCGGCCGCGGCCATTTCCTTCAGCGGCAACAGATCGCCGCCACAGAAACGGGGATTCTTCTCCGTCCGATCCTTCATGGAGGGTCACGCTCCTCGTGCGCGGGGGCGGCGGGCCCGAACCCATGCTCCGTCCGGAAGCCGGCGCAACCGCCCTTTGTCCGAAACCCCGGGTCTACCGGGTGAAACCATTGGCAATGAAGGGATTGCTGCCTCGGCCTGAGTTGCGGGGGCCGACCCCAATATATAGGGGCGATGCTGTCACCCAACCACACCATGCTGAGGCCTGGGGCATTTTGTTAGCCGAAGGTTGGCCAGGCAAGCCGTAGGATTTCGCCGGTCCCACGGCGCGCGGCGCCGGCCGCGCGCGGGGCGGGCGGGCGCGGCCGCAGACGGCGCGCGCGGGCATTGGGGGCCCGTCAAGAAATCGGCGGCGACCGGCGCGCGGCGCGCGCGAGAACCCTCCGGGAAAGCCGACTGTTTTGTAGAGGAAAACACCGTTCATCTGAATCGATTGTCGATGATGGAATTACGCGCGACGCGACCGATCGCCGCTCCCGCGCCCGCTCGTCACGCCTGGCGGTCGCCGGCCAAACCCAGATCGGCGCCCAGGGCGACCACCAGGGTTCGAATGAGATCGCGGGCGGCGCGGAAGTCGGCACGGCCTTGTGCGGGGCCGTCCTCGACCTGCATGGGGTCCTCGATGGGCGCGTGCCGGTGGCGCTGCGGCTGGGCGAGGGGCGGCAGAAACCGACCCGCTTCCTCGCTCAGGGTGACGACCAGGTCGAAGTCGTCGAGTCGAAAATCGTCGATGGGTTTGCTCTCTTGACCGGTCATGTCCAGACCTGCCTCGGCCATGACAGCGCGCGTCGCGTCGGTGATCGGATAGGTCACCAGACCGGCGCTGGCGACCTCCCAGTCGGCCGGCCAAAGGCGTCTCGCCCACGCTTCGGCCATCTGGCTGCGGCAAGAGTTGGCCGTGCAAATGAAAATGACCTTCATGGGTGTTCCTCCGTCCGGCGCGGCGCGGGACGCAGCCCGCCCAGGACCGCGGCCAGGATCAGAACCGCGCCGGCGACGAACGTGGCCGGCATCCTCTCTCCGAGCAGCAGGAAGGCGAACAGCACCGCGAAGACCGGCTCGGTCGTGAAGATGAGCGCCGCGCGCGTCGCGGTCGTCCGTCCCTGCCAGCGAGTCTGCAGCCACAGGGCGAGCAGCGTCGAAAAAACCGTCGTGAGAGCCAGGGAGAGCACGACGGTCCCGTTCCAGACCACGCGCCCCCGCTCCACCACGAGGGCCCAGGCCGCCGCCACGACGGCGACCGTTACGATCTGCCAGAACAACAGCGGCCGGTAGGGCGTGACCGTCAGGGCCCGGCTCAGTTCCACAAGATACACGGCGTAGCTGACCGCGCAGGCCAGCGTCCACAGATCTCCCGCGACGAGCCGGCCCAGGTCGGGACGCGTGAGGACGGCCAACCCCGCCACGGCCGGCACGAGAGCGGCCAACGCGACCAGCCTCGGTCGCTGTCGCAGGCGGGCCGCCGCGTAGAAGGGCACGAGCACCACCGAGAGCGCGGTGATGAAGGCGCTGTTGCCGGCGGTCGTCGAATGCAGACCCGCGGTCTGGGTGGCATAGCCGAGCGTGAGCAGCAGGCCCAGCCAAGCGCCCCCGCGCAGGCCGCTGCCGGCGTCGCGCCCCAACCAGCGCCAGAGCGCGCCCAGCACGGCCGTGGTCAAGCCGAAGCGCAGCGCCACGAACAGGACGGGCGAGACGAAGGGGGTGGCCATCTTGATGGCGGGAAAAGAGAGGCCCCAGAGGATGGAAACGACCAGCAGCGCCAGGTCGGCCCGACGCGCCTGAGTGAGCGCTGTCATGCGCGGCAGGCTACCACCGCGACGTGCGCCCCGTCTGCCCCGATCCCGCCAGCTCGGGCATCAGTCCGGCGAGCCGCTCCACTTCGTTCGTCAGCTGGGCCGCGACGTGATGGGCGATTTCGGCGGGCAATCCGGGGACATCGGTCGGCCCCTCGGCGAGGGGCGCGTCCGGCTGGCCCCCCACGCCGGGGTAGCCGAGCGCCGACGCGATCCCGTCCGCCCAGTGGACGGCCATGACGAGATCGCCATCCTGAGCCGCCTCGCCGGGCTGGTGATGCCAGCGGATCGCCGTCACGAGCTGTGCGGGCAGGCGCCAGGCGTCCGCGAGCGCCGCGCCCGCCTCGGCGTGGTCGAAGCCAACGATCTGCCGCTCCAAGTCCAGCAGGTTCCGCTCCCTGCTCGCGGCCTCCTCCCACTCCAGGCTGCGCGCCAGGGGCTGAGTCAGCAACAGCTTGCCGATGTCGTGCAGCAGCCCGGCCGTGAAGGCGCGATCTCCCAGCTGCTGCCGCCCGTCGTCGCGGACGATGGTGGCCGCTCCGAAGGCGACGGCCAGGGAGTGCCGCCAGAGCACGTCCTTGCGCATGCCGTAACCGGCCAGGTCCCCGCGCAGCACGCGGCCCATGCTGGTCGCGAAGGCGAGGGTCAGGACCGTGCGGTTCCCCAGCAGCACCAGCGCCTCGAGCAGCGTGCCCACTTCGCGCCGGCGGCCGTAATAGGCCGAGTTGCAGAGCTTGAGCAGGTTCGCGGTCAGGCCGGGATCGCGCCCGATGATGTCGAGCAGCACGACGGCCTCGACGGTCGGGTCGTCGAGCAGTTCCAGCAAGCGGGCCGTCGTCTGAGGCAGCGAGGCCAGTTCGTGCGTGCCCGCGATCAATTCCCTAAGCGTCGTGTTCATGCGCGCCCACCCCCGCAGTTGTTTCGGCGGCAAAATCGATCCCTTAAGCGCCGGCGGACGGGGGCGGTGCCGGGCCGTTTCCGCCCGCCAGGCGAGGATCCGGGTCGCGGCGGCGCAGAGCCGCCAGGACGCGGTTCGCCTCGTCGGCGCCCGCCTTGATGATCTCGTCGTAGCGGCGGAAGTCCTCGAGGTTGATCTCGTCCATGACGGGCTCGATGAGGATGTCGGGGGGGGCGGCCGCCAGGCGCGTCGCGGTGATTTCGTTCTGCATGATGTCCACGGCCTTGAGCAGGATGTCGGCCGCCATGCTGCGGCGGCGGAACGTCAGCGGGCGCCAGAACCTCTGCCAGGCGGACTCTTCCCGTTCCCGCCGCACGGGTCTGGCGCGGGGCGCGGCGAAATCGGCGGCCACGATGGGCGAGACGCCGTACTCGCGAATCAGGTCCACGGGCAGGGTGTTCAGGATGCCGCCGTCGAGCAGCAGGCGTCCTTCGATCTCGACCGGCGCGAACGCTCCCGGGAAGGCGGTCGAGGCGCGCAGCGCCGCGATGAGGTCTCCGTCGCGCAGGGCGACCAGCTCGCCACGCTCGATGTCCGTGGCCGTAACGACGAGCGGCACGGCAAGCTCCGAAAAGCGCGCCGGCAGGTGGTGACCGAGCCATTGCGCATAGCGGTGGCCGCGGATCAGTCCCCCGCCGCGGCCGAAATCGAGGACGTCGCGCCACGATAGCGCGCTGGCGATGCCGTGGCAGGCGACCGCGCTGTAGCCGGCCGCCAGGAAAGCGCCGATGAGGGCGCCCATGGAGGTGCCGGCGATCGCGGCCGGCCGCAGCTCCTCCTCCTCCAGCACCTCGAGAACGCCGATGCTCGCCAAGCCGCGCGCGCCGCCGCCCCCGAGCACCAGCCCGGGACGACCGCCTGCGAACAGCGGACGTCCCCGGACGGGCACCGGATACGGCCAGCGGGCCGCCGCCGCTTCCGCGCGCACCTTCGCGCCATCGTTCACGAGCGCCCTCCCGTCGCGCGGCGCGCGCGACGCGCTGTTGCAGCCGACTCCCGCGTCCGGTAGCATTCCGCCCGTCGTCGCGCCGTCGCGACGGCGGGAGGTGCCATGTCCCCGGTTCGTCGTGCCGCTTGGCCGGCCCTGATGTTGTCCGCCCTGCTCGTCGGCGGCTGCGACGAGGTCAAGGTCGAAAAGCGTGCGTCCCCCCAGAGCGCCGCCGAGCCGCGCGAGCGACACCTCGAAGGAGTGCGCCCGCTCACGCGCGACGGCGTGAACCGTCAGGCCTCGTTCAGCAGGGACGGCCGCTCGATCGTCTGGCTGCGCCGCGCCGTCGCCGGCGACGACTTCGCCATTTATACCATGACCGCCGACGGCGGCAACCCGACTTTCATCGACACCGGCCCCGGCCGCAGCCACGATCCGGCCTTCGCGCCCGACGGCCTGTCGATCCTTTGCGCGATGTCCGATCCGCGGGGGCGGGACGCTCCGCGGGCGGACGCCGACGACCTTTGGCTGTTCGATCCCACGCTCGACCTCTACAGCTGCGCGCTCGACGGATCCACGCGCGTCGCGCTCACTGCCGCGCCGGGCTACGACGCCGAAGGATCCTGGTCGTGGGGCGGCACGAAGATCGTGTTCACCTCGCTGCGCGACGGCGAAGGCGCGCTCTGGCTGATGGACGCCGACGGCGCCGCACAGACGAAGCTGCTCGCGCTGCCCTACGCTGGCGGCGCGCGCATCTCGCCGGACGGGCGATCCGTTGTCTTCCACGGCGCGCTCATCAGAGAGACCCGCGAGATGGACATCTATGTCGCGGATCTCGCGGGCGGCATGCCGCGACAACTGACCCAGCTGAAGGCGACCAGCCTGACCCCGGCCTGGCACCCCTCGCAGCAGGTCATCGTCTTCGCCAGCGACGCGGCGGACCAGGACTTCGAACTGTGGATGGTGAGACCCGACGGGAGCGGCCTCGAGCGTCTCACCTGGAGCCGCGGCTTCGACGGTTTCCCCTGCTTTTCACCCGACGGCCAGTTGTTGATCTGGACCTCGCAGCGCGGCGCGACCGCGGAGGGACAGACCCACATCTGGCGCGCCACCTGGCGGGGATGAGCCTCAGACGCCGGGCGGCGCGTCGGCGGGCGCGATGTCGACCAGCGGATCTCCCATGGCAACCGTGGCGCCGGCGATCGCGTGCACGGCCTGCACGACACCGGCCAGGGGCGCGACGATCTCCGTCTCCATCTTCATCGCCTCGAGGATGAGCAGCGGCGTCCCCGCCTCCACGGCGTGACCGAGCTGCACGTGCACCTTGACGATCTTGCCCGGCAACGGCGCCGTCACGCGCGGCCCGCCCGCCGCGACATCCTCCGACTCCTCGTCGCCGGTGTGGCGGACGAGCGAAAAGGTCCGCCCGTCGACGCAGACATGCGTCAGCGCGCCCGTGTCCGCCAACCACACGCGACGCCGGCGGCCGTCGAGGCGCAGCTCGAGTCGACCGGGCGCCGCGTCGAGAACCTCCACCGCGACCGGTCGGCCGTCGAGCAGGACGCAGCCGTCGCGCTGAACGACCTCGAGCGAGGCGAGGCGGTTTCCGGTGTTGAATTGCAGCAGCACGACACTCCTTGGACGGATCAGGCTAGACCGCGCAGGCGAAAGCGACCGAGTCCGCTCCACGGAGACGGCGGCGCCGCGGTCCTCGACTCGCCGTCCTCCGACTTTGGTCCCACGAGGCCGGCGTGCACGGCGGCCGCGACCAGAGCATCGTCCTCGTCCTGCGGGCGGCCGGGCTTCCAGTCCGACAAGTGCTCCTCGATAAAGCCGGTGTGCGTCGCGCCCTGGCGAAAGGCCGGGTGGTCGAGGATCGCCTGCAGGTACTCCGCGTTGGTCCCCACGCCCAGCAGCGCATAGTCGCACAGCGCGGTCAGCGCGCGGGCGATGGCCGCGGCCCGGTCGGGGCCGTGCACCGATAGCTTCGCCAACAGCGGGTCGTAGTGCATCGTGATTTCGTCGCCGGCGACGATCCCGCTGTCCAGACGCACGCCGGGACCGGACGGCTCCGCCAGCAGCAGGACGCGCCCCACCGAAGGCCGGAAGCCGTGCGCCGGCTCCTCGGCGTACAGACGGCACTCGATGGCGTGGCCGCGCGGCACGATCTCGTCCTGGCGCCACGGCAGCGCTTCCCCGGCCGCCACCAGCAACTGCGCCCGCACCAGATCCAGTCCCGTCACCCACTCGGTGACCGGGTGCTCGACCTGCAGGCGCGTGTTCATCTCGAGAAAGTAGAACTCGCCGCTAGCGTCGAGCAGGAACTCGACGGTGCCGGCGTTCACGTAGCCCACCGCCCGCGCGGCCGCGACGGCGGCCTCCGCCATGCGCGTCCGCAGCGTCGGCGTGAGGGCGGGCGAAGGGCTCTCCTCGACGATCTTCTGATGCCGCCTCTGGATGGAGCACTCCCGTTCGCCGAGTTGCACGACGTTGCCGCGCGTGTCGCCGAACACCTGCACCTCGACGTGCCGCGGACGCTCGAGATACCGCTCCAGGTAGACCGCGCCGTCGCCGAAGGCCTTGCGCGCCTCGCGGGCCGCCGCCGCGGCCGCCCCGATCACGTCCCGCTCGTCGCCCACCAGGCGCATCCCCTTGCCTCCGCCGCCGAAGGCGGCCTTGACGAGCAGCGGATAGCCGACGCGCGCCGCGGTCGCGCGCACCGCCGCCGCGTCGAGCTCGCCGTCCGCCGACGGCGCGGGCAATTCGGCCCCGGGCACGACCGGCACGCCCGCCGCCGCCATCGCGCGGCGCGCGGCCGTCTTCTCGCCCATGGCCCGGATGGTCGCAGGCGCGGGTCCCACGAACACGAGCCCCGCGTCGCGGCAGGCCGCCGCGAACGCCGCGCTCTCGGCCAGGAAGCCGTAGCCGGGATGCACGGCGTCCGCGCCCGTGCGGCGCGCCGCGTCGAGGATCGCCTCGATCCGCAGGTACGATTCGAGGGGGGGCGCCGGGCCGATCACGACGGTCTCGTCGGCCAGGCGCGCGTGGCGCGCGTGCCGGTCCGCCTCCGAGGCGACCGCCACCGTCGCCAGCCCCATCTCGCGGCAGGCGCGCAGCACCCGCACGGCGATCTCGCCCCGGTTCGCCACCAGGACCTTGCGCAGCGGAAGGGTCATGCGATCTCCCCGCCGGAGCCCGCCGGCTCGTCGGTCAAGGTCCACGCCCCGGCGTCCGCCGTCCAGGGCGCGGGCTGCTTCCCCAGAAAGGCGGCCAGAGCGGCCTGGGCTTCCGCGCCGGTGCGCGCCTCGGCCAGCGCGCGCGCCGTGAAGTCGAGACTTCCCTCGAAGCCGAGCGAGTCGAGACCCTCCAGCAATTGCTTGATCCGGGCGTGCGCCGCGGCCCCTCCCCGCAGCAGCGAGCGCACGACCCGCGTGACTTCCGCGTCCAGCTCGCCGGGCTCGGCCAAGCGATCCACGAGCCCCAGGCGCAGGGCCTCCCGCGCGGCGATCTCGTCGCCGGTCAGGAACCAGTGCCGGCACGCGGCCTCGTGGATGCGCGCCGTCACGAGCGGCGCGATCACCCCCGCTACGATGCCCAGACGCGCCTCGGTGAACGCGAACCGCGCGCGCGACGACGCCACCACGATGTCGCAGGCCGCCAGCAGGCCGACGCCGCCGCCGAAGGCAGGGCCTTGCACCCTCGCCACGACGGGCACCGGGCACAGCCGCACGGCGCGGAACATGCGCCCCAGCGCGGTGGCGGCCGCCACGTTCTCGTCGAAGCCGGCCCGTCCCAACGCCTGCATCTCGGACAGGTCGGCCCCGGCGCAGAACGTCGGCCCTTCGGCGCGCAGCACGATCGCGCGCGGCCGCGCGGGCGCCGCGGGGTCGTGCGGCGCTGGCGGCGGCGCCGGCAGGAAGGCGAGCCGCTCGAACAGTTCCTTGAGCGTGCCGGCGGTGGCGGCGTCGAGGGCGTTGTGGGCCGCGGGCCTGTCGAGCGTCACGATCAGGACCGGGCCGCGGCTTGCGGTGCGCACGGACATGGGGCGCCGACCTCCGTCGCGTCCGGCCGCAGCCGGACGCCCCTGCCGCCACGGGCGGCGGTTACATCCGGTACACGCCGTATTTCACGGGCGGGATCGGCGCATGCAGCGCCGCGCCGATGCCCAAGCCGAGAACGTCGCGCGTCTGCAACGGGTCGAGCACGCCGTCGTCCCACAGCCTGGCGCTCGAGTAATAGGCGTGCCCTTCCCGTTCGTACTTGCTCAGGATCGGATCGAGGATGGCGCGCTCTTCTTCGGGCGCCAGGGCGCCGCCCGATCGCGCGACCTGCTCCTTCTTCACGGTCAGCAGCACGTTGGCCGCCTGCTCGCCGCCCATGACCGAGATCTTGGCCTGCGGCCACATGAACAGCAGCCGCGGCTGGAAGGCCCGCCCGCACATGCCGTAGTTGCCGGCGCCGTAACTGCCCCCCACGATCACCGTGAACTTGGGCACCGTGCTGTTGGAGACGGCGTTGACGAGCTTGGCGCCGTCCTTGGCGATGCCGCCGTGCTCGTACTTCTTGCCGACCATGAAGCCGGTGATGTTCTGCAGGAACAGGAGCGGAATGCGCCGCGCATTGCACAGCTCGATGAAGTGCGTGCCCTTGAGCGCCGACTCGCTGAACAGGATGCCGTTGTTGGCCAGGATCCCCACGGTGTAGCCGTGGATGCGCGCGAACCCGCAGACGAGCGTCGCGCCGTAGCGCACCTTGAACTCGTGCAGACGGCTCCCGTCCACGAGGCGCGCGATCACCTCGCGGATGTCGAACGGGTACTTGGGGTCGAACGAGACGATCCCGTACAGCTCCTCCGGGTCGTAGTGCGGCTCCTCGGGCGCCGCCGTCGGCACGGCCGCGATCTCGACCGGCTCCAGGTTCTCGACGATGTCGCGCACCAGGCGCAGCGCGTGCGCGTCGTCGCTGGCGAAGTGGTCCGCGACGCCCGAGATGCGGGTGTGCACGTCGGCGCCGCCCAACTCCTCGGCCGTCACTTCCTCGCCCGTGGCCGCCTTCACCAGGGGCGGGCCGCCCAGGAAGATGGTGGACTGATCCTTGACCATCACGACTTCGTCGCTCATCGCGGGCACGTACGCCCCGCCGGCCGTGCAGGAGCCGAGCACGGCGGCGATCTGCGCGATGCCCGCGGCCGAGAGCCGGGCTTGGTTGTAGAAGATGCGCCCGAAGTGCTCGCGGTCCGGGAAGACCTCGGCCTGCAGGGGCAAGAAGGCCCCGCCCGAGTCGACCAGATAGATGCAGGGCAGGCGGTTCTCGCCCGCGATCTCCTGCGCCCGCAGGTGTTTCTTGACCGTGACGGGATAGTAGGTGCCCCCTTTCACGGTCGCGTCGTTGGCGATCACCATGACCGGCCGCCCGTGCACGCGGCCGATGCCCGTGATCAGGCCCGCCGCCGGCACCGCCTCGTCGTAGACCTCGTGCGCCGCCAAAGGCGACAGCTCCAGGAACGGCGTGCCCGGGTCGAGCAGCGCGTCGATCCGGTCGCGGGGCAGCAGCTTGCCCAGCGCCCCGTGCCTTTGGCGGGCCTTTTCCGGGCCCCCGGCGCTGATCTGCGCCAGCAGGGCGGCCAGCTCGGTCGCCCGCCGGCGGTTTTCCGCCGCGTTGCGCCGAAACGCCTCGTCCTGGACGCTGACTTTCGTGGGAATGCGCTTCATCGCCTCTCCTCGCCCCCCGGGTGGGGATGCGGCCTGCGGCCACTTTATAGTAGCAAAGGGCGGTCGGCGACGACGGAATTCCGCCAGCGGCGACACAGTCCCCGTGGCCGTCCCCGCTTGTCAAGAGCGGCCGCGCTGCCGTAGGGTGTGCCCATGGCCGTCAACCGCCTCTGGATCCGCCAAGGCACCGTGGTCACGGGAGAAGGGCTCCTGGCCGCCGACGTGTTCGTGCGCGACGCAACGATCACGGCGGTGCTGCGTCGGGACGGGCCGGGCGCCGGCGCCTCGTCGCCGGAGCTCGACGACTTCCAGGGGGCCGAGACGATCGACGCCACGGGCCTTTGGATCCTGCCCGGCGGGGTCGACGCGCACGTACACTTCGGCATGCCGGTGCGGCCCGGCGTGCGAAGCCTGGGCTGGCGCGAGAGCTCGACCTGCGCCCTGCTCGGCGGCACGACGACCGTCGTCGACTTCGCCAATCCCGAACGGGGCGAGAGCCTGCGCGCGGCGGTCGAGCGCTGGCGCCGCGCCGCGCAGGCCGACTGCCTCTGCGACTACGGCCTCCACGTGACCGTGCCCGACGCTCGCCCCGAGCGGCTGGCGGAGCTGCCGGGTCTCGTCGCGGACGGTTGTGCCACGTTCAAGGCGTTCCTGGCCTACAAGGGCCGTCTCATGCTCGCGCCCACGGAGCTGGCGACGCTGGCCGCCGCGGTGCGCGACGCCGGCGGCCGGCTGCTCGTGCACGCCGAGGACGGCGAGGCGATCGCGCAAGCGGAGGCGCAGCACATCCATACCGGACGCACCGGCCCCGAATGGTTCCCCGCGTCGCGTCCTCCGACCACCGAGGTGCGCGCCGTCGAGACCGTGCTCGAGATCGCGGCGCGCACCCGTTGCCCGATGACGCTGGTGCACTTGTCGGTCGCCCAGAGCGTGGACCGCGTCCGGATGTTCAGGCAAGGCAGGGACGCGCCGGCGGGCCTTGTCGCGGCGGAAACGTGCCTGCACCACGTGTTCCGCTCCGCCACCCTCTACCGCAGCGGGCGCGACGACGCCCTGCGCGCGATCTGCTCGCCGCCGCTGCGCTCTCCCGCCGACGGAGTCGCACTGATGGCCGGGCTCGCCGACGGGACGCTCGACCAGCTCGCGAGCGACCACTGCGAGTTCCCGCTGGCCGTCAAGCGCCACGAGGGCCTGCACGGGTTCCCCATGGTGCCCAACGGCACCGGCGGCGTCGGGGAGCGACTGATCGTGGCCTACACGCTCGGCGTGAAGAAGGGCGGCCTGTCGCCGGCCCACTGGGTGCGCGTCTGCTGCGAGCGCCCGGCCGAGTTGGCGGGCCTCGGCCATCGCAAGGGGCGCGTCGAGGCCGGCCGCGACGCCGATCTCGTCCTGTTCGATCCCGCGGCCGAGGGCACGCGCCTGCCGATCGGACCGGGAGATCCGCTCGCCCGCCTCTGGAGCGGCACGGACTGGCGCGGCGCCGTGCGCCAGGTCCTGCGCCGCGGCGTGGCCGTCGTGCGCCCCGGCGTGCGCTGGACCGAACCGGAACAGGGAGAGTTCCTGCCGCGGCGGTACGTGGGATAGCCCGCTCTGAGGCCTAGTCGCCCCATTGCTTGACTTTTCATGTGCAGCCGGCTGCACATAATAAATCAATCGATCGTACAGTCGCGCATGTCGGGGTGTTTTGACGTGCTCGCCGCCTTTCTCATGTTGAACCTCGCGGCCATCTTGGCCGCCGCGGCGCTGAACCTGCCCCCCCAGGCCCGGCTCCACGCGCTCCCCATCGCACCGGCGGGCGGCGTGCCGCCGGCCTTCTGGGCGACCGCGCCGGCCGTCCTCGCGTTGACGGCGGGCGCCCTCTTCCTGCGCCACCGGCGCCGCGGCCCGGCGCAGCCACAGCGGGCGGGAGCGGCGCTCCTGGCCTGGCCGCTTTTGTTGGCCGGGTTGTGGAGCTGGTCGGGCGCGGATCGTCCCTCGCGCGCCGATGCCGCCCTGCTGGCGGCGCTGGCGGCGCTGGTCGTAGCGCTCGTCCTGCGCGCCAGGGCCCGCGGCGACACGCTCGGCTGCGCCCGCGCGCGGCTGAGACCTGCGCTGCGGGCGCTCGCAGTCCCCACGGCCCTCATGATCGTGGGCGCGATCGCGTGGGGCGCGAGCCAGGGGCGCCGGCCCGCGCCTGGCGCCGTCGCGTGGTCGCTCGCGGGCTACCCGCTGTGGGCCGCGCTGCAGATGCTCGTGCTGCTGGCGCTGCCCTGGCCGCTGCTCCGGCGAAACGGGGCCCGCGGAGCCGGTGCGGTGGCCGGCGTGGCCTGCCTCTGCGCGCTGGCGCACTGGCCGAACGGACCGCTCATGCTCGCCTGCCTCGTCGCGATGGTCGCCTGGGCCCGCGTCTGGGCGCGACGACCTTCGCTGCCGGCGGTGGCGCTCGCGATGGGCCTGGCCGCGACGGCCCTCATGCAGTTGGGCCCCGTCGAGACCCTCGAGCATGGCCGCGTCGGGCCGCGCTGCGCGCGCCACCGTCTGGCCGCCATGCTGGCCGCGCCCGGCGCCGCCGCGGACACCACGAACATCCCGTCTCTCGTGCGGGGCTTCTTTGGCGCGACGACCGGTCGCACGCCCACCGACGCCGAGGTCGCCGCCTGGTCGCGCGCCGTGGCGACGCGGCTGCGCGAACGCATCGCCTGGCAATTTTTGACCAGCCAGGAGCTCAGGGTGCGCGCCCCTGAGCTGGCCGCGCCGCCCACCGAGCGTTTCGTCACACCGGATGAGCCGTGGCGCGGCCGCATCGAGGCCTGGGGCGCGGACGCCTATTATCGCCAGGCGGGCGGCGACGACCGCGCATTCTTGCGCGCTCTCTACCGCGACGTGCTGGCGAGGAGGCCGGACGAGACGGAGCTCGACGGCTGGGCCGGCAGCTTCGCGCCCAGCCGGTCGCAAAGGCGCGCCCTTGCCGCGGCGTTGTTCGACGCGCGGCGCTCGGCCTCGGGCGATGCGCGCGGCGCTGCGGCGCTGCGCCTGCCCTGAGGCTCAGAACACCCGCCTACTGAGGAAGACGCGGTCGCCGCTCTTGACCGCCACGCCCGCGATCGTCTCCTCGCGAAGGACCAACCCCCGGTCATCCAGCAACGCCACTCTCAGGTCGTGCCGGCCGGGCGGCAGCCGCAGCCGCGCCATGCAGATCCGGTTGGGCAGCGTGAGCCACGCGCGCGTGTCGGCCTTCTCGGTCGCCGCGCCCAGGACGTTGGCCATCGCGCCCGCGAGCCATCCCTTCTGGTCGGCCGCTTGTTTGACGCCGTATTTGGCCAGGCCCCGCGCGATGGTCTTGAGCCAGATCGTGCCCTCCCGGGCCTTGAACGCCGCCAGCGCGCGCCCCTCGAGGTCCTCGATCGGCAAGGCGTTGGCGTGCACGCCAGCGTCCACCGCGGTCACGCGCGCGCCCCTCAGCGAGGGACGGCTGCTGACGAGCTCGGGCACCGCCACCCGCAGCCAGTACTCGATCTTCTGCTCGCCGGCGCTCCAGCCTGGCCGCAGGCGGCCGCGCAGATCGCGCGCCCAGACGATCCGGTCGTCGCGCCGGTCGGTCTTGAGGACCGGCACGTTCAGCTCGTTCTGATGCTTTTGCGGCACGAAGCCCAGCTCCAAGAGCAGCACGACCTCGCCGCGTCCCGCGCCCGGGGCGGCAAAGGCGCCTCCGGCGACCGAGTCGGCGTCCGTCGCGAAGACCGCCGGGAAGGCCGCGGGCAGGCGCGCCAGTTCGTCCGCGAACCCGAGCGCCGCGCCGGTGCGGCGCAGGTCGTCGGACAGCCAGGGCGGCGTGCTCAACGCCAGCGCGCCCGCGGCGTCGTGATAGGCGTCGGCCGCGTGGCGGAAAGCGATGAAGGCGTCGTTGACGTCACCGCCCCATTCGTACACGAGCGCGGCGAAGTAGTGCAGGAAGGCGTCGTTCTTGAGGATCTCGTCGGGCGAGGTGTCGCGCTCCGGGTCGAGAGCGCCCAGGGCGCCGAGGTCGTGCTCCGCGTGCTGCCGCAGCAGCAGGCTGGCCTTGCGCGCCTCGACCACGGCCTCTGCGCGCTCGCCCAGATAGATGTAATTGAGCGCGCGATAGTAGGGGACCATCGCCAGCTCGAACGCTTCGCCGCGGTAGTCGATCGACTCGTCGCTGGTCAGCAGGGAGAGCGCCCCTTGCGAGATGCTCTTCGTGTAGAGGTCGGCCGCCACTTCCTCGGCCGCTTGGAAAGCCGCGTTGCTCTCCGACCAGCGGTCGGCATAGTGCAGGAAGGCGCCGCGTTCGAGCAGGTTGAGCAGCCGGTCGCGATCGGACGCGTTCTTTTCGAGCGTGGCGAGCGCCCGGTCGAAATCGCCGCTGGCCAGGTCATCGCGCAGCGTCGCGTAGCGGGCGGTGTAGGTGGCGCAGCCGGACAGCGCGGCGGCCGCGACCCAGCCGGCCAGGGCCAGCGTCGCGCGACGCGTCGCGGGGAAGTTCCATCGGGACCGCCCCGCTCCAGCGAGAGGCGCCGTCATGTCCGCCCTACGGCCGATAGGCCCCGCGGCCGACGAATTTCTTGATCCTCGTCTGGCCGACCCAGACCTTGGTGTTGTCCTCGAGGTTCACGAAATAGCTGTCGACCTGGTAGAACTTGACTTCGTCGCCCTCCTCGCGATCGATGAGCGCGTTGACCTCGCCCAGCAGCATGAAATCCGCCCCGCGCTCCAGGCCCCAGCGCTTCATCGTCTCGACCGACGCGTACTCCTGCTGGTCCGCGCGTTCCTCGCGCACGCCTTCGCGCTCCTCGGCCGACGCCACGACCTTCACCTTGCCGGAGTTGATGAACATCTTCTCCAGGTCGGCGACGAGCGTCTTGACCGGGATGTGCTCGGCCGACTTGTTGCGCAGCTCACCCACGATGATCGTTGGTTTGCGTCCCTGGCTCGCGAGCCAATCCTCGATCCACGGCGTGCCGCTCGTGGACTGCTGCACGAGGTCGGCCGCCGCTTTCTGGCTGTCCAAGTCGTTCCAGTTGCCCGACAGATCGATCTGTTCGCCGGTGTCGACGCGCGTGACCACCTTGCCGCCGCCGCACCCGCTCAGCAGCGCGGCCACGGACAGCAGGAGAGCGGCCGCCGCCGCTCGCCTCAGCGTTTGCGACATGGGACGATGCCTCCTCGCCAGGGGGTTGTGAAATTCTCGGAGCCGAACGACCGCGCGCGGCGAGCCGCCGCGGCGGCCCGCGGGCATTGTCCGCCGTGGGCGCCGGGGCGTCAACGCCCTACGGGCGCACCACGAGTTCGTCGAGACTCTTGCGCTGCTTGGGCCGTGGCGCGTCCCCGGGCCACCCCAGAGGCGTGAACGCGACGGGCTCCTCGTCCGGGGCGAGCCGCAGCAACTGGCGCGCGACGGCGGCGTCGAACGCCGCCACCCAGCACGTGCCCAGCCCCAGGTCCGCCGCCTGCAGGATGAGGTGGTCCATCACGATCGCGCAGTCCACGCCGTAATAGTTGCGGCCGTCGTGCCGCACCCAGTTGCTCGACGTGAGCCCGACGATTCCGATCACCAGCGGCGCCTGCCCGAACCACGCGCGGTGGTAGAGCCGCAGCAGGTCGTCGGTCCGCCCCGCCGTCGGCATCACATGCAGCCGGAACGCCTGCGCGTTGCTGGCCGTCGGCGCCAGACGCGCCGCCTCGAGGCAGCGCCGCACGAGCTCCCCGTCCACCGGATCCGGTTTGTACGCGCGGCAACTGTACCGTGCCTTGACCAACTCGCAAAAATCCATGGCGCGCACCTCTTTTCGTCCGCCGGCTCCCCGCCACGGGCGGATGGATCGCGACGAGGCCGACTATAGCACGGGCCGCGCGTTTCAGGCAGGCTCCTGTCCCGCGCCACGACCGTGCGCGAGCGTCGGGCGAAGTTGTCTTTTGCCCGGGGCGGTGTTAGAGTCTCTGCAACTCAGGGGATGGAGTCCCCCGCCAACCGCCCAAGACCAGGGCTGATGACTCCTGCCGCGCGGGTTTCCGCGGCGGCGGGGTCGTCGTGAAGTGACCGTTGCCCGCCGCAGGCGGGTTTTTCTTTGCCCGCGCCATGGCCGAGCGGATGGTCTCGGTCCCGTCACGGGAGATTGAAGTGGAACACATCTTCTGCATCGCCGCGATCTGGCTGGGTCTGGCCGTTGTGTCCGCCATGCTCGCCTATCACCTGCGGGTCTCCATTGCTCTGGTCGAAATCTGCGTCGGCGTCGCCGTGGCGGCGGGAGCCTCCGCCCTGGGCAGAATGGAGGACCTGGGGGCGGACCAAGAATGGCTGCGCTTTCTGGCCTCGGCGGGAGCCGTCCTGCTCACGTTCTTGGCCGGCGCCGAACTGGAGCCCGAGGCGCTGCGGACGAAGCTCAAGGAGGTGACTTTCGTCGGGCTGGTCGGCTTCCTCGCCCCCTTCCTAGGCTGTGCGGCAATCGCTGGCTACGTCCTGCATTGGAACAGCCAGGCCAGTCTGCTCTGCGGCGTGGCGCTCTCGACGACGTCGATGGCGGTCGTCTACGCGGTCATGCTGGAGACCGGGCTCAACAAGACCGAGTTCGGCAAGGGCATCCTCGGCGCGTGTTTCATCAACGACCTGGGCACGGTCATTGCCCTGGGATTGTTGTTCGCGCCCTTCACCTACAAGACGGTCATCTTCATTGGCGTCACGACCCTCGTGCTGGCGGGCCTGCCGCTGAGCAGCCGCTGGCTGACCCGCGCGTACGCCCACCGCACGGCGGCGATCCGGACCAAGTGGGTGATCCTCGTGCTGTTCGGCCTGGGCGCTCTGGCGTTCTGGTCGGGCAGCGAGGCCGTGCTGCCCGCCTACCTGGTCGGGATGGTGCTCGCTGAATTCTCCAGCGGCGACATTCTCTGGGTCCGACGGCTACGGACTCTGACGGTCGGATTTTTGACGCCGTTCTACTTCATCCGCGCCGGAACCTTCGTTTCCATGCCGTCCCTGGCGTCCGCGCCGCTGGTTTTCGTGATGCTCTTGGGGGGCAAGGTGCTCTCGAAGATCTTCGGGCTCTATCCCGTTATCCGCGCCTTCCGCCGGCGGCGGGACGAGCGCTGGTACTACACTCTCATGATGTCCACCGGCCTGACCTTCGGCACGATATCGTCCCTCTACGGTCTGTCTCATGGAATCGTGACTCAGAGCCAGTATTCCTTCCTCGTGGCGGTCGTCATCGCCAGCGCGGTGATCCCCACGCTCATCGCCGGCTGGGCGTTCCTGCCCCGGCACCTCCTGGCCGCGCCCGAGGCCAAAACGCAGTCCGCACTCCGCGAGAACGGCTTGGGCGAAGAGGGGTAGGTGCCGCTGCCGACAGCCGTCTCCACCAGGAGCATGGCGGCCGGCGATAATGCCAGCTAGCCTATGTTCCTGAGTGCCCCGAGTATGAGCCCGGGAATCATGGCGGACAGTGACCAGGCATGGCCGCGCCCGCAGCGCGAAACGACAAATGGAGGGATCATCCCATGAACGGGAATATTCATGACAGCCGGGGACGAGGAACCGCGAGGCACGGCTTGGCGCTGGTCGCGACACTCATGCTCGGCCTCACGGCCCTGACGACCGATGCGTCGGGAGCGGGCCAGCGCGGCAGCTACTTCGCGCTGAAGGGCGGCATCTACTCGTCCAGCGCGGAGTTCGATCTCGACAACATCGACGTCGAGACAACGTTCGCCGGGGATACCGATACCGGCTTCGCCGGCGAGATCGCGTTCGGACACTATTTCATGCCCTCCTTCGCCCTCGAATTGGGTATCGGCTACTTCAAGTCCAAGGGGGTCTTCACTTCTGAACTCGAAACCCTGAGCGACCTCGACTTCCACGTCATTCCAGTCATCGTGTCCGCCAAGGTTTTCGTGCCGCTCGGGCCGATCTGTCCCTACGGAGAGTTCGGGCTGGGCGCGTACTTCTCGGAGTTCAACGTGAGTGACTACGCCAACACCTTCGACGGCACCACGACCTTCGGCGTCCACGCCGGCGCTGGTCTCAACATCAATGTCTCGTCGAGCGTCTTCATGGGAGTCGAGTCGAGATACGTGTGGGACGACCCTTCTTTCGGAGATCAGCAGATCGACCTCAACGGCGACAACTACTCGTTGAACGGCTTCGAACTGAACGGCTTCACCACGACCGTCGTCCTGGGCCTCGGTTTCTGACGTCGAAGACCGCATCGTGTCCATGAGGCAGGTCCACTCCCCCTTCGACTCAGGTGCCCTTCGTCCCAATTGACCGCAACGCGATTGCCAGATTGAAGGACAACCTGAATTAATATCAGGTAGTCTTTCTTATTGCCCCCATGGTGCCAACTATTACAAACATACCACCAACCACAAAAGGTATGAATGCGCCCCCCACTTTTCCTGGCTCTAGAACTGCCATCGTTGGATCCGTAGGATCATAGTAAACCGTCACCGCTTCTCCTTCCGGATACCTTTCGACGACTTTCTCCGCATAACTTCGCTTGCTTGAACTAAATCCCTCCATTACGACCCTGTTCGACGTATAAGTCTTGCCGTCGACATTGTATTCGAACATTACTTCGGCGCGATACGTCCTTCTGGAACGACGCCGGCCTGATGCATGAGACCGCGCCAATTCGACATCTGATGATATGATCGTACCCTCGGCGGTAGGCCAACTCTTCGCTTTCTGCGATTTGTTGTATGAACCATAACCCCAGATAAGTACACACGCCCCAATGACTACAAAAATCAGAAAGCCGAGTCTTTTCCACATGGTTCATCCTCTTCTGTTTTGGTGATTCCTCTGTCTTTTCCCAGCTCATTCCATCTTATGGTCTGGTCAGCAAAAACGTCGAGTTGACGCCGCAGGGCAATATTCTCGAGGGCCAACCGCTGGCGGGAGCGCTGGTTCTCTGCTTCGGGAGGGAGTCTACAGGTCGGCGAGGCGCTTCTTGGCGTCGATGAGCTGGGGGCGGTCATGATCGGCCTCCGACCACATTTCGAGGAATTTCGCGTATTCCTTCTTTGCGTCCGCAGGGCGCTTCATCTCGTCGTAGATCTGACCGAGCTCGTAGTGCGCTAGGGCATGACCGCCGCACCTCAGGAGCCACTGCTCGTACACTCGAGCGGCCTCATCAAGACGGCCATCCATCCGGTAGGCCCGAGCGAGGATCGTTTGCGTTCGGATGCTCAAGAAATCCCCACCGGGCGCGACGAACACACCCGGAATGATCGTTTTCATAGCGTTCAGCGAATCGAAAGCCAGCTGAGGGTCGCTATCCACGAGGGCGGCTTCAGCCTCGATAAGCACAGCGTACGTGCGACAAATCCAATCCCACAGGGATTTACAGTCCTCGCTCGCGGCTCTTCTCGCCCCTTCGCCCTGCCCGAGCATGGCGAGTGCCATGCCGCGGTGCCTGAACCAACTGCCGCTGCGTGTCCGCTCCAATGCATCCGAACTCAGGCGCTCGATTCGCTTGAGAACCTCCTGCGCACGCCCCATCATTACCAGCAGCTGGTTTATCCGGCCGAACTGCGAAGTCATATACGCGCGAAAAACTCGGCGCGCCTCTTGGTGCCGCCCGGCCTCTATGTAGAGCGCCGCCAAGTTCAAGCCTTGCGTGCTCAGCGTAATCAATTCTTCACGCCTGTTGGCGCTGAGATCTTGCTGCGAGAGGATTTGCTCGATTATTCCGATCGCCGCTTTCAGATCTCCGCGCCAATACGCGCAGCGGCTGTAGTTTTCAGGCACCCATTCGGGATCGATCTTCGTCGCCTCACGAAAAGCCGCTTCCGCGCTGTCCGGCAGTCCCAAGCCAAGATACGCGCTCCCTACAAGATGCCAGCCCAAAGGATCCTTGGGATTTTGCTCGGCGCACGTCCGCGCCACGCGCATGGCCTCCGGGTGGCGGCCCATGACTCCGAGCATGGAGACGTACTGCTCCGCTAAGGCCGCATCATCGGGAAACAGACGTCGTCCTTCATGAAATACTTCCATCGCCTCTGCAAAATGCCAATGCTCGAATAACAAGTATCCCAGATCCCTTAACACAAGAGGGTCATCCGGCCAGCGCCTTCGCATCTCGCGAAGCAGCTCGGCCGCATCGTTTTGTTTGCCAGGCTCGTCAGTAAGGGCTAGGCGCCTGGCTTCTAGGCGCATCCGGTCCTTGATGTTCAAGCGCGATCTGAAGTTCCACGCCTTCTCGATGCAATTGCTGGCATTGCCCCAGTCTTGATATGCGGTGTAGATGTTCGCAAGGTGGAAATACGCTAACGCAAAAGTCGTGTCTTGTGTCGTCGCCCGCTTGAACTCAGTGACCGCTTCGTCCGGACGCCCTTCCTCGGCGGCCAGGACACCCGCCATATAGTGTTGATATGCGCGTGAATTGCCGGTCGTAATGCTTCCCGTCTTCGTGAAGGCGGTCGGCGTTTCGACGCCACACGCATGGGCGATCACCGGCACGACTTGAGCTATGATCCGATCCGCAATGTCAGCGTCCGTTACCCCCTCGGCCCGGTCCGCATCCACATTCCGTCCGCTTCGCGCATCTACCAGCCGCCAATTCACGTACCGACCGGCCCCCGACGGGACGATCGTCGCCGCGAGAAAGAGCGTGGCCTCGGCCTTTCGAGCAATCTCCATTGTTTGATCGTCCTCGATGGCCCCACGAGGAGAGCGGAAGAGGCGGCGACGCAGATCATGCAGGAGATCGGAGCTTACCACTCGAACGAGATCCGTCTGAATGAGCCCCATATTGACAAGCTCGGCAAGTCCCGCAGATACCGTCGGATCATCAGGCGACGCCAAATCGCGAAAGTCCATGACGGCGAGAGAATATTCCTTCGGGTCGTGGGCAGTCGGCCGGAAACGGATCGTCAGCATTGCCGCGATCGCAGCCAGCGCGACGAGCGATATGATCGCCGCCGCTCGCTGCCCTGGACGCCAGCGCCGCCATCGCCGTCTCAGCCCCCGGGAGCGTAGCGTGCGGCCCGCCGGCATGGCTTCGCGATCGCGCGCGAGCGTGTCGAGAGCCGCGACGAGGTCACCGCCTCGCTGGTATCTTTCGGCCGGATCCTTCGCGAGGGCGCGAGAGAGAATGTCATCGAGACCGGCGGGCAAGCCGTCAGCGCGCCCTGCCAGCTGGTCTTGTTCCTCGTTGAGAATCGAGTAGAGGATCGCCGCCTCGTACTTCCCTCCGAAAGGCGTTCTCCCGGATACCATCTCGTACAGCACCGCACCGAGAGCCCAGATGTCGCTCCGATGATCCGCCTCTCCTCCCTGCACCTGCTCCGGCGACATGTAGGCCACCGTTCCCATTGTCGTCCTTGTCCGCGTCAGCTTCGTCGTTCCCGAGATTTTCGCGAGGCCGAAGTCCATGAGCATCGGTCGGCCCTCGGGCGTCAGCATGATGTTCGCCGGCTTGATGTCTCGATGGATGATGCCTTTGGCGTGAGCGGCCGCAAGGCCGTCACCGATCTGCCGGGCAATCGAGAGTGCTTCGTCGAGCGGAACGGGCGCATCGGCTATTCTTTCTTTGAGACTCCGCCCTTCGACATGCGCCATCGCGATGAAGAGGCGGCCCTCGGCGTCAGCCACCTCATAAACGGGACAGATGTTGGGATGAAGCAGCGCCGCAGCTGCCCGCGCCTCATGAATCAAGCGGGCGCGGTCTTCTTCACGCGCGATGGAGTTCGGTGGTAGAAATTTGAGCGCCACGGTCCGGCCAAGGCTCAAGTCCTCGGCCTCGTAGACCACACCCATCCCGCCCTCGCCGAGCTTCGAGAGGATCCGGTAGTGGGAGATTGTCTCGCCGATCATGTGGCTTCCCCCGGCATGGCGCACATGACGGGAATGTGTCGAATCGAGGACGGGTCTAGCCTAGCAGGAAGCGCGCAGCCGTGTTAAGCAAAATGCCGGCAGGGCGTTTTCGAGACTTCGAGAGGCCGGGGCTGGTCGTTCAGGACGCCCGAAGTCTCTCTGCTGGCCACCATTGGGATTATCTAGTGCGGGACGGCATGGCCCCGCCGCGTGTCTCAACCTCGCGCAAGGCCTCGAAGTAGAGCTTGGCAACGTCAGTCATGCCCTTTTCCAATGCCGCCGCTGCGATGCGTCTTAGAAAAGTCTGCACGTGGGGCGCCTTCATTTTCCCGACAAACTCCAATTTTGGCGGTCTTTCCCGAAGCCAGCGCTGCCGGCCAGCGTCCGTAAATCGGTAGATCCTAAGCGCGGGACCTGAAGTCCTTGGGCCAGGAGAGAAAACACGCACCAATTCAGCATACTGTTCCAGGCTCCGATAAAAGGCCACTTGCCGCTGATAGCGCTCAGGCTCGCGTTCATATCTGTCCCGCACGGCGCTCGACGTGACTATGACATCAGCTGGCAAGTAGTGCTGCAAGTCATAGTAGAAATCACTCAACTCGGTCATTCCCATGTACATCGGAATTCTGATGGCGCGGAAGGTCGGCCCGGTCCTCAAGCGCTGGCGTTGCGAAGGTGTCAGGCGCGCAAAAATTGGTCGGTCGCTCAGTTGAGCGCGCCGATCAATGGGCAAAGAAGGCGTGTATGCTTCCAGCGCGTAGACAAGTTCGCCAGATCCTGGCATCTCCAGCAGATATTGCCGGGCTTGCTGCACCGTGGTCGGCTGGCTCTGGCGACGCAGCAGTCGGCCGGTTGCCCAGGCCGGGGGGAGCAGGATGATGAGTCCGCATACGATGGCGGCAAGACGCAGTCCCTTGCTGCGCCGGGAGGTCAAGCCATTGATCTGCTCACTCAACTTCTGTGCGGCGGCGGCAAGGCCAAGAGCCAAAGGGAACAGCACTGGCAGCATGTACTTGTCAAATTGAGTGCGTAGCAGAGCCAAACCCAAGTATAGGCAGACAAAGCACACTGCCGGCACCAGCCATGCGCCTCGGCGCCTGCATGCGCCCCAGACCAGCCCCGCAATGGCCAGCGAGAAACCTGGCCAGCCGAAAGCGGGCACAAGAACGTCCTTGACGTAAAACAGTGAGCCCCAGCCGCGTCCCTCCTGGCCAAAATGCCCTTCGCTCATGTGCGTGAACTGCCAGCCAACGTCCGCTCGCGAAACTTCCAGATTGAGGACTACAAACGGGCTTGTCAGGAAGAAGACAAGCAGGCAGGCGAGCATCGCGACCATAAAGCGCCGGTTTGCCGCCCCAAGCCAGAGCTTCAATCGTGAGATCTTTGGCATCTCGCGTCGCCGAACAAGCACGTGGACGACATAAAGCGCCGGGATCAGCAGCGCTGGCGAATACTTGATGGAGACTCCCAATCCAATCCAGATCCCGGTCCACACGTAATCGCGCACGGTACCGCGCTCGTACAGATCGACAAGCCGCGCCACGGCCATTGCCACGCAAAATGTGAGAAGGATGTCCGGAGTGATCAGCCGCGCTTGCTGGAAAAGCAGGGGGCTGACGGTTAGCAGGCCCCCTGCGAACAGACCACCCAGCGCTTCGCCCAGGCGCTTGCCAAGGCGGGTCGCCACATAGACCGTTCCGCCCGCGGCAAGCACTCCCAGCCCTCGGGCGGCCAGCACAAGGGGCGTCAGATCGTTGTGTAGCAGCCAGAAATCATAGCGATTTGCAAAAGCGCCGCTCAGCCGACCGCCAAAATAAATGAGCTGTTGTAGAAGCAGATGAAGATAAAAGGAAAGCGATGGCCAGCCCGCCGTCATGGGGTCGAGTTGCAATCGGCCTGCTTCCCACCCCCACATGTCAAAAGCCTTTTTAAGAGGTAGCGCCTCCTCCTCGAGCTCTGGCAGGCCCCAATTCAAATACGGCAATCGGATGCCAATGGCCACGGCCAACATGGCCGCCGCCATCCAATCCACTCGCCTTGAAACAGCCCTTTCTCCTTCCCAAACCGTTGCGGACGGCATATTGACTCCAGCTTGGACGGAACGCTAGTCAGCGCTTTTTCGCAGAGCCATACGACGGCGATTGGCCCCAGGCATTAAACGTCCCGTATCATTTCGCCAACATCACCTTCACCGTCCGCACGCCCGCCTGCGTCCTCAACCGCGCGAAGTACACCCCGGACGGCATCGGCGCGCCGGACCCGTCCAGCCCGTTCCATTCCTCCCTCTGCTCCCCCGCCGCTTGCACGGCATCGACCAACGTGACCACATGAGCGCCCCGCACGTCATAGACGGCCAGGACCACATGACCGGACCTTGGCAGCTCGTAGCTCAGCGTCGTGCTCGGGTTGAACGGGTTGGGGTGGTTCTGGGCAAGTCTCGGCAACGCGGAGACAGGAAGGCCTTCGTGGACGCCCACGAAGGTCGCGCACTGCGCCGGCAGAATCTGAAGACCAAAAGCTTCGTCCGCAACGTAGACATAGTCGTATGAGACGGCCACGCCACGCGCATCGTCAGGTGTGTCCACGCCGGCTACAACCCGGGGACTGGCGGGATTCGTGATGTCGATCAGCTGAATACCGGATTCGTAGTTCGCAACGTAGGCAAAGCTGCCTGAGATGGCCACGTCATAGGAAGGGCCCCGCGCGCCCACCCTTGCCACAATCTGGGGACTGGCGGGATTCGTGATATCGATCATCTGAAGACCGGAATCTTCGTCCGCAACGTAGGCACAACTGCCCGCGATGGCTACGCCCCTGGCATAACCCGGCGTGTCCACGCTGCCCACGATCTGAGGACTGGCGGGATTCGTGATGTCAATCACCTGAAGGCCAGAATAGTAGTCCGCAACGTAGGCAAAACTGCCTGCGATGGTTACGCCATAGGCGGAGCCCGGCGTGTCCACGCTGCCCACTATCTGCGGGCTTGCGGGATTCGTGACGTCGATCACCTGAAGACCAGACCCGTAGTCCGCAACGTAGGCTTGACTTCCCGAGAGAGCCACGTCTAAGGCAGAGCCCGGCGTGTCCACGCTGCCCACTATCTGCGGGCTTGCGGGATTCGTGATGTCGAGCACTTGAAGACCGGTCATAAAGTCCGCGACGTAGGCGTAGCCGCCTGAGACCGCCACGCCACAGGCATAACCAGGCGTGTCCACGCTGCCTGCAATCTGGGGGCTGGCGGGATTCGTGATGTCGAGCACTTGAAGACCGGCCCCGTAATCCGCAACATAGGCATAGCCGACTGCGATGGCCGCGCCATAGGCAATACCCGGCGTGTCCGCGCCGCCCACAATCTGCGCACTGGCGGGATTTGTGACGTCGATCACCTGAAGGCCCGCCGCAGCGTCCGCGACGTAGGCATAGTCGCCTGAGATGGCCACGTTGAAGGCAACATCCAGCGTGACCACGCCGCCCACGATCTGAGGACTGGCGGGATTCGTGATGTCGATCACCTGAAGGCCGGCCCTGTAGTCCGCAACGTAGGCGAAACTGCCTGAGACGGCCACGCCACACGCAACATCCGGCATGTCTGCGCTGCCCACAATCTGGGGACTGGCGGGATTCGTGATGTCGATCACCTCAAGACCAGAATGGTAGTCCGCAACGTAGGCATAGCTGCCCGAGACGACCACGTCCTTCGCTTCGCCTGGCGTGTCCACGCTGCCGACAATCCTGGGACTGGAGGGATTCGTAATGTCGATCACCTGAAGGCCGAAATAGTTGTCCGCAACGTAGGCAAAACTGCCTACGATGGTCACGCTTAAGGCGGAGCCCGGCGTGTCCACGCTACCCACAATCCGTGGATGGGCAGGCCGCGTGATGTCGATCACGTGAAGACCCGATTCGGAGTCCGCAACGTAGGCATAGCTGCCCGATACGGCCACGCCCTCGGGATAACGCGAGGGCGTGAGCACGCTACCCACAATCTTGGGACTGGCGGGATTCGTGATGTCGATCACCTGAAGACCATAATAGAAGTCCGCAACGTAGACATAACTGCCTTCGATGGCTATGTCTCCCGCAAGACCGGGCGTATCCACGCTGCCCACAATCTGCGGACTGGCGGGATTTGTGATATCGATTACTTGAAGACCATAAATGACGTCCGCGACGTAGGCATAGCTACCCGAAACGGTTACCTCCACGGCATGACTTGGCGTGTCCACGCCGCCCACCAAATGCAGATAATCATAATAGTCAAGGCACTGCGCGCGGACAGATCCAGGCCAGCACACGCATGCCGGCAACGATGCCAGAACCGCCGCGATTACGAAGAGCCGTCGCAGATTTCGGAGAGGCGAACAGGTCCTGCTTGCTGACCACATTCTGCTCCGCCTCCTTCTTATGGGGCATGGCGACGTGTTCATATTGGATCCCCCCCGCAACCCTCAATTGTCCACTGCAATCCTGCCTCAAGACCGTCGGCTCGGCGTCCAACCAATAACTGAATCATCTTGTCACAACTTACGGACACCGGGCCCCCTAAGGCAATCAACTGCGTGGTGGGCTGCCTGGCGAGCAGGATCGCGCAGCAATTGGTCACTCGTGTTGGATTGGGGCACAAATGAAGCGAGCCGCCCTTGCAGTCGGTGCGGCTCGCGCTCCAGTTAAATTCGTGGCGGTTTGTTCATTTCAATCAAATGGGTATTCTGATTGGGCAGAAGCACGTACCCGTTCCGGGGTCCGGGCGCCCCGGTGCAATTCGGGTAGGCGATCCTGCCGCCGGACAAATCCCCCGTCGGTTCTCAACTGCCGAACAAAACATTTCCAGCCGCTACGATGCCGAGGCGAGGTCGCGCTTGGCCTTTTCCCGCAACGCCTGCCAGACGCGCTCGGGCGTGGCGGGCAGGCGCGTGATGCGCACGCCGACGGCGTCGGCGATGGCGTTGAGGATGGCGGGCGCGGGGCCGTCGATCGGGACTTCGCCGGCCGCCTTGGCGCCGTAGGGACCCGTCGGCTCCGGCGCGGGGACAAGCAGCGTGACCAGTTCGGGCATGTCCATGGCGGTGGCGATCTTGTAGTCCAGGAAATTGGGATTGCGCACGCGCCCTTGGTCGTCGATGAGGACCTCCTCGAACAGCGCGTAGCCGAGCGCCTGGGCGACCGCCCCCTCGATCTGGCCCTCGGTCAGCTGCGGGTTGATCGCGACGCCGCAGTCCACGGCCGAGACGAAGCGTCGCACGAAAACCTCGCCCGTCTCCACGTCCACCTCCACGTCGGCGAACTGCGCCGCGAACGGCGGGGGCGATTCGTTCGACATGTGGCTGGCGGTGGCGGCCGGCTGCGTCTTGGCTTCGTAGAGGGCCGTGAGCGCGACTTCCCGCATCGAGAGGCTGCGACCGTCCGGACCGCGGGCGCGCTCGTCCGCGAAAGCGATCGCCTCCGCCGCGCAGCCCCACTTGCCCGCGAGGATCGCCGCCAGCTGTCCGCGCAGCTCGCGCGCCGCCTTCTCCACCGCGCCGCCCGACACGTAGGTCGTGCTCGAGGCGTAGGCCCCCACGTCGAACGGCGTCAGGTCCGTGTCCGAGCTCAGGACGATGACCTTGGACAGCGGCAGGCCGAGGGTCTGCGCGCAGATCTGCGCCAGCACCGTGTCGCTGCCCTGGCCGATGTCGGTGGCTCCCACGAGCAGGTTCACGCTGCCGTCGTCGTTGAGCTTGACCGTGGCCGCGGCCCAATCCACTCCCGCGATGCCGGAGCCCTGCATGGCCAACGCGACGCCCAGCCCGCGCCTGAGGTGGGGCGCCGAGGGGCGCCGCTTCCGCCCCCAGCCGATCGCCTCCGCCCCGCGCGTGATGGCCTCCGCCAGCCCGCTGCTGCGCACGACGCGCACCAGCCCGGACTTCCCTTCGCCCAGGCGGGCCGAGAGCGGGTCGGTCTGTCCCTCTCGGATGTGGTTCAGCCGCCGCACCTCGAGCGGGTCCATGCCCAGTTCGCGCGCGATCACGTCGACCTGGCTCTCCAGCGCGAAGAACCCCTGCGGGGCGCCGTAGCCGCGGAAAGCGCCGCAGATCGGCGTGTTCGTGTAGACGCAGTCGACGTGGAAATGGAGGTTCGGGCAGGGGTAGAGCGGCAGCACCTTCTGGCCGGTGTTCCCCTGCACGGTCAGCGCGTGACTGCCGTAGGCGCCGGTGTCGGCCAGCACGGCCATCCGGTTGGCGACGATCCTGCCGTCGCGCATGACGCCTGTCGTCAGCGTGATCCGCTGCGGATGCCGGTGGCGCGCCGCGATCAACTCCTCGGCGCGCGTCATCTCGAGCCGCACGGGCTTGCCCGTGCGCAGCGCCAGCAGCGCGACCAGATCCTCGATCACCATCTCCTGTTTGTCGCCGAATCCTCCCCCCACGCGCGGCTTGATCACGCGGATGCGCGCCTCGGGGATCTCCAGGACCCGTGCCAGGATGCGTCGCAGGTGGAAAGGCACCTGGGTACTGGTCTTGACGACCAACCGTCCGTCCGGATCGAGCCACGCGATCGCGACGTGCGGCTCGAGGTGGCTGGCCTGCACGCGCGGCACGTGATAGACGCGCTCGACGACCAAATCGGCCGCCGCTAGCGCCCCCTCCACGTCGCCGACCCTGATGTCGATCCGCGCGGCCACGTTGTCGCGTCCGCCTCCGCCGATGCCGCGAGGATCGGGCGCCTCGTGGATGAGCACGTCGGTGCGACGCAGCGCCTCCTCCGGATCCAGGATCGCCGGCAGGAGCGCGTACTCCACGTCGATGAGCGCCAGCGCCTCCTCGGCCGCGCGCAGCGTGCGCGCCGCCACGACCGCCACGCGGTCCCCGACGTGGCGGACCTTTTCGGGCAGCACGGTGGTGTCGTAGGGAGACGGCTCCGGCCAGCTCTGTCCCGCCCGCGTGTGGAGGATCGGTTTCACGTCGGCGTGCCAGAGCACCGCGACCACGCCCGGGTGGGCCAGGGCGCGCGCGGCGTCCACCCGCACGATCCGGGCATGAGCGTGCGGCGAGGCGAGCACCTTGGCCCAGAGCATGCCCTCGGGATGGACGTCGTCCGTGAAGACCGGCTCGCCGCGCACAAGAGCCAGCCCGTCCACGCGCGTCGCGTTCGCGCCGACCACGCCGTTCGGGCCGGCCGCGCGCTCGGGCGCCTCCACGCTCACGGCCGTTCCTCCCCCCGCGGGGCCGCGGCGGGCCGCCCCCGCAGGCCGTTCTCGCCCCGCCCCCCCCGCAGTTGCGCCCCAGGGCGGCCGGCCACCGCCAGCAGCGCCCGCAGCGGCTTCACGTAGCCGGTGCAGCGGCAGAGCGATCCGGAGAGGGCATGGCGCGCCGTCGCCTCGTCCACGGGTCCGCCGCTTTGCAGCAGCGTCCAGGCCACGAGCAGCAGCGCCGGCGTGCAGTAGCCGCACTGCACGGCGCCCTCGGCCAGAAATGCCTCCTGCAGCCGCGCGAGCAGGGGATCGCCGCGCAGCCCCTCGAGCGTCACGACGTTGCGGCCGCGGGCCGCCGCCGTCGCCACGACGCAGGAGGCGGCCGGCTCGCCGTCGAGCAGGATCGTGCAGCAGCCGCAATCCCCCGTCTCGCAGCCTCGCTTGACGGACGCGCAGCCGTGCGCGCGCAGCGAATCGAGCAGCCGATCGCCGGGCGCGATCTCCCAGGCGACCGGCGCGCCGTTGACGGTCAGCTCCACCTTCATGGCCGTTCTCCATCGAGCGATGGAAGTCCGGTCAGCTCCCGCACCAGGCGCTTCACCAGCACGGCGACCATGGCGCGACGGTAGGCCGCCGAGGCGCGGTGGTCGTCGATCGGCTCGGCGCGCATGGCGGCCAATTGCGCCGCGGCCGCGATCGCGGACGGGGCATTGGCGGCGGTCACCTTGAGCCCGACCAGGGCGTCTTCGGCGACCGTGGCGCGGCAGGGGATCGGCGCCACGGCACCGAGCGCGATGCGGGCCGCGCGGATCAGCGGCCCGTCCAGTTCGAGAGCCACGGCCACGTGCACCAGCGCCATGTCCTCGGCCGTACGGGTGAGCTTGCGGGCACAGGCCCGCGCCGCGCCCCACTGCGCCGGCAATTCCACCGCGAGCAGCAGGCGGCCGTCCAGGATGGTGCGGCGCGGCCCGGTGAAGAAATCGTCCAGCGGCCGCGTTTCCTCGCGCTCTCCGTCTCCGAGCCGGATCCGCGCGTCGAGGGCCAGCAGGATCGGCGCCATGTCGGCGGCGGGCAGAGCATTGCAGAGATTTCCACCGAGCGTCGCCGTGGTGCGCACCTGCCGATTGGCGCAAGCCCGCGCCGCGTCGGCCACTGCGCCGCCCGCGTAGCGGGCGCAGAGCGGTGAGGTCGCGATCCGCTGCAGGGTCGCGGTCGCGCCGAGGCGCAGGTCGTCGGCTGCGGTGCGCTCGAGGGCGGCAAGGCCGGCGCCGTTGATGTCGACCACGTAATCGATGCCCGGGGGCATGGCCAGCCAGAGGTCGGTGCCTCCGGCCACGTAAAGCCCCCGCCCCGGGCCGGCGCGCAGCAGCGCGACGGCCTCGGCGGGCGAATGCGCGTAGCGGTAATCGCTCAGGTTCTTCAAGGTCTCTCCGGGCGGCGCGGGGCCGCGGCACGCTTCCGGCCGCTGGCGCCCGCGGCTGCGGGCGAGTATAACTGACGTGGGAAACGCGCCCAAGGCCGAATGTCCGACCGGCCGCGCGTCGCGGGGAAGACATGCCCGATCGCGATCGCTTCCTGTTGGAGAACGCGGCGCCGCTCGTCACCATGGACGAGCGCCGCCGGCAGCTCGACCGCGGCTGGGTGGCCGCCGTGGACGGGATGATCGCGCAGGTCGGCGCCGGCCCGAGCCCGCCGGTCATCGCCGGCGTGCCGCGCGACCGCTGGCGCCGCCTCGACGCCGCCGGCTGCGTGGTGCTGCCCGGTCTCGTGAACACCCATCACCACCTCTTCCAGACGCGCACGCGGGCCTGGCCCGGCGCGCTGGACGCCGGCCTGTTCGACTGGCTGACCACGCTCTACCCGGTCTGGGCGAACCTGCGCGACGCCGACTTCCACCGCGCCGCCAAGTGCGGCTTTCAGGAACTGATGCGGTCCGGCTGCACGACGACGAGCGATCACCATTATCTCTTCCCGCGCGGGGCGTCCGCCGAGCTCATCGACATCACGATCGAGGCGGCGCGCGAGGCCGGTATCCGCTTCCACCCCACGCGCGGCTCGATGTCGCGCTCGCGCAAGGACGGCGGCCTGCCGCCCGACGACGTGGTCCAGGACGCCGATGCGATCCTGAGGGACAGCGAGCGCCTGGTCGCGAAGTGGCACGACCCGCGCCCCGGCGCGATGATCCGCGTCGGGCTCGCCCCCTGCTCCCCCTTCTCGGTCAGCCGCGAATTGATGCGCGACACGGCGCTCCTGGCCCGCCTCCTGGGGGTCAGGCTGCACACGCACTTGGCCGAGACGCGCGACGAGGACGCCTACTGCTTGGCGACGTACGGCCAGCGCCCGCTGGACTTTCTCGAGTCCTGCGGCTGGCTCGGCGCCGACGTCTGGCTGGCCCACGGGATCTTCTTCGACGACGCGGAGGTGGCCCGCCTGGGCGACGCCGGCGTCGGCGTGGCGCACTGCCCGACCTCGAACATGCGCCTGGGCTCGGGGATCTGCCGCGTGCGCGAACTGCGGGCCGCGGGTTGCGCGGTGGGCCTGGCCGTGGACGGCTCGGCCAGCAACGACGGGTCGAATCTGCTGGCCGAGGCGCGCCAGGCGCTCCTGCTGCACCGGGTCGCGCACGGGCCGACCGCTCTGCGCGTGCAGGAGGCGCTGGAGCTGGCCACGCTCGGCGGCGCCGCCTGCCTGGGGCGCGACGACATCGGCGCGATCGCGCCGGGCCGCGCTTGCGACCTGGCGTTGTTCGCCCTCGACGGCCCCGCCTACGAACAGGTGGGCGACCGCGTGGCGGCCCTCGTGCTGTGCCAGCCGCCCGCGGCGAAGGCGGTCGTGGTCGGCGGGCGCGTGCTCGCGTGCTGAGAGGCGCAGCTCAAGGCAACGGCCGCCTTCCAGGGAAGGCGGCCGTCGTGACTTCTCGTCGGTCCGGGCCGATCAGTCTCGGTAGAGACTCTTCACCTGGCCCCAGCTCGATTCCTCGGTCGGCACAGCGTACAGGTCCTGCCAGCAGATGTCGTTGAAGGTGGCCGCGATCGTGGCGTTCGGATTGCCGCCCAAGGCCCACAGCGGCTGGAAAAAGCCGCCGACCTTGGCGTCGTCCAGAATGCCCCACAGCCCGTAGGGCTCGGAGGGGTTGCCCTCGTCGAAGGGCAGGCGACCGCTGCTGTAGAACATGCCGTCGTAGAAGACCTGGTACTGGATCGTGCCGGGGTTCGACTCGTCCAGATCACCGGGCAGGTACGTCATGCAAAGGTTGATCGTGTTGCCCTTGACGTAGGTCACGCCGAACGTGGCCGTGAACGAGAAGAACGGCAGACGGCCGCCCCAGCAGGCGATCTCGCCGTCCGTCGAGCGCACTTGGAAGCGCCCGTCCGCCTCGGACCACCAGGGCCCGATCTGCAGGCCGGCTTCGCCCGCGCCGTCACCCGTGATCGTCAGGTTCCCGCAGATGCGGAAGGCGCTGTCGTTGGGGAACAGCACTTCGGCGCCGTCATAGGCCATGCGCCAGACGTGCAGGTTCGCCCAGCCGTAGCAGTTCGAGCCGACGTCCTGGATCATGATCTCCCACGGATAGTCGTTGACGACCGTGAGCGTCGAGCCCGGGCAGTCGTTGAAGACGCGCTCGATGACGATGGCGCCGTTCACATCAGGCGTCGCCGCGACGGCAGCGCCCGCCACGGTGCTCGCAACCAAGAAAGCCATACCAATCAAACGCCAACGGTTAGTACGCATGGTTGTCGCTCCTTTTGTCTCGTCGCTCCCACGCGATGCTTCGTAGTGAATGCTCAAGCGTTCATGCTTCACGAACACAACCTAACGAAAAGCACCCCCCTTTCGTTCGGCAAAAACCCCCTGAGCCGCTGCTCAGTCCAGGATAGCGCAGCGCCTCCCTGTTTTTTGGCCACAGGCTTCCAAGCGGAGGAAGTATATCCCACTTGGCAACCCCTGTCCATCTATCTCGATAACATGTTTCCCCGCAACAAGATGGGAATCGACAAACTTGCGCACGCGGCGCCCCCGCAGGTCGTACAGCCCCAGGCGCGCCGGCCCGTCGGCCGTCAATTCCAGCGCCACCTTGGCCCTGCCGCGGAAGGGGTTCGGGGAATTCTGCGCCAGCCCGATCCGCGGCGGCTGCTCGCCGGGACCCGCGGCCACGCCGACCGTCCGCGTGAAACCGGCTCTGGCCAGACCGGTTTGGATCGCGGCGTTGCGCATGAAGCGGGCCCACACGGCGCGGTTGAGATAGTTCTCGATCATGAGGATGATCGGGCCCTGATCGATCCCGATCACGTCCGGCGACCACCAGCCGCGCGAGAGATTGAAGGCGTCCTTGAAGCCGTACGGTCCCCAGAGCCAACCGCGGTAGTCATCGAACCAGTGGTGCAGGGTCGGCACGACGATCTCCGGCGCGAAAGCGATCGAGGCCGCCGCCGCGGTCGGGGTGATCGTGCCGTTGTCGTTCATGGGGGGCGGCGCGCCGTGCGCCTGGTAGCCCACGACCGGATCGTCCGAGGCGGTCAGGCCCCAGTCTGGTCCGTAGCCCAGGAAGCCCCCGGGGTTGGCGACACAGTAGGCCTGGGCAGCGTACGTCGCGCGCCGCGAGTTCTCGTGGTAGGTGATCCCCCGGTAACGCATGTAGGAGTCCTGCAGGTAGCGGAAATCGATCCAGCAGTGGGAGTACTGGTGGCCGAAGAGCGGGGGGAAGATCACATACTCCTGACCGTAGTAGCTCGCCCACTGGTAGCCGCTCACCCAGACGTTCCAGCAGGTCGTCGGGATGGGGTAGGTCGGGGAGCCCAGCGCCAGAATGTAGAGCGCCATGGCCTCGTTGTAGCCGATCCAGTAGCCGAAGTTGGCGAACCCGGTTCCCGGCAGCCAGCCCATCTTGAGGGCGATGCCGCCATCGCGCATGAATTCCCAGTTGACGCGGTTGTAGATGTTGTCGACCAGCGCGCGGACCTCGACATCCAGCGGCTCGTCGGTGTCGAAGTACTCCCGGCAGTCCAGCATACCGGTCAGAAGCCAGGCCGTGTCCACGCTCGACAACTCGCAGTCCCAGGTGCGGGTGGCCGTGGTCATGTCGAGGAAGTGGTAGAAGAAACCCTGGTAGCCGATGACGCCGGACGCGGCCGCGCCCTGAGAACCGTTCCAGAAGGTGCCGAGCGTCGTGAGCACGCGGGCCCTCCCCTCCTCGCGCGAGATCCAGCCGTGGTCGATACCGATGCAGATGGCCGTGAGACCGAATCCGGTGGAGGCGATGCTGCACGGCGACCACGAGGCGGAGCGGTCTTTGATCAGCCCGTTGGCGGGATTGGCCTCGTTCCAGAAGAAATCGAAGGCCGCGCGCTGCAGGGTGTCGAGCAGCGCCGGAGTGGTGAGGGTCGTGGCGCGGGCGGGAGCCGCGGCCGCCGTCGCCGCGAGGGTGGCCAAAACCACGACAATGACCCGGACCGCGCGCTGGTTGATGCTCATGGTGCTCTCCTTCCCGGCCGGCGGTTACAGACCGACGGCCAGGGTCATGCGATGGGTCGCTCCCAGCAGGTCATGGTCGGCCCAGCCGTAGCTGAACCGCAGGCGATCGCGGTTCAACCTGAGGCCAAAACCGAGCGTGAGACCCAGCTCAGAGTCGGGCTGGAAGAGCGACTGGTACCCCGCGCGCAGCGCGAAGATTCTCTGCACCGTCCACTCGGCGCCCAGATTGAGCGCTTCGTCGTTGTCGTTGGGATGCAACGCGTCGGCGAGGAGCAAGAGCTCGCTGTCGTCGCTGAAGCGGTAGGGCACGCTCAGACCCAGTCGGAACACCAGGGGCACCGGGAACTCGTCGGTGAGCTGTTCCGCCGGCAGCGCGCTGTTGTCGCCGTACTCGTCCGAGTCGGCGTCGTACTGGATCGCCAGATCCCTTCCGCTGAAGCCGGCCCGCGTGCCGAGGTTGGAGAGGCTGAAGCCCAGGCGCATCCCGGACTCGTTGAGCCGGTACACCGTGCCCGCGCTCGCCGTCATCGTGCCGTAGCTGCTGTGCCAGATCCGTTCGTGCACGTAGTTCAGTTGCAGGCCCGCCGCGAAACGGCTCGTGATCAGCCGCCCGTAGCCCAGGCTCAGCGCCGTGTTGGCCACGTCGTACCGCTCTCCGGTGCCCAGCGGCTCGTCCACGGTCCGCACGTCGATGTCGCCCGAATTGAGCGCCGTCACGGCCAGGCAGAGGTTGCCGAAGCCGCCGATCGCGAGCGCCGCCGCGGCATAGTCGAAGTTGACGTCCGCGAACCAGTCGATGTGCGTGAAGGTCACCGCGGCCCCGTCGAGCGTGCCGACGATCCCGGGATTGAACCAGACCGATTCGATGCCGCCGATGGCTCCCACGCCCGCGTTGCCCATGCCCGCGTGACGGGCGCTGGGCTCGATCGCGAGGAACTGGCCGATCGTCGTGCCGGTCTTCGTCTGCGCACAGGCCCCGCCGCCCGCCAGGAGCACGCTCGCCAGGACTGCCGCCGTCACTCTTCGCATGCCGCTCCCCACGCTCACTTGATCAGGGCGAACTTGCCGGTGCGCGAGCCCAGCGCGCCCCCGTCGACGTGGAAAATGTAGAGCCCCGGAGCCACGTCGAGATTGTCCCGCGTCCGCAGATCCCAGGGCTCATAACCGTCGTACGTGCCGTCGTGCCGGAGCAGTTGCACCAGTTCCCCACGCACAGTGTAGATGCGGATCGTGCACTGCGCCGGCAGGCCGCGGAATTCGATCCGCCGCTCGCCCCGGCCCGAGACGGCGTAGCGCTCGGGCTCGAAGCTGGCGGAGCCGACGTAGGGGTTGGGCACGACGTACGGCTGGAAAGCCCCGCCCGCGGCCGCCGCGTCGATGCCCTCGGCGTGGGTCGCGAAGGCGAAGATGTCGTCGTCGCTGAACGGACGCGTCAGGTAGAGGTCGAAGAAATCGCCTGCGGTCGGCGGCACGGTGGCCGCGGTGGCCGCGCTCGCGAAATCGAGCCGCCAGATGGAGACGGGGATCCCTGGGTATTCCGGGAGATAGGTCACGATGTCGATCTCGTCCCCGTACACGCCCAGCGTGCCGTCGAGATCCGGATCGCGAAAACGGAAGTCGAGTCGGAAGTCGCCGGCCGTTCCGTGGGCGACGACGCGGAACTTCGCGGGCAGCGCGAGCGGATAGCGCGAGCTGTACGCGACCGATGTGTCGAGCACCGTGTCCGAAAACTCGACCGTGATGTCGTCGGGGTAGCCGGTCACGCGGCGATTCGGCGCCACACCGGTGAAGTAGATGCGCGGCGCGCCGTCGGTGGCTCCTCCCGGGCGGAAGCCGGTGCGCTGGGCGTCGACGCTCGGCAGCTGCGGCGTGGCGACGATCGGCAGCAGGCCGGCTCCGGTCGGCCCGATGCCCTGCCCGATCAGGTCGCGACCCGTGTCGAAGAACAATTCCCCGGTCGTGAGATCCGTGAGGGCGTAGGTCGAGGCGCGGATGCTGTCGGGATGCGGCACGGCGAAGGTGATCCGGAACTCGTGCTCGGCGGGCACGATGCCCGAGTTCACGACCGCGACCTCCACGCTGCCGGAGCCGCGCCCGGCGACGTGCAGCGCGCTGTCGGCGGACGCCGGGCGGAAACCGGCCGCCCGCGGGTTCGGCCTGACTTGCACGATGTTGGGCGGCAGCACGATCCCGCCTCGCGTCGTGCGGTTGATGGCGAGGTCGTTTTCCGAGGGCGGGAAGTCCAGCGGAGGGTCCGCGCCGTAGTCGTAGGCGCAGACGCCGTAGAAGTACTCCTGGCCGTTGGTCACGCTGTAGTCGGTCCAAGTGTGGGCGAGGCCGCTTTCGGCGCCGAGGTAGAACGCGACGCCCTCGACGACCTGCTCCGAGAAGCCGCTGATCCCGTCGATGAGGTCGAACTGCGCGATCGGCCGGCCGTTGTAGATCGGCTCGGAGCCGGTGCCCGTGAAGATCACCTTAGGGTCGCGGAAATCGGGATCGGTGGAGCGGTAGATGCGGTAGCCCTCGAAATCGACCTGCCCGGTGACCGGATCGATGGCGTGCTCCGCCACGTCGTTCCAACTCAGGCGCACGAAACCGTCGCCCTCCTCCGCGGTCACGGTGGGCTCGGTGGGCGGGACCGCGAAGCGGTAGTTCGCGTTGTAGATCGTCTGCACGGTCTTGACGGTGCGCGCCAGTTCCGTCAGGTCGGCGCCGTAGGCCAGGGCCAGACTGAAGCGCTCGGTCTGGCCGGCGCGCAGCGCGAAGGGGCCGGAGGCGAACAGGAACGCGATGTTGTAGTTGGAGGCGACGTCCTCCCCGAAGCGCACGGTCGGGTCGGGGTCGGTGAACTGCTCGTACAGCCGCTGCGGCCAGTTGTACTCGTCCGTGAAGAACCAGATGTTGTCGACTTCCGTCGCGTCGTTGCCTTCGCCCGGCACGATCCGGCTCAGTTTGAAGCCGGTCAGGCCGATCTGATCCGATTCGTTCAGGTCGGTGCGATCGAAGCTCGGCTCGCCCGGGGTCGGCGTGCCGTCGCCCTCGCCCGTGTCTCCCGAACCGAGCAGGCCGTCGGCGCCGACGTCGTGCACGTCGGCGACCCAGTCCATGTCCTCGTCCCCCGTCCACCAGCGGCCGACCAGGTAGGCCGGCGTCTCCTCGACGGGCCCGTAGGCCGCGGTGAAACGCGCCAGGTCGTAGCGGGTCGCCGCCGCCGCCAGGATCGCCTCCTGCCCCTCGACCAGCGTGCCGGGGCCGCCGTCGCGCCGCTCGTCCGTGATGCCGTCCTCGTCGTTGTCCACGTCGTCGTTCGGCTTGCCCGGCGTCTCCAGATACGCGTAGCCGAGGTAGCCGGTGCGCGCGCAGCCGCTGGTCAGGTCGCGGCCGTGCCCGTGCATGTCATAGGTGTAGACCAGGTTGATCACCTGGTCGTTCAGCGTGCGGTCGAAATAGGCGTTGTCATCGTCCGACTCGTAGATGCCGTCGCAGGAGAGGGCCGAGCCGCCCACGCCGGAGTCCATGTACAGGCCGAACACGATGTCCTCGTAATCGGTCGTGCTTTCGTTCGTGATGTCGTAGTGCCAGAAGATCACGTTGCGCGCCTGCGGATTGGCCCACTGGAAACCGCGCACCTCGACGCGCAGGCCCAGGCCCAGGCGCGTGGAGTCGCGGCTGTCGGGCCGGAAATCCCAGGAGTCGTACAATTGGTCGTCCAGGACCATGTAGCTCTCCTGGTCCGCGACGATCTGCTTGCCGAAGTAGCCGTTCCAACTGTCCGACCAGCCCGGATCGTCCGGGTCGTCGAGGCGATCGGGCCACAGGTTCGGCCAGGTGCGCCGGTCGCTGCTGACCGCGGGCGACCGCGCCAGGTTAAAGTCTGGATCGGCCTGGAAATAGCCGGGGCGCGGCTCGAAGCGCATCTGTCGGTTGTATTGCGCGCTGATCGCCTGTCGCTCGCGAAAGCCGGTCTCCATGATGTAGGCCGGGATGCCGTTGCGTTGGACGATGCGGGTCAGGACGAACGGCGTGACGCCGTCGCTGTAGTTCATGCCGCTGCCCTTGGGCACCTCGACGGAGTGGAAAACGCTCAGGTCCACGTTGCCGGGATCGGGCGGGTAGTCGCCCACCATGCCGTAGTTCCAGAAGATCGTGCGCATGTTGTTGGCGTCGTGGAGCCCCGAGCGCTCGGCGTCGATCCGACCCCGTTGCTCGGGAGGCACGGGCGTCGGCACGCCGGCCGCCGCGCCGCCGGGCGCGACCGTGGCGAGCGCGAGCACCGTGAGAACGGGCAACATCCATCTGGATCTCCGCAGCACCATTCCCCTCTCTCCCCGCTTGCCGGCCGTGGCGCGCCTCACGGCGCGCCCAGTCCGAAGCGCGCCCCGATCTCGAGGCGGCGCGGCTGGTAGTAGCGGCCCGGGTTGCGCAGCGTCGTGTACTGCCCCACCGGGTCGAGCGTGTAGTCCGGACTGCCGGTGCTGTCGAACACGAAGCCGTTGAAGTAATCCGCGTCGAGGACGTTGAAGACGCGGGCGAAGATCGCGAGGTCGGGCGAGCCGCCCAGTTTCTTTTCCGCGCGCAGATCCAGCAAGACCCCCGACGGCTTGCGACCGGTGTTCTGGTTGAGGCCGAAGCCGGTGGTCACGTTGAGCGCCGGCGTGTAGGGCTGACCGCTGGCCACGCGCAGGATGGCGCTCACGAGGTAATCGCCCGGCCGGTCGACGGCGGCCG
Organism: uncultured bacterium; assembly: GCA_937864225.1. Classification (GTDB taxonomy): domain Bacteria; phylum Krumholzibacteriota; class Krumholzibacteriia; order LZORAL124-64-63; family LZORAL124-64-63; genus CALMJK01. The sequence goes on along the minus strand of CALMJK010000004.1, from coordinate 191,618 downwards.
TGAGGTTGAACGTGTGCCGCTGATCCCAGTTGAAGGGGATCAGGCGGGGCCGCGGGTCCTCGCCCGCGGAGGCGCGAACCTGGGTCTCGCGCGGGTCGCTGGAGTTGCCCATCGCCTGCTGCCAGGTGTAGTCGAGCGCCACGCTGAGCGGGCCGAGGCGCCGGTGGTCCAGCGCCAGGGTGATGCCGAGCACGTCGCCGAAATCGATGTTCGTCAGGCGCGCGTACTCGGCGTCGTTGTACGTGTCGATGAACTCCACGCCCAGGAGATCCCGAACGTCCTTGTAGAAGACCGTCAGGTCGGCGCCGAGATCCGCGCTCAGGGCGTGCTTGTAGCCGATCTCGTACTGGACCGTCTTCTCCGGCTTCACGTCGGGATTGCCCAGAACGGAGGGGATGACGCCGGCTTGCAGGTTGTAGAGCACGCTGTAATCGGCGTTGTTGAACATCTCGCCCACGGGCGGGAACTGCCGGAAATGCCCGTAGGCGAAGTGCACGGCCGCCTTGTCCTCGATGGGATAGGCCACGCCCAGGCGCGGCGAAAGCGACGTCTTGGCCGTGGTCTCGATGGGGGCGACCGGATCGACCCCCTCGATCGCGTTCGCCGGATTCGCCAAGTCGCCCGGCAGGGTGGCCCGCGAATCCATGAAGTCGAAGCGCAGGCCGGCGCGCACGGTCAGGCTCTCGCTCTCGTACTGGTCCTGCGCGAAAACGGCGGCCATCATCGGGTGATACGTGCGCGGGCCGGGATAGTCCGGCGGCTCGTCGACCCGGCGCGTCAGCACGACTTCGCCGGTCTCCGGGTCGGTGCGGTAGGTCAGATAGCCGGGCGTGCCGAACGTGACGGCCGGCAGTTCCAACTCGCCGCCGAACTTCATCAAGTGCTCCGGCGTCACCTGGCTGGTCAGCGAACCTTTGGCCACGAAGGCGTTGGTCTTCTGGAGGTAGCGCCCGAAACTGACCCCTTCCACGATCACGCCCTGTTCGAAGCTCGAGATGCCCTGGGGCGGACCGGCCGCGTCGTACTTCTCGTCCCAGACGCTCTCGAACGCATAATCGCGGTAGTGGACGTAGTTCTGGCGCAGGCTCAAATTGAGGAAAGTCGCAGGCCCCAGCGTCCAGGTCCAATCGGGGCCGTGCGAGACCGTGTCGTTCTCGTAGGTCGTCGCTCCGTCCGGATTGTAACGGAAGGAGAAATCGGTGTTCCGGCCCTCGTTCAGGCTGAACGTCGCCTGGTAGTTGAACCTGTGGTCGGCGAGCCCGCTGTTGGTCAGTTTGGCCACGCCCGACCACTCGCGCGTCCAGCCGAGCGGCACCCGCGCCCAGTCGCCCGTGCCCCGCAGGACGCCCAGGCTGATGAAGGAAGAGTCCGTCGGGACGAAGCGGCGCTCGCCGTAGACGAAATCGTCGAACACGAAGCGGCGCCCGCTGACCAGGAAGACCGTGTCGCGCAGCGGCAGCGGTCCGCTGACCGTCAGTTGATAGCTCTGGGTCCCGACGGGCCGATACGCGCTCTCGGACAGCGGGTCGCCGTCCAGCCAGCGGTCGTTGCCGCCCAGATAAACGAATCCGCCGCCGTAGATCTCGGCGTTCCAGCGCAAGTCCTCGGTGCCCTGCTTGAGCACGGCGTTGACGACGCCGCTCATGGCCTGTCCGTACTCGGCGTCGAAGGTGCCGCTGATGACCTGGACCTCCTGCAGCAGCGAGCGGTCCAGGTTGAGCATCGACGTGTTGCTGAACGCGTTGTTCACGCTGACACCGTCGACCTGGTACTGCACCTCGCCGAGACGCCCGCCGCGGAAATGGCCTTCCACGACGCCGGCCTGCAGGTTCACGACGTCTTGCAGGTTCTGGACGGGCAGCGACTCGATCTGCTCCGCGGTCAGCGTCTGCTTGGTGCTCGTCACGCCCAGCTCGACGGGCGGCCGCTCCGCCGTGACGACGACTTCCTCGGCGACCAGTTCCGTCTCGGCCAGGGACGCGTCGAGAGTCGTGGTCTGATCGGCGGACATGATCACGCCCCGGACGCGCTTCGTCGCGTAGCCGAGGCGGCTGAAGGAGACGTCATAGGTGCCCGCCGGAACGTTGAGGATGTTGTAGCGCCCCTCGGCGTTCGAGTAAGTGCCCAGGCGCGTGCCCGCCAGAAGAACCGTGACGGCCTGGAGAGGTTGCTGCTTCGCGTCGAGCACGCGCCCCGCGAGTTTGCCCGTGGTGCCCGCGTCCGCCACGCCGGCCGGCAAAAGCGCCAGCAGGCCGGCGGCGGCCAGCAACCCAAGCGGCGGTCTGCGCATCCGACGGCTCACCTGGCGCATTCCTCCCGCGATTGGCCCGGCGCGCGGCCAGGGCCGGAGAAGGGCTGTCTCCTCCGCCCCGGCCGCGGCGAGCGGGAAATCAGTCGAGCAGGACCGTTTTGCCCGACAGCAGTGAACGCAGCTGACCCGTGGCCGGATCTTCGAGCCGCAGGCGGTACACGTAAACGCCGGCGCCGTGCTTGTGCCGGCCGAACAGTTGCTCGGTACGCTCGCCTTCCTCCTGCGTGCCGAGCAATCTGCGCTCGATCAGCCGGCCCCGCAGGTCGTAGATCTCCAGGGTCACGCGACTGCGCTCCGGCAGATTGTAGCGGAGATGGGGCTGCAGCGAGGGATTGGGGAAGCTGCCGATGCGACCGCGCGCGCCCGAAACCGGATCATCGCCTGGCTCCACGCCGGTCGTCACCGACGAGATGTATCCCCAGGACGGACAGCAGGTGTTGTCGTACTCGCGGAACCACCAGGTCTTCGTGCCGTAGCTGTCGGTGATCGGCAAGTACGAATCGCCGTCCAGCAGCACGACGCCCAAGAAAAGCGGTCCCGACACGGCGCCCGGCGTGTAGCCGAGCTCGGTCAGGTCCACCCACATCTCGGCCGAATAGCCGGCGTCGACGTCGATGCCGAGCGTGTCGACAGTCGTGCCTGGCTTGAGGTACAGCGCTATCTGCGCCTTGCCGAGGCTGATCAGGTTGATCAAGTAGTTCTTGGGCAGAACGCTGCCGCCGGGCCCGACCTGGAAGCCGACGCGGTGCCCGTTGAGCGTGTGGTCGATGAAATCGAGCGAGTCGATGTCCGTCATGTGCAGCCAGAAGCCGTCCCAGCGGAACTCGTTCGTGTGGTACTGCACGACCTCGTCGCGCACGTCGTAGCCGACGTAGAGTCGATCGCCGGAGACGAACATGCGGACCGTCGCGTCGCCCGGGTTGACGACGTAGGCCAGGCCGCCGTTGACCTCCGGCTGCCACTCGCCGGCCACGTAAGGCCCCACCGCAGGGTATGTCTGCCGCAAGCCGTCGTCGCCGTAGCGAATGTCGAAGGAGTAGACGAGCGGATCGCTCCAGACAGCGTCGTTCAGGTTGCCGTCGATCGTGGGGGCGGCGTTCAGGCGCGGATAGACGACCTCGGGCAGGACGGGCGGCGCCGCGCCGGAACTCACGGTCACGTCCGGTCGCGACATCACCCGCACCTCGTTGTAGCCAGCGGAATTGCCCCACGGCCCCTGCCACCAGACGCGCGAGGAGGAGAAGATTCCCAGGTTCAAGGGCCACCATCCGTCGCAATCATAGATCGAGATGTTCCACTCGAAAGTGTCGCCCTCGGGCCGGGTGATGTCGTAGCCCACGGCTGTGCAGTCGAACCGCATCTCGACCGTGTAGCCCTCGTCGAGATCGGCGAGCGTCGAGTCGGAGTTCGTCTTGCCCCGCACGACGGTCACGGCGTCCCAGGCGGCGATCGCCTCCGGGGTGCGCGCCACGCCGGGCTCCGGTTCGCCGAACAGCCCGATGAAGCGCGGCAGCTGGCCCACCGGCTGCGGATCGGTCAGATGCGGGTACCACCAGGCGTAGAAGTACTCCGCCACGGCCTTGGGCGCGCCTTCGCTGAGATGGTTCTTGACGCCCATCAGCAGGCCGTCGAAGCGGTTGAACTCCGAGGAACCGCCGATGTACTTGTCCGGCGCGCGCACGCCCAGGTACAACTGGTTGTCGCGCGCCAGCCACTTGATCGTGACCCTGGTCGAGTCCTGCGGCAGGCCGCCGGCCTCGATCTTCCAGCCGCTGCCCGGGATGCCGTTGACGCGGCCGAACTTGATGATCGTCGATTCCGCCTTCGCCCAGCTCGCTTCGTTCAGCACGCCGTCGAGCGTCAGCGGCGCCGCGGCGACGCGCGCCCAGATGACATCCTCGCGCGGCATTCCCGGCCGGATCAGCGCCGGGGCGGGCGCCGCGGCGACGAGCGCCAACGCCAGCAGAAATCCTGTGAACAGTCCCCTTCTCATTGTGCGAGACCTCCCGTTGCCGACCGCTGGGTCGCTCCCCTTTTTTTATATCCGGTCCCTCTCGCCCGAGTCGCCGGCCCCGCGCGCGAGCACCGGCAGCTCGGTCCGACTCCTGCACCCGCACGATTCCCGGAGCACGAGCCGCGCGGGCAGCACCTCCCGGCGACACGGCGCCGGTCCGTCCGGTCCGACCGTTTCCAGCAGCAACTGCACGGCGCGACGACCCAATTCGCACACATCGACGCGCACGCTGGTCAGCGGCGGCGTCAGACAGCGGGCGACGCCGATGTCATCGAAGCCGACGACGGCCATCTCGCCCGGCACCGCCACGCCGGCGTCGCGCAGGCCGCCGAGCAGTCCCGCCGCCATCGCGTCGTTGGCAGCGAACACGGCCGTCGGGCGAGGAACTGCGGCGAGCAGACCGCTCACGGCGCGAAAGCCGGCCGTCTCGGTGAAATCGCCTGGCAGCTCCAATTGCGGACTCGCCGATAGTCCGGCGCCGGCCAGGGCGTCGCGATAGCCGCCCAGCCGCTCTTCGGCGTCGATGTTCCCCTCCGGCCCCCGCACGGTGGCGATCACGCGGTGCCCGAGCGCGATCAGGTGCTCGACCGCGCTGCGCCCGCCCGCACGGTTGTCGATCGACACGGCGCTGCAGCCGTCGGGATCCAGGTACGGGTTGAGGAAGACCAGCGGCTGCCGCCCCAGGAACCCAAGCACGGCCTCGGCCGTGCCCCGATCCGAGGCCATGATGATCAGCCCGTCCACGCGGCCGCGCATGGCGCGCGCCGCGGCGACGATCTCGATGGGGTCGGCGTGCGAACTCGAGAGGAGGATCTGAAAGTGCGCGCGGCGCGCGGCCTGGTCGATGCCGCGAATCACCTCGGAGAAGAAGTCGCCGTACAGGTCGGGCAGAAGCACGCCGAGGGTCTGGGTGCGACTGGTCGTGAGGCTGCGGGCGGCCCCGTTGGGCCAGTAATCGAGTTCCCCCGCGGCGTCCCAGACCCGCAGGGCGGTATCCTCGCCGACGCGCGGATTGCCGTTGAACACGCGCGAAACCGTCGCGATCGAAACCCCGGCGGCGCGCGCCACATCGCGGATCGTGGTCAAGAGCCCTCTCCCCCGCGCGAGCGCTCCCACCTCAAGGCCCAGGCGGCTCCCCCCGCGGCTCGCGGACGGCTCCGCCGAAGAGGGTGGCGGATGGTGAAAAGGTTTTCACATCTTGCCCGGGAAGTCAATCGAAAAAGGCCTCGCCGGCGCCACGACGCCGCGGGTCCTTGAGAATTTAATGGCTTTATTGACAACGATTTAAATATTTTACGGCTCATGAGTGCCTGGGGGAAATCATCTGAAAACGTTTCCATAGCGCTGGCAATCGTTGGGGCTGGGCGTCACAATGACTTGGAAATGACTTGGACTGGGCAGCCGAGGGAGGCGTCGCCGGCGGGATGAGGCGCCTCGCGCCCGGTCTGCCCCCACCACGGAGAGAAGCGCGGGCGATGCGGGAATCGCGCACAGGCAGGCCTGGCGGCGCGGGCGCGCGCGGCCCCCAGCAGGCCGGCGTACAGGCGGCCGTGCTGTCGGACGGCGAGTATGTCGCGCTCGTCACGCGCCGCGGCGCGGGCTTCAGTCGGCTATGCGGCCTCGCCCTGACGGCTTGGGCCGGCGACCGCGTCGAGGACGCCGACGGCCTCTTCCTCTGCCTGCGGGACCGAGAGACGGGCGCGGTCTGGTCCGTCGGCGGCGGCGCGCTGCCCGCCGAGCCGGACGTTTGGTCCACGTCGTGGGAACCCGGGTGCCTGACCATCGCGGGCGAGTCGCACGAAGTCGCTTGCCGACTCGAAATCGCGGTGCCGCCCGGCGCGGGCGGCGAGCTGCGCCGCCTGACGGTGATCAATCGCGCCGCCCGGCCGCGCCGGCTGGACGTGACCACCTTCGCGGAAGTCGTGCTGCTGGATCCCGTCGCGCACGCGAGCCACCCGGCCTTCGCCCGCCTGTTCCTGCAGACGGAGCGCGACGGCGACCGCCCGGTGCTGCTGGTCCGCCGCCGCCCGCGGGCCAACGGGGAAAACCACCCCTGGCTCGTGCACGCGCTCTGCGCGCAGGATCCGGCGGCGGGACCGGTCAGCTGCGAAACCGATCGCGCGCGCTTCCTCGGACGGCGCGCCGGCGCCGCCAAACCGGCCGCGCTCGAACCCGGGGCCGAGCTCTCGGGCACGACGGGCAGCGTGCTCGACCCTTGCGTCGCGCTGCGCCGCCCCGTCGACCTCGCGCCGGGCGGCCAGGCGCGGTTGACCTTCGCGCTGGGCGCCGCCGCGGATCGCGAGGCGGCGCGGGCGCTGCCCGCCCGCTACGCCACCGACGCCTCCGTCGACGCCGCCTTCGCAACGGCGCGCGCGCACGCCACCGCCGGCCTAGCCAGTCTCGGGGCGGATGCACGCCAGGCCCTGCGGTGGCAGCAGCTCGCGGCCGGGATCCTGTACGGCGATCCGGCCCTGCGGGCCGCGCCCGCCGTCCTCGCCCGCGCTGCCGGCGACCCGAGCCGCCTGGCGCGTTTCGGCCTGTCGCCAGGGCGGCCGCTGGTGCTGTTGCACCCCGGGCGGTCCGCCCACGCGGCCGTGCGCGCCGAGGTGGAGCAAGCGCACCGCTACTGGGTCGCCCTCGGCCTGCCGATCGATCTCGCCGTGGTGGAGCCCGACGGGGCGCCGGACAGCCCTCGCGCCGGCGCGGCGCTTTCGATCCGCGCCGACGACCTCGGCCCCGGCGATTCCGACCTGCTGGCGACCAGCGCGCGGCTGGTCGTCGCGGACGAGCTGCCGGAGGCTCCCGCCCATCCGCCGCGGGGTCGGCGCCCACCGCCGGCGCCGATCGCCCCGGCGGCGGCCGCCGACCCCGCGGCCCTCGTCGACGAGGCCCCTCCATTGCGCTTCTGGAACGGCCACGGCGGTTTCACGGCAGACGGCAGGGGATACGTCATCCCGCTGGCGCGCGACGGCGACGGCGCCTTGCGCCTGCCCCCCCTGCCCTGGGTGAACGTGATCGCCAACGAATCGTGCGGATTGATCGTCAGCGAGACCGGCGCGGCCTGCACGTGGCGGGGCAACAGCCGCGAGCACAGGCTCACGCCCTGGGCCAACGACCCCGCGCGGGACCCGCACGGCGAGGCGTTCTGGCTGCGCGACGAGGCGAGCGGCGCCGTCTGGTCGCCCCTGCCCGGCCCCGCGCCGGGCCCGGGCGCGTACACGGTCACGCACGGTCTGGGCTACAGCCGCTTCCGGCACGCCGCCAACGGGCTGCACATCGAAACGACGCTGTTCGTGGACCGCGACGCGCCCGTGCGCATCGCCGCGCTGCGCTTGACCAACGGCGCCGACCGCCCGCGCCGGCTGGCGCTGTACACCTACGCCCGGCTGGCCCTCGGCGACACGCCGCAGAGCAGCGGGCGGTTCGTGGTGACTTGGCGCGGCGCCGAGCCGGCGCTCCTGCTGGCCCGCAACAGCGTAGCCGCGGACTTCGCCGGCGGCGCGGCCTTCGCGGCGATCGTGACCGCCGCCGCCGGCGGCGACGAGATCTCCGCCACTGGCGACCGCGCCGCGTTCGTCGGCCTCGGCGGCTCCCTCGCGGCGCCGGCCGCGGTCGTGATGGGCGGCCCGCTCGACGACCGGGTCGGGCCCGGTCTCGACGCCTGCTTCGCGCAGCGTCTGCCGCTCGTCGTCGGACCGCGTCAGACGGTGGAGGTCGCGTGCCTGCTCGGCGAAGAATCCGACGAGGCCGCCGCCGTCGCGTTGGTCGCGCGGCTGCGCGCCCCGGGCGCCGTGCCGCGAGCCTTCGCCGCGGCCCGCGACCGCTGGCGGGACCTGACCGGCGGCGTGCGCGTGAAGACGCCGGCGCCGGAGCTGGACGTGCTGCTCAACGGCTGGCTCCCCTACCAGACGCTGGGGTGCCGCATCTTCGCGCGCGCAGCCTTCTATCAATCGGGCGGCGCCTTCGGCTACCGCGATCAGCTGCAGGACGCCTCGTCTCTGATGCACCTGGATCCGGAGTTGACGCGCCGGCAGATCATCCTGCACGCGGCGCACCAATTCGTCGAAGGGGACGTGCTGCACTGGTGGCACCCGCCCGCCGGCCGCGGGCTGCGCACGCGCTTCGCCGACGACCTGCTCTGGCTGCCCTACCTGACGGCCGCGTACGTGGCCGCCACGGGCGATCGCGGCCTCCTGGACGAAGCCGTGCCCTATCTGACGGCGCGCCAGCTCGCCCCGGGCGAGGACGAAGCCTACTTGCTCCCGCTTCCTGCCGGGGAGCTGGGCAGCGTCTACGAGCACTGCTGCCGCGCCATCGACCGCGGCCTGACCGCGGGCCGGCACGACCTGCCGCTGTTCGGCGCCGGCGACTGGAACGACGGCATGAACCGGGTCGGACGCGAGGGCCGCGGCGAGAGCGTCTGGCTGGGCTTCTTCCTCTACGGCGTGCTCGACGCCTTCGCCCCGCTGTGCGAAGCGCGCGGCGACGCGGCGCGCGCCGCCCGTTACCGGCAGCGCCGCGAGGCCTACCGCCTGGCGCTGGAGCAGCACGCCTGGGACGGCGACTGGTACCGCCGCGGCTGGTACGACGACGGCGCCGTGCTCGGCTCGCGCGCCAGCGACGAGTGCCGCATCGACGCGCTGGCCCAGGCCTGGGCCGTCATCTCGGGCGCCGCCGCGCCCGCGCGGGCCGCCCGCGCCCTCGACGCCGTGGAGGAGCACCTGATCAGCGATCGCGACGGCCTGATCCGCCTGCTGGCTCCTCCGTTCGACGCGACCCCGCACGACCCGGGCTACATCAAAGGGTATGTGCCCGGCGTGCGCGAGAACGGCGGCCAATACACGCACGCCGCAACGTGGGTGGTGCGCGCTCTGGCCGAGATCGGCCGGCGCCAGCGGGCCGCCGCGCTGCTGGCGCTGCTCAACCCGATCAACCACGCCCGCACCCGCGAGCAGGTCGCGCGCTACAAGGTGGAGCCCTACGTCATCTGCGCCGACGTCTACGGCGCCGAGCCGCACGTCGGCCGCGGCGGCTGGACCTGGTACACGGGATCGTCCGGCTGGTACTGGCGTGTCGCGCTCGAGAACGTGCTCGGCCTGCGCCTCGAGGCCGGCGCGCGACTGGTCGTGAAACCGTGCATCCCCGACGAGTGGCCGGCGTTCACGGTGGACTACCGCCTGCCGGACGGCCGGACCACCTATGCGCTCCGGGTCGCGAACCCCCGGGCGTGCTCCGCGCGGGTGACGGCCGGCACGCTCGACGGCGTGCCGCTGGCGATCGACGAGACCGGGGCGATCGTGCCGCTGGCGCGCGACGGGGCGCGGCACGTCGTGGAGATCACGCTGGGGCCGTGATGTCAGCGTCCGGCCCGGGAGTCGGAAAGGAGAGCCGTGCCCGACGCGCCATCACGCTTCCCCGTCGGCTTTCTCTGGGGAGCGGCCACATCCGCCTACCAGATCGAAGGCTCGCCGCTGGCGGACGGGGCCGGGCCGAGCAACTGGCATGTCTTCGCGCACACGCCGGGGCGCACCTTCCGCGGACAGACCGCAGACGTCGCTTGCGATCACTACCGGCGCTGGCGCGAGGACATCGCGCTCATGCGCGGGCTGGAGCTCAACGCCTATCGCTTCAGCGTGGCCTGGGCGCGGGTGCTGCCGCAGGGACGCGGGCGGATCAACCCGGCCGGCCTCGCCTTCTATGGCCGGCTCGTGGACGCGCTGCTGGAGAGCGGCCTGGCGCCGAGCCTGACCTTGCACCATTGGGACCTGCCCGCCGCGCTCGAGGAACGTGGCGGTTGGCTCAATCCCGACGCCGCGGGCTGGTTCGCGGACTACGCGTCGGTCGTGGCGCGGGCGCTCGGCGACCGGGTCGCGATGTGGGCGACGCTCAACGAGCCGTGGGTGATCATGGACGCCGGCTACGTGCACGGGGTGCACGCGCCCGGCCGGCGCGCGCCGGCGGAGGCGCCGCGTGTCGCGCACAACCTGCTGCGCGCGCACGGCGCGGGCGTCCAGGCGCTGCGCGCCGAGACGGCGCGACCGGTCGGCATCGTGCTCAACATCGAGCCCAAGCTGGCCGCGACGGACGATCCGGCCGACGTCGCGGCCGCCGCGCGCGCCGACGCCTACATGAACCGCTGGTTCCTTGAAGGGCTGCTGCGCGGCCGCTATCCGGAAGAATTGCGGGCGCTGTTCTGCGCGTGGCCCGGCTTCCCGGCCGGAGATTTCGACTTGATCCGCGCGCCCATCGACTGGCTCGGCCTCAACTACTACACGCGCGGCGTCGTGCGTCACGATCCGACGGCGCCCGTCCCCCACGCGGCGCACGTGCGACAGTCCGGCAGCGTCTACACGGACCTGGGCTGGGAGGTTTGGCCGCGGGCGCTGACGGACACGTTGCTGCGGCTGAAGCAGCAGACCGACCTGCCGCTCTACATCACGGAGAACGGGGCGGCGTTCCCCGATCCCGAGGTCGCGACGGCCGATCCCCTGCCCGATCCCTTGCGCGTCGATTACCTGCGAGCGCACCTGCTGGCCGCGCGCGAGGCGATCGGCCAGGGCGCGGACCTGCGCGGCTACTTCGTCTGGTCGCTGCTCGACAACTGCGAGTGGGCCGCCGGCTACGCCAAGCGCTTCGGTATCGTGCACGTGGACCACGCCACGCAGCGGCGGACCCTCAAGTCGAGCGGGGCGTTCTACCGGGACGTGATCGCGAGCGACGGCGCGACACTCACGGCGTGATCACGACCTCGGCGGGCGACGTGCGCACGACGATCTCGCCAGCGGCCGAGAGCGGCAGCGGCGCGCCGTCGCAGGTCACGCCGCGCGGCGGGCCCGGCAGCGGGGGCTGCAGGACGAGGCCGCCCGGAGGCATGCCGGCCTCCACCCTCACCAGGAACCGATCCGCCTCCTTCCACATCCGGTAGGCGACGGACCCCCAGGGCGTCGGCAGGTCGACGCGGACCTCGGATCCAGGCTGCAGCCACTGCGGCAGCACGCCAGCCCCGATGACGACCGCTTGGTCTGCGTCGCGCACGTAGAGCAGCATGTCGAGCGCGGAGCGGATGAAATCGGAGCCGACCCACGTGTGCGGCAGGTCGCCCAGGAAACGCGGCCGGCGCTCGTCGCGCCAGCAGACCTCGGCCCACTGCAACCACCCCTCGGGGCGCTGCCAGCCGTAGAACCAGTCCAGCAGCTCGTGGGCGCGCTCCCGCCAGCCCAGGCGCACGAACGCCCCCACGTTGCGCAGCTCGTAGGGCGTGAAGGCCTCCCACGGCTCGCCCGCGCGGCGTCGTTGGAAATTGTCCCAGTAGCGCTCGAAGGTGCGCGCGATCGCCTCGCGAGGCAGAACCGCCGCCGCGCTGGTGGGACCGAGGGCGATGGTGGTCGAGGTCGCGTCGAAATCGCCCAGGTCGGCGCAGCCCGGCACATAGTCGATGCCGTGCCGCGCCATGGCCGCGCGCACCGAGGCGCCGAGGTCGACCGCGAACTCGTCGTGGAGCGCTTGCAGGCGCGCGGCCTCGCCGGCCCGCCCCAGCTCTCGCGCGAGGAAGGCCGCATCGGCGAAGCCGCGCAGGGCGAAGAAGTCGTCCCAATAGGAGTGCATCGGTTTGGCGGAATAGCCCTCGTGGCTGATCGAGGGCGGCAGGATGCCGTAGAACTCGGCCCGTGCGGGCGCGCGCCATTCGTCGGTCGTCCGCGTGCGCCGCAGCGAGTCCAGGTAGGCGACCGCCGCGCGCACCCGCGGCCACATGCGCTCGGCCAGCGGGCGGTCGTGCGTGTAGCGCCAGTACTCGGCGACCAGGAATATGAACTGGCCGCTGCTGTCGTGCTCGGGCACGGGGTCGGCCCCGCGTTCGTCGACCACGCAGGGGATCTTTCCGCTGGGGTACTGGTGCGGGGCATACCACTCGATGAATTCACGCACCGGCTCGGGATGCCGCAGCCGCAGCAGCGCGGATGAGGTGAGCGCCCCGTCGCGGATCCAGGATCGCGCGTAGGAACGCGAGCCCGGCTGGATCGCGGGGCCCGCGCGATTGACCAGGATGCAGTCATGCTGGGCCAGCACGGTCCGCGCGAGACGGCCGGCGGCGCTCGGCAGGTCCAGCGTGCAGGACCTATCTTCGCCGCGCCAGGAGCTCGCGCGCGCGCGCGCCGTCTCGCGCCGCGCCCAACCGACCGGGTCGTCGCCGGCGGCCGCGGCCAGCGCGCGCGTCGCGGACTCGTCGGCGGGATCCAGGGGCACGATGACCACCAAGGAACGCGACTCCCCCGGCGCGAGGACCAGGCGGTACAGCGCGGCCCCCGAAGCGGCGCCGAACCGATCGTCCACCGCCTGCGCCGGCGGCAGAGCCCCGGCCCGCAGCCAGTCGGCCACGATGTCACCCCCGGCGAACGTCGCGGCGCCAAAGGCGTCCGGAGGGGTCGGCAGCGCCACGGCCAGCTCGCCATTGACGCGCAGACCAACCGCCTCGCGGGCCAGCGTGCGAATCGGCGCCGTGCCGCCGGGCGTGGCCAGGAATTGAGCCGGCGGGTTGACCTGGAACGGCCTCGCCGCCAGAACGAGCGCGATCTCGCGGCGAACCCGCGCCGGGTTGCTGACGCGGTACGAGGCAAGGATCGCCGCGGCACCCGACGCCGGGCCCAGCGCGCTCGCGGTCACCTCGAAGCCCACGTCGGGATCGGTCCAGGTCACCCTCGGCACCCGGGCGTCGCCGTCCAGGTCCTGCCGGTTCTCCTGGTCGGCCCACGTCACGAGCCTTCCGTCCACGATCAGGAACGGCTCGATCGTGAATCGCCGCCGGCCCGTCTCCAGCGCCCCGTCCTCGCTGAGCAGACCCTCCCGCGGGTCGGCGTCGGGACCGACCACCGTCCAGTAGACCTGCTCGCCGGACATGCCGCGGGGAAAAGTGCCGCGCGGGTGTTCCTGCGCGATGGCGGCGAAGAAAGCCTCGCGGGAGGCCGACCACTCGAGGGGCTGCAGAATCAAGGCCGCCAGCGCCGGGGCGGCAGCGCCGGGCGGGCGCCGCGGGCGCAGGCGCAGCCGCAGGGCCTCGCCGTCGGGCAGGTAGAGATGGTCGCGCCCGCCGTTGCCTCCCGACACGACGGCCAGCGTGTCCCACGTCGCGCCGTCGAGCGTTCCCTCGAGCGCGTAGTCGGCCGCGTGGCGGCCCGGCGCCCAAGCGAGCGTGAGGCCGCCGAACTCGCGCGGCTCGCCCAGGTCCAGCGCGAGCCAGGGGGCGCCGTCGTCGCGCCGCGGCTCCCAGGCGGTCGTCGCGTCGTGGTCGAGCACGCGCGCGGGCCCGCGGCCGCGACGGCAGCTCGAGGCGCTCGCGACGGGGGCGGGAGGCGTGGCGCCGGCCGGTGGCAGCGCGCGCAGTTCGAGGTCGTCGAACCACACGGTGCCCTGGCCGCCGCTGCCGGCGGTGATGGCGAGTTCGACGGCCGCGACGCGGCGCGGCTCGCCGCCGCCGGCCGGCCCCCAAGCGAAGCTCACCTGGCGCTTGCGGATCGTGATCGTGCGCCACTCGTCCGGGAACGCGAAATCCCGTTTGACGTGCCACCAGACATTCTCGCCGGTCTGGTCGATCAGCTTGAACTCGAGATGCTCGGGGGGAGCCGCGCCGCGCACGCGCAGCGTGAAAACCCAGTTGTCGGGCAACTCCAGGTCGAGCGTCCGGCGGGCGATGGCCCAGCCGCCGCCCGCGAAGCGGAAGTCCAGGCGCAACGAGCCGTCGCGCGCGCCGGCGTCGCGGCCGAGCGTGAGGGCGACGCCGTCGGCGGGGTGCGCCGTCCAGCGCGACGGGTCGTCCATGTCGTCGACGATCAGGGCCTGTCCGGGCAGCGGCGGATCGTCCGGGAAGCGGATCAGCGGCAGCGAAGAGGCCTCGACCGGAGGCTCCGCCGGCTGGCCGAGCGCCGCGCCCGGGCCTGTCACCGCCAACGCCAGCGCCGCGGCGAGCAAGCACCGCCTCTGGCGTCCCACGCGCCTCACCCCTTCACGCTCCCCGCCATGATGCCGCGCACGTAGTGGCGCTGGATCGCGAGGAACACGCCCAGGGCCGGCAACACCGTCACGACGGCGCCGGCCATCATCAGTTCGGTGTCCTGCACGTGCTCGCCGACCAGGCTGGCCAGCGCCACCGGCAGGGTGTACTTCGCGCTGTCGCTCAGGATGATCAGCGGCCAGAGGAAGTCGTTCCAGGCCGCCATGAAGGTGTAGGCGGCGAGCGTGACGAGGATCGGCTTGATCAGCGGCAGCACGATCGTGGCGAAGATGCGCAACTCGCCGGCCCCGTCGATGCGCGCGGCGTCGAGCAGATCGTCGGGCACGCTGAGAGCATATTGGCGGATCAGGAAAATGGCGTACACGCTGCCGAAGAAGGGCAGCATCGCGCCGAGGTAGCTGTTCACCAGGCCCAACTCGCGCAGCAGCAGGAACAGCGGCAGCATGCCGACCTGGCCTGGCACGACGAGCGCCAGGGCCAACGCGCGGAACATGGCGTCGCGGCCGCGGAAGCGCAGCTTCGCGAAGCCGTAGCCCGCCAGCGACGTGACCAGCAGCGAGCCGAGCGTGGCGGCCAGGGTCACCACGACGCTGTTCAGGAAGTGCCGAGCCAGATCGAGGCGCGTGAAGAGCGTCGCGTAATGTTCGAGCGTCGGCCGGCGCGGCAGGGCCCGCAACGGCAGCGTGCTCGCCTCGCCGGGCGCCATGAAGGACGCCGACACCATCCACAGCAACGGCATCAGGGCGATGGCCGCGCCGAAGGTCAGGGCCGCGTGCCGGACCGCGGTGTCGACGTCGCGCCGCCTCACCAGCGCCCTCCCTTCAGTCGGGTCTGCGCGAGCGCGCCGGCCAGCGTGATCAAGAGCAGCAGCGCCGCGAGCGCGGACGCCACGCCCATCCGCCACCAGCGGAAGCCCTCCTCGTACGTGAGCAGCATCAGAGTGCGCGTCGCGCCAAGCGGGCCGCCCTGCGTCATCACGTACGGCTCGGCGAAGAGCTGGAAATTGCCGATCATCGTGGTCACGCCCACGAACAGGAACACCGGCGCCAGGCCGGGCAGCGTGATGTGGCGGAAGCGCCGCGCCGCGGAGGCGCCGTCGATCGCCGCCGCCTCGTACAGTTCCCCGGGGATGCTGCCCAAGCCCGCGAGGAAGATGAGCATGTTGTAGCCGAAATTCTTCCAGACCGAGAGCAGGACGATGGCCGGCATGGCCCAGTGCGGATCGCCCAGCCAGTCCACGCCGGGCAGCCCAACCGCCTCGAGGCCGTGGTTGATCAGACCGTAGCGCGGGTGCAGCAGGTAGCGCCAGACGATCGCGACCGAGACGAGCATCGTCACGACCGGCGCGAAGTAGATCGTGCGGAAGAGCCCGCGCAGCCGGACCGTCCGCGCGTTGAGCAGCAGCGCCGCCGCCAGCGAGACGGCCACCGAGAGCGGCCCCCCGACGAGCACGAAGTAGAGCGTGTTGCGCGCGGCCTGCCAGAACACGGGGTTGCGGAGCGCCTCGGCGTAATTGCGCAGGCCCACCCAACGCGCCGTGCCCGGCGCGCCGATGGCGTAGAGATCGAAGTCGGTCAGGCTCAGCGCGAGTCCGCCCAGGACCGGCACCAGGAAGAACGCGGTCACCAGCGCGAGCGCCGGCCCCACGAAGAGCCACGCCGCCCGCGCCTGTCGCCGCTGCAGGATCGTGCTCACGGCGCCTCCCCGGCCGCGTCGCCCGCCTCGCGCCGATGCGCGAGCAGCCAGCGCCGCTTCTCGAGGATGCGATCGGCGTCGCGGTCCAGGCGCGCCAGGGCCGAGTCCGGCGGCACCGCGCCGCGCACGGCCTGTTCGACCCGCTCCTGCACGCGATAGAAGGCGATCTGCTCCCACTCGGGCACCTTGGGCGTGGGCACGACGCGCTGCAGCTGGTCCCAGAAGGCGCGCACGCGCGGCTCGCGGGACAGGCCGGCCATCTCCCATGCCTCGCGCCGGGCCGGCAGGTCGCCGGTCAGCTCGAAGAATCGCACCTGCACGGCCGGACGCGACAGGTACTCGACCAGACGCCACGCCGCGTCCGCGCGCCGCGAGCCGCGGAACACGACGAGGCTCGAACCGCCGGCCAACGATACGCCGGACGCGGGGCCGTCCGGGCCCGGCATGGGCGCGGTGGCCCACGCGTCCTGCAGCTGCGGCGGCAATCGGCGGGCGAATTCGCCGAGGTTCCAGGGACCCGTGATGTACATCGCGAACGTGCCGCGGGCGAACTCCTGATAGACGTTCGCGATCTCCGTGTTGGCGACGGGCGGTGCCAGGCCGTCGCGGAACAGGCCGAGGTAGAAATCGAACGCGCGACGGAACTCCGGCTCGGCGAAGGCGCCCCGCGTGGCGTCGTCCGCCAGCAGCGGCGAGCCGGCCTGCAGGCCGAGCAGGATCGGCGGCACCCACTCGTTGACCGGCAGCAGGATCGCGTGCGTGCCGGGGCCGCCCACGCGCTTGAGCGCCGCCATCGCGTCGCGCCAGCCCGCCCAATCGCCGGGCACCGAGTCGTAGCCGGCGCGCGCGAGCAGGTCGCGGCGGTAGAAGAGCAGGCGCGTGTCCACGTACCACGGCACGCCGTGGATCGCGCCGTCGACTCGGTTCGTTTCCCAGATTCCGGCGAAGTAGGCGTCGGGGGTCAGCTCGCGCGAGGCGGCGATCCGCGCGTCGAGCGGCGCGAGCGCGCGCAGGGCGGCGAACTCCGGGACCCACGTGTTGCCGAGCTGCGCCACGTCAGGGGTCGCCCGCCCCACGTAGCCGGTCAGCAGCTTCTCGTGCGCCGCCGACCAGGGGATCTGCTGCACGTCGACCCGCACGCCGGGATTCTCGCGCTCGAAATCCCCGACCAGTTCGGTCACGACCTCGCCCTCGCGCCCCATCGCCCAGAAGCGCAGCGTGACCGGGTCGGCGTCGCGCCCGCCGCCGCAGCCCGCGCTCGCCGCCGCGGCGACGAGCCACGCGACCGGGGTCAGACGCCCCTTCATGGCGCCGCCGCGAGCGAGTCGAGCCAACCGCCCGTGAAGCCGGCCAGGCGCAGCCCGCGCACGACGTGCGCGTTGCGCCGCATGGTGCGCCAGACGAGCCCGCTGCGCGCGTTCTCGAACATCGCCACCAGCGGTCCCTGCTCTATGCCGAGATAGTCCGTGTCGAACCAGCCGAGTCGCGGATCGACGCGGCCGTGCTGCACCGGCGCGTCCAGGCGGAAGGTGGGGTTCATGGCGTCCAGCAGGCCGTATTCGCCGAGGATGCGCCCGCCGTACGTCTCGCGCAGGTGGCGCAGCGCCGGCACGACCAGTTCGGGAGCGAAGGGCAGACAGGCGGCCATGGCGGGAGGGCAGAGCGTGCCGTCGTCCTGCACGCCGGTGAAGGAGGCACCGCGGGCCCAGTAGGTGTGGAACCGGCGCGGCCGGCCGGCCACCGTGAACTCGCCGTCGACGGGGCCGTCGCAGGCGCTCAATCCCCACAGCAGGGGGCCGTAGCCCGCCCAACCCGCGGGGTTCTGCCGGGCGTAGGCCTGCTGGGCCGCGACGGCGCGCCGCGCGTTCTCGAAATAGTCGAGCCCGCGCTCCGCCATGAACGCGTCGCGCACGCCGCGCAGGTCCAGCCAGACGTGCGAATACTGGTGGCCGAAGAGCGGGCCGAAGCCGACGTGTTCCCGCTCCTGAAAGCTTCCCCAGCGGTAGCCGGCCACCCAGGCGTCCCAGGCGGCGGGGTCGACCGGGTGCGTGGGCGAGGCGAGCGCCAGCACGTAGAGGATCATCGCCTCGTTGTACCCCCGCCAATCGTAGGGCAGGTGCCCCGCCTCGGGCGTCCAGCCGTGACCGATCGCCGGCGGGCGCGGGCTGGCCCAGCGCCAGTCGGCGCGCGCGTAAAGCGAGTCGGCCAGCGCGCGCACGCTGTCCTCGGCGGCGACGGGCCGGTCGAAGTACGACTGGCAGAAGAGTGCTCCCGCCAAGAGCAGCGCCGTGTCCACGGTGGACAGCTCGACGTCCGCGAAGCGCGCGCCCGTGGCGGGGTCGAGGAAGTGGTAGAAGAGGCCGTGGTGGCCGGCCGCCCCCGTCCGCGCGCTGTCCTGCCGCGCGGTCCACAGGAACCGCAGGGTGCGCAGCGCGCGACGGCACGCCGCCTCGCGTGTGATCCAGCCCCGCTGCGCGCCGATCGGGTAGGCGGTCAGGGCGAAGCCGGTGGCCGCCGAGCTGGCGAAGGAGCGCGTGGGCCAGCGGTCCGGGGCGAGGCCCGTCGCGGGGTGGGCCTGATCCCAGAAGAAGCGGAAAGTGCGTTCCTGCAAGTCGTCCGTGAAAACGGTTTCATCAGCGGACAAAAATGAGTTATACGTTGGGGGGATCGACCGGCCCCGGCAGCCCGCCGCGCAGAGGGCGGCCAGCGCCGCGAGCGCGCACAGGCGGCCTCTGGCCCGGCGCGCGAAAGACCGGTGGGGGGGAGCAAGGGGCATCGGGCACGACTCCTCGCGATGGAGCCGGCGACCCGGCCCCGAGGCGGATCGCACGACGTCCGCCGGCCGCACGCCGATCTTAGCGGCCCACCGGCGGCGGACGCAACGGGAAACGACCCATGACGCGACCGCGTGCAGGCCACATTCCCGTCCTGATCCGCGTCGCCGTCTACCTCGGCGTCATCGCGGTCCTCTACGTGTGGCGCGGCGCGCCAGATTTGCGGCGTGTGGCGCGCGAGATGGCCGGCGGCGGCAGCCCTGACACGACGCTCACCCTGGCGGGAGCCGAACTCGCTCCCGGTTTGGTCGCGCGCCTGGTCGAGAACTACCGCCGCGACTACCCGCGCTTGGCCGTGACCGTGGAGGGCGGCGGCACCGCGCGCGCGCTCGAGGCGCTCGCCAACGGTCGCGCCGACGCGGCCTTCCTGAGCCGCCCCCCCACCGCGGCCGAGCAGGCGCTCTTTCGAGCCGCCACCGGCGACACCGCTCTCTACTACGCGATCGCGCTGGGCGGGATCCTGCTGGCCGTGGCCTCCGCAGCCGACGTCGAGGCGGTGACGCCGGACGACCTGCGCGCCCGGCTCTGCGGCGGCGGCCCCCGCCCCTGGGCGCGCGTGTGGTTGCCGGATCCCAACCTGGGCCTACCCGACGCCCTGCACGCCGCGCTCGGACTGTCGCCGCCCGGCGCCACGCCTCCTGCGGGCGTGGCGTACCTGGCCGACGAGTCCGCCGTGCTCGCCGCGACGCGCGCCGATCCGGGCGCCCTGGGCATCGTCGGCTCGCTCGCGCTGCCGGCGGATCCCGCCGCCGCGGGCGTGCGCATCCTGCCGCTGCGACCGGCGCCCGGCGCGCCGCCGATCGCGCCGACCGACGCGGCGCTGGCCGCCGGAGAATACACGCTGCACCACTACCTGTACGTGGCTTGCCGCCCTGGCGGCGGCATCCAGGGCGCGAAGTTCGTGACCCACGCCACGAGCGACCGCGGCCAGCGCCAGATCGAGCGGGCCGGCTGGCTGCCGCAGCGGCGCGTGCCGCGCGAGATCCACCTCACGCGACGCTCTCCGGGCTGACCCGGCGCGCCGGAAGGGAGGCGAACGCATGAGCGGACGATCCGGAGCGCGGGGCGCAACCGCCACGAGCGTCCTCTGGCTCTTGCTCGCGGCGGCCGCCGTCACGTGGCCGCCCGCGCGCGCGGCGGCCCAAGCCCGCACGTACGCGCTGGACGAGGATCCGCTGCGC
Organism: uncultured bacterium; assembly: GCA_937864225.1. Classification (GTDB taxonomy): domain Bacteria; phylum Krumholzibacteriota; class Krumholzibacteriia; order LZORAL124-64-63; family LZORAL124-64-63; genus CALMJK01. The sequence continues at coordinate 171,577 of CALMJK010000004.1, read as the reverse complement.
CTGGGCAACCGGGCCCTTGCCGCGGGGCGCCTCGACGAGGCGCGGGCTCGCTACTTCGAGGCGATCGGGCAGGAGTACCAGGTCCCGCAGGCGAAGTTCGGCCTGGCCACGCTCGCCGTGCGCGAGGGATGCCTCGCCGAGGCCGAATCGCTCTACCGCGAGGCGATCGCCGTGCGCCGCCAGCGCGACGGCGCGGAGTACGCCGAGGCGCGCGCGGCGCTCGGCCTGCTGCTCTTGCGCCTGGCGCGCGAGGCCGATGCCGCGACGGAGATCGACGCCGCGCTGCTGGCCAAGCCGGACCTTTGGGAAGCCCTCTACGGGCGAGCCCGCCTGCTGCTGGCCGCCGGCGACGCCGACGGCGCCAAACGCCTGCTCGATCGCGGCGCGAAGCGGCGCGGCGCGGCCGAGAGCGAAGACCTCTACCACCACGGCCTGGCGCTCTGGCAGCTCGCGCGCGCCGACCTGCGCGCCGCCGAAACGGAGGCTCTCACCGCGCAGGCCATCGCGCCGGACGATCCGGAGCACACGCTGCTCGCCGCGCAAATCTACGACCGCCTCGGCGCGCCGGCGCTGGCTATCCCCGCCCTCGAACGCGCGCTGGCCGCTCCCGGCGTCGCGCCGACGGCGCCGCAGCTGCACGCGCTCGGCGGGCTCTACCGCCAGGTCGGCCGCTACAACGACGCGCGCGACGCCTGGCTGCGCGCCGCCGCCGCGGATTCCACCTACGCGCCGCCGCTCAAGGACCTCGCGCGGCTGCTGCGCCTGGCAGGCCAGAAGGACCGCGCGGCGCGCACTCTGCTGCGCTACGCCCAGCTCGAGCCGCGCGATTTCGACGCGCTGCGCGAGCTGAGCGATCTCTGCCTCGAAATCGGCCAGCCGGCGGCGGCCGTCGCGGCGGCGCGGCAGGCCGTCGCGGCCGCCCCGGACGATCCGGTCCCACGACAGATCCTGGCGCGGACCGCGCTGCGCGGCCTCGACCCGGCCGCGCGCGATGAGGCGGCGGCCCTGTTCGCCTCTCTGCCGGACTCCCTGCGGCGCGACCCGCGGGACTGGCTCGCCCTGGCGCAGCATGAGACTTCCCGCCGGCGCTGGGACGACGCGCGCGCCGCGGCGCGACGCGCGCTCGCGCTCGACCCGCAGCTGGCGGCCGCGCGCTACCAGCTCGGCCTCGTCGAGCTGCTGGCGGGCCGCGCCGGCGAGGCCGTCGCGGAACTGGAGCAGGCGGTCGCGGCGGCGCCGGACGACGCGACCTGGCAGCTCAACCTGGGGATCGCCCTGTTCCAGGCGCAGCGCCTGCCGGAGGCGGTGGCCGGCTTCCGCCGCGCCGTGGCGCTCGACACGTCGCGGGTGGAGGCGCGCCTGCTGCTGGCGCAGGCGCTGGCCGCGGCCGACTCGCTCGACGCGGCCGAGGCCGAGTACCGGCGCGTCGTCGCCGCCGAACCGACGAGCGCCAAGGCCCTGCGCGGCCTGGGCTACTGCGCCATCCGCCGCGGCGACTATGCGCAGGCCACGCGCCACTACCGCGCCGCCACGGAGGCCGAACCCGGCAACGCCGACGGCTGGGCGGGCCTGGGCAACGCCCACCTCGGCCGCAGCGAGCTCGACGCCGCGGCAACCGCCTTCCGCCGGGCCGGCGCCATCGAGCCTGACAACGTCACGTTGAAGCGGGGGCTGGAACTGCTGGAACAAGCCCGGCGGGCCGGCCGTCAGGAACCCTAGCTGCGGGTGCTTTCCGGCGCCCGCGCCTGCGACAAGGAGCGTTTCTCCATGAACAAGTACATTCTTGCGCCGGTCTTCCTGGTCTCGGTGATCGTGTCCTGGCTGATCTGGACGAATTCGCCGGAGTACATCAGGCAGGGCGGGCCGCTGCTGGTCCTCGGCCTGACGATCCTCTTCCTGGCGCTGACGTTCGCCACGGAGCGATTCGTGGTGCTCTACCGCACGGGCGGCCGCGGCAGCGTGCCGCAGTTCGTGGGCGGCCTGAAGCAGTCGGTCCGCGCCGGCGACATCGCCCAGGCGCTCGACATCTGCAAGCGGCAAGGCGGGAGCATCGCGAACGTGATCGGCGCGGGCCTCCAGCGCTACCAGCACGAGAAGCCCTCCACCGCCGACCGCAAAGAATTGCTGGCCGAGACGCGCCGCGCCATCGAGGAGGCGAACGCTCTCGAAGCGCCGCATCTCGAACAGAACCTGACGGCGCTGTCCACCATCGCCTCCATCGCGACGCTCATCGGACTGCTCGGCACCACGATCGGCATGATCCGCGCCTTCCGCGCGATGTCTCACGCCGGCGCTCCCGACGCGACGCAGCTCGCGCTGGGCATCTCGGAGGCGCTCGTGAACACGGCGCTCGGCCTGTTCACCGCGATCTTCGGCACCGTGCTCTACAATTATTTCACGCAACGCGTGGACCGCTTCCGCGCGCAGGTCGAGGAGACCGCCTTCGAAGTGCTGCAGCTGCTGGAGCTGCGGAAGGAGTCGTAGAACATGGCGCACCGCAGCAGCGTCCGCATCGACATGACGCCCATGGTGGACGTGGCCTTCCTGCTGCTCATCTTCTTCATGTCCACAACGCAGTTCAAACCGCCCGAGCGCATCGCCGTCCGGCTGCCGGCCTCCACCGCCGACGTGCGGGTCCCCGAGACCGACACGATCATCGTCACGCTCAACAGCGAGGGACGGCTGTTCATCTCGACCGAGAGCGTCACCGACACCCAGGAGATCGCGAAGGAGGACATCCTGCGCGCGATCGTGGACTGGCGCAGTCGCAACCCCGGCGCCGTCGTCATCGTCAAGGGCGATCGCGACGTGGCATTCGGCGAGATGGCCGACCTGATGGACGCGCTCGCCAACGCCAAGACCCTGCGCTTCAACCTGATGACGGACCTCAAGCGGAAGCCGGCCGGCGCGGCATCCACCGAGCCTCGCCCCGCGGCGGGCGAAGCGAGGAGTTGACCATGGCGGAAGTCGTCGTAGCCGAGAAGGGTGGCGCGAGCGGACCGTTCAAGGCCGGTCTGGGCCGCCCCCAGCGCAGGACCGGCGTCCGCATCGACATGACGCCGATGGTCGACGTTGCATTCCTGCTGCTGATCTTCTTCATGGTCACGACAGTGTTCCGCAGGCCGCTGGCCATGGAGGTCAACATGCCGGAGCCCGGCGCGAAGATCGAGGTGCCGGAGTCCAACGTGATGACCGTCTATGTGGACCGCGACGGCCGGATGGCCTTCCGCCTCGGGCGGAACGGACTGCAGCCGCTCGCCTGGAACGAGTTGGCCGGCACGTTCCGCGCGCAGGAGGACGCCAATCCGGACCTCATCGTCCTGGTCAAGATCGACCGGAGCGCCCGCTACGAGGCGATGGTCGACATGATGGACGCGCTCGACGACGCGCACATGCAGCGGTTCAGCCTGATTCCTCTGGCCGAGGCGGAGGCCGCCACTCTGGAGGTTCCGCGATGACCGGTCGTGACCCTCTGCGCATCCCGTGGGCGTTTTCGCTCGCGGACGCGGCGCGGCTGCCGCTCACCGGCGAGGGACACCCCGTCCGACGCGAGGCGGGAAAGAGGCTCTTTGGCGCCAACGGCACGGCCCTTCTGCTCGGGCTGGCGCTCTTCGGAATCTGGCAGTGGTGGACTCACCGCCAACCGCCGCCGCCGACGATGCGCGAGGTGAGAATCGTGCGCTACACCGAGCTGGGCGTGCCGCCGTCCATCGCGCGCCCGACCGCGCCGCAGTTGAACATCGCGCAGGCCGTGTCGCGCGCGGTCGCCCCCCCCCGCATCGCCGTGCCCGAGCCGGTCGCGGACGAACAGGCCGCGCAGCAGACGATCGCGACCGTCGAACAGGCGAGCGAGGCGCTCGCTCCCATCACGACGACGGGTCTGGGCGAAGGCGGCGACTCGCTCGTCATCGACGTCGACATCCCGACCGAGATCGCCTCCCCGGCGCCCGAGGACTTCGTGCCGGTGGACGAGGAGCCGGTGCGCTTGCGCATCGACCCGCCCATCTACCCGGCGGCGGCTCAGCAGGCGGGAATCGAGGGCACCGTGCTGACGCGCGTCCTGGTCGGCAAGGATGGGCGGGTGAAAGAAGTGCTCGTGATCGAGGGACCGGAGCCGCTGAAGCAGGCGGCGATCGCCTGCGCGAGGACGGCGGTCTTCCGGCCCGCCATCCTGCAGGCGACGCCGGTCGAGGTCTGGGTGCTGATGCCCGTGACCTTCAAGATGAACTGAGGCGGCGATCGGCCGCGACAGCGACTCCCCCTCAACGGGCGTGAGGCGTGGAGAGCAGGGCGCGCAGCCGCCCGAGGGCCGCCCCCCACTCCTCCTTGAAGCAGCGCACGGCCGCCTCGCTGGGCAGCCGGCGCTGCCGTAGACTGCAACGGGTCCCGCCGCCCGGCGTCCCATAGAACTGAACCTCGATCACGCCTCCGTCGACGCGGGTCAAGCGCAGGGCGCGCCCCGGTTGCACGGCGCGCACCGTCACCTTTTCGGTTCCCAGCCAGCGCGCCCTGGCGCGCGCCGTGCGCCACGCCGCGCACGCGCGCTCCGTCCCAGCTGGCAGGGTTCGGCTCAAGGCGGCCCGGAAGCCGCCGCCCTGCTCGTCTCGCGCGCGGCCGGCGCGGGTCCGCTCGTAGGCCTCGGCCACCATCCGACTCCACCACGGATCGAGGCCGTAGCGAGCCAGGAGCAGCCTCGCGACCTCGGGCGCCGGCAAATCCGCCGCGCCCGCGCGCTCGAGCACGGCGAACCATTGCGCCCAGGTCCGCCCCGTGCGGGCCCGCACGGCGGCGGCCGATCCGGCGGCTCCCGCCGCTCTCGTGGATCCCATCCGAACCAAATCAGCCTCCCGCGCGTCGCCGGCGCCGGCGCGCCATGCCCGTCACATGGTGGCGCCGGACGGACAACTCCGCCACGGCGCCGCGGCCGCCGCGCTCACGGCCGAAGCGGGTCGGCGGGCCAGGATAGCGGGTCGAGGCCGTAAAAGATGCGGTATTGCGCGTAGAGATCGGGGTGGCGGATCTTGAGCCGGGCCGGCTCCGTGAAAAAATGCTCCGTGACCACCGCGAAGAATTCGGCCGGGCTGTCGGCCCCGTAGTCGTCGACCATGGTCCGGCGGCCGCGCTCGCTGGCGCGCACGAGCGCGGCGAATTCCCGGTCCAGGACCTCCGCCCAACGCGCCTGCGCCGCCGGCTCGGACAGCGTGGGCACCCCGTCGTCGTCCCCGGTTTCATCGCCGAGTTGATGCGCGAACTCGTGCAGCACGACGTTCCATCCGTCGCCGGGGGCCGCGAGATCGTCCAGGATGTCCTGCCACGACAGTACCATCGCGCCCTGGGCCCAGGACTCGCCGGTGCGCTCCCCGTCGTCCACGCCGACGATCCCCTCCACCTCCTCCAGCTCCTCGTTCGTCACGAAGCCGGCGGGATAGACCAGAATCGAGCGCAGCAGAGGGTAGAAATCATGCCGCCGGCCCAGAAGCAGGACGCACGCCTGGGAGGCGATCGTCAAGCTGATCTCCTCCGTGATCGCCAGCCCCCCGCACCCCTCGAACCGCTTCTCGGCCAGGAAGACCTGCACCAGTCCGGGCAGTTTCTCCCGCTCCGTCGGCGGCAGGCGGCGGTAGAGCGGAACCCGGCGCTTGAGAATCGACAGGGACGCCGCCGGTAGCGGGGTGGCCAGCAGCCGCTGCCGCCGCCGTTTCGTCAGGCCGAACATGAGCTGTCACTCCCGTGCGCGGCGCCCGCCGGCGACCCGCTCACTGCGCCGCCGGCGCGGCCATCACGATCCGAATCAGGTTCGTGCCGCCCGCCGAGGGAGGCGCGCCTCCCGTCAGGACAGCCCGCCCGCCCGGCCGCAGCAGGCCCGCGGCCAGGGCGCGCCGCACCGCTTCCCGCTCCTGGGCCGCGACATCGTCCACGGCGGGCACGAGGGCCGGCGTCACGCCCCAGACAACGGCCAGCCGCCGATACGTTGCCTCGTCGGGCGTGAGCGCCAGCACGGGCTGCGCCGGGCGGAACTTGGCCACCAGCCGCGCCGTCTCGCCCGTCCGCGTCAAGGTCAGGATCGCCTCGGCCTGCAGCCGCTCGGCCATCTCGCAGGCCGCGTGCGCCACCGCCTCGGCGTCGCTCTCGCGCGGCCGTCGCTGGACGCGGCGCGCCCAGACATCGTGCGGGAAGATCGTCTCGACCTCGACGGCGATGCGCGCCATCGTCGCGACCGCTTCGGCGGGCCAGGCGCCGGTCGCGGTCTCTTCCGACAACATCACCGCGTCCGTGCCGTCGAGGATGGCGTTGGCCACGTCGGCGACCTCGGCTCGCGTCGGGCGGGGGCTGTCGACCATCGAGCGCAGCATCTGCGTCGCGGTGATGACGAGCTTGCCGGCGCGGTTGGCCCTTTCGATCAGCGACTTCTGCACGACGGGCACGCGCTCGAGCGGGATCTCCACGCCCAGATCGCCACGCGCGACCATGATGCCGTCCGCCGCCTCCAGAATGCCGTCCAGGTCGGACAGCGCTTCCGGGCGCTCGATCTTGGCCACGATGAGCACGTCGCCGCCGGCGGCGCGCGCCGCGGCGCGGGCCGCCTCGACGTCGCGCCGCGAGCGCACGAAGGAGAGGGCGACCGCGTCGACGCCCGCGGCGACTCCCAGCGCCAGATCGGCGCGGTCCTTCGCGGTGAGGCTCGGCGCCGCGATCGCGCGGCCCGGCACGTTGATCCCCTTGTGGGCGCCCAGCCGCCCCCCGGTGATCACGCGGCAGTCGATGTCGCTTTCGGCGACCGCGACGGCCTCCAGCTCCAGCATGCCGTCCGCCAGCAGCAGGCGGTCGCCCGGGCGCACGTCGCGGGCCAGGGTCGGCCAGGTCAGGCTCACCTCGCGCGCGTCGCCCGGCACGTCGCGGCCCGTGAGCGTGAAGGCCGCCCCGGGCTCCAACTCGACCTCGCCCGCCGCGAGCGGCCCCGTGCGGATCTTGGGGCCGGCGAGATCCTGCAGCACCGCGAGCGGACGCCCGCCGCGCGACGCGGCCGCGCGCACGTCGGCCAGCGCCTGCGCGTGCTCGTCGGGCGAGCCGTGCGCGTAGTTCAGGCGGACCACGTCCAGGCCCGCCTCGACCAGGCGCGCCACGGCTTGCGGGCCGCGGCTGGCCGGCCCGAGCGTGCCGACGATCTTCGTGCGACGTCCCGTCACTCGTCCTCCGGCGCTTCGGCGCCCGGCGGCAGCGCCGGTCGCACCTTCAGCACGGTCTCGCGCCTGATCTCCACGGTGCCCAGCGGCGCGCCCCGCGGCTTGCTCACGAATCTCGCGCGCGTGCACGACACCGCCTGCACGCCGCCACGCCCTCCCTTGCTGTGCCAGGCCGCGATGGCCGCCGCGGCGCGCAGCGTCTGCCGGTCGGGCTCGACATCGTCGCGGGCTCGCAGGACGACGTGGCTGCCCGGCGCGCCCCGATGGTGGAACCACCAGTCGTCGGGCCGCGCCAGGTGCAGGCTCAGGCGCTCGTTGTCGGCGTCCGTGCGCCCCGCGAGCACGATCCAGCCCCCGGGCAGCACGTATTCCCAGAGGCGCGGCGGGGGCGGCGGTCCGCGTCGTCCATCCGTCACGATGCTCTCCCACGGCCGTCGGCGGTCGGCGACTCGGCGCGGACCCCGGGGGCCGCACGGTATCATAACGCCCGGCCTGGACTTTTCCCTAGGGCCCGCAAAAATGTCGGCCAGTTCCTCCCTGCGGCGGGCATGAAAAATCAAAAAACAGCATTTAATGGCGTTCGCTTCGGGATCGCGACGACCGCAAACTGGAACCGAGCGCCCTCATTCATGTATATTGCGCGTTCCGCCCGCGGGGCGGCGGGAGGCAACCTGGCGCTCGCCTTGCCCCAAGGGTGTCCCCTTAACCTGTTAACCGTTCCCTGAGGAGTCACGCGATGATCGAGGTACGCGACGTCACGAAACGTTTCGGGACGACCGTCGCGCTCAACTCCGTGTCGTTCCGCCTGGACCAGGGCGAGATCCTCGGCTTCCTGGGTCCCAACGGCGCGGGCAAGAGCACGGCGATGAAGATCATCACCACGTTCCTGGCGCCCGACGAAGGCACCGTGACCGTGGATGGGGTCGACGTCCTGGAGCAACCGCTGGCGGTGCGCGGCCGCATCGGCTACCTGCCGGAGAGCGTGCCGCTGTACGTGGACATGAACGTCCAGGAGTACCTGGAGTTCGTGGGCCGGGCCCGCGGGCTCGAGGGAGCCCGCCTGAAGACCCGGTTCGACTGGTGCGTGCAGGCGTGCGGACTGGTCACCGAACTGAAACGCCCCATCAACGAGCTGTCCAAGGGCTTCCGCCAGCGGACGGGGCTCGCGCAGGCGCTCATCCACGACCCCGACATCCTGATCCTCGACGAGCCCACCAGCGGCCTCGACCCGCTGCAGATCCTCGGCATCCGCGACCTCATCCGCAGCCTGGCGAGCCAGAAGAGCATCATCTTCTCGACGCACATCCTGCAGGAGGTGCCGCCGGTCACCGACCGCGTGATCATCATCAACGAGGGGCGCATCGTGGCGGACGGCAAAATCGCCGAGCTCACGCGCCAGGCCTTCGGCGCGGATTCGCAGTTCGAGCGGGATCTGGAGGCGGCCGCCGCGGCGCTGGCGCGCGGGCACGCGGCCGAGGCGGTGGCCATGCAGAAGGCGCGTCTCGCCCTCGAAGACACTTTCATCGCGCTGACCAAGCAGGGCGGGCGCGGGAAGGGGGTCGGGCTCCATGCGTAACATCGGCACGATCTTCCGGCGCGAGTTCGCGGCGTACTTCAACAGCCCGATCGCCTATATCTTCATCATCGTTTTTCTGGTCCTCAATTGCGGCCTGTTCATGACGCCCTTTTTCCTCCAGGGCCAGGCCGACATGCGCGATTTCTTCGGCAACCTGCCGCTGTTCCTCATCTTCTTCATCCCGGCGCTCACGATGCGGTTGTGGGCGGAGGACAAACGCAGCGGCACGTTCGAGCTGCTGATGACCCTCCCGATGCGCGCGTCGGAGGTCATGCTCGGCAAGTATTTCGCAGCCGCCGCCTTCTACCTGGTGGCGCTGGCGGGCACGCTCACGGTTCCGCTCATGGTGGGCCTGCTGGGCGATCCGGACGGCGGCATGATCGCCAGCGGCTACATCGGCGCCGCCCTTCTCGGGGCGCTCTACATGAGCGTGGGCATTTTCTGCTCGGGCCTGCTGCGGGACCAGATCTCCGCCTTCATTCTCGGCATGGTCGCCTGCTTCCTGTTCTTCCTGCTGGGAATCCCGGCGGTGGCCGCCACCATCGACGGCTGGTTCTCCGGATTCGGATCCTTTCTGCAAAACGCGATCGGCCTGCTGCCCCACTACCAGTCGATGATCCGCGGCGTGATAAGCCTGGGCGACGTGACCTACTTTCTCGCTCTGACGGTCGCGTTCCTGGCCTTGAACACGATCTGGCTGGAAGGGAGGAAGTACTAAGATGACTCGCAAGCGCACGAATTTCCGCGTGACCTTCGGAGTAGCCGCGGTTTTGCTGCTGGCGATCGCGGTCTTCCTCGTCATCGTCCTGGGCGGCATGCCGGGAGCCCGTCTCGACCTGACGGAGGACGGGCTCTACACGATGTCGCCCGCGTCCGTGAAGATCCTCGGCGACCTGAAGGTCCCCGTGCAAGTGAAGTACTACGTCACGCTCCCGGACAAGATGCCCACGGAGCTCAAGACCCTCGAGCGCGACGTCACCGACAAGCTGCGCGACTATCAGGGCGCGAGCAACGGCATGCTGCAGTTCCAGGTCATCAATCCACAGGATGACGAGGAGCTGCAAAAACAGCTCGCCCAGAAGGGGATCCGTCCCTTCCAGGTGCAGTCGGTGGAGCGCGACGAGATTGGCGTCAAGATCATCTGGAGCGCGATGACCATCGCCTACATGGACAAACCGGAGGAGGTCATCCCACAGGTCTTTCCGCAGTCGCTGGCGACGCTGGAGTACGAGCTCGTCTCGCGCGTGTACCGCCTGACCTCGGAGACCAAGGCCAAGGTCGCCGTGTACGCCCCCCGCCAGGCGATCGACCAGCAGACCATGATGATGTACCTGCAGGCGGGCGTGCAGCCGCCGGAGCCGCGCGATGTCCACCAGGGCATCCGCCAGCTGCTCGCCGAGGAACACTACGAGGTCGAACCGATCGAGCTTACCAGGGACTCGAAGATACCGGACGACGCGACGGTCCTGCTGGTCGTCAACCCGTCCGACCTCAACGAGCGACAGGTCTTCGAGATCAACAGGGCGTTGAGCAACGGCATGAACGCCGTCTTCGCCGTCCAGGCCCACGAGTACGACTACGCGCCGGGAGCGCGCGGGGGCTTCACGATCAGCGCCACCGGCCGCCAGTCCGGCCTGGAAGAGATGCTCAGGTCCTTCGGCCTCGAGGTCATGACCGACCATTTCTTCGACGCCAGCACCCAGGTGCTCAGCATCCCGCGCACCCAAAACGTGGGAGGCCTGCGCTTCCAGACCAGCGAACCGGTGCGGGCTCCGATGCAGATACTCGTCACGCAGCCGCAGATGAACGAGGCCTCGTCGCTCACCAATCGCATCGGCAGCCTGCTCTTCTTGTGGGGCACACCGATCAACATGAGCGCTTCCGAGCTGAAGCGTCTCAAGCTCGAGGCCACGCCGCTCTTCAGCTCCAGCGACCGCAGCTGGCGCGAAAAATTCAACGACGGCGTCGTGCCGGGGAGCTACTTCGACGCCTCCGAGCGCGCTTTCCTGGGCCAGCAGCCGCTCGCCGTGCACGTCGCCGGCGTGTTCCCGGACGCCTTCCAGGGACGTCCGCTGCCCGCGTGGCCGGACACCAGCGCCGCCGGGCGTCTCGCCGGCGACAGCGCTCCGGCGTTGGATCCCAAACCGGCACAGCTGGTGCTGATCGGCGACGCCAAGATGTTCGACGACAGCGTCATCTCGGCCGCGGACAACGCGTCGCTGCTGCTCAACGCCGTGGACGCGCTCGCGCACGGCGCGGAACTGATCTCGATCCGCTCGAAGGCCAGCACCGACCGCACGATCCGGGCGGTGAGCGCCGGCGAGAAGCTCCTGTTCCGATTGCTGGCGGTCGCGCTGGTGCCGGTGCTGCTGGCCGTCTATGGCATTTCCCGCGCCGCGATGCGACGGCGAGAAGCCCAGGCCTACCGCGATTCGCTCGCCATTCGCGGCGAGACGCAGGTCTGAGGAGGCGATGCACAATGTTGAAACAACGCGTCCTGTGGTGGTTGCTGGCCGCCCTGGTGGTTCTCGTGGCGCTGAGCGTCGCGCAACGTGTCACGCACCGCCGCGCCGTCAGCCGGCCGGTTCAAGCGCTCCTCTCGGACCAGACGCTGGATCTGACCGCGATCACCCGGATCACTCTGGGCTGGGGCCCCGACAGCACTGCGGTCGTGATCGAACGCCTGCCTGACCATTGGGTCGTGCGCACGTCGTACAGCTATCCCGCCAGCCAGCAGCGGATCGACGACCTTTTGCGAAACCTGGGCGACCTGAGGGGTGAATTCCGCTCCGACAAGGCCGAGGTGCTGGCCGACTACGGCCTGGCCGGCGACGGGGCGGTCGCGATCACGGTCTTCGGCCAGGATTTCCAGCCGCAGCTCCGGTTGCTGGTTGGGCGCAAGCCGCTCGGTTCGGTCGGCGAATTCGTGCGCCGGCGCGACAGCAGCGCCGTGTACCTGAGCAGCGTCAGCCTGCTCTCGCCCCTGGGCCTCTGGAACGGCCCGGCCCGCCCGAAGTCGAGCCACTTCGTGGACCTGCAGGCGTACAAGGGCGAGCGCAACGACATCGAGTCGCTCGTCATCGACGACGGCGGCAAGATCACGGAGTTGGTGAAAGTGTTCCCGCCGCCGCCGCCCGCACCCGCCGTTGCCGACACGGGCCAAGCCACCCCGCCCCCGGCCCAGGACCGGAGCATCTACGAGTGGCGCCTGAAGCGTCCGCGCGAGGCGGCGGCCCTGAAGACAAAGGTCGACGCCATCCTCAACTCTGCCTCCACGGTCCGCGCGATCGACGTGGCCGACCCCGACGGGGATCCGCTGGCCTATGGCCTTTGGAAGGCGCGACGCAAGATCGATCTCGGCCTGCGCGACGGCACGAGCGTCACGCTGTTCTTCGGCGCCGCGCGGGCCGAGGCGGGGGATCAGCCGGCCGGCATCTACATGCGCACTTCCCTGGACAACTCCGTCTGGGTGGTTCGCGAATCGGTCGTCAACGCCATCTTCGTCAAGCCGGAGGAGCTGCGAACCCCGTGAGGCCGCGGTCGCCGGTCGCCCGCGTCCGGTAGCAAGCGCAGGGCCGGTCCTTCGGGGCCGGCCCTGCGCAGTTCCGGGCTTGAACTTTGGCTCCCGCGGGTTGATTGTAGACGGGCTTGGCCGCAGCGTTCACCGCCGTTTCCCGCTTCCGAGGAGGCCGATCCTTGGCCGCGAAGACTCCCTCCGGCGACGGGCCGGGCTTCTTGCTGCGCAACGGACGCGTCCTGGATTATTTCCCCCCCGAATTGTCCGCGGACCCGTCCCCCCGCGTTGAAAGCGTGGACTTGCGGGTGCGCGGCGATCGGATCGTGGCGCGCGGGAGCGGCCTGACGCCCGAGGCGGGCGAAGATGTCCGCGACCTCGACGGCGCCGTTGTCATGCCCGGCAATGTGAACGGGCACACGCACCTCTACTCGTCGCTCGCGCCGGGCATGCCCGCCCCGCGCAATGTGCCGCGCAGCTTCACCGAGATCCTCACGGAGATCTGGTGGCCACTGGATCGCGCTCTCGACGCGGAAGCGGTCTTCCTGAGCGCGGCGGCGGGCGCGTGGGAGGCGGCGCGCGTCGGCACGACACTCCTGTTCGATCATCACTCCAGCCTCACCTCCGTCGGCGGCTCGCTCGACCGGATCGCCGAGGGCCTGTCCCTGGTGGGGTTGCGCGGCTGTCTCTGCTACGAGGTCACCGACCGCGGCGGGCCAGGCAGCCGCGACACCACGCTCGAGGAGAACGATCGCTGGCTGCGCCAAGTCGCGCAGCGCAGAACCGGCGACGTGCCACGGTTTTGCGGTTTGGTCGGAGCCCACGCGGGATTCACGCTCGAAGACGACACGCTGGACGACCTGGCGCAGCTGTGCGAAAAGCACCAGGCCGGCGTGCACATGCACTTGTGCGAAGGCACCACCGACCGCGAGGTGTGCCAGGAGCGCGGCTGGAAGGATCCGGTCGAGCGCCTGGTGGCGCATGGACTCGTACGCCCCGGCAGCCTGTTCGCCCACGGCGTGGACCTGACGCCGCTCGACCTGCAGGCCATCGAGGAGCGCGGCGCGTGGCTGGTGCACAACGGCCGCTCCAACATGAACAACGGCGTCGGACGGGCGCCGGTCGACCGTTTCCCCGACCGCGCCTGCTTCGGCACGGACGGCGTGGACGACAACATGTGGGCCGAGATGCGCGCGACGTTCTTCCGGGGCAACGAGCCGGGGCGCGGCCCGCTCGGCTTCCGCGGTGCACAGCGCTTCTGGCTGGGCGGCTTCCGCCTGGCGCGCGAGTGCTTCCGCGAACCGTTCGGCACGCTCGACGCCGGCGCACCCGCCGATTTCCTCGTCTGCCACCCGTTCATGCGCTCGCCGCTGGCGACGGACAACTGGCTGAGCATGATCCTCTTCGGGATCCAGGCCCAGCACGTGGCCGAGGTGTGGGTCGGCGGGCGCCGGATCCACCGCGCGGGCGATCCGGCCCCCGTCGAGGCGGCCCGCTGCCAGGCGGCGGCCCGGCGCGTCTGGGACGCGATGCGCGGCCTGCGGCGGGGAGCGAAGACGTGAGCCGCGACGGCGGCGCCGCCATCCTGGCCGCCGCGAGACGGCTGCGCGATCCGCTGGCCCAGCTGCTGAGCGAACTGGTGGCCATCCCCAGCCCCACCGGCAAGGAATCGGCGATCGTCAGCCGCGTCGCGCAGCAGATGCGGGCGCTCGGCTTCGCCGAGGTGAAGATCGACGGCCTGGGCAACGTGCTGGGGCGGATCGGCGACGGGCCGCGTGTCATCGCCTTCGACGCCCATCTCGACACGGTCGGCCCCGGCGACCCCCGGCAATGGACTCGCGATCCGTTCGGCGGCGAAATCGACGGCGGACGGGTCTACGGGCGCGGCGCGGCCGACCAGAAGGGCGGCATGGCGGCCATGCTGGGCGCCGCGCGCCTCATCAAGGAGATGGACCTCGCTCCGGACTGCCAGGTCTGGCTGGTCGGTTCGATCATGGAAGAGGACTGCGACGGCCTCTGCTGGCACTACATCCTGCAGGAGGGTGTACTGCGGCCGGAAGTCGTGGTGTCCACCGAGCCCACGGGACTCGCGCTCACGCGCGGCCAGCGGGGCCGGATGGAGATCCGCGTCGCGACGCGCGGCAGATCCTGCCACGGTTCGGCGCCCGAGCGCGGCGTGAATGCCATCTACCGCCTCGCACCCGCGGTTCCCGCCATCGCGGCGCTCCACGAGCGCCTCGCCGACGACCCGTTCCTCGGCCGGGGGAGCTGCGCGGTGACCTGGATCGGCTCCGAATCCCCTTCCCTCTGCGCGATTCCCGACCGCTGCGAGCTGCACATCGACCGCCGCCTGACCGCGGGCGAGGACCGGCAAACCGCCCTGCGCGAGGTGCGCGAGGCGCTCGAGACCGCCGGGGTCGAGGCCGACGTGCGCACGCTCGCCTACGAGACCCCTTCCTACACGGGCCTCGTCTATCCGATGGAGAAGTACTACCCGACCTGGGTGCTGGCCGAGGATCACCCCGCGGTCAGGGCCGGCGTCGCCGCGCACGCCGCGGTGCACGGCCGAACTCCCCAAGTGGGGCGCTGGACCTTCAGCACCAACGGCGTGGCGATCAACGGGCTGCACGGCGTTCCCTGCGTGGGCTTCGGCCCTGGCCAGGAGGCGCAGGCGCACGCGCCCGACGAGCACGTGCCCGTCGACGACCTCGTGGCGGCCTGCGCGTTCTACGCCGCGTTCCCGGACGCCTTCGTCGCCGCGGCCCCTCGCCCCTGAGAGAGCGCCGGCGGCGCGGCGCCGGCCCGAACGAGGAGGACCAGACGAACATGAGCAAGCCGATGCGCGGGCGGCATTTCATCGATACGCAGGAGTGGAGCGACCGGGAGATCGAGCTGCTGATCGAGACCTCCGCCGACCTCAAGCGCAAATTCCACCGCGACGAGCCGCACGCCCTGTTGCGCGACCGCACGCTGTTCATGCTGTTCTTCGAACAGAGCACGCGAACGCGCAACTCGTTCGAGGCCGGGATGACCCAACTCGGCGGGCACGCTCACGATCTCACGCCGGAGAAGCTGCAGGTCAGTCACGGCGAAACCGCCAAGGACACGGCGCTGGTGCTGTCGCGGTATGGCCACGGCATCGCCATCCGCAACTGCGACTGGGGCAAGGGCAACACCTTCATCCGCGACGTGGCGGCCATCAGCCGAGTGCCGGTCATCAACATGCAATGCGACCGCTACCATCCCTGCCAGGCCGTGGCCGATCTCATGACGGTCCGCGAGAAATTCGGCGCCGACCTGCGCGGGCGGAGGATCGCCGTGACGTGGACGTACGCCCCGAATTACGTCCGTCCGCTCTCCGTGCCGCAATCGGAGATCCTGATCATGACGCGCGCCGGACTGGACGTCGTGCTCGCCCACCCGCCCGAATTCAGGCTCGAGCCGGAGATCCTGGCGCAGGCGGCGGCCAACGCCGCCCGTATGGGCACGAGGTTCGAGGTCGTCGACGACATGGACGCGGCCTTCACGGGCGCGAGCGTCGTGTACCCCAAGTCGTGGGGCTGCCTGGTGCACGAGCCGCGGCGCGAAGCGGCCGTCAAGACGATCGAAAAGTATCCCGGCTGGATCTGCGACGAGCGCCGCATGAGGCTCGCGCGACCGGAGGCGATCTACATGCACCCGCTGCCGGCCAGTCGCGGCCTCGAGGTCGCCGACGCGGTCATCGACGGCCCGCAGTCCGCGGTCTGGGACCAGGCCGAGAACCGTCTGCACACCGCGAAGGGCCTGATGGCCCTGACGATGTAGCCATGTTCGATTTCCTGAAACGCCGCCGGCACGCTCGCGACGAGATCGCCCTGACCATCGTGCAGGACGGCCGACGTCGCGACGTCACGGTGGGCGAGCTCGCCGTGGGCACCAAACTCGCCCACGATGCCATGGTGCAGCTCCTCGTGGAGAGGGGCGTCATCACGCACGAAGACCTGCGGGATCGCATCCGCCGCATCTCCGAGGAGCACTACCGCGGGGGAGAGCCGCCGGACGGCGGCGGCAAGGCATGAGCGCGACGAGCGGCCGGGAAGTGGCCGTCTTCAACCGCCATTGGCTCGGCTGGCGCTGCGTGGTCTGCGCCCGCGAGTTTCCGCGGGAGCATGCCGGCTGGGTTTGCGACCGCTGCGGCCTCGACGGCATTCTCGATGCCGTCTACGATTACGCTGGTGTCGCGCGCGACCTCGACCGCGAGCGCCCCTTTCCCGCGCGCGGGCGCCCCGACCTCTGGCGCTTCGCCCCCCTGCTGCCGCTGCGCCCCATCGCCGCGCACGCGGCCTGGTCGCTGGGCGACACGCCGCTGCATGCGCCGGCGCGCCTGCGCGCGGCGCTCGGCCTGCCGGGGCTGCTGCTCAAGGACGACACGGGCCTGCCTTCGGCCAGCCTCAAGGATCGCGCCGCGGCCGTGGGCGTGGCGCACGCGCTGCAGGCGGGCGCAACGCGCCTGGCCTGCGCCTCCACCGGCAACGCGGCCGCCAGCCTCGCCGTCTTGGCCGCCCGCGCCGGCCTGCCCGCGACGATCTTCGTGCCGGCGGCCGCGCCCGCCGCCAAACTCGCGCAGCTTGCCGTGCACGGGGCCGACGTGGTGAAGGTGGACGGCACCTACGACGAGGCCTTCGCGATCTCGCTGCGCGAGATCGCGGCGCACGGCTGGTACAGCCGCAACTGCGCGCACAACCCGATCCTGGTCGAGGGCAAGAAGACCGCCGCCTTCGAGATCGCGCTGTCGCTCGACTTCGCGGCGCCCGATGCCGTGTTCGCGCCCGTGGGGGATGGGTGCATCGTGTCGTCGACGGGCAAGGCGTTCGCCGAGCTGGAGGAGCTGGGCCTGATCGCGAAGCGGCCGCGCGTCTATGGCGTGCAGGCGTCGGGAGCCGCGCCGCTCGTCCGCGCCTGGGCCGCGATACCGGACCCGACGCGCCTCGACGGTCCCGCAATCCTGCGGGCGGTGACGCCCGTGGTCGCGCGCACCGTCGCCGACTCGATCGCCGTCGGCGTGCCCCGCAACCGAGTCAAGGCGTGGCGTCAGGTCGCCGCGTCCGGCGGCGGGTTCCTGAGCGTGACCGATTCCTCCATCCTCGAGGCGATCGGGCTGCTCGCCCGTCTCGCCGGCGTCTGGGCCGAGCCCTCGGCCGCGGCGGCGCTGGCCGGCGTGATTGCGGCGAGGGACGCGGGTCTCGTCCGGCCGGACGAGACCGTCGTCGCGCTGATCACGGGCCACGGACTGAAGGACCCGCTCAAGGGAGTGCAGGCATGATCTCGCCGCAGTTCAGGGCGCAACTCGCCAAGCCGGCGCGCACGACGTTCATCATCTGGGGCGCGTTCCTCGCGGGCCCACCCCTCTACGCCGCGGTCGCCTTCCTGGTCGCGTCGCAGCGTCCGGTCCCGCCGGCGACGCCGTCGTTCGCTCTGCTCGCGCTGGCGTCGCTGGCCATCGCGGCGCTGGCCGGCGGCGTTTTCTATTGGCGGATTTCGTTCACCGACGCGGCCTTGCGCAAGGCCCCGCACGCCGCGACGACGATCACTCCGGCCCCGGCCGTCCCCGCCGCCGCCACGCCGCGCGAACAGAAGTTGTTCGCCGTGGCGACGTACGGACAGACCCGCTGCGTCGTCGCCTGGGCCTGCTTCGAGTCGGCCGGGATGTTCGGCGTGCTGCTCGTGTTCCTGGGCCACCCGCCGCAGCGAGCTTTCCCCTTCCTCGCGGCCGCCTTCGCGGCGATCGCGCTGCATGGCCCGCGCTTGCTCGAGATCGTCGAGCGGGCCGACACGCTGCTGCCGCGCGACTGAGGCGCGCGCGGGGGCCGCCGTCAAACGTGGTTGCGCAGCATCAATTCCTTGGGGTGCGGGTTCAGGTACGTCTGGTCCGCGATGTACGCAATCGCGTGCTTGCGCACGTAGTGCCGCACGAGCGTCATCGGCACGATGAGCGGCACGATGCCGCGGCGGTGGTCCTCGATGACGGACAGGATGTCGTCCCGTTCCGCCGGATCCACGTGATCTCGCAGGTAGCCGACGACGTGCTGAAGCACGTTCGCGTGCTTGCTCGCCGTGGCCCGAACCTGCAGGCCAGCCATGAAGGCGGCGCTGTAGCGCGCGCGGAATTCCGCCGGCGGCAGGTCCTTCACGCGCGCGACCAGGCGTCCCAGCTCGGCGTAGTGCGCCGGACTGTGGGCCATGAGCAGCAGCTTGTGCGCGGCGTGGAAGGACACGACCCGGCCGCGCTTCCAGCGCCCGCGGAAAAGGTCTTGGAGGCGGTGGTAGGAGAACACGCGGACGATGAAGTTCTCGCGCAGGCGGGCATCGTTGAGCCGGCCTTCCTCTTCGACCGGCAGCAGGGGCAGCCGCTCCATGAGCGCGCGCGCGAACAGCCCCCTGCCCGTCTTGTCGGGCAAGGCGCCCTCGCCCTCGCCGTAGACCTTCACGCGCTCCATGCCGCAACTCGGCGAGTCCTTCTTCAGGATGTAGCCGCTCAGCTCCATCGTCTCGAGTTGCGCCACGCGGCGCGCGACGCACCGGTTCATCCGCGCCGTCCAGTCCTCGCCGGTGCGCCTTCCCACCATGCGCGGGGCCTCGACGCTCCCGAGCAGACGCACCGCCTCGCGCGGCACTCCCATGCCGACCTCCAGCTCGGGACAGACCGGCACGAACTCGCAGTGCGCGCCCAGAAGGTCCGTGAGATACCGATCGTGCTTGTGCCCTCCGTCGTAGCGGACCTTCTGTCCGAGCAGGCAGGCACTGACGCCGACTCTGATCGGCCGGTCGCCTTGTTCCCGTCCGTCCTTGTCGCTGGCTTTCACGTCACCTCCCGCGACGGCCGCCCGCGCGCGGGCGCTGGGGCGGCGCGGCACGCCGCTTGTTAGTCGACCTCGGGCAGGCCGGTTCCCGACCGGAAGACCTTCAATCTGCAATCCGCATCCCCGGGGGGTTGTCCGCCATGTCTCATTTTGCCCTGCGTCTGGCCCGCGCGGCCACGATTCTTTCGTTGGTGCTGCTGGGCGCCTTGCCCTGTCGCGCCGTTCCCAAACCGGAATCCGCCGCGCCGACTGTCCTGCCCGCGCCAACGCCGCGCGGTCCTCTCGCGGAGATGGAGCGCGACTCCTGTCCGGTCAGCGCCAGCACGACGGCCGAGGCACGCGCGCGCCTGGCGTCCTCGCCGGCGGATCCGGCAGCCTACCTGGAATTGGCCAAGCTCGCCCGCCAGGCCGGCGACCCCGCCATCGCAGCCCAGACACTCGAGGACGGCCGCCGCAACGCCACGCCCTGCCCCGCGCTGCTCGTCGCGCTGGGCGAGTCTTACATCCTCCTCAATCGTCTGGCGGACGCCGAAGAGGCCACCCAGGCTGCCCTGCAGTTGGACCAGACGACGCCCGGCGCCCAGTTGCAGTTGGGAAGGATCTACGAGCTGATCGGCTGGACGGAAAGCGCCGTCGAGTGTTACGAGAAGGCCGTGGCCCAGGCGCCGCAGGACGCGACGGGGCAATGCGCGCTCGTCATGGGGCTGATCGCGGCGGGACGCGCGGCGGCCGCCGAAAGACAGTGTCGCGCGTATCTTGAAGCATCCGCCGCCAACGCCGACCTCTGGATCGGACTCGGCGAATCGCTCGAAGCGCAGCAGAAGCTGCGCGACGCCTTCAATGCTTACGGGCGCGCGCTCGCCGCGAACGACCAGAGCGCCGGGGCCCATGCCCGTCGCGGCCGCCTGTACTGCCGCTTCGGACAATTCGACGCGGCGACCGCCGCGTGTCTGGCCGCCTTGGCCTGCGATCCGGACTGTGCGCTCGCACACGCCTACCTCGGGATCGCCTACGCCTATCAGGGCGAGGAGGGCGCCGCTCGCGAGCACGCGCTGCGCGCCCAACAGGCCGGCATGCGCATGGATCCGGTGTGGGACCGGCTGGCGCAGTGACGTTCGGCCGGGGACCGGAGTGCGGCGCCGCGCGCGCCGCCGCCGGCCGCCTGGGAAAAAGCCGGCGCCGGCAGAGGGGGGACTCCATCCGGCGCCGGTCGGGCCGCTGGGAGATCAGCGAGCCCAGGTGAGAGCTTTCCTCACGATCACTTCAACAGCATCACCTTCACGGTCCATTTCTGGGCTCCGACCGCCAGGCGCGCGAAATACGCCGCGCTCGGCAACGGCGCGCCCCGGTCGTCGCGGCCGTCCCAGGGCACGATCTGCTCGCCGGCCGTCAGTTCCGTGTCGAGCAGCGCGCGCACGCGGCGCCCGCTCAAGTCATGGATCGTCAGGCGCGCCACGCCGGCCCGCGCGAGGACGAACCGCAGCTCGGTCCGCGGGTTGAACGGGTTGGGCGCCGCGGTCAGGTGCCGCGCGACGGCGGGCGTGTCCCCCGCGCCCACAACCAGGGGCCGCGCGACGTGCACGACGAAATCGTCCACGTAGAAGCCGTCGTAGGTCCTGAAGTTGTCGCTTTGCAGGCGGAAACGGAACCGCACGTCGGGTTCGCCCAGGAAGGGGCCGAGATCGGCGCTGTTCTCGACCCACGCCGTCTGCGTCCCCTCGAACAGCGGCGTGCCGGTCGGGAGTTGACTGCCCTGGCCGCTGGCGGGCTGCGTGTAGGCCGTGGCCAAGGCGAGCCACGTCGCGCCGCCGTCCGCGGAGATCTCGAAGAAGACGCCGTCCCGGTTCAACTCGAGATCCCAGCGCGCCCAGAACGAGACCGTCCCTGCGCACGCCGCCGACAGATCAAGCGCCGCGCGCGTCGCGACATCCGTCGCGTTGTTGGCGTAGCTGCCGTCCGGGCTGTCGGTGAGCGAGGTGCTGGGACTGTGGCTCAGCGCCGTGGTGAGCGCCCACCCGCCGGTCCAGCCGTCCGGGCCGTCCTCGAACGTGTCCACGGCCAGGTCCGCCTCCTCGGCCGGAGTTAGCTGCACGTCGAGCGGCGTGCCAGCGCCCCAAACCGTGGACACGCCGGCAAAGGTGCGGCTCGCGTACCCGTCCGCCGAGAAGGTCAGATCCCAGGCGCCAGCGGGCAGGATCTTGTAGTAGTCGCCGAAATCGGGATCGGTTCGCACGGTCTTGCTGATGCCGGTCACGGCCACCGTGGCGGCCAGCGGCAAGCCCGTGACGGACGAGGTCACGCGGCCGTGCACGCCGTAGCGGGCGGCCTTGATGAAGTGCAGCAGACTCTCCTTGTTGTCGAGCCAGTACTGTTCGAGGGTGCTCGCGTCGGGATTCTTGACCGTGCTGACTTCGATCGTGAAATCCCAGCAACCCGTTTCGTGGTACGCCCAGTCCTGCACGGTTCCTTTGACGAGGTACCAGTCGGCGCCGTTGGTGATGCCCAGGAGAAAGATCGTGCTGGCGTACATCGGCGGGTTGTAGCGGCTGTATTCGAGCGCCAGTTCCACGATGCCGTCGTTGTCGGGCGCCAGCGTGTAGGTGTGGTCCCAGAGATAGTTCACCACGAGCGCTCCGCCGTGACCGACCTCGCTGATCACGAAGTTGCGAGCGGCCGCATGGTTGTGGACGAGCACGGTCTCGGGTTCAAGCGTCCAGTCGCCGTCGTCGCCGATCGTGCCGTCGGGAACCGGGTAGTCGCGGTTGAGGTCCTCGCCGTTGGCGTTGGTTCGCGTCAGCGCCGCGTTTCCATCGGGGTTGAGCGACGGCACGACGTGGATCTCCGTGTTGTCCACGAGATCGGTCACCACCGGGTCCGTGCCGTAGTTGTTGGTGAGGTGCTCGACGAGCGCGACGAGGTTTTCCATCTGCACGGTTTCGTCGCCGTGGATGTTGGCGGTGAGTCGCACTTCCGGCTCGGCTTCCTCCACGCCGACGTTGTCGCTGATCACGATGGCGTGCAGCGGCCTGCCCAGCACGGAATTGCCGAGGCTGTAATAGGCGGCCAGGGCCGGGTGATCGACCTGCGCCTGCTGCAGGATGGCCCCGATCTGGGCCTGAGTGTGGTACACGCCGGCCTCGCCGCTCTTCAGGACCTCGCCGCCCTTCGCGGCCTGCGCGGCCCACACGGCCTCGGCCGCCTCGCGGGCCTCGCGGTCGACGTCGCGCAGACGCTCGAACTCGGCGCCCGCCGCGGCGAGCGCGGCGGCCTCCTCTTCCGTCACGCGGGGCTGCCAGACGAGCCGAACGGTCGTCTCCCCGGCGCGCACGCGGCTCAGTTGTTCGCGGTCGAACGAGGCGACAGGCACTCGGGCCAGCAAAGCCGCCAGCGCGGCTTGGTCGGCCAGTTCGATGCGCACCGGGAAATCGGTCCATACGCGCGGGACCCAGTGCGGCAGGCCCGCGGCGTCGGTCGGGATGTCCGCGGCCCGCAGGGGCGGCGAGAGCAACATCAGCAAGCCCACCGCCGCCAGCAGGGCGCTTCGCCGCATCGCAGAGCCCGCCAACGGCATCGATTCCGGTCCTTCCTCGGCGGGGCAACCACCGCCCAGCCGCGCGACCCCGGCCCCGGTCTCCACTACTTCAACAGCACCGCCTTGCGGACGAGGGCGCGCCCGTCGGCCGCGAGACGGAAAAAGTAGGCGCCGCTGGGGACGGCGCGCCCTCGCGCGTCGCGTCCGTTCCAATCGACCTCGTGCCGGCCTGCCGACCACTCGCCGCGCCCCAGCGTGACGATCCGACGCCCGCTCACGTCGTAGACCGCGAGATCCACGTCGAGCGCGCGCGGCAGCGAGAGGGCGATCCGGGCGGATGGATTGAAGGGATTGGGCCACGCCGAGAAGAGCACCACCGCGGCAGATGGCAAGCCGTCGCCGACGCCGGTCGCCGAGGCAAAGTGCGTGATCCTGAGGCACCACTCGTTCAAAACGCCCAGGTTCGTCGCGACCCGATCGCTCACCGTCAGCAGCCAATCGCCCTGCATGCCCTGGCCCACCAGCGCGGACAGCGGCTGGCTCGGCGTCAACTGAACGGGATACCAGCCGACGAGATCGTCGGTTTCTTCGGTGGTGACGTCGTGCAGGGTGACGACGACGCCCGTCGGCGAGATCAGTTGGACCAGAAGATCGCCGCGGCGGGGATGCGTGATGTTCACATAGACCTGGATGTCGTCGATCACACCCACGTCTGGCACCGCCAGCGTGCTCGTGATCCCCGCGGGATCGTTGTCGGGAATGGCGCCGTTCGGATTCGCGCAGGCGTCCAGGACGTCGCCGTCCGTCACGGCGATGTCGGCCTCGTAGGGCACGCGGTTCTGCGCCGTGACCACGATGTGCAGCGGTTCACCCGAAATCAGCGCTGTCTGCGTGAACGCCAGCGTCGCGGCGCCCGTCGCGTCGGTGGTGCCGGCGCCGACCAGCGCGCCGCCCTGGGTGAGACCGATGTAGCTGTTGGGCACGGCCCAGACCGGCAGCGACACGCTGGAGGCGGCGATCTCCGCCGGATGCGCGACCGGATTCGGGTAGGGCACGCCCAGATAGGGACTCAGACTGGGGTCGCCCAGGAGGTTGTAGATGTTCCAGTAATATTCCGTGAGGCTCGAACCCGCCTGGGTCACGGCCAGATTGCCGCAGAAGACGAGGGCGTCGTTGGTCACGTACCACAGGCTCATGTCCTCGCCGTGGTCGTGGAACAGGCCGTCGTAGGCGCCCAGGGCGCCGGAGTCGTAGGTCGGCTGGGCGACAATCACGGCGCGGTAGCCCACGCCCCACCAATAGTCCTCGTCCCAGTAGCTGTTGTTGCTGGCGCCGACGTAGCCGATCGCGCCCTTGTGCGGCGCGCGCAGCCACGTTTCGCCGAAGCACTCGGGCCAGTCGTAGCAGCCGGTCAGACAGCAGTTGCCCACGACCAGACCGTACTCGCCGTCGTTGGCCAGGCCGTTCACGTCGGCCTGCGTGAAGGTCGGGTCCGACCAGGCGATCTTGGAGCCGTGCGCCGTGTAATTGATGTACGCGCGCCCCTCGCTGGCGTTGGCGATGATCTGCGCGTCGGAGGAGCCGGAGGCGGGGTAATAATAGGTGTTGCTGGCGATGCCGTGGGCGGCGTTGAAATAATTGGAGACGCCGTAGTAGATCTGGCCGTTGGCCCACACGGACGCATACGTGGCGTCCACGCCGGCGATCATGACCGCCTTTTCGAGGTAGCTCGGGTCGGGCATCGTGAACTGGTCGTACATCATCGTCTTATCGAGGATGGCCTGCAGTTGTTCGCTGTTGGCCGCCGGCAGCCGGCCATAGTACATGTCGGGCATCAGGTCGCCGTCGACGCAACAGTACGGCCGGTCGGTGGGGTCGCCCCCAATGCTGAACGTCGGCATCTGCGCGACGTCCCCCACGAACAGCACGAAGCTCGGCGCCGGCAGGTCGGGCGTCGCGTTCTCGTAGAGCGACTGCAGCCAGGCGCCGATCGTGTCCGTGGTCGTGCCGACTTCGGGATCGCCGATCACGCCGACTACGACGTGGAAGCCTCGCCGCGTTTTCCAGGCCACGAATTCCGCCAATTGCGCCGCGAAATCCGGCGGCGTCACCACGGCCATCGTCACGACGTCGCGCACGTGATCCGGGTAGCTGTCGTGGAAGCTCAGCGCGTTGGCGACCTGTCCGTACACGACCTCGAAGTACGGGCTGTGCGTGCGCGCGAGCAGATCGCTCGTCGCCCGCGGGTCTGCTTCCTCGAACACGATCTTGAACTCGATCTCCTCGTGCACGCGCACGCGATTCTCGGCCGGGAAGTACTCGACCGGAGAGACCTCGACGCGCCCCATGTCCATCGCCCGCAGACGGCCCAGGGGAACGACTTTCACGAGGTCCTGCGCGATCCTGGCGGCCTGGTAGACCGCGCGGTCGTACGCGAACGGCGGCGCGTCGGCGTCGGGGCTCTTGGAGACGGGCGGCTGGACGGGCCACAGCGGCGTCGTAACGCCGTGGGCGCCGAGGTCGAGGTCGCGGCTGCGCAGCGACCTGACCTCGATCCTGGGCCGGCAGCCGAGCGGGAGGGCGAGCAGGCGATTCATCATCGGCAACTCGGGCGCCCCCACGCGCTGTGACCCGTGAAAGCCGGGGATCAACAGGCGCGTGAACGAACCCTCGCGCGTCGTGACCGGCACGGTCTGCAGCTGGCGCACGTCGACCCGAAAGGCGACCTCGCTCCCGGACTGCCCGACCACCGCCAGCGCCGGCGAGCCGGGCACGAGCTCGATGGTCCGGACCTGGGCGCCGGCCGGGCCCGCGACCGCGAGGTAGACGATGGCAATAGCAGAGAAAATGCCTCGGGGCATGACACGTCCCTTCCCGCCCCAAGAGGAGGGGCCGGTCCGTTGTTTCGCTGAACCAACTCTAATAATAGAACAAAACCGCTTCCCGCGCCGCGACAAAAGACGCGGCCGGGCGCCGGGTTACCGCGAGTGCGCGGCGCTTTTTCTTGATTTTCGCCTTTTTTTCGCCTACGCTGTCCGACGTCACCGTCCAGCGCCCGGTGGCGGAGGAGCCGATGATCCACCTGCACTGCCACAGCCACTATTCGCTGCTCTGCGGCGCCGCGCGACCCGAACAGCTCGTGCGGCGGGCGGCCGGCTTCGGCCAGCCGGCGCTCGCCCTGACCGACCTGAACGCCCTGCACGGGGCGGTCGCTTTCCAGAAGGCCTGCGACGCGGCCGGGATCCGCGCCATCCACGGTGTCGAGATCACCGACGACCGCCCCGGCGGCCTTCCCACCGGCGATCGCCCCTGGAACTCCCGCCGCGCCGCCGCGCCGCCGCCCCGGCTCGTGCCCGGCTCGCTGGCCCCCGGCCGCCGCCGCGCGGTGCTGCTGGCGCGCGACGCCGAGGGGTACGCCGCCATCTGCCGCCTCGTCACCGCGCGCCAACTCCGGCCCGACTTCGACCTCTGCCGCGACCTGCCCCCCTTCTTGCGGGAACACGCGGCGGGCGGGCCGGGCCGCCTGTTCTGCCTGACCGATTCCGAGGAGCTGCTGGGCGCGCTCACCGCCCGCCCCGGCGACCTGGCCGCCCTGGGCGACATCCCGCGGGTGCTGCTCGTGACCGCCGGCGGACAGGCCGGTCCGGACTACCGCCGCTTGCGCCGCCTGGCGCAGTGGGCTGAGGCCAGACAGGTGCCGGTGGTCGCGGGAGGCGACGCGTGGGCCGACGCGCCCGGCGGGTTGGCGCTGCAGCGGCTGCTGTCGGCCATCCGCACCTGCCGCACGCTTGACTCCCTGGACGAGGCGGCGTGCGCCCCGGCTGGCGCCTGGCTGCGCCCGCCCGTCGAAATGGAGATCCTGCTCTCCGAGTTTCCGCGCGCCTGCGTCGAGACGGAGGCGATCGCCGACACCTGCCGCTTCCGCTTCGAGCTCGGCGCCTGGCGCTATCCCGTCTTTCCCTTGCCGCCGGGCGAAGACGCCGACGCTCTTTTGGCCCGTCTCTGCCGCGAAGGGCTGGCGCGCCGCGGGCGCGGCCGCGTTTCCGACGCGGCGCGCGAGCGGCTCGACCGCGAGCTGGCGGTCGTCGCAAAACTGGGTTTCGCCGGCTACCTGCTCATCGTCTGGGACATCGTGCGGCACGCCGGCGAGCGCGGCGTGCCCTCCGTGGGCCGCGGATCGGCGGCGAACTCGCTCGTCTGCTACGCGCTCGGCATCACGCACGTCGATCCACTGGCCCACGACCTCTACTTCGAGCGGTTCCTCAACCCGGAGCGGATCTCGCCGCCCGATATCGATCTCGATTTCGGCTGGAAGGACCGCGACGCGATGCTCGCGTACATCTACCGTAAATACGGCCGCGACCGCACCGCGATGATCTGCAACATCAACCGCTTCAGCGCCCGCTCGGCCCTGCGCGAGACGGCCCGGGCGCACGGCTGGAGCGCCGCCGAGATCGGCGCAATCGCCCGCCGCCTGCCCCGGCGCGCTCTCGAGGACCCCGACGCCGTGGCGACCGTGCCCGAGGCGGCGGCGCTTCCCCTGCAGCGCGAGCCCTACCGCTCGCTCCTGCGCGCGGCCCGCGCGCTGGCGGACTTCCCGCGCCACCTCGGCGTGCACGCCGGCGGGGTGGTCATCGGCGACGCCCCGCTCACCCGCCTGTTCCCCCTGCAGTGGGCCCGCAAGGGCCTGCAGGTCAGCCAGATGGACATGCACGCCGTCGAGGCGCTGGGGCTCGTCAAGATCGACCTGCTCTCCCAGCGCGGCCTGTCCGTCATCGCCGACACCGCGCGCGCCGTCGCGCGCCGCCATGGTGTCGCGCTCGACCTGGGCCGCCCGCTCGACGACGACCCCGCCACGCGCCGCCTGATGCGGGAAGGGGAAACGCTCGGCTGCTTCTACGTCGAGTCGCCCGGCATGCGCTCGCTGCTGCGCCGGCTCAAGGCCGACACCTTCCCGGTCGTCGTCGCGGCCAGCAGCGTGATCCGCCCCGGTCCCGCCGACAGCGGCATGGGACGCTCTTTCGTACGCCGCCACCTCGGCCTCGAACCGGCTCGCCTGCCTCACCCGGCGCTCGGGTTCCTGAACGAGACCTATGGCGTGATGGTCTACCAGGAGGACGTCATGCGGACCCTCGCCGCGGTGGCGGGGATGTCCCTCGGCGAGGCCGACATCATGCGCCGCGCGATGAGCTTCAAGGGCGATCCGGCCGACTTCCTGGCCCTCAAGGAACGCTTCCTCGCGGGCGCGCGCCGCACCGGCGCCGCGGCGCTCGTCGGGGACGCGGCGATCGCCGAGCTCTGGCGCCAGATCAGCACCTTCGCTGGTTACGCCTTCTGCAAGGCGCACTCCGCCAGCTACGCCGTCCTCTCCTTCCAGGCCGCGTGGCTCAAGGCGCACTACCCGGCCGAGTTCATGGCCGCCGTCCTGGACAACGGCGGCGGCTATTACGCTTCGGCCACCTATCTCGAAGAGGCGCGCCGTCTCGGCCTGCGGATCCTGTTGCCGCACGTGAACGAGAGCGAAGCCGGGTTCACCGGCGGCGACGGCGCGATCCGTGTCGGACTCGGGCGCGTGCGCGGCCTCTCGCGACGCTCCCTCGCCGCCCTCCTGGCGGCGCGACGGGCGAACGGACCGTTCGGTTCCCTCGACGACTTGCTCGCGCGCGCGCCGGCGCTGACGCGCCCGGAGGTCGACAATCTGATCCGTTGCGGGGCCTGCGACGGTCTCGGACCCACCCGACCGCAGTTGCTGTGGCGCCACGTCGCCCTGCGCGCGAGGCGGCGCGGCGCGGCGCTTTCGCCCGTCCCCTCGCTCTTCCCGCCCCCCGGCGCGACGGCGCCGGCCGCCACGCCGGCCCTCCGCCTCCCGCCCGCGCCGTCGGACGGCGCCGGTCTGCGCGAGTTTTCGCCGGACGAGCGGCTGGACCAGGAAATGGAAGTGCTCGGTTTCACGCCGAGCGCGCACCCTCTGGCCGCCTTGCGGCCGCGGCTGCAGCGCGCCGGCGTGGTGCCGGCGGCCGACCTGGAACGCCGCGCCGGCCGCCGGGTGAAGGTCGCGGGCCTGATCGTCGCGGCCAAGGGCGCGCACGTGCGCAGCACCGGCGAGCGGATGAAGTTCCTGACCCTCGAAGACGAGACAGCCCTGTGCGAGATCACGCTCTTCCCGCGGGAGTACGCGCGCTGGGGCCGGCTGCTGCTGACGCGGGGGCCCTACGTCGTGACCGGCCGCGTCGAAAACGACCACGGCTCGCTGTCGGTGACGGCCGAGCGGGTGAAATTGCTATGATTCTGGCGGCGCGGGTCCATGTCGTAGCACCCGCGCCCGTTCCCATTCAGCTCGTCGCCGCTCACCGAGCGGCGGCGCGACGCGACAAAAACGACGGATCAGTCGCCGGCCTGGAACGCCGACAGCGCCGTCATGTTCACGATCTCGCGCACGTCCGAGTTGTAGGCGATGATGTTGATCGGATACTTCAGACCGATCAACAGCGGCCCGATCACCTCGCGGCGGCCGATGTTGCCCACCAGTTTGTAAGCGATGTTTCCGCTCATCAGATCGGGGAAGATGAGCACATTGGCCTGTCCGCGCACGCGGCTGTGCGGAAAATTCTGAGCGCTGAACTCGGGCAGCACGGCCACGTCGCCGTGCATGTCGCCGTCGGCGATCAGGTCCGGATGGTCGCGGTGCAGGATCGCCACGGCTTCGCGCACCTTCCTGGCCTTGGGATGGTTGTTGTCGCCGAAGTTGGAGAAGCTGAGCAAGGCCAGGCGGGGCTCCAGGTTGAAGTAGCGCGCGACCTCGGCCGCCAGCAGGGAGATCTCGACCAAGTGCGACGCGTCGGGTTCGATATTGACCGTCGTGTCGGCGAAGATGAACACCTTGCCTTCCACGAGCAGCACGTGCATCCCGGCGGCGTGCTTCACGCCGGGTTTGAGTTCCACGAGCGGCAACAACGCGCGGATCGTGTCCACGTAGGGTCGGTCACCGCCGGCGACCATGCCGTCCGCGTGCCCCACCCGCA
Organism: uncultured bacterium; assembly: GCA_937864225.1. Lineage (GTDB taxonomy): Bacteria > Krumholzibacteriota > Krumholzibacteriia > LZORAL124-64-63 > LZORAL124-64-63 > CALMJK01. The sequence continues at coordinate 141,910 of CALMJK010000004.1, read as the reverse complement.
GCATCATGATCGCGTGGTGGTGCGGCCGGCGGACCATCAACGCCGCCTTCTGCGGCGTGTAGCCCTTGCGGGCGGACCATTCGTACAACGCCTTGGCGTACTTCTCGTTGTGCGGCGAGGTCTCCGGATCCACGATGCTGACGCGGCCCAGGTCGAGGCCGACCCGCTCCGCGTGCGGCCGGATCGCGTCGACGCTGCCGATCAGGATCGGCCTGGCCAGCCCTTCCTCGACGACCGTGTGGCAGGCCTCGATCACGCGCGGGTTGTCGCCCTCCGCGAACACCACGCGCTTCTGCTGCCGGTGGGCCTTGGCGCGGATCGTGCGCATGACTTCCACGCTCTTGCTGATCAGCCCCTCCAGATGCTCGCGGTAGGCCTCCCAATCCTCGATGGGGCGCTGGGCCACGCCCGTCTCGCACGCCTTCTTGGCGACGGCGTACGCCTCCCAGACCAGCACGCGGGGATCGAACGGCTTGGGAATGATGTACTCGGGCCCGAATTCGAAGCGCTGACCGCCATAGGCGGCGCAGACATTGTCCGGTACCGGCTGGCGCGTCAGTTCGGCGAGCGACTTGGCGGCCGCCAGCTTCATCTCCTCGTTGATCGCCGTTGCCCGCACGTCGAGCGCGCCGCGGAAGATGAAGGGAAAGCCGAGGACGTTGTTGACCTGGTTGGGAAAATCGGAGCGGCCGGTCGCCATGATGACGTCCTTGCGCGCAGCCTTGGCGTCGTCGTAGGTGATCTCCGGATCGGGATTGGCCATGGCGAAGACGATGGGGCTCTTCGCCATGGAACGCAGCATGTCCGGCGAGACGAGCCCCTTGGCGGAGAGTCCCAGGAAAACATCCGCGCCCCGCATCGCGTCCGCCAGGGTTCGCAGCTTCGTGTCCTGGGCGAAGTACTCCTTGTAGGGGTTCATCCCCTCCTTGCGCCCCCGGTAAACCACGCCCTTGGTGTCGACAAGCAGGAAATTGTCGCGCGGCACGCCGAGCATCTCGTAGAACTTCGCGCACGAGATCGCGGCGGCGCCGGCGCCGGACACCACGACCTTGACCGACTTGAGATCGCGACCGGTGATCTCGCACGCGTTCAACAGGGCCGCGCCCGAGATGATGGCCGTGCCGTGCTGGTCGTCGTGGAAGACCGGGATCTTCATGGTCTTCTTGAGCGTTTCCTCGATGTAGAAGCACTCCGGCGCCTTGATGTCCTCGAGGTTGATGCCGCCGAACGTCGGTTCGAGGAGTTGGCAAACCTTGATGACTTCGTCGGGGTCGTGGGTGTCCAATTCGATGTCGAAGACGTCCACGTGGGCGAACCGCTTGAACAGGACCCCCTTGCCCTCCATCACCGGCTTGCCGGCCAGCGCGCCGATGTCGCCCAGGCCCAGCACGGCCGTGCCGTTGGAAACGACGGCCACGAGATTGCCCTTGTTCGTGTACGTGAACGCGTCAGATGGCTGCTTTTCGATGGCCAGGCAGGGGATCGCCACCCCGGGCGTGTAGGCCAGGGACAGATCCTGCGCCGTGACGCACGGCTTGGTCGGGACGACCTCAGTCTTGCCGGGCCGTGGATGAGCGTGATAATTGAGAGCGTCTTGATCGCGGATAGCCATCCCGGAACCTCCTGCGGCGCTGGCCGCGCAGCCCTGCCCCGAGGGCCGCGGATACGGTCCTCAAACCGGAAATTTGGTTTCGCGAGGGACCGCAAGCAAAGGAAATCCGCTTGCCCGCCGACGCCCAGCCCCGCACCTTGAAGAGGATTCCGCCGGCTACGCGCCGGGGCGGTTCATTATGGTGATGGAACTCTGGGCATTTGGCGTCTTCGCGCTCTCCTCGCTGTTCGCGGTGATCGATCCGCTGGGGTGCATACCCTTCTTCAGCGGACTCACGGCGGAACTGCCGCGCCGGCGACGCCGCACGATCCTGGTCAGGGCGCTGCTGGTCTCCCTCGCCGTGCTCGTGGGCTTCGCCGTGCTGGGAGGCACGCTCCTGCGCCTGTTCGGCATCACGCTCCCGGCCTTCCGCATCGCGGGCGGCGTGATCTTCTTCGGGATCGGGCTCGACATGTTGCAGTCGCGGCAGAGGCGCTGGCGCACCGGCATCGAGAGCGCCCATTCCTACGACCACCCGGAGGAGAGCCTGGAAGAGGACCCCTCGGTGACGCCCCTGGCCATTCCGCTGCTGGCCGGTCCCGGCTCGATCACGACCGTCATGGTCCTCATGGCGGAAGCGCCCGGCATGCCGGGGCGCATCGCGGTGCTCGCCAGCATCGTCGGCGTGCTCGCGGCGACCGGATTGATCCTCGTGGGGGGCGACGCCGTCATGCGCCGCCTGGGACAGACCGGTCTGCGCATCATGGAAAAATTGATGGGACTGATGGTCACGGTCATCGCCGTGCAGCTGCTGATGAACGGCCTGGAGCCGTTCTTGCGCGGGCTGCTCGGCGGCGTCGCGGATCGCTGACGAGCATCGCCCCCGGCGGCTCAGGCTGGCGCCGCGCCCGCGCGCGCCCCGGCGTAGACGGCCTCCACCGCCTCGACCATCCCGCGGAGCGAAAACGACTCCTGAACCCTTTGTCGCGCCCGCGCGCCCAGCCGCTCGCGCAGCGCCGGGTCCGCCAACAGGCGCGCCAGGCCCGCCGCGAGCGCCTCCGGGTCGCCAGGCGGCACGAGCAGGCCGTCGACGCCGTGGCGCAGGATCTCGGGACTGCCGCCGCTGGCGGTGGCGATCACGGCGTGTCCGTGCGCCATGCCCTCGAGCGTGCTCAGCCCGAACGGCTCCGCCTGGGACGGCACGACGTGCACGTCAAAGTCGGCGCTCGCGGAGGCGGCGTCCTCGACCCAGCCGAAGAACCTGGTCGTCGGGCCGATCCCCAGCCGGGTCGCCATGGCCGCCAAGCGTACGGTGTACCCCTTCCCCGCGTCCGGCTCCCGGCCCACGATGAACAGCCAGGGCGCGGCGCCGTCCGGCCCGCGCAGGCGCGCCGCGGCCTCGAGCAGCGTCTCGATCCCCTTCTCGCGGCTGAGCCGCCCGACGTAACCGATCACGGGCACGTCCGCGTCGAGGCCCGCCAGGCGGCGCAGCCCGTCGCGGCGGGGCAAGCGACGCCGGTCATCGATGCCGTTGGGAATCGTGACCACGCGCCGCGGGTCCATGACGCCGGAGGCGACGAACGCCGCCCGCACGGCCTCCGACACCGCGATCATGGCGGCGAAGCGCCGGAAGAACGGGCGCTTGAGCGCCGGGCAGCCGATGGGACGCAGCTGATGCCGCGTGCCCACGTTGCGCGTGTCCGAGCCCAGGGTGGCCACCGCAGACAGGTAGTGGTCGCGCGGGCAGTGGGAGTGCAGGATCGCCACGCGCCGACGCCTCAGCCAGTGCGCCAAGCGGGCGGTGCCGAACGGTTCGAACCAGTCGACGAGCGGCAGCGGTTGGACCTCCAACCCCGCCGCGCGCAGGCGCGGGGCCAGTTCGCCGTCGGGGCGAACGCAGCAGACCACGTCGTGTCCCCGCCGTGCCAGCCCGCTCGCCAGCTGCAGCAGGTGGATCTCGCCGCCCCACAGGCCGGAGCGGGTGCTCAGAAACGCGATGGTCATGCGCCCCCACACGGGCATCGAGGGGGATCCGCGGCGGTTGACAGCGCGACGAGCCTAGCCTAGGTTGGGCGAATCGCTCAACTTGAAAGCGAGCCCGCCGGTGACGGGCGGGCCGTCCGCCCTGTCCTTCAGCTCCCGATGCGCACGATCATTTCCGGAGGCTGCATGCGTTCCTTGACCGTCTCGCGTCGGAGATTGCCGCCCGCAACGACGCTCGTCCTGGCCCTGCTCCTGGCGTGGACCTGTGTACCGGCAACTCTTGCCTTCGCCGGTCCCGACACGCCCGCCGCGCACAACGGGCCCACGCGACACGGTGACGACGCCGAGCACCATCCGGGACTCGGCGAGCGCCTGCCGTTGTGGAGCGCCTTGCCGTTCGCCGGCATTCTGCTTTCGATCGCGCTGTTCCCTCTGCTGGCTCCCCACTTCTGGCATCACCACTATCCCAAGGTGTCGTTGGCCTGGGCGCTGATTCTGGCGGTGCCATTCCTGCTGGCCTACCGCGGCGAGGCGCTGCAGTCGATCATCCACATCGCGGTCATCGACTACATCCCGTTCATCATCCTGCTTTGGGCGCTGTTCACCATCGCGGGCGGAATCTTCGTGGGCGGCGCGCTGCAAGGCACGCCCGGGCAGAACACCCTCCTGCTGCTGGTCGGCACGCTGTTGGCATCGTGGATCGGCACGACGGGCTCCTCGATCGTGCTGATCCGTCCTGTGCTGAGAGCGAACGCCTGGCGCCGCAACAAGGCTCACGTGGTCGTCTTCTTCATCTTCCTCGTCTCGAACATCGGCGGCTCACTCACGCCACTGGGCGACCCGCCGCTGTTTTTGGGCTTCCTGCACGGCGTGCCGTTCTTCTGGGTGACGACCGCGATCCTGCGCGAAACCGCGGTCTGCGTGTTCCTCCTGCTGCTGGCGTTCTATCTGGTCGACCGGCGCCTGGCTGCCCGCGAGAGCGGGCGCCCCGCGCCCGTCGCGCCGGGCGAGCGCGGCTTCAGGGTGCTGGGGCTGCACAATCTGTTGCTGCTGCTCGGCGTGATGGGCGGCGTGCTCTTCTCCGGGTCCGTGAAAATGGGCGCGATCCACGTCTTCGGCCACGTGCAGGTCGAGGTTCAGAACCTCGTCCGCGACGGTTTCCTGCTGCTGATGGGCTGGCTCTCGCTGCGCACGACGGCGCGCGTCGTGCGCGAGCGCAACGAATTCGGCTGGGGGCCGATCCGCGAAGTGGCGATCCTCTTCGCCGCCATCTTCGTGACGATCATCCCGGCGCTGGCCATCCTGCAGGCCGGCGAGCGCGGCGCCATGGCTGGCTTCATCGCTTCCGTGCGCGAGCCGATCCATTTCTTCTGGGCGACGGGCGGGCTGTCCAGCTTCCTGGACAATGCACCCACCTACCTGACCTTCTTCAACACGGCGCTGGGCAGCCTGGGAGTGCCGGAGAGCCAGGTGCCCGCCCTGCTCGGGTACGTGTCCGGCGTCGCGCCCCATCATGGCTTCGTCATGGACCTCACCGCCGTCTCGGCTGGCGCCGTCTTCATGGGGGCCAACACCTACATCGGCAACGCGCCCAATTTCATGGTCAAGTCGATCGCGGAGGAGGCCGGCGTGCCCATGCCCAGCTTCTTCGGCTACATGCTGCGCTGGTCGATCCCGTTCCTGATCCCGACCTTCGTCATCGTGACGCTGTTGTTCTTCCGCTAGGGGGCCCGGGCATGACGCGCGAGGCGCACACGACGAAAGAACCGTCCTTCCATCTGGCCGTGCTCGCCGGCTCGGACGAGGCCGCGCGCGGCTTCCTGCGCGGACTCTACCTGGGGGCCGGGCACGCGGGTCTCTTGGATTTCAGCTGCGGGGAGGCCGCCGAGCACTCGCTGGGCGAACGGCTGCGCGAGTTGGTGGGGCGGTGCAAGGCCGTGCGTGCGGTCGTGGATGAGCGCGGGCTGGAGCTGCTGCGCGGCGCCCAGACGCGCCTGGAACAGGAAGCGGGCCTGCGCCTAGTCGAGATCCGCCAGATCAGGCACGCTCATTTCGGCTTCCGCTATCACGTGTTCACCCCCCGCCACGCGGAAGAGGTCCTGGCCCTGCTGGGCGCCTTGCCTGCCGGAGCCCGGCGTGCGGGAGGGGAACCCGTCGTCACGCGGGATGCCGAAGGCCGGGGCGTCGAGGTCTATTCCCCGGTGCACGAGTACGAGGCCGCGGGCGAAGGGGAGATCAGCGGGCGCGTGGACGCGGTTGTGGCGGCCCGGGCCAGCTTGGCCGCTCACGCGTTGATCGAAGTCGAGGCCCCGCAACTCGATCTCGACTGAGGGCGGCGCCGCGCCGCGGGCGAGCGGCGATTTCAGGCGGCGCCGGGCGCGGCGGGGGGCGATTGCTCCCCTTTGACCTTGAGCTTCAGCGCAATGAGTTCCTGGTGGCTCAAGCCCAGCAAATGGGCCAGCTTGTGCATGAGCGCGTCCTCGTGCGCCTCCAGGCGGCCATCGCTGTAGACGACCCGCCAGACGAGCGCCAGCAGAGCCTGCCGCTCGCGCCGGTCCCAGGCCTCCGAAATCAGGCGCGTGAAATCGTAGACGCCGGTGCTAGCGCCACGCTCTTGTTCGGCCTGCGCGAGGAGCTGCTCCACCTCGTCGGCGGCCAGACCGAAGCGTTGCCTCACGAGATCAACGATCGCCTGCTTTTCTTGCGCGTCCAGCTCTTCGTCAGCGTGAGCCGCCTCCAGGAGCAGCGCGCAGGTGGCCACTTCCAGCCGGCGATCCGGCGCTCGATTCCCCTCCTCGCGGGCCAGACGCTCGCCGAAGAAGCGGCGGATGCCCTCGATCATGCCGGTTCCCCCCACTGCGTCGCGACCCGTTCCCAGCTCGACCCCGGCAGGGTCAGGACCTCGTAGGAGATGGTCCCCAACCACTCGGCCAGCATCTCGGCCGTGACGGTCTCGTCCCCCTGCCTGCCCAGCAGGACGGCGCGGTCTGCCGGGCGCGCCTCCGGGATGTGGGTCACGTCCGCCATGCATAGATTCATGCACACCCGGCCGCGCAACGGCGCGCGCTGGCCCCGCACGAGCACGTGCGCGCGATTGGAAAGCGCGCGCGGCCAGCCGTCGGCGTAACCGACGGGCAACACGGCGATCCGGCTCGGCAGAGGCGCCTTCCAGGACCGTCCATAGCCCACGGTCTCGCCGGCGGGCACGCTTTTGATCTGGGAAATGCCGCAGGTCCACGTCAGGGCGGGACGCAAGGGCAGCTCGCCGCGGCCGGCGGCCCGCGCCGAGATGCGGCTTTCGCGGGAGGGCCAAAGGCCATAGGCGGAGATGCCGACGCGGACCAGGGCGCGATGCGACTGGGGCCAGAGGATGGCGGCGGCGCTGCACGACATGTGGTGGCAGAGGTCGACGTGTCCTTGCGCAGACAGGGACGCGCGGAAGGCTTCGAAGCGGTCCTGCTGGGCGCGGGCAAAGGAGTGATCGGTCGTGTCCTCGATGTCCGCGAAATGGCTGCTCAGGCCGACGAGTCGCAGGCCGCGCGCACCGGCGAGGGCGCGCAGGACCTCCGGCAGCTCGGCCTCGACGACCCCCTGGCGGTTCACGCCCGTTTCGACCTTCAAGTGCACGCCCAGCGCTGGCGCGGTGTCGTCCGCGCAGACGGCCGCGGCATCCGCGACGCCCGCGAGCGAGGAGACGGTGATCTCGGCGCCGAGCCGCCTGGCGAGCTCGACTCCCGCCCGTGTCAGCGGGCCAAGCACCAGGATCGGCGCGTCCAGGCCGGCGCAACGCAGGCGGCCGGCCTCCGCCACGCCGTGCACTCCCAGCACGTCCGCTCCCCCCGCCAGGAAGGCGCGCGCGGCGAGGACCAGGCCGTGACCGTAGCCCTCGGATTTGACGACGGCCAGCAGTCGCGTGGGCGGGGGAGCGAGCGACCGGAACAGGCGGATGTTGTGCTCCAACGCGGACGCATCGACCTCGATGCGCAGCCAGCCGGCGTCCGCCGGCGGCGAGTCATTCCGACGGCACGGCATAGATCTCTCCCGCCACATCACGTTCGAGCGCCACCTCGGTCGCTCCCAGTTTCAGGACGCAGACCGGCTGCTTCTGGTGGAGGCGCACCACGGCGCCGGGAATCACGCCGAAACTGCTGAGCCGATCGAAACGGTTGTGGAAGCGCGGGGCCAGAAACACGATCCGCACGACGGCGCCGGGCGGAAATTCGATCAAGGGTCGCACGACCGGGCGGATGTCTCGCTCGGCCCGACGGCAGCAGTCTCCCGGCGGAATGCGCCGGCCGTGCGGGCAGGTCGGTGGATGGCCCAGCAACGTGCAGACGGCTTCCGCGACCTCCTCGTTCAGGACGTGCTCGAATTGGCACGCGAAGGACTGCTGGCCGCTGGCGTCGGCCCGCAGCAGATCGGAGTAGAGCCGCTCCGCGAGTCGGTGCCGGCGCACGATCCGTTCGGCCGCCGCCTCTCCGGCGACCGTGAGCGTGAGGCGCGAGTCCTCGCGCTCGAGCAGACGCTCCTCGCGGAGCCGGTCGATCAACACCTGGTGGTCCACGTCCCCCAGGGGCGGGCGACAGCGGGCCAGGTCGACTTCGCTCTCGGCTTCCCGCGCCAGCCAGACCGCTTCCAGCAGGTCCTCTAGCGCTTCGCGGTGATTCCTGTCCATGGCAGGCGCCAGCCTCCCGGTTTCCGAGGCGCCTCCGGCGCTCGCGGAGGTACGAAGCTCAGCAGGCAGTGCGGACAACAGATGACCCGGCAGCTGCGGTTCAGCGGGCAGTGCGCGCGGCAAGCCGCCTGGCGGAGCGGAAAACGATAACCGCACAGCGGGCACTGGATGGTGGCGGCGTCGGGCGCGGCTGTCAAGGCTCGAACCCCGTGGCGCGCAGCGTCCAGTTCAGGGCGCTGCCGGTGACCAAGGCAATGAGGACCACGATGGAGGCGATTGCCATCGCGGTCCGCAGACCGCGCTCTTTGATCATGACAAAGACATTGGCGATGCAAGGCACGAAGAGCGTGATGACGACGAGGCTCACGACGATCTGCCGCCCATCCATCTGTCCCTGACGCTCGAGTTCGAACAGCCCCGCGGCCCCGTAATCCCGCCTCAGGAATCCGATCAGGAAGGCGTCCGCGGCCTGGGGCGGCAGACCCAGCAGCGACCGCACGACGGGAGCGGCGGCGTCGCGCACGATCTCGAGAACGGACAGGCGATCGAGCGCGAACAGCAGAGCCGTGCCCAGGACGAACAGCGGCACCGCCTCCCTCAGATACCACTCTATGCGAGCTCCCGTCTTGACCAGGATGTTCTTGAGCCCCGGCAGGCGCATCGGGGGCAGTTCCAGGATGAAATCGGTGCCCGCCCCGGGGATCAGGCGCGCCGCCACCGCTCCGGTCGTGACCATGACCGCCGTGACCACGCCCAGCCAGATGAGAACTCCCGCGAAGGAGACTCCGCCCAGCATGCCCAGGATCACGCCCAGCTGCGCGGAGCAGGGCACGCCCAGGGCCAGCAGCAGCGTGACCAGGATGCGCTCCTTGCGCGTCTCCATGATGCGCGCGGTCAGCGTGGCCATGGTGTCGCAGCCCAGGCCGAGGATCATCGGCAGCACGGCCTTGCCGTGCAGTCCCAGTCGCCGGAAGAAGCGATTCGCCATGACCGCCAAGCGCGGCATGTAGCCCGAATCCTCGAGCACGCCGAAGGCAAGGAAGAACGCGCCCACGACTGGCAGGATGATGGCCAGGCTGTAGGTGAGCGCCATCGTGAACAGGCCATACTCTCCCACCAGAAAATCACGGAGGGGCGGCCACGGCAGCAGGCGGCCGGCGGCGCCGGTCAGCGCCGGATTGACCACGCCGCCAAACAGGCGCCTTTCCAGCAGATCGACGAGAACACCTGCGCCGAGCACGCCGACGAACAGATAGACAAGGAAAAGCACCGCGATCGCCAGGCCCAAGCCACCGATGGGGTGCAGGGCTAGAGCGCCCAGCCTCTGCGAAAGACTCCCGCGTTCCATCTCGGGCCGGACCAGCACCTGCTGGACTAGGACCCCGATCTGCGCCAGCCGCGCCGTCGTGAAGACGACGCTCAGCGAGGTCTGCGCCGATCTTTGCAGACGGGCCGCGAGCGTCTCCAGCAGCGCCAGGCCGTCCGGGTTCAGAGACCGGCGCAGGTCGGCCGGCAGCGCCTCTGGATCTTGCAGCGCGGTGAGCGCCAGAAGTCTCGGCACCGGGCTCCCCGCGGCGGCGGCGAGGAGAGCGTGGGCCTGACGCAGAACTCCCTCCAATTCGGGCCGCCACTCCGTCCGGAAACGACCGGGGCGGGCCTGCGCGATCGCATCGGCCAGTTGATCCACCCCGCGGCCGGACGTGGCCACGGTCGGCACGACGGGCACGCCCAGCGCTTCGGCGAGCCTGGCGGCGTCCACGCGCATGCCCTGGCTGAGCGCCTCGTCGACCATGTTGAGCGCCACGCAGAAAGGCGCGCCGAGATCGCACAATTGCTGCGCCAGCAGGAGGCCGCGTTGCAGATTCTTGGCGTCGAGTACCAGGACGATGGCCGCGTCGGGGTGCTTGAGCAGGAGATCGCGGGTGACCAGCTCGTCCTCTGAATGAGGATGCAGCGAGTAGACGCCCGGCGTGTCGACGATCTCGCAGTCGCGGCCGCCACGGCGGTGTCGCCCGCGGGTCAGATCGACGGTCGTGCCGGGGTAGTTGGAGACAGTGACGTATTTCCCGGTCAAATGACCGAACAGTGCGCTCTTGCCGACATTAGGGTTGCCCACCAGCAGCAGGATTGCGGCTGGGGCGCGGTCGGTCGCGACATGCATCGCGCGCAGCTCGCTCCCATGGCCGACCGGCACCGGCCGGCCGGTCAGAACTAATCGGCAGCCTTGCGCTGCCGGCGCTGGCAGCTATCGAAGTCCTCGCACGACCCGTAGAGTTCCAGGCGGTGTCTGTAGATCTTGAACTTGTGATCATGGGCCAGCTTTTCCTGCATGGCCTCGAGATGCGGGTTGTAGAATTCGAAAATCTGGCCGCACTGCAGGCAGATCATATGATCGTGGTGCTCGACCTCGGAGCGTCCCTCATAGCGAGCCAGGCCGTCGCCGAACCGCCGCTCCTCGACAAGCCCGCTCTCCACCAGCAGGTGGAGGGTGCGATAGACCGTCGCGTAGCCGATCCGCGGGTTCACTTTCTTGACCTCCCGCAGCAGCTCCTCCACGGATATGTGCCCTCGCAGGCCGAAGAACACGCTGACGATCGTGTTCCGCTGCCTGGTGGTCTTCAACCCCTTGGCCTGGATGAATTCCTGAAAGGCCTTTTCCTTGTCGCGGGCCATTTGCTCTTCGGCTTCCCTTGACTTCTCCGCGGTCATCCGCCGACCTCCGGTGGCCGGGGCGGGGCCCCGGCAGGTGAACATGAAACCGATAATCGTATTTTAGGAATAGTTCAACACGTGCCGAACGTCAAGTCGGCGGGTGGGAATTTCGGGCGAGCGAGAAAACCGATAAAATATATCGAGTCGTAAATATATGTCATAGAATGACTTATCTAATTCGACGCCCTGTGGCGAGCCGGCCGGCCCGGTCGATCAGGTCGCGCACCTGTTCGAGATCGAGGGGCTTTTCCGCGCTAAGATCGAAAACCTGATGGTCGATGTCGTCAGCCAGAACGTCACGGCTCCACCCGGACACGAGCACGATGGCGACCGCGGGGTCGATGGCCCTCATCGCGCGCGCGACCGCCAGACCTCCCATGCCCGGCAGGGACAGGTCGCAAAAGACGACGTCGCAGTGCCCGGGTTCGAACTTGCTCATCGCCTCCTCGCCGCTGCAAGCGACTTCCACGCTCTGTCCATCCAGGCGCAGAATGTCCTCGAAGAGCCCGGCGACGCGGGGTTCGTCATCCACGACGAGCACCCGCAAACCAGTCGGCGCCGAGCTTCCCGCCCCGTGCCCGGCCCGGTCTGGTGGGGCGGCGGCTCTGGGCAGCGTGACCGTGAAGGAACTGCCCACGTCCAGTTCGCTCTCCACGCTGATGCGCCCACCCATCTGTTCGAGCAGCAGCCGACAGTTCGCCAGCCCGAGTCCGTGGCCCTCGGTCTTCTCCGTGGCCACGCGAGAAACAAACAGGCGCGACAACAGTTGCGGGGACATGCCGACGCCGGTGTCCTGGATCACGAGCTGCGCGTCCCCAGCCTCCTCGCGACCGCGCAGCACCAAAGCGCCTCCCTCCGGCATCGCCTGCAGCGCGTTCACGATCAGATTCGTGATGACTTCGCGCAACGCGGCGGCAGGTACCTCCACTGTCAGGTCCTCGGCGATCGCGACCTCGATCCGGTACGTGATCCCGTGCGCCGCGGCCGCCGTCTCCCATCTCCCGCGTGTGAACTCCAGGCAGTCCCGCACGGCGCTCGCCAGCCGCAGCGGCTGCGAAACATCGATGCCCTGGCCAGCCCCGGACGAAAGAAACCGTTTCACGATGGCTGCCGCGTCGCGCGCTGCGGTTTCAATGACGCCCAGTGGCGCACTATTATCGGGAGCGATTTGCTCTCGCATGAGCTGAGCCCTGCCGAGAATGGCGCCCAGGAGCTCATTCAGATCATGCGCCATGGCAAGCGCGAGCGGCCCGGGCCTGCCCGCCTGAGCCGACTCGTCGATCTGGCTTTCGAGCAAGCGCTTGCTCTCGAGCAGCACTCTTCTTTCCAGCGCCCGTTCGACGACCATGGGCACGACCGCGAAGCTGCCAGCCGACTTTATGATGTAGTCGGCCGCTCCGCTCTTCATGGCCTGAACCGCGACGTCTTCGTTGCCCATGCCGGTGATCATGACGGCGAGAATGTCGGGATACTGGGACTTGATCTCGCGCATCAGGTCGATGCCGTTCATGTCCCTCAGCAGGTAATCGATCAACACCACGTCGAAGCGCGACTTTTGTAGCTGCTCCAAGCAGACTGCGGCCGTGCTGACTGTCGTGACCCGGAAACCGGGCTCATGCCGTTGCAGCGCGCGCTTGACGAGCATGAGGTGGTCTACGTTGTCGTCGCAGACGAGAATGGAACGTGGCTCACTGTTCATGGACTTCCCCCGCGCAGCGACCGCCTCGCCGCGATCCGAGCGACGAACCGGCTCCCCAGCGCAAACGCTAGCATCCGCGAAGGAATCGTGTCCAGCCCGATCGCCGCGCGCCGCGCCGACCGAGGCCGTCAGACACAGACCGGCACGCGGAGCTCGCAGCTCTGCGTTGGCAGCGCTCCCGGCGGCGTCACGGGCAGCACAAGCAGGAGCGCGGGCCCGTTGCCGGGCGGCGGCACGGTGAGCCGCGCGCCAAACAGTTGCAGAAGCTCTCGCGAAACTGTGAATTGGAGCAGACGCGCGAGTTCCTGTTCCGGCGTTTCGCCGCGTTCGGTCAGTCCGGCGCGCGCCAGCGGGCCGGGCGACTTCTGGCCCTCCGGCGGGACGGCGTGCAGGGCGATCACGAGCTCGGCCGCCTCGCTCGATCCAGCTGCTTCCCATCCCGCCGCGTGCGCGCCGGCGGAGGAGATGCGCAACGTCAGCCGAGTGCCTGGCACGTGATAGCGAAGCGCGTGGATGACTTGGCGCAGGAGCAGTCGCAAGAGGGCCTCGTCGCTGAGAAAGCGCAACTCCTCCACGCCGGCTTCGAACACCAGCGCGACCTCGGGCCGGGGCGTGTCCAGACCCGTAGCGCGCGTGATGAAATCGCCAGCCCGACCCTCGCGCCAACGCGGCGCGGCGGCCGAGGTGCGCGCCGTGAGATAGTCCTCGGTCCACTCCAGGGTCTGGCCCAGCCGCCTCAGGTTGCGCGAAGCCAGCCTGGCGAACCCGCTGCGCTGAGCGCCGGCGACAGTGCCATCGGCCAGCTCGCCCTCCAGAATCTCGAGCGCCGCCAGCGCCGACGTCAAGGGCGTGCGGGTCTCGTGGCCGAGAAACTGGATGTACTCGTGGTAGATCTGCACCTCGGCGAGATGACGACGAGCCAACTCGGCCTTCTGCACGCAGCTACGCACTGCGCGCCGAAGGTGTCGTCCACGACGGCCGGGACGCGGCAAGACTTCGAGGAATTCATCGCTGCGACGACAGGCGACGACGTTGCCGCCGACGAGCATCAACGGCGCGGCGTCGACCGGCAGCGGAAGCGACGCCGGACAGATCCCGCCCAGGCCCACACCGCCGCACACGACAACTGCGGCGTCGACGCGCCGCACCGACACCGCGCCGAGAAACGCGGACTCCGTGGCGACGCGAACCACGCTGTGACCCCACAGCAGCAGCCACGATTGAATCCGATCCGTCGTCTCGGAGGTGCCGACCACCAGAACTCGGGCCAAGATGGTCCCTTTCCGTCTGCGCTGCTCGCCGCGAGATGCAATACCCGGACGGCCACCGCAGGTGCGTGGCCGCAAGCGACATGCCAGCGCAAAGCGCGATGGGTGCGACGGCAGGCACGCGGGGAGCAAACGCCCCCGCGGCGGCGGCACCGGCAACGAAAGGGAATCAGGAGAAAGCATCCGCGCCGGGAGGGACCGCCGATCAACTCCGGCGGAGTCCGCCGCGGGAAAGCCGTCGGCCGCGGCCTCGCGTCATTTTGCCACGCCGGCCGCCTCGCGAGGGCCATCGGCGATGGTCATGCCCACCGTGAACATTACGGCATAGGGTCGATCATCCGCTTCGCCTAGCACGTGTCGCAGGCCAAGCGCGAGATCGGTTCCGCCCCCCATCGGGAAACGCCAGCCCACACCCGCCGCGATCATCCGCGCGCCGCCTCCCCATTCCCCCAGCGCCAGAAGCGTCAAGGAGCGCCGATCCCGGCCACGCCATGTCATGTCGATCGCTGCCGAAGCGCCGCTCGGATAGGCCGAGCCATCCAGACGATCGCCAGTGGCGCCGAGGGCGACGACACCCCCGCCCAGCAACCCGAGCTCGCATCTCTTGCCGAACGTGAACGGACGGCGTAGCAGCAGACGCAGCGACGCGCTGGTCGAAGCGAAGGGGTAGAGCGCGTCACGCCCGAGCGGCAGCGCCGCCGCAACGCCTGCTTGAGCGCGCCCAAGCAGCGGGAGCCGCAGCGGTCCCAGCCAGCCTATCTCGGGGCTGCCGGCGCCGGCGCTGCGCGATTCGCCGGGCCAGTCCGTTTGCTCCGGCAGCATGAGCGCCGGCCAGCGCTCGATCACGCTCGAATCCGCCGTGTCGACCGCCCAGATCGGCAGGCGGAAGAAGAGCAGCCCCCCGCTTCCCCGCGGCAACAGACCCATTGTCCTGAAGCAGCGCGCGGTCCAGCCCGTCCGCCCGTCCTCGCTGCGGGCCGCCTCGACCACGAGGGCCGGCCCGCGGAGCGAGTCGCCCAGCGCGAGCCACGGCAGGGGATCGCGGCAGGGGATTTGACCGCAAGAGGGCGAAGGCGACATCGGCCCGCCGACCAGTGTCAGCACGGCCGCCCCGGCGGCGACGGCGCGCCGCCACATCACAGGCCCTCGTCGCTTTCCTCGATGAGTTGAACCTCGCCCGCCCGCTCGAAGCGCACGCGCACGACCTGTCGCTTGCCGGGCAGCGTCTCCTTGGCGATCACGACTCCGTAATCATCCCACGCCAAGTGGTGGACGACCGCGCCCACGTCGTAACTGCTCCACGGACGATAGGGCACGGCCGTGGCCGGATCGATGTCCAGGGGCGTGTCGTGACAGACGTGTTCGGACGACGGCTTTGCGCCTTCCGGCGCAAGTCCCGACGCGACCGGCGGGGCGCCGTCCGCGCTCGGCGGCGATTCGGGTGCGGCGGCCGGATCGACGGACGGACTTGCCGCCTCGTCGTCGGCGGGTATCCGCTTCTCGCTCAGACCCGCATTGAACTTGGGAAGGAAGCCTTGGCACTGGGGACAGCGCAGCCAGATGACGCCGTCCTCATCGCTATCGGACGTGGGCACGACCGTCATGTCAAGAACGGCCTTGCACACGGAGCAGTACTGCGAAATCTTCACGTATTCGGGCAGGACGAACCGGCCAACGCCAATCGATCGGACGTTCAGGGGACGACGCGGCAGCAGCCGTCCGCCTCCTCCTTTAGAAGGTAGCGCATTCCGCATACCAAGCATTTGTGCGGGCCGTCGATCCGGCCCTCCGCCTCGGCCCTGGCCAACAACCTTTCGAATTTCACAAAATTCTTTTCCCGGACGAGAACTTCCTGTTCCCCATGGGCCACACCCATACTTGCCTCCTTGGCATCGTCCTGATCACGTCGGCTCGTCGGCAACCCGCGGCTGCACAATCGCGCGGGATGTTAGGGCACGCGGCCCCCAACGTCAAGGGGGTGGGCGCGGAAAGAAGGTCAGCCTGCCGCTCGGGCGGCGAGATCGTGGGAGCGAGCGAGATTCCCGGGCAGCGATCCGGCGAAGAGGTCGCCGAGGTCGCGAAGATTCAAGTCGGCGGCTCGCGTCAGGGCAAGTTGCAGAATCTCGGCCGTGGCCTCGGCGTCAGCCTCGGCCCGATGCGGTCTGGCGTGAACGACGCCGAAATGGCGCGACAGTGCGCTCAGCCGACGACTGGAGAGCTCGGGCCACAGCAAACGTGAGAGTTGCAGCGTGCAGACACCGATGACATCGGGCATGACCAGGCCGTGGCGAGAAAATTCCCATTTCAAAAACGGCAGGTCGAATCGCAGATCGTGGGCGACGAACACCGCGCCGTCGAGCAACGCGGTCAAGTCCGGCGCCACTTCCGCGAAGACCGGCGCGCTGCGCAAATCAGCGCTTCGAATGCCGGTCAGACGCCGCACCCAGATCGGCAGGGCACGGGTAGACCGAACGAGGCTCGTGAATCGGTCCGTCACCTTGCCGGCGCGCAGACGCAACGCGCCAATCTCGATGACCTCGTCGACGCCCAACACGCTGCCTGTCGTTTCCAGATCCACGACCACGAAGTCGGTCGATTCCAGCGGCCTCGCCATGCAGGCGGCCGCGCACGCGCTCCATCGGCCGCCGTGCGTGCGCAAAAACCGCGGATCGGACTGAAGCATGAGGCGGACGACAATCGCCGTGACCGGGTCCTCGTGTCGGTTGGGGCCGAACAGGCAGCGCGCGACGTCCTGGACGGCCAGCGGTCGCTCCGCGGCGAGCAGTTCGGCGTGAGCTTCATGGAGTAGATCCTGCAAGAGCACGGCGTAAGGCATGAGGGAGTCTACCACTTCGTGCCGGAGTGGTCAACGGTCTCCCAGAGCCCGCGCCGCGCCGACGCCATAGCCGACTAGTTCCATGTACTCGATTCGCAGCGTCGGAGCCGGCGTCGAACCTCCATGACGGGGCGGTTCGAGCCGAGCCGAGGAGGCGGTTCGTTCCGTCGCGAAAACGATCCCCAGAAAGGGCACGTCCGGGTGAACGGCGGCGGTCACCTCTCGCGTCGCGATCTGCTGAAGGGTTCCCCGCGGCAGCCGGACCTTCAAGGTGTCGGCCGCCGACATTTCCCATTGCCGGCAAGTCAACTCCCGTCTCGCGACCACACGCACCGATTCTCCCGCCGCGCGCACCCGCTGAGGCCTGAAATGGCCGCGCAGCGAGGCGGACACGAGTGGATCCTCGCGCCACTGCGCCGGCGTCAGTTCGCTTCTTTCGCCATCCTGCCAGCGAATGACGCGCTGAACCAGATCCGCCAGACCGCCGCTGCGCTCGCGAACCCGTTCCGCCAGATACAGCAGACAACCCTCGCCCGGAGCCGGCACGAGTCCGCTCGCGCGCTCCTCAAGCGGGATGAATTCGACCTGCCATGTTCCGCCGCGCTGGGCAACACACTGGATGCGGACCTGCCGTTCCGTGCGCTGCCCCGACTCCACGACCGACGTGCGGTAGTCGGTCCAAGCACCAACCTCGAGGCGCAACGGCAATTCCGGTTGCCGCCACAGCGTGAACAAGTCCAGTGCCTGAGAGCTTCCGGACATAGACAGCAACGCGCAGACCGCCCCCAAAGCTGTCAGCGCGCGCCGGTCGGCGATCCCGCCCCGTTCAGTGGCGGATCTTCTCCCAGTAAGTCGCGAAATCGAAATTCGGACTGTTCTTCTGGTCATGACACTCCGCGCAGGTGCCGCGGGCCTCTTTCTTCCAACGACTGTCTCGACGGTGCAGCGTGCCGTAGCCGTGACAGGCCTCGCACTGCACATTGATCAGCGAACTGTACGGAGGACGCTCGTCGTAACCGTTGCGATGTTCATAGCCGGTCACGTGGCAGACGAGGCATTCCGGCTCCTGCGACATTCCCTTCTGGATCAGCGCCGTGAAGGCGGAGTTGTGACGCGACATCTCCAGCTTCGCGAAAATATCCGCATGGCACTTGCGACATTCTCTCTGGGAGAGGAACTGCTCGCGGTCCGACCCCTTGACCGGCTGGTGCTTCCCGCGCAGGGTCAGGCGAATCTCCTCCAGCCTGAGCTTGAACGTCTCGACCTGCGCGTCCATGGCCTGATCGTTGATGATCTTTTCGTCCAGGTCGGTCATCTGAACGTTGAACGCGCGCACGACGCCCTCGTCGTCGAAACTCCCGTTGAGACGACCGACGGCGCGCCCCTCATAGCCGGCGGCGAGCATGATCGAACGCCCGACCACCCGTTCGCCGGGCAAGGCCTGGTGAGTGTGGCCGACGACCGCGATATCGACGCCTTCGATCTCCTTGAGCAGTTCCTCCGTCTTAGGGACATCGAAGTGAGACAGCAGAACGACGGTCTTGGCCTCTCGCCGGATCTGAGGCACGAGGAGCCGCAGCGTGGCGACCGGATCGTCGATCCGGAGCGCCTCGTCACGCGCGGACATCGAGATGAACTTCTCGGCCGGGTCCAGCACCGAAACGATGCCGAAGACCTGTGAATCCTTGCGCACGATGAGATACGGCGGCAGGATGGGCTCACCGCTGACCGTGTCGCGCACGTTCGCGCTCGTGAACGGCAGGTGATGCAGAGCGATCATCTCGCGCAGAAAATCGAGGCCGTAATTCAGGTCTTGATGACCGAGCCCGATCGCGTCGTATCCGAAGCCGGCGGTGACTTCGCACACGAAGCGCGTCTGCTCGCGCTCCAGCTTCGAACGCGGGCCGAAGAGACCTCCGGCATCCAGCAACAGCACGGATCGGCCTTCACCCCGCACGTCGTCGAGATAGGTGGCCCTCCGGGCCAACCCGCCACGCCGGCTGCCCTTTCAGCCGCAGGGCTCTATCTTGCCTCCGACGTCGCTGTGGTAGAGGACGGTGATCGCCTCCCATTCCGACTCGACAGGCGCCGCGCGCGGGCGCCGCACTTCGAGAGCGACGGCGGCCAACCCGACCAACATCAGACAGAGCACCAGGCCAGTCGCGCGCAGCGGCGGGCAGCTTCTTCTGGTCAACACAGAAACCTTCCTCGCGCTGGATTCAAAATGGCCAGCTCGCGGCGGTCGCGCGGCACGAACGGCTCGCGACTTGAACCGCCAGCGACCGGGCCGGTTCCCGGCAGGGAATTATAAGGTGCGGGAAGTGCGGCCGGCAAGGCGGGCGCTTGGACGTCACGGGGGGCGGTACGACGCCCCCCGCGTCCGCGAGATGCATCACTTCATGCGCACCCTGTCCTTGAGGCTCTTCCCGGAGACGAAGGCCGGATAGGTGGCCGCCGCGATCGTGATCGCAGCGCCGGTCTGGGGATTGCGACCTTCGCGCATCGTCCGCTTGCGGGTCTCGAAGGTGCCGAAGCCGGTGATTTGCACCCTCTGCCCTTTAGTCAGCTCATCAGCGATGATTCCCTCTCGGGGGGAGGTCGAGAAGATGGCGTTCACGCAGTTGGCGGCGTCCCTGAGGGGCAGGCCGGTCTGTTTCGCCAGTCTGGCGGTCAGCTCAGTTTTGTTCATGCTCTCACCTCCTTTTCTGCTCAGATCCAAGCCGAGCCCGCCGGGGTTGTCAACGCCAATTGCGTGCTTTTCGGGGCGTTTGCGCCGCCCGCGGACTCAATAGAGCCCGCTCCCCAGCGCGCCGGCCAGTCCCCCGCCGCGGCGAGTCAAGTACCGGTTGCCGCGCGTAACTTCGACCGCCGGGATCGATTTCAGATAGATTCGGAAACCAAACTGCGAGTTGACCGCGTTCAATTCGCGCGTGAACTCCAGCGCCCAACAGTGCAGGTCCCTGTTCAGGCTCCAGTTCTGGCGGGTCAGCGTGCCGGCCTCCAGATCCAGTTCGCCCGACCAGGCGAAGTCCCAATTGGTCGTGATCTGGGCCGAGAAGGAGACGCTTGTGCGCGCGCTCGTGGTGCCCGTCAAGTGGTTGCGCTGGTAGGAAAGCGAACTGTTCACGCTCCACGGTATGAAGCGACCGCCCTCGCTCGGATCCTCGCCCTCCCCGGCGCCGGCGCGGCCGCCGGCGCCCACGAACTCTGCTCCGTAGACGTCGGCAGCCTGCGCCTCTTCGGGAACCACGCCCTCGGGCGTGACGGCCGTCGTGTCCGACGTCGCGCCCAGGCGGTCGATCGCCGCGTTACGATCCGGCCCCGGAGCCGTTTCCTCGCGCCCCGTGTCGACGCGGCCGGACAGGCTCAATCCGTAGGTGACGTTGGTGGTCTGGATGCGCAGATCATACGGCTCGATGGCATTGTTGATCTTGAGATCCAGATTCCGGCTGCGCCCCGGCTTGATAATGATGCTGCTGCCGATCATGCCCCAGCGGCCGCCGGTGGGGCCGTCGGGGTTGTAACTGGTGCTGAGTCGCCAGTCCAGCAAGCCGTCCAGCTTGCGGTGCTGCTCGCGCGTGCTGTCCGGTTGCGCCGTGGCGCCCCTTCTCGGATCCTCGCGGGGCTTCTGTTCTCCCGCTGCCAGCTTCAAATCGAACCGATTGCCCATCGACAGGCCGATGGAACTGCTCCCGGCCTGTTTGTCGCCGATCTGGGGCCGCCACGAGTAGTTGACCGCCACATCGAACGTATGGCGCAGCGCCCGGAGCGCGCCCAGCTTCAACGGCATCACGCCGTACAGCTTCGTCGAAGCGCTGCCGCTCAAGGAGAGACTCGGCGTCGTTCGCTCGGTTCGCTCACTGATCTCCGTGAAAATGGGCGAGACCACGACCCCGTTGGTGTCGGCGGCCAGCGTGTCCCAGGCCGCGAACTCGCTGCCATTCCGCGTCTCCCGTTGCCAGGCCTGAGAGCCCTGCACGCCGGCCGTGAGATTGAGGAAACCGAGGCGCGGCGGACGCACGTCCGCCCGGCATTGACCTCGGGCCGACGTGGTCACGACGTCGGTGAGCTCTCTCACCACGCTCCGTCGGCCCAACTCATACGAGTGTCCGTAATTGATGGCGCGCAGCAGGTCTCCGGGTAGCGACCCCTTGCGCCCGGGGGGCAGCGGCGCGAGCACGTTGCGGCTGCGGAAAGAAACGCTCAATTGCGGCAGGGAGGTCGTGCTCAGCGTTTGGTCGCTGAGCGGATCGTCATCGCCGGCGTTCACTTCCTCGTCGCGCAGGATGTTCAGGGTCGTGCTCAGATCGCGCCAGTTCCGGCTCAGAAAGACCGTGGAATGCAAACGTCCGCTCACGACATCGCGGCCTGTATCGGTGGTGAGATCGTTGCGCGCGAGCGTGCGGCTGGCCAGCGAAACGTCCGAGCGAAACACATACGCGTCGAACAGCGCCTCCTGATTGTGATTCCAGTGCAATTGCCATTCGCGAGTCTGCGGTTCCACCTCCTCGGTCCTCGAATTGTCGAAGGTCGTTCGCCGCGACCAGTCGATGGATCCCTGGAATGAATAGCGCTTGACGTAACGGTTGGTCAGTCGCATCGCCAAGTCGTGCCGCTCGGAGTAGTCGCCGCGCAGGATGAAGTCGAGATAATCGTTGGTGGCCCAGTAATAGCCCCAATCGCGTATGTAGCGGCCGTCGCGACGGGACCAGCCGAAACCGAAGTTCGGGAACAGGATGCCAGAACGGCGCCCTCCCTCGAGCGATTTGAAATAGAACGGCAGGGCGAACAGCGGCACTTCCCCCACTTTCACGACGACCGGCGCGGCGACGACGCGCTTGTCCAACTCGATGCGCATCTTGTCCGCCCAGAAGTGATAATGAGGACGTGCGAGATCGCAGGACGTCATGCGACCCGAACGGATCTTGATCGTGCCGTCCTGAAAGCGCCGGATTTCGCGCCCGGTGTAGTAGTTCTTATCGTGCGCCGTGACGCCGTCCTGCACGGCGCCGGCTCGCGAGCCGAAATTGTATCCCATGCGCTTGCCGGCGATCTTCTGCGCGTCGTCCACCAGCAGCGGCTCGCCGTCGGCGTACAGTTCGCGCGCCTCGGTGTCGAAGCGCACGTCCCGCGCGGTCAGAGTGAGCGTTCCATAATCCAGCCGCGCCTCTCCCTGCACTTCGATCGTGCGTTCGTCGAGCCTGAAAACCGCCCGCTCGCCCGCGTAATCCACCGTTTCCGCCAAGGCGCCGAAATCGAAGCCGCCGGGAGGCCCGGCCCGCGCCGCGACCGCGCTGTCGGCGGGCGCGGCGGCGACGGCATCCGCGCCGAGGCTGTCGGACGCCGCCGTCACGGGCGGAGGAACGTTCTCTCGCCTCACGAAGTGATACGTGCCGGACATCTCCCCTCGGACCCGCACGACGTCGACCCGGCCGCGGCGGAAATCGAGAATGATGGTGTCGCCGCGCACGTCGTTGAAGGCCACCTCGTCCGCAGTGTCCTCCGGGACGTACACGCTGTGCGCGGACCCGACGACGAGGCAGCTCCGTATCTCGTCTTCCCGAAATGCCACGTCGATGGTGTCGCCCTCCAGGGTGCTCGAGGAAGGCAGACCGGGATGCAACGCGGCCAAGCTTTCCGGCTGCGCGTCCACGATGCGCGCCTGCCCCAGGAGCAGCACGCGGTCGAGCCTGCCCTCGCGGTACAGGAACTCGATCGCGCGCCCCGTCATCGTGCTGCGCTTGCCGTCGCGCACGACCGGGTTTCCCCGCAGCAGGACCCGCTCCCGGCCCAGGACGTGGGCGGTGTCGGCGACGGCCGTCGTCGCATCCTGGCGAATGCGCACGCTGTCGATCATGACGATGCGGTCCGGCGCGCGTTGGAAGCGCATCAGTCGCGACGAGCCGGTCAGGGTTTGCGCCCCGCTCTCCCGCGTCGTGAGAAGGGGACGACGATCGACGCAGGCCGTGCCCGCGCCGCGGTCGAATACAGCGTGGTCGCCGGTGATCAGGGTGCGCGCGCCCTGATCGAGCAGGCGGACAGCGCCGAAGGCCTCGCCCATCTCGTGCGCCGCTTCCCCTCCGGCCGCCGCGCCGCGCGAACTCAGGACCGTGTCGCCCCACACGGTGTACTCGGGCGAGACCAAGCGCGCCCCGCCGATCAGGCGCAGCAATGCCCCGCCTCGGCGCGACTCGGCGCGAGCCGCCGTGCCGACAACCTCGCCTTCCTCCACCCGGACGTCGCCCACGGCGTCGGCTGCATTTTCGGATCGCCTGACCTGGGCCGAACGCGCGGTCAAGACCCGTTGCCTGGACTGCAGCGAGACCTGGCCGTTGAAGTCGTAGACGTCGCGGCTGCGGTAATACACCGCCGTGTCGCTGCGCACCGCGAGGGTGTCGCGATCGATCAACACGTTGCCGAACAGGAAGGTCACGGGCTGGCCGTCGACCAGGCGGTCGACGAGACGATCGGCCCGCACGCGCATCGCCCCCGGCGGCGCCTCTACGAGGGTGGTATCCGCGGCAGCCGCCGTGAGCCGACGGAGACCCGCGGTGTCGGGCGCCGCGACAGGCAAAGCCGCGACCGGGTCGCGCCCGGCCAGCAGGAGCGCCAGCAGACCCGCGGCGACGGCGGTCGCGAGTCGCGTTCCGGGCAGCCGCGGCCGCCGCGGCCGCCGGGAGCGGTTCACCGCGCCCCCCGCCGGTCGCGCGCCAGCTCCGCCGCGCCCAGGGCGGCCGCCTGGGGCCCGAGCGCGGCCGGCACGATCGGCACGTCTCGGCTCTCTTGCGCCATGATCAGGCCCCTGGCCCTTTCGCGGCATGGACCGAGCACGAAGTCGCCCGCGCGCGCCACGCCGCCGCCGACGATGACGAGATCGGGGTCGAGCAGATTGACGCAGTTGGCGACGGCCTGTCCGAGGTGGCGACCCGCCCAGGCGAACAACTCGATCGCCGTCGCGTCGCCCGCCCGCGCCAGTCCGTGCAGGGCCGCGGCGTCGGGGCGTTGCCCGCTTTCCGCCACCAGCGAGCGGAAGGCCGGCGAGGCCGCTCCGGGCGTGACGGCCAGCAGCGCCGCGCGCCGGGCGATCCCGGACGCGCCAGCGTAGGCTTCAAGACAACCCCGATTGCCGCAATTGCAGAGCGGGCCTTCGGGATCGAGCACCGTGTGACCGATCTCGCCGGCGGCCTGGCGCGCCCCTAGGTGCAACCGACCGCCGCACACGACGCCGCCGCCCACGCCGGTGCCGAGCGCGATCATCACGAGGTCGGTCGCGCCCCGGCCCGCGCCGCGACGCCATTCGCCGTACGCGGCCGCGTTGACGTCATTGGCCAGCGCCAGCCCCTGGTCGCGGAAAACAGCCCTGGCATCGGTTCCCAGGTCGCGGTTCTGCCAGCCCGGCAGATTGGGAGAGCGCCCGAGACGACCGGTCGCCTCGGACATGATCCCCGCGCAGGCCAGGCCGGCGGCGGCCAGCCGTCCGGCGCCGGACGGCAGCGCCGCGGCGACTCCCGCGGCCAAGCGTCGCAGCGTGTCCACGGGATCCGCCGGGTCGGTCCGGATCTCACCTTCGGCCACGACGTCTCCCTCGGCCGCGAGCACGACGTATTTGACCGCCGTGCCGCCGATGTCCGCGCCGAGGATGAGCTCCGTCGTCATCGCGCCTCCCGCTCGACGGTTGGACCTCCGGCCGCGCCGGGAAGTTCCCGCAGGACCTCGACCGCTGGGCGCGGCGCGCGGGTCTGGCGCACGTCGCGATAGCCAAGCCGCCAGAGCGCCTCAGCCACCAGGAAGCCGGATCCCGTCACGAGCACGGCGTCGTCGGGGCGCAGCCCGGAGGCGAGCCGCGCGAGACCCTCCGCGACACTGGAAACGACCTCCGGCCCCGTCGTTTCGCCCACGCCCCAGCTTCGCAGCAACGCCGCCAATTCCTGCGCATCGCGCGCCCTGGGCAAACAGGGCGGCGCCGCGACCACGCGATCGCAGCGGCGCAGCAACTCCCCCACGCCCTCGTCCAGGCTCTTCTCCCGCAGGGAGCCGAACAGCACCAGCCTGCGTCCACCCCCCGGCCGGGCCAAAAACGTCGCCAGCGAGGCGCGCAGCGCCTGGCCGTTGTGCGCCGTGTCGAAGATCCAGTCGGGTCGCGCGAGCACGAGTTGATGGCGGCCCGGCAGAAACGCGGCGGCCAGCGCCACGGCGGGATCCGCCGGTTTGCGCACGACGCCGCCGTCGGCCAGCTCCTCCAGGCACAACAGCGCCAGCGCCGCATTCTGCCGCAGCCACGGCGCCGCCAGCGGCGGCAGACCGCAGGTCGCGCGCCGACGCGTGATCAGATCCCAGGTCCCGTCGGGTCGCTCCGCGACGGTGGCCTGTTCGTCCAGGAACCACGCCCGGGTGCCCGCCGTCACGGCCGCAGCGAACACCTGCGGTTTGAGTTGCGCAGGGACGGCGCAGAACAGCGGCGCGTGCGCCTTGAGCAGCCCGAGCTTCTCGGCGGCGATCGCCTCGAGCGTCTCGCCCAGGATCTCCTGGTGGTCGAGCCCCACGCCCGTGATCAGCGTCGCCACGGCCGGCAGGGCATTGCTGGCGTCGAGGCGGCCGCCCAGTCCCGCCTCGCAGCAGAGGAGCTCGACCTCGGCGCGGCGACAGATGTCGAGGGCCATGGCGGTGAGCGTCTCGAACCAACTGGCGCCGTGCCGCTCCACGGCGGGGCGCAGGCGCTGCGCCGTCTCGAAAAACAGGTCTGGAGCGCAGGGCTGGCCGTCGATTTCCAGGCGCTCGTGCACGCTCAGCAGATGCGGACTGGTGAAGCACGCGACACGCTGCCCGGCCGCGCTCAGCAGCGCGGCCAGCATGCGGGTGGTGCTGCCCTTGCCGTTGGTCCCGGCCACGATGACAGTCCGCAGAGCGCGTTCCGGACGCCCCAGTTCAGCCAGCAACGCCTCGACCCGCTCCAGGCCGGGGCGCATGCCGAAACGGTTCAGGCCGAACAGCCACAGCAGCCGGGGATCCTCGGGCACGAACGGCGGGTCTCCCTGCGTCATGACGCCGGGTTCGCCGGACACCATGTCGCCGGCGGGCGGCGAAGGGCGGCGCGGCGGCATCGCAGCCTCAGCCGCGGAAGGGTTGGCGGACGGAGACATCTCGCCCATCGGTGAACCAGTGCAGGATTTCCGCGAGACGGGCCTTGAGATCCTTGCGGTTGACGATGAGGTCGATCTGCCCCTTTTCCAGCAGGAACTCGGAGGACTGGAAACCCTCGGGCAACTCGCTGTTGATCGTCTGCTGAATCACGCGCGGACCGGCAAAACCGATGAGCGCCCCGGGCTCGGCGATGTGCACGTCGCCGAGCATGGCGAAACTGGCCGTGACGCCTCCCGTCGTGGGGTTGGTCAAGATGGAAATGTAGGGCACGCCTTCGGCGCGCAGCCGGGCCAGCACGGCGCTCGTCTTGGCCATCTGCATCAGTGAGAGCAGCGACTCCTGCATGCGGGCGCCGCCGGATCGAGACACCACGACCGCTGCCCAGCGGTCGTTCAGCGCGTCGCGCAGCATGCGGGCCAGCTTTTCGCCGACGACCGATCCCATGCTGCCACCCAGGAACTCGAAGTCGAGCACACCCAGCACGACCGGGATTCCGTCCACGCGGCAGCGTCCCGTCAGCACCGCCTCTTCGCGCCCCGTTTTCTTCATCGTGGCGCGCAGGCGATCCCGGTAGCGGGTCGAATCCTTGAAGTCGAGCGGGTCCCGCGAGGTGATACCGACATGCGTTTCCTGCCACGTTCCTTCGTCGCAGAGCAGGTCGAGATATTGGTGGGTTGTGATGCGCAGGTGGTGGTTGCAGGAGCTGCAGACCCACAAATTTCGCTCGAGTTCGCGATGATAGAGCACGTCGCCGCAGCCTGGGCATTTCTGCCACAGGTTGTCGGGGATCTCCTTTTTCTCCCCGACGACCTTAATGCCCTTCTTGCCCTGGTTCAGCCAGGAAACCATGGTGCGTCCTCTTTCGCGCGCGGCCGCCAGCCGCCGCCGCCTGTACGGTAGCCCTTGCCGCCCCCTTGCACAACCCCGGACGGCGCTCGGCCCGCACAGACGGGCGAATCAGGCCGGGCCCGGCGAGCGGCCGCCCGCCAGCGGCCGGGTCATGATCAGCGCGTCCTCGCCCGTGTCGCGATAGTAGCGCAGACGACGCCCGGATTCGACGAATCCGTGGCGGACGTAAAACGACCGCGCGGGCGCGTTCCCGATCCGCACTTCGAGCGTGGCGAGGCGGAGCCCGTCGGCGATCGCCGCGGCCAGCGCCGCCTCCAGCAGCCGCGTGCCGGTGCCGCGCCGGCGTTCGTCCGGAGCCACCGCCAGGTTGAGCACGTGCAGTTCGTCTCCCGCTCGCCAAGCCATCAGGTACCCAATCACGCGGCCCTCGCGTTCGGCGACGAGAGGCCTGCGCAGGGGATCTTGATTCAGTTCGTCGCGCAACGCCGCGGTCGGCCAAGGGTCGCCGAAGCTGTCGCGCTCGATCCTCTCCACCAGCGGCAGATCCGCTTCGCGGCCTGGTCGGATCACGAGCCGTGCGACAGCCGCGTCATCCAATCGCGCCAGATCCGGCGCCGCGGGGGTGAGGTCGAGCCGCCGCTTCACCTCCGCCTCTGATGCCCGCAGATACAGCGGAACCGCGCGGAAGGGGTGGACGTCGGCGAGTCCCGCCTGCGGGTCCGCGGCCGCGACGGCGATCGCCTGCGCGGTCGCCGGGTGCGCCGCCGTCCAGGCGCGCAACACCGGTTCGCCGCGTGACAGGAGATCGGGCCTGAGCGACGGGCCCTCGCCCACGACGAGCGCCACGCCGTTGCCGCCCCAGACGGCGGCGTCCGGCGCGGGAACCACGGCGGTCACACGCTCCCACCAAACCTGGGCGGGCAACGCGGCCGGAGCGGCGACCGGTTCGACCCAGCCGTCGCGGCGGCGGTAGACGGCGGCGAAGACCTCGTCGCGCCGCGCGTCGAGGATCGGCACCGCCAGGTCGCGATCCGGCCAATCGGCCAGCAACGCGGCCGCCATCGCGGCCAGGGTCGACACCGGCAGCAAACGCGCCCCCAGCGCCCAGGCCAAACCCTTGGCCGTGGCCAGTCCGATCCGGACGCCGGTGAAGCTGCCCGGCCCGCACGTCACGCCGATCGCGTCCACCTCGTCGAGGCGCCGGCCGCCCTGCGTCAACAGCCGCTGCACGACGGGCAGCAACGCGTCGGCGTAGCTTCCGCTCACGTTGTGCGGAAGACTGGCCAGCAGCACCCCGTCCTCGGCCAGAGCAAACCGGCCCCAGGCTGTGGCCGTGTCGAAGGCGAGGATCAGCACGGGACTCCTCCCGCGAAGAGCCGTCGCCACGGTTCAGGCAACGCCGGCTGGCCGCGCGCGCGCCAAAGCCGCTCTTGCTCGCCCGGCCCGGGCATCGCCAGCAATTCGACGCGACGGGGAAGCAGGGGCAACAGCAGCAACGGCCACTCCACGACCATCACCGCGTTTCCGCCCTCGACCTCTTCGATCACGCCGTCGATCCCGACTTCGGCGAGATCCGCCTCGCTGTCCAAACGAAAGAAGTCGAGGTGATGGACCACCAGCCGTCCCTCGTAGCGGCAGGCGAGCGTGAACGTCGGCGAGACGATTTCGTCCGTGACTCCCAGGCCGCGGCACAATCCCTTCGCGAACAGAGTCTTGCCGGCTCCGAGCGGGCCCCAGAGCAGCACCGTCTCGCCGCCCCGCAAAATCGTCGCGGCGCGCTCGCCCAGCGCGGAGGTGGCGTGTGGCGAGTCGCAGCGCAGGCAGCAGGCGAACTCGTCCGGCGAGGGCAGCGGCTGCTCGCGCATGGCCGACTCCTGCGCGCCGCGCCGCGGTCAACCGCGCGGGCGCAGCACGATGAAGGGGCAGATCAACTCTTCGAGGCTTATCCCGCCGTGCTGGAAGCTGTTGCGGTAGAGCCGTTCGTACTCATGGTAGTTCGTCGGGTAGACGAGGTAATAGCTTTCGGTGGTGATCGCGTAGTTCTCGATCGGCGTCTGGCGGGGCAGCATGTAGTGCTCCGGGTTCTTCATCAAGAACACTTGCCTTTCGTCCACCGCCAGATTGTCCCCGTACTTGTAGCGCACGTTCGTGCTGGTTTCACGGTTGCCCTTCACCGCCGTGGCGCGGCGGCAGAACATCGAACCGTGGTCGGTGGTCAACAGAACCGTGACGTCCCGCCTGGCCAGGATCTTCAGCACCTCGAAGAGAGTGGAATGTTCGAACCAGCTGCTCATCAGGGAGCGAAAAGCAGCCTCGTCGGGCGCGAGTTCTTTGAGGATCACCGATTGCGACCGGCCGTGGGCCATGATATCGAGAAAATTGTAGACCGCCGCCACGAGCCGCACGCCCCCCAACGAACCGATTTGGCGGCGGAGATTGTCCGTGTCCCGGGCGTCGAAGACCTTGTAGTACTTGAAATCGTCGGCGGCCGGAGACGACAACCGCTGCAATTGCGCTCGCAGCAGTTCTTCCTCGTAGGCGTTCTTCGAGTGCTCCTGCTGCGAACTGCCGCGCCACCAGTCCGGGTACCGTTGCGCGATCTCGAGGGGGAAGAGTCCGCTGAACAGGGCATTGCGCGCGAACGGCGTGGCGGACGGCAGAATCGACCAGTAGTGGCGGCGCTCGGTGCGATAGTACGGCTCTACGAGAGCCTCCACGAAACGCCACTGGTCCAGCCGCATGCAGTCGATCAGGAACCAGAACACCGGCTTGCCGGCGCGGATTTCCGGCTCCACCCAGGTCTCGAAAAGGCGCGGCGAGAGGAGCGGGGTGTCGGGAGCGCCGCCGACCCAGTCGCGATAGCGTTCGCGAACGTAGCGCGCGAGCGCCTGGTTGCAGGACGCCATCTGCTCGCCATGCGTCTCGCGCAGACCGAGATCGCTGTAGGTCTGCAGTTCCAGGCCCCAGCCGACGAGATCCGAGTAGAGAGCGACCCAATCGTCCGAGCTGGCCGCCGCGGCGACGCGATTGGCCACCTTCCCGAAATGCGCGAGATAGTCCCGCGTGACTTGCTCTCCGCGGATGCGACGGCCCTCGAGCGCTTTCTTCAGCACGGACAGCACTTGCAGCGGGGAGACCGGCTTGACCAGGTAGCCGTCGATGCGCTTGCCGATCGCTCGCGTGACCAGGTCCTCCGCTTCGCTCTTGGTGACCATGATGACGGGCACGGTGTCGCGGATCTTCTTGATCTCGGCCAGCGTCTCCAGGCCGCCCATGCCCGGCATCATTTCGTCGAGCAGGATGGCGTCGAATGCGGTCTCCCGCAACAGGGCCAGCGCGTCGCGGCCGTTGGCGGCGCCGGTCACCTCGTAGCCCTTTTCCGCGAGGTAGACGCAATGGCCCCGCAGTTCGTCGATCTGGTCGTCAACCCACAGGATGCTGAAGGACACGACTCTGCTCCTCTGCTCCGGGGAGGGTGATGGCGAAGGTGGTGCCGCGGGGACCGCTGGCGGCGACCTCGACGCGGCCGCCATGATACTGCGCGACGATGCGCCGCACGAGCGCCAGGCCCATGCCCCAGCCGCGCTTCTTGGTGGTAAAACCGGGTTCGAAGATCCGGTTCCGCAGGCGATGCGGCAAGCCGGAACCAGTGTCGCTGACCCGGATCGTGACCCCCTTGCCCGGGCCGTCCTCCAAGCGCACCACGATCGTGCCTTTGCCGTCCTTGAGCGCGTCGATCCCGTTCTTGACCAGGTTTTCGAGCACCCACTCCATGAGTTCCCGGTTGATGCGGACGCGGTTGCGGGCCGCGCCCTCCATGCGCAATTCGACTCTCCCTCCGAACTGAGGGAGGCGCCGCTCGAAATAGGAGAGGGTCGAGCTGACGCAGCCCGCCACGTCCTCGGAATCGAGCCGCGGCAGGCTGCCGATGCGGCTGAAGCGCTCCGCGACCTTGCCCAGACGCGCCACGTCCTGATCGAGTTCGTTGACCAGCTCATCGCCCGCGCCGAGTCTTTCGCGCAGCAGCTGCAGCCAGCCCATCATGGCGGTCAGCGGCGTGCCCATCTGGTGGGCCGTCTCCTTCGCCATGCCGGCGAATAGGCGCTGCTGCTCGCCCTGCTTCTTCAGCAGGAGTGCCCACACGACCAACAGGAAAAACGCCGCGAGCAGCAACAACTCCAGATGCGGCATCCAGCGGATCTGCCGGCTGAGCGCCGAGGAGCCGTAGTGCAGGGTTCCCTGACGGCGACCCGAGCGGGGCTCCACGATGGCGAACGGCTCGTGCTCCGCGTCGAAATTCCTGACCAGCTCCAGGATCTTTTGCACGGCCGGATCGCGCGGATGAGCGAGGTCCACGCTCTGCAGGTCGGCGAGACGCTCGGGCATCGGGACCCCGATCACCGCGGCGTTCCAGTAAAGCGGGCGACCGGAATTGTCGGTCATGATGAACGGGACCTCGATCTCGTTCACCGCGCGCATGATCTGCTGCATGCTTTCTTGCGATCCGTCGGCCAGCGCGCGGCTGGCCAAGCTGGAAAGGAGTTCGGTGGATACCCGCGCCTGGTCCTCGATGCGCTTGGCGACATGCAGCGTGAAAAGGGTCACCGCCAGGACGATGCCGACGCTGCCGACCAGGACGTAGATCGCGAAGAGTTGCCGGCGGCTCAATCCGAGGACGCGCTTGGGCCAGGGCGACAAGGCGGGCCTCCTCGCGTCGGCCTAGCCGAGCATCTCGCGGCCGCCGACGTATGGCCGCAGCGCCGCCGGCACGCGGACGCGCCCCTCGGGCGTCTGCCCGTTCTCGAGCAGCGCGATCATGACGCGCGGCAGGGCCAGGCCGGAGCCATTGAGCGTGTGCACGAAAGCGGAGCCGCCGGGCCCTTTGAACCGGATCCCCGCCCGTCGCGCCTGGAAATCCGTGAAGTTGCTGCAGGACGAGACCTCGAGCCACTTGCCCACGCCGGCCGACCACACCTCGAGGTCATAACACTTGGCGGCGGCGAAGCTCAGATCGCCCGTGGCCAGCATGACCACCCGATAGGGCAATTCGAGCCGCCGCAGCACCTCCTCGGCGTCACGCGTGAGGGTCTCCAGCGCGGCCCAGGAATCCTCGGGCCGCTCGAAACGCACCATCTCCACCTTGTGGAACTGATGGACGCGCAGGATGCCGCGCGTGTCCTTGCCGGCCGAGCCCGCCTCCCGCCGGAAACAAGGCGAAAACGCCACATAGCGCCGCGGCAGCAGCTCGGCGCTCAACGTCTCCTGACGGTGCAGGTTGGTGATGGAAACCTCGGCGGTGGGGATGAGGTAGAGATCGTCCGCTTCGACCCGGTACATGTCCTCGGCGAGTTTCGGCAACTGTCCCGTGCCCGTCATCGCGTCGCGATTCACCAGGTAGGGCACGATCAATTCTCGGTATCCCTGCTCGACATGGAGATCGAGCATGAAGTTGACCAGCGCGCGCTCCAGCAGCGCGCCGTCGCCGGCGAGGACGAAGAAGCCCGAGCCGGACATGCGGGCCGCCTCCTCCAAGTAGAGGATGTCCAGCTCCCGTCCCAGTTCCCAGTGCGGGCGCACCGCTCGTTCCGGCCGCCACGGCTCGCCCCACTCGCGCATGACGGTGTTGGCCTCCTCGCCCCCCTCGGGAACCGACTCATGCGGCACGTTCGGGATCCGCAGATAGAGCGCGTCCGCCTCCTCCTCCATGGCGGCCGCGACGGCGCGCAGCTCCTTGAGTCGATCGCTGATCCGCTTCATGCGAGCGATGGCGTCGGTGGTGTCCTCTCCCGCCTTCTTCCGCGCGGCGATCCCCTTGTTCTCGGCATTGGCCGCGGCTTGCAGATCCTCCATCTCGCGCAGGGCCGCTCGGCGGCGCGCGTCCTTGTCGTAGTAGGCCTCGATGTCGACGGCCTCGCGTTTGAGCGCGACGGCCCTCGTGACCGCGGCGCGGTTCTCGCGGATGTACTTGCGGTCCAGCACGCGCTGCTCCCTGTCGCGAACCACGGAGTTCTCCATTGCCTGGAACGCCGCGGATTGGTAAGGGTATACGCGATGGGTGCTGCCCGGGCAAGGTCATTCGGCCCCTTCACCCCACCGGTTCGGGAAGATTCATGGAACGATCCGCACTGCTGGCCGCGCTGCGCGCCCGCCCGCCCAGAGAACGCGTGATCACCGCGCTGGACGTGCCGTCGGCCGCGCGCGCCGTCGCGCTCGCGGCGACGTTGGGACCGGACGGCCGCTTGGTGAAGGTGGGTCTCGAGCTGTTCTCCGCCGCCGGCCCTGCCGTCGTGGAGCGGCTGCGCGAGATCGGGAAGGACGTGTTCCTTGATCTGAAGTGGCACGACATCCCCCAGACGATCGCCGGCGCGGCGCGGGCCGCCGCCGGGTTGGGCGCCGTCTTCGTGACCGTGCACGCGGCAGCCGGGCGACGCGGTCTATGCGCCGCGGCTGAGGCCCTGGCGGCCGCAGCGGGCGGCGGCAAGCCCAGGCCCGCCTTGCTGGCCGTGACCGTGCTGACGAGCCTCGCGCCCGAGGAACTGGACGAGATCGCCCCCTCGGGCGAGCCGCTGCCCGCGCGCGTGGTGCGCCTTGCGCGCCTCGGCTGGGAGTGCGGTTGCGACGGCGTGGTCTGTGCGGCGCCCGATCTGGAGCGGTTGCGCGGGGAGCTCGGCGCGCAGCCGCTGGCGGTGACGCCCGGCATCCGCCCGTCGTGCGGAGCGACAGATGACCAGCGGCGCGTCGCGACGCCGGCCGCGGCTGTCGCGGCGGGCGCTGATTTTCTCGTCGTGGGGCGTCCGATCACCGGCGCGGCCGATCCCGCGGGCGCCCTGCTCGCCATCACCAAGGAGCTGCCGGAGCGATGACTGAGAATGAGTTGCTCGACCTGATGACCGAGCTGGGAGCCCTGCACCGAGGACACTTCCTGCTCAGCAGCGGCTTGCACAGCGATACCTACTTCCAGTGCGCCCTGGTGCTGCAGTTCCCGGAGTTGGCGC
Source organism: uncultured bacterium (assembly GCA_937864225.1). GTDB lineage: Bacteria > Krumholzibacteriota > Krumholzibacteriia > LZORAL124-64-63 > LZORAL124-64-63 > CALMJK01. The sequence continues at coordinate 108,161 of CALMJK010000004.1, read as the reverse complement.
GCGAGCTCGGGCGTCAGATCGCCGAGCGCTGCGACGCGCTCGAGACCGACGTGGTCGTGTCCCCGGCGATGGGGGGTATCCTGATCGGGCACGAGGTCGCCAGAGCCCTGGGCCGTCGCTTCGTGTTCACGGAGCGGGTCGAAGGGCGCATGACCTTGCGGCGCGGATTCACGCTCGAGAAGGGCGAAAAGGCGCTCGTGGTCGAGGACGTGGTCACGCGAGGCACGTCGACGCTGGAGGTGGTCCGCGTCGTGACGGAGCAAGGAGGCCTCGTGACGGGCCTGGCCGCCATCGTGGACCGCACGTCCGGCACCGCGGAGTTGCCGCTGCCGCTGCAGGCGCTCGCGCGGGTCGAGGTGGCGACCTGGCCGCCCCAGACTTGCCCGCTCTGCGCGGCCGGCACACCGGCGGTCAAGCCGGGCAGCCGGGGCAACTGAGGACATGAGCGGCGCTGGCCCGCAGCCGGCTCGCGGCGCCGTCAGGCTGTTGACCGTCTTCGCTGCGGCCGCCGTCTTCGCCGCGGCATGGGGCGCGCTGAACCCGCCCGCCCCGCCCGGCCCGGACGCCGACCTGTACGACGACCTTGCCGTCGCGCGCCATCTGCTGCGGGGAGACGGATTCCTGAGCGACACGGTCTATCCGCTCTCGCTGGCCTTCCCGTTCGCGCGCGACGTGCCCCAGCCGCTCGTGCATCGCCAGCCCGCCTGGCCGCTGTTGCTGACGGTGCCGGTGGCGGCGGCGCGCGACGATCCCGAGGAGGCCGTGGAGGGAGCCCGCCTGCTGGCCCTGCTGCTGCTCTCCCTCGCGGCAACCGCGGGCCTGGCCGCCGCGAGTCGTTGCGGCCTGGGCGAGGCCGCCCTGCCGTGGCTGCTTCTGCTCTTGGCCAGCCCGCTGCTCGCCATGACGACCGGCTGGGCGCAGGTCGAGGCACCGGCCGGCCTAGCGCTGTCGCTGCTCTGGTGGCGGCTGCGGGAGAGCCCGCCCGGCGACGCGGCCTCGTGGCGGCGCGGCGCGGTCGACGGCGCGCTGGCCGCCTGCGTCGCGCTCGTGCGCCTGGATCTGTGCTGGGTGCCCTGGCTCTGGCTGGTCGGCCGGCGGCGCCTGATCGGCAGGGCGGGCGTCGCGTGCGCGGTCGCGTGGACGCTGACGCTCGTGCCCTGGGGCGCGCGCAATCTGGCCCTCACGGGCAACCCCGCCTTCACGCTCCAGGCCTACGCCGAGCACCTGAAGGAGACCCCGGCCTGGCCCGGCTACTCCATCTACCAGTCGCTGTCGCCGGAGCCCTTCTGGCAAACGCTCGCGCGCGACCCCGCCCTGATCGCGACCAAGACGCTGGCCGGACTGAACTGGTTCGCGGCGCGTTTGGGACGCTGGCTGCCCTGGCCGCTCTGGCTGGCCGCGCTGCTGCTGATCCTGCCGCGCCGGGTCAGGCGGTACGGGCCAACCGGCGCGCCGGCCGCCAACGATGCCGCGCCGCTGCGCCTGCTCGTGCTGACGAGCGCCTTACTGATCGTGCAGTACTCGGCTCTCTCGCACACGCTGCGCTACCTGACGGTCCTGCTGCCCGCGCTCGGACTGGAGGTCTGGTTGGGCTTGGCCGCTTGGCTGAAGGAGCGGCGGCCGTCCTGGCCGACGGGAGCGCGCGCGCTGGTGCTGGCGCTCTGGATGGCCGTGGTGCAACTGGTCGCGCCCGCCCACGTGCAGGGCTGGGAGGACGCGCGGCGCGATGCCGTCCGCGCGCAAGCGGACGTGGCGCGCGCCGTCGCGCTCGCTCGCACGCTGCCGCCCGGTCCCCTGTTCGCGGACAGCTCGGCCGTGCTCTGGCGAGCCGGCCGCGCCGGTGTCTGGCTGCCGAGCGATCCGGCGGTCGAGGCGCAGGTGCGCGCGCGCGTGCCGCGTCTCGCCGCGGCGCCGACCGTGAGGCTGCGCGACGCGCCCTGACGCGCGGCGAACGCCGGCGGCCGCTGTCCGGTCACGGCGCGGCGGCGGCGGCGATTTCGAGCAGGCAAAGCAATTCCTCGACCACTTCACGCCGTCCGGGATCGGCGGCGTAGAGGTCGGCCACGCGCCGGCGCGCCGCGGACACGTCGCCGCACGCCTTGCCGCGGGCGATGATTTCGCGGCCGCGGGCCGGCATCGGACCCCAGTTCCCGCACTCCACCCAGCGATCGTTCAGGAACACGAATTTGGGCACGGCTTCGCCGCCGTTGGTGAGGAAGCGGCAGAAGATCTGCGGCGCCGCGGCGCGGGCCAGGTAGCGCGCGCGCAGACGATCCCCGGCCGCCGCCGCCAGCCGCGCCAGCACGGGCACGTGGCGCACCACGTCCCCGCACCAGTCCTCGGCGAAAGCCACGACGTGGACGGGCCGTCCGAGAGCCGCCAGCCGCGCGGCATCTGACGCGGTCAAGACCTGCTCCGCCGCGGCTCGACGCATGGCGGCGCGGTTCTCCTCCGACTCTCCGTCGCGCAGCCAGTCGGCGAAGGGCACGGCGGCGGTGAAGACCGCGGCCCAATCGACGGCCGGCAGAATGGGCGGCTTCGGCATGCTCCGGCTCCTCCGTTGGGGCGCCGTCGCGCCAGCGGACCGGGGTGGTCCGAGTTCGGCAGGCGGCGAGCGTTCCGGACCGGTCATTTCTGCAGCACGAGCTGCAGGCTCCACCAATCGGCTGACGCTGCCGCGCCCGTGAACAGCTCCACGCGCTCGCGGGTCCACGCCGCGGTAGCGCCCCAGGGGCCGAGGCCGTCCGCGGCGCGCCACGACATTTCCCCCGTCCACCGCCGCGCGCGGCCGGGCGTGGCGCCGGGCCGACCCGTCGTCATCCGCTCGCCACGCAACACCAGCTCGCGGCCGCTGCCGCGCGGTCTCCACCGGGCCTCGCCCGCAAGGGAGCGACCGCCGCCGCCGAGCGGATGTCCGAGCACCCAGCCATCGTGCGCGTAGCCATCGTCGAAGGCGTGGTGGGCGTACCAGAGCACGCGCGGGTGCTCGAGTTCGGCGAACTCGACGAGCAGGTCCCAGCGCGGCCCCACCAGCTCAGCCCCCAACACCGACGCGGGGGCCGAGATCTGCGGCACCAGCGGCACCAGGCCGGGCGGGTTGAAATCCTCCCCCCCATATTCCCAATACACTCGGCCGGCGGCCGACGGCAACACGATCCAAGGGGCACCGCGCCAGCGCGCCTCGAACATGACGCTGAAGATGCGGTCGGTGACCGGTCCTCGCTCCAGCTCGTTCTCGGTGGCCGACAGGGCGGGGAAGGCGACCTGGAACACGTCGGGCCACAGCGTGCCCGCGCGGGGCAGCGCCAGGGCGCCGAGCGAGGCGCCCGAAGTGAGCCAGCGGGCGGGCTCCCACGCGACGAGCCACTGCAGGAACCATGGCTCGTCGCGCCAGGACCGCGGCGGGGACCAGCCCGTGGCCGCCGCGGCAGCGCGCTCCGACAGACGCCCGACGCGCAGGAGCAGCTGGCGCGGCGCGAGCGGGCTCAAGAAACCGCGCCAGGCGAACGGCGCGCGGCGCCGCACCACCACGCACGGGAAGGAGGGAGCCGTGTCATCCAGAATCAGCCCTCCTCCATCGCCCAGCCCGGTGGCGGCGGGAAAGCGCCCGCCGGCGATCGCCCAGCCGCCCAGTTGCACGCCGGCCGCCGCCAGCGGCCAGTCCAGGCGCCAGGGGCCCTCGTCGCGGCGGGCGGCGCCGCGGACCGGCCCCCAGGTCGCGGCCGGCCAGTCCGCATAGTCCAGGAGCGGGGGCAGCGCGCGGCCGCCGCCACTGATCCTCCCCTTCAGCCGTGGACACGCCGTCAGCCAGGTCCGTCCCCTCTGCGCCGTCAGCCACGGCTCGAAAACGACGGACAAGCCGGCCGGCGCCGCCAGGCCCGCCTGCCCCGCCACGATCTCGCCCAATTCGAAAAGGCCCCCACGCCCGCGCCCCCCCGTGCGCACGCAGGCCGCCGGCTCGTTCGCGTACCTCGCCCGCAAGCGCGCCAGCAGCGCTCGTTCGCCGGCATCCTCCAGCGCGTCGGTCGACGCGCCGGCCACCTCGGCCAAGAGGTCCGCGATCTCGGTCTCGGACAGGGGGCGACACAGCGGCAGCGGCCGTCCCGCCTCGAGCGAGAGACGTCGCAGCGCCGTCCAGGGCACGGCGCGCGCGTCGGGTTCGGCCGGGCCAGCGGGCGCGGGCGGCGGCGCGCCGCACAAGAGGATCAACAGCCAACTGAGACGCAAGAACGCGGCGGGCCCTTCACCTGCGGCCAGACTGCGCTGCCATCGCACTCCGGAAGCGCCTAACCGACCGCAAGACTTACGATTATAACAACAATGCAAATTAATGAACAATAAGACTGAAAATCGTGATACAATTAGGCCAAGCTGCTTCACTGGTGACGACCCGGGATCGAGCACAAGGCTGGCGCAACCTTGGAATGGGCTCGGGTGACCGTGAAGCGGCTTTCTATTGGCGGCGCGCCGCGCGGGCGCCACGCCGTGCAACGGGTAGAGGTTATCACCGCCGCCGACGCCGGTCAATCCTGCCGGAACTCGCCCGGGTCGAATTGCGGGTTCGCCTCGAACGACTCGAGCGTGCCCGTCGCGAACGTCTCGCCGTCGTGCCGAATGGTGAAGGTGTGCGCCACGTTGAGGCCGCCCTGCGTCGCATAGTCTCCGTACACGGTCTGCTGCAACACCGGGGAACCGGTCACGGGCGACTCGGTCGGAGTCTCTTCGATGGCCGGCAAGCCGGTCTCCGGATCGAGGTAGTACAGCAGATAGTGGCCACCGGCACCGGTCACGACCACGCGGTCGTAACGACGCCCGTCGAGCTCGATCGGCTCGAGCGCCTGACAGGTGAGCCTGGCGCGGTCCCGTAGCACCCTGAGCAGATCGGTGTCCAGGGACTCGCGCACCTTGGCCGCCCTCTCGCCGTCGAACTGTTCCCGTCCCCGCGGCGTCTCGGCCCAGCCGGTCTGGCCGTCGACGACCTGCGTCATGCTCCCGAACGGGGTCGTCTGCACCTGGCGCAATTTGTCGGGCAGCAGCGCTGCTTCCTCGATCCCGAACTGGAGCGCCATGCCCTGGATCGTGGCGTTGAGTTGGATCTTGCGGCGCCAGCCCTTGAGGCCCGCGATGCCCCGGCCGCCGATCGTCTCCGCGGCCTTCGCCAGCAACGACTGCCCCTGCTCCAGGCTGGCGGGCGTGGCGTTGGGGACCTCGAACTTGGGCGCGGGTTCCGGGATCGTGATGTCGATTTCGTTGACCGGGCCGAAGCAGCTCAGGTCGCCGTCCCACGCTTGGCGGTTGCCGACGGCGAGGATGGACAGGTTCTCCGGTTTCCAGACCGCCCGGCAGGCGGCCAGCACCTGCTCCGGCGTGAGCAGCCTGACCTGCGCGATGTACGTCTGCAGAAAATCGGGCGGATAGCCGCACATCTCGAAGAGCACCTGCCGGTCGAGGATCTCGCGCTTGGTGTCGTAGTTGAAGACCTCGGCGTTGAGGATGCCGTCCTTGGCGCGCTGCAACTCCTCGTCCGTGACCGGCTCGGTGGTCATTCTCGTGATCTGATCGATGATCACTTGGGTCGCGTCCTGCGTGCTGCCGGATTTCGTGCCGACAAAGGCCGCGAAGACTCCCGGGAAGCGAAAGCCCGTGCCCGCGGCGCTGCCCGTGCTGTAGGCATAGCCGCGGTTGCTGCGCACCTCCACGAACAGGCGCGACGCGAAGCCGCTGCCCAGGATCCGGTTCGCGACCTGGATCGCCGCGAAATGGGGGTCGGTGGCGCGGATGCCCAGGTGCCCCAGGTACACGGTCGACTGCGTGAGATCCGACTTGTCCACGACGTTCACGGTGCGCGGGAACTCCGGGATTTGCGGGTCGGCGGGCAGCGGCTGGGCGGCCCGCGGCCAGCCGGCCAGCGCCTGCTCGAGCTGCGCCTTCATCGCGACGGCCTCAAAGTCGCCGATCGCGACCATGAACGCGCGGTCGGGACCGACGTGATCGCGGTGAAAGGCCACCATGTCGTCGCGCGTGACGGCGTCGATGGTCGCGTACTCCGTCGTCCGCGCCAGCGGGTGGTCGGGGCCGTAGATCACGCGCTGGAACTCGCGCCCCGCGATGCTCGCGGGGTCGTCGTTGCGCCGGGCGATAGCCGCCCTTTGCTCCTGCTTCGCCAGGTCGATCTTCGCCGGCTCGAAGCGCGGCGAGGCCAGGATCTCCGCCAAAATGGCCAGCGCCTGGTCGAAATCCTCGCTGAGGCATGACAGATAGGCGCCGCCGCCTTCCGTGTCGATCCACGTCACGACCTGCGCGCCCATCGCCTCCAACGTCGCGTCGATCTCGTCGCCGGACCAGCTCGCGGTGCCGCCGGTCCGCATGACCGAGCCGGTCATCCCGGCGAGCCCAACCTTGTCGGCCGGCTCGTGGATGCCGCCGGTCCGGATCGTCGCCGAGAGCTCGATCAGGGGGAATTCGTGGTCCTCGCACAGGTAGAGCACCAAGCCGCTGGGCAACTGGACGCGCTCGTAGGCGGGGATCTGCACGTCGCCCAGGGAGGGGATCTTGATCTTTTCCCAGGGCCGGCCGCCCCGGCCGGCCGCCCAGCCCGGCGCGGCCGCCGTCACGCACAGGCTCGTCAGGGTCAGCGCCAGCACCGGGATTCTGAGTTTGCCGTTCATCTCGTCCCTTCCTCATGGGCCGCCGGGGGCGGCCGCGCCGCCGGTCAACGGGCCGCGGCCTGCTCGGCGCCCTGGTCCCGCGTGCGGATCATCGCGACCGTGCGGTTCGTGGCCGCGAACAGCGCGCCGGCCACGCGCTGCACGTCGTCGAGGGTGACGGCCTCGATCTCGTCCAGCTGCTTGAACAGGTTGCGCCAGTCGCCGGTGATCATCTGATAGTGGGTGAGCTGGCGCGCCAGGCCCATGTTACCCCGGAGCGAGCGGATGAAGTTCGCCCGCGCCCGCCGCTTCACCCCCGCCAATTCGTCGGCTGTCATGCCGTCGGCCGCCAGGCGTTCGATCTCGGCCACGAGGGCGGTCTCTATCTCCTCCGGCTCGACTTCGTTGGCCGGCACGGCATAGATCAGCATCAGGTTCGGATACTTCGAGCCCGGAAAACCGCTGAAGCCGCCTGCCTGCACCGCGATCTTCCGGTCCTTGACCAGGCCCTGGTACAGCCGGCTTGTCCGCCCCTGCCCCAAAACGTCGGCGATCGCCTCGTACACGGCGTCGTCGGGATCCGTGGCGCTGCCCTTGTGGTAGCTCATCAGGACCAGCGGCTGCGCCGTGTGCTCGATGACGATCCGCTTCTCGCCCAGCTGTTTGGGCTCGACCGTATCGACTTCGGGCGTCGGCGCCGGACCCGGAATCCGCGTGAAATACTTGTCCGCGACTCGCTTCACTTCGTCGTAGTCGACGTCGCCCACGATCGCGCAGGCCATGTTGTTGCCCACGTAATGGGCCCGATAGAAGTCATCCCCCTGCGTCCGGGTGATCGAATTCAGGTCGGACATGTATCCCACCAGGGGATGGCCGTAGGGGTGGGCGCTGAAGGCCATGCCGCTGAGCTGTTCCACGAGCATGCCGATCGGGTTGTTGTCCACCGCCATTCGGCGCTCCTCCGTCACCGGACCGTCCTTCTCCGTGTAGAATTCGCGAAAGACGGGAGCCGCCAGGCGATTGCTCTCGAGATAGGCCCACAGCTCGAGACGGTTGGACGGGAAGCTGTAGTAATAATTCGTGGCGTCGGACGAGGTGGAGGCGTTCAAACCGACGCCGCCGTTGTTCTCGACGACCTGGGCGAACTCGTTGCTCACCACGAACTGCCGCGCCGCCTCCTTCGCCCGCGCGAAGGCCTCCTCCAGAGCGGCCAGCCGCACGCTGTCGGCCGCCGCTGCCCGGCGGCGCTCGGCCTGCAGGGCCGCAAAGGCCGCGTCCTCGGCGACCATGGCCCTGCGCTCGGCTTTGGCGTCGGACGTTCCGATCTCCGTCGTGCCCTTGAAAGCCATGTGCTCGATGATGTGAGCCAGTCCGGTGATGCCCTGCACCTCGTTCACGCTGCCGGCGTCGACGTAGACGTTGAACGAGAACACCGGCACTTCCGGGCGCCGGACGACCAGAAAGTGCATGCCGTTGGGCAGCGTGAACTCCCGCACCTCTTGCTCGAGCTCGCGGTAGTCGCCCGCCGCCGCCGGCAGAGCGACGGCCAGCAGAACGAGCGCGGCAAGGAGCGCGTCCCAGCTGCGTCTGAATCCGGGCATGGAAGCCTCCATCCGCTGTCCCCCGCGCGGCGGGGGATGTGGCGAGGTCGCCCTCGCGCGGTTCGGGCCGGCAGGCGGGCGGGGGAGACCGGCCCGCCGGAAGGAATCGCTGGTCATGTAATACGACTTGCCGGCGGGTGTCAAACTCTCCGCCGCGCCCTCCCGCCAGGGGCCGCGGCGCCCGCCCGGGCCCCGCTGACGCATCCGCTGGCGGCGTCCAGGAAACGCCAGGGACGCTCGGCCGCCGCGCGCACGCCCTGGCGCGGGGTGGCGATCAGCGGCGGGCGGGGGCCCTGGCGGGCCAGGACCCGCAGTCGCGGACCTCGCAGGGACAGCCCATTCCAGCGCCGATCGATCCCGAGCGCGCGGCAGAGATTGCCCGGACCTCGGCAGAGCTCGCGCGCCGATAGCGCGCCGGGGCTGTTCCGGCCGGCCGCTCGCCGACGAGCCATGAGCGCCACCCCCGCCAGCGGCTCGAGCGACCGGATCAGCACCGCGCCGGCGACACCGTCTCTCTCGGTGACGAAGTTCAGGCAATGGTTGAGACCGTAAATCAGGTAGACGTACGCCACGCCGGGCGGTCCGAACATGATCGCGGCGCGCCGCGTGGGTCCGCGGGCGGCGTGGGACGCCGGATCCTCCCGTCCGCCGTAGGCTTCGGCCTCCACGATGCGCCCCGCTGCGAGCGTCGCGCCGTTGCCGGTCGTCACGACGCACCCGATCAGGTCGCGCGCGACGACTCGCGTGTCTCGGCCGTAGAAAGCGATGGGCAACACCGCCTGCTCGCGCCAGGTCGGCGCGGCGGGCCGGCGCGCGGACTCGGACGGGCGGGACGGCATCTTCAGCGAAAGATCTCCTTGCGGCGCAGCAGCCAAGCGCCGAGACCCGTGACCACGACCATGACCAAAAGCAGCGTCACGAGCGAACGCCACTCGGGCAGCGGCGCCTCGTGGCGCAGCTGCCGCAGCAGCTCCAGGAGCAGATTCGGGAACGAGGACGTGCCGGCCTCCGTGTTGCGCACCAGATTGCGCAGGTGGAAGACGACCGTCAGTTGCTGCACGCGGGCCGGGATCAGACCGGTCATGGCCTCCCAGCCGAAGGCGTAGATCAGAGCGGCGATCAGAGGCCGCCTGAGGCCGGCGCCCATGGCCGCGAAGATCGCGGTGTAGACGGCGCAGCCGAGCGTGACGACGGCGACCGATCGCGCGTAAAGTTCCACGAAACGGCTGGTGACCACGCCCGAATTGCCGACGGTCATCACGACAAAGCAGGCGGCCAGCGAGAGGGCGAGCAGCGCGGCGGCCACGGTCTGGGCCGCGACGAGTCGGCCGATGTAGATGGCGGAGCGGCCGATGGGCCGCGTCCAGTAGTAGATGATCGTGCCCTCCTCGATTTCCTCCCCCACGGCGGTGATCCCGAAGGCCAGCGAGACGAGAACAGTCAGGAAGGTCAGGTAGAGCATGCTCAGGTTCGCCAGCATCACGTTGGCGGGGAACAGTTGGGCGCTGCCCAGCAGTCGCCAGGCGACGGTGCAGGCGACCGGCACGAGCATGACGGCCGCGACGGCCAGCAGGCGACGACGGCGTGCCATTTCCCGCCAGGAAAACCAAGCGATCCAGAACGCGGCCGCGGCCAGCGGCAGCGTCCGCTCCAGAGCGGGCGCGGACGGCTGTCCACTCGCTCGCAGTCTGCCCAGCCCGTTCACCTTCCCTCCGTTCCGTCGCGCGCCGGGCGCGCGCTGCGGTCAGTCGCCCACCAGGTAATCGAAAACCGCTTGCAGGCTGTCGTCCAGCGTCTCGATCTCCTCCACCGGCAGCCCTTCCGCCAGCAGCCAGGCCGGCAGCGCCCGATAGAAGCCGACGGCGTGGTCCGTGCGCGCCACGACCCGCCCGCGATCGTCCAGTTCCACGCCCACGACCAGCTCCTGCCCCGCCAGGAACGCCGCGAGCCGGCGCGGATCGGACGACGTGAACGCCACGATGGTGGGACGATCTCGGATCAGGTCCCGGATCTCGGTGATGTCGCCCTCGGCGAGCACCTTGCCGTGGTGGATGAGCACGATGTTGCGCGTCATTGTTTCGATCTCGGGCAGGATGTGGCTCGATACGAGGATGGTCTTGCCGGCCCGGCCCAATTCGCTCACCAGCGCGATGATTTCGTGTCGCGAGACGGGGTCCATGCCGTTGAGGGGCTCGTCGAGGAACACGATGTCCGGATCGTGGGCGAGAGCCTGCGCCATCTTCACCTTCTGGCGCATGCCCTTGGAGTAACCGCCGATGCGGCGGTGGGCCGCGTCCGCCAAGTGAAGCCGCGCCAGGATCGCGTCGGCGCGGGGGCCGATCTGCGGCGCGGGCGTTCCCATCAGGCGCAGCATCAGCGCGATGAACTCTCGGCCCGTGAGCCAGTCCGGCATGGCTTCGCTCTCGGGACAGAAGCCGATGCGGCGGAACAGCCCCACTTCGCGGCGCAGCCGGCGCCCGTAAACCAGCACTTCCCCCTGACTCGGCTCGATGAGGCCCGCGAGCAGTTTGAAGAGGGTGGTCTTGCCGGCGCCGTTGAGGCCGAGCAGTCCCGTCACGCCCGGCCCCACGGTGAGGCTGCTGCCGTTGACGGCGATCACCTCGCCGAACCATTTGCTCACCCGGCGCGCCTCGAGCACGGCGCCCGGCGCGGCGTCCGGGTCCGCCGCCCCGATCGAGACCTCCGCCGCGCGCGCGTCCTCGGTCACGACACGACCTCCACGGGCCGGATGCGCCGCCGCAGAAAGACCCAGGCGCCGATCGTCCAGCCGAGGATCAGCAGCCAACTGATCAGCGGCGGATAGTCCAGCCGCGGCGAAGCGCCGAAGAGGACGGACCCGGCGTGAAAATACTGCGCCCGGAAATCGAACACCCGCATCCACGGCCCCCCGAACAACGACAGGATGCGCGCGATGATCTGCGTGCCCGAGAAGAGCAGCAGCCAACCCAGCACGACGAACACCGTGCGCCGGCCGGCGGCGGAGAGCGCCAGCAGAACGAGGCTCAGGCTGGCGCCCGTCAGCAGGCAGAACACCGTCGCGCGCAGCGGTGTGAGCAGCAGCATGTCAAAACCGGTGGCGCCCGAGGTGACAAGGTAGCCGTAAATCGCCAGAAGCAGAACCGGCGCCAGGGTCACGACCAGGATGTAGAAGAGCGCGATCAGCCCCTTGCCCGCCACGTAGTCGAACAGCGTCAGCGGGCGGGCGAAGTAGAGCGCGTGCCCGTTTTCCGCCCGATCGCGTGCGATGAGCGGCGACCCGACGATCGCGAGCAGAATCATGACGAACGAGTCCTGGCGCTCGATGAACGCGAAAAAACCCGCCGCGTCGACGTCGGCCCAGGTGCCGCCGAGCAACTTGAGCAGATCCCCGGACTGCACGGAGAAATAGAGGATGGTCCCCTTCACGACAGCCGGCACCCACGCCAGCAACAACAGCAGCAGGAAGGGCCTGCGCTTGAGCGGCGACAGGATGCCGCGCCGGGCGATCACCCACCACGGCGCCGCTGGCGCGCGACCTGATGGTTCCCAGTGTCGATATCCCCGCTCGTAGACGGGCATCGCTCAGCCCTCCACCAGTTCCAGGAAATGCTCGCTCAACGTGACCGCCCGTCGTCTCATCCGTCGCATCGCATAGCCGCAGGCCGCGCCGGCTTCCAGAATCACGGCCGCGCCTCGTCCCGCCGGCACGGACACGACCGTGAAACGCCCGTCGCGCGCCACCGTCGCCCCCGCCGCGCGCAGCCGCTCCGCGAAGGCCGTCTCGTCGCCGAATCCCTCGATCTCGAACCGTTCCTGCGCCCCCTCGCGGGCCGGCGCGACGCGCTCGTGGGCGAGCAGGCGCCCCTCGCGAAGCACGAGGATTTCCGAGCACACCGCCTGCGCGTCGGCCAGTAAGTGCGTGGAGATGATGACTCCCAGCCCTTTCTGGGTCGCCAGATCGCGCACCAGTCCGAGCATGGCCGCGCGGCCCTTGGGATCGAGTCCGCTCGTCGGCTCGTCGAGAAAAAGCCACGCGGGATCGTGCACGAGCGCCTGCGCCAGCTTGATGCGCTGCCGCATGCCCTGGCTGTAGTCCTGGACCGGGCGGTATCGCTCCTCGGCCAACCCCACGTAGTCGATGACCTCGTGCGCGCGCTGCAGGGCGTCGCGCGCGGGCATGCCGGCCAATTCGCCCAGGTAGGACACCATCGCCACGCCGCTCATGCCCGGCAAAAGCCCGCCGCGCTCCGGCATCCAGCCCAAACGTGAGCGCGCGACCCGGCCCGCCAGGGCCATGTCGTGTCCCAGCACGCTCACGGCCGCCGGCGGCAGGGGCAGGTGCCCGAGCAGGGCGCGCAGGAGCGTCGTCTTCCCCGAGCCGTTGGGGCCGAGCAGTCCCACCGCGGCGGGATGCAGCGTGAACGTGACGTCGGTCAGCACGGGGGCGCTGACATAGGCGAAGTTCAATGACTGTACGGAGATGGCTGAGCAACCCGTGTTGACATCATCCGGCTGGACGCCCATTATCAACCGATCCTCAGGCAAGGGGGACCTGGCGCGAACTTCGGGCCCAGAGGACGTATTCGGGCGCACATTGTTTCAGACGCTCGCGTGATTGCAAGCCCATTCCCGCCGCTGGAGGTGCCATGAGCACGGGCAGGACGATGACCGCCGAAGCCGTGACGGCGGGCCACGCCGACAAATTGTGCGATCTGATCAGCGATTCGATCCTCGACGCCATCCTCGCCAAGGACCGTTTCGCGCGCGTGTCGTGCGAGGTGTTGGTGACGACGGGCATGGTGGTCGTGACGGGCCAGATCACGACGAAGTGCTACGTGGACATCGCCTCGGTGGTGCGCGCGACGATCGCGCAGGTGGGTTATGACGACCCGTCCACCGGCTTCGATTACCAGAGCTGCGCCGTGATCGTGATGCTGGAGGAGCAGTCTCCCAACGTGGCGCTGGGCGTGGATCGCAAGGGCGCCGGCGATCAGGGCGTGGTCGTGGGTTATGCCACCGACGAGGGCCGGGCGCTGCCCGGGGGCACCGAGTTCATGCCCGCGCCGGTCTATCTGGCCAATCGGCTGGCAGAGCGCCTGGCGTGGGCCCGGACAGACGGCCCGCTCGACTGGCTCCATCCCGACGGCAAGACACAATTGACCATCGAACACGATGCCCGGGGGCGTCCGCGCCGCGTGGCGCACGTGGTGGTCTCGGCCCACCACCGCTCCGAGATCGAAATGGCGCGCATCCGCCGCGATCTCATCAGGCACGTCATAAGGCCCGTGCTCGCGCCGACCGGCCTGCTCGACGCCAGCACCCGGATCTGGACCAACCCGACGGGGCCGTTCACGCACGGCGGGCCGCGAGCCGACAGCGGACTGACCGGCCGCAAGATCACGGTCGACTGCTACGGGTCGGCCTGTCCCCACGGCGGCAGCGCCCTCTCGGGCAAGGACCCCACCAAACCCGACCGCAGCGGCGCCTATGGAGCGCGCTGCGCGGCCAAGCATCTGGTGGCCGCCGGTCTCGCCTCGCGCTGCGCGGTGGAGATCGCCTACGTGATCGGCCATCCGGAGCCGATCGTCGTGCAGGTGGACTCCTTCGGCACCGGCCGGCTGACCGACGCGCGCCTCGCGCGGATCGTGCGCGACCACTTCGACCTCTCGCCCGCCGGCATCATCGAAACGCTCGATCTGCGCAGGCCGATCTACGCCTGCACGGCCGTAGGCGGTCACTTCGGCCGGCGCGGGCCGGAGTTCCCGTGGGAGGAATTGCCGCGCCTGGAGGCGTTGCGCGGACTCGCCGCGCCGAGCCGCCGGCGAAAGGGGAAGGGAAGATGAGCGGCAAACGGCCCTGGAAATTCGCGACTCTCTGCGTGCACGGGAAGAAGCACCTCGACAAGCACGCCGCCGAGCGCCCGATCCGCGCCGTCTCGACGCCCATCTTCCAGAGCTCGACGTTCGCCTTCGAGAGCGCCGAGCAGGGGGCCGCCATCTTCGCCGGCACGGAGACGGGCTACTTCTACACGCGACTGGGCAACCCGACCCAGACGGCCCTCGAGACCGAAATGGCGTACCTGGAAAACGGCCAGGCGGCGCTGGCGCTGGCCAGCGGCATGGCTGCGGCGACGACCGCGGTGCTGACGTGCTGCGTGGCCGGGGACCATGTCGTGTCCGGTGACACGCTCTACGGCGGCACGCATCAGCTGTTCACGCACACGCTGCCGAAGCTGGGCATCAGCGTGACCGAGGTCGACGCCCGCGATCCGCAGAACTTCGCGCGCGCGATGACGCGCAAGACCCGCTTGGTCTACGTGGAATCCCCGGCCAATCCGACGCTCGTGCTCACCGACATCGCCGCGGTCGCGAAGATCGCGAGGCAGGCGGGCGCGCCGCTGCTGGTCGACAACACGTTCTGCACGCCCTATTACCAGAACCCGCTCGATCTGGGCGCCGACATCGCGCTGCACAGCGCCACGAAGTACATCGGCGGGCACGGCGACACGGTGGCTGGCATCCTCGTCGGCTCGACGGAGTGGATCCAGAAGGCGCGCTTCGAAACGGTGCGCGACGTGGGCGGGATCATCTCGCCGTTCAACGCTTGGCTCCTGCTGCGCGGTCTCAAGACCCTCCCCGTGCGCATGGACCGCCACAGCGAGAACGCGCTGGAGATCGCGAACTTCCTGAGCTACCACCCCAAGGTGACCGACGTCATCTACCCCGGTCTGCGCACCCACTCCCAGCACGACCTTGCCAGGCGCCAGCAGCGCGGCTTCGGCGGCATGATCAGCTTCCTGGTCAAGGGCGGCCGCGAGGCGGGCCGCGTCGTGATGAACAACGTGGAGCTTTGCACGTTGGCGGTGAGTCTGGGCGACGTCGACACGCTGATCGAGCATCCCGCCACCATGACCCACTCGACGTACAGCGAGGCCGAGTTGAAGAAGGTCGGCATCGATCCGGCGATGGTGCGCCTGTCGGTGGGGCTCGAGGACGTGGACGACATCATCGCCGACTTGAGGCAGGCGCTGGCGCGGATCTAGCCGCGCCCAAGGGCCACCGTCCGCGCGCGCTATTGCCTCGTCTCGCCCGTCTTCGCGTCCGCCTTGGCGTCGGCCAGCGCTTGCTTCACCTGCTCCTCGTTCCAGCGCGCCGCGAGGCGAAGGAGGTCAGGCAGCGTCTTGGCCTCCGCGAAGAGCTTGAGCGCCTCGTGCAGTTGATCGTCCTCCTCGATGGCCACCTTGTAGGCGGCCTCGGCGCCGAAGCCCCGGCGCATGATCTCGCGACGAATGCCGCGCTCGACATAGTCGCGGTTGGCGCCGAAGAGGGAGTCCGCGGCTGCGACGGACAGCTTGTACTCCCGGAGATAGTCCGGAAATTTCTCCCGTTTCTGGAGATGGTCGCGGAAGTCGGCCAGCACCGAGGCGTCGACCTGGAAGGCGGGCGTGATCAGGTGGCGCGCCGCGTAATGGGTCGCGTAGCTGAACAGCGCTCCGTCGCGTTCGAGAGCGACCTGATAGTCGTTGAGCAACGACTGCTCCATCTCGATGTCCGGCGTTATGCCGCCGCCGCCGTAGACGGTGCGGCCCATGTCGGTCTTGTACTGCTCCCGCTCGTGCCTCGGCACTTCAGGATCGATCGGCTCCAGGCCCGGCGCGGGCGGTGGAGAGTCCTCGGCGTCCTCCTCGCGCGTCAGGTCCAGGTCCGAATCGTCGCGATGGCGATCCTTGTGGATCGAGCGGCCGGACGGCGTGTAGTACTTCGCCGTCGTCAGCTTCAAGGCCGAGGTCTCGTCGAGCCGGAATACGGTCTGGACCGACCCCTTGCCGAAGGTCGTTTTGCCCACGATGAGGGCGGCATCGTGATCCTGCAGGCCGGCCGCCACGATTTCACTGGCCGACGCCGACGAGCCGTTGACGAGAATGATCATCGGCAGCCGGTCGGGAACGGACCCGCGCGGCTCGCTGTAGTACGAGACATTCTGCTGCTGCAGCCGGCCCTTGGTGAAGACCACCAGCTTGCCCCGCTCCAGGAAGAGCTCGCTGACCTCCTTGGCCGCCGTGAGCAGACCGCCGGGGTTCCAGCGCAAATCCAGCACGATGCCCCGCGCGCCTTGCTTGTCGAGCTGATTTAATTTCGCCCGCAGCTCCTCGGCCGTCGTGCGGGCGAAATTCTGCACGCGGACGTAGCCGACGTCGCCGATCATGAAGGCATAGGGAACGCTCTCGACCTTGATGATGTCCCGCGTGATCGTGAACGGGATCGGTTCGGCGGCGCCCTCGCGCCTGATCTTGATGCTGACGCGGGTGCCCGGCTCGCCGCGCAGCAGCTTGACCGCGTCGTCGCTTTTCCAGTCGTAGGTCGATTTGCCCTCGATTTCCACGATCTGGTCCCCGCCCTGGATGCCCATGAAGAACGCCGGCGTGCCCTCGATGGGCGACACCACGGTGGGAAAGTGATCGCGGATCACGATCGTGATGCCCAGGCCCCCGAACTCGCCCTCCGTGGACAGCATGAGGTCGTCGTAGTTCTGGGGCGGCAGGTACTGGGAATGCTCGTCGAGCGTGGAGAGCATGCCGCGGACCGCGGCCTCGGACAGCGCCTTCGGATCCACCTCGTCCACATAGTCGCGCAGAATCCGCTCGTAGACCGTGCCCATCAGCCGCACGGCTTCCAGGGAACGCTGATTGCCGGTCGAACGCGTTTCATCGCCGCCGTGGGCGCCGGCGCCCGGCAGCAGGGGCAGCGCGACGAGACAGAGCACCGTGGCCAGGGCCACGACCGGGCTGCGCCGTGGCGTCGATCGCAACTCGTTGTCATTCAACATTATAAATCGACCTTCCGCCAGGACTCGCACCGCTCAGCAGGCACGGTTTCAGCCTTCACATAAATGCTTTAGACGTATTTAAGCAAACCATGTTCCAGCTTCCTGAGCCTCGCCAGGGCGGCCTCGAGCATGGCGACGGGAGAGGCCATCGCGTCGATGACGTGAAACCGCGGGTCGCCCGAGGCGGCCATCGCGAGATACCCTTCGTAGACGCGACGATGGAAGGCGAGGCTTTCGCGGTCCAGTCGGTCCACCGCGCGATTGACCAGCCTGGCTCGGCCCTGCTCCGGCGGCAGCAGGCAGAGGAAGGTGACGTCCGGCACGAGTCCCGCCAAGGCGAATTCGTTCAGGCGAGCGACGACGTCGATGCCCAACTCCCTTCCCCATCCCTGGTAGGCGACCGAGGCATCCGCGAACCGGTCGCACAGCACGATCATTCCCGCGCCCAGCGCCGGTCCGATCTTTTCGCGCACCAGTTGCGTCCGGCTAGCGATCATGAGCAGCAGTTCGGCCTCGGGGCAAAGATCCTGACCCGCGGGATCGAGCAGCACGTGCCGGATCTGCTCGCCGCTGTCGGTGCCGCCCGGCTCCCGCACCACGACGGGCTCGACGCCCGCTCGCACCAGATGCTCCGTGAGCGCGTGCACGAGGGTGGTCTTGCCCGAGCCTTCGGGACCCTCGAACGTGATCAACAGGCCGCTGTGGCCGCCGGCTTGGGCGTGAGAGAGGGTCATGACTCTGTCTCCCGTGATGCGTCCTTTGCAGCGAGCCGCCGACTCACCTGAACGATGCGTTGCGCGGTCGTCGCGACGGACAGCAGGGCGAGCAGGGCGAGCGCCCAGAACAGCGGCCGCGCCCCCAGCAGAAGCCCTGCGATCAAGAGCACCATGCGCTCGGGTCGCTGGAACAGGCCTTCGCGACAGGCGGCGCCCAGTCCTTCGGCCCGAGCGCGCGCGTAGCTGGTGGTCAGGGAACCGACGGTGGCGGTCACGGTCAGCATGACGGCGACCCGGTCCGGGCGCGCATCGGCCAGGAAATGCCAAACGAGCCCCAGGAACAGCGCCGCCTCGGAGAGGCGGTCGAAATTGGAATCCAGGAACGCTCCCTGCCGCGACACTCGCCCTTGCAGGCGCGCCAGATCGCCGTCGAGCATGTCGAAGCCGGCGCCCGTGATCAACAGCACGGCCGCCAGGCGCAAGCGCCCGCCTGCGGCCGCGACGCCGGCACCCGCCGAGATCACGAGCCCGACCAGCGTGACGGCCAGGGGCGAAAATCCCAGTCGGTCGAGACCGCGCACAATGGGACGCGCCAGGCCGCGCAGCTTTTGTTTGACCTCGGCCATGCTCATTGGTCGTCCCCTCCCAGCGAACCCGCGCTCGGATCCTCCGCCAGGCCGCCACCGGCCTGCTTGACGTCCGCCTCCGCCCGCAGCACGATGACGAGTTCGCCCTTCAGCCGCGGGCCGTTCATCTGGGCCAGCACCTGCGCCGGCGTTCCACGCAAAGTCTCCTCGTGCACCTTGGTGATTTCCCGCGCGAGCGCGATCTCGCGCGCGGGCGCCAACTCCGCCAGCAGCGAGAGCGTCGCGCGCGCCCGGTGACACGATTCCAACACGACCGCCGTGCAGCCCGCGGCCAGAGCCGTGGCCAGGAACGCGCGCGCCGGACCGGGCCGGCGCGGCGGATAGCCCGCGAACAGGAACCGATCCATGGGAAAACCCGCCAGCAGCAAGGCTGCCAGCACGCTCGACGGCCCCGGCACGATCGACCACGGCAGACCCTCCTCGCGCAGCGCGCGCAAGAGGGTGTAGCCCGGGTCGGCGATGCCCGGCGTGCCGGCGTCGCTCACGACCACGACGCGTTCTCCGTCGCGCAGCCGCTTCACGATGCCCGCCACGACAAGGTCGCGACTGTGGTCGTGATAGCTGACCAGCCGAGCGGACAGCTCGTAGCGGGCCAGCAACCGCCGCGTTCGCCGCGTGTCCTCGGCATAGACCACGTCGGCGGACGCGAGCGCAGCGAGCGCCCGCAGCGTGACGTCGTCCAGGTTGCCGATCGGAGTGGCCACCAGCAGGCAGAGGCCGGCCGGGAAATCGATCGGGGGCAGTCGCAGCCCGTTGGCGACCGGTTCACTCACGGCAGGTTCGTGTCCTCGGGCGACGCGCGCCCCGGCAGCGGCGCGACGGGCGGCAGCCGGCGCTTGAAGGCCGTCGCCTTCACGCGCGCGCGGACCTTCTCCACCAGCGACGGCGCGAAACCGAGCGCGGCCAGTTGGCGAGCGCCGAGTCCCTCGTCCACCATGCAGTGCAGAAGACTGTCCACCTCCGCGTACGTGAACCCCAACTCATCCTCGTCCGCCTGCCCCACCCACAGGTCGGCGCTGGGCGGCTTGTGCAGCACCGCCTTGGGGAGTCCCAGAAACGCGGCCAGCCGGCGCACTTCCGTCTTGTACAGGCTGCCCAGCGGGTTCAGTCCGCAGGCGGCGTCGCCGTGCAGCGTCGTGTAGCCGAGCAAGATCTCGCTCCGATTGCCGGTGCCCAGAACCAGCGCCTTTTCGCGCGCCGAAAGGTCGTAGAGCACCGTCATGCGCACTCTGGCCATCACGTTCCCGCGCCGGACGCGGCCGGCGTTGGGGATCCGCTGCAGAAAGGCGTCGACGATGGGCGTGATCTCCAGCGTTTCCAGGCGCACGCCCAGCGCTTCGGCCACGGCCCGCGCGTCGGTCAGGGACGTGGGCGCGCTCGTCTCATACGGCAGGAAGATGGCGAGCACGCGCGGCGCGCCGAGGACGCGCGCCGCCAGCGCCGCCGACACGGCGGAGTCGATGCCGCCCGAAAGCCCGACCACGACGCCGGCGACTCCGGCCGCGGCGACCGTCTCGACGATGAAGCGGCCGGCTATGTCGGCCGCCAGCTCCGGCGGCACGGCCCAGTCCGCGAGCGCTCCGCCTTGCTGCTGCCCGTTCATGTCTTCCTCCCGGACTCGGCAACCTCGCGCGGATCAGACCGCGAACGCTTCGAGCGACTCGCGCACTCTCACCACGCCCGCCTTGTCGACGTCGAGATTCGGCACGAGCCGGACCCGGCCGCGGCCGAACGCGACGGCCAGGATGCCGTCCGCGCGCAGATGAGCGAGCAGGCCGTCCACCGTGGCCGGCGGTTCGACACCCAGGATCACGATGTTCGTTTCAACCGGATGCACCGACTTCAAGAGCGGGTGGTCGAGGCCCTTCACCAGCAGTCTGGCGTGGACGTGATCCTCCGACAGCCGCTGAAGATGGTGGTCGAGGGCGTAAAGGCAGGCTGCCGCCAGGATCCCGACCTGCCTCATCCCGCCGCCCCATTGCTTCCGCAGGCGCCTCGCTCTGGCGATCGTTGCGCGCGGCCCCGCCAGCACGGAGCCCACCGGCGCGCCCAGGCCTTTGGAAAAACAGACGCTCACCGTGTCGGCGGGGGCCGCGAGTTCGGAGAGCGGCAGCCGCGTCGCGACGTGCGCGTTCCAGAGGCGCGCGCCGTCGAGGTGAACCGCCAGGCTGCGCGCGCGCGCGCTCGCGGCGATCTCCGTCAATAGGTCTTGCGGAACGATACGCCCGCCCGCCCGATTGTGCGTGTTCTCGACGCAGATCACGGCCGGGGGCGCGGCGTGGAGATCATCGACCGGGTTCAGCGCCGGTTCGATCAGATCCCAGCGCAGCGCTCCCCCGGGTGCTTCGACGCACGTCACGAGCAGACCCGACAGCGCGGCGGGAGCCCCCGCTTCGTAGCGATAGATGTGAGCGCCTGCCTCGCAGACGATCTGGTCGCCGTGACGCGTCTGTGCGCGCAAGGCCAGCTGATTGCCCATCGTGCCGCTCGGCACGTAGAGCGCGTCCTCCTTGCCCAGCAGCTCGGCCACCCGCGTCTGCAGCCGCGCAACCGTGGGATCGTCGCCGAAGACGTCGTCCCCGACCTCGGCCTCCGCCATCGCTCTGCGCATACCCGGCGTGGGACGCGTGACGGTGTCGCTGCGCAGGTCGAGCCATTTCACGGCAAACAGCCTCCGGCGTCGCCGCGCCCTGGCGCGACCACTCCTGATCCGGCGGTGAACGGAGCCGTGCGCGCAGGACGGGTGCGCCAGTGAATCAACAGGGAGAGACCCGCCACCGGACGGGTTCAGGACAGGGCCACCTTGTCCTTCAGCATCTTGGAAACCTTGAAGATCGGGACGCGGCGGGAGGGGACGGGCACGGCATCGCCGGTGCGCGGGTTGCGCGCCATCCGCTCCTTGCGCTCCTTGACCTTGAAGGTGCCGAAGCCGCGGATCTCCAAGTGCTTCCCCTCCACCAGGAGATCGCTGATCTGAGAGAGAAAGAGATCCACGGTCTCGCTGACTTCCTTCTTGGTCAGGCCCGTGCGTTGGGCGATGTCCTCGACGATATCGGCCTTCGTCATCGCGCTCCCCTCCTCACGAATGACTCCCCAACCCGGCCGGAAGCGATCCAGGCCATCGCATCGTGACCGATAACCCCTTTTGACGTCAACAGGTTTCTCTCGCCGAGACGACGGCGGGCACTTTGCAAGACACGGCGGGCAGGAAAAGAGCCCGTCAGGGAACAACGGACCACGATGGGAAACCCCGGGCTTCCTCACCATGCCCTGTCGTGCCGCTTAGCTCCTTGCTGCATCGCGGCTTAGAGATCTGGCCGGCGACGCTGGCACCGGCCTTGCAGCCTTGGGGGCGCGGCCGGGTGGGGCCTGACCAACACCCCGACCCAACACCACTGCCCTCCCGGCCGCAATGACGGTGCCGCGGGTGCGAGATGAGGATCAAAGGAGGACCATCGTGGCGCGCAAGAACTTGAAATTGGCGATCTTTGCCGTCGCCGCCCTCGCGGCGGCCGGGTGCGGCAGTTCGTCCACGACCCTGACGGCTATCGACACGGCGCCCCCCGCCACGCCGCTGAGTCTCGAGGCCTCCATGGACGGCGGGGTCATCGTGCTGAGTTGGGCCGAGAACACGACCGACGCGGATTTCGCCGGCTTCCTGGCCTACCGCACGGAGCCCGGCGACTCGCTCGTGCTCATCGGCACCCCGACCGATGTGACCGAGTGTGAGGATCTCACGCCGGAGGCCGGCGAGGTGAACACGTATTCCGTGGTGGCGGTGGACGTCGCGGGCAACCGGAGCGCGCCCGCCACGGTGGCGGTGGACCTGACCGATTACCCCGCGGCTCCGCCCGTCATCAGGTCGCCCATCGTCAGGACTCCGTAGGCCGATCCGGCCGGTGTCCAGCCGAGTTTCACGACCGGGCCCTCCGCCCAAGCGGGGGGCCCCGCCCTTGAGGGCCGCGCCGCCCGGGCCGCGAGTTCAACGGAAGACAGCCAGGACCAGATTCGCTAGGCCGATGTACAGACCCGTCGCGGCCGAGACGGCGCGGCTGAGGGTTCCGCCCAGGCCCAGATTCATCAGCAGGATCACGATGAGGAAGCCGAAGGGACGCAGCCGCTCGTAAGCGGCCGCCGCGTCAGGTCGCAGCCAGCGCAGCACGATCCAGCTTCCGTCCAACGGCGGCAGGGGAATCAGGTTGAACAGCGCCAGCAACACGTTCAGGTAGATGCCCGCGCCCAGGAGCCTGTCCGCGAACAGGCGCAGATCCGCCCCGAGCGACTCGCCGGCCTGCTGGGGCGCTGGGCCCAGGATGCCCGTGAGCGCCCCGAGCGCGATCGCGCAGGCTGCCGCGAGCAGCAGGTTGCTGGCCGGGCCGGCCGCGGCGATCCAAGCTTGGTCGCGCCGAGGGTCGCGCAGCCGCCAGGGAGTCACCGGCACCGGCTTGGCCCAACCGAACACCATGCCGCCGGGCAGCAGCGCCAGCACGGCCGGGACGAGGATCGTACCCACTGGATCGATGTGGCGCAGGGGATTGAGTGTCAGCCGCCCCAGCTCGCGCGCCGTTGGGTCGCCCTTCCGCCCGGCGACCCAGCCGTGCGCAACCTCGTGCACCACAACGGAAAAGAGCAAGGCCAGCAAAGTGATCGGTACGTCCATGACGCTGGAGAATAACCGCTGGGCCCCCGCCCCGCCAGTCGCCAGCGACCGGGGCTCAAGAGGCGCCGCCGGCGACCGATGTTCACGGGGTACGGCTTCGCCAGGAAAGGCAGCGGCATGGATCGGAATCTCGAGCGCAACTTGGCCCGGGTCGGGGCCATGCGCGACAAGGGCGATCACGCGAAAGCCCGCAGAAAACTGACTGATCTCGTCCAAGATCACCCCGATACGCCGGCCTACCGCCTGGAACTGGCGCGCGTGTGCCTCGCCCTGGGCGATACCCTGGCCGGTCTGAGCGAGGTGCGCACCCTCCTGCGGCAATACCCGGACGAGCGCCCTGACGCTTTGGCCGCCGTCGTGGAGCACTTCGACGCCACCAGTAGCCTCCCGTGCGCGCAGTTCCTGTACGAGGATCACTTGGCGCGAGACGAGCACGACGAGGTCGCGCTCGTCCTGGAGCGCCTCACCGAGCCGCAGTTGCAGCAGGCGATCGAACGCTACGCCACGAAGATCGCCAGCCTCGAGAAGCACCCCGAGACAGGCGCGAGCGCCGATCCCGCCACGAACGCCACGCTGCGCCTGGCGCTGTGGGCCAGTTTCCACTGCGCGCTGGCGCTCAAGGCGCAGGACGCTGCCGCGGGCCATGCTTGCCGTCTGCTGCGCACGAGCGAGGATGAGCGCCGAACCCTGCTGACGCTCCTGGAGCGACTCAGCCGCACGCAGCAACTGGCGCCGGTCCTGCTGACCGTGCTCGGCGAGGCAAGGCTGCGGGAGGGCCGCTCCCTCGAGGGCCTGTCGGTGCTGCTGTCGGCCGCGGAACGGGACCGGGCGCTGGCGGCGCGCGTGCAAGCGATCGTGGAAGAGGCCATGCCGCTGATCGCCGAAAAGCCCGCCGTTCTGCGGACGCGCGGACATCTCGCCCGCCTGCAAGGACGGCATGACGAGGCCGTCGCGCTCTACCGCGAGGCGATCGCCTTGGACCCGCAGGGGGCCTCGTCGCTGCTCCAGTTGCTCGCCCCCGCCCTCAAATCGGAGGGCCCGGAGGCCCGCCTCTACGCTCTCTTGCGCATCGAGCTGCTGGCGCGCTCGGGCGACGGCGCGGCGCTCGCCTCGGCGCTGGACGACCTGAGGGATCGACTGGGGCTCGCGCCCGACAAGCTGCGGGAGGTTCTGGCCCCGCATCTCGGCCCCGACGCGCCGCCCACCTTGCACGCGGCGGCTGGACTGCTGGCGGTCCAAGGCGACGACCACGAGGAGTTGGCGCGCATCCTGGCCGCCGGCCCTCCCCTCAACCATCTGCACGGCCGGCCGCTCGTCCGGGCGCTCGAGCAGCGTCTCGGTCTCGACGCGGCCAAGCCGGAACTCGTCATCGATCCGGCGACGGGCGAGGTCGTGACGGCCCCTCCGACCACCGCCCGCGCCCCCCGACGAGACGAGCCGGCGCCTGCCCGCCGGCATTGGTTGCACTGCCTGGTCCGGCTGCACGCCGCCGCCGGCGACACGGCCGGCGCCAACGCCCGGCTGGAATTGCTCTGGCGCGAGGCGCAAGGGCTGTCCGAGCAGGAGCACGCGGATCTGCTGGCGCTGACCCGCGCCACCTACACGACGATCGCGCCCACGCCGTCCGCGCTGGCGGCCCTGCTCGGACCGCTCGCCTCGCACGGCGGGACTCCGCACTTCGGCACCTGGTTGGTCGCCGCCGCCGCCGCCGATCCGGCCGGGCTGACGGAACTGGGGGACGCCCTGATCGACGCCGCCTCGCTCGACGTCGGTCACGCCCGCGTGCTCGGTCAAGCCCTCGCGCTGCTGGACGGCCCCGCCCGCGACGCGCTGGCGTGGCCCGCGACCGCGGCGCGCCTCTTCGGCGGCGACGAGGAGGGGGCGCTGCGCGAATTGGACGCGATCGCGGCTGCCAGCGCCGACGGGGAAGGGCGCGCGCTGCGCCTGCTGCTCGCCTATGGAGAGCAGAGGCCGCCTCGAACCGACGTCGCGCTGGCCGCGGCGCGGCTGCTGCGGATGGACGACCAACTCGACCAGGCGATCGCGGTAGTGTGCCCGGCCCTCGAACACGATCCCAGGCACGCCGACGAGGCGGCTCTCTTCTTCGAGAGCGTGCTCGCGGACGAGCCCGAGCGCGCGGACGTTTGGCTGGCCTACCTCGACGGTCTGCTGCGCGCGGGCCATTGGCAACGGCTGACGCAGGTGCTGCCCCGCGCGGAACAGGCCTTGCCGGCGGCCGAAATCGGGCGCCTGCGCGGCTACCGGGCTCGCCTGCTGTACGAGGAGGGCGACCTCAACGGCGCGCTGCAGGAATCAGAGTTGGCCCTGCAGCTGGCCGATCCGCCGCTGGGGCTGCTGACCGATCTGCTGCAGGCGATCTTGACCGTGAAGCCGGGGCTGGCGAGGGCACACAAGCTGCTGGGCGACGCCGCGCGGGCGGCGGGCCGACTCGACGACGCGCTGCGCGCCCATGGCCAAGCCCTGCGCTGCGACCCCAGCCTGCAGAGCGAGATCCTGCACGCCACGCGCCGCGCGACAGCTCAGCGCCAACTCGGAGGCGAGGACTGCCTGGCGCTGGCGCGCTTCTATCTCGACGCGGGCCGTGGTGACGAAGCCGTGCGCGCCTACAATGAGACGCTGCAGTTGACACCCGACCGGGCGAGCGAAGTGGCTGGAGATCTCGGCGACTATCTGGACGGCGCGGGCCCCTTCCCGGCCCTCCTGCAGCCGCTGACCCAGGCCCTGCGCCTGACCGGGCGGACGGAAGACACGGAGCGAGCCTGCACGGCGCTCTACGCGCATGATCCCTCGCGCGCCGACTGGATCTTCAAGGAGCTGGCGCTGCTCGAGGCGGCGCGGCCCGACGAGGTGGGGCCGGTGCGCGCCCGCGCCCGTATCCTGCTGGCCGAAAAGCGCGCCGAAGATTTGGAGCGACTGATCGGGGCGGCGCTGGAGCGCCTGGCGGGGTTGCCCGCGAGCTGGGAGTTGACGCGGGAGTTCGCGGCGGTCATCCGTGGCGAGACGATGCTCGTGCTGGCCGCGTCCGCCGCCGCCGGCGCCGGACATCGCGCGCAGGCCTGGGAGTGGCTCGACCAGTGGACTACGGCGGCCGCCACGCCGTCTCGCGAATACGTACGGGCGTGCGCGGTGCTGGAGTCGCTCGGCGGGGATGACCTGAGCTGGCCGCGACGAGACGTCATGCATCGCGTGCATCTGCGCGGCAAGCGGCCGGACCTGGCGCTGGCCGCGCTGCCGGCGCCCGGGGAACTGGCGCCCGGCGATCTGGACGCGGCCTGGAAGGCGCTGGAAGCGCTCCGGCCCCTGCTGGGCGACGAGCCGGCCGTCCATCTGCAACGCGCGCGGTATCTGCACGCGCGCGGCGAAGCCGAGGCGGCGCTGGCCGAATTGGCGACGATCGGCGGCGAGGGAGACACGGCAGTCGCGTCCGATCTCGGGCCTGACGAGGCGGCGCTGCGGCGGGAGACGCTGACGCTGCGCGGGCTTCTGCTGACCGAGCTTGGGCGGCACGACGAGGCGCGGCGCACGATGCAGGATCTGCCGCGGGCGCCCGGCCCCCGGGCCGAGGCGCTGGATCCGCTGCGCCAAGCTCGACCCGACGAGGCGCTGCGCCAGTTGGCCCAGCCGTGCGAGGAGCCGGCGCAGGAGCAGACGCGCCGTCTGGCCCAGGCCGAGCTGTTGGTCCTGCTCGGCCGACCGCTGGAGGCGGCGGAACGGTTGCGCACCATGCCGCTGTCCGGAACCGCGTGCCTGCTGCCGGATGCGCAGCGCGAGCGAGCGCTCTGGTTGCTCGCCCACGGCGAGGAATGCCGCGGCGCGTGGGCCCAGGCGTGCGCCTGCTATCGCCTGCTGGCTCAGCTGTCGGAAGACGAGGAACGGGTGCGCTCGTGGCACAATTGGAGCTACGGGCGGCTGCTCGAACAGACCGTTGAAACAACGCCCCTGGTGCTGGAAAAGACGGCGGTGCTCGTTTGAGCTGCCGCCCGACCGCGGCCGTGCACGACCGCATGTAGGAGGAAAAGGAGCATGAAGACCTGTCCGTTGCTCTGGCGGCAGTCCGAGGGCCCGGCCAGCGGCCTTCTCGAGAAGAGCGTCGACCTCGACGGCCGCGGCGGTCCCGAAGCCCGGAAGGCCCCCGGAGGCGGGCTGCACCTGGAGTGCCTGGGCGCGGTCTGTCGATTCTACGCGGCCGAAAACTGCCTGATCGAGAAGATCGCGCGCCTCGTGACCGGCGAGGAGATCGCTCAGGGATTCCAACTCGCGACAGCCACCTTGACGGACGAAGTCCGCACCGCTCTGGACTGCACGGCCGGCCCCCTGCGCCGCCTGGAGCACCGCCTGGTGGAGCAGCCCGACGACGACGCGGCGGCGCAGGCCCTGGCCGCCCGCGTCGTGGAGACGCGCAGCGCCATCGAGACGCGTCTGGACGGCTTGGGCCAGCGGTTGGACGAGTGGAAGGCCAACGCCGACGGTTCCAGCCAGGAGCGAGGCGCCTCGGCGGACGAGTGGCGGGCCGGCGTCGAGCGCCGCTTCGAAGAACTGGCCGGCGCCACCGGCGAGATCGGCCAGGGAGTGCGAGAGCTGCAGGAGCGCCTGGAACGCGCACAGGAATCGCGCGGGGAAGCGGTGAACGCCGACCGAGAGTGGCGTCAGGCGCTGCAGCGGCGGATCGAGGAGACGGACGAGCGATGGGAGAACATGCTGCTGTCGCTCACGGAGCTGACGGAGCGCCTCGACTCCTCGCTCAACGTGGTCAAGGAGCACATCGTCCTGGAGCAGGAGGAGCGAGCGCGGGGCAACCGCGAGGCCAAGCTGGCGCTCGCCAAGAAGGAGAACAACGCCGGCGTGGTTTGCTATCATCGCGGCGATCTTGAACGCGCGGCGGAGAAGTTCAATCGCGCCGTGGAGCTGGCCCCCGAATTCGTCGAGGCGTTCAACAACCTCGGCTTGGTCGAAACCGAACGGGGCAACGCCGAGGCGGCGACGAATCACTTCAAGAAGGCCATCGAGCTCGACCCCGCGCTGTCCGCCAGCTACAACAACCTGGGCTATGTCTTCTTCCTGCAGGAGAATTACGAGGAAGCGATCGCCATGTACCAGGAGGCGATCGAGCATGCCGCCAACGGCAGCGCCGCCTGGACGAATCTGGGCAACGCCCACTTCAAGATGGGTGACCTCGAGAAGGCGCGCGAGGCGTGGGAGACGGCGATCGAACTCGATCCGGGCAACCGGAAGGCGGCCGAGAATCTCGCCCGCCTGCTTCAGGAAACCCCGTCCTGACGGGACGGCAGCGCCAGCAACGCCGACCAGACCGTCTCGACGCCGAGCGCGTCGAGACGGTTGCTTTCACCCCTGAGCGCACACACCAAGGGCGACAGCGGCTTCCAAAGGCGGGGGTCGGTCGGGCCGAACAGCGCGAGCGTGGGCGCCCCCACCGCGCCCGCCACGTGCATGATCCCGGTGTCGTTGCACAGAAAGCGGTCGCTGCGCTGCAGCAACGCCGCGGCGACACCCATCGCCAAGGTGGAAGCGACGACGACGCGGGCGCGGACGGCCGCGTCGGGCTCCTCCGCCAGGGCGGCGCGGAAAGCGGCCAGCGTCTGGCCGTCCGCCGGCCCGTGCAACACGACGACGCGCGCGCCCGCCGCCGCCGCACGCCGCGCGATGGCGGCGAAGCGCGCGGGCGGCCAGCGATTCTCGCGTTTGCCGGCGCCGGGATGGAGGAGAACCAATTCCTGGCCAGCCGGCAGCCGGGCGGCGAGAGCGGCGGCCGCCGCCCCCTCCCTCTCGGTCGGCACGACGACCGTCTCGAGGCCGGCCGAGGCAACCCCGACGGCCTCGAGCGGGGCCAGATTGTGCAGAACGGCATGACGGTCCATGTCTGGGCGCGACGGCATCTCCAGCGAGAACAGGTGCCGACTCAGATCCCATCCGTAGGGCCGCGAATCGCCGCCCATGATCATGGGCGCGCCGGAAACGGCGGCGATCCAGGCGCTGGTGACGGAGAACGAGACGCTGTTGAGCACAACGGCCAGTTCGGGGCGGAAGCGGCGCAGGGCGCGCATGAAACGCCACAGCCGGACGGGATCGCGCCACACCGTGCGATCGAACAGCAGGACTCGATCCACGTGGGGATTGTGCGCGACGACCTCGTGGTTGACGGGAGCGGTGACCAGCACGATCTCCGCGCTCGGGAAACATCTCCGCAGCGCCCGCAGGGCCGGCGTCGCGCAGACCATGTCCCCCATCTGATTGTGTTGGCGCACGATCAGCACGCGTCGCGGTCCTCGGGCTTGGATCTGGGCGAGCGTCAGTCGCGGCCGGCTCGCCAGGCGGGCCGCCGCCGCCACGCACACCCCCTTCCACCGCCTGCGCAACGTCCCGTGCGCGGGCTCGTGCTCTGAATGACTGGCTGCCATGCCGAGGCCCTCCGCGGGCAGAGAGATCCTAGTCCCAAGTGTCCGCCGACCGTTCCTCCAGGTCGTGCAGCATCGCAAGATAGGCTTCGTGACGCCAACGCGGCAGCGCTCCCCTGGCCACGGCCGCCCGCACGCCGCAGTCCGGTTCGTCGCGATGCCGGCAAGTGCGGAAACGGCATGCGGCGGACGGCGTGTCGAAGTCGGGGAACAGCGGCGCCAGGTCCTGCGGCTCCAGATCCCAGGCGGCGAAGCCACGCAGGCCAGGCGAGTCCGCGATGAAGCCCCCCGCGGCCACCGGGAACAGCTCCGTCCGCGTCGTGGTGTGCTGGCCCAGCCCGGTGCGGGCCGTGACTGCCGCCACACGCAGGTCAAGGCCGGGCTGAATGCGATTGAGCAACGAGCTCTTGCCGGTGCCAGAGGCCCCCAGCAGAAGCGAGACGCGCGCCGCCAGCGCGTCCCGGAACTCCTCGAGGCCGTCGCCGGTCTTGGCCGAGGTGCGCAGCACGCGGCACCCCAGGCTGGCGTAATGCTCCCAGCGCGGATCCGAGGCCAGATCGGGGGCGAGATCGATCTTGTTGAGACAGAGCACGCTGCCGACATCGTAACGGGCGGCGGCCACCAGCAACCGATCCACGAACCCCGGCTGCAGCGCCGGCTGGGCCAGGGATTGCACGACCACGACCTGGTCGAGGTTCGCCATCAGCACCTGCTCGCGCCGCCCGCCGGCCCGGCGCGCCGCGTAGCGCGAGATCCGGTTGCGGCGGGGCAAGACTTCCTCCACGACCCCGCCGGGCGAGGACGCCGCCGATTCGCTCGGTAGGGGCCGAAACCGCACTCGGTCCCCCGCCACGATCACGGCCTGCGTGGCGCGTTCCCCCCGCTTAAGGCGCCCGCGGAAGCGGCAGCGCCAGAGCAGGCCGTCGGCGTCGCCGGCCACGGCGCAGTGACCGCTCTGGGCGCGCAGAACCGTGCCTTCCCGCAGTTCTGAATCAGTCATTCCGCCCGCTTCCCGTGGCGGCCGCCGCTGCCGTCGCGCGGCCGCGCTCCCCCCGCCCGCCGGCCCGCCGCGGCGGCTTCCTGCTTGTCGAACGGCCGCTCATGATATAGCTTTGCCGAGAAGCATGGGCACGATTTTTTGCGGCTCCGCAAGGTGGTTTCCATGACGCTGACGGAAGTTCTCAAACACACCTCCCCCGCGCTCTTCCTTTCCGAACTGCAGGCCACCGACAAGCAATCCGCGCTCGAGGAGATCGTCGGGGGGTTGATCGCCGGCACTCCGATCACGAACCGGGATACGATCCTCCAGATGCTGCAGAGCCGCGAGCAGCTCGGCAGCACCGCCGTAGGGCCGGGCATCGCGTTCCCGCACGGGCGCACGCTGGCCGTGCGGCAGTTGACCATTCTGATCGCGCGCGCGGCCAGGGGGATCCCGTTCGACTCGATCGACGGCGCGCCGACGCACCTGTTCTTCGTGCTGATCGCTCCGCCTCACGACTCGGGCAACCAGTATATCCGGTCCCTCGCCGTGCTGACGGACAAGCTGCAGTCGGCGGAGTTGCGCGAGAAGCTGATGGCCGCGCCAGACTACGACGGCTTCTGCAAGACGCTCCAGGAGGCATGAGCGCCATGAACCAGCAATTGCAGCTGCTCGTCGCGATCCAGGATCTCGAGCAGATGATCAGGGACACCGAGGACGAGACGCGGGCCCGCGAATTCACCGAGATGGGTTTCACGCTCAACGGTCTGGACAACTTGAAGAAGTCGCTGATCGAGCTGGAAACCCAACTCGATCCGCGCCACCGCAATTATTACCGGAAGCTGACGCAGAAATTCGGACACGCCGTGGTGCCGGTGATCGGGAACCTGTGCATGGGGTGCTTCGCGAACATCCCGAGCTCGTTCGTCTCGGTGACCCACGAAAACAAGGTGCTGCACTGCGAGAACTGCGGCCGCATCCTCTACTGGCCGTGATGGGCGGCACGGCGCGGGCCCGGCTTACTCGGGCGCGCCCGAGCCGCTGAGGGCGCCGGCGAGCGCGGCCACTTTCGTCCGCTCCACGATTTCCTTCTTCTCGCCGCCGTCGTCCTTGACGCCCAGATCCGTGCGAGCCCATTTGGCGGTCGGGAACGGACCCAGACTGTCGAGTTCGTCCCAGTTCGTCACGCCCGTCTCGCGCAGGAAAACGAACCCGTCATCGCGCACGTCGATCGTGATCAGGTCTCCCTTGCGGATCTGGTCGCTGCAGATGTAGTGCGAGATCGGCGTGACCAATCGGCGCTCCACCACGCGCTTGAGCGGGCGGGCGCCGAATTTGGCGTCGGTTCCCTCCTCGACCAGACGTCGCTTGGCGCTCGGCGTGACCTCGAGCAGAAACGGTTCGGCGCAGCGCAGCGAGCGCTGGTGGATCTGCGCGATCAGGTTGTCGAGGATCTGGAACAGATGGGGTTCTTCGAGCGATTGGAAGGTGATCAAGTCGTCGAAGCGGTTGAGGAACTCGTGGGGGAACACCTTGCGCGCGGCCCGGCGGGCAGCCTCGTCGAGGTTGCGATTGAGCGTCTCCGCGTCGACCACGCTCTGGAAACCGATCTGGCTCTGCGTCAGATGGGCGCCCATCGCCTCGCTGCCGACATTGGTGGTCAGCACGACGATCGCGCGCGTGAAGTCGACGTCCTCGTTGTTGCCGAGCACCAGGTGTCCATCTTCGAGGATGCCCAGCAGCAGGTTCCACATCTTCGGATGCGCCTTCTCGATCTCATCGAAGAGGACGATCGC
This sequence comes from uncultured bacterium, assembly GCA_937864225.1. Lineage (GTDB taxonomy): Bacteria > Krumholzibacteriota > Krumholzibacteriia > LZORAL124-64-63 > LZORAL124-64-63 > CALMJK01. The sequence goes on along the minus strand of CALMJK010000004.1, from coordinate 75,855 downwards.
CAAGTGGCGCTCGGAATCCGGCGGGAAGAGCCGTCCCAGCTTGCCTCCCGCTTCGCAGATCATCCCCGATTGGTTCTCCAGCGCCTTCTTGTGATGCCGGTCGAGGTTGTCCTGCGCCAGAAGCGGACGGATCTCCCCGCCCACGTAGCCCGGCGGCGAGCCCAGCAGTTTCGAGATGTTGTAGTGCGCGGAATATTCCTGGCAGCTGATGCGCGTGAAGGCGCGCCGATTGCCGAAGATGGCCTCGGCCAGGCAGCGCACCGTCTCGGTCTTGCCCACGCCCGTCGGGCCCAGGAAGAGCATCGTCAGCAGGGGGCGCTCGGGATCCTGCACTCCGGCGATAAGACGACTGAAACTATCTGTTATTCGCTCGATGGCCCGGGGCTGCCCGACGATCATCTTGTTCATCCGGGCCATGAAGCGCTGGAGCTGTTCGTTGGTTTTCTCGGACCTGAGCTGGATCAAGGCCGACCGACCTCCGCGCCCGGGGTGGACCCGGCTGCCGGGGCGACGGCATTTGCCGCCGCCCCCGCCGGGATCGACCGCTGCCAGAGGTGTGATCGGCCGGCGGGAGGCCGGCTTGAGCATAATGCGGGATAACGAGTTGCGCCTGCCTTGCGGCCGGGTCGGGGTGCGCGGCGGGCCTTCGCGAGGGCCGGCGAGCCTGCCTACCGGGCGCAGCCCCGCTGCTCGCTCCACCGGTCATCCAGCCGCGGGTGCGCGGAACCTCGCGCCTGCAGCCACGCCTCGAGCGCCTCGGCGTCGGTGATGCGCAGCGGCACGACATCCGACTCCGGCACCTCGAGCAGCATGTTGAGGCCGCTGTTGCCCTCCATGAGGTAATTCGTGAGCACGACCCGATAGCGCCGCGCGGGCTCGATCGGCTGACCGTCGATCAGGAACCGGCAGACCCGCCGGCCGTCGCCCGCGTCGGGATCGACCACGACGGCTCCGCCCGAGATGCAGATGCCGCCGCTGCCGCCCGCCGCCTTGCGGTCCACGACGCGGATCAGCAGCTCGCCGGGCACCGTGGCCATCACCAGCTCGTTGCCAAACGGCATGACGCTGAATACATCCCTGGCCGTGACGTCGCCGGCGCGCAGATCGGCGCGCAAGCCGCCCAGGTTCTGCAGCGCGAAATCGGCCCCCATGTGCTCGCGCATCGCGTCCGTGACCAGATTGCCCACGAGGTTGGTGCCCGCGCCGCCGCGAGTGAGGTTCACGGCGAGGCGCCCGACGACGCGGTCCATCTCGGCGTCGGTCCGCTCCAGCCAGGGTCGCAAGACTTCGCTCGTCTGCCGATCGGGCCAGATCTCGTCCTCGAACAGCGTGACGATCGCGCCCCGATCGTGCGGCGCCGCCCAGCCCACCACCGCGCGCGCGGCCCGGTCGATCTTGAGGATCGCGTGCCCGAGGCTGGAGCCGTTGCCGTAGGTCTCGAAGCAGAGCGTGTGGTTGACCGGATCGATCCACGGCTCCTCGTAGCCCTGGTGCGTGTGGCCGCCCACGGCCACGTCGATCCCCGGCACCTGCGCCACGAGCTGCATGAGGTCCATGTCTCCGTAGCGGCCGTAAGACTGCTGCTGCCGGAGGGCGTCCTCCGTGGCCTCCTCGGCCCGGCGGCGCCACGTCCCGCGGGCGTCGCGCGGCAGGCCCTCGTGAATGGCCAGGACGATCAGGTCCGCCCCCTGCGCGCGCAGCGCGTCGCGGTATTTGGCGACGGTCTCGGGCAGCGGCAGGAACTTCAACCCCGCGATGTTGGCGGGGAACGACATGGCGGCGGTGCCGGGCGTGATGACGCCGATCGCGCCGATCTTCACGCCTCCCTTGTCGATCAGCAGGGTCGGGCGGCACCAATCGACGACTTCGCCCGTGGCTTCCTCCACGATGTTCGCGCAGAGCCACGGAAACTTCGACTGGCGCGCCAGCCTCGCCGTGTTCTCGCGGCCCAGATCGAAGTCGTGGTTGCCGGGCACGGCCAGTTCGTAGCCCACGTGGTTGAAATAATCGATCACGGCCTCGCCCCGCGTTTTCGTCCCGACCGGCGTGCCCTGGAACATGTCCCCCACGTCCACGAGCAGCACCGGCTCGCCGTCGCGAACCGCCTGCTCGCGGACGCGGCCGATGTAGGCCGCGGCGGAGGCCGCCCCGCCCAGCGGCGGCGGAAAGTTCGGGTTCATGAACCGCGCCCCCTCCGGGGCGATGTGGCCGTGCAGGTCATTGGTCCAGATCAGGTGCAGGCGCAGGACCTGTCCGCCGGGATGGGCCGCCGCGGCAGGCCCGGGCGCGCCCGCGACCGACCCCAGCAGGAGACCCAACGAGAGGATGGCGAGCGTGATCGACGATGGGCGCTTGGGCATCGCGCGGCTCCTTTGCGGCGGCGGCCGCGGGAACGACCCCGCGGCGGGGCGTCAGATCCCCCAGATCGACGGCTCGATCCGAATCTCGTAGCTGATGCCGTCGGTGACGAAGTTCGTGTGCCAGAAGGTCCGGTCGTCCTGGACATGGCCCAGGGGGTCGGCGGCGTCGAACCGAAACACGTCGGCGCCGAGCGCGCCGAGGCGTTCGAGAGTCTGCGCCGTGTCCTGCGCCCCCTGGTCGGCGCCTTCGTAATACGCGGCGAACGCCACCGGGATGACCGCGACGCGCGGCGCGATGGCCAGCAGGTAGGGCGCCGAGTTCGCGTTGTCGCGCCCGTGATGGCTGCTCTTGAAGTACTCGACGCCGGCCAACTCGCCCCCGTACAGCGACAGGATCCTCTCCTCGCCGGCGACCAGGCAGTCGCCGCCCGTGATCAGGTCCACCTCGCCGTAGCTGACCTTGAGCACGACGGAGTCGTTGTTCTCGTCGCCGCCGTCCCAGGCGGGTTGCGCGCCGGCGTTGAGTACGACGACGTCGACGAGATTGTCCCACGCGAGCTCGGCCGGGTCGCTGTCCGACGTCATGCCGGACGCGATCACCAGGCGCGGGATCCCGCGCTCGGCGAGCATGACCTGCAGCCGGGAATAGAGAGTCCGGGTCTCGGTGACGGCTGGCACGTCGAGATAGGCGCCGATCACGAAGCGGTCGAACAGGCCCGCGGCGCCGTCGCCGTCGGCTTCCACGAAACCGCCGATGTGATCCGCGTGCACGTGCGTGCCGATCGCGACGTCGAGCCGATCGATGGCGCGGTCGTCGAGCCAGCGCATGACATGCCGGGGAGCGGTCTCCTCGTTCAACGACTCGTAGGGACTGCCGGCATCGATGACCACGACGCGTCCCTCCGTGGGCAGTCGCAGCACGTGGGCGTCGCCGAACTGCACGTCGAGCGTCGTGAAGGTCAGCAGCGGCCCCGTCGCCGGAAACGGGTCGAGGACCAGGGTCTCCTCGTCCGCGACGAAGAAGCGGCCGTCCTGCGCGCGGTCGGCGCGCCGGACGTAGACGGTCGCGCCCTGCGGCGGGACGCCCAGCAGCGGCACGACGTGCGTCGTGCCGTAGCTCTTGTCGCCGCCGCCGGCCACGGCGGGATAGGCCAGATGGTCCTGCCGCCCCGCGACGAAGCCGTAGCGCACCGCGCCGCGGGTGGGCAGGTTCGTGGTCCAGGTCACGGCGCGCCCGCTGACGCCCATCAGCTCGGATGTCAAGGGCGGCGGCGGCGGCGTGGTCGTGGACTCGCCGCAACCCCCGGCCAGCAGCGCCGACAGGACCGCCGCGGCCAAAGCGGCGGCGGGCCGCGCGGGGCGCAGAAGAGACAGGATGTTGGTCACGTCCGTTCCGTTCCTGACGACGGGAGAGAACCGCCTCAGAACACCCGCGAGTAGCCGACGCCGAGCCCGAACCGCGTGTCCTCCACCCGCGCCTGCGAATCGACCACGAAGTCCACGGGATACGTGAACCAGTGGTCGCGCACGCTGGTGATCTTGCTCAGCGTGGCCGAAACGTCCACGCTTCCGCCGGCGGCGGGGAAGCCCACGCCGGCGGTGAAGAAGGACGCGCCGGTCTCGCGGTCGTCGTAGCTGTCTAAACGCCGAAAGCCGAATCGGGCCGTCGTGTCGTTGTAGAAGCGGTGCTCCAGCCCCGCCCGCACGTCCCAGGCCTCGTCCAGACCCAGCGGGTTGTCGCCCGACAACCGGCTGTCCTCAAGATCGCTCCACTCGGTGAAAGCCGCATCCACGGCGAACACCGTGCGGGGTGTGGCCCGGGGGCGGTAGACCAGTCCGGCGCGCCAGGCGCGCGGGTAGTCGACGCCGGCCGTGCCGTCGACGACGCGCACGGAGTCCGGGTAGGCGCCGTACACGGTCTCGACGCGCGTGTCGCCGGTGGCGGCCAGGGGCGTCTCGTAGGTCAGACCCAATTCCAGCCGCTCGCTCGCCCGCACGTGGGCGCCGAGGGTGAAGTTGAGTCCACCCATTTCGAACGAAGCGTCTTCGAAGATGCTGTTGGCCGGCACGTCGTAGTCGCGCACGCGGGTCACCTGGGCGCGCGTGCCGAACGCATAGTGCGCGGCCAGTCCCAGCGCCAGACGATCGGACAGCTGGATGCCGGCGCCGCCGGAGAGGGCGCGCAGGGCCCCGTCGATTTCCACGGCGCGGTCCTGCAGGACCGCGTCGCGATAGGTCGCGAAGGAATCGGGGTCGCGAACCGTCTCGCTGAAATCGTACACGAAGCTGTAACGGTCGGTCAGCGAGAGCGCGACCGTCACGGGGCGCCAGGCCACGGGCAGGCGCTTGGCGAGCGCGAAGCCGGCCCCGAAATGGTGATGCCGGTTGCTCGCGATCGCCGTGTCGGTCACGTAGCTGCCGAAGGTGTCGAACAGCGGCACGAACCGGTCCTCGTGAACCTGCACGAGGGCGAGGGCCGCGTCGGCGCGCCAGTCTTCGCCGAGGGCCAGGCAGGCGGGGTTGAGCACGTTCGAGAAACCGCCGCGGTAGAGCGCCGCGCCCGTGCCGGCCATGGCGTCGATTTCGGCCGAGAGGGAAACGGCCGGGTCGCCGTAGCGGACGTGCAGCGCCGGGTCCTCCGAGGCGGCGCCGCCGCCCGCGAGCAGAAACACGCTTCCCAGAGCCGCCGCGCGGGCCGTCGCCAACATCGCTTTGCAGGTCATCGCTTAGGGCTCCTCGTCTAGAAGGTGTAGTCGAGCTGCCAGCGGAACGACAACTGGTCCCGCGGCACGTACGTTGCGTCCGGGTCGCTGCCGGACGGGTCGCCGAAGTAGCGGACGTCCACGTACGTGCGGGGCAGGTTGTGGTCGCGCGTGACTTTCAGGTGCCACAGCAGCTGTTCGGACACCCGGCTCTCCACCTGGAACCAGTTGCGGAAACCTCGCCCGTCGAGCGTGACGAACTCGTCCCCCTCGAAGTTCCAGAGGAAGCCGTCGTAGATCTGCGTGCTCATGCGCAGCCGGATGCCGGAGGTCAGGTTGTGCTCGTAGAGCGCCTGGAAGGCGTGCGCCGGGATCGCCGCCGTACCCACGGCGCTGTCGCCCGTGCCCGCGTCGGGAGGGTAGCTGAGGCGGGGTCGCGGCGGGAACATGACGTTGCTGGTCATGTACATGAAGCGCAGCGAATTGTAGTTGGAAAGCAGCGCCAGCAGCTCCCAGCGGGTCTCCCAGTTCCGGTACTCGCGGACATCGCTCGGGATCTGTTCGCCGCGGCTGCTGTAGCGGTGCCGCACGCGAAAGCGGAGGTTGAAGATCGGCTGGTACTCGGCGCGCAGCGTGTAGCGGCGCATGTCCATGCCGTCGGACTTACGCTCCCACTGGTCGTACTCCAGGCCGGTGATGGTCAGCGCGCGGCTGATGCGGTAACGGGACTGCAGGAAAAGACCCCGCTCCGGCTTGGGTTGGGCGGTGTTGGCGGAAAGCCAGTAATAATACGGGTCCTCGAGACGATAGTCGGAATCGAGCAGCGTCTGCTCGTAGCGCGTGTCGTTGCAGAAGGCCCGGTTGTACGGGTTGTCGAAGCCGACGTCGTAGTCGCGCCAGATGCCGAGCAGATGCAGGTCATCCCACTGGGCGTAGGCGTTGACCACGTACGCGTCGGGGCTCTTGCCGTGGAAGAGGTCCGCGCCGGGGTCCTGCAGCACGCCGTACTCCCCTTGCAGCGCCACGTTGTCCACGACGGTCTGGAACTCAGCTCCGTAGACGCGGCGGAACTTGTGCCGCGTGGTCGACCCGTCAGGATTGTCGACGACGCTGGTGTAGCCCTGCCAGATTTCGCTGTCCCGCGCCTCCAGGCGCTCGGTCTCGGTGACCAGGGCGGCCGCGTCGGCCCGGAAGGCCCGGTCGTACCGCGCCTCGTAGCCGGTCACGCCGAGGTAGGTCCCGTCGCCGAGCAGGACCTTCACGTTGCCGCCCAGGATGTCCTCCTGGAAGGCCTCGCGGCGCAAGCCCGTGCCCGTGGCAGCGATGTAGTCGTCCAGGAAATCCTCCGAAAGGCGCGGGTACATCAAGATGTACTGGTTGACGGTGCGGTCGTCGACGCCGTCGGCCACGCTGTCGTCGGAATTGAGGATGCCGTCCTTGCGCCCGGTGGAGGCGAAGAAGGTGCCGTGCACGCGCCCGACGCTCCCCTCCATGGCCGCGCCGGTCAGGGCGAACTCGCGCGTGCGGCTCAGGTCGCCGCGGACGCCGATGGGGCGCACGTTCCAGCCGTAGCCCGTCTTGCGGTAGAGCATGAAGTCCGTGTTGTCCATGATCAGGCCCTGCCCGAAGGCGATCCGGTAATTGCCGAAGTAGAGCCGCTTCAGGTGGAACGAGCCGAACTGCTTGTCGTTGAGCCCGTAGTAGCCCTTCAGCGTCTCGTGCCAGCTCGCCTCCTGCATGTTGCGGTGCGTGAGCAGACCGGCCTTGAAACCGTGGCTGAGGTCGAAACGCAACTTGTGGGTCATGAAGGGATCGCCGGCTTCGGTCAGGATCTGGCCGCCCGAGAACTCCTCGTCGGACGCCATGTACGGCGTGTCGTAATAGCGTAGCTGATAGTTGCCGCGCACGCGCTCCGGTCCCGACCTGTCCTGGGTCTCCTCGGCGTAGGTGACGAAGTCGCGCAGGTTGCGGTAGGCGTAGTAGCGCAGTCCCTCGCTCTGTCTCAATTGCCGCGCGTCCGCGAAGGCGCCGAGGCGCCGGCGCGCCTTGATGATGTTCGTCGCGTCGACGGGCGAGACGTTCTGGTACGACATCAAGTCGAACAGGTCGAGCCGGTTCACGTTCACCGGATCGCGCAACTGGTCGAGGTACTCGTCCACCAGCCCCTCGTTGGCGCCCTCCTGGCCCAGAAACTCGCGCACCTGGCGGTAGCTGGCCTCCAGACGCATCATGTCGGCGTCGGTCTCGGCCGGTGGCAGCGTCGCGACCAACGGCTTCAACCGCTCGAGATCGGCGGCGGTGAAGCCATCGACCTCCATGAGATCGAAAATGTCGTCGAAGAAGCGCACGTAGGTGCGATGTTCGACGATGCGGCGCGCCAGATCCGACGCGACGGGCAGCGCCTCGATTTCTGCCAGCGTCGCGCTGTTGAGATCCAGCTTTTCGGCCGCCGTCTGCCCTCCTGCCGGCGGCGGGACCGCCGACGCCAGCAACAGCGCGGCCAACGCCGCCGCGGTCAGCGCCGCGCGGGTCCGCGGGAGCGCGGATGCGCCGGGAGCGGTCACCTCGCCTCACCACCCCAAGCCCAGCCGACGCCGAACTGGTGGCTGCCGTCGAGGGTGCCGCCGCCGCCGGAGAAACCGTAGTCGATCTGCATGCCGCGCCAGCGATAGCCGAAGCCGGCGGTGAGCTTGTCGGGATTCGTGGCGACGCCCAGGCGCAGCGCCAGCCCGCGCTCCATGACGACCTCCATGCCGCCGTGGTACACGACGTCCTGGCCCAGCCTGTTCTCGAACTCGAGCGTCGTCCAGACGCCCTCGTACGGCGCGTAAGCCAGACCGCCGTGCACGCGTTGTCCGATTTCCTCCTGGTCGAGGCCGATCTGCGGGTTGTTGAGGTTCTTGATCGCGACGCCCAGCCGCGTGCGCTCGCGCACCGTCACGAGCAGCCCCGCGTCCAGGCCCAGCACGGTGTCGCTGCCCGGGTCGATGCCGTCGGTGCCGGCGCCGTCCGAGCCGACCGTGGGCCCATACTTCAGGTTGTAGAGGTTCGCGGCCAGACCCAGGCGCATGCTCGTGTGCATGTCCTCGTAGAGCGTGCGCCCGTGCGCCAGCGTCAAGGTCGTCTCGCGCGACAGGTCCACGCCCCCGTACTCCACGGCGAAGCGGCGCAGGCCGAGGCCGAAGACGCCGGCGCGGCCGCCGGTGGGCAGGACACCGCCGAGATAGGCAAAGTCGGTGAACGACATGCCGAACGGCCGCACGTAGCTGCCGGCGACCAGCGGGTCGGCCATTGCGGCCAGGCCGGCCGGATTGAAATAAGCGGCGTAGGCGTCGTCGGCCACCGCCACGCCCGCCTCTCCCATGGCGCGGGCGCGCGGGCTGACCGTCACGTTGTCGAAGCTCGCGGCGGCCGGCAGGGCCATCAGACCGAGCGCCAAGACGAGCAGGAGAGTCGTGAATTTCCGCATTGTCGCTCCCCCTCTCAGTCGCTCAGCCGCGTGGCCACGACCACGGGCGCGGTCTTCGTTTCCCGGTCACCGGAGCGCGCGTTGGTCACGGCCAGGTGCACCACGTAGACGCCCGCCGGCACGAATTCGAACTCGTCGTCGCGGCCGTCCCAGCGGCGCTCCGTGAAACGGTCCGGCGCCGTGGCCGCGATCCCGTCGAAGCGGCTGTCGAACAGCGTGACGACGTGGCGGCCCGTCAGGTCGTAGATGCGCACCTCGGTCTGGCAACCGAGCAGCGAGCGGAATTTCACCGGGAACACCTCGCCGAAACGCGGCAGGAAGGTGCGCGCTGGGACGACGAGCGTCACCCCGCCTCCCCCCTCGAGACCGCCCGTGCCTGGATAGGCCGGCGATGCCGCCTGTATGGCGAACGTGTTCGGCAGATCCTCGCTCGTCTCGTTGTGGCCGAAGGTGCCGTTGCCGCCGCTGCCGACCTCGGCGCCCTCGTCACCGTCGACACGCGTGTAGGAGTCGCCGAAGGCGTGCTCGGTCGTGAACGGCTGCTGGGCGCCGACCGCGGTGTCGGGCAGGTAGGCGCTCGGCGTCGTGTCGGCGTCGGGGCCGTCGATGCTCACGCCGGTCTTGTCGAAGCGGTAGCTCGTGGCGGTGCCCCACAGGAACACGTCGATGTCGGTGACCAGGTCGCTCGCCCCGTCCCAGTGGTAGAGCACGACGATCTCGCCGGCGTTGGAGAGCGACGGGCTCGTGCTGCCGACGATGCTGCCCGGGAACACCTCGCGCATGTCGGGGATCTCGTCGGGTTCGCCCCCATCCTCGAACAACTCGTAGTCGGGAAGGTAGCCGTAGACTCCCTCGAAGGCCGCGCTGCCGGCGACGGCGACCGTGATGGTGTCCCCCGCCGCGACGGTCGCGCCGTCCGGGAAGCGAGCGTGGAAATCGGTGTAGTCGCCGCCTCCCACCGTGGCCTGCGTCGGGTTGGGCAACACGATCCGCCAGTAGTACTGAGGCGCGTAGATCGCGTCGGTCAGGTAGTAGTTGCCCAGATCGACGGCCGCCGTTCCGGGGTTGACGATCTCCACGAACTCGTTCGACGAGCCCAGCACGCAGACTTCGCTGATCAGCAGCAGCGGCGGCCAATTTGGCGCATCCTGGACCGTGAAGGTGTTGAAGTAGAGCGGCGCCGCCGCGGGCAGCACGCCCACGCCGCCGCCGCTGCCCGTCGCGCGCAGGTACCAGCGCACGTCGACGCCCACCTCCTGGGCCGGGATCTGGCCCGTCCAATCGTTGCCTTCTCCTGGCGCGCAGGCGACCTCCGTGAAGGCGCCGCCGTCCGCGCTCCAGTACAGGGAAACCTCCTCCACCGTGTCGAAGGCCAGCACCGTGGCGACGACGGCGATCGGTTGCGCCGCCCAAGGCTGGGCGGGATCCACCTCGGCGCGCGTGACGATCGGCGCTGGGGGAGTGAACGCGATCGGCGCCAGCGGCGGGCTGTTGGGCAGATCGATCCGCCACGTCGCGCCCAACGGTTCGCTCGTCTCGTCGTGGCCGGTCAGGCCGTTGCCGCCGGCGGCGGTCTCCGTCCCCTCGTCGAGCGAGCGGCGCTGGAATGAATTGCCGTAGTTGTGCGCCGCGCTCGCGACCACCTGCTGTATCGCGACTGAGGTGTCGGGCAGATAATCGCTCGGCGTCGTGTCGGGATCCGGCCCGTCCACGCTCACGAGGGTCTTGTCCACCCGCACCGAGACGACGGTGCCCCAGATCACATAATCGAGGTCCTGGACGAGGTCGCTCTGGCCGTCCCAGCGGTAGAGCACGACCGTCTCTCCTCCGGAGGTGAGATCGGGCGTGTTCGTGTTCGCCGTGCCGAGCCCGCGCCCGATGCTGCCCGGAAACACCGCCGCCAGCTCCGGCACGGCATCGGGCGCAATGCCGTCCTCGTACAGTTCGTAGTCCGGCAGCCGCCCGTAAGCGGCCTGGTATTCCGCGCTCCCGGTGATCGCGACGGCGATCGTGTCGCCCGCCGCTAGCGTCGCGCCAGCGGGGAAGCGGGCGTGGAAATCGCCGCTGCTGCCGCCGCCGCCGGCGCCGCCGAGCTTGACGATGTCGTAGTAGTAGGTCGGCGGCGAGTTGAAGGTGGCGTCGGTGAGGTGCACGTCGGACAGGTCGAGATCGACCGCCGTGGGGTTGACCAGCTCGACATACTTGCTGCCCGTCAGCGGCGTCGTGCGCACTTGCACGACCACTTCCGACAGCACGGGATGGTCAGCCAAGGCGGCGCCGGCCGCGGCCGGCGCCAGGACGCCGCAGCAGAGGGCAGCGCAGACGGCGGCCGGCGCGGCGCGCCGGAGGGAAGCCTGGCGGCTCCGGATCGGACTTGGCATCGAGCGACGCTCCCTTCAAAACAAATGGGCCGGCGAAGGACGGCGGGGCCGCGAAAGGGTGAGTCTGCCAACACTAGGACAGCGACCGCCCCTAATCAAGATCAGGATTCCCCCGTTGCCCTGGGCAGGCCGCCGCAACGAGGTTGTGGGCGTTCCCCGCCGGGCGTACAATAGGCTGGCCCCGTTGGGCCACGGTTTTCGGCCGAGCCGGGCTCGCGCGCGAGAAGGGGGTTCCCTCGCCGCGGCCGGCCGGGCCGGAGCCGAGCCGGGAGGTGTTCGATGGAGACCGCCGCTGGCGCTCGTTGCTGGCGCAGGCGCCGCGCCGCGCGCCGCCCCGCCTTGCTTGCCGCCGCCGCTTTCGTCACGCTGGCCGTCGGGCTGCTGTGGCCCGCCGCGCCTGCCCCTCGCGCCCAGGACAAGCCCGTCAAGAAGGGCATACCGGAGGCCACGCAGCGCGGAGAGATCGACGCCTCGAGGCGAGCTCGGCCGGCCGGCATGCCGCGCGACATCGGCGAGATCCTGGAGGTCACCGACACGGCTCGCCAGACCGGCTTGGGGTCCGTGCGGCTGTTGCGTCGCGGCAGCAACACGTTGTACGACTGGCTGCACCATCTGCGCATCTCGATTGCAGAGCACAGCCTGTCCGACATCGCCTACGACCGCGAAAACTGCCAACTGCTGTTCGAAGTCGTGCAGCAAAGCTCTCCGAGCAGGACATTGCACGCCTGCATCGGCTCGCTCCGCCAGGAGATGGACCTGGGCGAGCGGGGCGACCCGACGGCTGCCTTCCTGCGCCTGCAGTTGGCGATCGAAAAATATCGACAGCTCTATCCGCTGCAGGACCTGGACCCCATGGCCGCGATGGTCATGACCCTCTACCGCGACGGCAAGACGCAGCCGTGCGAGGAGGCGCTCGACGTTCTGGTGGCGGCGACGGCGCAACCGAACCTCGACGGGCCCGTGCAGCGGTCCTTGGCGATTTTCCAGAGCGCGATGGACGCGCTCGACCGCAACAACCGCAGCGAGGCGCGCAGCCTGCTGCGGGACTCCGCCAGCTACATTTCGCACATGAACGTCGGCTCGTTCCTGGCCGAGGCCAATTGGTACTTGAGCAAGACGGATCTCGCGCTCCAGCAGGGGCTCAGCGCCTTGGCGGTGGCATCGTTGCGCGACGTGGACACCGTGCTGGGCGCGGCGCAGGACCGGGCGTGGAAGGAATTCCGTCCGCTCGTGCGGGCGGTGCGCGAGGACGCGCGGACGCTGCTGGAGAAATTCGAAGACACCAAGAAGAAGGGCGCGCTCACGGAGTCCGAAATCCGGTCGATCGCCAGGCGCATCGAAGCCGAGCTGCGGATTCCAGCCTGACGACCGGGGGCATGGGCGGCGGAGGCGGCATGCTCGACGACCCGTTCGCCGACATCGGCGCCGCCTGCAAACTCGCGGCGGCGGCGCGACGCTGGGCGCTGCACGGTCGCCGCCTGTGGTCGCCCGCGCGGATCCGATCCGACCGTTCCGGCCCGCCGAACCTGCTCGTGCTGGCGATCGACACCTTGCGCGCCGATCGCACGGCCGCGGGCGGCGCCCGCCGTAGCCTGACTCCCGCGCTGGACGCCCTCGGCGCCGCAGGAGCGGTCTTCGCCGACGTCACGGCCGCCGCCCCCTGGACCCTCCCCTCGTTCTCCAGCGCCCTGACCGGAGTCATGCCCTCCGTGCACGGCGCGGGTCTGGCGGGCGTGGTGCGCGACCTCGACCGCCAGCCCCCCCAAAGCTACGGGGGCGCTCCTTCCACATTGGCCTCCCACCTGAGTCGACTGGGCTGGCGCACCGCCGCCTTCTACGCCAACCCGTTCGTCGGCTTCGGCCTGGCCGAGACGTTCCAGACGCGGCGATATGCGAATCTGCCGGCGCGCGAGGTCGTGTACCTCGCCCTCGACTGGATCCGACGCCACGCACAGACCCCTTTCTTCTGCTTCGTGCTCATGAACGATCCCCACGAGCCGACGCTGCCGCCACGCCGCCTGCTCGCTCCCCGCCTCGCGGCCCTCCCCACCCGTCCGCGGCGCGCGGCGCTGCGCGCCCTGGCCCGCTGGGGCGACCCGGACCACGGCACGCCGCACCTGGGGCGCTCGCCCTGGCCCGCCGATGACGCCACGCGCGCCGCCTTGGCGATCAAGCTCGCCCTCTACGACGCCAGCGTGCAGGCGGCCGACGCGGCCGTCGCCGAGGCCGTCGCGCAGCTGCGCGCCTGGAGCCTCGATCGCAACACCGTCGTGACCGTGTTCTCGGACCACGGCGAGGAGTTCCACGACCACCTCGCCGCCTCGCGCGCCTGGGGCCACGACCCGCGCGGCCTGCACGGGATCGGCCATGGTCACGCGCTGTTCCAGGAGGTCGTGCGCGTCCCCTGGGTCGCGGCCGGGCCCGGCGTGCCCGCCGGCTCGCGCGTGGCCGGTCCGGTGTCGTTGTGCGACGTCGCTCCCACGCTGTGCGAATGGGTGGGCGCCGAGCCGCCGCCGTTGTCCGCCGTGAGGCCGGGCTTGGCAGGCCGCAGCCAGGTCGCGGCCGCGAAGTCAGCCGTGCGCGCCAACGCGGGCGGCGCGCCCCGTGCGGTGGCTCAGATGCTGGATGAAGGGGAAGGCAGCGAGCGCACGCTCTTGATCGAGGACATCGCCTACGGTCCGGACCTGATCGCGGTCCGGCGCGGAGCCTGGAAGCTGATCGCCTCCCGTGAAGGCGCGCCCTTGGCGCTTTTCGACCTCGCCGCCGACTCCGCCGAGCAGGAGGATCTGCGCGTGACACGCCCCGAGATCACGGCCGAACTGCTCGAGGCGGCCGCGCCCTTGCGCGCCGCCCGGCCCGCGGCGCAGGCCGGGGAAGGCTGGGAGAGCGTCGAGGACCGGGTCAGACGGCAATTGAAGCAACTGGGCTATTCGGACTAGGCATCCGGGCGCTGTTCGCCGCCGCCCAAACCCAACCCCGCCGTCAGCATCGTCAGCAGCAGCACTTCGGCGTCGCCGAAGTTCCACTCGAACAGTCCGGCCACGTTGAAGGCGACCCAGCAGCCGAGGGCGGCGAGCGTCCAACCGAGGGCGAGCGGCGGAGCGCGCTCCGCGCCGGCGAGTTGCGCGCGGCGCGCGCGGAAGAGACGCACGGCGACCGCAACCAGGAACCAGGCCCCGAACGCCAGGCCCGGCGCCCCCCAGATCGCGCCGAACTGCACGAGGTTGTTGTGCAGGTGACCCTGGATCTCCACGCCGTCGTCGCCGGCGTGGTAGTCACGGTAGAGCCGCTTCAGGTCACGGTCGCCCACGCCGGTGACCGGGTGGTCGCGCAGCATGTGCAGGCCGGTCTGCCACATGATCACGCGCTGCACGTTGTTCTCGTGGCCGGGGTCGAACGAGGAGGCGAAGCGCTCGCGGACGGACGCCGGCGCCACGGCCAGGCCGAGGGCCGCCGCGGCCGCGAGCGGGATCAATAGCCGCGCCCGCAGCAGTCCGAGCACCGCGCAGGCGCCGGCGAGGAAACCGAGCCAGGAACTGCGCGTGAAGGTGAGCACGAGCGCGGCGAGCACCGTCCCCAGCGCGACGCCCAGTACCGCGCGGGCGCGCGCGCCACGCGCCGCCGCCAGGTGCGCGAGCGCGACGAGCGCGGCCAGCATCATCAGGCCGCCACCGGTCATGTAGCCCTGGGTCAGGGTCGCCCGATGCGCCAGGTCCACGGCGCCGTGCCGGATGACGTCCGCCACGCCTCGCAGCGCCACCGCCGTCGCCCCGGCCAGCAGCGCCCCCAGGACCCAGCGGCGGCGGCGTTCCGTCGCCGCGTACGTCGCGAAGAGCCAAAGCGGCGCCAAGAGGAAGAAACGCCTCGCGAAAACCAGACTCTGCTGCGGCTCGCCGGAAAAGGGGATGGTGGCCAGGGCCCAGCCGGCCAGCAGGGACGCGGGCAGTTCGAGTCCCGTGCGCGCGGGCCGCTCGCGCCGTCGCGCCCAGCGGACGAGCGCCAGCAGCAGGGCGAGCCCGAGCGCCGCCTGCGAGACGGCCACCGACACGCTCGCCGCGGCGGCGCACGCCAGCAGGGCCGCGAAGAGCAGGCGCTCGCCGCGCCCGGAGAACTCAGGCTCGCTCGACAAATTCCACGACCCGATCGGCCAGGGCCAGGAAGGCGGCGCGAGAAGGGCTGTGCGGGTCGTCCATCGCGGGACAGCCCGCGTCGCCGCCCGCGCGCAGGGCCGGGTCGAGCGGGATTTCGCCCAGGAAAGGCACCCCGAACGCCTGTGCGACCGCGCGGCCGCCGCCCGCGCCGAAAATGTCCGTCCGCTCGCCGCAGTGCGGGCAAATGAACGCGCTCATGTTCTCGACCACGCCCAGGACCGGCACCGCCACCTTGCCGAACATCTGGATGCCGCGCCTCACGTCAGCCAGAGCGATCTCCTGCGGGGTCGTCACGATCACAACGCCATCGACGGGCACCTGCTGCACCATGGTCAATTGCGCGTCGCCGGTGCCGGGCGGCATGTCCACGATCAGGTAATCGCGGTCGTGCCAGCGCACGTCCTTCAGGAACTGCTTCACGGCCGCGAAGACCATGGGTCCGCGCCAGACCATCGCCTGCTCGGGGGGCACCAACAGCCCGATCGACATCACCTGCAGGCCGCGCGTCTGGATCGGTTCGATCTCGTGCTCGCTCGACACGCGCGGAGCCTGATTCGTGCCGAGCATCGCGGGGATCGAGGGCCCGTACACGTCGGCGTCGAGCAGGCCGACCTTCCTTTGCCGGTCACGCAAGGCGAGGGCGAGATTCACCGCGACCGACGACTTGCCGACGCCCCCCTTGGCGCTGGCGACCATGACGATGTGCTTGACGCCGGGCAGCGCCGCACGGTCGGCCCAGGGATCGGCAGCGGCCGGCGCTGTGGCTCCCGCGCCGGCGTCGGCGTGCGCGTGTCCAGGACCGTGGGCCCGGCGCGGGGCGGCCTCGATCTCGCGCGGGCGAGTGACGGCGGCATCGACGGACCGCACGCCCGGCAAAGACTCCACCTTCTGCTCCACCAGGGCCTTGACCTGGGTGATCAGCGCCGGCTTTTCGCTCGTGTGCAGGATCTCGACCCTGACCCGCCCTTCTTCGACCGCAATGCGCCCAATCAGCCCGATCGTCACGATGTCTTTGCGGATGCCCGGGCAGGGCACGTCGCGCAGGGCGGCTTCCACGGCCGCTGGCGTTGGCGAGTTCGGAGCCGTCACAAGCCGCTCCCCGGGCCCGTCGCGCGGGCCCGCCGAGAGGGGTGACGCGCGTCGCGCCGAAGTGTTAGAGTGATGGCGCGAGCGGCGAGCCCGCGCCACGCAGGGGGAAGCTAGCGGCTTTCCCGCAGGCGCGCAACACGCGGATCGCGCGCCGACGAAGGAGCGCCCTGATGACGGATACGAAGCGTGGCTATCCCTGGATTTTCTGGCCCTTGGTGGCGCTCTGGAACCTGATGGCCTTCGTCCTGAAGTTCACGGGTCGCCTGGTGGGCTCCATCGTGGGGCTGGTGCTCATGATCGCCGGCATCGGGCTCTGCTTCACGATCGTGGGCCTGCCGGTCGGCATCCCTCTGGCGCTCTTCGGCGGCGCGCTCATGCTGCGAAGCCTGTTCTGAGCCGCCTGCGCGCCTAGCGCTCGCCCCGCATGTCGAGCACGTCGTCGAGGATTTCCCGGTGGTCGAACGCAAGCTCGGGCAAGGCATCGACCGGAAACCAGGCGGCGTCGGCCGCGTCGTCGCCGGCGCGGGGCGCGGCGTCGCCGCCGCGGTCCCCGGCGTCCAACTCGGCGACATAGACCACGGTCACCGTGTGGCCGCGCGGGTCGCGCTTGGGATCGCCGTACACCTGGAACTGGCGCAGGGGAAGGCCGTGCAGGCCGGTCTCCTCCTCGATTTCGCGGCGCGCGGCCGCGCCGGGGTCCTCCCCGTACTCCACGAAGCCCCCGGGGAAGGCCCAGCTTCCCGCGAAAGGCTCGCGGGCGCGCTGGACGAGCAGCACGTCGCAGCAGGCGCGCCCGGGCTGCGGGCAGTGGAAACGCAGCACGACCCCATCGACGGTCAGGGCGGGCGAGCGGGTGACGGTCATGGCCTGGCTCCTCACGACGGGCCTCCTTTGTGACGCGGCGGGGCCTGCGTCAGGAAGATCGGCTCGCCGACCGGGGAGCTTGAGGGCGCGTCGCGCCGTTCGCGCGGACCCTGGCGGCGGCGGTCAGACCCGCGGCCGGGCGAACGCGACGAGCGCCTCTTCTTCGGTCCGGAACACCTCAAAGACGCTGTAAAGCCCGCTGCCGGCCAGGATGCTGTCGATGCGGTCGTTGACAGCGCAGAGCTTGAGCCTGCCCCCCGCGCGCGCGACGGTGTGGTAGCCCGCCACGAGCGCCCCCAAGCCGGTGGAGTTGAGCCGGGTGAGGCGGGAAAGGTCGATCAGGACCTCGAGCCGCCCCTCAGCCACCAAGCCGCGGATCGTGTCGTGAAACTGCCGTTGGTCGGCGGCGCCGGCCAGTTGGCCGGCGGCCTCAAGCACCGCGACCTTGCCGGCGTCGCGACGGCGGATCCTCACCCCGTCGAGGCCGTCGGACCGAACGACGCGATCGCCTCTTCCCGCGAGTCGAAGACCTCGAACACTCTCTTCAGCCCCGAGACGATCAGGATGTCGTCCACCCGGCGGCTGACGCAGCAGATCTTCATGCGGCCGTTGTTCTTGCGCAGGGTCGTGTAGCCCGCGACCAGAATGCCCAACCCCGTCGAGTTGACCCAGTCGACACCCCCCATGTCGAGCAGCAGGTCGATCTTTCCCTCGGCAACCAGCGACTTCACCTTGCCCTGGAACACGTCGTAGTCTTCGCCGCCCATGATCTTGCCCGACAGGTCGAGCAGCGTGACGCCGCCCAGGGTCTTGTCCTTGATCTTCACGTTTTCTCCCTCCGCCGCTCCCCCGCGGCCGCGCTCACCCTACTTCGGCGGCTGCTGCTGGTACGAGGCCAGCGCCTTGCTTTCGTTGTCATACGTCTCGAAGACCAGCTTGAGTTGGGTGACGTTCAGGATGTTGTCGATGCGGTCGCTCACCTCGGCGATTTTCATCGTGCCGCCGTTCTTTCTCAGCGTGTGGAAGCCGGACACCAACACGCCCAGGCCGGTCGAGTTGATCCAGCTCACCTTGGACATGTTGAGCAGGATGTCCACATAACCCTGGTTGATCAGCGACTTGATCTCCGTGGTGAAACGATCGTGATCCTCGCCGCCCATGATCTTGCCGGACAGATGCAACACCATGATGTCGCCGCTCGGTTTCTGCTTGATGTTCAACGCGGTCCTCCTCGTCGCGGCCCCGGCCGCGGGTGGGGCGCGCCCGGGCGCCCAGGGACCCTCAGGATGCACGGAAAACGGCGCCGAGGCAAGCGCCGGTCTGCCGCGTCGGTCTGCCGCGTGGGCCGCGCGACGCGCCGGCCCCGATCTGGACCGGACCGTAAGCGACCTGCTAGATTCCCAGCGGTCTCGGGCCGATCTCCCCCGTCTCTCCGGAGGTGCCGCCTTGGCGCGGGTCCGCCCCCCTATCCTGAGCGGGACCTGGTATCCGGGTCGCCCGGACGAACTGGCCGCGACGGTCGCCGGATTCCTCGCCGGCCCGCTCCCCGGCGCCGCCTCCGCCCCCGCGCCGGCGGGACGGCCTCTGTTGGCCGTCGCGCCGCACGCCGGCTACGCCCACAGCGGCCCGGCGGCGGGAAGAGTCTATCGCCGGCTCCAGGAGCACGCCTACGACCGGGTCTTCATCCTCGCCCCCAGCCACCGCGCGAACCTGCGGGAGGTCTCGGTGTCGCGCTGGGACGCCTGGGCCACACCCCTGGGCGAGGCCGCGGTCGATCGGCAGGTCGCCGACCGCCTGGCCGGCGAGCCCGGCTTCACCAGCGCGGAGGCCGCCCACGCGGCGGAGCACGCTGAAGAGATCCAGCTGCCGTTCCTGCAGACCATTTTCGGGGACCGGTTGCGGATCGTGACGCTGCTCGTGCCGCCCCTCTCCCCCCCGCAAAGACGGCGCGCCGCCGCGGCGCTCGCGCCTTGGTGCGACGGGCGCAGCCTGTTCCTCGTCTCCTCGGATTTCACGCACTACGGGGTGGATTACGGCTACGTGCCGTTTCGCGACCGCGTGCCCGAGCGCTTGAGGGACCTGGATCGGGGCGCGATCGACCTCATCCTGGCGCGCGACGCCGACGGGCTGATCGAGTATGGCCAGCAAACCGGCATCACGATGTGCGGCATCCACGCCGCGGCCCTGGCGCTCAGCACGCCCCTGCCGGCGGGCGAAGGCGAACTGGTGGCCTACGAGCGCAGCGCCGAGCGCAGCGGCGACTTCTCGCTGTCGGTCAGCTACGCGGGCATCCTCCTGCACGCCAGGAGGGACGAGGCCTCGGACCAACTGAACGACGCGCAGCGATCGTTCCTGCTCGCGCTCGCCCGGGCGACGGTCGAGGCGACCGCGACGGGCCGCCGCGCGCCGCGCGCGGCGGACTTCGCGGCCTCGCGCGGGCTGGAGCCAGGGCCGTCTCTGCGCGAGCCGCGCGGGGCCTTCGTGACGCTGACCGTCAACGGCATGCTGCGCGGCTGCATCGGGCACATCGAACCGGTCGCGCCGCTGGCCGACTCGGTCGTCGAGAACGCCGTCGCAGCCGCCAGCCGCGATCCCCGCTTCCGTCCGGTCTCTGCCGAGGAGACGGCCGCCTTGCGCGTGGAGATCTCGGTACTGTCCCCCCTGCGACCCGTGTCCGGGCCGGAGGAGATTGAAATCGGCCGGCACGGCATCGTGCTCGCGCGGGGGAGGGCGCGCGCAGTTTTCCTGCCCCAGGTCGCCCCCGAGCAGGGATGGGACCTGCCGACCACCCTGCACCACTTGAGTCTCAAGGCCGGCCTCGAACCCGAAGCCTGGCGAGCGGGCGCGCGGTTCGAGGTGTTCGAGGCAGAGGTGTTTGGCGAATGAGCAGCCTGCTGATCGGCGCCATCGTGGTGGCTTGGCTCCTGGGCGGGTACCGCGGCTACGGCCGCTTGATCGCGCGCCGTCTGATTTCTCCCTCCGACGCGCGGGTGCCGCCGAGCATCGCCCGGCGGGACGGGATCGACTACGACCCCGCCCCCGCGCCGGTCCTGTTCGGGCACCACTTCTCGTCGATCGCCGGCGCCGGTCCCATCATCGGCCCGCTGCTAGGCGTGCTCACCTTCGGGTGGCTCCCCTCGCTGATCTGGATCTGCCTGGGCTCGGTGTTCGTGGGCGCCGTGCACGACTACGTCGCGCTGATGGCCTCCGTGCGCAGCGATGGCGTCTCGGTGGGACGGATCGCTCAGGATCGGCTGGGCCGGCGGGCGCGGGTGGTGCTGTCGGCCTTCCTGTGGCTGGCGCTGGTGCTGGTGGTGGCGGTGTTCGGGGTGGTGACGGCCCAGACGCTGGTGGAGGAACCCGCCATCGTCCTGCCGACCTTCGGGCTCTTGCCCGTGGCGATGCTGTTCGGCCGCGCGGTGCGCGCCAGGCTGGCGCCGCTGTGGCTGGCCACGGCCGCGTGCCTGGCGCTCTTGGCCGCCCTGATCGTCGCGGGCCAGGCGCTGCCGGTGCGGCTGCCGGACGGCGCGGCCGGCCTGTCCGCGCCGCAGTTCTGGTTCTGGGCCCTGATGCTCTATTGCCTCTTCGCCTCCACGCTGCCGGTCTGGCTGCTGCTGCAGCCGCGCGACTACCTGAGCACCTGGATTCTGTACCTCGGCGTGGGCGGCGGTTTCCTCGGCCTGCTCGCCGCCCACCCCGCCGTGCACAGCCCGGCCTGGGTCGGCTTTCGCTCCGCCACGCAAGGCCCCCTCTGGCCGATGATGTTCGTCATGATCGCCTGCGGAGCCGTGTCCGGGTTCCACAGTCTTGTCGCCGGCGGCACGACGAGCAAGCAGTTGGCGCGCGAGAGCGACGGGTTGCGCATCGGTTACGGCGCGATGGTGCTGGAAGCGGCGCTGGCGGCCCTCGTCGTGCTGATCGCGGCAGGCACGCTGCCATGGGACGCCGCGCCGGAGCCGGCGCCCGGCAGCCTACAGCACCTGATGGGGCCGGGCGGCGGACCGATCATCGCGTTCGCCAACGGCTTCGGGCGGCTGATCGACGCGCTGCCGTTGCTGGGCGCCCGGGCCGGCATGTTCTTCGGCATGCTCATGCTCAACGCCTTCGTGATCACGACGCTCGACACCTCAACGCGGCTCGCCCGGTTCATCGTGCAGGAATTGGCCGGTCCCGTGCCCTTCGTCGGCAACCGTTGGGGCGCGACGCTGTTGACGATCGCGGCGGCGGCCTGGCTCGGGGCCTCGGACTCATACCGCGTGATCTGGCCGGTTTTCGGCGCCACCAACCAGCTCGTGGCCGCCCTGGCGCTGATCGTCGTCTCGGCCTGGCTGGTGGGCGTGGGACGGCCGCGACTGCTGACGCTCGTGCCCGCGCTGTTCATGCTGCTCACGTCGGTGGGGGCGCTGGCGTGGCAGGGGGCTGGTTTCCTGCGCCAGGGCAAGATCGTGCTGGCGGCCGTCGCCTTTGGCCTGGTCGCCCTCGCGGGATTCGTGGCCTGGGAGGCGCGCGGCCTCGGCAGATGCGCCGTCGCGCCGGCGACCCCCTTAGACGTGGCGCCCGGCGAAAAACCTTGGTAAGGTCGCGCCCGGAGTCTATGTTCGGAGGCCGCCTCGCCCGGGCCGGGAAACGGCTCCCGCGCGTTGGCCGTCCAACCTCAACAGGCGCGGTGCATGATGGCCCTCCTCGAAAAGGTTCGTAATTTCAATACCGCCAAGGAATTGCAAAAAGCGGGGTTGTACTCCTATTTCCGCGTGATCGAATCGGCCCAGACCAACCTCGTCCGCATCGACGGCCGCGACGTCATCATGCTCGGCAGCAACAACTACCTCGGCCTGACCAACCACCCCAAGGTCAAGGAAGCCGCCAAGCTGGCCATCGACAAGTACGGCTCCGGCTGCGCCGGTTCCCGCTTCCTGAATGGCACGCTCGACATCCACGTCGAGTTGGAACGCAAGCTGGCCGATCTGGTCGGCAAGGAAGACGCCCTCGTCTTCTCGACCGGCATGATGGTGAACCTGGGCGTGATCTTCGCCCTCGTGGGCCGCAACGACAGCGTCATCATCGACCGCGTCGACCACGCCTCCATTCTCGACGGTTGCCGGCTCAGCTTCGGCACCACGCGCAAGTACCTGCACAACGACATGGTCGCGCTCGACAAAACCCTGGCCGCGTGCGAGGACAACGGCAAGCTGATCGTCGTGGACGGCATTTTCTCCATGCACGGCGACATCGCGCGGCTGCCCGAGATCTGCGAAGTGGCCGCGAGGCACGGCGCGATGGTCATGTGCGACGACGCTCACGGCATCGGCGTGCTGGGCAAGCAGGGCCGCGGCACCTGCGATCACTTCGGCATCGCCGACCGGGTGCACCTGATCATGGGCACCTTCAGCAAGTCGCTCGCCTCGGTGGGAGGCTTCATCGCCTCCGACGCCGACACGATCCACTACATCCGCCACATCGCCCGGTCTCTGATCTTCTCCGCCAGCATGCCGCCCGGATCCGTCGCTTCGGTCTCCGCGGCCGTCGACGTGATGCTCGAGGAGGATTGGCGCCGCGAGGCTCTCTGGCGCAACACCCGCATCATGATGGAACGGCTGCAGAACGCCGGTTTCGACACCGGCCCCTCCCAGACGCCGATCATCCCCGCGGTCGTGGGCGCGGACGAGGTGGCCTTCGTCATGTGTCGGCGGCTGTTCGAGGAGGGGGTCTTCGTCAACCCCATCATCTCTCCCGCCGTGGAGAAGGGAAACGCGCTCATCCGCCTCAGCCTGATGGCCACGCACACGGAGGACCAGGTCCACCTGGCGATGGACAAGATGGTCGAGGTGGGGCGCGAATTGGGCGTCGTCCCCTGACCCGATCGCAGCGCCGTCCCGGATCGCGTCCCCGACGGCACCCGGTCCCGGGGTCGACGACCGTCGAGGAGTTGGCCCATGAAGTTCGAGATCAGGCTCGTGAAGGGGAAGCGCGACCTCGAGGCGTTTCTCAGGGTTCCTTACCATGTCTACGCCGATGACCCGCGCGTCGTCTTCCCGCTCCTGACCGAACAGCGCAAGTTCTTCGACCGAGAGCACAATCCCTTCCACAAGCACGCCGAGACCGAATTGTGGGTCGCGCGCGACGGCGCCGGCCGCCCCATCGCGCGCGTGGGGGCCTGCGTCGACAGCTACCATCTGCGCCATGCCGGCGAATCTACCGGCTTCTTCGGCTTCTACGAGTGCCCCGATCAGCCGGACCTCGCCGCCGACCTGCTCGCCGCCGCCGCCGGCTGGCTGCGCGAGCGGGGCATACGCACGATGCGAGGCCCTTGCAACTTCACCACCAACCACGACTACCTGGGCCTGTTCGTCGAGGGAGAGGCCGGCCGACCGGTGGTCGGCATGCCCCACAATCCGGCCTGGTACGCGGCCCAGTTCGCGACGGCCGGGCTCGTCAAATCGCGCGATCTCTTCGCCTGGCGGATCAGCGCGCCCGACCGCAGGATCCCCGAACGCGTGCGGCTGGCCATGGAACCCCTGCTGGCCTCCGCCACCTTCACGGTGCGCCCCATGAATATGCGCCGCTTCGCCAAGGAGGCTGCACTGTGCCGCGGCATCTACAATGCCGCCTGGTCGCGGAATTGGGGCTTCATCCCGATGGACGACGAAGAGTTCGCTTACGCGGCCAAGGACATGCGCAAGATGGTCTCGCCCGATCTGCTGCTGGTCGCGGAGGCGAAAGGGGAGGCCATCGGGTTCTGTCTCACGGTGCCCGATTTCAATCAGGCGCTCCAGCCGTTGCGCGGACGCCTGCTGCCGCTGGGATGGCTCACGTTCATCCTGCGCAAGCGCCGGATAGACTACGGGCGCTGCCTGTTGCTCGGGGTCCTGCCCGAATATCGCGGACGCGGCGTCGACGCCGTCATGATCATGCGCACCTTCGAGGCCGGGTTCCGGTTGGGCTTCACGGGCGGCGAGTGCTCCTGGGTGCTCGAGGACAATGCGCCGATGAACCGGATCCTCGAGGGCATTGGCGCGCAGATGTACCGAAGATATCGCATCTTCGACAAGCCTTTGACATGACGTCTCCCGCCGCCAACGCGCCTTTGGCCGTGGTCACCGGGGCGACGGGCTTCCTTGGCAGCCATGTCGTGGACGCGCTGTTGGAGGGCGGTTGGCGCGTGCGGGCCGCCGTGCGGCCGACCAGCGACCTGCGCTGGCTGCAGGGCAAGCCGGTCCGCACGGTCGTGCCGGGCGAGACCGACGACGGTCTGGACCGCTTGCTCGCCGAGGCCGCGGCGGTCGTGCACTGCGCGGGGGCGATCAACGCGCCGGACGCCGCGGGTTATCGCGCCGGCAACGTGGAGCCCACGCGCCGGCTGATCGCGGCGGCCTGCCGGGCGTCCGAATTGCGCGCCTTCGTCTACGTCTCGAGCCTGGCCGCGGCCGGCCCGGCCGTTCCGGGCCGGCCGCGCGCGGAGACGGATCCGCCGGCGCCCATCAGCGCCTACGGACGATCCAAGCTGGAGGCCGAGACCCTGTTCGGCACGCAATTGCCGTTCCGCTGGGCGATCCTGCGACCACCAGCCTTGTACGGCCCGCGCGATCGGGCTTTCGTGCGGCTCTTCGCCTGGGCACGGCGCGGCTGGACCGTGCGGGCGGTCGGGGGCTTGCGCGAGATGTCCCTGCTCGACGGACGGGATTGCGCCGCGGCGGCCGTCGCGCTGGTGAAGACGCCGACGGCGCACGGCGTCTATTTCGCCGCGGACGAGCGCCGCCTGAACTGGCACGACCTGGCGGAGGCCCTGCGCCAAGCGACGCAGCGGCCCGTGCGCGCGCTCGTGGCGCCGGTGGGCGTGCTGCGGCTGCTGGCCGGACGCGGCGAGTCGGGCCGACGTGCGGCGGCGCGCTGGAGTCTGCTCGACCCCGAAGTCGTGGCGCGGTTGGCGCCGGCCGCCTGGACGTGCGACGGCGCGCGCTTGCGCCAGGACACGGCCTGGCGCCCGCAGCGCGACCTGGCCCGGGGGTTTCGCGAAACGTGGGCATTTTACCTCGACGCGGGCTGGATCTGATCCGGCGCAGGCTCTCCCGGCTGGCCTTGTCGCGCCGCGACATCGACCGCTGGGCCGTCGTTTACCTGCTGGCCAGCGGCCTGTATCCGTTCCTGGGCGCCAGTCCTCCCTCCGGTCCCTGGCCCGGCTTCTTGCTGCATTCGGGCCTCGCGTTGGCCATCTGGTTCCTCCCCCCGCTCGCCCGGCGCAGCCCCTTCGCGGCCTTGCGCCTGCTGGGCGAGACCTACCTGCCGTTCATCTTCCCGCTCTTCTACTCGGAAATGGCCCATCTCGGGCTCGTGTTCTACCACCAGCCGCTGGACCCGGCGTTCATCCGGCTCGAGGAGAGCCTGCTCGGCGGCCAGCCCAGCCTGGGCTGGTCGACGACCTGGCCCTGGCCGTGGCTGCACGAGCTGCTGCAGCTGGCCTACTTTTCCTACTACGTCTGGGGATTCGTGGTGCTGGCACTGCTGCTCGCGTCGCCCGCCGTCCCGGCGCCGCGGCGCTGGCCCGCGATGCTGGCCTTCGTGCGCGACCTGAGCGCGACGATGCTCGTGTGCTACACGCTCTACACGTTCTTCCCGGTTTGGGGGCCGAAGTACTTCCGCGCCGGCCCGGTCGAGGTCGAGGGCTGGATCTTCACCCGCCTCATGAGACAGATCCACGAGCACGGCGCGATCCTCGGCGCGGCGTTCCCCTCGAGCCACGTCGCCGCCACCCTCGTGCCGTGGTGGCACGCCTGGAAAAACGTCCCGTGCCTGCGCGCCTGGGCGACGCTCCAGCTCGTGCTCGTGGCGATGGCCACGGTCTACTGCCGCTACCACTACGTCGTGGACGTGCTCGGGGGACTGCTGCTGGGAGGGATCATCCTGGTGCTGGGCGAGAAGTACGGGGAGCGGGAAAAAAGGCAGGGCTCCCTGCGGTCCGGGCCGGGCCCCGCCGCCATCTGAGGGCCGAGATCCGCCCGTGCGCGCTGCCGAAGCGGGCGAAGGCGCCGCGCGACCCCCGGTCGCGCTGCGCTCAACCTCACGAGAAACCGCTCGATCCCCCGCCACAGCCTCCGTCGCCGCCGCCGCCGGTGGCGAAGGTCGACAGTCCGCGCTCGGTCGCCTTCGAGCCGCAGCGCGGGCAAGCCAGCCGGGCCGAATCCAACTCGGCCAGGGTCAGGATCTCCTCGAAGACGCTGCCGCACGCGCGGCAGTGGAATTCGAACAACGGCATGGTCGGTCACCTCTGGTCCGGCGACGTGTCCGCCGCGCCATCCGCTTTGGCTTTTCTGCCTTGCTCTGCCCGGTCTCCGACCGAGCACGAGGCGGACATTCAGGTCGGCACGCCCAGGCGCGGCAACAGCCAGCGCATGAGGGCGTACCACGCCGCCACGACGGCAACGATCTCCAAGATCTCTTTCACGGCCCCACCTGTCAGCAGAACATCTTCGCGACTATGAGACAGCTAAGATAAACAGAAATGCTGGAGCGCGCAAGCGGTGGCAAACATCTGCCAACCCCAACAATCGTATATTGGTGCAAAATACCTGCCAATTATGAATTCATTTGCCAATTGGCTATCGCGCGACCTCCGGCTTGGCGCGATGCCCTCGGCATCGCTCAGAATTGAGCCCTTACCCACCCGCCGTCCGAGACGATCAGCTGTCCGGTCAGGTAGCCCGCCGGCTCGGACATGAGGAAAGCGATCAGCGCGGCCAGCTCCTCGGGCCGGCCCAACCGCCCCGCCGGAATGTCGCGCTCCCACTGGGCCAGCGCCTCCTCGCGCGACCCGGCCTCGCCGAGTTCGAGCTTGCGCCGGATCAGGCGCTCGACCGCGCTGGTGAGATGAAAGCCCGGCGCCACGGTGTTGACCGTCACGCCGCGCCGGGCCGCCATGACCGCGAGATTACGTGTCAACGCGTGCACCGCGGGGCGTACCACGTTCGAGAGGACCAGGTCCGGCACCGGCTGCCGCACGGCGACCGACGTCACTTGCACGATCCTGCCCCATCCCCGCTCCATCATTTCGGGCAGCACGAGGCGGCACAGGCGCACGCTGCTGGCCAACAGCAGCCGCGTCGCGTCCGCCCAGGCGTCGTCGGACGCGGCCATGAAATCGAGCGCCGGCGGTCCCCCGCCGTTCACGAGGCAGCAATCGAGCGGGCCGAGCGCGTCGCGCGCGCCGGCCACGAAACTCGCTACGGCCGATGCGTCGCTCACGTCCACCGGCTGCGTCCACACCCGCGTCGGCTGGCTTCCCAGGCGCTTGGCGCGGGCGCGGGCCGCCTCGATCGCCTCCGCCTGGACGAGCGCGAGCCCATCCACGCCGCGCGCCCCGAGCGCCACATGGACCCCCTCGGCAATCAGCGCCAAGGCGGTCGCCCGCCCAAAGCCGCGCGAGGCTCCCGTGATGAGGGCCGTCCTGCCTGCCAGGCCTAGATCCACTTCGCCGTCCTTCCCCGAGCGCCAGGCCCGCGTTCCAGCGCCAGTCTAGCGCGGCACGACGGTTGCAGTCCAACCCGCAGTCCCGGGGCAGCGGGCGCCGGGGCGAGGAACGAATGGATGCGACTGGGCACGATGCACCACGCGGGGAAACGCGACTCCACCGTCCGCCACCGCCCGAAAGGCGGCGTGCGGCCGCGCCTTGCCATGGCGCTTGTCGCACTCGGCTTGATCGCCCTGGCCGCGGTCTGGGGCCGGCAGCGGGTACGCGCCCCTACGGAACTGGCCTACGCAGTGGAACTGGAGGGGGCGGCCCGGGGGCAGGTCGACGTCACGCTGCAGGCTCGCGGACCGCTTCCGCGCCGGCTGCGGCTCGAGCAACCGGGCGGGCTGTTCCACGATCCGCGCGGGGGCGCGACGGTCACGCCGCTGGCCGCCTGGAACCTTTCCGGGGACGGACGCCGCGGCGCCCCGCTGGTTCTGCGGCCCGAAGGCCGCGCCTGGACGCTGATCGACGCCGGACCGCACGGCGCCGTCGTGCAGTATCGGCTCACCCTGCCGCACGGCGGCGCCGCGGACGCTGACATCCGCGCGCACCTGTCGCGCTGCTCCGGCACCGGCGCGCGCGTGGCGGGCTTTCATGTGTTCCTGCTGCCGGAGGCGCTGCCAGTCGGCGCGATCTCGGTCCGCTTTGTCGGCGCGCCGGGCGGCGGCGCCGCGCGCCTGGCAGTGCCGTGGCCCGGAGCCGGCTCGCCCGACGGCATCGTCTACGCGCCGCGAGACGTCCGCGACTTGACCGACGCGCTCGTGGCCTGGGACGACCTGCGCTTGCATGAACAGGACATCGGCGGGTGCACCGTGCGCCTGGGCGTGCGCGGCACCTGGGCATTCGCCGACCGGGAACTGGCGCGTCTGCTGCTGCGCCTGGGCGAGGCCGAGATCGCCTTCTTCGGCTCGCCACCCCACCGGTCGATGCTGATTCTCGTGGACAGCAACCCCTTGCGCGGCGGCACTGGATTCGAGTACTACGGCCTGCACGTCGGGCACTCCGTCCTGCTGCTGCTGGATCCCGCCCTGGGCTGGAACGATCTCGCCGACAAGGTCGCCAGCGTCGCGGCGCACGAGATGTTCCACGGCTGGCTGGGCGAGGAGATCTGCCCGCAAAGCAGCGACCTGAACTGGTTCATCGAAGGCGCGACATCCTGGTACACCGCCCGCCTGCTCGTGGACAGCGGCGTGTGGACGGCGCGCCGCGCCGAGGAAGTCGTCATGGGCCGCATCGCTCAGCACTATGCGCATAGTCCCCTGCGGGGGCGTGTGAGCATAGCCGAGGCGGCGCGCGGGATGCTGCGCGACGGCGAGACGACCCGTTTCGCCTATGCCGGCGGCACCCTGGCGGCCGAGCGGCTGGACGCCTGGCTGGCGGAGCGATCCGGCCGCACGCACCCTCTCGACGCCGTGCTGCGCGACCTCTTCGCCCGCCGCGGCGAGGGGCCGCTCACGCGCGAGCGGCTCGAGCGGGCCCTGCGCAGGGCGCAGGGCGCGGATGCCCACGCCTGGCTCGACCGCCACGTCTACGGCATCGAGCCCTTGCCCTGCCCGGCCGCGATGTTTTAGTTTGGGCCACCGTCGCGCCCGCCCGGGCGCTTTCCCCCCGGCCGGGAGGCCCTCTTGACCAGACCGCCGCGCACGCTCGTCACCGCCGCGCTGCCGTACGCCAACGGCGACCTGCACCTCGGCCATCTTGCCGGTGCCTACCTGCCAGCCGACATCTACGTTCGCACGCTGCGGTTGCTCGGGCGCGACGTCTTGTTCATCTGCGGCACCGACGAGTACGGCGTGCCCATCACCAAGACCGCCGAGGCGCTCGGCGTGCCGTACAAGGAGTTCGTGGATCGCAACCACGCGTCGATCCGTGGCTCGTTCGTCGCGCTGGGCATCGCCTTCGACAATTTTTCGCAGACGAGCCGGCCGATTCACGCCGAAACGAGCCGTGCCTTCTTCCTCGACCTCCATGGCCGCGGTCTGCTGAAGCAAAAAACCACGGACCAATTCTTCTGCGCGACCTGCGCGCGCTTCCTCGCCGACCGGTACGTCGAGGGAACGTGTCCGCGCTGCGGCAAGCCGGGAGCCCGCGGCGACCAGTGCGAAAAGTGCGGTACGGCGCTCAACCAAGTCGAGCTCGTCGAGCCGCGCTGCGCGACCTGCGGACACTCGCCCGAGACCCGCGCCACGCGGCACTGGTTCCTGCCGCTTGGCGACTGGCAACCGCGCCTGCAGGCCTGGCTGGCCGGCAAGACGCACTGGAAGGAGAACGTCCTGAACTATTGCCGCGGCTGGTTCGAGCAGGGACTCGACGACCGGGCCGTCACGCGCGACTTACCGTGGGGCGTGCCTGTCCCGCTGCCGGACCACGACGGGAAGGTGCTCTACGTCTGGTTCGACGCGCCCATTGGCTACATCTCCGCGACCCGCGAGTGGGCGGCGGAGCAAGGCGCGCCGGAGGCCTGGCGGACCTGGTGGCAGGGCGCCGACACGCGCCTGATCCACTTCATCGGCAAAGACAACATCGTCTTCCACGCCATCATGTTCCCCGCCATGCTGATGGCGCACAGCGAGCCGTACGTGCTGCCCGAAAATGTGCCGGCCAACGAGTTCCTCAACCTCGAGGGGAACAAGCTGTCGACGAGCCGCGGCTACGCCGTCTGGCTCCCCGACTACCTGGCGAAGTTCCCCGCCGATGCGCTGCGCTACGCCCTGGCGCGCAATCTGCCCGAGGCACGCGACACCGATTTTTCGTGGGAGGGGTTCCAGGCGCGCAACAACAACGAGCTGGGGAACAACTTCGGCAACCTGATCAACCGCGTCTTCGCCTTCGCCCACAAATACTTCGACGGGCGGGTCCCGTCATGGTCCGAGTCGGCGATGACCCAGGTCGATCGCGCCGCGATCGGCGAGGTGGCCGCGTGCCTGGACCGCTTCACGGAGTGCGTGCAGACGTTCGACTTCAAGGACGCGGTCGAGGCCATGTTCCAGGCCGGCAAGGCGGGAAACCGCTACTTCGACGAGTCCGCGCCGTTCCGCACCCGCAAGGACGACCCCGTCCGCTGCGCCCAGAGTCTGGGCGTCGCCTTCCAGATCGTGCGGCTGCTCACCCTGATGCTTGCGCCGGTCACGCCGTTCGCCGCTGCGAAAGTGTGGGCCTGGCTCGGCATGGAGAGCGATCTGTTCCGCGGCGGCTGCGTCGAGGGCAAGCGCCCCTTGCCGGCGGGCCGCCCGGTGGGGAAGGCCGAAATCCTCTTTCCGCGCATCGAGGACGAACAGATCGCGCCGGAGGTCCAACGGCTGAGGGAGTTGGGCGCGGGCTGATTCTCCTGCTTCACAGGGGCGCCGCGAACGCCGCCCGCCTGGCCGCCTCCCGACACTGCTGGGCGGTCTGAGGGCTGAAACCGCCTTCCGCTGCGGCGCGCGCGTACTCTCCCCTGAGGTCCAGTCCGAAGAAACCGCGGTCGTCGGTGTTGAGGGCGCACGGCACGCCTGCCTCCAGGAAGCGGCCCCAGGGCCAGGTGCGACCGGCGGGGACGAGGTTCAGACGACGATTGGCGCCGGGGCACAGCTCGATGAACACGCGCCTGGATCGCAGCAGGGCGAGGGTCGCCTCGACCTCTGCCGGTGCCGGTTCCACCCGCGCGCCGTCGGGGCCGACCGGTCCGAGCACTGCCCCGATGCCGTGTCCGATCCGCGTCGCGCCGCACGATGACACCGCGTCCCTCACCTGCTCGGCGCCCCCCACTTCGCCGGCGTGGATCGTCACGCCCAGACCGGCCTCGCGCGCCTCCTCGCACACCCGCGCGAACTCGGCGGCCGGCCGCGACATTTCGTCGCCGCCGATGCCGAAGCCCACCACGCCGCGCTGCCAGCCGGCGCGCAGCGCCGCTTCGAGCACCCGGCGCGCCGGCTCAACGCCGAACTGCCGGACCGCGTCGGGGATGAACCGCAGGGTCATATCGTGCCGCTCCCGCGCCTCTTGCGCCACCTCCCACAACGCCGCCTGGATCGGCTCCGGGTTGATTCCGCGCCACAGCAGAACGCCGTAGGATACGGACGCCTCGCAGTGAACGACGCCGTCGGCGACGAGCATCGCCACGAGATCGTGGGCGACGTCCGCGTAGTCCAGCGGGGTGCTCAGGAAGGCGGTCGCGTCGCGATAGCAGCGCAGAAATCCGTGGAAATCCGTGAAATCGAACAGCCGGTCGGCGCGCAGCTGGCGCGCGCCCAGCTCGACGGTTCGGCCGTGCCTCCCGCTCAGCGCCTCCAGACGGGCCGGCGTGAGCGCGCCTTCCACGTGGGTGTGCAACTCGAACTGGGGAATCACGTCCAAGCGGTCCTGCCTCCCGCGAGGCCGAGCTTAGCACAACCTGGCGGAGCGGGCTTTCAGATGTAGCGACCGATCGGAATGTTGCGGATGACCGGATCCACGAGCTCCACGATGTCGATGGCGTACTCGCCGGTCTTGGGCCGACGCGCCGACAGGTCGAGCAGGGTCGGCGTCTGCGGGCGGTTGCCGAACTCGTCCTGGATCAGGCGCACCAGGGGGCGGTTGTCGAGCGTCGAACCCATGTCCGCGACCAGGCCGAGTTGCCCGTTGTCGAGCTTGACCACCGCGCCGATCGGGGTCTCCCCCATGAGCCTGACCACGGCCTGCACGACGGCCGGATTGAACTGCTTGCCCGCCTCTTCCTGCATCACTTGCAGCACCTCGCGCGGGCGCGCCTGCTGGCGGTACGGCCGGATCGTCGTGAAGGCGTCGTATATGTCCGCGACCTGCACGATTTGAGAGTGGAGGTCCGCGGCCGCGCTGGGCAGCGTGGGATACCCGCTGCCGTCGAATGAAACATGATGCATCAGCGTCACATGTTCGCTGTATTCGTTCTCGAAACCCGCGCCGATCAGGATCTCCATGCCCTCGACGGGGTGACGTCGCATCGTCTTCCACTCGTCGGGCGTGAATTTGCCCGATTTGTTCAAGACCGCCAACGGCGTGTAGAGCTTTCCGATGTCGTGCAGCAGCGCCGCGGCGGCGAACTGCTGCAGGTCCACGCCCGCCACGCCCAGGTAGCGGGCAATCGTCGTGGCCAGAAGCGCCACGTTGCAGCTGTGGTTGAACGTGTACAGATCGTGCTGCCGCAGCGAGGCGAGCATGAGAAGCAAGTGTTCGTGCTGCTCCATGGCATCGATGACGGTCAGGATGGCGGGACGAAGCGGGTGTTCGCCGCCGTTCGCCATGCGCGCGACCGCCTCGCGGATGATGTCGTTCTCCTTGCAGACCTGCTGGACCTTGCACTCGAGAGCCGGCGCGCGCGGCAGCGGCGACCAACTCACCGCGACCTCCGGGGCCGCCCCGAGCCCCGCGCGCGCTTTGGACGGCGGCACGGGGACGTTGAAGCGCGCCAGCGGATCCGTGACGCGATCTCGCACAACCAATGGCACGCGCAGCGCGTCGGCCGGCTCCTCCGTGCCGTCTTGGTGCAGGATGACGACGGTGGGAGCGTCCCCGCGCGATGAGAAGGTCTCGATCCCGCAGTCTCGCGGCAGCACCGCGGCGAGGTCGCAGTCCGGCTCGATCAGGGCCCGGGCCAGGTTCTTGATCCCCAGCGGCGTGACACTGGCCGCGAAGCGCACTTCGCTCAGCCCGCGACGGTGAAACAGGCGCAGCAGCTGCAGCAGGGCCCGCCCGCTGGCCGCCAGGCGAGCGCCCGATTCGCAATGCCGGAAGTGATCCTTGCCCACCGCCAGCGAGAAGCCGCCCGCTCGCCGGTGCAAGTCGGCCGCGAGCCGCGCCACGGCGCGCGTCCCTTCCACCGTCTCGCGCGCTATCCAGCCGACCTTAACGGCCTGCTGCAGAAGAGCGCAGAACACCGTGACGAAGATCTTGAGATCTGCGGGCGGCGAGCCCGCAGCTTCCGAGCCCGGCGCGGGAGTGGCCGCCGCTGGGTCGATCAGAACGATCCCGCTTTCCGTGTCGTCCCGGCCCTTCAAAATGCCGCCCCTTGCAGGAAGCGCGGACGCGCGCCGATCGCCGTGCAAAACCATGCCCTCCGGCGCCGGCGGATGGAACCGGTGCACGGCGGTGCAAAAAGGGGACCACCCCTGGAAGCGAAAGGGTGGTCCCCGGAATCAAGCGTTCGTAGAGGCAATTACTTGGCCAGCATCACGATCGCTCCGGCTACCCGCCCCTGAGATTCGGCCCGGATGGCGTAGGCCCCCGCCGGCAGGGTCCGGCCGCGGGCATCGTGCCCGTCCCATACCACGCGCTGCCACAGACCGGTTCCCACGCCCTCCTGCAGCGTCGCGACGCGGCGCCCCCGCAGATCATACACGCGGCAGGCCACATGCTCCCCCGCCGCGGCTCGAAAAACGATGGAAGTTATTGGATTAAAAGGATTTGGAGATGGAGGCAACAATTCGATCGCCACCGGCTCCAGGGACCGCGGGCCAGCGAGGCCCGCCAACTCGACTGTTTTGCCTTCCTGGCTGGTCAGCACCAGGGCATAAGCCAGCGAGGCGCCAGCCGGCAGCAGGGCGGGGTGGTCGGTGAGCGTCCAGGCGGTCCCCACCGTGGCCAACGGCAGAGTCCCCGCGCCCGGCGCGCCCTCGCACGACAGGCTGCGATCCATCGTTTCGCCGTCGGCGGAGAGCGTCTCGCGCCAGAGCGCGAGCCAGGCAAAGCCAGCCTGCGGCTCAGCCAGGGCGAAGACCAGCCTGACCGCGCCATCTCGGGTCCAGAAAGCCTCCCAGGACTGCAAGAGAGCCGGCACGATCTCACCCGCGCTCCCGTGGAGCCTCACGTAGCCCGACACCGCGCCGGTGGCCACGTTGCCCGTGGGAGCGCCCACCGCCAGGTCGACCAGGGCATCGGCGTCGAGCAGGCCGGCTGCTGAGACACAAACGCCGTAAGCGTCTCCGGCCGCGGTGCCGACCTCCGTGCCGCCGGGCAAGAACGTCCGGTCCAGCGCGTCGGGAGTGTTCGCGTCGCTCGATCCCCCGGCGAACAAGTAAGCCCGACCCGCCCCGGTTCCCTCGACGGCCACGCCCGGGGCCCCGATCAGCACGTCCGCGCGGGCATCGCCCGTGGCGTCGCCCGCGTCGGCGATTGACCAGCCGAAGAGATCGCCACCGTCGGCGCCGCCCGCGTAGCGGTCGGCGACGCCGTCCGGCGTCGTGCCCCCGAAAAAGACCTCGACGCGCCCTGCATGCAGTCCGTTCACATCGTCCTGTGGAATGCCGACGGCGATATCGCCATCGCCATCGCCATCCCAATCGCCGAGGCCGCGTGCGCAATACCCGAACCAGTTGTCGGCCGCGCCTGCCGCCGCGCTCTGGAGCACGACGTCGGCGACCGCGTCGGGTCCCGGCGAGGGCGACGAGGTGCCGCGGAAAACGTACGCCAGACCGGCGTCCGTGCTCACGCCGCCGTTGGCCGGCGCCCCCACGACGACCGCGGCGTTCCCATCGTTGAAAAAGTCAGGAACGTCGCTCACCGACCAGCCGAAATGGTCGTACGCCAAGGCTCCCGACAACTGCAGATCGGGCGTCTGGAGCTGCGCGACGGACGAGTCGCCATAGAAGATCCACGAGGAACCGGCGTCGAGGGCGATCGTATCGTCGAAAGGCGCCCCGACGATCAGGTCGTCGATTCCGTCGCCGTTGAAATCGCCGGCCGCGGCGACCGCGAAGCCGAACTGCGGGCCGCTCGTCGCGCTCGGACACTCGAGCACGGCCGCGGGTTCCCAGGAAGTCGGCGGATCAGCGGAACCGAAGAAGACATAGACGCGGCCCCGGTCGGCGCCGGTGAGGCTGTAGCGCGGAGCGCCGACTGCGAAGTCGGGCTGCCCGTCGCCATTCACGTCGCCCACCCGCGCGACCGCGAAGCCGAACTGCTCGTTGTTGTCGCCAGGGAAGGTGTGCCAGGCCGACGCCGCCATGGTCGGACCGCCCAGCCACAGATACACCTTGCCGTCGTTGGTCCCGGTGGCGTCGTGTTCGGGCGCCCCGACCAGGATTTCCCAGAAACCGTCGCCGTCAAGGTCCTCAAGCTCGCTCACCGCGCTGCCGAAACGACCCGTGGGCTGCGACGACTCCCCCTGGAGCACACCCGCCGACAGCGGCGAGGCCGCCGCGGCCAGCAGCGCCACGATGCAAAAGAGAAAATGGCTTTTCATGGGCGACAACCTCCGCCGGAGAAATCAATTCCGGCCGGGAACTCTTGCCAAATTCGTGCCGTATGAAGCAGATCTGACAAAAGTCTTGCCCGGCGGAGCGCTTATGGACCATTTTATGCCAAATCCGCCGAAGCGAGGAGGCTAAGTCCTGTTCCGTCGCATTTCGCAATCCATTCCTGGCTTGCTGGCCGCCGCCGCCCTGGCCGCGGTCGTGTACGGCGTGGTCGCGCCCCGACCGCCCAGTGACCGGCCTTTGGCCGTGGCCGGGGCGAGTCTGGACCTGCTCGCCCACTTGGACAGCCTCGGCGAAGCGGCGCTCAGACCAGTCGCCGCCCGCGCGGCCGATCTGGTCGGCGCGGGCGTAGAGCTGGCCGTCGCGATCGACCGCAACGAAACCTTCCACGACGCCATGCGCCGGTTGGGCGTGCCCCACGATCAATTCCGCGCGCTGGTCGAGACATGCCGCCCCTACCGCAATCTCAGCCGCGTGCGCCGCGGAGAGATCTTTCGCGTGACGCAGGGCCCCGACGGCTCCTTGCGCGGCATCAGCTTCGACCTGGACGAGGAATCCTATTTGTCGTTCGTCTGGAACGGCTCCGGGTTCACGGTCGAGGAAAAGAGCCATCCGATCGAGCGACGCCTGGTCGGCGTGAGCGGCACGATCAACGCGTCGCTTTACGAGAGCCTGCAGCAGGCCGCCGCGCCGTTGATCCTGGCCGTGAAAATGGACGACGTGCTGGGTTGGAATATCGACTTCAGCCGCGACCTGCGCCGCGGCGACACGTTCCGCATTTTGTACGAGGAAGTCCTGCGCGAGGGTCGTTTTGTGCGCGTCGGCGCGATCCACGCGCTCGAGCTGGTGACGCGAGACAAGGCTCACCGCGCGTTCCGTTTCGAGACGAAACCCGGCGACCCCGGCTGGTTCGCACCCGACGGCGCCAGTCTGCTGCGCGCGATGCTGCGCACGCCGGTCGAGTACTCGCGCATCAGCAGCCACTTCTCGCTCAGCCGACTGCACCCGATCCACAAGAAGCGGATGCCGCACTACGGCATCGATTATGCCGCCCCGCTGGGCACGCCCGTGCATGCCGCCGCCGCGGGCACCATCGTCGAGGCGAGCGTGCAGACGGGAGCCGGCCGCTACGTCAAGATCCGGCACGACTACAAGGGGCTCGAAACGAGCTATCTCCATCTTTCCCGCTTCGGCAGCGGAATCCGCGCCGGCGCCCGGGTGAGACAGGGTCAGGTGCTGGGCTACGTCGGCGCGTCCGGGTGGGCAACGGGGCCGCATCTCGACTATCGCGTCAAGCAGAACGGACAATGGATCGATCCGCGCCGGCTGCGCGTGGAAACCGCGCCGCCGATTGCGGCGGCGCAGCGGGAGCCCTTCCTGGCCAGCGTCGCCCTCTATGGCCAGGCGCTCGACAATCTGGCCGTGGCCGACGCCGGCGCGCGCTGCGAAAGCGTGACGCTGCTTTTCCCGCCCTGGTGGGCCCAACCGGCGGGCGCCACGGTGTTGGTCGACCACGGGGCATCCGGAGCCTTCCCGCCATCCCCCTCCGCCACGACGTCATGGCGGTCCGGCGGCTGAGCGGGCTAGGGGCTGCCGTCGCCGGCGATCGACAGGCACAGATTGCGCAGGCTCACGAGGAACTGGCGGTCGATCAGCAGCCGCTTGCCGTCAGCCGGGAACCAAGCCACCGCCGCTGACGAGTCCGCCTCGCCCCTGCCGCCGTTCGTCGCCGGCAGGCCGAACTGCGCCATTTCTCCAGCAGGCGGACGACCCGCGCCCCAGACCGTCACGACGTAGCCGAAGGGCGGCCGCAAGGCTTCCTCCTGGCTCAACGTGGGCGGCAGGGGAGCGACGATCTCCAATCTCTCCAGGCTGAGCACGAGATCCCGCGCCAGCTCGCCCGGCGTCGGCCTGGCCACCGCCTCCGATCGCCCGTCAACCGACCACGCGCGCCCCTGCCGCCTGGCCAGCAGCGTGTCGCCAGCCGGACGCTCCACGCAGAGCGAGTCGGCTTCCTGGACGCCCGACGCGAGGACGTCCACGTTCAGAAAAGTCGCCAACGGCCGTTGCGCCAGCTGGCTCACGCCCTGCGGCGCATGCAACACGTGGGGGCGACCATCGCGCAAACAAGCGACTTGCCCTGGACTGACCGGGGCGCCGAAGTCGGCGCCGATCTCGTCGCCATTTCGCAGCGCGACGTGCACCGACGCGCGGGGCGGGCGGAGACCAAGGGCGCGCAACGTCTCGATCGGCGCGTCGCGCAGGCCAAACGCGCTCAGCACCGCGTCGTCGAGCTGAAAAATCCACTCGCGCACCGCGCGATCGCGCGCGCGCCACCACACGTGACCGTCCCGGCGCTCGACCCGATCGCCGTAGATGCGGGCATATGCAGCGAACCCCTCGCCTTCGCCGGCGACGCCGGCCGCGGGCGCGCGCACCCACCAGGCGCCGCGGGCGTCGCGCGCGAACAGGTCGGGCAGCGGCGCACCCGCAAGATGGCGCGCGACGCTGTCCGCGCCCGCCACGTCGAAGAGCGGCCACAGGCGCTGCAGGCGCACCGCGTTGGGCAGAGAGAGAAGCAGGACCCGCAGGCGCGGCGCCACGCCCCATGCGCCCTCGCGGCCTGCCACGCGGGCGTAGCAGAGGTCGTGCACCGGATTGCGCAGGCCGACGACCAACTCGACGCGCCGGCCCGTCTGATCCCCGAGAATCGCCCGCACGGACTCGTGTCCCGACAGACCCAGGCCGACGGTGTCGAATTCGCCGCCGCCCGGCAGCAGGGGCACGGCGGGGGCCTCGCACAGCTCCCGTACGAGATCGGTCGCCCGGTTGGCGTCGATGCGATCGGCGAAGCCGCCGGTGAACGCCCACCCGTCGGGGCCGCGGCGCAACTCGAGCGATCGATCCGCGAGATCGACCGCCAGGAGATCGACGCGGTCCCGCGTCATACCGATCAGCGTCGTGCCGGCGCCGGCCTGACCGACGCGCGAGCGCCGCTCATCGCGACCGGCCAGCGCGGCCCAGATAGCCGCCGCCGCCAGCAACACGAGCAGCGGCCATAGGCCCCGGGGAAGGATCGGATCGCGGCGTTCCACGATCCTCCTTAGGCACGACGGCGACGCGCGACCACGACCGCGCAGGTCCCGCCGACCAGCAGTGGCCAACCCAAGATGCAGGACCAGCCCAACAGGTCCCGTTCGGTCGGCGAGAGCACCCGCGGCTGGTCGATCCGCCCGCGCGGACGCAGCTGCACCAAGACCGCCTCTCGCGCCAGCCAGGCGATCGTGCCCAGGACGAGGTCCCGGTTGCCGTAGAGGTCGAGATTCGCGTTGGCGGCGAAGTCGGAATCGCCGATGACGACCAGCCTGGCCAGCGGCTTGGCGGCGAACACGGAGGACGGTGCCGTCTGCGGTGGCGGTTGCCATTCGAGTTGACGTCGGAACGGATTCTTGGTCGGCTCGCCGGTCGGCGCGAGGGGTGCGGCGGAAATGCCCTCGACGCCGAAGAATCGGGCCCGGTCGATGTCGATGGCGACGCCCAGCGGCAGCGGGCCGGGGCGATCCACGCCCTCGGTGTAGCGCGGTCGGCCGGCGGCGATCGTGGTCGAGTCGCGGTCGGCCCAGCTGCGCGGCCCCGTGCGCAGGATGAAGCGAGCGTCGAAACCCGGCGGCGGGTCGCGCAACAAGCCAAGGGACTGGGCGAAGGGAAAGAACGTGGCCAGGCCGGGCATCGACCGCGTGGCCGGGTGCTCCCCGTCGTATCCCTCGTCCACGATCGCCACGCGCGGATCGAAGCCGAGCGAAGCGCCCGCGCCGCCTGCGGTGACCAGGTAGTCGCCGCCCAGGCCGACGTTGTACTCGGCCAGCCACGTCGCGACGGACCGCGGCGTGCCAGGATCCGCGAGCACGAGCACCGAGCCCCCGTCGCGCACATAGCGTCCCAGCGCCGCCGTCTCGACGGGCGCCAGGTCGGTCTTGGGCGCCGACAGTACCACCAGGTCCGCGTCGCTCGGCACGAGCGCCTCATCGACCAGCAACAGCGTCCGCACCTCATAGCCCTGCCCCTGCAGCAGGGCCGCGAGGGCGCTGTAACCGGCCCTCTCCTCGCTGTCGAGCCGGTGCTCACCGTGCCCCACGATGTAATAGACGACCGGGCGTGTGGCGGTGACGAGCCGGTGCACGGTGTTGATGAGCGTGCCTTCGTCCGGATCGGGCAGGTTCCGCCGGCGACCCTCCGCCTCCAC
This sequence comes from uncultured bacterium, assembly GCA_937864225.1. Classification (GTDB taxonomy): domain Bacteria; phylum Krumholzibacteriota; class Krumholzibacteriia; order LZORAL124-64-63; family LZORAL124-64-63; genus CALMJK01. The sequence goes on along the minus strand of CALMJK010000004.1, from coordinate 35,903 downwards.
GACGACGGTGCGGGTGGTCGTGACGCCGAACGCCTGCAACCGTCCGAGTTCGCGATCGGGATCGACCATGTCCCAACGGAATCTCGGACTGCGGTCCGCGAAGGCGGCGAGCAGGTTCGTGATGTCCCCGCGGCGCGGATCCAGCCGTTGGTAGAACGCGGTCGCCTTGACGTCCACGGCCAGATCGCGCAGCACCGCCGCCGTCTGCGGCGAAAGGCTGTAGCGGCTGTTGCGCGTCCAGTCTCCCGTCAGCGGGAAACGCGCGACCAAGGGCGACGCCACGACCAGCAGCGCCGCCAGCGCGGCGACCGGCGCCCAGCGCCCCGCGCGCCGCGCACCGGCCAAGCGGCGCCCGCTGAGGGAGGCCGTGGCGGCGGCCAAACCCAGCGCGATCCAGCCGAGGAAGTACAGGACGTCGCGGCTGTCGACGAGACCCCGCGCGAAGCGGCGGAAGTGTTCGATCAGCGACAGGTCGACCAGCATGCGTCCCAGCGGCGCGGGCACGTGCGGCTCCAAACCGCCCGCCACGTACAAGAGGAGAAGAAAGGCGAAGGTCAGGATGTAGGCCACGATCTGATGCTCGAACAGCGTGGAGAAAAACACGCCCCAGGCGGCGATCAGGGCCGCGACCAGCAGCAAACCGAGCAAGGCGGCCAGCAGCGGCCCGGCCTCCGGCGTTCCCAGCCAGATCAGGCCCGCGATCAGGAAGCCGCCGGCCGCGGCCAAAAAAGCCGCGCCGACGGTGAAGGCGAAGAGAAATTTGCCCGCGACCCACATCCACTCCGGCACCGGCCAGGTCATGATCAGGTCGTACCGCCCGGACCGGTATTCCTCCGCCAGCAGCCGCATTGTCACCGCGGGGAGCAACAGCAACAGAATGCCCGCGCAGTTCATCGCCAGCGGCTGCCACAGGCTGTCGGCCAGGTTCAAAGCCGCTTCCTGCAGGTGTCCGGATTTCTGCGCCTCGAGCGAGAGTTGGCTGTAGCCGTAGGCCAGAAATGTGAAGAAGAGGCCGCTCAGCAGCAGAAAACCGGTCGCGACCACCGGGGCCGCGGCCCCCCGAAAGAACGCGCTCCATTCGCGCCCGACGATGGCGCACAGTCGCCTCACGACGTCTTGCCTCTCTCCCCGACGTCAGCCGGCGCCGGGGCGCGCGCGACCGCCCCGCCGGTCAATCTCAAGAACAGGTCCTCGAGCGTGGCCGCCTGGTCTTCGAGGCGCTGCAAGCGCCCTCCGGCGGCGATCACCGCCGCGGCCAGCGCCGGGCGAACGGTGGACGGATCTGCGGACAACGCGACCTCGGCCCCGTCCGGGGTCGTCGCGACCTCCGCGACGCCGGGCACGCGGCCGATTGCCTCGTGGACCGGCGCCCTCGGTCCGTCCCAGGCGAGCGTGACCAGGGTGCGCCCCTCGCGGGCGCCTTGCAAGCGGCGGGGATCCGCCTCGCCCACGAGACGGCCTCGATCCAGGATCAGCACGCGACCGCAGATCAGGCTCACTTCGTTGAGGATGTGGCTGCTCAACAGCACGGTCTTCTCCCCGGCGAAGGAGCGGATCAACTCGCGGATCTCGACGATCTGCTGCGGGTCGAGCCCCACGGAGGGCTCGTCAAGAATGAGGACGGGCGGGTCCCCGATCAGCGCCTGGGCCAGGCCCACGCGCTGACGATAGCCCTTCGAGAGATGGCCGACCAGACGCCGGCGCACGTCCGCCAGTCCGGCGCGTGAGAGAGCGGATTGCAGCTGGCCGGTCAGGGAGCGCGCCGAAACGTCCTTGAGGCGCGCGACCAGGCGCAAGTGCTCTTCGACCGTGCAATCGGGGTAGAGAGGCACGTTTTCGGGCATGAACCCGACGCGTCGCCGCACCGCCATCGGCTCCGCCACGACGTCGTGGCCGGCGACCGCGGCGCACCCTTCCGAGGGGGGCAACGTGCACGTCAGAATGCGCATACCGGTGGTTTTGCCCGCGCCGTTGGGCCCCAGGAAGCCCACGATCTCGCCGGCTGCGACGCTGAACGACACGTTCTGCAAGGCGGTGAGATCGCCGAAGCGCCGACTCAGAGCGGAAACCGAGATCATGCCCCCCCCTCGGCCCCGGGCTAGTCCGTGGTCCAGCGCAAGAGCGTTGCGCCCCATGTGAACCCGGCTCCGAAGCTGCAGAGAACGACGGCGTCGCCTCGTTTCAGCCGCCCTTCGTCCAAAGCCACGCGCAGCGCGGAGGGAATGCTCGCCGACGTCGTGTTGCCGAAGCGATCGATGGTCACTGCCACTTGATCCGGGCGCAGGCCGAGCCGCTCACGCACCGACTCGATGATGCGGATGTTGGCCTGGTGTGGGACGAAAAGCGAGACATCGCCGGCGCCCAGCCCGTTGCGCTCCAGCACCTCCGTCGTGATCGCGGCCATGCCCTTGACGGCGAATTTGAAGACCTCGCGCCCTTCCTGGTGAACATAGTGCATCTTCTTGTCCACCGTTTCGTGCGAGGCGGGGTGCAGACTGCCGCCGGCGAGCATGTTGAGGAAACGGCCTCCCGCGCCATCCACATACCCCCGGTAGTCCACGATTCCGCCCCGGTCCGCCGAAACGGGCTGCACGACCACGGCTCCCGCGCCGTCGCCGAACAGCACACAGACATTGCGATCCGTGTAATCGATGATCGACGACATCACTTCGGTGCCGATGACGAGGGCGCACCGGCAGGCGCCGGTCTCCACCTGGGCGCGCGCGGCCTGCAGCGCGAAGATGAAACCGCTGCAGGCCGCGCTGACGTCGAAGCCCCAGGCGCGCTTGCAGCCGAGGAGGTCCTGGATAACGCAGGCGGTCGCCGGGAACATCATGTCCGGCGTCACGGTCGGCACGACGATCAGATCGACGTCGGCCGGTTGCACCTGCGCGTGCGCCATGGCCTTGCGCGCCGCCGCCGCCCCGTGGTGCGAGGCCGGCACGCCCGGCTCCACGAGCCGCCGCTCCCGAATCCCGGTGCGCTCGAGAATCCAGTCGTCATCCGTCTCGACCATTTTCTCGAGATCGGCGTTGGTCAGGCGGCGCTCCGGGAAATCCATGCCGACGCCGGTGATGCCTGCGGTTAGCAACGTGCGAGAAGACATGTGCGTTCCTTTAGCCAAATGGGACTCGGACGGCCCACCCAGGCGCGAACGCCAGAAACTTAGAGGACGGGACGTGCTCATTCAACCCCGGAACTCACCATCGCGGCGCGTCCGCGCGCGGCCGGGCAGACAAAGGGTCCCCGGCGCTCTGACCGGGGACCCGGGGTGTCGCGCCCGCCTGCCGGCGGGGCTATTTCTTTTCGTCGTCAGCATCGGAGTCCTGCTTGGAGGACTCCTTCCGCTCCCGCTCTTCGGCCTTGGCCTGGTCGGCCGCGGCCAACGCCTCGCGACGCTCCTCCGCCTTGAGCTCGCGGCGGCGCTGCTTGCGCTCCGCCGTGTCGCGCACCTTGGGCTTGGCCTTGCTGTCGACCAGTTCGAGAATCGCCATATCGGCGGCGTCGCCCTTGCGCACGCCGTCGAGCTTAAGGATGCGGGTGTAGCCGCCCGGACGGCCGACGTAGCGCGGGCCGATCTCGCCGAACAGCTTCTGGAGCACCTCGGGATCGGTCAGCTTGCGGGCCGCAAGCCGGCGCGAATTGAGGTCACCCGCCTTGGCGTAGGTGATCAGGCGTTCGGCCAGCGACCGCGCCTCCTTGGCCTTCGGCGTGGTCGTCTGGATCCGCTCGTGCCGGAACAGCTCGGTCACGAGATTCCGGAACATCATGCCGCGGTGAGCCGCGGTGCGGTTGAATTTGCGTCCGCTGACCTTGTGGCGCATGACTGCGATCCTCCGCGTCGGCGGGTCCGACCCGTCGGCGCCGGGCTGGGGCGGCTCGGCCGCCGGTTCAGCTTCCCATCCTGGCCGCGACCTTCTCCATCACTTCGGGTGGGAAGGCCATGCCGAAGCCCAGTTCCATCCCCTCGAGGATCTCCTGGATCTCGTTGAGGCTCTTGCGGCCGAAATTCCGGAACTTGAGCATTTCCTGCTCGCTCTTGGTCACGAGATCGAACAACGTGTGAATCTTGCCGGCCTTCAAGCAGTTGGCCGAGCGCACCGACAGCTCCAGCTCCTCCACGCTCCTCGTCAGCAGATCGACCTGCCGCTGCACGTCCTCGTCGACCACCGTCTCGAGGGCGTCGATCGGCGCTTCGTCGAAGTTGATGAACAGCTGGAAATGGTCCTTCATGATCTTGGCGGCGAAACCGACCGCGTCCTCCGGCCGGACGCTGCCGTCCGTCGTGATGCCGAGCACCAGCTTGTCGTAGTCGGTGCGCTGGCCCACGCGCGTGTCCTCCACGCGATAGCTCACCTTGCGGATCGGCGAGAAGTTGGCGTCGAGACGGATGACCCCGATCGTCTCGTCGGGGATCTGGTGCGACTCCCGTTCGACGTAGCCGCGGCCGGTGTCCACGTAAAGCTTCATGCGGAAGGGACCGGGCTCGGTGATCGTGCAGATCAAGTGACCCGGATTGCAGACCTTGAGCTCCGGGTGTCCCTTGAGCATGCCGGCCGTGACGCGGCCCGGCGCCGAGGCCTCCAGAACGGCCCAGCCCGACGGCACGTCGGCCAGGGCGAAGACGATCTGCTTGCAATTGAGCACGATGTCCGTGACGTCCTCGAGAACGTTCGGCAGCGTGCTCAGTTCGTGTTTGACCCCTTCGATCTGCACGGCCGTCACGGCGTGCCCGTGGATCGAGGAGAGCAGCGCCCTGCGCAGGGAGCTGCCCAGCGTATGGCCGAAGCCCCGCTCGAGCGGCGCGATGGTGATCTCCGCGAACGCGCCAGTCTGAGCCTCGCGGTTCGTCTTGATGCCCTCGGGCATCATCATGTTGACCCACTTCATAGTCCCGGCATCCCCTTCCCGGCTCGGCGCCGCCGACTCAGACCTTCGAGTAAAGCTCGACGATCAGGTTTTCCTGGATGGGAATCGGCAGATCGCCCATCTGGGGCTCTTGCACCAGCCGACCTTCCATCTTGCGGTCGTCGACCTCGACGAAGGGCAGGCGCTCCCGCTTGGCGCAGTCCTTGAGCGCCGCCACGACCATCGGGATGTTGCGACTCTTCTCGCGAATCGCAATCATGTTGCCGACGCGCACCTCGAAGCTGGGGATGTCGGTCACGTCCCCGTTCACGAGCACGTGCTTGTGCCGGACGAGCTGTCGCGCCGCGGCGCGAGAGGGCGCGAAACCCATGCGGTACACGACGCTGTCCAGCCGCTTCTCGAGCAGCGTGAACAGATTCGCTCCCGTGACTCCTGTGCGTCGCTCCGCCTCCGCGAAGTAGTTGCGGAACTGCCGTTCCAGGATGCCGTAAATCGAACGGACCTTCTGCTTCTCCCTGAGCTGAAGCTTGTAGTCCGAGGGTTTACGCCCACGGCGCCGGCCGTGCAGGCCGGGCCCGTACGGCCTGCGCTCCACGGCGCACCGATCCGTGTGGCAGCGCTCGCCCTTGAGGTAGAGCTTCATCCCCTCGCGACGGCAGAGCTTGCACTTGGCCTCTGTGTACCTGGCCATTCGCTGAAAACCTCCTGGAACGCGCCGGCCCCTGCGAGCCGCGGCGCACAGTTGCAGCCGACCGGTTCCCTAGAGCCGGCGGCGCTTCTTCGGGCGGCAGCCGTTGTGCGGCACGGCCGTCACGTCCTTGACGCGGCTGATCTCGAGCCCTTCGGCCTTGAGGCTGCGTATGGCGGCCTCGCGGCCCGAACCGGGCCCCTTCACCCAGACCTCGACCCTCTTCATGCCCTGGTTCAAGACTTCCTGGGCGCAGAACTTGGCGGCCAGCTGCGCGGCGAACGCCGTCGATTTCCGGCTGCCCTTGAAGCGTCCCTGGTGTCCGCCCGAGGACCAAGTGATAATGTTTCCGCTCATGTCGCTGATCGAGATGAGCGTGTTGTTGAAACTGGACTTCACGTGGGCGACACCCACGGCGTCCAGCTTCTTACGCGTTTTGCGCCCCTTGGCCTTCTTGTCCTTGGGAGCTGCCACTGGAGAACCTCCTGCGCCTACTTCTTCTTGCTGCCCGGGCGGATCCGCGGACCCTTGCGGGTGCGGGCATTGTTCTTGGTGTTCTGGCCGTGGCACGGCAGTTTGCGGCGATGGCGCAGGCCGCGATAGCAACCGATGTCCATCAGCCGCTGCACGTTCATCGCCGTCTCGGTGCGCAGCGTGCCCTCGACCTGGTGTTCCTTGTCAATGATCCCGATGATCTTGCGGGATTCCTCTTCCGTCAGGTCCCGCGTCTTGGTCTCGGGATTGATTCCCGCTTTTTGGCAGATCTGCATCGCCCGATGCGCCCCGATCCCGAAGATGTACGTCAGGGACGTCGCGACCCGCTTCTCATTGGGAATATCGACACCCGCGATTCTGGCCACTTCGGCTCCTTTCGCTCCCACTCACGCCCCGCGCGCCCCCTGGGCGCGGCGGACGTCGGAAACATCAGCCCTGGCGCTGGTTGTGACGCCGGTTGATGCAAATGACCCGCACGACGCCCTTGCGCCGGATGACCTTGCATTTCGGGCATATCTTGCGGACCGATGCGCGAACCTTCATGACTGCTCCTTTGCCCCGCCGGCGGCGCGTCTACTTGTAGCGATACGTGATGCGGCCCCTCGTCAGGTCGTAGGGCGAGAGTTCCACGGTCACTTTGTCCCCCGGCAAGATGCGAATGAAGTGCATGCGCATCTTCCCCGACACGTGGGCCAGCACGACGTGCTTGTTGTTATCAAGCTCCACCCGGAACATGGCATTGGGCAGCGCCTCGACGACCGTGCCCTCTACGCTGATGCCCTCTTCCTTGGCCATGTTCGGTCATCCTCCTGCCGCGATCTCGCGGGTCAGCGCCGGGTCAACACCCAAGGGCCGTCGGCGGTCACCGCCACCGTGTGCTCGAAGTGCGCCGACAGGCGGCCGTCCGCGGTCCGCACCGTCCACTGGTCTTCGGCGGTCACCACCCGCTTGACGCCGGCGTTGATCATCGGCTCGATCGCGATGACCAGGCCGGGCTCCATCACGGGATCGGGCGTCGAATAGCTCCGATAGTTCGGCACCTGCGGGTCCTCGTGCATTTCGCGGCCGATTCCATGACCCACCAGCGTCTCGACGACCGAGAACCCCTGCGCCCGGGCGTGCGTCTCGACCGCCACGCCTATGTCCGAAATGCGGTTGCCCGACCTGACCTGGGCGATCGCTCGCTCGAGACACTCCCGCGTCACCTGCAGCAACCGCTCGGCCTCTTCGTCGATCTCCCCCACCGGGAAGGTTTCCGCCGAGTCGGAGTGGTAGCCATCCTTGATCAGACCCACGTCCACGCCGACGATATCGCCATCACACAATTGCCGGTCGGACGGTATCCCGTGCACGACTTCCTCGTTGATCGAGATGCAGCTGGCTGCCGGAAAACCGTTGTACCCCTTGAAAGAGGGCATGCAGCCGGCATCCCTTATCATCCGTTCGATTGCCGCGTCCAGGTCGCGCGTCGTCGCGCCGGCTCGGACCAGGGCCGGAACGGCCCGAAAAACCTCCGCCAGGGCGCGACCGCTGGCCGCCATCTTGTCCAGCTCGGCGGCCGACTTAAGCCTGATCCGCTGCTTCCAGGGCACTCGCTATCCTCTGCGCGACCGCGTCGGGCGCGCCGACGCCTTCCACCCGCCGCAGCGGGTACCGCCGCCCAAGAGCCTCCGCGACCGGGCCGGTTGTCGCGCGGTACACGTCCAGCCGTCTGCGCACCGTCTCCTCGGCATCATCGACCCTCACGTGGAGGGTCCGACCGCCGCAATCCGGGCACCCGCCGTCGGGGTCGAGAGCATCCCGGGACGTGGTGTGCCCGCAGTCGCCACACGTCACTCGCCCGGCCAGTCGACGGACGATTTCCTCGTCCGGGACCTGCAGATCAACGACGAGTCCGACTTCCTGCCCCAAACCGTCCAGCAATTCCACCAACCCAGCGACCTGCTCGGCGGTCCGGGGGAAACCGTCCAGGACCCACCCCTCGCCCAGCTCCTCCAGGCGCTCCTTCACGATCTCCATCATCACGTCGTCGGGCACCAATTCCCCGGCCGCCATGATCCCCTCGACCCGCTTGCCAAGCGCGGAACCGCTCGCGACCGCCGCCCGCAACATGTCTCCGGTCGAGACGTGTCTCAGGTCCTGGAACCAGGCCAGAACCGCCGCCTGTGTTCCCTTGCCGCTACCGGGCGGACCCATGAGGATCACGTTCATCGCTCGCTAGCGCCGTCCGCGCAATCGGCCCCGACTCATGAACCCATCGTAGTGTCGCATCACCAGATGCGACTCGATCTGCTGCAGAGTGTCCAACGCGACTCCCACGACGATCAGCAAGCCCGTGCCGCCGAAGTAGAAGGGAACGTTCAGCCAGCCGATCATCAGGTCGGGCAAGACGGCGATCACGGCCAGGAACACCGCGCCGGGCAGCGTGACGCGCGTCAGCACCTTGTCGATGTATTCCGCGGTCTTCTTCCCCGGGCGCACGCCGGGGATGAAGCCGCTGTTCTTCTTCATGTTGTCCGCCAGATCGACCGGATTGAGGACGACCGCGGTGTAGAAGTACGTGAACAGGATGATCAACGCGGAGTAGACAACGATGTAAACGGGGTGCGTGTGCCCGAACAGCGCCGAAAGCCCCTCGAAGAAGGCGTTCTCGGGAAACATGGCGCCCAGCGTGCCCGGGAACATGATGATCGACTGGGCGAAAATGATCGGGATCACGCCGGCCGTATTGACCCGCAGGGGAATGTGAGTGTTCGCGCCCCCGTAGATGCGGCGTCCGACGATCTTCTTCGCATACTGGACGGGGATCCGCCGCTGCGCCTGAGTGATCGCGATGATGCCGGCGATGACCCCCACCATGAAGAGCAGGATCAGCGCCAGCTTCACGATGTGCATTTCGCCCGACTGCAGCTGCAGAAGCGTGTTGATCGTGTCCGTCGGGTAGCGGGCGATGATGCCGATAAAGATGATGAGCGAGATCCCGTTGCCGATGCCTCGTTCCGTGATCTGTTCGCCCAGCCACATCACGAACACCGTGCCGGCGGTGAGCGTGATGATGATCATCAATTTGAAAGCCATGCCCGGATTGATCACGATCCCCGCCATGCCTTCGAGCGCGAAGCTGATGCCCAGCGCGTTGACGACGGCGAGGCCGACCGTTCCGTAACGGGTCAATTGATTGATCTTGCGTCGGCCCTCTTCGCCCTCCTTGGCCAGCTTCTCGAAATATGGCACCACCGCCTGCATCAGCTGCAGGATGATCGACGCGCTGATGTAGGGCATGATGCCCAGAGCGAAGATGGTCGCGTTCTGCAGGTTGCCGCCGGCGAACATGTCGTACAGTCCCACCAGCGTGCCTTGCTGGCTCGCGAAGAACTCCTTCAGAGCCTCCAGGTTGATGCCCGGCGCAGGCACGTGGCTGCCCAGGCGATAGATCGCCAGGATCAGCGCCGTGAACAGGAGCCGTCGCTTCAGCTCTGGTATCCTGAACATGCTTACGTAGCCGCTGGTGATGTTCACGACCGCATTCCCTTACGGTTTGGAGCCTCGGCGCGCGAGCGCCCCTACTCCTCGCAGACCACCGAACCGCCGGCGGCAGTGACAGCCTCCGTCGCGGCCTTGCTCGCCTTGCTCACCCGGATCTGCAGCGCTTTCGCCACGCTGCCGCGCGCGAGCAGCTTGATCGGCCCGGCGACGTGTTTTATCAAGCCAGCCGCGGCCAGGGCCTGCGCGTCGACCGTGCTGCCCTCGGCGAAGCCGTCGAGGTCCTCGAGGTTCACCACCTGGTATTCCTTGCGGAAGATGTTGGTGAACCCTCGCTTCGGTACCCGGCGCTGCAAGGGCATCTGGCCGCCCTCGAACCACGGGCTGATGCCAGGCCCGGAGCGCGCCTTCTGACCCTTGTGCCCCCGCGTCGAGGTCTTGCCATGGCCAGAGCCCGGACCGCGCCCCACGCGCTTGGTCTTGCGGTTGGCGCCGCGGGGGACGCGCAGATCGTTCAGCTTGATCATGCTCACTTCACCTCTTCGACCGTCACGAGGTGGCAGACCTTCTGGACCATGCCGCGAATGGACGGCGTGTCGTCGTGGACGACGGACGTCTGGTTGCGGCGCAGACCCAGGGCCCAGACGACGCGGCGGTGCTTCTGCGGCCGCCCCACCAAACTGCGCACCTGGGTGATCTTGAGCTTGCCGCTACTCATGGGCCGGAGCCTCCTTCGGCGGCAGACCGTACACCTCGCGCACCGTGAGCCCGCGCTTGGCGGCGATCTCCTCGGGGGAGCGCAGCTGTCGCAATCCGTCCAACGTGGCCTTGACCACGTTGTGCGGGTTCCTCGACCCGAACTGCTTCGTCAGGATGTTGCGGATCCCGACCGACTCCAGGATCGCGCGCACACCCCCCGCCGCGATGACGCCGGTGCCGGCCGTGGCCGGCTTGAGCATGACGCGGCTGGCCCCGAAGCGTCCGATGACGGCATACGGGATCGTGTTGTCGCGTATCGGCACCGTGATCTGGCTCGCGCGCGCCGCCTCCGAGGCCTTGCGGATGGCGTCCGCGATTTCGTTGGCCTTGCCCAGGGCGACGCCCACGCGACCCTTGCCGTCGCCGACGGTCACGATCGCGTTGAAGCTGAACCTGCGTCCGCCCTTGACGACCTTGGCCACGCGGTTGATGTGGATCACGTTCTCCTGCAGATCCATCTGGTCTTCGCGCGTCGCCGTGGTGGGCCGCTCGTCGCGACGCGGTCCGCCCATGCCCGGTCCCCTGCGGTTCCGGTTCGCCGGCCCGCTGGTGCTCCCACGGCCCCCGCGAGGGGGTCTCGTCATCTCAGCCATCGGAACCTCGCTCCCGTCTCGCCTTCAGAGGCCTAGAACTGGATTCCGCCGTCCCTGACCCCTCGGGCCAGCGCGGCGACGCGCCCGTGGTAGAGGTAGCCGCCCCGATCGAAGACGAGGCGCTCGATGCCCTTCTCCCGGGCCTGGACGGCCAACAGGCGGCCGACGCGGTAAGCGACCGCGCACTTGCCCGCCAGCCCCTCCGGCACCGGATCTTCGCCGCCCAGCTTCAAACTGTTGGCGGCCAACAACGTGGCGCCCTTCGTGTCGTCGACAACCTGCGCGTAGATCGCGCGGTGGCTGCGGAAGACCGAGAGCCGGGGGCGCTCCAGGGTGCCGTTCACCTTGCGGCGCACCCGCGCCTTGCGGCGCAGGCGCCCTTCTCTCCTCTGCTTGCTGGTCGTAATCATGACCTCGCCCTCCGGACCCGGTCAGGTCACTTGCCGGCGGTCTTGCCGGCCTTCCGGATGATGATCTCGTCCGCGTACTTGATGCCCTTGCCCTTGTAGGGCTCGGGCGGACGGAAGCCGCGGATCTCCGCCGCGACCTGTCCCACCTGCTGCTTGTCGGCTCCCGACACCAGGATGCGGGTCGGCTCCGGACAGACGATCGTGACGCCGGCCGGAATCGGATAGGTCACCGGATGGCTGAACTGCAACTGCAGATCGAGTTCGTTCCCCTTCACCTGGGCGCGGTAACCAACGCCGATGATGTCGAGAACCCGCGTGAAGCCTTCCGTGACGCCCTTGATCTGGTTCGCGATCAACGCGCGCACCAGACCGTGCCGAGCCTTCATCGGCTTGCTGTCGTCCGGCCGGCGGATGCATAGCTGCCCTTCGGTCAACTCGTATTCGAGACCGGCCGGCACGTGCTGACGCAACTCGCCCTTGGGGCCCTTCACGATCGAGGTCTGGCCCTCGATCTCGACGGTCACCCCCGCCGGGATGGGAATCGGCTTTCTGCCAATGCGCGACATGGTCCGCTCCTCCGTAGCCCGCGCTGTCCTGTTACCAGACCTCGCAGAGCACCTCGCCGCCGATGCCGCTCTCGCGGCACTGGTGGCCGGTCAGGATGCCCCGATTCGTCGAGAGGATCGAGATGCCGTATCCTCCGCAAACCTTCGGGATGTTGTCCTTGTCGGCGTACACCCGGCGTCCGGGCGTGCTGACCCGGCGGATCCCCTCGATGACGCCGGTCCGCTTGCCGTCCCGCTCGTAGTACTTGAGCGTCAGGCGCAGCAAGCCCTGCGCTTCGTGCGGCACGTCCTGGACGTCCGCGATGTACCCCTGCTCCTTGAGCACGCGGGCGACGGCGCGCTTCGGGTTCGAGGCCGGGATGTCCACCTTGCGGTGCCCGGCGCGCGTGGCGTTGCGGATGCGCGTCAACATGTCCGCGATGGGATCGGTCATGCTCATGCCAATCAGCTCCTCGCTGCGCTTTACCAGCTCGCCTTGACCACGCCCGGGAGGTCGCCTCGCAGCGCCAACTCCCGGAAGCAGATCCTACAGATTCCGAAACGCCTGAGATAGGCGCGAGGCCGTCCGCAGCGGCGGCAACGGTTGTAGCGCCTGACCTTGAACTTCGGCGTCCGGTTGGCCTTGGCGATGAGGGATTTCTTGGCCAAGTCTCGTCCTCCTCCTAGCGCCGGAACGGCATTCCCATGAGCTTGAGCAGTTCCCGGCTCTCTTCGTCATTGCGGGCCGTCGTCACGATTGTCAGGTTCATGCCGCGCGGTGCATCGACCTTGTCGTAGTCGATCTCCGGGAACACCATCTGGTCCTTCAGCCCCAACGTGTAGTCGCCGGAGCCGCTGAATTTCGCCGGCACTCCCCTGAAATCGCGCAGCCGCGGCAGGGCCAGGTTGATGAACCGGTCCAGGAATTCCCACATGCGCTCCCCGCGCAGCGTCACGCGCGCGCCGATCGCCATCCCCTGGCGGATCTTGAAGTTCGAGATGGACTTCTTGGCGAGCGTCTTCACGGGCTTCTGCCCGGTGATCGTCGCCAGATCCGCCAAGGCGCCCTCCAGGAGCTTGGGGTTTTGCGTCGCGCGACCCATGCCCATGTTGAGCACGACCTTGGTCGGCCGCGGGATCCGCATCGGGTTGTCGTACCCGAATTTCTCCCTCAGGGCCGGCACGATGGCTTCCTCGTAGTGCACGCGCAGGCGCGGCTTGGGCCGGGGACCGGCCGGCTGCTCGGGCACTGCCTTGTCCTTTTTCTTCGCCATGGCTCGCTTCTCTCCCCTGCCTCGCCTAGTCCACCATCTCGCCGCAGCTGCGGCACAACCGCGCCCGGGAACCGTCGGCAAGCGCGGAGTGTCCCGTTCGGGCGGCTTCGCCGCACTTCGGACAGATCAGCATCACGTTGGAGACGTTGATGGGGCCTTCCTTCTCGATGATGCCGCCCTGCGGCAGATTCTGGCTGCGTCGCGTGTGGCGCTTGATCAGGTTCACCTTGGCGACGATGACCTTTCCCTTGTCCGGGAAGACCTTCAACACCTGGCCCGTCTTGCCCTTGTCGTTGCCGGAAAGGATCCGGACCTTGTCGTTCTTCCGAATGTGCATCAGAGGACCTCCGGCGCCAGCGACACGATCTTCATGAATCGCTGATCGCGCAGCTCTCGCGCCACCGGGCCGAAGATGCGGGTGCCGACCGGCTCCCGATCATCGTTGATGATGACCGCGGCGTTCTCTCCGAAGCGGATGTAGGAGCCGTCCTTGCGTCCGATCTCCTTCTTGGTGCGGACCACCACCGCCTTGGCCACCTGCCCCTTCTTGTAGTTGCTGTTGGGAATCACCGACTTGATGGTCACGACGATGACGTCGCCGACGTGGGCGTAACGCCGGCCGGATCCGCCCAGAACGCGGATGCAGCGGGCGGTTTTCGCGCCCGAGTTGTCGGCGATTGTGAGCATCGTGTATTCCTGAATCATGACGTTTGACCTCCGGGCCGCCTACTTGGCCCGCTCAATGATCTCGGCGACCCGCCAGCGCTTAGTCTTCGAGAGCGGCCGCGTGGACATGACCTTGACCACGTCGCCGACCTTGCACTCGTTCGCCTCGTCGTGGGCGTAGAGCTTGGAGGAGCGGCTGACGATCCGCTTGTAGAGCGGGTGTTGGATGCGGCGGTCGACGCGCACCACGATCGTCTTGTCCATGTCGCTGGACACGACGCGCCCGATGCGCACCATCCTGAGGTTCCGGCCCTGACTGTTTTCTTCCATGTCGGCTCTCCCTGCTCCGGCGGCCCTTCGCCCCGGAGCGGCTGGCCGGGCCGCGCTCAACCGGCGGCCCGCTTCTCCGCGATCACGGTCTTGATCACCGCGAGCTCTCGGCGCAGGTTGCGCACCGAGAGCGGATTGTCCAACTGGCGCATGCGCAGCTTCATGCGAGCATTGAGCAAGTCCTCGGACCGCTCGCGGACCAGGCCCTCCAGTTCGGCCACGGTCATCTCGCGCAGATCGTGGGCCTTCTTCGCCATCTCACTCACCCTCCCGAGCGACGATGCGCGTCTTGAACGGCAACTTCGAGGCGCCCAGGTTGAGGGCCGTCTTCGCGACATCGGCCGTTACACCGTTGATCTCGAAGATGATGCGGCCCGGCTTGACGACCGCGACCCAGTATTCGGGGTTGCCCTTGCCCTTGCCCATGCGCGTTTCGGCCGGCTTGAGCGTGATCGGCTTGTCCGGGAACACGCGGATCCAGACCTTGCCGACGCGCCTCATGCGCCGCGTGATCGCGATACGGGCCGCCTCGATCTGCCGCGCCTTGAGCCAGGCCGGCTCGAGCGCCTGCAGGCCGAAATCCCCGAACGACACGTTCGACCCCCGCCACGCGAAACCGTTGCGGTTGCCCTTCATCATCTTCCGGAACTTCGTCCTCTTCGGCATCAACATGGTTCGTCGTCCTTCCGCCGGGTCGGCGACCGTCCGGCCGCCTCGCCGTCAGGGCCCCGTTCCGGGGGGGATCAGCCCCGATCCTCGTGCATGGTGTTCCGCAGTTGGTTCCTGAAATCCGCCGGGAACACCTCGCCCTTGCAGATCCAGACCTTCACGCCGATCGTCCCGTAGGTCGTGAGAGCCGTGGCCGTGCCGTAGTCGATGTCGGCGCGCAACGTGTGCAGCGGGACGCTGCCGTCCTTGTAGTTCTCCACGCGCGCCATCTCGGCTCCCCCGAGACGGCCCGCGCAGCGGACCTTGATGCCCCGCGCGCCCATGCGCATGGCCGTCGCGATGGACTTCTTCATCGCGCGACGGAACGAAACCCTTCCGGTGAGCTGCGCCGCGACGTGCTCGGCCACCAGCGGGGCCGACAGTTCCGGCTTCTTGATCTCCTCGATGTCCAGCTTGACATCTTTGCTGATCATCTTCTGCAGCTCGGCCTTCAACTGGTCCGCTTTCTGGCCCTTGCGCCCGATGACGACCCCGGGGCGGCTGGTGCCGACCACGATCGTCACCTTCTCGCGATAGCGCCGGATCTTGATCCAGGCGACACCGGCGCCGTCGAGGCGCTTGAGAATGTAGCGGCGCAGCAGCAGGTCCTCGTTGAGCCAGTCGGAGTAACCCTTCCCGGCGAACCAGGTCGAGTTCCAGTCCCGGACGATTCCCAACCGGAAACCCACCGGATGCGTCTTCTGACCCATTTGCTTTCCTTTCCCTCTCGGGCCCGGGCCCCTGCAGGCGCCGGGTGTCGCCGACGGCGCGGGCCCGCCGGCCATGCATCTTCTAGGCGACGAAAGCCACCGTGACCTTGATGTGGCTTGTCCGCTTCAGGATCCGGTAGGCGCGCCCCTGGGCGCGCGGGCGGATCCGCTTCTGCATCGGCCCCGAATCCACGCGAACGTCCTTGACCAAGAGGTGGGCGTGGTCGTGCTTGACGCCCTCCTCGGGCTTGAGATTGGCCGCCGCGGACAGGATGGCCTTCCGGAGCACCGGCGACGCCTTCTTCGGCGTCAGCGCCAGGATGCCCAGGGCCTGCTCCACGCTCTTGCCGCGCACTAGATCCGCCACCAGCCGCGCCTTGCGCGGCGAGATGCGAACGTAGCGCGCAACTGCTCGGGACTCCATCGCTCCCAACCTCCGCCGGCTCTTACTTCTTCTTGTCCTTGCCCGTGTGCCCGCGGAAGGTCCGCGTGGGCGCGAATTCTCCGAGCTTGTGACCGACCATGTTTTCCTGGACGTAGACCGGGATGAACTGTTTGCCGTTGTGCACGGCAAGCGTGTGCCCGATGTACTCCGGAACGATCGTGCCCCTGCGCGCCCAGGTCTTGACGACCCGCTTCTCGCCCTTGGCGTTGAGTTCCTCCACCTTGTGCAGCAGAGGCTCGTTGACGAAGGGGCCCTTCTTGATGGAACGCGTCATGCCGACTGCATCCTCTCCCGTCCGACCCGCGCGCCGCGCGGGCCCGTGACGCTACTTGGCGTTGCGCCGCCGCACGATGAAGGCGTCGGACGGCTTGCGCTTGCGAGTCTTGTATCCCTTGGTCGGTTTGCCCCACGGCGTCGTGGGATGCCGGCCGCCCGACGTGCGTCCCTCGCCGCCGCCGTGCGGATGGTCGAAGGGGTTCATTGCCACGCCGCGCACGTGCGGCCGCCAGCCCAACCAGCGCGATTTGCCAGCCTTGCCGATGACAACGTTCTCGTGCTCGGCGTTGCCGACCTCGCCGATGGTGCCGTAGCAGCGGCGATGCACCCTGCGCACCTCGCCGCTGGGCAGGCGCAGCGTGACGTACTCCCCTTCCTTGGCCATGACCTGGGCGTAGGAGCCGGCGCTGCGGGCCATCTGCCCGCCCCTGCCGAGTTGCAACTCCACGTTGTGGACCATCGTGCCCAGCGGGATCTGCCCCAGCGGCAGCGCGTTGCCGACATTGAAGGCGGCGTCCTCGCCCGCGACGACGCTGTCCCCGACCTTCAGGCCGTTGGGCCAGATGATGTACCGCTTCTCGCCGTCCGCGTAGATCAGCAGGGCGATGCGTCCGCTGCGGTTGGGGTCGTACTCGATGCTTTCAACGCGGGCCGGCACTCCGTGCTTGTCGCGCTTGAAGTCGATCACCCGGTAGCGTCGCTTGTGTCCGCCGCCGCGCTGGAACGCCGTGACGCGGCCGCGGTTGTTGCGTCCGCCTGTCTTGCGCAGTCCCTCGCTCAGCGACTTCTCGGGCGCGCTCGCGGTGAGCTCGCTGAAGTCGCTCACCGTGCGGAAGCGCTGGCTCGGGGTGACGGGCTTGAGCTTCTTGATCCCCATCTCTGTCCAACTCTCCTTGGGCGCCGCGCGGCCGCGCTAACGGCCCCGGCAGTCCCTGATCAACCGACGTCGAAGAGCTCGATGGTGTCTTCGGCCGCCAGTGTGACGATGGCCTTTTTCCAGTCGGGGCGGTAGCCGACGAAGCGTCCCAGGCGCTTCTTCTTGCCCGCGCGGATCTGCGTGCGCACGTCGACGACCTTCACGCCGAAGAAATGCTCGACGGCCTGCTTGATCTCGTGCTTGTTGGCGTCTGGCGCGACGGCGAAGAAGTACTGGTTGTGCTTCTCCCGCAAGTCGGCCCCGCGCTCGGTCACCAGCGGCCGCTGGATGATTTGGCTAAGGTCTTTCACGACCCGAACACCTCCTCGGCGCCGCCGAGAGCCGCTTGGGTGAAAACCAGGTTGTCCGCCCGGAGGATCTCGTACGGGTTCAGCTCGTTATGCCGCAGCACCGTGACACCCTGGATGTTGCGCAGCGACTTCCAGAGGACATCCGCCTCGCGCTCGCGGGGCAGCACGAACAGCGTCCGCGCGCCCTGCAGCGGCATCAGCGCGAGCAGCTTCGCCAGATCGGAAGTCTTCGGCTGTTCGAGAGAGAAGTCCTCGACCACGAAGACCCGCTCGGAGAAAGCGCGGTCGCTGAGGGCCGACGTCAGCGCCAGCCGCTTGACCTTCTTGGGCAGCCGCGTCGCGTAGTCGCGCGGGTGAGGTCCGAAGATGGTGCCGCCGCCCACGCGCGTCGGAGACTTGGCATCGCCGGCGCGCGCGCGGCCCGTGCCCTTCTGCCGGTAAAGCTTGGCGCCGGAGTAGGCCACCTCGCTGCGCGTCTTGGTGTCGTGCGTGCCCTGGCGCTGGTTGGCGCGGTAGCACTTCACCGACTCCCAGAGCGCCTGCCGGTGCACCGGCTGCGCGAAGAGAGCGTCGGGCAGGTTCACGGTGCCCTTCGCCTCGCCCGTCCTGCTGTAGAGGTTCGCCGTTGCCATCGGTCTCCCCTGTCGGTCAGCGGCCCGCGGGCCGCGCGGCCGCCTCAGCGGCTCGGCCGGATGAAAACGATGCCGTTCTTGCTGCCCGGGACGCTGCCCTTGACCAGCAGCAGATTGCGCTCCGCATCGATCCTGACGACGGTCAGGTTCTTCTTCGTTTCGCGCTTCGCGCCGTAGTGTCCCGGCAGCTTCTTGCCCTTGACCGTGCGGCCCGGCTTCGTGTGCATGCCGATGGAGCCAGGCTCGCGGATGTTCTTGCTGCCGTGGCCCGCGGGCCCCCGGTGGAAATTCCAACGCTTAATCGTGCCGGCGAAGCCGCGTCCCTTGGTGGTGCCGGTCACGTCAACCATCTCCACGCCCTGCAGGCAGGACACGTCGACGCGGTCGCCCAGCTTGAGCCCGGACACGCCCTCGGTCGGGAACTCCGTCAGCACGCGCAGCGCGTCGACGCCCGCCTTGCGGCAGTGGCCCTGCACCGGCAGCGGCGTGTTCTTCGGCTTGGCCTTGCCGAAGCCCAACTGCACGGCGTCGTAGCCGTCGCTGGCGGTCGTCTTGACCTGCGTCACGACGCAGGGGCCTGCCTCGATCACAGTGACCGGCACGGACCGTCCGCTGTCGTCCCACTGGCGGGTCATGCCGATTTTCTTGCCGATCAGTCCCTTCATCTATCGCTCCCTTGTCCCGCGGGTCGGCTCGCGGCCGTCAGACCTTGATCTCCACGTCGACGCTTGCCGGGATGGTCAGCTTGCGCAGAAACTCGGTGGTCTGCGGAGTCGAGTTCTCGATCTCGATCAGGCGCTTATGGACGCGGATCTCGAACTGCTCGCGCGACTTCTTGTCGACGTGAGGCGAACGCAGCACCGTGTAGAAGGAGCGCTTGGTCGGCAACGGCACCGGGCCCTTGACGAGGGCGCCCGTCTTCAGGGCCGTCTGCACGATGATCTGCGCCGCCCGGTCCAGCACGGCCGGCTCGTACGCCTTCAACCTGATCTTGATGTTCTGTCTGGCCACGTCTTCTCCTTGCTTTGCGATGGCTACTCCAGCTTCGCCGGCGAACGCCGGCGCCTGCTCACCTTTCGCCGCCGCCCTCGTCCGGGCGGCGCTGCTACGCGATGATCTTGGCGACGACGCCCGAACCGACCGTCCGGCCGCCCTCCCGGATCGCGAACCGCAGCTTCTCTTCCATCGCGATCGGCGTGATCAACGTCACCACCATCTTGATGTTGTCACCCGGCATTACCATCTCCACGCCCTCGGGAAGATCCGCCGTCCCCGTCACGTCCGTCGTCCGGAAGTAGAACTGCGGACGATAGCCCGTGAAGAACGGCGTGTGACGCCCGCCCTCCTCCTTCGTCAGCACGTACACTTCCGCCTCGAACTTCGTGTGCGGCGTCACCGACCCAGGCTTGCAGATCACCATCCCACGCTCGATGTCTTCCTTCTTCATCCCACGCAGCAACAGCCCCACGTTGTCGCCCGCGCGTCCCTCGTCCAGGATCTTCCGGAACATCTCCACCCCGGTCACCACCGTCTTCTGGAGGTCCCGGATCCCCACGATCTCCACCGCTTCGCCCGTCTTGACGATCCCGCGCTCGATGCGGCCCGTGCCCACCGTCCCGCGGCCAGAGATCGAAAACACGTCCTCCACGGGCATCAAAAACGGCTTGTCCAACGCCCGCTCCGGCACCGGAATGTACTCGTCCAGCGCCTTGAGCAGCTCGAACACACACTGCGTGTCCGGTGAGTTCGGATCCCCGCTCTCCAACGCCTTCAACGCCGAACCCTTGATGATCGGCGTCTCATCCCCAGGAAACTCGTACTTCGTCAGCAGCTCCCGGACTTCCAGCTCCACCAGTTCCAAAAGCTCCGGATCGTCCACCATGTCCACCTTGTTCATGAACACGATGATGTACGGGACTCCCACCTGACGCGCCAACAAGATGTGCTCTCGCGTCTGGGGCATCGGTCCGTCCGGAGCCGACACCACCAGCACCGCCCCGTCCATCTGAGCCGCGCCCGTGATCATGTTCTTCACGTAGTCCGCGTGGCCAGGACAGTCCACGTGCGCGTAGTGACGAGTCTCGCTCTGGTACTCCACGTGCGCCGTCGCGATCGTGATCCCTCGCTCCCGCTCCTCGGGTGCCTTGTCGATCTGGTCGAACGGGACGAAACTCGCCAGCCCCTTCGTCGCCAGCACCTTCGTGATGGCCGCCGTCAGCGTCGTCTTCCCGTGGTCCACGTGACCGATCGTCCCGACGTTCACATGTTCCTTCGTCCTCTGAAACTTCTCGCGCGCCATCGGCGGTCGACCTCCTCCTGCGATTCGTGGGGAGCGCTCAGGCGCCCACGAAGCGACGCGTGATTTCCGTCGCGATCCTCTCCGGAACCCGCTCGTAGCGGGCAAACTGCATCGTGTAGCTGCCCCGTCCCTGCGTGGCGGAACGCAGGTCCGTCGCGTAACCGAACATCTCGCTCAGCGGCACTTCCGCGTCGATGACCTGCGCGTCCCCGCGCGGCTCCACGGCGTGGATGCGACCCCGCTTGGCGTTCAACTGGCCCGTCACGTCGCCGAGATAGTCCGTCGGCGCCACGACCTCCACGGCCATCACGGGCTCGAGCAGGGACGGCTCGGCGGCCTTGGCCGCGTCCACCGTGGCGTACATGGCGGCCGTGCGGAAGGCGCTCTCCGAGGAATCCTCTTCCCGCCAGGTAGCGTCCGTCAGCGTCACCAGCAGGTCCGTGAGCTGGTTTCCCGCGAGAACGCCGGCGTCGCAGGCCTGCCGGACCCCCGCCTCGACATGCTGAACCCAGCCGGCCGGCAGCCTCTCCGCCCCGACGCCGTTGGCGAAGCTCAGACCGCTGCCGAGGGACTGCGGCGCGACGTTGAGCACGACGCGCGCGTACTGCGCCTTCCCGCCGGCCGTGCGCTCGAAAACGTGCTCGTGGGTGGCCGCCCGCGTGATCGTCTCGCGGTACGCCACCTGGGGGCGCCCCACGTTGCAGTTCACGCCGAACTCCCGGCGCATGCGGTCGCAGAGAATGTCCAGATGGAGCTCGCCCATGCCCCAGATCACCATCTGTCCCGTGTCCTCGTCCCGCTTCACGTGGAACGTCGGGTCCTCTTCGCCGAGGGCCGCCAGCGCCTCCGTGAGCTTGTCCTGGTCCGCCTTCGTCCGCGGCTCGATGGCCACGAAGACGACCGGCTCCGGGAATTTCATCGCTTCCAGCGCGACCGGCGCGTCGAGAGCGCACAGGGTGTCGCCGGTCCTGATGAGCTTGAAGCCGACGACCGCCACGATGTCCCCGCAGCGGGCTTCGGCGAGCTCCTCGCGCTTGTTCGCGTGCATGCGCAGGATCTTCGTCAGCCGTTCCCGTTTGCCGGTGTTGGCGTTCAGGACCACGCTTCCCGCCTGCACGACTCCGCTGTAGATCCGCAGATACGCCAGGCGCCCGGCATGGCGATCGGTCTGGATCTTGAAGGCGATGGCGCTCAGGGGCTCGTCATCGCGGGGTTCGCGCGAAACGGTCTTGCCGTCGTGCGGGCGCCAGCCCGGGACCGGCGGCACGTCCGCCGGGCTCGGGAGAAAATCGACGATGGCGTCGAGCAGCGGCTGCACGCCGACGTTGCGGAAGGCCGCGCCGCACAGCACGGGCACACCCCGCGCGGCGAGCGTCGCGCGACGCAGAGCCGTCCTCAGTTGGGCCGTTGTCGGCTCGCTGCCTGACACGAAAGCTTCCATGACCGCCTCGTCCACGTCGGCCAGCGCCTCGATGAGAACGCGCCGCCGCTCCGCCGCCTCGCCGGCGCAATCCGCCGGGATCGGCCCGTCCGCGAACCGCGCGCCCAGGCTAGCCTGGTCGTACACCCGCGCCTGCATCGTCAGCAGGTCGATCACGCCCGCGAAGGTCTCGCCGGACCCGATCGGCATCTGCACCATCAACGGGCGCGCGCCGAGGCGGTCGCGCATCATCTGCACGGTTCGCGCGTAATCCGCCCCCACGCGATCCATCTTGTTCACGAAGGCCAGTCGCGGCACCCCGTACTTGTCCGCCTGCCTCCAAACCGTTTCCGACTGCGGCTCGACGCCGCCGACCCCGCAGAACACCGCGATTGCGCCGTCGAGCACCCTCAGGCTGCGTTCCACCTCGACGGTGAAGTCGACGTGGCCCGGCGTGTCGATGATGTTGATCTGGCAACCGCGCCAGGCGCAGGTCGTGGCCGCGGCGGTGATCGTTATGCCGCGCTCCCGCTCCTGCTCCATCCAATCCATCTGCGTCGCGCCGTCGTCCACCTCGCCGGGCCTGTGCACCCGCCCGGTGTAGTAGAGGATCCGCTCGGTCGTGGTCGTCTTACCGGCATCTATGTGGGCCATGATGCCGATGTTGCGGACCTGTTCGATGCGGATCTGGCGCGTCACTTCACTGGCTCCGCCCAGGGCCTGCGGCCCGTGCCGCAAAATTTCTACGCGGGCCGCGCCCCTCGGGGGTCTGCCCGTCTCCTGTGCCGGCCACCGACATCCTGTTGCGGCGGAATCGGCTATGGCGTTGTAGGTGCCTTCACTGCGACCGGGCGCCGGCGAAAACGAGAGGGACCATTACCACCGGCAGTGGGCGAACGCCTTGTTCGCTTCCGCCATCTTGTGGGTGTCCTCGCGCTTCTTGATAGACGGTCCTTCGTTCTTGCTCGCCAGCATCAGCTCGGCAGCCAGCCGCTCGGAGAAGGAGCGTTCCGCGCGCGTGCGCGAGAAGCCGATGAGCCAGCGCATCGCCAGCATCGTCCGCCGTTCCTGACGGACTTCCACGGGCACCTGGTAGGTGGCACCGCCGATGCGCCGCGACTTCACCTCGAGGCTGGGTTTAACGTTGTTCAGGGCCACGCGGAAGATCTCGACGCCTTCCTGGCCCGTCTTGTCCTTGACGATGTCAAAGGCACGATAGACCATGCTCTCGGCCAGGCCGCGCTTGCCCCGCGTCATGACGTAGTTGATGAACTTCGTCACGGACGCGTCGCCGTAGCGGGCATCCGGGGGCGTCGGCCTCTTGACTGCTTGCCTGCGCCTCGGCATGGACCTACTCCTTCGGGCGCTTGGCGCCGTACTTGGACCGACCGCGGCGGCGGGCCTCGACGCCCGACGCGTCCTGCGTGCCGCGGATGATGTGATAGCGCACGCCCGGCAAATCCTTCACGCGGCCGCCCCGCACGAGCACGATGCTGTGCTCCTGAAGGTTGTGTCCCTCGCCGGGGATGTAGGCCGTGACTTCGATCCCGTTGGTCAGTCGCACGCGCGCGATCTTGCGCAGCGCCGAGTTGGGCTTCTTGGGCGTCTGGGTATAGACGCGCGTGCAGACTCCCTTGCGCTGGGGGCACCCCATCAACGCGGGCGACTTGCTCTTGCGGCGCACGGACGTGCGGCCCGCGCGCACCAATTGGTTCAAGGTCGGCAAAACGCTTCTTCTCCCCTTGCCGGCTGTCCGTCGGCTTGCTGATTCAACGCATTCTCCCGCCCGCGCCCCTCTCCAGGGCCCGGCGAACAGACCGCTAATCGTAATTCCGGCCTACCCGCTTGTCAAGCGGCGTCAGGAGCCCGGGCCCGCGGCCCTCAGCCAAGGTCCAAATCCTCGGCGGCGGACAGCTCCGTGTCCTCGCCCCCAGTGTCAACTTGTTGCTGTGCAGCCAGTTCCATGGCCGCGATGGCGTCCGTGATCAGGCCCTCCTCCGCCTCGGGGTCCGACACGGCCAACGACTTGTACTCGGCCATGCCCGTGCCGGCGGAGATGAGATGCCCCATGATCACGTTCTCCTTCAGGCTCCGCAGCTCGTCGCGTTTGCTGCGAGTGGCCGCGTCCGTCAGGACCCGCGTGGTCTCCTGGAAGCTCGCCGCGCTGATGAAGCTGTCGGTTGTCAGGCTGGCCTTGGTGATGCCCAGCAGCAGCGGCTCGAACGTCGCCGGCTCCAGGAGCGGCTCCCCCTTCTCGGCCAGGTCGTGGTTGCGGACCCGAATCTCGTCGTTGGCCTCCTCGATCGCCTGCTTGGGCACCTGTTCCCCCTCCAGGAAGTTCGTGTCGCCGGGCGAGAGGATCATCACCTTTTGCAGCATGCGCGAGACGATGACCTCGATGTGCTTGTCGTTGATCTTCACGCCCTGCAGCCGGTAGACCTCCTGGATCGCGTTCACGAGGTACGTCTGGACCGCGTTCACGCCCTTGATGGCCAGGATGTCCATGGGGTTGATGGGCCCCTCGGTCAGGCGGTCGCCCGCGACCACGCGCTCGCCCTCGTACGTGCGCACGTGCTTGCCGTGCGGGATGAGGTATTCCTTCTCCTGGCCGCCGTCGCCGAGCACCAGGACGCGGCGCATGCCGCGGGTCGTGCCGCGGAACTGCACGACGCCGTCGATCTCCGTGACCACGGCCGCCTCGCGGGGCTTGCGGGCCTCGAACAGTTCCGCCACTCGCGGCAGACCGCCCGTGATGTCGCCCGACTGGGCGACCTCGCGCGGGATCTTCGCCAACTGAGTGCCGGATCCGACCGGCTGCCCGTCCTGCACGAGCAGGAAGGCTCCCGTGGGCAGCACGACCTCCGCGATCTTGCGGTTGGTCTTCGGCGAGACGATCTGGATGGCCGGGTGAATGCTCTTGTCCACCGGCTCCTTGATGACGGGCTGCTTGAGCCGCGTCTTCTCGTCCAGCTCGATGCTGAGGGAAACGCCGTCGATGATGTCGACGTACGACGCGATTCCCTCCTTCTCGGAAAGAATGAAATCCGAGTAGGGGTCCCACTCGAAGAGCGGCGCTCCCTGCTTGACCTTCTCTCCGTCTTTGACCAGCACCCGCGCGGCGTAGGGCAACGACATGTGGCTGCGCGTGATCCCGGACTCGAGCAACAAGGAAATCTCGCCCTTGCGGCCGACCGAAATGGCGTCGCCGTTCTCGTTGGTCAGCAATTGGACGCCGACGCCGAAGACGATCTTGCCGTCGGCGGCCGCGGTCTTGACGTTCTGTTCCGCGATGCGGCTCGCCGTGCCTCCGATGTGGAAGGTCCGCAGCGTGAGCTGCGTGCCCGGCTCGCCGATCGACTGGGCGGCCATGACGCCCACGGGCTCCCCGCGATCCACCAGCTTGTCCTCGGCAAGGTTGTAGCCGTAGCACAGTCCGCAGATACCGCGGCGCGACCGGCACGTCAGCACCGAGCGGATCTTGAGCGACTCCACGCCCGATTCCTCGATGCGCGCGGCGAGGTCGGCGTCGATCAGCGTGCTTGACTCGCAGATGACCTCACCCCGCTCGTCGAGCACGTCCTCGGCCGTCGTGCGCCCCACGATGCGGTCGCGCAACGGCTCGATGACCTTCTCGCCCTCCTTCAGGGCACCGATCTCGATGCCCATCAGGGTTCCGCAATCCAGTTCGGTGACCACGATGTCTTGCGAGACGTCCACCAGGCGTCGCGTGAGATAGCCGGCGTCGGCCGTCTTGAGCGCGGTGTCGGCTAAGCCCTTGCGGGCGCCGTGCGTCGAGATGAAGTACTCGAGAACCGTCAGGCCCTCGCGGAAGTTGGCGATGATCGGCTGTTCGATGATCTCGCCGAATCCGCCCGTAATCTTCTTCTGCGGCTTGGCCATGAGGCCGCGCATGCCGGCAAGCTGCTTGATCTGGTCGGCCGATCCGCGGGCTCCCGACGCGTTCATCATGAACACGGGGTTGAAGCCCTGGTCGTCGCGGGCCAGGTGATCGAACATCCGGTCGCGGACCTGGTCCGTCACCTGGGTCCACAGGTCGATGACCTTGTTGTACCGCTCGCGGTTCGTGATGATGCCCTTGCGGTGCTGGCTCACGATGTCATCCACGCGCCGCTGGGCGTCCGTGATAATGTCCTGCTTCTCGGGCGGGATCAGGATGTCGTCGATGCCGATCGTGATCCCCGCCTGCGTCGCGTGGAGGAAGCCCAGCTCCTTGAGCCGGTCGAGGAAGTGCATGCAGTCGGTCACGCCCAGGCGGTGGTGCACCTCGCCGACGATCCTGGCCAACGCCTTCTTGTTCAGCGGCTTGTTCACGAACTCCCAGTCGCAAGGCAGGATCTGATTGAAGAGAATCCGCCCCACGGTGGTCTCACGGATGCCTTCGGCGAAGCGCACGCGGATCAGGGCGTGCTTGCCCACGACACCCGCTTCGAACGCGGCGACGGCGTCGTCCGGTTCGGCGAAGGCCTTGCCCTCTCCCTTGTCGCCGGCTCGCGCCAGCGTGAGGTAGTAGCAGCCGAGTACCATGTCCTGCGTCGGCGTGGCGATGGGCTCGCCGTTGGCCGGCGAGAGGATGTTCAGCGGCGCCAGCATGAGCAGCCGCGCCTCGAGCTGAGCCTCGTATCCCAGCGGGACGTGCACGGCCATCTGGTCGCCGTCGAAATCCGCGTTGAACGCGGTGCAGACCAGCGGATGGATGCGGATGGCCTTGCCCTCGACCAGCACCGGTTCGAAGGCCTGGATGCCGAGACGGTGCAGCGTCGGCGCGCGGTTGAGCAGAACCGGGTGATCCTTGATGATCTCCTCCAGGATGTCCCACACCTCGGGACGCTCCTGTTCGACCAGCTTCTTGGCGCTCTTGACCGTCTGCACGTAGCCCTTCTCCTCCAGCTTGCGGATGATGAAGGGCTTGAACAGCTCGAGGGCCATCGACTTCGGCAAGCCGCACTGGAACAGCTTCAACTCCGGGCCGACCACGATCACCGAGCGGCCCGAGTAGTCCACGCGTTTGCCCAGCAGGTTCTGGCGGAACCGTCCCTTCTTCCCCTTGAGCATGTCGCTGAGCGATTTCAGCGGACGGTTGCCCTGGCCCTTGACGGCGCGGCTGCGGCGCCCGTTGTCGAACAGGGCGTCCACGGCCTCCTGAAGCATGCGCTTCTCGTTGCGCAGGATCACGCCGGGGGCCTTGATCTCGATCAGCTTCTTGAGCCGGTTGTTGCGATTGATGACCCTGCGGTAGAGGTCGTTCAGGTCGCTGGTCGCGAACCGGCCGCCGTCGAGCGGCACGAGCGGGCGCAGATCGGGCGGCAGGACCGGCACGCAGTCCAGGATCATCCACTCGGGCCGGTTATTCGAGGCCCGGAACGCCTCGACGATCTTGAGCCGCTTGAGGGTCGCTTTCTTGCGCTGGACCGAAGTCTCGGTGCGCGCGCCGGCACGCAGCTCCAGGGCCAGCTCCTCCAGGTCGATTTCGCACAGGAGGCGCCGGATGGCGTCCGCTCCCATCTCTAGCTTGCACTGCCAGTCGGGATGCTCCTCCCTGAGCTCCCACCATTCGTCCTCGCTGACGATGTCCCCCTTGCGAAGCCCCGTGTTGCCGGGGTCGACCACGATCGAGGACTCGTAGTAGAGGACCCGCTCGAGGTCCTTCAGTTTCATGTCCAGCAGCTGCCCGATGCGACTGGGCAGCCCCTTGAAGAACCAGATGTGGGCGATCGGCACGGCCAGTTCGATGTGCCCGAGCCGCTCGCGACGCACCTTGCTCTGGGTCACCTCGACCCCGCACTTGTCGCAGACGATGCCCCGGAAACGGATCCGCTTGTACTTGCCGCAGTTGCACTCCCAGTCCTTCACGGGACCGAAGATCCGCTCGCAGAAGAGGCCGTCCTTCTCGGGCTTGAAGGTGCGGTAGTTGATGGTCTCGGGCTTGGTCACCTCGCCGTAGCTCCACGACCGGATGGTGTCCGGCGACGCGAGCTGGATGAGGATCGAGCTGTAGTCCCGCGACGGGCGCGCCTCGGGATCCCTGGCCTTCAGACCGAGCATATGGGCAACCTCCTGCCGCCGCCGGCCACCGGCCGGCGGTCGGCGACCGGAAGGGTCAGACCGCTTCCTCGAGACGAACGTCGAGACAGAGGCTCTGGAGTTCCTTCATCAGGACATTGAACGACTCCGGGATGCCGGGTTCCGGCGGATTCTCGCCCTTGACGATCGCCTCGTAGACCTTCGAGCGGCCGGCCACGTCGTCCGACTTGACCGTGAGCATCTCCTGCAGACAGTTGGCCGCGCCGTAGGCCTCCAGCGCCCAGACCTCCATCTCGCCGAAACGCTGGCCGCCGAACTGGGCCTTGCCGCCCAGCGGCTGCTGCGTCACCAGCGAATAGGGGCCGATCGAGCGCGCGTGGATTTTCTCTTCCACCAGATGGTGCAGCTTCATCATGTACATCACGCCGACCGTGACCTCCTTGTCGAAAGGAGTCCCGGTCCGGCCGTCGACGAGGACGGCCTTGCCGCTGACCGGCAGCCTCGCCCCCTTGAGCGCCTCCTTGATCTCCTCGATCGTGGCGCCGTCGAAGACCGGGGTCTGCACGGCTGTGCCGTTCATGGCGGCGGCCCAGCCCAGGTGCGTTTCGAGAATCTGTCCGAGGTTCATGCGGCTGGGCACGCCCAGGGGGTTGAGCACGATGTCCACCGGCGTGCCGTCGGCCAGGTAGGGCATGTCGGCTTCCGCCATGATCTTCGACACGACCCCCTTGTTGCCGTGGCGGCCCGCCATTTTGTCTCCCACGCTCAGCTTGCGCCGGCGCGCCACGTAAACCTTCACGAGCTTCACGACGCCCGGCGGCAGCTCGTCGCCCCGCTGAGCCCGCTCGCATTCCTTCTCGAACTCGACCTCGATGCGGTCGAACTCGCGCGCGGCGGAGTCGAACACGCCGCGAATCCTGGTCGCCTTGGCCGCGTCCTTGACCAGCGGCAGGCCCCAGTGCACGGCGCCGAAGTCCAGTTCCTCCAGCAGGGGGCGCGTGAACTTCTTGCCGCTCTTGATGAGCACTTCGCCCGTGTTTGCGTCGATGACATGCTGGGCGAGCTCTCCCTGCAGCAGCTCGGTCAAGCGCTCGGTCCGCAGCCGATCCACCTTTTCGCGGGCCCGGTCGCGCTTGCGCTTGAGGGCGTCTAGCTGGCGCTTCTCTTCCTTCTTGGAGCGCTCGGTGCGATCCTGGCGGGCAAAGACCTTCACGCCGACAACAATGCCGTCCATGCCGGGAGGCGCCTTGAGCGAGGCGTCCTTCACGTCGCCGGCTTTCTCTCCGAAAATCGCGCGCAGCAGCTTCTCCTCCGGAGAGAGCTCGGTCTCGCCCTTGGGCGTGACCTTCCCCACGAGGATGTCGCCGGCGTGCACGGGGGCGCCGATGTAGATGACTCCCTCTTCGTCGAGGTTGCGCAGCGCCTCCTCGCCGACGTTGGGGATCTCGCGCGTTATCTCTTCCACGCCCCGCTTCGTGTCGCGGACCTGCAGCTCGAATTCCTCGATGTGCAGCGAGGTGAAGAGATCCTCCCGCACGCACCGCTCCGAGACCAGGATCGCGTCCTCGAAGTTGTAGCCGCCCCAGGGCATGAACGCGACCAGCAGGTTGCGCCCCAGAGCCAGTTCGCCGCGATCCGTGCTCGGGCCGTCGGCGAGGATCTCGCCCCGCCGGACCTTCTGGCCAGGGAGCACGAGCGGTTTCTGGTTGTAGCAGGTGTCCTGATTGCTGCGCCTGAACTTGCGCAGCCGGTACTCGACCACGCCGCCCGTGTCGAAGAAACTCTGCTGCGTGATGCGCTCGGCGTGGTCGTAGCGGATGACGATGCTGTCGGCGGTCACCGACTCCACCACACCGCTATCCAGCGCCACGATCACCGCGCCCGAGTCGATGGCGATCTTCTTCTCCATGCCGGTGCCGACGATCGGCGCCTCGGTGCGCAGGAGCGGCACCGCCTGCCGTTGCATGTTGCATCCCATGAGGGCGCGGTTGGCGTCGTCGTGCTCCAGGAAGGGGATCAGCGACGCCGCCGCCGAAACGATCTGCTTCGGCGAGACGTCCATGAAGTCAACCTCGTTCGGCTTGGCCAGCGGGTATTCGCCCTTGCGCCGGGCGAGCACGCCGCGGCGCTTGAACCGGCCCTCTTCGTCGAGCGGGGCGTTGGCCTGCGCGATCGTGACGTCGTCTTCCTGATCGGCGGTCAGATACTCGATCTTCCGCTGCACGAGACCGCCGTCGACCTTGCGGTACGGCGCCTCGATGAAGCCGAAGCTGTTGATGCGCGCGTGCGTCGCCAGGCTCGCGATCAGACCGATGTTCGGGCCTTCCGGCGTCTCGATCGGGCACATGCGACCGTAGTGGGTGTAATGCACGTCGCGCACCTCGAAGCCGGCCCGGTCGCGGTGCAGACCGCCGGGCCCGAGGGCCGAGAGGCGCCGCTTGTGGGTTAGCTCGGAGAGCGGGTTGGTCTGGTCCATGAACTGCGAAAGCTGGCTGCTCCCGAAGAAGGACTGGATCACCGCCGAAACCGTGCGCGCGTTGACCAGGTCGGCCGGCGTGATCGGCTTCTCCTTGTCCGAGAGGTTCATCCGTTCCTTGATGATCCGCGCCATGCGGCTCAGGCCGACCGAGAACTGGTTGGCCAGCAATTCTCCCACCGAACGCACGCGGCGATTGCCGAAGTGGTCGATGTCGTCCACTTCGCCGCGTCCCAAGAACAGCAGAATCATCTCGCGCACGATGGCCAGGAAGTCCGACGGCACCAGCGTCGTTGTGTTCGGCGGCACGTCCAGCTTCAAGCGGTGGTTCAGCTTGTAGCGCCCCACCTCGGCCAGGTCGTACCGCTTCTCGTGGAAGAACAGCCGCTCGAACAGCGCCCGAGCGACCTCTTCGTTGGGCGGATCGCCCGGCCGCAGGAGCTGGTAGAAGCGGCGCAAAGCCTCGTCCTGGGACCGCGTCGGGTCCTTGCGCAGCGTGTTCAGGATCAGGCTCGGCTGGTTGAGGGTCACTTCGCCCTCGGCCACCAAGGCGATCTCCCGTCCGGCCGCCTTCTCCAGGATCGTCTCCAGCAGCAAGGCGTCGATGGCGGTGCCGGCCTCGGCGAGCCGCTCGCCGCCGTCCACGGCGTGGATGTCGTCCGCGAGGATCCTGCCCTCCATCGTCTCGGCCCGCTTGGTGCCTTTGCGCGGCACCCTGAAGACCTCGACCTCGTGGTAGAGCTTGATGATCGCGGCGTTCGACACGAAGCCCAGCGCGCGCAGCAGCATGGTGACCGGCTGCTTGCGCTTGCGGTCGATGTGCACGTAGAGGATGTCGTTGATGTCCGTGCTGAACTCGACCCAGGATCCGCGATACGGGATGATCCGGGCGCGGAACAGTTTCCGGCCGTTCGGGTGGAACTCGTCGTTGAAGAAAACGCCCGGGGACCGGTGCAGCTGGCTGACGATCACGCGTTCGGCGCCGTTGATGATGAAGGTGCCCTTGTCGGTGATGGAGGGCAGCTCGCCCAGGTAGACTTCCTGCTCCTGGATGTCCCGGATCTGCAGCTCCGAATCGGCGCCGGCGGCCTCGTCTTCGTCCTTCACGACCAGACGCAGGCGCACCTTGAGCGGCACCGAGAAGCTGAGGCCGCGCTCCTGGCATTCGTCGATCCCGTACTTGGGCTCGCCGGTGGTGTAGCTGTCGTACTCCATCGTCAGGTGACCACGCGTCGAGATGATCGGGAAAATGGTCTGGAAAACGGACTCGAGCCCGATCGGCTTGCGCTTTTCCTTGGGCACGCCGACCTGCAGGAAATCGTTGTACGACTCCAGCTGCACGGCCAGGAGGTTGGGCATCTCGTCACCGTGGCTCAGCTTGGAGTAGTTGAGGCGCCCGGTGAACTTGTCGGCGGGAATCTTGTCAATCACGGGATCACTTCCTCGTGCGTTGACGGGTTCCGGGACGCACCGCGCCCATCCCACGGAAGGAGAAGGCGCGGACGGGCTGCGCCCCCGCCCGGCCAAGCCGGGCGGGGGCACGCGCGGGGCGCTGCTACTTCAGGTCGACGACCGCTCCGACCTCTTCCAGCTTGGCCTTGACCTGCTCGGCCTCGGCCTTGGTGATGCCTTCCTTCACGTTCGCGGGGGCGCCTTCGACCAGATCCTTGGCCTCCTTCAGGCCCAGGCCGGTGATCGCGCGGATCTCCTTGATGACCTGGATCTTCTTGTCGCCCACGGCGGTCAGCACGACCGTGAATTCATCCTTCACCTCGGGGGCCGCGGCGGCCGCGGCGCCCGGCATCGCGGCCATCGCGATCGGAGCGGCGGCGCTGACGCCGAACTTGCTCTCCATGGCCTTGACCAGATCGGCGGCCTCGAGGAGGGTCATGTTGCCGATCAGATCCAGCGCCTTCTGGGCGTTCTCACTCAGATTCAGCTCTGACATGGGTCTCTTCTCCTTCTTGACTCAGCCGGGCCGCCCGCGGAAAAACCGTCCAGCCGCGGGGCGGGCCCGAGCAGACTCGGGTCGGGCGGCGCTCAGGCCGCCTTCTGCTTCGCGACCGCGTCGATGGCGCGGACCAGCGCCCCGGCGACGCCGTTGGTGGCGCACGCCAGGGAGCGGGCCGGGCCGTTGATGCCGCTCATGATCTGGGCGAGCAGCACCTCGCGGTCCGGGGTCTTGGACAGGGACAGCACCGCCGCGGGACCCAGGAAGCGTCCGTCGAGCAGCCCTCCCTTGATCACCAGCTTGTCGTTGTCCTGTGCGAACGCCACCGCCACCTTGGCCGGATCGACCTGGCTCTGCAGGCCCATGATCAAGGCGGTGGGGCCCTTCAAATGATCCTTGAGAATCGGCAAGCCGGCCTCGTCGGCGGCGATGGAGGCGAGGCGGTTCTTGACCACCTTGCACTCGACGCCCTTGCCGCGACAGAGCGCGCGGAAAGCCGTCATCTTTTCCACCGTGAGCCCCGTGTAGTCGGCTAGCACGACGCTCCGCGACGCCCGCAGTTTGCCGGCGATCGCCGCGACGGTGGCCACCTTTTCGGGACGTGCCATGCGGCACCCTCCTTCTTATCCACAACCGGGGAGCTCCAGGCGCCCCGGCGCCGCAGGGTCAGAACGTGGCGTGATCGAGCTTCAGGGACGGCGTCATCGTGCCCGAGAGGAAGATCGACTTCACGTAGGTCCCCTTCACGGACGACGGCTTCACGCGCTGCAGCTCCTGGAATAGAGCCCGCACGTTCTCGGCCAGCTGTTCGTTGCTGAACGACCGCTTGCCGACCGGCGCGTGCACGATGCCTGCCTTGTCGACCCTGTACTCGATGCGGCCGGCCTTGGCCTCGCGGACCGCCCGCGCGATGTCCATCGTCACGGTGCCCACCTTGGGGTTGGGCATCAGGCCGCGCGGACCGAGGATGCGCCCGAACTTGCCGAGCTCACCCATCATGTCCGGCGTCGCGATGATGACGTCCACGTCGGTCCAGCCATCCTTGATTTTCGGGAGGTACTCGTCGGCGCCAACCATGTCCGCGCCGGCGTCGAGAGCCTCCTTCTCCTTCGGGCCGCGGGTGATCACCAGGACGCGGAGTTTCTTGCCGGTGCCCGCGGGCAGCACGACGGAGCCGCGCACCATCTGGTCCGCGTACTTCGGGTTGACGTTCAGCCTCACGGCCACGTCCACCGACTCGTCGAACTTCGCCTTGGGGAACGACTCGAGCTTCCGCAGGGCCTCGTCGAGGCCCAGCGCCTGGTTCCGATCGACCCCCGCCCTGGCGCCGCGGTAGGTCTTTCCGTGTTTCATGGCAATTGCTCCAATTTCGACTGCGAGTTGCGAGGCGCGCCATTGCGCCCCTCTCCGGTGCCGCGCCCCCGCGCACGGGAACGCGCGCCGTGCTTCCAGTCGGGAGACGACGTCAGACGACCTCGACCCCCATGCTGCGAGCCGTGCCGGCGATGATCTTCATCGCCGCCTCAACCGAACCGGCGTTCAGGTCCGGCATCTTGACCTCCGCGATCTCGCGGAGCTGCTGCCTTGTGATGCGGCCGGCGACCTTCTTGCTCGGCTCCTGGCTCCCTTTCTCCAGCCCGGCGGCTTTCAGAACCAGGATCGAGGCCGGAGGCGTCTTCGTGATGAACGAGAAGCTCCGGTCGCTGTAGATCGTGATGACCACCGGGATCACCAGGCCGAGCCGGTCCTTCGTGCGTTCGTTGAAGGCGCTGCAGAACTCCATGATGTTCACGCCGTGCTGACCGAGCGCCGGCCCCACCGGCGGGGCGGGGTTCGCCTTGCCGGCCTGGATCTGCAGCTTGACGTTGGTGACGATTTTCTTGGCCATGAGCCTTGTCTCCCTTGGCTGTCAAGGTGGCGGCCCCCGTCCCGGCCATGCGCCGGACTCCGACGCGGTCCACATCGCGCCTCGTCCGGCCGCCCGCGGACGGCACCGCCTCTATGCCCGTCGCGCCGGGAGAAGTCGGCAACGACGGCCCCGCGGGCACCGCGCCAGACTCGCGCGCGTCCGCGAGAGAGGCACGGCCGGTCAGATCGCCTTCACCTGAAGGAAATCCAACTCGACCGGTGTCTCCGAACCAAAGATCGAGATCATCACCTTGAGCTTGCCCTTGTCGTGATTGATCTCGTTGATCACGCCGATCCAGTCCGTGAAGGGCCCGTCGATCACCTGCACGCTGTCGCCCACTTCGTACGGGATCTCGAGGGTCGCCTTGGCCTCGGGCGCCTTCGACATGCGTCCGAGGATCCGATCCACTTCGTCCTGTTCGATCGGTTCCGGGCGCAGCTCGGTGCCGCCGATGAAGCGCACGACGCCGGGAATCGAATTGATGAAGTGGAACGTCTCTTTCGTCATTTCCATTTCGATCAGAACGTAGCTCGGGAAGAACTTGCGCTTGACCGTCGCGCGCTTCCCGTTCTTCATCTCGGTGACTTCCTGCGTCGCGACCAGCACCTCGCCGAAGTGGCGCTCCATGTGGTTCGACTTGACGGCCATCTCGATGTTGCGCTTGACCTTGTTCTCGTGGCCCGTGTTCGCGTGCAGGACGTACCATTTCATGCGGCCGCGGCGCTCGCGTTCCGCCGCGGCATCCTCGGCGGGCGAAGGGGGCCCCTCTTCGGCAGCCCGCTCCTCGGCCGCCTCCCGCGCGACGGGCGCCGGCGTCTCGGCCGCCGCTTCGTCGGGGAAGTCCTGGAACAGCGGCGATTCCAACTCGCCGCCGCCGAGGGCCTCGGCACGGTCCTTCAATTCGTCCACAGCGCTCACTCCCCGTGGGACGCCGCTCACGGCGAAACCCCGGCGATGGGGCACAAAACCCCACGCCGGGAACCGTGTGGTCGGCCTCCCGTTCCGCGCCCAGGGTCCTGGTTTCATGCCGCGGGCCGTGCCCGCGTCCACGCGTGATCCGTTCCGCCGCGCGGCCGTTGCGCCCGATCAGGCGATGCTGATCAAGGCCTTCACGGCCAGGTCCAGACCCTTGTCCACCACGAACACGAAGATCGTGACCAGCACGACCGTCACGATGACGACCCACGTCGATTCCCGGAGTTCCGGGAACGTCGCCCAGGAAACGCGCTTCATCTCAGCGGCGGTCTCCTGGAAATAAGCCTTTATCCTCGCGAACATCCGCGCGCTCCGATCCCGATATCCCGCCCGTCGTCAGGGCTGGCAGGGGTGGCAGGGCTCGAACCCGCGACCCTCGGTTTTGGAGACCGATGCTCTACCAGCTGAGCTACACCCCTGCCTTGACGCCCGTCCCGAGCCCCGCCCGTCAGCGGGTCTCCTTGTGCTCCGTGTGCTTGTTGCAGCGGGGGCAAAACTTCTTGTACGCCACCCGGTCCGGGTGGAGCCGCTTGTTCTTCTTGCCGGTGTAGTTCCTCATCTTGCACTCGCCGCAAGCGAGGATGATCAAGTCCCTGGGCATGGCTCTCGTTCCTTTGCCCGGCCGCCTCCCCGGCGGCCGACCTGGCGCTGCTACGCGATGATCTTGGCGACGACGCCCGAACCGACCGTCCGGCCGCCCTCCCGGATCGCGAACCGCAGC
>CALMJK010000003.1 GCA_937864225.1 uncultured bacterium | reverse complement strand
GCATCAGCCATGTCTCGGAGGAGCCTATTGATTCCTGGCCGGACGAAGTTGCTCCGGGATTCTGGGTTTGTCGCCCCTCGAAACGTGAGGGGCACGATGTGGCGCAGCCAGAGTTGTTCGTAGTCTGGCAAATCGGCCAAGATCACCTCTGCCCATCGGCGCTCAAGGCTATCGCCCTCACTGGCAAGCTTGGCGGGACACGTTTCCGCCATGATCCACCTCCGAGATCCCATTCGACCAAGACGCCCTGAACCGCGTTCGTTTCTCCGAAGCCGCCGCTACGTGAGTCCGGGCACTAGGGACGTGGTTTCCAGACCATGATTGTACACCCCATCGAACTCGGCTGGGGGGCAGATAGCCGAGCGATTCGAGCAGCCGCCGGTTCGTGCGCCAGCTTGCTCAGTCCAGCGGAGATGACTCTGCCTGCGCGAAATGCGCGGGCATCCTGCGTATGATCGCGTCCGCGCAGTGCAAAGGGCGCCTCTGGCAATCCCCGGGGCGTCCACCCTTTGGCAAGGCCCGCCCCCCAACTTCCATGCTATGCTCGGGGAGGCGGAAATGGCAGCATGGGGCGGTAGGTGGGAAAGGCGCGGGGCGCGGCCGGTGGCTTGGAAAGGGGAGGCGGCATGGGGCAGCCAGAGGACATCCTCTTGGAGCTGAACAAAGCGGTGCTGGCGGGGGATGAGGCGGGGGCGAGGGAGTTGGCGGGGCGGGCGCTGGGGGCGGGGATCGCGCCCTTGGCGGCCATCGATGGGGGACTGGTGCCCGGGATCGGCGAGGCGGGGCGCCTGTGGGACGAGGGGGAGTACTTCCTGCCCGAGCTGGTCGCCGCGGCGCAGGCCATGAAGGCGGCCATGGCCGTCCTGCAGCCTGCCCTCGCGGTCGATGGCGGCCGGCGCGGCCTGGGGCGCGTCGTCATCGGCACCGTGGAGGGGGACATCCACGACATCGGCAAGACGCTCGTGGGGACGCTTCTGGCGGCCAATGGCTTCGAGGTCTTCGACGAGGGGGCGGATGTGCCGCCGTCCCGCTTCGTGGCGCGCGCGCGGCACGTGGACGCCGACCTGCTGTGCGCCTCGGCCCTGTTGACCACCACCATGTCGCGCCAGCGCGACCTCGTGGCCGCGGCGCGCGAGGCCGGCCTGCGCGCCAAGGTGTGCGTGGGCGGGGCGCCCGTGACGCAGGCGTGGGCCGACGCCATCGGCGCCGATGGCTTCGCCGACAACGCGGTCGCCGCGGTCGCCCTGGCGCGGAGGCTCGTGGGCCGTGACGCCTGACGACTTCGCCGCGCGCCTGCGCGACGCCCCCCTGTTGCTCGACGGCGGCCTGGGCACCCTGCTCATGGCCGCGGGCCTGGCCAAGGGCAGCGCGCCCGAGCGCTGGAACCTGGAGCGGCCGGACGTCATCCGGCAGGTTCACCGCTCCTACGTCGAGGCCGGCAGCGACCTGATCCACGCCAACACCTTCGGCGCCAGCCCGCCCAAGCTCGCCGCCGGCGGGCTCGCCGGCCGCTGCGGCGAGATCTGCGCGCGCGCGGTCGCCCTGGCCCGCGAAGCGGCGGCCGGCGCGGCGCTGGTCGCGGGAGACCTCGGGCCCACCGGCCTGCTGCGCCCCCCGCTGGGCACGGCCAGCGTCGAGCAGATGCGCGCGGCCTATGCCGAGCAGGCCGCGGCGCTGGCGGCCGCGGGCGCGGACCTGCTCTCCATCGAGACGCAGTACGATCTGCAAGAAGCCCTGGCCGCCGTGCAAGCCTGCAAGGCCACCGGTCTGCCCGTGATCGCCTCCTTGACCTGCGAGCTGAAGAAGCGCGGCGCCTTCACGATCATGGGGGACCCGCTCGTGCCGTCGCTGGGCGCGCTGGCGCAAGCGGGCGCCGACGCCGTGGGCCTCAACTGCAGCGTCACCTCGCCGGTCATGCTCGACATGGCGCGCCAGGCGCTGCCGGCGCTGACCGTCCCGCTGGCGGTGCAGCCCAACGCCGGCCAGCCGCGGGTCACGCCCGAGGGCGTGGTCTACGACGCCGACAGCGAGGCCTTCGCCCGCGACCTGCTGGCCATGGCGCGCGCGGGCGCGCGCCTGCTGGGCGGCTGCTGCGGGACCGAGCCCGCCTTCATCCGGCGGATCCGCGAGCTGCTCGACGCGCCCGGCGCGCTGGGGTCGTCCCATGCCTGAGCTGCGGATCACGCTCGAGCCGGCGGACGTGCGGCGCAGCCTCGGCTACGGGCGGCGGGGCAGCCCCTCGCGCGCCGTCGCCACGAGGCTCGCGGCGCTGTGGCCGGAGGCGCTGGCGCTGCTGCGCCCGCGCGGGGTCTGGCGCCTGGCCGATCGCGCCCAGGCCCAGGGCGCGGGCATGCCCCGGCCCGCGCAGACGGTCGCCCTGGCGCTCTGCACGATCGGCGCGCAGCTGGAGGTCGCGGCGCGCGAGCGCGCCGAAACGGACCGGGCGCTGGACGCGCTGATCCTGGACGCCGTCGGCTCGACCGCCGCGGAGGCGGCCGCCGACGCGCTCAACCAGCAGCTCTGCGCCGAGGCGGGACGGCGGCGCCTGCACGCGGCGCCGCGGGTCAGTCCCGGTTACGGGCGCTGGCCGGTGACGTCGCAGCCCGCGCTCTTGGCCCTGTTGCCGGCGCGGGAGCTGGGGGTGGCGCTCACGCCGGGCCTGATGATGGTGCCGCGCAAGTCCGTGAGCTTCGCCGTGAATTTCCTGAAGTCCGCGCCGCGCGGGCGCGCCGCCGCGGGCCGCTGCCGGCGCTGCGGTCTGCCCAACTGCCCCTACGCCGAGCCGGGCCCGTGAGCGGGCCGCGCGAGGAGGTCGTCATGGACGCCGTCAGGCCGATGCTGAGATTGTTCACGGACGAGCAGGTGGACGGGATCGTCGACGACGCCCTGGCGGTGCTCGAGGCGACCGGCTTCTACGTGGAGAACGAGGAGGCCCTGGCCCTGCTGGCGGGCGCGGGCCTGCGCCTCGACCGGGGCCGGGCCTGGGCCCCGCCCGCGGCGATCCGGCGGGCGCTGTCCACCGCGCCGGCGCGCATCGCGGTCTATGACCGCGACGGCGCGCTCGCGCTCGATCTCGGCGCCGACCGCGTGCACTTCGATCCCGGCTCGGCGGCCATCTTCTGCCTGGATCCGCGCACGCGCCGCCGCCGCCCGCCCGTCACGCCGGACCTGGTCCAGCTGGCATGGGTCACGCAGGCGTGCGACCACATCGCCGCCCAGTCCACGGGGCTCGTGCCCTCCGACGTGCCCGAGGCGCTGGCCGACCGCTGGCGCCTGGCCGTGGCCCTGCTCAACTGCCGCAAGCCGGTGATCACGGGCACCTTCCGCAAGGACGCCTTCGCGGTCATGAAGAGCATGCTCGCGGCCGCGCGGGGCGGCGAGGCGGCGCTGCGCGAGAAGCCGCTGGCGATCTTCGACTGCTGCCCGACGCCGCCCCTGAAGTGGAGCGACCTGACCTGCCAGGCCCTCATCGACGGCGCGCGCGCGGGCATCCCCGCCGAGCTGGTCTCCATGCCCATGAGCGGCGCGTCCTCGCCCGTGACGCTGCGCGAGGTCGTCGTGCAGCACGCCGCCGAATGCCTCTCGGGGATCCTGATCCACCAGCTGGCCTGCCCCGGCGCGCCCATCGTGTGGGGCGGCTCTCCCGCGGGCTTCGACATGCGCCACGGCACCACGCCGATGGGCGCCGTCGAGACGATGATGATCGACGTGGGCTACGCCCAGGTCGGCAAGCGCCTGCGGCTGCCCACGCACGCCTACATGGCCCTTTCCGACGCCAAGACCGTCGACTACCAGGGCGGCCTGGAGACCGGCATCGGCGCGGCCCTGGCGGCGCTCGCCGGGATCAACGTCGTCTCGGGCCCGGGCATGCTCGACTACGAGAGCTGCCAGAGCCTGGAGAAGCTCGTCCTCGACAACGAGATCTGCGGCATGGCGCTGCGGCTCGTGCGCGGGATCGGGCACGGCTCCGCCGCCCAGGCGCCGGACCTGATCCGCCAGGTGGTGGAGCTGGGCAGCTTCCTGGCCCATCCCCACACGCGCGCCAACTTCCGCGCCGAGCTGCTGAGCCCCGGCAAGGCGATCGACCGCGCCACCTACGGCGGTTGGGAGAAGGCCGGCTGCCGCGACGCGGCCGACCGCGCCGCCGACGAGGTGCAGCGGATCCTGGCCAAGGGCAACCCGGCGCCGCCGCCGCCCGAGCTGGCCCGCGAGCTGCGGCGGATCATGGACGCCGACGCCAGGCGGCTCGGGCTCGATGCGCCGCCGCCGTTGGCCTGAGACCGAAAACCTATTGATTTGAAAGGATATCCAGCCGGCGGCGCTTGCGCGCCGCCCGCCCGCTTTGTTACAATCAAAGTTGATGCGCGCGCGGCGGCGCGCCGTGAATCATTTCCACAAACAGCCGGGAAAGGGACACCGACATGAGGAAGCTCGCGCTCAGCAGAGAAACCATTCGGCAGTTGGACGAGCAGGACCTGCGCCAGATCCAGGGTGGCGAGTTCACCGCGGGCGGGGCCTGCAATCACACCAAGTCCTGCTACACGCTCATGGCCTGCCCGACGACCAAGACGAAGGACTGCTACTAGCACGAGGAGACGCCGACTCGCCCGGCGGGAGCTGTCACCATCATTCGAGGAGGGGGTTCGACATGAAGAAGATCGCGCTGAACAAGGAGACCGTCCGGCAGCTCGAGACCCAGGACTTGATCCTGGTCCAGGGCGGGGTGTCCGGCAACGTGAACTGCCACATTTCCAGGTCCTGCTACACGCGGATCGCCTGCCACACCGAGTGGTGCTGAGCCGGCCGGCGCCAGGCGTCGCGCCTTGACGAGCGAGCGGGTTGCCCGGCCACGGGCAACCCGCTTTCGTCGCGCGGCGTGGGCCTACTTCGCGAGCGTGAGCTTCACCGTCCGCGCGAAGCCGCTGCCGCTCAGGCGCACCACGTACTGGCCCGACGGCAGCGCCCGGCCGCCGTCGGCGACCCCGTCCCACCAGACCCGGTGCTCGCCGGGGCCGAACGTGCCGGCCGCCAGCCTTGCCAGCTGCCGGCCGCGCAGGTCGTGCACGGCCAGCCGCACGTCGCGCGCGCGGTCGAGCGTGAAGGCGATCTCGGTGCGCGGATTGAAGGGGTTCGGATGCCCGCCGGACAGCGCGATGCCGAGGCTGGGCACGACGGGCGTCACCCCGTCGCCCAGCGTGCCGTCAGGATTGAGACTCTTGCCCAGGATGTCCCCGGCGTCGCTGCGATTGTCCTGCCACACCGCCGTGATCGCGCCGCCCTGGCCCGGACAGGCCAGCAGGTCGAGCTTGTCGCTCAGCGTCGAGGCCACCGTCACGGTCCCGGTCGGCCAGACGAAATTGCCCGCGCCGTCAAGGCGCAGCGCCCGCACCTGCTTCTGGCGGTAGGCCAGCGGGGCGTGCTGCAGGAACAGGACCACGGCGTCTCCGCTCGGCAGCACGACGCCGTGCGGCTCCGCTTCGTAGGTGTCGTCGATCGGCATGAGCTGCCGGCCGCCGTCGCCCCACAACAGGTCGCCGCCGGCGCTCAGCTTCTGCCCCTGCAAACCCCAGTAATTCTGGGACGTGGTCTGCGAGCGGCAGAACACATAGAGCTCGCCGCTGTCCGGGTCGCGATTGAGCGAGGGGTAGACCACTTCGTAGGCGAAGCCCGGAAACACGTTCAGCCCGTCGTGCGGCCACAGCTCCAGGCCCGCGGCGTCCAGATGCTGGACATGGCAGTCGAAGAACAGGTTGGATTCCTTCGTCCAGCACAGCAGCGCGCCGCCCGCGCCGTCGCCTGTCAGCTCGAAGAGATTGCCGATCGGGATGTTGCCGGAATCGAAGACCGAGACTTCGGGGGTCCAGAGCGGCAGCCCCGCGGCGTCGAACTTGCGCGCGGCCAGATGGCGGTCCTTGTCCAGGTCCGAATCCGGAATCCAGGCCACGATGACGTGGCCGTCCTCGGCCGCCACGACGTCGGGCCCGAAGGCGAAGTCCCCCGGCTTGCCGCCCACCTGGATGCCCCCGGCCGCGTAGCGCAGCTCGCCGGCGGGGGAGAGCCGCTGCATCATGATCGCGGCCACGCTATTGCCCTCGTTCCAGACGACCACGAGGTCCCCGTCGCTCGCCTCGGCCAGACGCGGCGCCCCGGACATGGTCTCGTTCTCGGTCAGGCTGATGCCGTCGGCGCCCCACAGGAACTCGCCGCCGGGGCTGATCTTGTAGATCTGCACGTCGAACTCGCCGCTGCGCAGGTCGGTGAACGCCAGCACGGCGTTGCCGTCGCGGTCGACGATCAGGTCCCAGTCCATCACCCAGCTGTCCGTGGGGTGGTCGCTGACGAGGATGCCGCCGTGCGGAAAGACCTCCTCGCCGCTAGGAGTCAGGCGCTGCAGATAGACCTGGAACTCGCCGAGCGCCGGATTCGCGAACCAACCCACGTAGCAGCCGCCGTCGGCCGTGGCCGCGCTGTGCGGCACCTGCTGCGGCACCGCCCCGTCGGCGAGCGCCAGATCCACGGCCGCGTCGCTGGGCCACTGCGCGCAGACCGTCCCCGGGAGCAACAACCCCAGGCACAGCAGCCCACCGAGCGCATGCTTTCCTCGCCACATCACGCAACCTCCCCGCCACGTCGTTTTCCCGGCGGCTCGTTCCGCCGGCGCATCAATGTTACCATACCGGCGGAACGCAAAAATTGTTGCATGGCGGCGCCCGGTGCGCGGTTGCAATTGAGGCGCCGGTGCCGCATGCTCGCGCGTCGCCAGGCACGCGCACCGGAGACATTTTCGATGACCGTTGGCGCCATCATCCCCGCCCTGAACGCCGCGGCGCAGCTGCCGGCCCTGCTGGCCGAGCTGCAGCGCGGCCAGCCGCCGCCGCGGCTGCTCGTCGTGGACGACGGCAGCAGCGACGGCACCGCCGACGCCGCGCGCGCGGCCGGCGCCGACGTCCTGCGGCACGACGCCAATCAAGGCAAGGGCGCGGCCCTGGCCACGGGCTACCGTCACGCCCTCGACGCCGGCTGGGACTGGGCCTACACCCTCGACGCCGACGGGCAGCACCTGCCGGCGGAGATGCCGCGCTTTCTCGCCGCCGCCCTGCAGGAGGGCTGGGACGTCGTGGTCGGCACGCGCATGGCCGACCCCGCCGGCATGCCCTGGCTCAGGCGCGCCACCAACCGCGTCACGTCGGCGGTCGTCAGCGGCCTGGCCGGACAGCGCATCCCGGACTCGCAGTGCGGGTATCGCCTCTTCCGCGTCGCGCCGCTGGCCGGCCTGATCCTGCGCACGACGCGCTACGACACCGAATCCGAAATCCTGGTGCGGCTGGCCAGGCGCGGCTGCCGGATCGGCTCGGTGCCCATCACGAGCGTCTACGGCGGCGAAAGCAGTTCCATCCGCCCGCTGCGCGACACCGCGCGCTTCCTGCGCCTGGTCGCCCTGCTGCTGCGCGACCGCGGCGCCTGAGCCCGGGAGAACGATGAAAAAGCCGCACCTGCTGCTCACCAACGACGACGGGATCCAGGCCCACGGTCTGGAGGTCCTCGAGCAGAGCCTGCGCGCCTTGGCGGCCTACCGCATCACCGTGGTGGCGCCCTCGGAACAGCAGAGCGCCAGCAGCCATTCGCTCACGCTGACCAACCCGCTGCGCGTGCTCGACTGCGGCGTGGACCGCTACGCGGTCACCGGCACGCCGACCGACTGCGTGCTCGTCGCGCTCGAGCACCTGCTGCGCGACGACCGCCCCGACTGCGTGATCAGCGGCATCAACCACGGCCCGAACATGGGGGAGGACGTCACCTACTCGGGCACCGTGGCCGCCGCCATGGAGGGGGCCATCCTGGGCATCCCCAGCGTGGCGCTGTCGCTGGCGGCCTGGCACCCGCACGACTGGAGCGGCGCGGCGGCCTTCGTGCGCCAGCGGCTGCCGGCGATCCTCGCCAGTGGCCTGGATCCGCGCACCCTGCTCAACGTGAACATCCCGGAGCTGCCGCCCCATGCCATCCG
Organism: uncultured bacterium; assembly: GCA_937864225.1. Taxonomy (GTDB): domain Bacteria; phylum Krumholzibacteriota; class Krumholzibacteriia; order LZORAL124-64-63; family LZORAL124-64-63; genus CALMJK01. The sequence continues at coordinate 317,304 of CALMJK010000003.1, read as the reverse complement.
CGGCCTGCGCGTGGCGCGCCTGGGCTCGCGCGTCTATCACGACGTGGTCACGCAGCAGGTGGACCCGCGCGGGCGCCCCTTCCTCTGGATCGGCGGCGGCGGACCGACCTGGGTCGACGCGCAGGACACCGACTACGCGCTCAATTGCCAGGGCTACGTGGTGATGACCCCGCTGCGCATCGACCTCACGCACGACGAACAGCTCGCATCGCTGGCCGCGCTGGAGAGCGACGGGCCGTTGCGCGACGCCGCGGGGGAGGCCACGTGAACCAGGAAGCGGGCTACCGGGTCGCGCGCGCGCGCATGGTTTCGGAGCAGCTGCGGGGGGCCGGCCTCGCGGACCCGCGCGTGCTGGGCGCCATGCGCGACGTGCCGCGGCATCGCTTCGTACCCAAGCTGCTGCGGCACCGCGCGTACCAGCCCTGCGCCCTGCCGATCGGTTCCGGCCAGACGATCAGCCAGCCCTTCACGGTCGCCCTCACCTGCGCCCTGCTCGAGCTCAAGGGGGACGAGTCGGCGCTCGAGATCGGCACCGGCTCGGGCTACCAGGCGGCCGTGCTGTCGCGACTGTGCGCCCAGGTCCTGACCATCGAGCGCGTCGAGCCCCTGGCCAGGCGCGCGGCGATCGTCCTGGCCGAGCTGGACCACGCCAACGTGACGGTCCTGTGCGCCGATGGCTGCGAACCGGTCAGCGGACAGGGCCCGTTCGACGCCATCGTCGTCACCGCCTGCGCGGACCGCTTCCCGGACACGCTGTACCGGCAGCTGCGGGCGGGCGGCCGGCTGGTCGTGCCGCTGGCGCAGACCGGCGGCGGCCAGACGCTCTACCGTTTCACGCGCGAGCCGCGGCAACCTCGGATCGAGCGCTCGCTCGACTGTCGCTTCGTGCCGCTGGTGCGGGGCCCGCTCGCGCGCGCCGCGGCCGAAACCGGCGAGGACTGAGGCCCGGCGCGACGAAACAGGTTGCCCCGCCGGGCGCAGCCGGTTAAATTGAACGTTCGCCTTGGGTCGGGGCGTGGCGCAGCCCGGTTAGCGCGCCTGCTTCGGGAGCAGGAAGTCGGGAGTTCAAATCTCCCCGCCCCGACCAGCAAACGCCGTGACAGCAATTGCTTACCCACACAATCCGCCCGCGCGCGCACGGTGATTCCGGCCGTGACTACGTCGTGACCAACGCAACCGACTTTTGGCTCGCGGACCACCCGCGGGCGCGCGCCGCGCGACGCAGCAGAGCGCGCCGTGGCGCCGTCGTGCTCTGCCTGGCGCTGCTGGGGCTGGCCGCCGCGGCCTCGGCCGCGCTGCCCGCCTGGTACACGGTCCGCCGCGGCGACAGCCTGTCGCGCATCTCGCAACGCCTGGGCGTGCGCCTCGAGGACTTGCGCCGCGACAACGGGCTGGTCGGTTCCCGGATCCATCCCGGACAGCGCCTGCGCTTAAGCCAGCCGCTGCGCGGGCTGCGCGAGCGCGATCTGCGTTGGCGCCGCCCGTTCGCCGGCGAGCCGGGCCGTCGCCTGCGCGGCTACGGCCCGCGCGCGACCGCCGCGGGAATGCGCGTCACGCACACCGGCATCGACATCTCGTTGCCGCAGGGCAGCGAAGTGCGCGCCCCGGCGACCGGCGTGGTGCGCTATTGTGGACCGCAGGAGGGTTTCGGCACGGTGGTGATCATCGAGCACGGCGCCGGCTGGTCGAGCGTGCTGGCGCCGCTGGCGCCCGACACGTCGCGCGTGCGGCCGGGGGAGGTCGTGCTGGGCGGCGATTTCCTGGGCCGCACCGCCGCGCCCGCGGAAGGGCCGGAGCCCTGCCTGCACGTGGAACTGAGGCATCACGGCGACACGGCCGACCCCTCCCGGCTGCTGCGCTGACCCGCGCCGCCGGCGGCCAACCGCCGGGGAAGGAGACGAGCCTTGGACCTCAAGCGCATCATCCGCGACGTGCCGGATTTCCCCAAGCCCGGCATCCTGTTTCGCGACATCACGCCCATTCTGGCCGACCCCGCGGCCTTCGGCGCCGCGCTGGACGGTCTCGAGCGGCACGTCCGGACCCTGCCTTGCGACCGGCTGGCCGCGGTCGAGTCGCGCGGCTTTCTCTTCGCCGCGCCCCTGGCCGCGCGCCTGGGCCGGGGCCTGGCGATCCTGCGCAAGCCGGGCAAGCTGCCCGCGGCCACCGTCGCCGAGCGGTACGCGCTCGAGTACGGCGAGGCCACGCTGCAGATCCACACCGACGCGGTGAAGCCGGGGGAGAGGGTCGTCGTGGTGGACGACCTGCTGGCCACCGGGGGCACGGCCGCGGCCGCGGGGCGCCTGGTGCGCCGGCTGGGCGGGCTGGTCTCGTCCTACGTGTTCGTGATCGAGCTGGCCGACCTGGGAGGCAGGGCCCAACTGACCGACGGCCCGGTTTTTTCGCTTGTCAAGTATTGAGGCGGCCGCATACTGCGCGACGCCGGTCGTGGCCGGAAAACGTCTCTTGAGAAATGACTTGAAAAGAATGACAATACACTTTGTCTTTGTGGCACTTGCCCCAGTAGCTCAGCTGGATAGAGCACAGGTTTCCTAAACCTGGTGTCGCAGGTTCGAGTCCTGTCTGGGGCACCAGCGGGGGCCGCCCACGGGCGGCCCCCGCTTTTTCCGGGCGCCTGGAAAAAGCGGCACCGCCGCCGGGCGATGCCGCTTTGCCGGAAGTGGAGCCAGCCCGCGTGCGTGACGTGTCTCTATCGCCCTGATTTGGCCCGATAAAAGACGCTTTGCGCAATGGGCTACAGAGCCGAGGGATCACGATGCGACAGGCGCCGGTCACTCCCGGCTCCAACAATGTACGGCGATAGCCAGCGGCGTGTCAATGCCCCCTGGGCAAGCCCGCCCCAAGGGTGGAATTTCCCCGCCGCGTGCCCTATATTCGGACGCGCCGCGCGCGGCGGCCCGCGCTTCGCCGCGCGGTTATGACCTCTCTTCGACAGGAGCCAGCGGAGTGCCGACCCACCACGCGAGCCACAAGCTGACGCGCCAGGACCTGAAGCACGATTCGTTCACGGAATGGACCGCGAAGGCGACGGAGTTCTTGCAGGAGCACTACGTGCCGGTGGCGATCGGCCTGTTGGCCGTCGTGGCCGTCATCGTGGGCGCGCAGTTCTACCAGCGGGGCCAGGTCCGCGCGCAGGAGCGCGCCGCTTACCTGCTGTACCAGGGCGAGTCGCTGCTTCTGCAGGGCGCCTACGGCTCGGCGCGCCACCCGCTGGAGGAGATCCGCCAGAGCTTCGCGGACACGCCGCTGGCCGCGCAGGCGGCCCTCGACTTGGCGCAGGTGCAGACCGCGCTGGGCGAGCACGACGCGGCGCTGGCCACCATCGAGCAGCAGCTGAGCAAGGAAAAGGGCGCCACGCCGCTGCGACACGCCCTGAGCCTGCTCAAGGTGTCGACCCTGGGTTCCTTGGGCCGAAACGACGAAGCGCTGGCCGCGGGTCGCGCCATGCTCGCGGCCGGGGACCTGACGCCCCAGCAGCGCTTCGACACGACCCTTTTGCTGGCCGACCTTTTGCGCGCCGGCGGACGGCTCGGCGAGGCGGTGGAACTGTTGACGTCGCTCCAACGCGACATTCTGAACGGCAGTCTGCAGGTGCCCGCGCGCGATCTCGACAGCCGCCTGCAGGTGCTGCGGGCGCTGGCCGGCTGAGCGCGGCGGCGGGGGGTAGGCCTTGAACGAACCCGTGACGAACGATCGTTGGCTGGGCGCCTGCTGCTATCTCAGCTTCCTGGTCTTCGCGCCGATCCTGGCCCGCCCGCACAGCGAATTTCTGGCGCGGCACTGCCGGCAGGGCTTCGCCCTTTTCTTCATCGAGGTCGTGCTTTTCCTCTTCCTGGCGGTCGTCGACCGCACCGTCGGCCAGATCCCGATCCTGGGCCTTCTGGTGTCGATCCTGCTGCACCTGGCGTTCTTCCTGGTGTGCCTGATGCTCTCGGTCATCGGCTTCGTGAAGGCGCTGTCCGGCGAGCAGTGGCGCATCCCGTTCGTGGACGAACTGGCCGACCGCGTGCCGATCTCCTGATCGAAGATTCTGGAAGAGATGATATGGAAAGGGGCTGGAAGCGAAAGTTTACGTACTGCGCATAATGTATATTATGTTAACTTGACCCTGGGGCTTTCCTATTCCCTTGCGCATCCCCTTCACCCCTGGCCTGCAACCAGAACAGCAGCAGCGGCCCGGCCTCCTGGCAGCCGCCGCACAGCACGTGGAACTCGTCCCCGATGGGATCCAGGTTCGCCGGCAGGCCCAGGCCCAGCAGCGCCGCGATCGCTTCCTTGGCCGTGGCCTCGTCCGAGACGATCAGGCGCACCCTTTCGGCCGGCTGCCGCATGGCCGTCTCGTAGAGCATCCAGAGCGGCCCCAGACCGCTCAGGTTGCGCGCGTTGACCACCAGTTCACTGCTCATGGCCTTCGCTTCATCGGCCGCCGCTGACGCGGCTTGATCGCGGCCGACGTCCTAGAGCGCCGCGTCGAGCTTCTGGCGCAGGCGATCCTTCGACTGCGCCCCGAAAATGGATTCGACCACGCGCCCCTCCCGAAAGAGCAGCAGCGCGGGAATCGAGCGCACGCCGTACGTGACGGGGGTTTGCGGCTGCGCCACGATGTCCATCTTGCCGATGATCAATCGCCCCGCGAATTCGGCCGCCAATTCCTCCAGCGCCGGCGTGATCATCTTGCACGGCCCGCACCAGGTGGCCCAGAAATCCACCAACACGGGGACTTTGCTGTCCAGAACGCGCGCCTTGAAGTCGGCGTCGGTGAAGTCCAAGAGGGCGCCAGCCATGTCGGTGCATTCCTTTCCGGTTAGGCGCCGCGCCGGGCGCCGCGCCAGGTCTAGCGGCCGCAGCCGCAGATTTCCAAGATCGCCAGTTCCAAGGCCACGTCCGGCCGCAGGGGGCTGCCTTTGAGACTGCCCTCGCAGCGCTTGCAGGCCGCCAGCGCCCGCCGGATTCCCGCGTCGCCCAACCCGCGCAGGGTTTCCTTCACTTGGCTCAGGGCGCGGGGCCACAGGCCCGCCACGCGCTGGATGTCCGCGTCGCTGCTCCCCTCGGCGATCAAGGCCGCCACGAGCGCCAGTTGGCGCACGCGCCAACTCAGCAGCGGGATCAATTCCTGCGCGGCGTGCCCGTCCTCCGCCAGACGCCGCCACGCGCGCAGGGCGGGACGCGGATCGTCGGGCTTGAGCGCGTACACCAGCTCGAACACGTCCGCTTCCCGCTGTTGCCGCACGTGCGTCCGCACGTCCTCGGCGGTCAACGGACGACCCGCCTCCGCGGCCGCCAGGCTCAGCTTCGCGATCTCCCCGCTCAGAGCCCGCAGATCGTCGCCGACCCGCTCGCACAGCAGCTCCGCCAACGTCTCGTCCAATTGCAGTCCCGCCTTGGCGCACGCCCGCTGCGTCCAACGCACCAGCTCCGCTCCCTGCGGGTTGGCGAACACGAAATGCTCGCCGCTCTCGCGCGCCAGCTTGACCCAACGCCGGCGCCCGTCGAATTTCGTGGCCGTCAGCACCATCACCGTCTGCGGCGACGGCGCCTTCAGGTATTTCTCCAGGGCCTCCTCCCGCCCCTCGGCCATGTTGCACCGCTCGGCGTCGCGCACCCAGAGCAGCTGCGTCTGCGCCAGCATCGGGTAGCTCAGCGCCTGCCGCAGCACGTCCCGCAGGTCCGCCTCATCGCCCGCGTACACCTGATAATTGAAGCTCCGGGCCGCCTCGTCGAGCAGCGTGTCGCGCAGGTGCGCCACGACCTGCTCCATGCGGTGGGTATCCTCCCCCTCCAGCACGTACACGCTCGCGTACCGCTTCGCCTTCAAGGCGGCCAGCAGGTCCTCGAAACCGGGCGCGTGCCGGTCATCCCGCCGGGCTTTGGCGCACATGGCCCTACCAATCCTCCACGATCAATGCCAGCACGTCCCGCACGATCTCGCTGGCGGCCAGGGCGCGCGCGCCCGCCTCGCCGCCTCCGTCCGGGTCGTCGAGAATGAAATTGCCCGTGCCCGTGATGCGTCGCTTCTCGAACAGCGCCTCCGCGCTCACGCGTTTAATCAGGCTCAGCTCGACCAGGATCTGGACCTGGTACTCGTCCACCTGCAGCCGATCGGCGTCGGGCTTGATGAAGACCTCCTGCAAACCGTAGCGCAACACTTTGCCGCGCAGGACGGTGTCCGCGTGCTCCTCATCCGTCACCTTCAGGGTGTTGTCGTCCTGCAGGGCCTGCACGATCAGATCCGTCAGCTCGACCTCGATCCCCGGCTCGGTGGACATGTTCTCCAGAAAGGGCACCGCGACGTGCCGGAGCGATTCATCCAGGCGACCCGAGCTCGTCGAGTACACCCCGCAGCCCGGCAGCAGCAGCACCGCCGCCAGACCCGTCAGGCCGCAGGCGAGGCGCCCGCGCCGGCTACTCCGTGATTCCATATGCCTTCATCCGGTAGCGCAGCTTGTCCCGGTTCAGTTGCAGCAGGCGCGCCGCCACGGTCTGGTTGCCGCCCGCCGCGCGATAGGCCTTCTTGATCAGGACCGTCTCCAGGCTGCCCACCAGCTCCTCGAGCGGAATGCCCTCCACGGGCAGCTGGCCGGACAGCGCGGCGCGCAATCTCGCGGGCAGATCCCCTTCCCCCGCCGACTCCCCCGCCGTCAGCCCCAGGTGCTGGGGCTCCAGGTGGGGGCCCTCCTCCAGCAGGACCGCGCGCTCGATCACGTTCTTCAGTTCCCGAATGTTGCCCGGCCAAGGGTGGGCGGTCAACGCCCGCGCGCCCGCCTCGGAGATTCCCGCGAAATTCTTGTGGAATTGCAGATTGAACGTCTGCAGAAAATGCTCGGCCAGCAGCAGGATGTCCTCCGGCCTTTCCCGCAGCGGCGGGATGCGCAACGAAATCACCTTCAGCCGGTAGTAGAGGTCCTCGCGAAACCGCCCCTCCCCCACGCACGCCGTCAGATCCCGATTCGTGGCGGACAGGATGCGCACGTCCACCGTGATGTCCTTCAATCCGCCGACGCGGCGGAACGTCATGCGCTCGAGCACGCGCAGCAGCTTGACCTGGATCGGAATGCTCATGTCGCCGATCTCGTCCAGGAACAAGGTCCCCTTGTGCGCCAATTCCAGCAGGCCGGGCTTTTGCTGGGTCGCGTCCGTGAACGCCCCCTTCTCGTGGCCGAAGAGTTCGCTCTCCAACAGCTTCTCCGGCAGGGCCGCGCAATTGACCTCGAGGAACGAGTGCCCGCGGCGCGCCGAGTTGTTGTGGATCAGCCGCGCGATCACTTCCTTGCCGACGCCCGATTCCCCCTCGATCAAGATGGTCGTGCGCTGGCCAGCGGCGATCTTGCGCACCGTGCCGTAGATCGCTTGCATGCTCGGGGCGCGACTGGGCACGATGTCCCGTTCGTCCCGCAGCAGGTCGTCGCGCCGCCGCAGCAGGCTCAGCTCGCGCTCGGTCTTGGACGATTCGAGACCCTTCTGGATCACGACCAGCAGCTGCTCCAGGTTGACGGGCTTGTTGATGTAGTCGAACGCGCCCGCGCGCATGGCCTGCACCGCCGTCTCGATCTCCCCGAACGCGGTGATCATCACCACGCACATGCCCGAGAATTGCTGCTTGAAGCCCGCCAGGACCTCCAGACCGCTCATGTCGGGCAGCTTCAGGTCCAGCAGCACGAGGTCCGGGATCTCGCTCTCGATGCTCCGCAGCGCCTGCCCGCCGGTCGTCGCGGTGCGCACTTCGTAACCTTCGTCCTTGAGCGTCTTCTCCAGGAAGAAGACGATCGACTCCTGGTCGTCGACGATCAGGATGAGCGGCCTCATGGCGCCTCCGAGGAAAGCGGCGGTTTGCACGGCAAAAAGAGCCGGAAGCGCGTCACGCCCGCCGGGTCGCTTTCCGCCTCGAGCGTGCCCCCGTGCTGCTTCACGATATTGTAGGAAACGTAAAGGCCCAAGCCAGTTCCGTTCTGCTTGCGCGAAAAGAACGGCTCGAACAGCCGCTCCCGTTCCGAGGGATCGATCGACTCGCCGCCGTTCTCGAAGACCACCACTTGGCCCTCTTCCCTGCCCGGCCCCGCCGGATGCGCGCGTGCGTCCCCGGCCCGGATCCGCACCGTGCCGCCGCGCGTCTCGGCCTCCAGGGCGTTCTTGGCGAGGTTCAGCAGCACCTGTTGCACCCGGTCGCCGTCACATTCGATCTCCCGCCAGCCGCCGGGCGCCTCGACCGCGAAAGCCACCCCCTTGGCGTCCGCCGCCGGGGCCAAGCCGGCCAGCACGCGCTCCAGGATGGGCGCCAGGGTGCCCTTGCTCAGCATGAGGTAGCCCGGGCGCGCGACGGCGAACAGGTTGTGGATGATGCGGTCGAGCCGCTCGATTTCGAGGCTGATGATGCGGATGTACTCCGCGTGCTCGCGTCCCAGGCCGCCGTTGCGCTTCAGATAGTCGATGCCCGCCGCGATGCCCGCCAGCGGGTTGCGGATCTCGTGCGCCAGGCTGGAGGTGAAACGCCCGATCGCCGCCAGCTTGTCCAGCTGGCGGATCTGATCCTGCATGGCCCGCAGCGCCGTCAAGTCGTCCAGCACGCAGAGCAGGCCGCCGCGCTCCGTCGGCCCCGCGGGCAGCGCCGCCGCGGTGAGGCGCACGCTCAGCGCGGGCTCCCCGGGCCGCGGCAGCGCCACTTCAGCGGTCGCGAGGTTGCGCGTCCCGGCAGCGACCTGCCCGAGGGGCGACTGCGGGTGTCCCAACTCGGGGCAGAGAGTGGCCGGCGTCAGCGCGGCGAAGCGCTCCGGCGAAAGCGCGAGCATGTCCCGCGCCGCCCGATTGTGGTAGAGCGGGCGGCCCGCCGCGTCGAAAGCCACCACGCCGGCGCCCAGGCTGTTGAGAATCCCGTCGCGCAGGTCGTGCTCGGCGCTGAGCCGCTCGTACAGGGCCGCGTTGGCCAGCACGGCGCCGGCCGCCCGGCCCAGCGCCTCCAGGGCGGCGCGTGCGCCGTCGTCCAGTTCGCCTGGCCGCACCGCGCCCCACAGGACGAGCGCGCCCGTCCCCGTCGCGCCCTGGGCCAGCGGCAGGGCCACCGCCAGGTAACCCTCCCCCGGCCGCGCCTGGTCGGGCAGCGCTCCCTCGCTCAGGAGGGGGTGAAGCCGCTGGTCCGCGATGAGCAGGGAACCCGCCTTCCCCGTGACCAGATCCTGGCAGCACCCGGCGTCGACCGCGTGCTCGGCCTCGGTCAGCAGCAGTTCGCCGCTTCGCGCGGACAGCGTGCGCGAAACGAGCCGCCCGGGCCCGCTCGGCAGGAAACAGCTCGCCGCGCGCGCGCCGAAACGTCTCTGGCAATGTTCGAGCAAGGCGTCGAGGATCTGCTCCTTGCCCGCCAACGACGTCAGGTGCCGGATGACGTCGTGCAGGCTCAAGAGCTGCAGCTGGGCCGAAACGAGGCGGGCCGTGGCCGCATCCGCCTCCCGGCGCCAGCGCTCGCCGCAGGCGGCGGCCTCTTCATCCGCCCATGGTTTGAAGGCCGACCACGCGCCCCCGCGGGCCGGCACGGGCCGGGAGCCGTCCGCGGGCAACAGCGCCAGCAGCGCGCGCCGCCGCCCCCGCAGAGAGAACAGCAGTCCCGCCTCCAGCAGGCCAAACACGCCCAGCGACACCCAGACGCCGCCCACAACACGGCCCACGACCCACGCCAGCGCCGGGGTCAGCAGGATTCCGGTCATGACGGCGCGCTCAAGCGCGGTGGGTGAACTGGGCAAGGCACGAACCGGCGACGAGGTGGAATGGCCCGTGAACCGCGCGATTATCGCGCCGCCGGACCAGCCTGGCAAGCAGTCCGCGTCGCGTCCGCCGGCGACGCCGCAAAAAGGCCGCCGGGACGCGGGCCCGGCGGCGTTTCGTCAGCCTCGATTTGCGGCGGCGCGCCCGCCCTCAGCAGGCGCCCTCCCCCGTGAGCACGACCTTGATGGTCTTGCAGACGATGCGCAGGTCGGCGGCCAAGCTGAAATCGCGGATGTACTGCCGATCCAGTTCCACCTTCCGGCGCACCGCCTCGACGCTGCCGTCGTACCCGTTGATCACCTGCGCCAAACCCGTGATGCCGGGCAAGACCAGCAGCCGGTCGCGATAGTCCGGCACGTCCTTCTCGAGCTTGTGGATGAAGCACAGGCGCTCCGGGCGGGGCCCGATCAGGCTCATCTCGCCCCGCAGCACGTTCAGGAACTGGGGCACTTCATCCAGTCGCGTGGCGCGCAGCAGGCGCCCCACGCGGGTCACGCGCGCATCTCCCTTGGAGGCCCACTGGGGACCGTCCCGCTCCGCGTCGGTGCGCATCGTCCGCAGCTTGTGGATGCGGAAGGGACGACCCGGTTGCACGATCTTCCGGCGATCGCTCGTCCCATAGCCGCCGACGCGGCGCCGGCGACGGTTGATCCCTATCCTGGTCTGGCTGTAGAAAACGCCTCCCGGCGAATCCAGGCAAATCGCCAGGCCGATGAGCGGCATCAGCACGATCATGGCCGTCAGACCGACGATCGCGGCCGCCACGTCGATCGCGCGCTTGATCCGCAGCATGAGCCTGCGGCTGGCTCGCTGATCGACCACGTGCGCCAGCGACGGCGCCTGCTGGCGCTCGACATCCTTCTCTCGAGCGGGAAGCCACCAAACGTTGCCCTCGCCTCGCTGAATAACAGCGGTGAGGGCGCGCTGCGGCAAGGGTGCGCTGCCCTGAGTGTCCGCCATCGATGCTTGACCCTCCACGCGAAACGTTAAGGAGATTGATATTGTATGCTTTGCAGCCCCGCAGCGCGATCCGCCCTAGCTTGCTCGCGCTAACTCCCATTGACCCTTATGGTTCTGAGCGCTCAACCCCTCCGAGCCAGGAGTTCCCCCTTCTCCTGGATTTTTGAGCTTTCCTAGTCTAACATGGAAAGCGCAGAGACGCAACCCTGATTCATATCCTTTTAGTCAGGTCGGATTTCGAACAGCCGTCGGCCCGGTGCGGCGCGGGACGAAACCAGGGAGGGGCCGCTTTGCTCGCACGCAGCCGTCTGGGCCAGGCCTTCCTCGTCGTCGCCAGCGCGGCGGCCCTGTACATCCTGGCGGCGCTGCTGACCGGCTGGCGGGAGATCAGCGCCCAACTGGCGGCGTACCCCGCCCGCCTGCTCGCGCCCCTGATCGGCCTGTCCCTGGTCAACTACGGCCTGCGCTATGGGCGCTGGGAGATGTTCCTGCGCCGCCTCGACATCCGACTGCCGTGGTCCCAGAGTCTGGCGGTGTTTGTCGCCACCTTCGCCCTGGCCATCACCCCGGGGAAGGTCGGCGAGGTCTTCAAGGCCGGCTACCTTTGGGAGCGGCGCGGCGTGCCCCTGAGCCGGGGCCTGGCCATCGTGGTGGCGGAACGGGCCTTCGACTTGCTCGCGATCGTTCTGCTGGCCGCGGGCGGTTTGCTGTACTGGACCGGCCCCGTCGCCGGGATCAGGGTCGCCCTGCTCGTGGGCGCCCTCGCGCCGCTGCTCGTGCTGGCGTTGCGCGCGCAAGGCGTGCAGCAGTGGCTGCTCGCGCGCTGCGCCCGCGCGCCCTGGCTGCGCGGGCGCGTCCCCGCGCTGGCCGAAGGCATCGCGAGCCTGCGCCGCTTGACGACGCCGCTGACGGGAACCTCGTCGCTGCTCTTGAGCGTGTGCGCTTGGCTGGCGGAGTGCGCCAGCCTCTGGCTGGTGTGCGAGGGGCTCGACAGCGCGATCAGCCCTGGGCAGGCGCTCTTCGTCTACGCCGCCGCCACCCTCGCGGGCTCGCTGATCTTCCTGCCCGGGGGACTCGGCGGCACGGAGGGCACCATCGTCTTCCTGCTGCTCGCCTTGCGCCTGAGCATGGAAACGGCGATCTCGGCGGCCCTGATCGTGCGCCTGAGCACGCTCTGGCTGGCGGTGTGCCTGGGCCTGCTGGCCTTCCTGTTGGCGCGCCGCCGCTTCCTGGCCGCGCCCGGCGCGGGGGCGCCTCTCAACGACTGGACGCGATGAGGATAGCCGTGGCCGCGGTCACCGAACTGAGCAACACCGGCCACACGCTGCCGAAGAAACCGCCACCGCGGAAGGGCACGCGAATCGTGTCGCCCGGATAGACGATCGGGTTGCCGACCAGCTTGCCGTCGCGCAGGAAATCGTGAACGTTCACGCGCGTCGAGCGGTACCGGCCGCCCCCCTCGTCATGCACCCACCACACCTTGCGCAGATCGCCGCCTTCCAGCGGTCCGCCGGCCATCACCAGGACCGACACCAGCCGCGCCGGCGCCGTCAGCGACAGGCTACCCTGGCGCGTCACGCCCCCGATGACCTGAATGGTATTGGCCGTGGGGCGCAGCAGGCTTTCGTCGCCGGAGGGAACGACGACCGAATCCCCGGTGCGCAACAGCACCGGCGGCACCGTCTGCTCGCCGTCCAGGATCATCGAGAAATCGTGGAACTCCGTGCGCGTGTCGCTCCCCTCCTGCCGCACGATGCGCACCGCCGTCAGGTTCGCGCCCGGCGCCGGCCCGCCCGCCGCGCGCAGGACGTCCCAGACGCTCGGCGCGGCTGGAAACGTGTACTCGCCCGGCTGTCTGACGGCGCCGAGCACGGAAATGCGCAACGCGTAGTATTGCGTCAAGGTGAGCGAAACGTCGGCGATGTCCCGATTGAACAGACGCAGGCGCTGCCGGACGAGTTCGGCGGCCTCCCGCACGGTCAAGTCGGCCACCAGCACCTCTCCCACCAGCGGCACCACGATGACTCCGTCGGCGCGCACGGTCAGCGGGCGGTCCAGGTCGGGTTGTTGCAGCACGGCCAGTTGGATCTGATCGCCCGCGCGCAACCGATAGTCGGACACCGCCGGCGTCTGCGCGGCGGCCGGCGCGATGCCCGCGACGAGCCAAAGGAGCGCCACCGCCCGCGCCCCCAACCCCACCAGCGACTTTCTCTCCGGTCGGAAACCGAACATGCCGCCCCCTGTCAGACGTCCACGCGGACGTCGGAGCCCGTGCTCTGCCCGTACCAAGCCACCGTCTCCTTCAATCCCTGGGCGAACCCGACCTGCGGCCGGTAGCCCAGGATCTGGCCGGCCCGCCCGATATCGGCTTGCGAATGGCGGACGTCGCCCGCGCGCGCGGGCCCATGCGTCGCGTCGACCGTCGCGCCGGTCAACGCCTTGATCTCTTGGAACAGATCGTTCAGGGTGATGCTCTCGCCGCAGGCCACGTTGACGGTCACGCCGCCCGGATCCCGCGCCGCGCCGGCCAGCAGGTTGGCCTGGACCACATTGCGCACGTAGGTGAAATCGCGCGACTGCCCGCCATCGCCGTCAATCACGGGCGGCTCGTTCCGGAGCAAGCGCGTGATGAAGATCGGCACCACGGCGGCGTACTGGCTGTGCGGATCCTGGCGCGGACCGAACACGTTGAAATAGCGCAGCCCGATGGTGCTCAGCCCGTAAAGCCGCGTGAAGACCGCGCAGTATAGCTCGCCCACGTACTTGCTCACGGCGTACGGCGACAGCGGGCTGGCCAGCATGTCCTCCCGCTTGGGCAAGACCTCCGTGTCTCCATAGGCCGAACTGCTGGCCGCGTAGACCACCCGCCGCACGCCCTGCCGATGCGCGGCCCACAGCACCGTCAGCGTGCCCGCGACATTGGCCTCGTTCGAGGCGAGGGGATCCGCCACGCTGCGCGGCACCGACGCCAAGGCCGCCTCGTGGTACACGACGTCCACGCCCTGGCAGCACTCCAGCACCAGATCGCGGTCCGTGACCGAACCCACGACCAGGCGCACCTGTCCCGCGACCGCGTCCAAATTGGCGCGCTTGCCGGTCGACAGGTCGTCGAGCACGACGACCTCGTCCCCGCGCTCTACGAGCGCTTCCGCCAAGTGCGAACCGATGAAACCCGCCCCGCCCGTGATGAGTGACTTGGCCAAGATCCGCTCCGCCTCTGTTCGCTAGAGTCTCAGGATCTGATCCGCGTCGTGCCCCGCCAAGGCGTTGCGGGAATCGACCACCGCGCAGCCGGCCTGCAGCAGCAGCGGGTGGTCCACGGCGCCATGCGCCGTCACGATCACCGCACAGTCGAAGTCGGCGAGGCTCTGCCGGCTCCAGTCCCGCAGCTTTTGCCCCGCGTGCGGACCCGCCAGTTCGGGCACGTGCGGATCATACCAGAACACCTGCGCGCCCTGCTTGTGCAATAGCTCCATGATATCCAGACTCGGCGACTCCCGCACATCGTCGATGTCCGCCTTGTAGGAAACGCCCACCACCAGCACCCGGCTGCCGTTGACCGACTTGCGGCGGCGGTTCAAGGCCTCCCCCACCCTCGACACGACGTGCCGCGGCATGGCGGCGTTGATCTGCCCCGCCAGTTCGATGAAGCGCGCCTCGGAGCCGGCCAGCTTCGCCTTCCACGCCAGATAGAAGGGATCGATCGGGATGCAGTGGCCGCCCAGGCCCGGCCCGGGATAGAAGGGCATGAACCCGAACGGCTTGGTGGCCGCGGCCCGGATGACCTCCCAGACGTCGATCTCCAACTTGTCGCACATCAAGGCGATTTCGTTCACGAGCCCGATGTTGACGCTTCGGAAGGTGTTCTCCAGCAATTTCACGGTTTCGGCCACGCGCGCCGACGAGACGGGCACCACGCGCTCCATCGTCTGTTCGTAAAGCGCGACGGCGACTTGCGTGCAAAACGGCGTGATGCCGCCCACGACCTTCGGAATGTTCGTGGTCTGAAACTTCGGATTGCCGGGATCCACGCGCTCGGGCGAAAACGCCAGGTAGAAGTCCGAGCCGACGCGCAATCCCGACTCCTGCAACCGCGGCAGGATGATCTCCTCCGTCGTGCCGGGGTAGGTCGTGCTCTCCAGGATGATGAGCATGCCGGGGTGCACGCGCGGCGCGATCTCGTCCACCGCGGCCTGGATGAAGGAGATGTCCGGATCGCGCGTCTTGCTCAGCGGCGTCGGCACGCAGATGTTGACGGCGTCCACGTCGGCCAGGAACGAAGGATCCGTCGTCGCGCAAAAGAGCCCGCGCTCGACGCTGGCGGCCACCTCGGCCGCCGGCACGTCGATGATGTAGCTCTCGCCCCGCATCAACGTCTCGCACTTCGACGCCAGCAGGTCGTAGCCCGTGACCTTGAACCCCGCCCTGGCGTAGGCCATGGCCAGCGGCAGGCCGACGTACCCCAAGCCGATCACGCCCAGATGCGCCTCGCGGCGCTCGAATTTCGCGCGTTCGTCCATCCACGCTGCCTTTCCGCCGGCCGCTCTGTCCCGCCTTCAGGAGTAAACGGCGTCCACAGTGGGCGCGTACATCACGGCGTAGCGGTTCTTTCCGTTGTGTTTGGCCTGGTAGAGGGCCCGATCGGCCATTTTGAGGAGATTGGTCCCGTCCTGCGCGGACTGCGGAAACGTAGCAACGCCCATGGAGATCGTCAATCGCTTTCGGGGGTCGCCCTCGAAGCAATGCCCGCTCACCGCCTCGATCACGCGCCGCGCGAACTGGACCGCGCCTTCGGCATCGGTGTGGGGCAGGATGACCGCGAACTCGTCACCGCCGTACTTCGCGATGATGTCGACGTTCCGCGCCGCCAGCTTCAGCAGCTCCGCAAGCTCGGTCAGCGATCGGCTTCCCGCCAGGTGTCCGAAGGCGTCGTTGTAGGTCTTCAGGTTGTCCACGTCGAGCATCAGCAGGCACAGCCCCTCCTGAAAACGTTTGGCGCGCTCGATCTCCAGGCCGAGCATTTCCATGAAGTACCGGTAATTGTAGACCTTGGTCAGCCCGTCGGTGATGGCCTGCTCCTCGATCTGCCCGTAGAGTTCGGCGTTGTCCACGGCGACCGCGACCTGGCTCGCCAGCACCTTGAGCAGCTTCAGATCCTCCCGGTTGAACCGTCCGGCCTCGCGGAAGGCCATCATGATGCCCAGACGCCGGGTGCGCGTGCTGAGCGGGGCCGTGATCAGGCTATTGTCGTGGGGAACTCTCAGCCACCCCACGGCCGGAATCGGCACGATCGTGCCGCCGCCCTCCGAACCCCACAGCGCGGCCGTGTGCTCGTGGACGATCCAGTTCACGATCCCCGGCCGCTGCTCGAGACTCTCGATCGTGATGCTGACCTTGCCGTCCGCCTCCTGGCCGAGGATGTATCTTACAACCGTATCCTTTTCTAAAATAAAGAGATGGATCAGGGAGGCGCCGAGCAGTTGATGGGCGCAGCGCAGGGTCTGGGTCAGGATCGCCTCCTTGTTGCTCCCGGCCCGCATGAGGCTGGAAATCTCCAGGAAGGTGTCAAATAGGAGATCGACGTTCCTGTTTTCGCCCATGCCCTCCACCGCCCCGCGGTTCAGTCGGCCCGGTGGGGCAAATAAAGCAATCCTGGTGCCAGAAAAGGGGATATCAGGCCTCGGGACCCGTCTCGAGGTCGCGCAGTTGCCGCGAGAGGTCCTGGATCTCCCGGCGCAACTGGCGCACGTCGCGCAGCCTGCCGATCAGCCGCCACGTCAGCCACACCAGCGTCAGGACGAGCAAGACCACGGCGCCCGCGGCGAGCCCCGGGGAGTTGCCCGAGCCGTGGCGCCGGAACAGGCCGATGACCGTGCTCGTGAAACAGGCCAGGGCGCACAGGAGCGCCGCCAGCACCGCGCAATGCAAAAGCGCGCCCACCAGGAGCTCCCGGCAGGCGCGAAAGCGGCGCACCGGCGGCAGCGCGGACTGGCCCGGGCGCGAGCCGAACCAACCCTCAGCTCGAGCGCGGCGGGATCTCCTCGTAATCAGCATCGCTGATCTCCTGCCGGGAGAGGCGCGACAGATCCCGCTCCCCCTCGCCGCCCGCCGCCCGCGACGGCAGGTCGCGCCGCGCGCCCCCGGCGCGCAAGAGCCGGCCGATCAGCCGCGACAGCCACCAGAAGGCCAAGATCCAAACGAGCCAGCGCAGCACGGGAACGGACCTGCCCGGAGGGAGTCATGGTACGCCCGGCGCGATTCGAACGCGCGACGCCTGGCTCCGGAGGCCAGTGCTCTATCCAGCTGAGCTACGGGCGCACCCAACGGTTGGCGGCGAAAGTATGGGCGGGCGCAGCGGCAAAATCAACCCCGAAAACGGCGCGCCCGCGCGCTCGGCGGCGCTGGCGCGCGGCCCGCTTCCGCCAGCAGAGACGCGGCATACGCGGCGCGCGCCGCCGCGGTGTCGGCGTCCGCTTCCGCCCCCCCGAGCAAGCGGGCGATCTCCTGCGCGCGCTCCTGCGCCGCCAGCACCGCCACCCGCAGGACGGTGCGGCCATCGCGCTGCGTCTTGGCCACCCGCAGGTGCGCGTCCCCATGCACGGCCATGGTCGGCAGATGGGTGATGCACACGACCTGGCTCTCGGCCGCCAGTTCGCGCAGCAACATCGCCACGGGCGGTGCGGCGTCGCTGCCCAGCCCGGCGTCGATCTCATCGCACAGCAAGAGCGGCGGCTCCGGCCCGCCCCGGCGCAACGCCGTCAGGCCGAGGTGGATGCGCGACCGCTCGCCCCCGGAGGCGAGGGTCGCCACCTCCCCCATGCGCTCGCCGCGGTTGGTGCGCACGAGCAGGCGGACGTCGTCGGCGCCCTCGGGCCCGGCGTCGCACGTCTCGCCGTCGATCGTCACCGGTCCAGCCGCGGCGCGGCGCAACCCGAAAGCGAATTCCAGCTGCAACGCGCCTAGCGCCAGCGGCGCGATGCGGCCCGCGGCCCGCGCCGCCACCTCCGGCGCGGCCGCGCGTCGCGCCCGGTGCAACTGCGCGCAGCCCGCCTCCAGGCGCCGGCGCGCCGCCTCGCTTCTGGCCGAGAGGGCCGACAGGTCCTGGCGCGCCGCCTCCTGCCGGGCGATGCGCGCCTCGAGATCTTCCCGCAGCTCCAGCAGGCCGGGCGTGTCGCGCCCGTACTTGCGCTGCAGTTCATGGTAGAGCGCGCGTCGCGATTCGAGCTCGTCCAGGCCCGCCGAGTCGAGATCGAGCCCCTCCAGAAAACGCCGCAGGCCCGTCGCCGCGCCGCCGGCCGCCTCGGCCGCCGCCGCCAGCTCGGCCAGGATCGCCGCCACGCGCTGGCTGCGCGCCGACACCGGCTTGAGGGCCGCCAGCGCCGCGCCCAGATCGTCCACGGCCGGCGAATCCCCGCCCTCCAGGCGCGCCAGCGCGGCCGCGGCCGCGGCCTGCAGCGCTCCGGCGTGCCTTTTGACGACCAGCGTCTCGGCGATCTCCTCCTCCTCGCCCGCGCGCAGGCGGGCGCTGTCCAGCTCGCGCGACTGCCAGCGCCACAGTTCCAACTGCTCGCCGGCCGCGCGCTCCTCGGCCTGCCGCGCCGCCAGTTGCAGGTCGGCCTGCCGATGCTCGTCCCAGGCCGCGCGCACCTCCTCGCGCAACGCGGCCGTGTCCGCCATGTCGTCCAGGAATTCCCGCGCGAAAGCGGGCTCCGTCAACTCTCGTTGTTGGTCCTGGCTCTGCACCATGAGCAAGCGCGGACCGATCGTCTCCAGCAGCGCGAGCGAGGAGAGCAACCCGTTGATCAGCACCCGGCTGCGCCCCAGCACCCGCAGTTCGCGGCGGAGCACGACCATGCCGTCGGGGCCCACGCGCACGCCCGCCCGCGCCAGGTCCGCGCGTTGCGCCGGCCGGCCCGAAAGGTCGAACACGCCCTCGACCCAGGCGCACTCCTCTCCCTCGCGCACCAGGTCCTTGGGGACCGGTCTGCCGCACAGCAAGCCCAGAGCCCCCGCCACGACGGACTTGCCGGCCCCGGTCTCGCCCGTGATCACCGTCAGTCCGGCGCCCAGCGGGACGATCAGTTCCTCCACGATGGCGAATTGGCTGATGCGCAGCTCGACCAGCATCTCACACCCGGGCGCGACGCCGGGGCGCGCCGTAGTTGAGCTTTCGCCGCATGACGCCGAAGAAGTTGCCCTGCGGGAACTTCACCAGGTGCACGTAGTCGTCGCCCAGGCGATAGACCACGCGATCGCCGGCCTGCAGCGCCACGACGAGCTGGCCGTCCGCCGTGAGCGTCGCGCCGTCGCCGACGTCGTGCAGCACGAGCTCGATGTCGCGCTCATTGGGCACGATGAGGGGGCGCATCCCCAGGCTGTGCGGGCAGATCGGCGTGACGAGGATGGCCGCCACGGCGGGATGGCAGATGGGGCCGCCGGCCGCCAGATTGTACGCGGTCGATCCGGTCGGCGTGCTGACGATGAGACCGTCGCCGAGAAAACGGCTGAGCGAGACCTGGTCGATCCGCACTTCCATGTCCAGCGCGCGCGGGCGCGGGCCCATGTTCACCACGATGTCGTTCAGGGCCCGGCTCTCAGCCAGCAGCTGCTGCTCGCGCCAGGCCGCGCCCGTCACCCGGTACCGCTCGCTCAAATAAAAATCGCCCGCCAACAGCCGGTCGACAGCTTCCGTCAGGCCCGTCAACGGCACGTCCGTGAGATAGCCGAGCGAGCCGAGATTGATGCCCAGCAAGGGCACGCGTTGCACGCCGATCTCGCGTGCCGCGTGCAGCATCGTGCCGTCGCCCCCGAGGGCGATGATCACGTCGCAGCCCCGCACGAGTTCCGCCGCGCTGACCGCGGTGCTGTCCTCCCCGGCGACGCGCGCCAGCTCGGTCGTGACCGCGACGCCGACTTCCGCCTCTGCGCAGCGCCGCCGGATGAAGGCGACCGTTTCGGCGATCTGCGGGTGCGAGCGATCGCCGCCGAAGAGACCCAGCCTCCGGATCGTCAACGCCGCCTCCTCTCAGGACACCGAACGGGCGCGCCGCGGTTGACTCGTCCGCGCGATCTCCTCGAGCAACCGCGCGCCTATCTGCTCGCCCAACAAGCCGACTTCCGCCAATTGATCGCGCCGGCTGGCATGCTCGATGAAACGATCCGGCAGGCCCAGCGTCACCACGCGCGCTTCATCGGCGCCCAGACGCGCCGCCCATTCCAGCACCGCGGCGCCGAAACCACCGCAGAGGCTGTTCTCCTCCAGCGTCACGACCAGCCGGTGCCGTCGCCAGACTTGCGCCAGACACTCCTCGTCCAGCGGCTTGACGAAGCGCATGTTGACGACTCCCGCGCTCAACCCGGCCCGCCGCAGCCACTGCGCCGCTTCCAACGCGGGCGCGACCAGCGATCCGACGGCCAACAGGCACGCGTCGTCGCCCTGCGCCACGACCTCGGCCCGGCCGATCGGCAGCGCCGTCGGTTCCCCGAGCAGGGACACGCCCAGACCGCTGCCGCGCGGGTAGCGGATCGCGCTCGGTCCGTCCTCGCGCTTCAGGGCCGTGGCCAGCATGTGGCGCAACTCGTTCTCGTCCTTGGGAGCCATCACGACGAAATTGGGGATCAGGCGCAGGTATGACAGATCGAACGCGCCGTGGTGCGTTGCCCCGTCCTCGCCCACCAGGCCGCCCCGGTCGACGGCGAAGACCACCGGCAGCCGCTGAAGCGCGACGTCATGGATCAGCTGGTCGAACGCCCGCTGCAGGAAGGTCGAATAGACCGCCACGACCGGCCGCTGGCCGGCGCACGCCAGCCCGGCGGCGAACGTCACGGCGTGCTGCTCCGCGATGCCCACGTCGTGGAAACGCGCCGGAAATTCCCGGCGAAACTCGCTCAGTCCGGTGCCCTCCGGCATCGCCGCGGTCACCGCCTGGATCCGCTCGTCCTGCCGCGCCAACTCGACGAGCGTTCGTCCGAACACGTCCGTGAAGGAGAACGGAGGGGGCGGCACGGTCTTGAGCCCCTCCTCCTTGTCGAAGCATCCCACGCCGTGATAGCGCGGGCGGTCCTGTTCGGCAAAGGCGTAGCCCTTGCCTTTCTGCGTGACGAGGTGCACCAGAATCGGGCCCGGCAGCTCCTTGACGGAACGCAAGGTGCGCACCACGGTCGCGAGATCGTGCCCGTCGATGGGCCCGAAGTACTTGAAGCCGAGCTCCTCGAACAGAATCGTGGGCACGACCAGGCGCTTGAGCGCCTCCTTCGTCCGACCCGCCAGGATCTGCATCTTCCGGCCGCCCGGCCCGCGCCCCAGCAGCGACCAAACTCGTCCCTCGAACCTGGTGTAGGCGCGGCCCGAGGTGATGCGCGTGAGGTGCTTGGCGATGGCGCCGACGTTCGGGGAGATGCTCATCTCGTTATCGTTGAGCACGACGATGAGGTTGGTCCGCAGCTGCCCGGCATTGTTGAGCCCTTCGTAGGCCAGGCCGCCGGTGAGCGCGCCGTCCCCGACGATCGCGATCACCGCGTGGTCCTCGCCCCGCGCGTCGCGCGCCAGGGCGTAGCCCAATGCCGCGCTGATCGCCGTGCTGGCGTGCCCCACGTCGAAGGCGTCGTGCGCGCTCTCGCTCCGCTTGGGGAAACCGCTCACGCCGCCCTTCTGGCGCAAGGTCCCGAAGCGGTCGCGCCGGCCGGTGAGCAGCTTGTGACCGTAGGCCTGGTGCCCCACGTCCCAGATGATCTTGTCCCGCGGTGAACGGAAGACGTGGTGCAGGGCCACCGTGAGTTCGACCACGCCCAGGCTGGCGCCCAGATGCCCGCCCGTGCGCGAGACCGTCGACACGATCTCCTCGCGCAATTCCCCGCACAACTGGCGCAGCTCGCCGAGGCCGAGCTCGGCCAAGCCTTCCGGGCCGTCCAGACGGGGCAGAATCGCATCCATCGCGGTCACGGCCTCCCGGCGGCGATTCAGCAGGACCCGCCGCTGATCAGCGCGAACAGTATCCCGAAGAGCACTCCGCTGACAACATGCAAGGGATCGTGCGCCCAGACTTTGCGCAGCTCCGCCGCGCGATCGCGCACGCCGTCATCGGTCCGCAAGCGCGCGACAAGCCGCCAGAGCGTCTCCCGCTGCTCCTGCGCCGATCCCTTCAGTCGCATCGAGTCGTGGATCACGATGGTCGTGAAGACCAGGGCCAGCGAGGACTCGGGCGCGTCCCAGCCCGCGCGCCTGCCCAGCAGCACCGTCCAGCACGACAAGACGGACGCGTGCAGGCTCGGCAGGCCCACGCTTTCGAACAGAGCCGGCCACGCCGGCCGGCGGCCGGCGGACAACGCCAGCGCCAGCTTGGCGGCCTGGGCGGCCACGCCGCACAGCGTGGCCAGCAGCCAGATCGGCCACGCCGCGGCGACGCCGCTCATCGGTCGCGCTCCCATAGGGTCGCCGTCAGGGTCAGCAACCGTTCGGCCGCGACGCTCGGGGGCAGCGCGGCCGCGAGCAAGGCCTGCCCCGCGCGCCCGACTCTCGCCGCCTTGCGCCGCGCCTCGTCGACGCCCACCAGCCGCACCCAGGTCAGCTTGCCCGCCGCGTCGTCCTTGCGCACGCCCTTGCCCACCACGCGCGCCGCGGCGGTCGCGTCCAGCAGATCATCCGCCGCCTGGAAGGCCAGGCCCAGCCGCGTTCCCGCCGCGCCGAGCGCCGCGACGCGCCTCGGCGTGGCGCCGGCCAGCGTCGCGCCCGTTTGCAGCGCGGCGGCGAGGAGCGCTCCCGTCTTGAGCGCATGGATGCGCCGGATGCGCGCGGGACGCGGCCGGCGTCCCTGCCCATCGAGATCCTCCTGCTGGCCCCCGGCCATGCCGCCGGGCCCCGCCGCGCGCGCCACGAGCGCCGTCGCGCCCGCCCCTGCCGGGCCCAGGCCCGCCAGCGTCGCGAACGCCAGCGCCTGCAGCGCGTCGCCCGCCAGGATGGCCGTGGCCTCCCCGAAGACCACGTGGCAGGTCGGTCGCCCTCGTCGCAACGCGTCATCGTCCATGGCGGGCAGGTCGTCGTGGATCAGCGAATAGGCATGGATCATCTCCACGGCGCAGGCCGCGTCCAGCGCTCCCCGCCGGCTCACGGGCGGCGTTCGTCTGGTGCCCGCGCGGCAGGCGTCCCAGCACCAGAGCAGCAGCAGGGGCCGCACGCGCTTGCCGCCGCCCAGCAGGGTGTGGGCCATGGCCCGACGCAGGCGCGCGGGCACGCCCGCCTCGCCGCGCAACAGGACGCCCAAGCGCGCCTGCACGAGGCGGCGCTCGGCGACGAGCGCGCGTGCAAAACACGCCTCGCTCAGACGAGTCCCTCGCGACGGCACATCGCCTCCCACGTGTTCTGCATGAGCATGGCGACCGTCATCAGGCCCACGCCCCCGGGAACCGGCGTGCAGGCGGCCGCCCAATCCTGCATGGCCGCGGTGTCGACGTCCCCCGCCAGCAGGGACGCCCCGCCGGCCGGCCCCGGCAAGCGATTGATTCCCACGTCGACGACCACGGCGCCGCGCCGCACGTGGCGGCGGTCGAGCGCCCGCGCGCGCCCCATGGCCGCGACCACGATGTCCGCCCGCGAAGTCTCGGCCGCCAGATCCGGGGTCGCCGAGTGGCACATGACGACGGTCGCGTCGCCGCCCTTCCCCTTGAGCGACAGCAACAAGGCGAGCGTCCGGCCGACGATGACGCTCCGTCCGACCACGGCCACGCGGCGGCCCGCCAACGGCACGTCGTAATGCTGGAGCAAACGCAGAACGCCGCGCGGCGTGCAGGGAACGCAGCGTGGATGTCCGCTGACGAGTAGGCCGAGATTCTCCGGGTGGAAACCGTCGACATCCTTGAGTGGATCCAACGCGCCGAGGATGCGCTCCGCCTGGAGGCCCGGCGGCAGCGGCAGCTGCACGAGAATGCCGTCCACGCCCGGATCGGCGTTGAGTCCGGCGACGCACGCCAGCAGTTCGGCCTCGCTGGTTTCAGCCGGGAAGCGATGGGTCTGGTGGCGGTAGCCGAGCGCCTCGCACGCCTTCGTCTTGTTCCGGACGTAGACCGCCGAAGCCGGGTCTTCGCCGACCACCACGACCGCCAGTCCGGGGGCGCGCGGCGCGGCGCTCAGCTTGGCGCGAAGCTTTGCCATCGCTTCTTCGCGGGCTGGTTCACCCCGGAGGATCAGGGTCTGCACGGCCGCACCTCCCCCCGCGACCACTCAGCGAGCGTAGGCGATCGCCCTGGTCTCGCGAATCACCGTGACCTTGATCTGCCCGGGATACTCGAGTTCGCTCTCCACGCGCTTGCCGATCTCCTCGGCCAGCACGGCCGCCTCGGCGTCCGAAACCAGGGAATGGTTCACGAGAATGCGCACCTCGCGGCCCGCCTGGATCGCGTACGACCGCTCCACGCCCGCGAAGCTCTCGGCGATCTTCTCCAGGGCCTCCAGCCGCTTGACGTAGGACTCCAGGCTCTCGCGCCGCGCGCCCGGTCGCGACGCCGAAACAGCGTCGGCCGCCGCCGTGATGAACGCGTAGGGTGACAACGTCTCCATGTCCTGATGGTGCCCGCCCACGGCGTTCACCACGATCTCCTGCTCCCCCAACTTCTTGATCAGCTTCGCGCCGACCAGGGCGTGCGGCCCTTCGAACTCGTGTTCGGCCGCCTTGCCGATGTCGTGCAGGAAGCCGCAGCGTCTGGCCAGCTTCGGATCCAGTCCCAGCTCGGAGGCGATGATCGCCGCGACGCTGGCGACCTCCCGGCTGTGCAGGAGCAAATTTTGCCCGTAGCTCGTGCGGTAGTGCAACCGGCCGATGTAAGGGTAGAGATCCGGATGCAATTTCTGCAGATCCAGATCGAGGCAGGCCTGCTCGCCGATTTCACGAATCTTCTCCATCATCTCCTGACGCGTCTTGGCGACCACTTCCTCGATGCGGCCCGGATGGATGCGGCCGTCGCGGATCAGCTTCTGCAGCGACTGGCAGGCGACCTCGCGCCGCACCGGATCGAAGCCGGAGATGATCACGGCCTCCGGCGTGTCGTCGATGATGACGTCGATTCCCGTCGCCAATTCGAAGGCTCGGATGTTGCGCCCTTCGCGCCCGATGATCCGCCCCTTCATGTCGTCGCTCGGCAGATCGACGACCGACACGGCGATTTCCGCGACGTGTTCGGCGGCATAGCGTTGAATCGCCAGCGCGAGGATCTTCTGCGAATCGCGCTTCGCGTGCCGCTCCGCCTCCTCGCGCAGGTCTCGGATGCGGCGGGCCGCCGACGCGCGCGCTTCGCCGATGAGATTGTCCTCCAGCATGTGCCGCGCATCTTCAGCCCGCAGGCCGGCGATGTGCTCGAGCTTGCGGGTCTGCTCCTCCAGCATCGCCGCGAGCTGCTTGCGGTCGTTCTCGAGGCCCGCCAGCCCCTGCTTCAGTTCTTCGTCGGTCTTTTCGAGCCGCGTCGTCTTCTCGGCCATGAAGACCGCGTTCCGATTGAGGTTGGCTTCGCGCTGATCGAGCATCTCATTTCGCCGCGCCTGCTCCTGGCGGGTCTTGCTCGTCTCGGTGTCGAAAGCGGCCCGGGCCTGGTAGATGATGTCCTTGGCTTCGAACTCCGCGTTCTTGCGCAGGGCGGCGGCGTCGCGCGACGCGTCCTCCAGGACCTGATCCCGCGCGCGCCGGGCACTGCCGTTCAAGCGTTCGTTGCGCTGGCGTTGGGCTAACCAGCCCACTAGGAAGGCGGCCGCGGCCGCCAGGGCGACCAGCCAGGCCGGTAAGCTAGGCATGCTCACTCCTCTCCCGAATCAGGGAAAGGAGAAGGTCGCCTGGGTCAGCTCGGTGTTGGTGGAATCCCCGCCGAGTCGTGTGCGCCGGAAGCAATTGAACCGTATTGCTTCAAGTGGGCCCCCTGTTCCCCGCCGCGGACTACCCCATCGGGGGTCTGGGCGCGGGGGGGGAACTCCGGGGTCCCGCTGGCTGAGTGTTGGCTCAATATACCCAACGCATCACGGGCTAAGCAGGGAGTCCCCGACCTTGGTCGCAACGCTTACAGCTTCTCCATCTCTTTCTCCAGGAGAGCTGCGATCTGTCCGGTCCGGTCGTCGAGCATGGCCAAGGCCTCCTGCCTTTTCCGGCGCTCGCGGAGCAGTTCATCCGCGATATTGATCGCCGCCAGGATCGCGACCTTGGTGGTGGAGACAAGCGTCGAACCCTCCGCGATTTCGCGCATCTTCCGGTCGACGAACTCCGCCACCTTCTCGACGTACTCCGGTTCCGCCTCCCCTTTCAGGGTGTACTCATGGCCATAGATGGTCACTGTCACGCTGCGGGGATCAAGCATTCACGACCACTTCTCACGTTGGCCGGCCAACGGCCGGCGGCAACCCTCAAGCTCGCGGCCTCCCCTCCCGCCGGGAACGGCGGCCGCTCACCCGATCTGATCGAGCTTCTCCAGCAGGCCTCCTACCTTTTCCTCCAAGATTCTTCTCTTCTCTTCATAACCGTCGACGGTGGCGGCCACGGCGCGCGCCTGGTCCAGCTCGCCGCTCAAGCGCGTGGCGCGCTCCTGCAAAGCGGCATGCTCCTTTTCGAGACCTTCACGCTGCAGGCGCAGGCGCTCGTTCTCGGTGCGTAATTCCTGAATCGTGCGCACGGCCTGGAGCACCTTCTCCTCCAGGCGATTGAGACTATCGTCCATAAACGGCCAGCTCCTCCGGCGGTCGCGCGCTCGCCGCTCGGGCAAGCGCCGACCCTCACGCCCTCAGCTGCGCGCCAAACCGCGCGGCCAACTCTTCCGTGACGAGGGCCAACGACTTGTCCACCGTCGTCCCTTTCAAATTACCCTTGGCCGAGCGGAACTTCAAGCGAATTCCCAGCGCCGCCGCGCCCGCGGGTATACCCTTACCTCTATAATAATCAAAGAGTTCCAAAGATTCCAGACAGTCCCCGCCCCGCTCCCGGATCACGGCCGCCAGCTCGGCGAAGGTGACCCCGTCCGGCACCAGCAGCGACAGATCCCGCTTGACGGCCGGGAAACGGGAGAACGGGCGCACCGCGAGGGACGGCAGAACCGCGGGCAGGCTGGTGAGATCGACCTCGGCCACGCATACCGGGGCCTCGATGCCGAATCCCGCCAGCACGGCACCGTCGAGTTCGCCGGCCCAGCCCACGGGTCCGCTCCCCGCCTCCTCCAGCCGCCACTGGCGGCCGAGCGCCCCGTACGGTTCCGAATCCCCCGGGCGCGCCTCAAGACTCCAGCCGATCAAACCGCCGAGCGTCTCCACGACCCCCTTGACCTCCCACAGGCCCGCGGGCAGGCCGGCCGGCGTCGACTCCGTCCGCCCGGCCACGGCAAGCTGCAGGAACAGGGGTTCCGCCGGCAGCTGGTCCTCCTGCGGCCGGGACGGCTCGACCGCGCCGCGGGCGCCCGGCCAGAACACCCGGTTCAACTGGAACAATCGCAAGGGGCAATCGAGGTCGGCGTTGAGGTTGTGCCGCAGAATCCGCAAGAGCGAGGGCAGAAGCGTCGTGCGCAGCAGCGTTTCGCCTTCGAGGCGCGCGTTCCTGACGCTCAGGCAGTTGCGCCGCGCGTCGCCATCCGCCAACCCCAGCCGCTCCAGATCCTCGCGCGCCAGGAACGACGAGGTGACGATCTCGGAATATCCGACCGCGCTCAGGTGGGCGCGCACCCGCCGGCGAACCTTGTCCAGCGCCCGGGGCGCTACCGCGCGCGCGCCGCGCGCCGCGGGATCGGTCGGGAGCCGATCGAAGCCCCGCAGGCGCGCAATCTCCTCGACAAGATCGACCTCGGCGCGCAGATCTCGGCGGAACGACGGAACCTCGATCATGACGTTGGCCGAGCCGCTCTTGCGGTTGCGCGCCTGGCCGAGCGGCACGACCGTCAGATCCAGGGCCTGCAACAGCTGAACCGCCTCCGTCGTCTCGATCTCGGTCCCCAGCAGGCGATTGACCTGGGCGATGCGCAACGGGATGGGCGGCAGACTCTCGCGATCCGGGTTCTGCCGGTCCACGCGGTCGGGCACGATGCGCGCCCCCGCATGCTGCTGCAGAAGATGCAGCGCGCGCCAGGCCGCCTTCTCGACCATGTTCCAGTCGGCCTCGCGCTCGAAGCGATAGGAACTGTCGGTGACCAGACCGAGCTTGCGCGCGCCTCGACGCACGACGAGCGGATCGAAGAACGCGCTCTCCAGCAGAACCTCCTGCGTGGACGCGTCCACCTCGCTGCGGCTGCCTCCCACGATCCCCGCGAGCGCGACCGCGCCGGCGCTGTCGGCAATGATCAGGTGATCGTCGTCCAGATGCCGCGTCTGTCCGTCCAGAGCCGTGAACTCCCGCTCCTGCCCGGCTCGCCGCACGACCAGGCGCGTTCCGCTGAGCTTGCCCCGGTCGAACGCGTGCAGCGGCTGCCCGAGCTCCAGCATCACGTAATTGGTGATGTCGACCACGTTGTTGATCGGACGTTGGCCCACCGCCAGCAGCCTGTTGCGCATGAAGTCGGGGGCCGGACCCAACTTCACGCCCCTAGCCAAGTGCGCCGTGTAGCGCGGACAGTCGGCGAAGCTTTCGATTTCGACGCTCCACTCCAGGCGCTCCGAGCTGGTCTTGGGCGGCGTCCAGAGCGCGGGCGCGGTCAACATCGCGCCGGTCAACGCCGCGATCTCCCGCGCGACGCCAAAATGCCCGAGCAGGTCGGGACGATTCGGCGTGATTTCAAGATCAAGGATCTGGTCGCGAAAGCCGTAGAGCGCGTCCGCCGCGGTGCCCGGCGGCGCGGCGGCCGGCAATTCCATGATCCCGCCCTCGTCGCCGCCCAACCCCAGCTCGCGGGCCGAACAGATCATGCCCTGGCTCTCCACGCCCCGGATGCGCGACACCTTGATCTTCGCGCCGCCGGGCAGGACGGCCCCAGGCCGCGCGAGCAGCACCTTCTGGTCGGCGCGGACGTTGGGCGCCCCGCACACGACCGACAGCGTTTGCTCGCCATCCCAGACCTGACAGAGCGTGAGCTTGTCCGCCTGCGGATGGCGCGCCGTCTCGCGCACGTGCGCCACCACGACGCCCGGCAGGGCGATCGTGAATTCCTCGCGCCCCTCCACGTTGATGCCGGCCATCGTCAGCAACGAGGCCAGACTCTCGGCGTCTCCCTCCCAGGTCACGAAATCACGAAGCCAATCCAGGCTGATCTTCACCACGCACCTCGGAACTGATGCAGGAAGCGCAAATCGTTCTCATAGAACAGCCGGATGTCGTCGACGCCCCAGCGCAGCATGGCGATGCGGTCGATGCCGAGGCCGAAGGCGTAACCCGTGTACGCATCGGGCGCGTAGCCCGCCGCCGCGAACACGTTCGGGTGGATCATGCCGGCGCCCATGATCTCCAGCCAGCCGGTCCGCCCGCACACCGCGCAGCCGCTGCCGCCGCAACTCGCGCAAGCCATGTCGACCTCCACGGACGGTTCCGTGAAGGGGAAGTAGTGCGGGCGGAAGCGGATCTTGCGCCCGGCGCCGAAGAACACGTCCACGAACTGCTGGACGGTCGCGCGCAGATCGGCAAGGCTCACGTCTCGATCCACGCTGAAGCCTTCGATCTGGAAGAATTCGCTGGCGTGAGAGGCGTCGGTGGCCTCGTTGCGGTACACGCGCCCGGGCACGATGCACGACAACGGCGGCGTCCGCCTCTCCATGACCCGCACCTGCGCCGGCGAGGTCTGCGTGCGCAGGCAGACCGCGTCGCTCACGTAAAACGTGTCCTGGCTGTCGCGGGCCGGATGGTCGTCCGGAAAATTCAGCGCCGTGAAATTGTAGTAGTCGAGCTCGACGTCCGGCCCTTCCTCGCGCGTGAACCCCATGCTGTGAAAGATGTCGCAGATCTCCTCCAGCACGACCAGCAGGGGATGGAGCGACCCGAGGGGCACGGGCGGCGCGCCGGGCAGGGTGAGGTCCACGGCGCCGGCGGGACGCGCGGCAAGCGCCAGGCCCCGCTCTCGCTCGGCCAGGCCAGCAGCGAGGTCGGTCTTGAGCCGATTGAGGGCGTCGCCGGCGACGCGCCGCTCCGCTTCGGGCAGATCTTTCACGCCGCGCAGCAGTTGCGTCAACTCGCTGCGCCGGCCGAGGAGCGCCACGCGCGCGGCCTCCAGCGTCGCGCCGTCCGCGGCCGCGCCGATCCGGGCCTCCGCCGCGGCGCGCAGGCGCGCGATCTGCTCGTCCATGACGCTCATGGGCCCTCCCCGCGCGGCCCGCGCACCGCTCACTTGGCGTTCTTGGCGATCTCCGCCAGGCGCGCGAAACCGGGCGCATCACGCACCGCCATGTCCGCCAGGATCTTGCGGTCGATGTCGATGCTGGCGCGCTTCAAGCCGCTGATGAAGTGGCTGTAGCTGAGGCCGTTCAGGCGAGCCGCCGCGTTGATCCGCAGGATCCACAGGCGCCGGAAATCGCGCTTGCGCGCCTTGCGGTCGCGATAGGCATAGCTGAGGGCCCGGTCCGTGGCTTCGTGGGCCGCGACATACTGCGTGCGCTTGCCGGCGTAGAAGCCCTTCGCCCGGGAGAGGATTCTCTTGTGCCGCTGCTTGGCGGCGGGATTGTTCTTGGCCCGCGACATGAGATTGCCTCCGATGGTCCGTTTCGCGCGGCCGGCCCCAGGGCCCGGCCGTCGAGGCAGTTCAACTGCCGAGCATCTTCTTGACGCGCCCCTCGTCCGCCGGCGCTACCAGCGTCGACTGGCGCAGGTTGCGCTTGCGCTTGGCGCTCTTCCCCGTGAACAGGTGGCCGTGGTAGGCCTTTCCCCGTTTCACCTTGCCGCTGCCGGTCAGCCGGAAACGCTTGGCGGCGGATCGGTTCGTCTTCATCTTGACCTTGGCCATGGCGGTCGCCTTTCTGACTTCATCCGGCCAAATGGCAGTCTTCCACGCGCGACGCCCCGTCGTGGGGCGGAACCGGGCCGGACCCTCCAGCGCCCGTTAGGCGCTGCCAGTCTTGCGCGGCGCGAGGATGAACGTGACGGTGCGCCCCTCCAATTGAGGCTGCGTTTCTGGCGAGCCTTGCTCCGCCACCTCCTGCACGAGGTGGTCGAGAAACTGCAGACCCAGCTCCACGTGCGAGAGTTCGCGCCCCCTGAACTGCATGATCACGCGAACCTTGTTGCCTTCCTCCAGAAACGTCATGATGTGGCGCTTCTTGAAATCGTAGTCGTGATCGTCGGTCTTGGGCCGAAACTTGATGGTCTTGATCTTCTGGACGTGCGACTGCTGCCGCGCCTTGCGCGCCTTCTTGCTCTGCTCGTACTTGTACTTGCCGTAGTCCATGATCCGGCAGACGGGTGGCCGGGCCATCGGCGCAACCTCCACCAGATCGAGGCCACGCTCCTCCGCGATGGCCAGCGCGGCGGTCGTGTCGAGCACGCCCAACTGTTCCCCGCTCTCGTCAACCACGAGGATCCGAGGGATCTTGATCATGCGGTTGACGCGGATCGTTTTGGTGCCGTTCTGGACTTTGATAATCACCCACCCCCCCACAGCCACGGCCGGGCTTGACCGGGCGAAAACGAGAAAGAGCGGACACAACGGCCCGCTCCGAGTTCCTAACCGTTCCGCCCCACGCAGGGCCGGCAACGGTGAGAGGCGCGCGGGCCCCTTCTTGCCTCGCGAATTTCCGGGCGCACGCCGCCCGGCGGCTGATAGACGAGCCTAAAGCTACTTCCTGGCCGCGATTTCGTCAAGGAGTTCCCGGCAGAGATCAGCCACGACACGCCCGCCGAGGTCGCCGCCGCGCCTGGCGCGAACCGCCACCGTGTCCGCCTCTTCCTCCTTGCGGCCAACCACCAGCATGTAGGGCACCTTGAGCAGTTCCGCCTCGCGGATCTTGAAGCCGATCTTTTCGTCCCGCAGGTCGGCGTCCGCGCGCAGGCCGCAGGCCCGCAACCGGGCCGCCACCGCCGCAGCGTAATTCGCCTGATCCCGGCTCACGCTCAGCACGCGCACTTGCTCCGGAGACAACCAGAGCGGGAAATCGCCGGCGTGGTGCTCCGTGAGCACGCCGATGAAGCGCTCCAGCGAGCCGAAGATCGCCCGGTGAACCATGTACGCGAACCGCTCCTGCCCCTGCGCGTCCACGTACGTCACCCCGAACCGACGCGGCAGGTTGAAATCGAACTGGACCGTGGTCGCCTGCCAGCGCCTGCCGATGGCGTCGATCAATTTGATGTCGATCTTCGGGCCGTAGAAGACCGCCTCCCCCTCCTCGCGGCTGTAGTCGAGGCCATGCTTGTCGAGCGCCTTGACCAGCGACCCCTCCGCCGCCTCCCACTCTTCGTCCTCGCCCGCGTACTTGTCGCGACGCTCCGGATCGCGCACGGACAGCTCGACCTTGTAATCGTGAAAGCCGAACGTGCCGAGAATCTCCCGCGTCAGGTCGAGCACTCCGCTCACTTCGTCCTCGAGCTGCTCGGGCGTGCAGAAGATGTGCGCGTCGTCCTGCGTGAACCCGCGTACCCGCAGCAGGCCGTGCAGCGTCCCCTTCAGTTCGGCCCGGTAGACGGTGCCCAATTCCGCGTAGCGGATCGGCAGATGCCGGTAGCTGCGGACCTGTCTCTTGTAGATCAGGATGTGCCCGGGACAGTTCATGGGCTTGATGACGTGCGGACGGCCATCCTGCTCGAACACGTACATGTTGTCGCGGTAGAACTGCATGTGTCCCGACGTCTCCCACAGGTCCGCCTGCGAAATGTGCGGGGTGGTGACCGTCACGTAGCCGCGCTCCCGATGCACGTGCTTCCAGTACTCGACGACCTGTTCACGCAGGATGTCCCCGCGGGGGAACCAGAAGGTCAGGCCCGGACCCGCCTCGTCCATGATCCCGAACAGGTCCAACTCCCGCCCGAGCCGGCGATGGTCGCGTTTCTTGGCCTCCTCGAGCATGGCGAGGTGCGCGTCGAGCTCGCTCTTCTTGAAGAAGGCCGTCCCGTAGATGCGTTGCAGCATCGGGCGGCTGCTGTCGCCCCGCCAGTAGGCGCCCGCGACGTGGAGCAACCGGAAAGCCTTCAGCTCGGAAGTGCCCGGCACGTGCGGCCCCTCGCACAGGTCGCGAAAGCCGCCCATCTCGTACACGGTCAGCGACTCGCCGGCGAGGGAGGCGATCTGCTCGAGTTTGTACGGCTGATCGGCGAACAGCGACCGGGCCTGCGCCGGATCGACCTCGCGGCGCAGGATCGGCGCCTTCGTCGCGGCCAACTCTCGCATCTTGGCTTCGATCGCGGCCAGGTCCTCGTCGCTGAACGGCGAGGCCCGCTCAAAATCGTAGTAAAAACCGCCTTCGATGGCGGGGCCGAAGGCGAATTTGACGCCCGGGAAGAGGTCTTGCACGGCCCACGCCAGCAAGTGGGCGGACGAGTGGCGCAAAGCGTCGAGGCCCTCGGCCGAAGTGCGCGTGATCACCTTGAGGCGCCCCGCCCGGGGCACCTGCTCGTTCAGCGCGTGGTGGCGGTCGTCGAGCGTCACCGCCAAGGCATCGCGGGCCAGCCCCTCGCCCAGCGTGGCGATCGCCTCCCGGAACGTCGCGCCCGGGGCCACTTCCAACGTCTTGCCGTCCGGAAGCGTCAGCAGCATGGATCCCCTTCAACCTCTCCCGCCGCCCGCCGCGCGTTGGTCGCGGGTCGGCGCGCTAAACAAGGACGAGGTGATGCCCGGGGCGCCACCTCGCTCCTGCGTCGGTCTGATGGTGGGCGATACTGGACTCGAACCAGTGACCTCCTGCGTGTCGAGCAGGCGCTCTAACCAAGCTGAGCTAATCGCCCGTCGTCGTCGACCGTCAAGCTAAGCGCCGCCCGCCGGGTGTGTCAACCCCTTCTGCGGACGGCGCGCGCTGCCGCCCATCTCGCCCCGGCCCGGCGCTGCAACGCCGGCCTTCAGGAGAGATAGTCAGCCAATTTCTCGCCCGAGACGGCCCGCCGGATCCTGGAAAGCGCGTGGTTGCGTATCTGACGCACGCGCTCCCGCGACAGGTTGATGTCCTGGCCGATGGTCTCCAGCGAAGCCGGCTCTTCGTCGGCCAGGCCATAATAGCGAACAACGATGTTGCGCTCGCGGCGGCTGAGCAACCCCAGCGCCGCGCTCACGTCGGCATGCAACTCGCCCGAGATGAACCCCTCCTCCGGATTCGGCACCTCGTCATCGATGAGCGAATCCGCCAAGGACATCTCGTCGTCGTACAGGGCCTCGTCGAGGCTCACGAGCGGACGGCTCGCGGCCCTGATCTGGTGCATCTTCTTGGGGGAGATCTCCAGCTCCTCGGCGATCTCCTCCTCGTGGACCTTGCGTCCGTGCTTCTGCTCGAGATTTTGCGCGATTCGCTTCATCTTCTGCGCCTGCTGAGTCCGGTTGATCGGCAACCGCACCGTGTTGGTCTGCTCGGCGATGGCCTTCTGGATCGCCTGGCGAATCCACCACACCGCGTAGCTGATGAAGCGGAAATCGCGACGCTCGTCGAATCGTTTGGCGGCGGTGATCAGTCCGATGTTCCCTTCCGCGATGAGATCCATGTAGCTCAGACCGTGGTTGAGGAATTTCTTGGCCACGCTCACGACGAAGCGCAGGTTGGCGTTCACCAGTCTGTCGAGCGCTTCCTTGTCGCCCGCCCTCACGCGCCGCGCCAGCTCGAACTCCTCTTCCTTGGTCAACAGCTTGTATTTGCCGATCGTCTGCAGATAATGCTGCAGGCTCGGATTTTCTCGTCGGTCGCTGCCCAGTTCCACCTCGTACACGTCCCTCTCCTCCTTGCGCCCCCGCGCTCAGCGCCCGGGGCCTCCAAACATCTGCCGGCTGCTTCCGGCGCACTGACCGTGATACGAGAGAATTGGAATCCGGTTCCACGAATTTCACGGTCTCGCTCGCCGGACGATCTTTTTTGAAATTGATTGCGATTGTATCGGCAGCCCGGGACCGTGTCAAAGACTTTTTTTGTCTTTTTTATCTGAAAACCGGGGAGGCGGCCCCAACCGCCTCCCCGCCCTGCTGCAAAATTCTCTTAGCTATATATTTTTCAAATACTTAATCGTCGACGACCTCGTAATCGGCATCCGTCGAGCCCTGGTTGTTGCCCCCGGCGCCGGCCGCGTCCGGGCCGGCGTCCTGGTCTTTGGGCCCCGCACTGGGGCCCTGCCCGGCCGCCGCCGCCCTCTCGTAGGCCTTGCTGGCCACCACCTGCATGGCGTTCATGAGCGCCTCGGTGGCGGCCCGGATCATCGCCGCGTCGCTGCCCTTGGCCACTTCCTCCAGCGCCTTCAATTTCGTCTCCACGTCCTGGAGCGCGGCGGGCTCGGCGTCCGCCCGCAGGCTCTCGAGACTCTTGCGGACGCTGTGCGCGCGCGCGTCCGCCTCGTTGCGCGCGTCGATCAGTTCGCGCCGCTGGCGATCCTCCCCCGCGTGCGCCTGCGCGTCCTGCACCATGCGCTTGATCTCCTGCTCGTTCAGCCCGCTGGAAGCTTGGATGCGGATGGACTGCTCCTTGCCCGTGGCCTTGTCGACCGCCGACACCGACAAGATGCCGTTGGCGTCGATGTCGAAGGTCACCTCGATCTGCGGGATGCCCCGGGGGGCTGCCGGGATGCCGGTGAGTTGGAAGCGCCCGATCGTCTTGTTGTCGACCGCCATCTCCCGCTCCCCCTGCAGCACGTGGATCTCCACCGTCGGCTGGTTGTCCGCCGCCGTGGAAAAGACCTGGCTCTTGCGGGTGGGGATGGTGGTATTGCGCTCGATCAGCCGCGTCATCACGCCGCCGAGCGTCTCGATGCCCAGGCTCAGCGGCGTGACGTCGAGAAGCACGATGCCCAGGTCATCGCCAGCCAGCACACTGCCCTGGATGGCGGCGCCCATGGCCACGACTTCATCCGGATTCACGGAGCGGTTGGGCTCCTTGCCGAAGATCTCCTGGACCTTGGCCGTCACGGCCGGCATGCGCGTGGAACCGCCGACCAGGATCACCTCGTCGATGTCCGCCGGCGACAATCCCGCGTCTTTCAGACAGTTGCGGCACGGCGCGACCGTGCGCTCGACCAGATTCTCCACCAGGCTCTCGAACTTGGCCCGCGTCAGCGTGAGGGCCAGATGCTTGGGACCCGCCGCGTCGGCCGTGATGAACGGCAGATTGATCTCCGTCTGCGTGCTGGAACTCAGCTCGCATTTCGCGCGCTCGGCCGCCTCCTTCAGGCGCTGCAGCGCCATGGCGTCCTTGCTCAGGTCGATCCCCTCCTGCTTCAGGAACGTGTCCACGAGGTGATCGATGACGCGCTGATCGAAGTCATCGCCGCCCAGATGCGTGTCGCCGTTGGTGGCCAGGACCGAGAACACGTCCTCGCCGATCTCCAGAATGGAGATGTCGAACGTGCCGCCGCCGAGATCGAAGATCGCGACGGTCTCGTCCTTCTTCTTGTCCAACCCGTACGCCAGCGCCGCCGCGGTCGGCTCGTTGATGATCCGCTTGACATCCAGCCCCGCGATGCGTCCCGCGTCCTTCGTGGCTTGCCGCTGGCTGTCGTTGAAGTACGCGGGCACGGTGATCACGGCCGCCGTGACCGGCTCGCCCAGATAGGCCTCGGCCGTCTGCTTCATGGCCTGGAGCACGACCGCCGACACTTCCGGGGGCGAGAACTCGCCCTGCGTCGTCTTGACCCGCGCGTCGCCGTTGGGTCCGGCGACCACTTCATACGGCACCTCGGTCGTCTCGGTCTGGACCTCGCCGAACTTGCGTCCCATGAAACGTTTGATCGAATAGACCGTGTTGGCGGGATTGGTGACGGCCTGGCGCTTGGCCAACAAGCCCACCAGGCGTTCCCCGGCCTTGTTCCAGGCGACCACCGAGGGCGTGGTCCGATTGCCTTCCTTGTTGGGGATGACCTTGGGCTCTGCGCCCTCCATCACGGCCACGACGCTGTTGGTCGTGCCCAGGTCGATGCCGATGATCTTTGCCATGCCTTTGCACCTCGTCCTTATGCGGACTTTCAGGGTGACACTCCAGCCAATCCTCGCGCGGGAACATCAAATTGCATGCCGGAAGTTCCCGTTCGGTCACGCCGTAACATATTGTTAAATATAATCTTAACTAGGCGTCCAGAAAACCGCTGCGCCCGGACGCGCGGCTAGCTGCCATTAAGGCGTCTTTGTGCGCCATATCGTCATGACAGGGTGAGTCCTCGCGCCAAGCCCTGACGGTAAGCGCAGAGCATCAGGATGTCCATCCCGCGCGCGTACAGTCCCGGGCACAGCGGCCCGCCGCGCGCCGCCGGCCAGCGCGCCAGCAGCGCTTCCAGGCAAGCGGCCGGCCAGCCTTGCGCCGCCCGGCGCGCCAAGCGTACGGACCATGGCGGCCGCGCCCCGGCCGGCGCGTCGATCACCCAGTGCAGGCGCATCTCGCGCACGCGCCCGGGATGGCGATCCGCCAGCAGCGGCAGCGACCCGGCGCCGCACTCGCGCTTCTTGGCCAGGAGCTGGGCGAGCGTGTGATGATGCGCGTGCCGCGGCAACGGCTCGGTGACGGCCAGAAAACGCAGGCCGGCCAGATCCTCCAGCCGAAAGCCGAGCTCCATGTCCTCCAGCCCCCAGCCCAGGAAGCGCGTGTCGAACCCGCCCACGGCCTCGAGAGCCTCGCGCGGCACGGCGGCGTTCTGCGTCACGAAATAGCGGGCCGGCACGAAGCCGCGCTTGACCTTGGCCACGCCGCGGCTGTCCAGGTAGTGGAAATGGGGCGCGTCGACCAGGGCGGGCTCGGTCACGACGCGCCCGATCGTGCCGCAGCGCGGGTTCTCGCGCAGGATCCGCAGATGCGCCGCCAGCAGGCCCGCAGGCGCCAGGATGTCGTCGTCCAGGAAGAGCACCCAGCGCCCGGCGGCCGCCCGCCAGCCCCGCTGCCGCGCGCCGGCGCGCCCGGTGGCCCGGCCGTCGTCCACGACCTTCAGGCGCGATCCGGGCTCGCCCGCCAACTCGGCCAGCAGCCGCGCCGTCCCATCGCTCGACCCGTCGTTCACGACCACGACTTCCCAAGGCTCGCCCACTCCCTCCTGCTTGCCGAGGGCGTCGAGCGTGCGCGCCAGCAGGGCGTGCTTGTCACGCGTGGGGATGACCACGGAGAGGATCACGAGCCCGTTCCCCCCGCCGGCGCGCCGAGCGCGCGCAGGGAGACCTCGCGCGGCCAGTCCGGCGTGCCGCTCGTCAGCGTCGCGAAGATCCGATCGACGCGTTGCATGTTGGGCGCGAAGCCGGCGTCCCGGCGGGCCCGCGCCAGCGCGGCGGCCCCCAACCGGCGGCGCAAGTGCGGGTCGCGGCAGAGGCGCAGCAAGACGGCCGCCAGCGCCGACGCGTCCCGCGCCGGCACGACGCACCCGCTCTCGTCGTCCACGATCCACTCCAAGGAGGAAGAGAGGCGGGACACGACGACGGCGCAGCTGCATGACATCGCCTCGAGCAGGCTCACGGCCGTCGCGTCCACCGACGGCACGGACACGAAGATGTCGCTCGCCCGCAGCGCCGTCGCGAACTCCTCGTGCGTGAGGCGCCCGAGAAAACGGGCGGCGTCCCCCAGGCCCGCCGCCTGCGCCCTCGCCCGGAACGGCGCGGGATCCCCCTCGTACCCCGCGAACAGGAAGCGAGCCCGCGGCTCCGCCCGCGCCACTTGTGCCGCCGCGGCGATGACCGTGTCGATGTTGTAGTACGCCTGGGTGAAGCTGCGCGGAGAAAGCACCAGGACATCCTCCGGCGCGCAGCCCTGCGCCGCCCGCCACGCGCCGGCGTCGCCGGGGCGAAAGCGATCGAAGTCCACCCCCCACAGCACGCGGAAGCTGCGCTCCGGATCCGCTCCCAGGCGGCCGGCGGCGGCCAGGATGTCGAGGGAATCGCCGGTGAGCGCGTCGCACGACCTCAGCGCGCGCCGGGCGAGCCACCCCTTGAGCGGCGTCTCATGGGGCGTGACGTAGACATCATCGCCCCAGACCGTCAGCACGTTGGGATGGAAGCCGCTGAAATGGCCCCAGTAGCCGTAGCCGGTCAGGAAATGGGTGTTGAGCAGCTGCGGCTGCAGCCGGCGCAGCAGACCGCGCACCACGCCGAGCGACTGGGCGTAGCGCCACGCCTTCGGCCCGCCGCCCCGCCGGATGTCGTGGACTGTGACGTCCGGCACGGGCCCGGGCTGCACGGTCAACAGATGGCACTCGTGGCCCTGGGCCGCGAACCAGCGGATCCAGCGCTCCGTGTGGATGTGCCGGCCGATCGAGAGGAAGGCCAGACGCACGAGCGACCTCCGCCGCCGCAAGCAACCCCGGTCCTCGCGCGCCGACCCGGGGCCTGAGGTGTGCCGGGGACCGGATTCGAACCGGTAAGGAGCAACGCTCCGAGGGATTTTAAGTCCCTTGCGGCTGCCAGTTTCGCCACCCCGGCTCCGTCGGCGTGATGCTCCCGCGCCAAGCCCTCCCGGGGGTCGCCAGCACGTCGGCAAGCAGGCAGAAAGGCTCTGGAGGCGGCACCCGGACTCGAACCGGGGATAATGGTTTTGCAGACCATCGCCTTACCACTTGGCTATGCCGCCTCCCGCAGCGAAACAAGAATGCCCGGCGCCCCCCGGCCTGTCAAGCCGCGCCCCCGCCAACGAAAAGGGACGGCCGCAACCGTCCCTTCGCAAAATTGGAGCGGGCAACGAGACTCGAACTCGCGACCACTACCTTGGCAAGGTAGTGCTCTACCAACTGAGCTATGCCCGCAGCGCGCGTTAAGATATGCTCGCAACGCCCTCTCTGTCAACACGAAAGCCCGGTTTCAACGCCGCACGAGCCACGCGCCGGGGAACCCGCCCTCGCGCAGCCGGCTCCTGACCAGATCCGCGACCTCCCAGGTCATGAATGGCCCGACCTGCACCTTCCACAGCCCCGACTCGGGCACGATGCGCCCCCCGGGCACCCCCAGCCCGGTCTGCACCGTTCGGGCCAGCGTCGCCGCGCTCGCCAGCGCGGCGGCGCAGCCGAAGCTGTCGACGGGAGCGGCGATCTGCACCCAGTGGCACGGGCGTGACGCGCAATCCGCCTCCACCGCCGGCGCCACGGAGACGTCCTCGGTCCAGGGCAGTTCTTCGCTCACCCGTTCGGACAGCGGGGTCAGCGGCGAGCCGCCGCTGGCCACGGGATCCGGCCGCTCCGGCGGCGCGGACGCCGGCGGCGGCGCCAAACTCCGCCAAGCCCCCGTGTCCGCGACCCCCAACGTGTCCTCGGCGGCCGCGGCCGGCGCTTGCACCGGGACCGCGCCCACGCTCTGGCGGGCGACCCAGGCTCTCTTGGCGCACCCGGCGCCCGCCGCACACAGCACCAGCGCCGGCAGCATGCTCCAGGTCGCCAGCCGCCCCGCGCCTTCCGGTATCATGCCGTCCCCCCCCGCGACGCGGCCAGTTCGGCGTACACGGCGGCCGTCAGATCCGCCGCCCTCTCCCAGCTATAGTGCTCGATCACGCGCAGTTGTCCCGCTTCACCGTAGCACCGCCGGACCTGGGGATCCAGGAGCAGCTCGGCGAGTCGGGCCGTCAGCGCTCGCACATCGCCCGCCGGAAACAGCGGCGCGCAGTCTGCCGCCGCCTCCCGATTGGGCGGGATGTCGCTGGCGAGGCAGCACCGCGCATAGCTCATCCCCTCGAGCAGCGCGATGGAAAGCCCCTCCATCGTCGACGGCAGCACGACGAGTTCGGCGTTCGTGTACAACTCCTGCAAGAGTTCCCCGTGGACGAAACCCAAGAACAGCGTGTCCGCGGGCGCCTCGGCGCGCAAGGCGCGGACGTAGGCGTCCGTGAAGCCGGCGTCGCCCGCAATGACCAGGCGGTGGCCCTCGCGCAGCGCCGCCGGCAAAGCGGCCCAGGCGCGCGTGAGCAGATGGCAGCCCTTTTCCGGCACCAAGCGCCCCGCGAACAGCACGAACGGGCGATCCACGCCCCTCTCCCGCGCCAAGCGCATCGGGCGGTAGACCGGGGCGCCCACGCCATTGGGGATGTAGATCGTCTCGCGCCCGTGGCGCTGCCGGAACCAGGTCTGCAGCGCCTGGGAAACCACGATGGTCCGCTCGGGAAGCCGGAAGCTGGCCTGTTCGCCGCCGCGCAGCACCCAACGCGCCAGTCGGCCCCACTTCTGGCGCTGCCAGTCGAGTCCATGCACGGTCACCACGGTCGGCTTGCCGGCCAGCCATCGCGGCAGACCGGCTAGCAACCCCGGGCCCAGCGCGTGGTAGTGCACGATCCGCGCGTCGCCGCGCAGCGCGTCGAAGGTGCACACCAGGGCATGCGTGATGGCGTCCAGATGCTTCGTCGCGAGGCTGGGCCGCCGCACGACGCGCACACCGGGCAGGCCCGTGTCGCCGTGGTGCGCGCTGTAATGGGGACGGCTGTAGATGTCGACGGCCCAGCCGCGCGCGGCGAGCCGCGGCGCCAATTCGGCCACGTGCCGTTCGATTCCGCCATGGATGGGCGGCCAGCCCTTTTGTCCGATCATGGCCACGCGCGGCGAAGCCAAGACAACGCCCTCCTCGGGCCGGAGCGCCGGCACCGGCCGCGCCGAGCCTAGAACGCGCGGACGCGCGCGTCCAGCCAACAAGGCGGCGGTGCGGGCCGCGGCGGGGCGGGACGTCAGGCGGGCGAGCAGGAGACCGGTTTGCCCTCTTGGCGGATCGATTCGCAGACCCTTTCCAGCACTTCCACGACCTGCAAACCGACGGACCCGTCGCTGACCGGCTCTTCGCGGCCCTCCAGACACGCCACGAAGTGCGCCGCCTCGATCTTGAGCGGCTCTGTCTGGTCCACGCGCGGGATGACGATGTCGCCGTAGCGGTAAGACAACTGGAACTCGCCGAAATTGTCGTAGTGCGAGAGCTTCTCCACGCCCTTGTCGTAGACCCGGATCTTCTCCAGGCTGGAGACGTCGTCGTACACGAGCATCTTGCGGCTGCCCACGAAGGTGGCCTGTCTGATCTTGTTGGGGTCGAGCCAACTGACGTGGATGTGGGCGATCTGGTTGCCCGGATACTCAAGGGTCAGGAAAGCCACGTCCTCGTTGCCGCTCCGGACATAGGAACGCCCGGTGGCGCTGACGATCGAGGGGCCGCTGTCGAACAGGTGATTGAGCATCGCGATGTCGTGGGGGGCGAGGTCCCAGACCACGTTGATGTCCGGCTGGAAGAGGCCCAGGTTCACGCGCGTGATGTTCACGTAATAGACGTCGCCCAGCTCTCCCGAGCGCATCAGTTCGCGGATCTTGCGCACCGCGGGCGTGAACAGGAAGGTGTGCCCCACCATGATCTGCAGCCCACGCCGCCGGGCGATGTCGACGAGCTTCCGGCAGTCGGCCGCGCTCGCGCACATCGGTTTTTCGATGAACAGATGCTTGCCCGCTTCCAGCACGTCCTTGCCCAGCGGATAGTGCGTGGAGACAGGCGTCGCGACCGCCACCGCGTCGATGTCCGGATCGGTGAGGATCGTCCGGTGGTCGGACGTCCTGCGCACGTGGGGATACTGGCGTCCGACATGATCCAGGCGCTGCGCGTTGAGGTCGGAGATCGCCCGCAACTCGCAACCGGCGGTGTTCTGGAAATTGCGGATGAGATTGGGCCCCCAGTAACCGCAACCGATCACAGCCATCCGGACCATGCGTCGCCTCCTCGGATTGAGCGCGTCCCCGAGTCGAGCTGGACCGCGCGGCGCGCGACATCCCGGTCGGTCCGGACCCACCGGTGATCACCGTCGGCATTCCGCTCTGGCCTCGGGAGGAACACCGGTCTCAATATCCCCCGGTGCCCTGCACGACAACCGGCAGCGTCCGGGCCAGGATGCGCAGATCCATGCCGAGCGACCAGTTGTTGATGTAATGGAGATCGAGACGAACCATCTCGTCGAAAGGAACGTTGCTGCGCCCGCTGACCTGCCACAGCCCGGTGAGTCCGGGCGTGACCTTCAACCGCTCGTAATGCCACTGCTGGTAGTGCTCAAGCTCGTAGGCGATGGGGGGGCGGGGTCCGACGAACGACATCTCACCCTTGACGATGTTGATGAGCTGCGGCAGCTCGTCCAGGGAGGTCTTGCGCAGCCAGCGTCCCACGCAGGTCACGCGCGGGTCGTCCGTCATCTTGTAGATTCGGCTCGAGTTCCCCTGCCGGCAACCCGCGGGCTCGCCGTTGATGAACATGGCCGCGAATTGGCGGTGAATGGCGTCGTCGCTGTGATGGCGCATGGTCCGGAACTTGTAGAAGCGGAAGCGCTGCCCGTCCTTGCCGATGCGCTCCTGCACGAAAAAGACCGGTCCCGGCCCGGAGCGTTTGATGAGGATGGCCAACACCAGGAAGAGCGGGCTGGTCATGGCCAGGGCTAACGCCCCAGCCGCCAGGTCGAAAACCCGCTTGGCGGCGCCTTGCCAGCCGTCCAGCCGCGAGGCATCGACGGGGATCCAGAGGGTGGGCGGAAGAGACAAAAACCGATCGACCACGCGCGTCGCCGCTACCGCGTCTTCCTTCATGGTGCCGTTCCCTCTCTGCGCAACGCAGAAGTCAGCAAAGGATGTCATTCAGGAACAACGCGTTAGCAATCCCGCATAAACTCCTTTCTCTTGCCAACCCCGCCGCCTTGAACCAAGCACCATACTCATTATAGCAAAGCCGAGCACACCGCGTCTACCATCTCTTCATCCATTTCCGCATAAATTGGCAGGGATATGATCCCCGCGCAGAGTTCCTCCGCGACCGGGAACGACCCTCCCCCGCGGCCGAGGCACGCCAGCGCGGGCTGCAGGTGCACCGCGATCGGGTAGTGCCGCCCGCAAGACACGCCCGCGGCCTGCAGGCGACTGACGGTCTGGTCGGGATCGGCGACGTGGATAGGGAAAAGATGGTGAACAGCCTCCGCGCCGTCCAGGACCCTGGGCATCCGGAACGACCCGGCCAGGCGCCGGCGGTAATGGGCGGCAAGGCGGCGCCGCGCGCCGTTCCACCGGTCCAGATGGGGCAGTTTGACC
Organism: uncultured bacterium; assembly: GCA_937864225.1. Lineage (GTDB taxonomy): Bacteria > Krumholzibacteriota > Krumholzibacteriia > LZORAL124-64-63 > LZORAL124-64-63 > CALMJK01. Next base: position 273,556 of record CALMJK010000003.1, on the reverse strand, counting down.
CGCAGCACGGCGGCCTGGAGCGAATCGAGCCGCCCCGTGTAGCCCACGTGGTCGTGGATGTTCTTGGCTCCCTGCCCGTGATGGCGCAGGCTGCGCGCTAGCGCCGCCAGTTCGGCATCGTCGGTGACGATCGCGCCACCGTCGCCGAAACCGCCCAGGTTCTTGCCCGGGTAGAAGCTGAAGCCGGCGGCACGTCCCAGTTTGCCGCAGCGCTGGCCCCTCAAGCGCGCTCCGTGCGCCTGACAGGCGTCCTCCACCACGACCGCGCCAACGCCGGCGGCCAGCGCCCGGATCTCGTCCATGGGCGCGGGATGACCGAAAAGGTGCACGGGAAGGATCGCCTTCGTGCGAGGCGTGAGCGCACGCTCGACGGCGCGCGGATCGATAAGCCACGTGTCAGGGTCCACATCGACCAGCACGGGCGTGGCGCCCGTGTAGATGATCGCCTCGACCGTCGCGATGAAAGTGTTGGGGACGGTGATGACCTCGTCCCCCGGCCCCACGCCCAGGGCGCGCAACGCTAGATGCAGCGCCTGGGTGCCGGAGTCCACGCCCACGCAATGGCTGGCTCCGCAGAAGGCGGCGAAGTCCTGCTCGAAGGCGGTCACGTGATCGCTGAGAATGAACGCGGTCCGATCGATGACCGACGCGATCGCGGCGTCGATTTCGCTCCGCAGAGGCGCCAGCTGTGCCCTCAGGTCCAGGAACGGCACCGGTCGCACCATCTTTTCCATGCCTTCCTCCCGCAACCGGACTCTCGCCAACACCGCCTTCCATTCTAACACGATGCTGGCAATATCTCCAGGAAATGTGCTTTTAAATCAAATCTGGCCCGCTTGCTCCCGCTTCGCCCGCGAATTCCGGCGCGCGGCGCCGGGCGCAACATAGGTTTTGCCATGAGGCGGACCGTGCCATATGCTTTCGCGTCGCTTCCGGCATTCCGTTGAACTGCAAGAGAGGAGTTCCCATGGTTGAAGGCCTGTCGATCAAGCCAGCTCAAGGTAAGCTGGGCATCCTGACGCCCGGAATGGGCGCCGTGGCCACCACGTTCATTGCCGGCGTGGAAGCGGTGCGTCGCGGCCTGCGGTTGCCCATCGGCAGCCTCACGCAAATGGGACACATCAGGCTGGGCAAGCGGACCGACAACCGCCAGCCGCTGATCCGGAATTTCGTGCCCCTGGCCGGGCTCGACGATCTCGTCTTCGGCGGCTGGGACATTTTCGAGGATTCCGCCTACGAGGCCGCCCTCAAGGCCGGCGTCCTGGACCGGACGCTGATCGAGGAATTGCAGGGATTTCTGACGGGCATCCGTCCGATGAAGGCTGTCTTCGACAATTATTACGTCAAGAAGCTCGACGGCAAGCACGTGAAGAAGGGGCGCAGCAAGATGGCGCTCGCCGAGGCCCTCATCGAGGACATCGAGGGGTTTCGCAAGACCAACGGCTGCGATCGCGTCGTCATGATCTGGTGCGGCTCCACCGAGATTTTCATGAAGCGCTCGGAGGTGCACGAGACTCTGGCCGCCTTCGAAAAGGGACTGCGCGACAGCCATCCGGAGATAGCCCCGAGCATGATCTACGCCTATGCCGCGGCCCGTAGCGGCATCGCCTACGCCAACGGCGCCCCGAATCTGAGCGGGGATCTGCCCGCCATCGAGGAGTTGGCCAAGCGCACCGGCGCGCCCCTGGCCGGCAAGGACTTCAAGACCGGCCAAACGCTGATGAAGACGATCCTGGCCCCCGGCTTCAAGGCGCGCTTGCTCGGCGTGGCCGGCTGGTACTCCACCAACATCCTCGGCAACCGGGACGGCGAGGTGCTGGACGATCCCGAGTCCTTCAAGACCAAGGAAGAATCGAAGCTCGGCGTGCTGGACAACATCCTGCAGCCCCAGCTCTACCCCGATCTGTACGGGCACCTCTTCCACAAGGTGCGGATCAACTACTATCCCCCGCGCGGCGACAACAAAGAGGGCTGGGACAACATCGACATCTTCGGCTGGCTCGGTTACCCCATGCAGATCAAGGTCGACTTCCTCTGCCGCGACTCCATCCTCGCCGCTCCCATCGTGCTCGACCTCGTGCTGTTCATGGATCTCGCCAAGCGCGCGGGTCTGGCCGGCATCCAGGAATGGCTCTCCTTCTACTTCAAGAGCCCGGTGGTCCCGGCGGGCCTCTACCCGGAGCACGACCTGTTCATCCAACACACGAAGCTCAAGAACACGCTGCGCTGGATGATGGGCGAAGACATGATCACGCACTTGGGGCGCGAGTACTACGATGAGTCATAGACGCGCCGCCGGGGCCGCGGGTGCCGGCGAACCAAGTCGGGCGGTAGCGGACCGATGACGGACTGGCTGTTGACTCGGCTGCCGGTGGGCCCGCTGGCGGTGAACGCGTACCTCCTGGAGTCGCCGGCGACCGGCGAGGCGGCGCTGTTCGATCCCGGCGACGAGCCGCAGCGACTGTTGGCGCGCCTGGCGAAAGGCGGTTGCCGCTTGTCGCTTCTGGCTGCCACGCACGGACATTTCGACCACGTCGGGGCGGCGGCCGCCATCCAAGCGGTGCACGACGTACCGCTGCTGCTGCACCCTCTCGATCTGCCGCTCGTCAACGACATGCCCGCGCACCAGGCCCATCTGGGCTTTCCAGTGACTGCTCGGCCCCGCTGCCGGGCGCAGCTCGCGGACGGCGAGGAGATCCCCTTCGGCGGCCGGCACCTGAAGGTCAAGCACGTGCCGGGCCACACGCCGGGCCATGTGATGTTCGCTTGGGACGCGCTCGCGCTCGTCGGCGACCTGATCTTCGCGGGGTCGGTCGGGCGCACGGATCTGCCGGGCGGCGATCTGGCCGCCCTGACTCGCAGCATCCGCGAGCGCGTTTACGGGTTGGCGCCGGCAACGAAGCTGCACCCGGGACATGGCCCGGCCACGACGGTCGGCGCAGAGATGGCCGGGAACCCCTTCGTCAGGCCGCGGGAGGCGGGGTGACCGGCTGGGGAGCGCTCTCGATCCGCTCCACCCTCTTCTTCTCCAGCAGCTTGTGCCGCTTGATCAATTCGCCCTTGATCCAGTCGCGGTAGAGCGAAGCACCGAGACAGCCGGAATCGTAGGAGAAGATGCTGCGGAAAACCGCCGGCGCCTCCTCGATCTTGATGTTCGTCGTGATGTTCGTCTTGAAGAGGTCGTTCTTGAAGAGGCTCTTCAACTCGCGCAGCGCGTCCTTGTGCAGCGGCGTCCTGCCGTCCTTCATCGTGATCAGCACGCCCAGGTTCTGCAGCCAGACGTTTTGCCGCTCCTGAATCTGCTCGATCATGGCCTTCAGTTGGCGAAGCGGCGGCACGGCCAAGCCGGTGCACGGCGTCGGGATGATGACGTAGTCCGCGGCCACCAGGGCATTCTGGGTCAGCACGCCCAGGTTCGGGGGCGTGTCGATGATGATCCAGCCATAGGAGGTGGCCAGCGCCTGCGTGACCTTGGCCAAGCGGTCGATGATCTGCGTCTTGGCCATGCTGTCCAGCGAGGGGTTGGACGGCAGGATGTCGATGTTTTCGTCGTAGACAGTCGACGTGATGCCGTCGTGGGGCGTAATCGCCCGCCGCAACACGTCGAAAACGCTGCGCGCCGGGGGTTCGCCGTCCAGCTTCCCCAAGAGAGTGGACGTCGCGCAGCCGTGGGGATCCATGTCGATCAGGAGGCACGACGACGTGATGTCGCTATAGCGCGTCAGCCCCGCCGCCAGATTGATGGCGGTGGTCGTCTTGCCGGAGCCCCCCTTGTGGTTGACCACGGCGATGACGTTGCTCATGGCGTGCCTCCTCCGGAGTGGCCGCTGGCGCAGCGTGGTTGGCCATCCGGATCTTGCGTGAAAACCGTTCAGCGAACCTTGTAGTATATGCCTCGGCGACCCCAGGGCCAAAAGAAAAAGGCGCGGGCACCCGATCGCGGCCTTGGCTGAAATGGTATAAAATTATTTATCACAATTGTTTATCGAGCTTTCTTCGCGTTTGATCTCAGGTGTCTCCTCCCGGCGACGCCTGCGCAAGCCGGCCCAAATCACAACCAGATGCGCACAGCACCCAAAACCTCGAAAAGATGCTGCGGGCCGCGCTGTTCGAACTCGCAGCCCTCGAAAAGCGCGGAATCCCCGTAGCTGGTCAGGTCAAACTGGCGGATCGTGTCGCGCACCTCTGCGCGCACGCACCAGCCCTGGCGCAGGCCCAGTTGGAATCCCACCCCCAGCCGGGGGGCGAGGACCGTCTGGTCCAATTCCGCCGATTTCGTCGCCGATAGACCGGCCAGCACCACGCCGCCCATTGCATACGGGTACGTCAGCTGGCCGTCCACGAGCCGGCACTCGACGCCCGCCGAAAACGTGACGAAGGTCAGACGCTCCCAAAGATGCAGCTCGACCGTCTCGCTGATGCGCGCCTCCGCCGTCGCGTCGACCTGCGCCCAGGCCAGGTCGGCCCGCAGGTGCCAGCGCCCGCCCAGCGCCCGCGAAACCGCCGCGCCGAACAACAGGTCCTCGTCCAGCGTCACGAGAAACTCCGACGCGTTGAAGGCGGCGCCCGAAGGCGCCAGCCACGGCCGCGGGAAGCCGCTGGGCACGACGACCCGGAACAGATCGCCGCTGCTGAGCACGCCCCCGCCGATCTGGAACGACCAGTGGCCCCACTCCGCCCCCCGCGCTGATCTCGCCGCCCGGGACGTATCCGCCGGCGCCTTATGCCGACCCGTTGGAGCGCGCTCGGGCCTATCCTGCCCGTAGACCGCACTCGCCGGAAGCAAGACCAGCAGCAAGGCCACCCAGATCGTCGCGCAAGTCGCGCGACCGCGTTCGTTGCGTTGCACGATCATCGTTCAAGCTCCCCCCCGCCCTCGGTCGCACACCAACGCCCGCCGCCTAGCCCTGCCGGACGCGATCGCCCAACCAGGCCCGCAGCAGATCGATCGGCACCGGGAAAATCGTGGTCGAGTTGTTCTCGCGCGCGATCTCGGACAGCGTCTGCAGATAGCGCAGCTGCAGCGCCGCGGGATCCACCGACAGGATCTTGGCGGCCTCCGCCAACCGCTCGCTCGCCTGGAACTCGCCGTCGGCGTGGATGACCTTCGCTCGCCGCTCGCGTTCCGCCTCCGCTTGCCTGGCCATGGCCCGGCGCATCTCGACCGGCAGGTCCACGTCCTTGATCTCGACCGTGGAGACCTTGATGCCCCAGGGGTCGGTGGCGGCGTCCAAGATCTGCTGCAACTCGAGATTGAGCTTCTCGCGATTCGACAGCAGATCGTCCAGCTCGGCCTGCCCTACCACGCTGCGCAGCGTCGTCTGCGCCATTTGGGTGGTGGCGAACAGAAAATCCTCCACGTTGATCACCGCGCGATCCGGCTCCACGACCCGGAAATAGATGACCGCGTTCACCTTGACGGACACGTTGTCGCGCGTGATGACATCCTGCGGCGCGACATCCATCGGCACGGTGCGCAGGCTGATGCGCACCATGCGGTCGATCAGCGGAATCAGAATGACCAGACCGGGGCCCTTGATGCCGATCAAGCGCCCCAGGCGGAACACAACGGCCCGCTCGTATTCGCGCAAGACGCGCACCGCGTTGGCGAAGAACAGCAGGGCCAGAAAAAGGACCAAGCCCAGCGACATGGTCGTCATCACGCACCCCCTTGCCGAAGAACACGCCGACCGCCCGTCATGACTCGTCCTCACCCATCCGCTCGACCAAGAGCGTGCGCCCCTCGCGACCCGTGACGCGCACGCGCTCGCCCCGCCCCAGCGGGCGGTCGGAGCGGGCCGCCCACAATTCGCCGACCACCATCACCCGCAGCGCGTGCCCCTGTCCGCTCGGGCCATCGTCGCGCACGACCTCCGCCACCTCCCCCGGCAGCGATTCCAGGCCGGCGCGCGGAGGCCGCCGCTGCGCCGCCAGGCCCAACCCGACGATCAGCAGGAAGAAGGCCGCCGTCACCACCACCGCCGGCAGCACGATCCCCAGCGAGAGGGCCGCGAAAGGAGGCACTGTTTCAAACAGCAGCAGCGACCCCAGGAGCAGGCCCACCGTGCCGCCGGCCGCCAGGACGCCATGGCTCGTCACCTTGACCTCCAGCAAAAACAACCCCAGGCCCAGCACCAGCAACAGCAGGCCCGCGAGATTGACCGGCAGGCTCTGCAGCGCCATGAACGCCACCAGGAGGCAGAGGGCGCCGACCACGCCCGGCAACACCGATCCGGGATTGCTGAGCTCGAAGAACAGGCCGTAGAAACCCAGCAGCAGGCAGATGTAGGCAATCGTCGGGTCCGTGATCCGCTGCAACAGACGCGCGCGCCAGCCGGGCGGCCTGCGCACGAGTTCGGCGCCGGCCGTGCGCAGCGTCTTGTCGCCCCCCGGCAGCTTGACCACGCGTCCATCGATCGCCGCCAGCAATGCCGCGACGTCCTCGGCGACGAGGTCGGCGACCCCCAGCCGCACGGCCTGCGCCGCCGGCGCCGAGACCGCCTCCCGCACCGCCCGCTCGCACCAGTCCGCGTTCCGCCCGCGCAGCTCGGCCAGCGCGCGGATGTAGGCCGCCGCGTCGTTCGTCACCTTGGCGGCCATCGTCGAGTCCATGCCGCCGCCGAGCGACACCGGACTGGCCGCGCCGGTGTTGGTGGTCGGTTCCATCGCCGCCACGTGCGCCGCCGTCAGCAAGAAGAAACCCGCCGAGGCGGCCCGCGCGCCCGCCGGTCCCACCCAAACCGCGACGGCGATGGGCGAGGCAAGAATCGCCTGAACCATCCGCCGCATGGCGGGATCGAGCCCACCGGGCGTGTCGAGCTCCAGCACGTACAATTCGGCGCCCTCGCCGGCGGCGCGTTGCAGCCCGGCGCTCAGGTAGTCCGCGGTGATGGGCCCGATGACCCCCTCCACCCTGCCCACGACCACGCGCGTCAGGGCCGGCGCGCCCGCGCGCGCCGGCGACGCTGCCGCGGGGCAAGCCAGCAGGCCCGCCAACCCCACGCCCGCCGCCCACGTCCGCGCGGCGCGCAGACGTCTGCCTGAAACGCAGCCGAACACCGCCCCCCCGTTCGTTCTGCTTGAGAATGCGCGGTTTCGTCCGGAAGTCAATGACCGGCGCGCCAGCGCACCGGTCTCGGGGCCCGACTCGCCGCCGGCCGTCGCGGCGTCTATGGGTGGGGGGCGCGGAGCGAAAAGGTCTCGGCGATGGCCAGCATCTCGCGGTACAGCGGCATCTTCGGCTCGTCCAGGCTCGGCATGAACGCCAGCAGGTCCAGGCAGAACACCCTGCCGCCCTCCGGATCCGCGACGAAATAGCACCAGAAGGCGCCTCCGCCGACGAGTTCGCGACTGGTCCAGGAGCCCGTCAAGCACAGCGCCGGCAGGTCGCCGAGCTTGGTTTCCCGCCACTGCAGATCGGCATCGCTCAGGTCTTCGTGGTGCAGCGCGTCGCCCATCTCGCGCCGCATCGCGAGCAGCGCGGCGCGATCGCGCAACATGGCCGCCGGGTTCTGTGCTTTCCGCCACATGAGGGTGATGCCGCGGGTGGGCCCGTTGCGCACCCATTCGATCCCGGGGAAGCCGCGGGGCTGGACTTGATTCTCGCGGTACGCGTTGGGGATGTCGATCAGGAAGCGATGGCGGCTCCAGTATCTGCTCGTCAGGGTCTCGCGCAGTCCTTCCCGCCGGAATTGCCGCCGTATCCGCTCGTGGTTCTGCGCCTCGACGAGCGCCCTGATGCGCGGCGCGTTCCTCTCGAGAAGGCGCTTCAGCGCGGCGCGGTCGTTGGCGGCCAGCAGCACGCCGTATTGATATGACAGGTAGGGATCGATCAGCTGCACGAGGCCGCCCTCCGCAGTCCGCAGGCGCGCCAGATCGCCCGGGCCGAGCAGCTTCTGCGCTGCCGCGACGACCTCGCCGCCGTCGTTCCAATCCACGATGATCAGGAGGTTCTTGTAGTCGTGCGCGTACTTCCAGTCGCGCCCCGCGTACCAATCGACCGTGAAACGGCGCTCTTCCTTGATGACGAAGGTGAGCGTGTCGTTCAGTCGCTCGACCGCGGGCTCGGCGAGGGGCCGCAGCGACGCCGAAGAAAGCGCGACCGCCAGATCCCCGTAAGAGCCGACCGCCATGAGAATGGCGCTCTCGCTCTCCCGCTGCGCCCCGGCGCCGGACGCCGCCAGCAGCACGAGACCGCACACGGCCAGGATCAGGCCCCGCCGGCGACGATCGTGTCTCTTCATCGCGTCTGCGGAGCCTCCCGCTGCCCACCGGCGTCCGCGGCCAAACCGCCACGGGCCGTGTCGGACTGCGCGCGCAGCAAGATCACCTCGCGCTGAGCTTGGGCGAGCGCATCCCGCAACCGGCGATTCTGGTCGCGCAGGGTGGCGATGCTGCGCAGATCCTCGAGACTGCCCCCGGACCATCCCTGGCGCTCGAGCAAGCCGCGCGGATCCGGCGCCCCCGACAGCCGCAAATCCACGGCCCGGCCCGTGCCCTCGCGGCCGAACCACGTCGTTCTCGACTGGCCCGACACGGAGGTCCGCGTCGGGTCTCCCGCGGTCGAGGTGACCGTGGCAGGCGCCTCCACGATCGCGATCTGCGGCGCCGACGCCGGCGCCGGCTCCTGAGGCGCGTTCCGCTCGACCAGCGCGCCGGGCACGCCGGGCTCTCGCGGCGCGGGCACGGACCACTCGCCCGGCAACAAGAACAGACCCACCGCGGCCGCCAAGGCCAACCCGCCCACGGCGGCCAGCCCCGCGCCCCTGAGCCAACGACCGGCGCCCGCGGGCGGCGCGTCCCAAGCCGAGGCCGCGGCGCGCGCCGCCTCTTGCAGCGTCCGATTGAGCCTCAGTTGCAGGCGCCACTCGAACCCGTCCGCGAGGGCCGGAGCGCTGGTCGCGAGCAAGCGCCGGCCCAACTGCAGGTCGGTCTGATACTCGCGGCAGCGCGCGCACCCTTCGAGATGGCGAGTGAGCGTGATGGTCCGATCGGCAGGCAGCGCGCCGTCCAGGGCGAGGCTGATGAAACTCCGGGCGCGACGGCAAAACATCCGAATCCCTCCCGCACTCAATCGTCGGAATCCGACCCTTCTTCCGCGGCGAGCCTGGCCTCGATCTGTTCCAGTTCGGCCAGCAACGCCTCGTTGCGCAACAGCGGCTTGATATGCCGGCGAAACCGCGCTCTCGCCCGATTGATGCGTGAGCGCACGGTGCCCAGCTTCAGGCCGGTCACGCGCTGAATCTCCTCGTACGACAGCTGTTCGACTTCCCGCAGCAGAAACGGGACGCGGTACTTCTCCGGGATGCGGCTGGTGGCGTGGCTGATCAGGCGCCCCAACTCCTCCCGCTCGACCTGGCGCGACGGATCAGCCCGCGGATCAGGCGGGTCCAGCGGCACCTCGTCGTCCTCCGGCGCGGGGTTCAGGCTCAACCACGTCGGCTGCCGCTTCCGCTGACGCACCCGGTTGCGCACCAAGTTCGTGGCAATCGTGAACACCCAGGTCGAAAACCGCGCGATCTCGCGATACTTGTCCGCGTGGACGTAGACCCGAATCAACGTGTCCTGGGTCAGTTCCTCCGCCTCCAGCGGGTCGTGCACCATGCGCAGGATGAAGTTGTTCAAACGTCCCTTGTACCGGCGCACGATCTCATCGAAGGCCCGGCGCTGTCCCTGCTGCACCCGCTCGATGAGCTCTTCGTCGCGCAGCTCCCGCAGGGCAGGCGCCGCCGCGCCTTCGCGCGGTGGACGAAACTCGCTCAGAGACACGCGCATTCTCCCATCCTCCGGCCGCGGCAGGCGCGACCGGGTTTGAAACAGCAACGCGGGGGGCAAGTTCCCGTCCCACGCGATCCACGCCGGTCAGCGGGCCTGCCTGGCCTGCCCGGCGCCGCCTGGCGCGGGACTGCCCGCTGGAAACGCCAGCACCTCTGCCAGCCCCCAGAAGGGCACGAAGGCCTCCTCGGGCGCAAAAGTCACTCCCAGCACGTCAGTTGGCCACACCGTGAGCGCGCCCGGCGTCCTCGACGAACGCAAGTGCAGGCACCGCGGCTGCTCGCCCGCGTCCGTCCACGCCATCCGCCAGACCTCGCCGGCACCGCCCCTGCCCCTGCCACGCGTCTGCGCACGCTCGCGCAACCGGCCCGCCTCGGGCAGGCACAGGCGCCACGGAGCCGGCGACGGATCGCCGGCGCGCCGCCAACCCAGCCCGGCGCCTCGCCGCCCCGGCGGCTCGCGCCCGGCTTCCACGGCGACCGGCAGGCCGGCCAACGAGCCGTCGGGACCCGCTTCCAGCAACGCCAGCAGCACCTGGAGTCTGAGCGTCAGCGCCGGCTCCGGCGCCGTGAACGCTTCGCCCCAGCGGCCGATCACGGCCCCCTGGGAGCCGAGTACCGCCGTCCATCCCTCCCCCGCTCGCGCCAGCAAGCGATCCCACGCCGGCGCCTGCGGCGTCAGGGCGGTCGGGTGGCGAGCGACGTCGATGCGCAATTCATCTTGAGCCGCGCGCAGCCAGCACGCGGATCCCGTCCAATGCTCACCGACCGCCCGCGCTTCCCACGTGGCCGAGCGCAACAGCCCCGCGACCCCAGGCGCCTGGTCAGCAGAGCCGCGGGCGGGCCACGGCGTCCAGCTCAGCAGCGACAGCGCGACCGCCGCTGCCCAGCAGCGTCGCCTCTTGCTCGCACCGTGTCGCGTTCTTTTCACGGCTCGACGCCGCCCGCTTGGAACTGCCGCAGCAACGCCTGCAGACGCTTCGGCTCGCCCCCGGCCGACAAGGCGCGTCGCACGACCGTCACGGCCTCGTCCGAACGGCCCAGCGCCCACAGCGTGCGGGCGAGGTGCTCGAGGATCTCCGGCTCGTCCGGCGCGTCGTTCGCCGCCCGCACGAGCAGATCGAACGCCTTGGGGAAATCCCCGCTTTGGAAGGCCACCCAGCCCAGGGAGTCCACGTAGTGGGGATTGTCTGGCTGGCGGGCCAGCGCTTCCTGCACCAAGGCCTCGGCCCGGCCCAGTTCCACGCCGCGCTCGGCCAACAGGTAGCCCAGCGAGTTGGCGACGGTCGGATCGTCGGGGAACTCGCGCCGCAGCGTCTCGAGCGTGGCGATAGCTTCCTGGTACGATTCCCGCGCTTCCTGACAAGCCGCCAATTGGAGCAAAGACTCGCGCCTCACTCCAGGCAGGCGCGACGCGGCCTCGAAGTGCCGCGCGGCCCCTTCCAGGTCGTCGAGGCCGCGCAGGGCGTAGCCGAGGATCATCAGCCCTCGCGCGTCGTCCGAGCTGACCAGGCCGCCGGCCAAGCTCGTCAGGCGTGCCAATTCGGCCCACTGCGCCGAGCCCCGCGCCGCGGCGGCGCCCGTGTGTCCGGCCTGCAGCGCCAGCGCCCTCACGAGTGCCACGAGACAGGCCGGATCGTTGGGAGCGAGCGCGACGGCGCTGCGCAGCTGGGCTTCGGCTTCCTGCATCTCACCGCGGCTGATCAGCGTCTCACCTAGCAACAGCCGCGCCCTGGCCAGCTCCGGGCGCTTGTTCAACACGGCTCGCAAGACGCCGACCCCGTCGTCCCATCGCTCCTCGTGGAGCAACAACCTGGCCAGCCACATCTCGCCTTCCGTGCTCAGGCTCCCGGCCTGTCTGCGCTGCTCGAGGGCGGCAATGGCCCGTTGCGCCCCGCCGTGTTGGACAATGAGTTTGGCGGCTTGGGCCATCCAGGAGAAGTCCGGCTCCGCGCCAGTCGCCTCGACATCGCCGCCCTCGATCGCCGCGTGCGTTTGGGTCGCGACCGACGCGCCCTCCAGCAGGCTGTCGCCCTGCGCCGCGATCGCGATCACCTCGGTGTCCCGTCCCATTTGCGCCAGCCCGCCCAGCGCGACCTCTCGCACGCGGGATGCGTTGGGATTCGCGCCCAGCGCCTCGCGCCAGAGTTCCGGCAGTTCGTTGGCACGGCCGGCTTCGGCCAGCAAGGCGCCGAGCATCAGGACGGCCTGCTCGTTCTGCCAGGCGCCCGCCACGGTCGCGAGCCGATAGGCGTCGATCGCCTGGGCGGTTCTGCCCGCGCGCGCGAGCACTTCCGCTTCCAAGAGGCGCACGTCCAGGCCGTTGTCGCCGGCTTGACGCGCCGCCGAGATGGCGGCCAGCGCTTCGTCCCACCGCTGCGCGTCGGCCAGCACGGACGCCAGGCGTGTGTGGACGCCTCGTTCGGACGGCCGGGCGGCGGCCATGGCCGTCAGCACCGCGATCGCCTCGTCCCGGCGGGCCAGCGTCAGGAGCGTGGCCACGTAGACGTCGGCAATGGGCTGATCGAGGGGCGCGACGCGATGCGCGTAGTCCAGATACGGCAGCGCTCCGGCGGGATCGTCACGCGCCAGCAGGTGCGCGCCCATGAGAAAGCTGGTCAGGGCGCCGAAAGGGAGATCCGTCGCGGAAGAATCGGCCGGCACATCCGCGGCGGTCGCCGCCGCCGGCTGCGGCGCGCTCGCGCCGCCGCGCAGCAGGGCGACCAGGAGGGCGGCCAGCAGGGCGCCGGATCGCCGCGCGCTCGTCATGGCTGCCGGGGCATGCCCGAGAGCAGCTTGAGAATGGCGACTTCGAGTTGATCGATTTCTTCGGAGTCGAACGACCCGCCGCTTTCCAGGGCCTGTTTGTAGACCTCTTCGAGGTAGCGGCAGAGATACACGTTCTGCGCTTGAATCTGCTCGTTCAAGTATTCTTCGGTGCGCCGGCGCGCCAACCGGAAGTCCTCCGATTCCGCCGAGCGCTCCCGGTTGTGAAGCCAAGCGTTGAGCAGCGGCAGCCACGTGCCCTCCGTGCGCCCGCCGTTGTCGAAGGCGCATCCGGGAACATCCACCAGAAAACAGTAGCCATGGTAAAAGTAAGCGCACCGCAATAGGCCGGCCAGGAAGTGCCGCCGGTGACACGTCGGTCCGCACGCCGCGAAGCCGCAGGGCAGCTCGCACACCTCGCACAGATCCTCGGCTCTGGCGCCGTGGATGAAGTCGATGTGCTCGGGAGGGCGTGTCGGTTTCGGCATGTCGACTTCCCGGCGTCAGGCCGAGCCGCTATCCAGCAGCTCCGGTTCCGCCTCGAGACGCTCCAGGGCGCTGCGCGCCGCCTGCTGCTCGGCCGTCTTCTTGTTGTGGCCTTCGCCGGCGCCCAGCACGAGCCCGTTGAAGACGGCCTCGACCGTGAACACCCGCGCGTGGTCCGGGCCCTCCGCGCGCAGCACCCGATAGCGAGGTGGAGTCTTGTACTTGGCCTGGATGAGTTCCTGCAAGCGGCTCTTGTAGTTTCCCAGCCCGCGGCGCGACAGGACACTGCCGGCGCCCTCGAGCAGACAACGGTCGATGAACGCCTGCGCGGCCGGCAGACCCCCGTCCAGGTACACGGCGCCGATCACCGCCTCCATGGTGTCGGCCAGGATGCTCGAGCGTTGCCGGCCGCCCGTCGCCGCCTCGCTGCGGCTCATCAGGATGTCGTGCCCGAGATCCAGCTTGCCCGCCATCTCCGATAGACGCGTCCCGCAGACGAGCAGGGATTTCATCTTGGTCAGATCGCCCTCTTCGCGGTTTGGGAAGTGACGGTACAGGTACTCGTTCACCACCAACCCCAGCACCGCGTCCCCCAGAAATTCGAGGCGCTCGTTCGCGTCGCGGCGGTCGTTGCCGATCACGTGCACGTGCGAGCGGTGCACGAGCGCTTTTTGCAGGTGGGACGGATCGCGGAATCGATAACCGAGCTTGGCCTCGATGGCCGCGCGGACCGCGCCCTCATTCAGGTCGGGGCCGCCCCGTCCGTCACGCGGTCCGACAGCGACCGGGCGGCCCAGCAGAAACCAACGACGGAGTCGGTCAAACCAGCCCATGCCGCCACGCGGCGCGCAAGCCGCTCCGCCTCTCAGCCCAGGGCCCGCAGGCAGAGCGAGACATTGTGCCCGCCGAAGCCGAAGGAATTCGAGAGCGCCACCTCGACCTGGGCGCGCCGGGCCTGGTTGGGCACGTAGTCCAGGTCGCATTCCGGATCAGGGTGCTCATAGTTGATGGTCGGCGGCAGCACTCCCTCCTTGAGCGCCAGCGCGGTGGCCGCGGCCTCGACGGCTCCCGCCGCTCCTAAAAGATGACCTATCATGGACTTGCATGAGCTGACCGCCAGCTTGCCCGCCCGGGGTCCAAAGACCTCGCGAATGGCCTTGGTCTCGATCTTGTCGTTGTAATGCGTCGAGGTGCCGTGCGCGTTGATGTAGCCGATCTGCTCCGGCGCGACCGCCGCGTCCTGCAGGGCCAGCGCCATGGCCATGCGCATCCCGGCGCCCTCCTCGTCAGGCTGCGTCATGTGAAAGGCGTCGGCCGTCGCACCGTAGCCTGCGATCTCGCAAATGGCGGTCGCCCCTCGCGCGCGAGCGCGACCCGCTTCCTCCAGCACCAGGATCCCGGCCCCCTCGCCCAGCACGAATCCGTCGCGCTCGGCGTCGAAGGGCCGGCTGGCGCTCGCCGGCGCTTCATTGCGCGTGGAGAGGGCCTTCATGGCGCCGAAGCCGGCCAGGGCCGACGGGCAGACGCTGGCCTCGGAGCCGCCGGTGATCATGATGTCCGCCCGCCCGTGGCGGATCATGTCGAACGAGGACGCGATCGCGTGTCCGGCCGACGCGCACGCCGAGGTCGTGCACCAGTTCGGGCCGCGGTAGCCGTATTGAATCGAAACCAGGCCCGAGGCCATGTCGGAGATCAGCATCGGAATGAACAGCGGAGACACGCGCGACGGCCCCCGCTGCAGGAGAGCGGCATGCTGCTCCTCGAAGGTGAGCATGCCACCGATGCCCGACCCGATGATGCAGCCCGCCCGAAAGGAGTCGACCGGGCCCGGCTGGGCCTGGCTGGTCGCCTCGGCCGCCGCGACCAGGGCCATCTGGCAGAACCGGTCCGCCTTGCGCGCGGCCTTGGCATCCATCGCGACGAGCGGGTCGAACCCCTGCGCCTGCGCGGCGAACGTCGTCCGATAGCCGTCCGTGGGAAAGGAGGTGATCGGGCCCACGCCATTGCGGCCCGCCACCATGGCTTCCCACGTCGTCTGCCGCGTTAGCCCGATGGACGTGACCAGCCCGATGCCCGTGACCACGACCGTGCGCCGTTCCATCCCGTCTCCTCGATACGGTGCTGCGCGCGGGGAACCTCCCGTGCCGCCGCGCAATCAGGCGGGAGCGGGCGCTGGCCGGTCCTTGGCCGGGCCCGCCGCCACGACGGCCGGTTACTTCTTCTCGAGATGCGCTTCCAAATAAGTGATGGCGTCCTGGACGGTGCGCAGCTTCTCCTGATCTTCCTCGGGAATCGTGATGTTGAAGACCTCTTCCAGATCCATGACCAATTCGACCGTATCCAGCGAGTCCGCGCCGAGGTCTTCCGTGAAGGACGCTTCGGGCGTGATCTGTTCGGGATTGACCGACAGCTTCCGCTCGATGATCTCGTAGACTTTTTCGCGAATGGAGCTCATGACAGCGTACTCCTCCTTGGTCGGCACGACCTCTTCACATGGTCATTCCGCCGTCGCATACGACGGTCTGACCCGTTAGCCAAGCAGCATCCGGCGACAACAGGAAAGCGACCACGCCCGCGATATCCCGCCCCTCGCCGAAGCGCTTGAGCGGAATGGCGCGCAGCATGTCCGCCTTGGTCTGATCGCCGAGCCCGGCCGTCATGTCCGTGGTGACAAAGCCGGGAGCGATCGCGTTGACGGTGACTTGGCGCCCACCGAGCTCCTTCGCCACCGATTTCGTCAGAGCGATGACCCCCGCCTTGCTGGCCGCGTAATTGGCCTGCCCGGCGTTGCCCGCGAGCCCGATGACGGACGAGATGTTGACGATCCGTCCCTGGCGCTGGCGCATCATAAGCGGGGCGACCGCCCTTGTAAAGTTGAAGGTGCCCGTCAGGTTCACGTCGATCACGCGCCGCCAATTTTCGACCGACATGCGCAAAATCAGCCCGTCGGCGGTGACCCCGGCGTTGTTGACCAAGCCGTAGATGCCGCCGAAGGCCTCGTTGGCGGCCGCCACGACGCCGTCCACGGTTGCCGCATCGGCAACGTCGCAGACCCACGTTTCGATGCGGACTTTGCCGGCCAGGGACGCGGCCGCCGCGCGCAGCCGCGCCTCGTCGCGCGCGACCAGCGCGAGGTCGTAGCCGTCCTGGGCCAGACGCTCCGCCACCGCCAGCCCGATGCCGCGGCTAGCGCCGGTGATGAGCACCGCTTTGCCCGCCATCGCGTCCTTTCCTCCCGCCCGCGGCCAGCGCGGGCGGCCGGATTATGTCAGCGCGCAGCGCAGGTTGTCCACCACCGTGTCCAGGTCGGCGACCGTGCCCACGGGCACGAAACGCGCCGCCCGCCAGTCCCGCTTCGCCAGGTTTGAAAGCACCTGTCCCGGTCCCACCTCGAGGAAAACGGGGTGCGGCAGCGCGGCCGACGCGGCCGCCACCATGGCCGCCATGCTCTCGTGCCAACGCACCGCCGCCGTCAACTGCCGCGCCAAACCCTCCCTCACCGCGGCGGCGGTCGTCGCCGGCGCCGCGGAGACGTTCGCGTACAGCGGCACGCCGGGCTCCTCCATCTTGACCTGCGCCAGATCGACGGCAAAAGCCACCGCGGCCGTCTCCAGAAGGGGGGAATGGAACGCGCCGCTGACCGGCAGCGGAATGACCCGCTTGGCGCCCGCCGCCCGCAGGGCCTCCGCCGCGGCCGCCACAGCGGCCTGCTCGCCCGATACGGCCAGCTGGTCCGCGGAATTGTGGTTCGCCACCACGACCATGCCGTGCGCCCGGCTCACCTCGGCGCACACGGCGACCGCGCGCTCGACCGGCAGCCCCAGCACCGCCGCCATGGCGCCGGGACGCTCCCGCCCCGCCGCAAACATCAGCTCGCCACGGCGTTGCACCAGGCGCAGACCGTCCTCCGGCGCGAGGGCGCCGGCCGCCACGGCGGCGGCGTACTCGCCCAGAGAGTGGCCGGCCACCAGCAACGGCTCGACGCCAAGCGCCCGCAGCTCCAGCATGACCGCGACGGAATGCGCGAAAATGGCCGGCTGCGCGTGACGGGTTTCGGTCAGGGTCTCGCTGGGACCGTTCCACATGATGCGCGTGAGATCACGCCCCAACACCTGGTCCACGCGACTCAGAAAGGCGGCGCCTGGGCCCGGTCGTCCGAGCAGGTCGCGCGCCATGCCCACGGTCTGCGAGGCCTGGCCCGGGAAGAGCAGCGGCACGCGAAACATTCGATTCCCCCTGGGAGGCGGCGGCCGAGAGCTTCAGCCGTCCGCGTGCAGACGCGCTTGCAGCTTGGCAGGAATGTCCCGGCGCGCCAGTCCGGCGGCCACGAGCACGGCGCTCCGGACGGCGCGGCTGGAGCTAGCCCCGTGTCCGATCACGCTCACGCCGTCTATGCCCAGCAGCAGCGCTCCGCCGTACTCCGCGTAGTCCAGACGGCGTTGCAGGATCCGCAGGGCGGGCAGCAGCACGGCGCGCTCCTCGGCGCTGGCGCCGCGCTCCGCCAGGCCCTGGAGGAACGGCGCGAAACCTTCGATCAGCTTGAGCACCATGTTGCCCGTGAAGCCGTCCGTAACGACGACGTCGGCGACACCCTGCAGCAGGCGTCTCGCCTCGACGTTGCCGACAAAATTCAGCCGCGAGGCGCGCAACAGACGGTGAGCGGCGATCGCCAACTCGTTGCCTTTGCTCTCTTCCTCGCCGATGTTGAGCAGCGCGATGCGAGGCCGGTCATGACCGAGCATTTCCCGCGCGTAGACATCGCCCATCTGGGCGAACGTCAGCAGCAGCTGCGGCGTGCACTGCACGTTGGCGCCGACGTCCAGCAGGAGCAGCGAGCCGGCAGTCGTGGGGATGACGGACGCGATGGCGGGTCGATCCACCGACGGCAAGCGCCCCACCACGATCAGGCTCGCCGCCACCACGGCGCCGGTGCTGCCGGCGCTGAAGAAGGCATCGACCTTGCCCGCCTTGTGGTCGGTCAGGCCCCTGACGATGGAGGAATCCGGTTTGGCGCGAATGGCCGCCGCGGGCGACTCGGCCATGTCGATCGCTTGCTGGCAGGGATGAACGGTCAGATCGAGGTCCGCGGCATCGAGAGCAGCGAGTTCGGCGTGGATGCCGTCCGCCTCGCCGTACAGCGCCAGGGAAAAATCCTTCGCCTCGCGCAGCGCGGCCACGGCCCCGGGGACCACGACGGGAGGGCCGAAATCGCCCCCCATGGCATCGACCGCGACAATCGGATGCTTTTGGCTTCCGCCTGGCACGCGCGCCGCCCTTGCCTCAGGGTCCGCGGCGCGGCCGCGACCCGCGCCGGATCACGACTTGACCACCAACACCTCGCGCTGGCCGTAATAGCCGCACTCCCGGCAAACACGGTGCTGCCGGCAAGGCGCGCCGCAATGAGCGCACTTGCTGCGAGTGGGCGCGCTCAGGTGCCAGTGCGACCGGCGCCAGCCTTTGCGTGCGTGGGAAGTCTGTTTCTTGGGCACAGCCATGATTCTCTGTCCTCGCTCCGGGCCCCGCGGCCCCGGTCCACGTCCCGAGCCACCGCCAACCCGGTCGCTCTAGAGTTCCGTCGGCTCTTCCCCTTGGGGATCGCCAACTTCTTCGGCGCAACCGCACGCCTCGCGGTTCCGGTTGGTGCCACAACGCGGGCAGATCCCGCGACAATCCTCGTCGCACAGCATCTTCTGCGGCAACCCGAGCAGAGCCGCTTCGCGCAGGGGCTCGGTCAGATCCACCTCGCCCCGCCGCTGGTGAATCACCCCCGTCTCGGACTCGCCAACGGCGCTGACGTTGCGCAGCACGATGATCTCGACCTCGGCCGTGAACCGGCATGTGAAATCATCCAGACAGCGGTCGCAGATCGCCGGGGCCGCTCCCCGCAGCACGCCGAGCAGGACCACGCGTCCCTCGAGATTGTCGACCGTCAGCTGACCGTCCAGTTCGATTTCGGCCGGCAGAGGCTCCGGAGCGCCGCTGTGCAGACGTTCCTTCACCGCCAGGACCGAACGGCCCGGCTGCTGTCTGTCGAGATCGAACTTCATCGTAAGCGAGCCACGTTAAACGGCTTCGCGCGGCCTGTCAAGGCCGGCGCGGCGTCAGGGCCGGCGGCCGAAGATCAGGCTGATCTCCCGCCGCGCGCTGTCCTCGGAGTCCGACGCGTGCACGGCGTTCTCCTGCAGCGATCTGCCGTACAAGAAGCGGAGCGTCCCGGCGGCCGCCTCCGCGGGATCCGTCGCGCCGACCAGCTCGCGCAGGCGCCGCACGGCATCGTCCCTTTCCAGGTGAACGCAGACGACAGGACCGGAGCTGATGTACGACACGAGCGACGCGAAAAAGGGCCGCTCCCGATGCACCGCGTAGAACTCCTGCGCCAGCGCCCGGTCCAGCTGACGTTGGACGAGGTTGCGGATCTGGAACCCGCTGCGCTGCACCAGTTCCAGGATGGCGCCGATTGGTTGCGCGCCCGCCGACACGACCTCCGGCTTGATCATCAGAAACGTTTCCGACATGAAGCGCCCCCCGCCTGGGTCTCAGGCGTCCCGCCAGATCTCCCGCAATTTCGGCACGATTTCCACAGGCCGGGCCGCCACCGGGATCCCGGCGGCCGCCAGGGCCTTCTCCTTGTCGGCGGCGGTCCCGGCGCCTCCCGACACGATGGCGCCGGCATGCCCCATCCGCTTGCCGGGCGGCGCCGTCCGCCCGGCGATGAAGGCCACCACCGGAATCTTCAGATTGGCGCGAATGAACTGCGCCGCCCGTTCCTCCGCGTCGCCGCCGATCTCGCCGATGAGTACCAGGGCGCGCGTCTGCGCGTCGTCGGCAAACGCCGCCAGGGCGTCGAGGAAATCGGTGCCGATGACCGGGTCGCCCCCGATGCCCAGGCACGTCGACTGTCCCAATCCCGCCTGGGTCAGCTGGTGCACGACTTCGTACGTGAGCGTGCCCGAGCGCGAGACGACTCCCACCGCGCCCGGCTTGACGATCGACGTCGGCATGATGCCGAGCTTGGTCTGACCGGGCACCACGAGCCCCGGGCAATTCGGGCCCAGCAGCCGTACGCCCCGCTCCTGCAGGTATGGCATCACCTTGAGCATGTCCCGCACCGGGACCCCTTCGGTGATGCACACGACGAACTTGATCCCCGCGTCGGCCGCTTCGCAGACCGCCCCGGCGGCCGCCGCCGGCGGCACGAAGATGACCGAGGCCTCGGCGCCCGTCGCCGCCACGGCCTCGGCCGCCGTGTCGAAGACGGGGACCTTGTCCGCGAAGGTCTGTCCACCCTTGCCCGGAGTCACGCCGGCCACGATCCGCGTCCCGTAGTCCAGCATCGACTTGGCGTGGAAACTGCCGTCACGGCCGGTGATGCCCTGCACCAGTACCTTGGTCCCGGCACCGCAGAAGATCGCCATGAGTTTCCCCTCCCCGCGGAATCGCGTATTCTAAAGCTATTTATTCTTTGGTTTTGTAGCTGTAAGCTCAAGCGCTTTCTTAACAGCCTCGTCCATCGTTTCAGCGGGCACGAGGCTCGTTCCGGCCAGCAGGCGCCGCGCCTCTTGCTCGTTCGTCCCGGTCAAGCGCACCACGATCGGCACGCGGATGTCGAGACGTCGGGTCGCCTCGATGATTCCGGCCGCCACGTCGTCGCAGCGCGTGATGCCGCCGAAAATGTTGAAAAGGATCACTTCGACGTTGGCGTCGGCGAGAATGATGCTCAGCGCCTTGACGACCTTCTCCGGGTTGGAACTGCCGCCGATGTCCAGGAAGTTGGCGGGCATGCCGCCGTAGTACTGCACGAGGTCCATCGTCGCCATGGCCAAACCGGCGCCGTTGACCAGACAGCCCACGTTGCCGTCCAGCTTGACGAACGAGAGGCCGGCCTCGCGCGCCGCTCTTTCGGACGCGTCCTCGGCCTCGAGGTCCCGCAGCGCCTCGTATTCGGGATGCCGTTCCAGCGCGTTGTCATCCAGGTTGATCTTGGCGTCGATGGCCAGCCCCTGGCCTTGCGGCGTGAAGATGAACGGATTGACCTCGGCGAGGCTGGCGTCGGCGCCCATGAACGCGACGTAGAGCTTCTGCAGCGCCGCGGCCAGCTGCCGCGCCCGGCCCAAATCCCCGGCCGCCAACGCCAGGCCGACGGCGAGCGCCTCGTGGTCGAGCAGGCCGTACCGGGGGTCGATCTGGCGCTGGATGATCTTCTCGGGCGCCGTGCGCGCGACCTCCTCGATGTCCACGCCGCCGGCGGCGCTCGCGATGAGGATCGGGCGTCGCGTTCGCCGATCGACCAGCATGCCCAGGTAGAATTCGGCCGCGATGTCGGCCGCGGGCGTGACGAGCACTTGGCCGACGCGATGTCCCTTGATGTCCATGCCGAGGATGGCGCCCGCCTGGCGGCGCACATCGTCGAGCGTCGGACAGAATTTCACGCCGCCGGCCTTGCCCCGCCCCCCCGTCAACACCTGGGCCTTGACCATGACCGGCACGCCCAGCGCGGCGGCATGCTCGACCGCCGCCGCCGCCGTCGTGGCGACCCGTCCTTCGGGGACCGGCAGCCCGTGGCGCCTGAAGATGTCGCGCGCCTGGTACTCGTGAATATTCACCGCACACCTCCACGCGCGAAGTGGCGCCCCGCGGCGCCCTTCGCGGTCACTTCGTGAAGCGGGCCAACAGATCGGCCAGGTCCGGCCGGCCGATCTCCTGCAGTTCGTAACCGACGCGCACCGTCGGCTTGTCGATGCGGATCACCCGCGTCAAATCGATCGGCGTGCCGATGACCACGGCATCGCATTCCACGGCGGCGATAGTGCGGGCCAGGTCAGCCATCTGCTGCTCGCCGTACCCCATCGCGGGCAGCAAGGTGCCGATCTCCGGGTACGCCGCGAACGTTTCGGCGATCTTGCCGGTGACCCAAGGCCGGGGATCGACCAGTTCGGCCGCGCCGTGCCGCATGGCGGCCACGACGCCGGCCCCGTAGGTCATGCCGCCGTGGGTCAACGTCGGGCCGTCCTCGACCACCAGCACGCGACGGCCGGTGATCACGCTGGGATCCGAGACCGTCAGCGGCGAGGCAGCCTCGATCACCTGTGCCCGCGGGTTGATCGCGCGCACGTTCTGCCGCACCTGCTCGATGTTCTCGAATTCGGCCTCGACCACCTTGTTGATCACCACGACGTCCGCCAGACGCACGTTCGTCTCGCCGGGATAGTAGGTGATCTCGTGGCCCGCCCGATGCGGGTCAGCCACGACGATGTGCAAGTCCGGCTTGAAGAAGGGCGTGTCGTTGTTGCCGCCGTCCCAGAGCACCACGTCGGCCTCCTGCTCGGCCTGGCGCAGAATCGCCTCGTAGTCGACCCCGGCGTAGACCACCGTGTCGGCCGCGATGTGGGGCTCGTACTCCTCCATCTCCTCGATCGTGCAGTCGTGCTTCTTGAGGTCGGCGATCGTCGCGAAACGCTGCACCCGTTGCTTGACGAGGTCTCCGTAAGGCATCGGATGGCGGACCGCGACGACCTTCTTGCCGGCGGCGCGCAGAATGGCGCTGACGCGTCGCGTCGTCTGGCTCTTCCCGCAGCCCGTGCGCACGGCGCAGATGGCGACGACGGGCTTGCTGCTGCGCAGCTGCGTCAGCCGCTCCCCGAGCAGCCGAAAATCCGCGCCGGCGGCGTTCACCAGCGCCGCCTTGTGCATGACCGTCTCGTGGGAGACATCGCTGTAGGAAAAGACGCACGCGTCGATCCCGTGCTTCGCGATCAAGGCCGGCAACTCGCTCTCCGCCTCGATGGGAATCCCGCGCGGATAGAGCCGCCCCGCCAAGGCGGACGGGTAGCAACGCCCCGCGATGTCCGGGATCTGGGCCGCCGTGAACGCCACGACCTCGTAGGCCTCGTTGTCGCGAAAGACGCAGTTGAAATTGTGGAAGTCGCGCCCGGCCGCGCCGATGATGACGATCCTCTCCCTCTTCATGGCCGCTCCTTTTGCTGAAGGTGCCGGGCCGGGACCGCATCCCACCGGGACCGGGGGGTCGCCCTGCCTGCGCGGGAGCGCTCAGGGCAGCTGCTTGAGATGTGCGATGAGACCGGAAGTCGAGCGGCCGGGCCGCATGGCCACGCGGACCACGCGTCCACCCCAGGATTGAACCTCCCGGGCGCCGACAATGTCGTCTTCCGAGTACTCCGCGCCCTTGACGATGACAGCGGGTCTGACAATCAAAATCGTTTCAAGGGGCGTCGGTTCGGGGAAAATAGTGACCGCGTCGACCGCGCGCAAGGCGGCCAGCACGACCGCCCGGTCCGCCTCCGGCGTCACTGGCCGACCTGGCCCCTTCAGGGCCCGCACCGAGGCGTCCGCATTGATGGCCACCAGCAGCACGTCCCCGTGCGTCGCGGCCTCGCCCAGCGACTCGATGTGCCCCCGGTGCAGTAGGTCGAAACAGCCGTTGGTGAAAACCACCCGCCGCCCGTTCGCCCGCTGGCGCTCGCTCCAGGCGGCGAGTTGCTGGCGGGCCACGATCTCCGCTGACTGGCCGCTCACGAACTCATGGCCTCCGCGATCTGCGCCGCCGTGATGGCGGCCGTGCCGAGCTCGCGCACGGCCAAGCCGGCGGCATGGTTGGCGAGATTCGCCGCCTCCAGGAACGTCGCGCCCGCCGCCAGAGCGATCGTGTACGCGGCGATCACCGTGTCGCCGGCCCCGGTGACATCGTAGACCTCCGTGGCCTCGGTCGGCAGGTGGTGAACCGTCCCGTCGCGCTCGTAGAGCGCCATCCCATGCTCACCGCGCGTGACGAGCACGGCCTCAGCCCCCGTGCGCTCCGTGAGCAGACGCCCGACCCGGTCGAGCGTTTCGGGATCGCCGATCACGGTTGAACAGGCCAGCCCGGCCTCCTTCTGGTTCGGCGTGAGCGACGTCACGCCGTGATACTGGCTGAAGTCGCCGTTCTTGGGGTCGACCGTGACGACCGTGCCGGCCGCTCGGCCCCAGGCGATGACGCGGGGCAGAGACTGCGGCGCGAGCACGCCCTTTCCATAGTCGCTCAGAACCAGACCGTCGTACGGACCCGCGGCCCGCAACTGCGCGATGAGACGGTCCAGCTCGGCGTCCGGCAGCTTTTCATCGCTCTCCACGTCGGTGCGCACGACCTGCTGATGGTGGGCGACGATCCGCGTCTTGAGCGTCGTGGGGCGTCCCGCCAGCGGCAGCAGACCCGCGACGTCGATGCCCCGTTCCGCCAGCAGGGTCTTGAGCGTGCCCGCGGTCTCGTCCTCCCCCACCACGCCGAACAGGCTCACCGCGGCCCCCAACGCGCGGATGTTGTTCGCCACGTTGGCGGCCCCGCCCAACTTCACCGTTTCGCGCTCGAGGCGGACGATGGGCACCGGCGCTTCCGGGCTGATCCGGTCGCAGCGCCCCCAGAGGAAGCGATCCAGCATGACGTCGCCGATCACGGCCAAGCGCAAACCATCGAAGCGTTTCAACAGTTCAAGATGGCGCACGCCCGTGCTCTCCCCAGCCCCCGCCGTGGTGGGACGCGAGGGCCCGCGCAAGCTACCATCCGTGCCGTGGAGTGTCAACCGAACGGCCCGCCGCGGTCCGCCGGTTGGGCCCGGGCGTTTGCGCCTGGCGCGGCCCGCCGCCGGGGACATAAATTGTGAGGCCCGTGCGCCGTCGCGATCGTGGTCGCCCCAATCGGCTGCGCACAGCCGCACCGCAGAAGCAAAGGAGACTTCACGTGGACAAGCAACCGACGCGCATCCAGGTCGACCTCGGCGAGAAGGAGGCCGAGGGGATCTACAGCAATCTGGCCTTCATCACGCACAGCCCGTCCGAGTTCATCCTCGACTTCGCGCGCCTGATGCCGGGCCTGCCCAAGAGCCGCGTCTTCGCCCGCATCGTCATGACGCCCCAGAACGCCAAGGCCCTGCACCGTACGCTCGGCGCCAATCTCGAGCGGTTCGAAAACACGCACGGGGAGATCCGGCTGCCGGGCACCGAGCCCGGCAACATCGGCTTCCAGACGGGAGAGTGAAGGGGCGCGCCGCCCCGCGCGCGCCGGCCTCGCGCTTCGCCGTCAACGGGCCGCGACTTCCGCGGACGGGCCACGTGTCTTCCAGCGCCGGTGAACCCAGAAGTAGTGCTCAGGGTGGGCGCGCACCAGGGCGTCGAGACGCTCCGTGTGCGCCCGACTGAGCTCGCGGACGGCGGTCGCCTCGTCCCACTGCGGGTCGGCCTCGATCGGGGCGGTGAACAGGGCGCGGTGGCGGCCGTCCGCCGCGCGCAGGATGCTGGCGAACACGATCGGACAGCCGGCGCGCCAGGCGAAATAGGCGACGCCGCGCGCGACCGATGCCGGACGCCCCAGGAAGGGCAGGAACACGCCGCCGCTGCCGGCGTCCTGGTCGCCCAGGATGCCCACGAACTCCCCCCGCCGCAGCGCGTACAGAACGCCGCGCGCGGCCGCTCCTTGGCGAATCACCCCGATCCCCGCCCGCCGCCGGATCTCGTTTTGCAGCCGGTGGGCCCAGGGGTTGGACTGGTCCTTGACGAGGTAGGCGGTGTTGTAGCCGTACGCCGTCAGTGAGGCGCCCAGCAGTTCCCAATTGCCGAAATGGCCGGTCGTGAGGATGGCGCCGACGCCCTTGGCCCGACACGCCTCCAGGTGCTGGCGGCCCTCCAGCTCGACCAGGGCGCGGATCTGTTCGGGGCGGCTGTCGTAGAGCTTGGCGAACTCCATCAGCGTCGCGCCCAGGTTGCTGTAGACGCGAGCCGCGAGCCGGCGCAGCTGGCGCGGCGTGCGCTCCTGGCCGAGCGCCGCCTCCAGATTGGCCAGGGTCACGCCCCGGCGAATGCCGAGCACGTGGTAGGCCAAGCGCCCCGCGCCCCGTCCCAGCGCGATGAGCCAGCGCCGGGGCAGCGCGCGCGAAACGAGAAAGAGCAGGTACAGCGCGGCGTACTCCAACCGCCAGCGCGCCCGCTTGCCGAGCCTGCGCACGCGAGCCTCCCAAGCTAGCCGCCGGGCGGGACGGCCGCGGGGCAGACCCGCCGCTTTCACGGGATCCAGATCTTACGAGCGACGCGGCCTCCGGGCAACCGGCGGATCAACCGCGCCATTTCCAGCGCGAGGAGAGCCTCGGCAAAGGCGCCGGCGTCTGCGCGCCATTGCGCCCGCAACTCGTCCAGCGCCACCCCCTCGAGATCGATCCGATCCCAGAGCCAACGCGCGGGCCCACCGGCCGCCGCTACTGGCGCCGCCGCGCGCGTCCCGCTGACAGCCGCCGCGTCGGCGCGCGCGATCAGGGGCGGCACCAGCGCTCCGTGCACGTCCGCGACGCCCTCGACGAGCGTGGCGCCGGCCTTGAGCAGCCGGTGGCAGCCCCGCGCCTGTCTCAGGTCGATCGGGCCAGGCACGGCCATGACCTCGCGGTCCAGTTCCAGGCCGATCTGCGCCGTCAGCAGGGCGCCGCTGCCCAGGGGCGCCTCGACGACAAGCACCCCGCTGGCCAGGCCTGCCACGAGGCGATTGCGGTGCGCGAAATTGGCCTCTTCAGGACTCGTCCCCCACGCGTACTCCGACACGACACAGCCTTGGGCCTCGATGCGCGCTCGCAGCCGTCGATTGCCCGGTGGATAGGTACGATCGAGTCCCGTGCCCATGACCGCGATGGTCTCGGCCCCGGCGTCGAGCGCGCCCTCGTGCGCCGCGGTGTCGATGCCGCGCGCCAGACCGCTGACGATGATCCACCCTGCGCGCGCCAGATCGGCCGCCAGACCGCGCGCCACCGCCAATCCTCTCGCGGTCGCGCCGCGCGTGCCGACGATGGCCAGCGCCGGACGCGTCAGGCACGCCCGCCGGCCTCGGCCATGCACGGCCGCCGGCGGCAGAGGCATCTCGCGCCACAGAGGAGGCCAATCGGGGTCGCCCGGAACAAGACTCCAGCAACTCTGCTCGACACCATCCCCGGCTCGCGCAGGCATGCGCTGCCCTTTCCGGGAGGAGATCGTGGGAAAGCGGCGGTCAGCCGCTCGCCGGGAGGGTCGTCAAATGAAGACGGCGGATGACGTGCACGAGTTCGGGCACTCCCTCGCCGGTGACGGCGGAAATGGCCAGCGCGGGACCGCCGCCGTGCGCCAGTGACCAGGCGCCGGCCTCCGCCAGGGCGGCCGCCACGTCGTCGGCGGCCAACAGATCGCGTTTGCTCACGACGACCGCGAAGGGCAATTCGGGCAGGCGCCGGCCGTAGTTGACGAGCTCGGCGCGGAGCGTCGCGAGCGTCTCCGCGATGGAGCCCGCGCCGCCGTCCACCAGGTAGATGAGCGCGCGTGTGCGTTCCACGTGTCGCAGAAACTCGAGCCCCAGTCCCCGCCCTTCGCTGGCGCCCTCGATGAGGCCGGGAATGTCGGCCAGCGTGCAGCTCGCGTAGTCACCCAGGTCGAGGATGCCCAAGTTCGGCACCAGGGTCGTGAAGGGATAATCGGCAACCTTGGGTCGCGCCGCCGTCAGTCGCGCCAGCAGGGTCGACTTGCCGGCGTTGGGCAGGCCGATGAGGCCCACGTCCGCGATCAACTTCAACTCGAGGCGGATGCGGCGCCGCTCGCCCGGCCGCCCGGGCTGCGCCCGATCCGGAGCCTGACGGGTCGCCGAGCGGAATTCGCGATTGCCCCGACCGCCGCGGCCGCCCCGCGCCACGCACAGGCGATCGCCCGCGGCGAGCACCTCTCCCAGCACCGTGTCCTGGTCGGCGTCGAAGACGACCGTGCCGCAAGGCACCGGAATCTCCAGGTCGGCGCCGGCGGAGCCGGTCTTCTGGCCGCCCGCGCCGGCGTCGCCCGCGGGTCCGCGATAGCGCCGCCGATAGCGAAAATCGAGCAGCGTCGAACGCTCCGCGGATGCCACGACCCAGACCGAGCCGCCGTCGCCGCCGTTGCCGCCGTCCGGTCCGCCCCGCGGGACGTACTTTTCCCGCCGGAACGAGACGCAGCCCGCTCCGCCAGCGCCGGCCTCGATTTCGATTTCCGCGACGTCGACGAACACGGCGTCACTCCCGCGCGTCCGCGGCCGCCAGCAGTCCCGTGACCACGACCGCGTCCACGATGTCCAGCGTCGAGCAGCCCCGGCTCAAGTCGGACGCCGGCCGCCGCAGGCCGCGCAGCAGCGGGCCGATCGCGCGCCAGCCGCCCAGGCGCTCCACGAGCTTGTAGCCGATGTTCCCGCTTGCCAGGTCCGGAAACACGAGCACGTCGGCGCCCGCCCGCCCCCGCCAATCGACGCCCTTGGCGCGCGCCACCTCGGGCGCGAGCGCCGCGTCGGCCTGAAGCTCGCCAGCCACTCGCCAAGCCGGTCGGGCCGCCGCCAGCCGGGCGGCGGCCCGCGCGGGCGCCGCCGTCGCCGGGTGATCCGCCGACCCGCGCGTCGAGTAGGAGAGATAGGCCACGGCCGGCTCCCCTCCCATCAGGACGCGCCAGACCTCGCCGGCCGCCTCGCCGATCCGCACCAGTTGCGTCTCGTCCGGCTGCGGAACGACGCCGCAGTCGGCGAAGATCAGCGGCGAGCGTCGGGCGTCGGGCGGCAGCATCACGAAGACGCCGCACACCGTGCCCGCGTCGGCCCGGGGCCCGATGGCAGCCAGCGCCGCCTTCAGCACCCCCGCCGTGGTCGCGGACGCGCCCGCCACGAGCCCGTCCGCCTCTCCCAGCGCGGCCAGCACGGCGGCCTGCCACAGCGGCTCGCGCGCGAGCACGCTCGCCCGGCCGGGCGTCAATCCGCGTGGACGCCGCCGCGCCAGCAGCCACGCCTCGGCGCGGGCCCGCCAAGCTGCGTCCGCCGGATCGTGCCAGCAGTCAGCGCCCAGCCAGCGGCGCGTCTCCTCTCCCTCGCCCGCCACGGGACGCCGGCCGATCAGCACGGGACGTGCCAGACCGGCCGCGCTCAACCCGGCGGCCGCCGTCAGGACGCGAGGATCCTCGCACTCCGGCAGCGCCACCCGGCACGGCGCCAAGCGCGCGCGCTCCCGCCAGCGAGCCGGCCAGCCACGCGCCGCGTCCAACTCGCTCATCAGGGCGCCCACACTCAAGGCCGCTCTCCCTCGAAATGACGCCGCAGGGCGACCGCGACCGGCGCCGGCACGAAGGCACCCACGTCTCCGCCATGACGCGCCACCTCGCGCACGATGCTGCTGCTGAGCATGGCGAGCTGCGGCCGCGCGAGCAAAAAGACCGTCTCGCAATCCGGCCGCAGGGCCTGGTTCATCAGGGCCATCGACCATTCGTGCTGGTAGTCGCCGAGCGAACGGATGCCGCGCACGATCGCCGCGGCCTTGCATCTGCGCGCCTCGTCGACCAGCAACCCCTCCAGGGGAGCAACCTCGCAGTCGGACAGGTCGGCAACACATTCACGCACCAGCGCGAGTCGCTGCGCCAGCGTGAAGAGCGTGCTCTTGCCGTCGCTGGCGACCACGACCCGCACGCGTCCGAACAGCTCCCGCGCCCGTTGCAGCACGTCCAGGTGCCCGAGCGTGAAGGGATCGAAGGTCCCGGGGTAGAGCGCCAGGCGATTGCCCACTTCAGGCCTCCTCCACGAGGGTCAAGGCCGCCCGGCCGTAGCGGCGGCATCGCAGCCGCCACGGACAGCCGGCGGGAGGGGCCGCCGGCACACGGCCGTCGGACGCCCCGTGCTCGATCGCGGCCGCCAACAGCGGTCCGCCCGGCGCCAGTCGCAGCAGCGCCGCCACGAGGCGCGACGCCAGGTCGCTGTCGTAGGGCGGATCGGCCAACACCAGCACGCCACGGCCCGCCGCCGCGCCCCGCTCCAGCCAGCGCACCGCGTCATCCCGGGTCAAGGTCCAACGTTCGGGGCCGGCGCCGCAGTGCTCGAGATTGGCTCTGGTCGCCTCCAGCGCGCGGCTCGACACGTCCACGAACACCGCCCTGGCGGCGCCCCGGCTGAGCGCCTCTATGCCGAGCGCACCGGCGCCGCAGCAAAGGTCGACCACGGTCGCCGCCTCCACGTGGGACCCGAGCATGGAGAACAGCGCCTCCCTCACTCGTCCGGTCGTGGGCCGCGCCGTTCGCCCGGGCACGGCGACGAGACGTCGTCCTCGCCATTGCCCGCCCATCACCCTCATTGTGACCCGTATCCCGACCGGCGTCGCCAAACCACACCGCGGACCTGCGCGTCCCGCGCCAGGCTGACCGGCGTGCCCGCGTCGCTGCGCAGCCGAAAATGCGCGGCGTGCCCATAGAGCCGTCGGCGCCTCAGGTAAAGGGCCGCCAAGCCGTCCCAGCCGAGATGGCTCACCAGAGGCCTCGGCTGCTGGGCCTCGCCGGCCAGTCTGCGCTGCAACACCTCCCAGGCCGCATCGAGCCAGATGACCAAGCCCCGCTGGCGCAACAACGCCACGGCCTCGGGGGTCTCGACCAGCCCCCCGCCCGTGGCGATCACCAGCTCCTGCCCCGCCGGCAGGTCGCGCAGCGCCTCCCACTCGCGCCGCCGGAAGCCGGCAACGCCCTCCCGCGCGAAGATCTCCGGCACCGTCAACGCGGCGGCCTGCTCCACGAGCGCGTCGGCGTCCACCGCGGACACGAGCGCGCGCTCGCCGAGCGCCTTCGCGACGGACGTCTTGCCGCTGGCCATGAAACCCACGAAGCTCGTCCACATAATCCCGGCCGCACCCCCGGCCGGGCCGAGCATAGGCAAAAGAGAGGGCCGGGGCAAGTCCGCCCCGGCCCTGCTCGACCATCGGCTATGCGCCGCTTAGAACTGCCGCAAATCCTCCGGGCTGGGCTTCGTATCCTCGAGACTGAGATTGTCGCGCAGCAGATACTCGTCGGTGACGATCCGCGGCGTCACGAAGACGACCAGTTCCCGGTTGTTCTTGGTCTTCGTCGTGTGCCGGAACAGAGCGCCCACGATCGGCAGATCGCTCAGGAGAGGAATGCCGATCTCCGCGTCGGCCTCCACCTTGCGGATGAGACCGCCGATGACCGCCGTCTCGCCGTCCTGGACGAGCACGCGCGTGTCGGACTCGCTGGTATTGATGATGACGCCGCCTTGCACGGTTGCCTGCGACGACAGGTCGCTGACTTCGTTGTGCAGGTCGAGCGTTATCTTCTCGTTGCTATTGATGTGCGGTGTCACCTTGAGCATGATGCCGATCGTCGTCAGTTGCGTGATGGCGTTGCCCGACTGATCCTGCACGATGAGCGGGATCTTCTGGCCGACGAGGATGCTGGCCTCGCGGTTGTCCGTCGTGGTGATGATCGGGTTGCTGATCAGCTGGGCCATATTGGACTGTTCCAGCGCCTGCAGGTCGATGTCCAGGGTGCCGTCGTTGCCGATCACGCCGTAGGTCAGATTGCCGGCGGCGTTCTCGACCGGCGCCGTGACCCTGGCTCCGAAGACGCCGTCGACGTCGTCGAAGCTCGCGGTGCCGTACCAGTTGATGCCCAGTTCGCGCGAGGCGCGCAAATCGAGGTCGACCAGGCGCGCGTTGATCTCGACCTGCGGCGTGCGCGAGTCGAGCTTGAGCGCGGCCTCCTTGATCATGTCGAGCTGCGACTGGATGTCGCTCACGATGAGGGTGTTCGTGCGCTCATCGACCTCGATCGTCCCGCGCTTGGTCAACATGTTCTTGAGAGCGCCCTTGACCTCTTCGGCGTTCGCGTAGTCGATGCTGACCATGCCCATGACGAGGGGCTGGAGATCGTCGGCGGCGCGATCGGCGCGCTTCGCCTCGACCAGCTCCTTGCGCAATTCCTCCGCCGTGTCCACACGGATGATGCCGTATTCCTCAACGTAGTCGTAGCCGTGCGCGCGCAGGATGACGGTCATGGCCTCGCGCCAGGGCACGCTGTCCAACCTGACAGTGACCTTGCCGATCACCCGGGGCGACGCCACGATGTTCATGCCGGAATAGCTGGACAGCGAGCGCAGAACCGTGCCAATCTCGGCGCCCTGGACGTCCAGTGATATGGTCTTGCCGTTGTCCCGTCCCGGCGACAGGGTGACGTCGGCCGTCTGGACGGCCGGCGCCAGCCACGCCTGCTCCGGCAGGCCCGACTTCGCGCCCAGCGCCTCCGGAGCCCACGGGCCGGTGTACTCGCCCGCGACATCCCGGCTGAAGTCTATGGACAGGCAACCGGGGGTCTGCCTCGTCGCGTAGGTCCAGCCCGCGGCGAGCTCGCACTCCAGACGCGTGCCCGGCTCGCCCGCCAGTGTGCGGCGCGCGGACGTTACGGCGCGAATCGGCGCGTCAGGCGGGAAAGCCGGCGCGCCCGTGCCGGACGGCTCTGCGCCCAGGCAGTCGATGACGACGCGTTCGGGGCCGGCAAGGCTGCCGACCGTGAACACCACGTCGCCGGTCGCGATGACCTGAAGTCTGCCGCCGTCACCGACGGGCGTCCAGAGCACGTCGGTGACGCGTCCGGTCGCGCTGGCGGTTCCCGGCACGGCGAGCAGGAGCGCCAGGGCCAGTGGCCCCGCGACAGCGGCCAGGGGGCGGATCCGTGCGAACATGTCTAACCCTCCGATTTCTGGAGCTTGAGGGTCACCGTCGAGGTGATCCCGTACAGGGTGATCTTCGCCGTGAGCGAGTTCTTGCGGATGCTCACCACGCGACCGTTCTGCACCGGGTCGCCCACGCGCAAAATGTAGCCGAAGCCGTTTCCGTCCTCGACAAGGGCGAACTGGTCGTCCGGTCCCCACATGACGCCGACCAGATGCCCGCTCCCCACGTCGACCAGGTCGCTGCTGGCGAGTTGCTCGAACTTGCCCGCGACGAGCGCCTTGAAGGGATCAGGCCGGCCGTACGACTGATAGAAGAATTCATTGCGTCGGAGTTCCTGGAGCTTGGCCGCCGCTTCCGCGGAAGGGGAGGCCGCGTCGGCGCCGCCCTCCGGCTCCATCCAGATACCGGCGTCGTCCGCGGCCATCTCCAGCGCGGGGTCGTCGTCCCCCACCGGCATCGCGGCGTCTTCCTGGGCGCGCGTGGCGGTGGCCGTGACGCACAGTAGCAGCATCCCGGCGCAGAGCGCGGCGACCAGGGTCAATCCTTCATGGCGCGCGACCATGGGGCCATCCTCCTTATCGCCCGCCGGCACCAGAGCCGGCGGCGGCCTTCACGGCCGCGTCCTTGGTTCTCTGATCGGTCCCCGCGACGGAACCAGTGGGCGCAGAAGCCAGCTTGTTGCCCTCCGCCTTGCCCTCTCCGGCCGCCGAGGTGCCACCCGCGCCCTCAAGCGTGTAAGCGGTCAGCGTCATGGCGGTCTCGACCGTCCACGGCTGATCGTCCTGCTTGTCGATGCCCTTGAGCTTCAGATCCGAGACGTTCACGATGCGGTTCAAATTGGCCAGACGGCTCAAGAAGACTCCCGTCTGGTGGTAACCGCCCCGGATCTTCACTTCCACGGGATTGTCGGCGTAGAATTCCCGCGGCACCCGCGGTTGCGGCCTGAACAGCTGGAATTCCACCCCCGACTGCGAGCCCGCGGCCGTCACCTTGCGCAGCAGCGCGGGGATCTCGTTCTCCTGCGGGAGCAGCATCTGGGCGACCGCCCACTGCTCATGCAGGATCTGATACTCCTTCTCCACGCGCGCGAGATTGCGCACCAACAGGCGAGCCTTCTCCAGATCGCGGCTCAGTTGCTGGTGACGCGCCTCGAGCTGCGAGATCTCCGCGCGCCGTGCCTGCCAGGTCATGGGCATGACCGAGGTGAAGAAGTACACCGGCACCAGAATCAGGATCACCAGGACGGCCAGCAGCCACCGGATGACCTTTGGGTCTTTGACGTCGATGTCCATGCGTCTCGCCTCCGTGGCCTCAGCTGCCGGTCGCTTCAGCGTCCGCCGCGGTTTCTTCCGCCGCGTCCGCCGGTCCGTCCTGCGTCCCCGTCGGCACGTTCTCAGCAGCCGTCACGGCACCCGCCGCTTGGCGAGTGGCCATCGCGGTCGCCTTGAACTTGACCACGGGGACATCGTTGATTTCGCCCTTCTCCGCCACGATCAGATCCACGCCCGAGACCCAGGGCGAACGGCTCAGGTTCTGCAGCACGTCGCTGACCAGAAAATTGGAGAAGGTCACGCCATCGATGGCATACCGATTCCCGGTCTGCTCCTCGAGCGATGTCAGCCACATGTGCTCCGGCAGGGCTCGATTGATCTCATCGAGGATGTGAATGCGAAAATAGCGGTCACGGTCGAGCTGGGTGATGACGTCCAGCCGCCGATTCACTTCGTCGCGCTCACGATTGAGACTCTGCACCTTGGCGATCTCGGGCGCCAAGCGCCGGGACTCCGCCTCTTCCGCCGCGATCGTGCTGTTGAGGTCGTCGATACGGCGACTCTGATACGTGAAGGTCAGCGCCATCCCGGCGACGACCAGCCCGACCGCCACCAGCGGTACGACGCTGCCGACCTTGGGCAGGCTCACGCTGCGCCTGGACGGCACGTCTTCCTGGGGCAGGAGGTTGATCCTGATCATGCCTCCACCGCCTTTCTGAGGGCGAGCCCGACGCTGACCGAGAGCAGGGGGCTCAGATCGGCGGGATCCGAATCGCCGAACACCTCCGGCGACCAGTCGAGCGCCCCGAGCGGGTCGGCGATTTCGGCCTTCACTTCGTAGCAGCCGGCCAGGTAATCGCGCAGCCCGGGCAGTTTGGCGCCGCCGCCGCTGATCACGATGCGATCGATGCCTTCGGCCTCGCCGGCTGCCCTCAGGTAGGAGAGCGACGGCTCCAGGCCGTGGTAGATTTCGGCCCCGACCGTGCGCACCAATTCGGTGATCGCCTTCTCGTCGAGACCGGCGAGGCGACCCTGGGTCGCCGCCTGGGCCTGTTCGTAGGTCAGGCCCAACTGCTTCTGGAACTCCTCCGTGAATCGGACCGTCCCGATCGGCAGATCGCGCGTGAAGTACGGCACGCCGTCACGGATGATGTTCACGTTCGTCACGCCGCCGCCAACGTCGAGCAAGGCCACGAACTCGCCCGCGGCGGTCGCCGGCGTGTCCTCCGGGTCCCCGGCGTGGCCGGCCGCGGCGGCGCGGGAGCAGAACTCCCAGGCGTTCTGGCTGGCGAAGGACGCCACGTCGATGACGGCGGGCCGGAAGCCGGCGTCGCGAATCAAGTCGGCGTGCGAGAGGATCATGTCCTTCTTAGCGGCCACCAGCAGCACTTCCATCTGGTTGGCGCCGACGTCCTCCCTCAGCACCTGGAAGGCGAGCGAGATGTCGTCGATGTCGAACGGCACGTGCTGCTCCGCCTCCCAGAAGATTGCTTCCCTGGCGTCGGTCTGGCTCATCTTGTCCATGACGATCTTCTTCACGATCACCGCCCGCCCGGAGACGGCGCTGGCGACCGGTTCCTTGGGAATGTGCGCCAACTCGGCGCATTCCCGAATCGCCTGGATGACGAGCTCGCGGTCCATGATTTCGCCGTCGACGATCGCCTCGGGGACCAGCGGCACCATCGCAAAATGCGTCACGACCGGCCGGGCTCCGCCCGTCTCCAGACGCAGGCACTTCACGACGTTCGAGCCGATGTCCAGCCCGATCAGCGATTTCTTCCTGCCTTTTAGGAATCCGAACATGTCGCATCCCGCCTTGAGGGGGTTTGCATGGGTCGCTTCGCGGCTCCCCCGCAGATGCATGATCCGAGCACCGGGCCGGACCAGGGCAACCTGCATGCCAGATGAAGCTTCGGCAGCGAGAAACCACCCTTGAGAGGAAAATGAGCCCCAATGAGGCCTAATGGAGAAGGTCCAGGTACCAGCGGAAGGCGGCCTCGCCAGCCAGGCAGGCGCCAGCCGCCGCGAGGGCCAGAAATGTCCCGAAAGGGAGGCGCGTTTTGCCGGCCAACGAGGCACGGTAGCGCACGGCGGCATAGGCGGTTCCCAGCAGCGCACCGCCCAGCAGCACCAGGAGCACGCCACGGACGCCCGTGAAGGAGCCCACCATCCCCATCAGCATCACGTCGCCCCCTCCCATGCCGAGCTCGCCCCGGACGGCCTTGTAGCCGTAGCCCAGGGCCAGGATCAGGCCAGCGCCCGCCAGCAGACCGACCAGGGCGCCGCCTGGGCCGACCGGGCACCATACGGACAGCGCCAGGCCCAGAACCATGCCCGCGATCGTGAGGCTGTGCGGGATGATCATGAATTGCCAGTCGATCACCGCCACCGCCAGCAGATCGACCAGAAACAGCAGGGCGGCCACGGCGGCGATCGACGGTCCGAAGCGCAGCAGGACCAGCGCGCCGAGCGCGGCGCCGGCCAGCTCAACGCACACGTACCGCGCGCTGATCGGCGCGCCGCAATCGCGGCACCGCGCCCGCAGCATGAGCCAGGAGACGATCGGGATGTTGTCGTGCCAGCGCACGCGGTGGCCGCAGTGCGGACAGCGCGAGCGCGGGCCGCTGACACTCTCCCCGCGCGGCAGCCGGTGAATAAGCACGTTCGCGAAACTGCCCAAACAGGCGCCCAGCCCGCTGGCCAGACACAACCAGCCCAGCACGGCCTCGCGCGGCAAGCCGGTCAACGCGCTCACGGCACCGCTCCTTCCGCCGCGACGGCGCCCGGCCGGTCGCGCAGAGCCGTCTCGATGCGCGCCATCTCGGTCTCAGCAAGTTCGCGCATGGCCGGACTCTGCGTCGAGTCGCGCAGGTTGCGCCATAGTGCGAGCGAAACCTCCAGGTCCCCGGCCCTGCGGCGCGCGAAGGCGGCGAACCGCCGGGCGAAATCACTGGCGTCCGGCGCGGCGGCCGCGGCCTCGAACCAAACCGCGGCGCGGCGATAGTCGCGCGTCAAGATGTAGTGGAGAAAGCCCACCTCGAACGGCAGGATCCAGCGCCCGGGAATAGCCTGGATGCCGCGCTTCAGGACCTCCACTCCCCCGGCGACGTCCTCCATATCGGTCGCCAGCACGAGCGCGCCGAAACGATAGGCTTCCAGAAAGCGTGGATCGAGCGTGTTCACGGCCTGGATCATGCCCTTGAAATAGGCGAGATCGTGCCGCCCGAGCCGGTATTCGCCGTAGTACTGCACCGCCTGGAACCAGAGCCAATCGGCAGCCACCTCGCGGAAGCCGGCGGTCGCCTCGCGCAGGAAAAGACCCGAGGGCAGATAGAGCTTCTCGTGCCGACTGCCGGCGTGGCGCGCCGCGTCGAAGCGCGCCAGGCAGCCCGTGATGATTGCGAACAGGAGCGCGGCGGACAAGAGCGTGAGCAGCGACGCGCGCGCGCCGGGCCGGACGACGGCGATCATTTCAATTCCTTGCGCGCGAAGATCGCGCCCGAGAGCAGAAGCAACAGCGCGATCCAGGCCGCCGCGTACACGGAGGCCAGGCCGACATGGGCGCCGGACACGGGCTCGCCGTGCACCACGGCCCCGCGAATGTTGAAGAACTCGAGGTTCGGCAGGACGCAATAGACGACCTGCATGGCCGCGCGCAGCGTCTGATTCCCCGCCAATTCGCCGAAGGCCTTCAAATCACCGCTGACGTGCCCCACGCCGAACAGGGCCAGCGTCAACACGGCCGTCAACAGCGGCGACACCAGCGTCGACAGCAGCACGGCCGCGGCGGTGACCACGGCCAGTTCGAGAAAGGCGAAGTAGAAGGCAAGCGCGTAGCCCGCGTGCAATTCGGCGGGCGTCACGAAGGACACGAGGA
Organism: uncultured bacterium; assembly: GCA_937864225.1. GTDB lineage: Bacteria > Krumholzibacteriota > Krumholzibacteriia > LZORAL124-64-63 > LZORAL124-64-63 > CALMJK01. The sequence continues at coordinate 235,881 of CALMJK010000003.1, read as the reverse complement.
CAAAGAGAACCTCCATGACGGCGAGCATGCACAGCAGGGTCAACACCAGTCCGCAGTACTTGCCGGCGACATAGCTCCGGCGGGAAACCGGCCTGGCGAGCACCGTCGTGATCGTCCGCTTGTCGATCTCCTTGTGCACCATCCCGCTGCCCACGAACACCACGACCAGCAGGCCGAAAAGGGTCAAGGCGCTCAACCCCACGTCCGCGACGATCTTGCCCTGCGCCCCGATCGCCAACGGAGATAGCACGGCGCTGCTGGCGATCAGCAGCAGGCCAAAGGCGGCGACCAGATAGAAAACCCGGTCGCGCGCGGTTTCGCGGAAGGTGTTCAGCGCCACGGCGTGCACATGCCCCATCATCGCCGTCCTCCCTCGCCCGCGCCCGACAGTTCGGCCTCCAGCCGCACGATCTCGGCCGTCCGGCTCGCCTCGCTCGTCGCGTCCGGCGCCCGGCGCGACATCAGGCCGACCGCGGGATCGCGAGCCACGCCCAGCGCCCTGAGGAACGCATCCTCCAGCCCCCCGTGGCGCGATTGCACGGCCAGCACCTCGATCCCTTCGTCGGCGCACAGGGCCAACAGCACGCGCAACCGCGGCAAATCGGCGACCTGGACGCATACGCCGTCCCGGCGACCGCTCGGCGCGCGACGCGGCGCCCCCGCCAGCAGGTCCGCGACCCGGCGATCGGACGGCAGACCGTCCAGCCGCACCTCGAAGGTGGGCGCGGCGCCGACGCGCAGGTCGTGCACGCCGGCGATCCGTCCTTCCTGCAGCATCACGACCTCGTCAGCCAACGCCTCGATATCGGGCACGATGTGCGAGGAGAGCAGGATTGTCTTGCCGCGCTGCCGCAGTTCCCCCAACAGGTCGCGCACCTCACGCCGTCCCAGCGGATCCAAGCCGGACATTGGCTCGTCGAGCACCAGCAGGTCCGGGTCGTGCAGCAGCGCCTGGGCCAAGCCCACTCGCTGCAACATGCCCTTGGAGAATTTTCGCAAGGGGGTGCGCGCGTGCTGCGCCATGCCGACCAGGCCGAGAACTTCCAGGGCGCGGCGCGGACGCTCGCGCGCCGGCATGTCGCACAGCCTGCCGTAATAATCCAGCAATTCGGCGGCGCTCAGGTAGTCGTGGAAGTAAGGCGATTCCGGCAGATAGCCCACCCGGGCGCGGGCCCGGCGATCGTGGTGGTCCCGACCCAGGATTTCGATCCGGCCGGCGTCGGGGCGAACCAGATCGAGAATCGCCTTGAGCGTCGTGGTCTTGCCAGCTCCGTTGTGCCCCAGCAGGCCCGTGACGGTCGCCCGCGCGACCGTGAACGATATCCCGGCCACCGCCGGGCGCCGCCTGCCCCAGAAACCGGTCCGGTACGACTTCACCAGACCTGCGATCCGGCAACCGGCCTCCACTTCCGCGCCGGCGTTCCCGGCTCCCTGGCGCTGCGACATGTCCCCTCCCGGGCTGGTTCCGCTGCCCGCGAAACTGCCGCCGCCGGCCGAAAACCGACCGGCCCCCGGCCGCCAGCCTTGACTGGCCTTCGGTTAGCGCGGGCGCTTCTGGCGTTTTGCAATGGGAATGCCAGCCGTGAAGGCGTTCACTGACCGCTGGTGAGCGTCAGCACCAAATCCTCATAGCCGAAGCCCGTGATCGCATAACCGTCGAAGACGCCGTCCCCGTCCACGTCCACCGCGGCGTAGCCGGTCTCGCCCACCGCCGCCGCCGCGCCGTCGATCGGCTCGCTCGGGGCCCTGGTGAACGGATTCTGGAGCGGCACGCCGCCGGGCAGCAGATCGACGATCGTGGCGCCGCCGGCCAGCGCGTCGGCCAGGCTGGCCGCGTAGACGCCGTCGTTCTGCACGGCGAAGTCCTCGGCCGCCAGTTGCACCGTGCGGCAGTTGGCCTTCACGCTCGCCTCCTTGGAGCGTGACTGCAGGTTCAAGTAGCAGGAGATCACGAGGGTGGCCAGGATGCCCAGGATGACGCAGACGATCATGAGTTCGATGATGGTGAAACCGGCGGCTCGCTTGCTGCGCTTCATGGTGCCCGCCCTTCTGTGCCCCGGCAGCCGAACGCGGCAGGTACGAGGCTGGGGCGGGGCCCCGTGGGGGCCCCGCCCTCGATCGAAGCGGACTACTGGCCGCTGGTCAGCGTGATGATCGTCGCCTCACGCCCGAAGCCGGTGATCGAATAGCCGTCCCAGATGCCGTCGCCGTCGGGGTCCACCGGCAGATAGCCGGTCTGGCCCGCGGTCGCCGCCGCGGCATCGATGGGCTCGGTCGCAGCCTTCGTGAACGGATTCTCGAGCAGAGCGCCGCCGGGCAGCAGGGTGACCATCGTATCGCCGTTGGGCAATGCGTCGGCCGTGCTGGCGGCGTACACGCCATCGTTCTGCACCGAGAAGTCCTCGGCCGCGAGCTGCACGGTGTGGCAGTTCGACTTGACCGAGGCCTCCTTCGCGCGGGACTGCATGTTGATGAAGTTCGGGATCGCGATGGCGGCCAGGATGCCGATGATCACGACAACGATCATGAGTTCGATCAGAGTGAAGCCCTTGCGGTTGAACACGAGTGTGACCTCCTTCTGCGGTCGCTTTCGACCTCGCCCTCGCCTGGAGACGGTCTCGAGCCCCTTTGCAACAGACCGATGACAAATCGCAGGGTTGTCTGCAATGTCCGTGCCATCGGGCTTCGCGGCGGTTCCCACCGTCATCTCTCTGTGAATGCGCCGCTTGCCGCGGCCGGCGCCGACGGCCGGTCCCGGAATGCGGCACGCCCTGCCTTGCAGGTTGCATGACGCGCCCCGGAACCGGACGACCAGCCCATCTATTGCCCCTCCAACGTGTCGCCATCGGTGCCGACCAGAGCCTGGTGCTCGATCTCGGCGGCGAAATCGGAGGGGACATTGGCGTCATCGCCCGGCTCGTCCTCGGCGCCAGGCGCGGCCACTCCGTAGCGGATCAACTTGCGGTAAAGAGTCGACGGATTGATCTGCAGAATCTCGGCGGCCCGCTTCTTGTGCCCGCCGACGCTCTCCAGCACCTGCAGGATGTGAGCCCTTTCCACGTCCTCGAGCGGGACGTGGCTGCCGAGCAGATTGTCGATCGGCGCCACGCAGGCGCCAGGCCGACGCAGGGCCTCCGGCAGGTCCGTCACGCGGATGCGATCTCCCTCGCGGATGATGCATGCCCGCTCGATCACGTTCTCCAGTTCGCGCACGTTGCCGGGCCAGTCATAGGCTTGCAGGCAGCGCAGCGCCGCGTCCTCGAGCGCCGCGCCCAGATTGCCCGCGTAGCCATGCATGTGATTGCGCAGGAAATTGTCGAGCAGCAGCGGGACGTCGTCGCTCCGCTCGCGCAGCGCGGGCAGATGCAACGGAATGACGTTCAGTCGGTAGTAAAGATCCGTGCGGAAGCGTCCCGCGGCCACGTCCGCCTCGAGGTCGCGATTGGTCGCGGCGATCACTCTCAAATCGACCTTCACCGACTTGCTGGAACCCACCGGATAGATCTCGCGCTCTTGCAGCATGCGCAGGAGCTTGACCTGGATCACGTGCGGGGTCTCGCCGATCTCGTCCAGGAAGATCGTGCCGCCCTCGGCCTGGCGGCAGAAGCCGTCGTGATCGCGATCGGCGCTCGTGAAGGCTCCCTTGACGTGACCGAAGAGCTGACTCTCGAGCAGCGTTTCCGGAATGGCTCCGCAGTTGATCGCGACAAAGGGTCCGCTGGCCCGTTCGCTGCGCTCGTGGATGGCCTGCGCCACGAGTTCCTTGCCCGTCCCGCTCTCGCCGTTGATCAGAACGGTCGCGGGCGTGGCGGCGATCTTGTCCACCATCTTGAAGACCGCCAGCATGCTGGGGCTCTGGCCGATGATGCGCAGCTTGCCGCGCTTGCGCCTGAGTTCACGCTTGAGCTGCCAGTTCTCGGCCTGAACTCGCCGCAGCGCCAGCGCGTTGCGCACCGCGACCCGGATCTCGTCGTTCTTGCAGTGCTTCTGCAGATAGGCGAACGCGCCAAGATTCACGGCATCGATGGCCGAGCGTTCGCTGGCGTAGGCGGTCAACATGATGACCGGAATGTGCGGATCGATCCCCTTCACGCCCTTCAGGAGCTGGATGCCGTCCATGCGCGGCATCGTGATGTCGGTCAGCACCACGTCATACGGGCGCTCCTCCATCATGCGCAGGGCATCGGCGCCGGAGCCCGCCGTGCCAACGGCGTACCCCTCCCTCTCCAGAAGGATCTGGAGGTACTGGCACATCGACTCCTCGTCGTCCACCACCAAGATCCTGCCGTCGGCCATCTATGCCTCCCTGACGGTGCGGCGCGTGTGGATCAGACGCTGAATCGGTCGCGCGCGCCGCAGCTTGAATAGAATTCGTCTCCTCTGTCCGATCAGCCCACGGCGACCGGTTCCGGCAACGTCGCCGTCTCGACCTGGGGCTCCGCGGACGTCTGCGCCAGCGGAATCCGCACCCGGAATTCCGCCCCGCCCGCTTGCGACGTGCCCACTTCCACCGTGCCCTCGTGGGCGTGCGCGATGCGCGCCACCATCGGCAGACCAAGACCGGTCCCCTCCTTTTTCGTCGTGAAGAAGGGGGCGAAGAGATTCTCGCGCGCCTCATCGCTCAGTCCGGGACCGGTGTCGAGAACGGCGAACTCGCAGCAACCACTGCCCGCGGCGGCCGACGCCGTCAGCACGAGCCGGCCTGCGTACTCCATCGCTTCGCACGCGTTCAAGGCCAGGTTCAAGAACAGTTGCGTCATCTGTTCGGCGTCGAGCGAGACCAGCAGCGCGGGTTCGGCGGCCCGCATTTCGACCTGCACGCCGCCGCCCTTGAACGCGACCTGCTGGCGCACCTGCAGCGTCACGCCTTCCAGAAAGGGTCCGACCGCGACGGGACGCCGGTTCGGCGGGCGCAGCCTGGCGAAGGCGAGGAATTCGTTGATGATCGTGTTGACACGACTGCTTTCCTTGAGGATCAACTCCAACAGGCGCTGCTGGTGCCCCTCCAGCCGCAATTCGGCCGCGAGGATTTCCACACTGCCCCGGATGCTGCCCAGCGGGTTGCGGATTTCGTGCGCAATGCTGGCCGCCATCTGCCCCACGGCGGCGAGCCGATCCGCGTCGCGAATCCGCTCGCGCATGCGTTGGACCTCCGTGAGATCCTGGAACACGGCGATGGCGCCGCTCACTTCGCCGGCCGCGTCGCGCAGATGGCTCACGCTCAGCCCCAGCGGCATCACGACCGTGTCCCAGCGCACGATCTTCAGTTCGCCTCGCCCCAGGGCGGGGCCGCCCGTGAGAACCGCGCGGATGGGCGCGGCCAGTCCTCCCAACGCGGCTCCGAGGGCGTCTTCCAGCTCGCGACCGGCCACGTCCTCGGCGGCGACGCCGAGAATGCGCTCGGCCGCCGGGTTGAGCGTCGTGACACTCCCGGCACGATCGGTGATGAGCAGACCGCTGCTCAGGTTGTCCAGGACGTTGCTGACTTCGATGCGCGCCCGCCGAAGCTGCGCGGCGGCCCGCGCCGCCTCGTGTTCGCGCCGCACCACTCGGTCGGCCGCGCTCCCCGCGCCCCAGCCCACCAGCAGCAGCAGGCACACGGTGAAGTGGACCTCGAGCGCCACCGCGCCGGACGAGCCCGCTGCCTGGTCGAAACCGGCGGCCGGCGCCGCAAGCTGTCCCGCCGCGACCGCCAGCGCCGCCCACACCGCCAAGGGCACGGAGCCGCGCGCGCCGAGGCAATGGGCTCCCAGCAGCACCGGCACGAAATAGAGCACACGGAAGGGGGCCGCCCCAGAGAGGTGGCAGAGCAGGCTGACGAAAGCCACGTCCGCGGCCAGTTGCCAGACGGCGAGCCGCCTGAGGTCGGCGCCGCGCCGCAAGCCGCACCACGCCGCCCCGATGCTGGCGTAGAGCAGGGCGATCCCGGCGACCAGCCACGCGGCGTTTTCCCACGGCGTGCCGAGCCGCACGACCAGCAGGCCCGTGCCCACCATGAACGTGGCAAAGAGCAGCCGCAGCCCCAGCAAGCGTCTGGCGTCGCGGCTCAAGCAGGGATCCGCGGCGGAGGCGTCCATGACCTCCCGCCGATCCTCATCATCCGCCGATGACATTGGCCATCTTGAACATCGGCAGGTACATGGCGATCAGCATGCCACCCACCATGACGCCCATGACCACGATCATGATCGGCTCGATGGCGGCGGTGAGCGCGTCAACCGCCGCGTCCACCTCGTCGTCGTAGAAGTCCGCGATCTTGTTGAGCATCTCGTCAAGCGCGCCGGTCTGTTCGCCGATGCCGATCATCTGCACGACCATCGGCGGGAAGACTTCGCTCTGGCGCAGCGGCTCGGCGATCGTGTCACCCTGGCTGATGCTCTTCTGGGTCTGCACGATCGCGTTCTGAATCACCACGTTGCCGGCCGTCTTGGCCGTGATCTCGAGCCCCTGCAAGATCGGCACGCCTGCGCCGACCAGAGTGCCCAGCGTGCGCGTGAAACGAGCCACTGACGATTTGCGCAACACGTCGCCGATGATTGGGACGCGCAAGGACAGCTTGTCCGTCTGCAGACGCCCGCTGGCGCTGGCACGATAGCGCTTGAACAGGAACACCAGGCCGACGATGCCCGCCAACAGCATCCACCAGTAGCTCTGCAGGAATTGGGACAAATTCATGACGATGCGCGTCGGCGCCGGCAGTTCGCCACCGAAGTCGGAGAACATCTTGGCGAACACCGGGATGACGAACAGCAGCATGAAGACCGTAGCGCCCACGGCCACGAAGAGCACGATGCTGGGGTAGGTCATCGCGCCCTTGACCTTGCGCTGCAACGCGTCCGCTTTTTCCAGATACGCGGCGAGCCGGGTCAGGATCGTGTCGAGAATACCGCCGGTCTCGCCCGCGGACACCATGTTGGTGTACAGATCGGAGAACACCCGCGGATGCTTCCCTAGGCCCTCGGCCAGCGTCGAGCCGCTCTCGACGTCCATCATCACTTGCTGCACGACCTGCTTGAAGACAGGCTTCTCCATCTGCCTGCTCAGGATGTCGAGACACTGCACCAAGGGCAGGCCCGCGTTGACCATGGTCGCGAACTGGCGCGTGAACACGCTCATGTCACGCACACGGATCCGTCCTCCGCGCAAGAAGGAGAGTGTGAGCGCGCGCTGCTTCTTCCGGATCGTCGTGATGATAATGCGCCGTTTGCGCAGGTACTCGGACACTTCCTGCTTCGCGGAAGCCTCGTACTCGCCGGAGAGGATTTCGCCCTTCGGAGAGCGGCCCTTCCAAATCCAGGTCGTGGTTGCCACGGAGAACCTCCCTCGCTCAGACCGCGCCGACCGGCTCGCCCATCATCTGCAGCAGCTCTCCTACGTCAGCACTGCGGCCGAGCGCCTGTTCGCGCGTGATCCACTTGTTGACGAATGCCTGATACAGAGACTGGTTCATTGTCTGCATGCCGTGCTTCTGGCCCGCTTGCATGATGCCGTAAATCTGATGCACCTTGTCGTCGCGAATCATGGCCTTGATGGCCGGCGTGCACACCATGATCTCCAGGATGAGCACGCGCCCGCGCCCGTGCGCGCGCGGAATCAGCTGCTGTGTGATTACGCCGGACAGGCAGAACGCCAGTTGCGAGCGCACTTGATTTTGCTGCTCGGGCGGAAAGACGTCGATGATGCGATTGATCGACTCGTAGGTGCTGTTCGTGTGCAGCGTCGCCATGGCTAGATGGCCCGTCTCGGCGATGGTGAGGGCGGCCGCGATCGTCTCGCGGTCGCGCATTTCGCCGATCAGGATGACGTCCGGATCCTGTCGCAGCACGTACTTCAACGCCGCGCAGAAGGTCTGCGTGTCGTTGCCGATCTCGCGCTGGTTCACGATGCACTTCTTGTGCTGGTGCACGTATTCGATCGGATCCTCGATCGTGATGATGTGCCCGGCGGTGTTGCGGTTGATCCAGTCGACCATGGTGGCCAGAGTCGTCGACTTGCCGCTGCCCGTGGGGCCCGTCACCAGGATCAGACCCTGGGGCTTCGCGACCAGATTGCGCACAACCGGCGGCAGCCCAAGTTCCTCGAAGTTGTGGATGGTGTAAGGAATCTGCCGAATGGCCATGGACGTGCAGCCTCTCTGCATGAACACATTGGCCCGGAAACGGCTGATTCCCTGCACCCCGAACGAGAAGTCGAGCTCCTTGTCGTTCTCGAAGCGCTTCTTCTGCTCGTCGTTCAGGATGCTGTACGCCAATTGCCTGGTCATTTCCGGCGTGAGCGCCGGAAAGTTGCTTGGCTGTACGCTGCCGTCGACGCGAAACTGGGGCGTCAGCCCAGCAGTCAGATGCAGGTCCGACGCGCCGCGACTGACCATCTCCTCCAGCAACTCGCGCATGTTGATCACGTGCGGCCTCCTCGCTTATTTCGAAATTGCGCGCCTTCGTCAGTCGATGGCTGACGTTTCGCGCAACACTTCCTCCACGGTGGTGATCCCGCGCTGGATCTTGATCAGTCCGTCCTGACGAAGCGTCAACATGCCTTGTTCGACCGCCTTCTGGCGAATCTCGGTGGTCGACGCCCGGTCCAAGATCATCTCGCGGATTTCCGCCGTGATCGGCATGACCTCATACAGCCCCTGGCGGCCCGCATAGCCGTTGCCGCCGCAGTTGTCGCAACCCTTTCCCTTGTAGACGACCGTGTCCGGCCTGAGTCCCACGTCGACGAGCGATTCCGGCGGCACCTTGAATTCGGCCTTGCAATTCTTGCAGATCCTGCGCACGAGCCGCTGCGCCATGATGATGTTCGTCGACGACGCCACCAGAAACGGCTCGATGCCCATGTCGATCATGCGATTGATCGTGCTGGGCGCGTCGTTGGTGTGCAGGGTCGAAAGCACCAAGTGCCCGGTCAGAGCGGCCTTGGTGGCGATGGAGCCGGTTTCGAGATCGCGGACCTCGCCGACCATGACCACGTTCGGATCCTGGCGCAAGAACGCCTTCAGGGCCGCCGCGAACGTCAGGCCGACCTCGTCCCGCACCTGAACCTGGTTGATGCCGTCGATGTTGTATTCGACGGGATCTTCCGCGGTCATGATGTTCAACTCTGGTGTGTTCAACCGCGACAGGCACGAGTACAACGTGGTCGTCTTTCCCGAGCCGGTCGGCCCGGTCACCAGCACCATCCCGTAGGGCGCCGCGATCGCCTTGAGCACCTCTTGGATCGCCTTCGCTTCCATCCCGAAGGCCGTGAGATCGATGTTGAGGTTCCCCTTGTCCAGGATTCGCATCACGACTTTTTCGCCGAAAATCGTGGGCAGCGTGCTGACGCGCAGGTCGATCTTCTTTTCGCCGATCTTTATTTTGATGCGGCCGTCCTGCGGGATGCGCCGTTCGGCGATGTCGAGTTCCGCCATGATCTTCAGACGGCTGATGATTGCGTTCTTCATCTTGAACGGAGGTTCCATCATCGGCACGAGCACGCCGTCGACTCGATAGCGCACCCGCATGTGCTTCTCGTACGGTTCGACGTGGACGTCGCTGGCGCCCATTTTGACCGCTTCGGCCAACAGCATGTTCACGAGCTTGACGACCGGCGCGTTCTGGCTGGAGTCCACGCCCGCGATGTCATCTTCGTCCTGGTCCTCGACGATCTCGATGTCGTCCTCGAGACCCTGCATGATCGCGGCGAGCGAGTCGGCGGAATCGTAGTTCGCGTCGATTGCCTTCTTGATCGAGACCTCGCCGCAGACCACAGGTTGCACGTCGAGACCCGTGATGAACTTGATGTCGTCGATGGCGAAGATGTTGCTCGGATTCGCCATCGCGATGGTCAGGACCCGCCCCTCTCGTCTGAGAGGAAGAACCTGGAACTTGGTGGCGACTTCGGCAGGAATGAGATTGACGACTTCCGGCAGCACTTCCAGACGCTCGAGATTCACGACCGGCAGATTGTAGACCTTGCCCAGAAACTCGGCGTAGGCGCCATCGCTGATGGCCCCCGCGCGCACGAGGCTCAACCCCAACGAGCCGCCATCCTTCTTCTGCAGGTCGAGCGCCTTGTTGAGATCGTCCTGGCTGATAAGGTTCGCCTCCAGCAGGCGACCCGCGATCTTGTCCTTCACCACCAGGCTCTTGCTGACATTCATGCTGCCCCCCGCCTCCCGGCGCGAGCTGGTCGTAGCCATTGCTGCCTTCCCGCTGGCTATCAGTCACTGGACGGCCGGCGCCCAGCGCTTCGCGCGGGCGTCATCTGGTCGCCGCCGCAGTTGGCAATCCGGCCTTTCGCGATGCCAGGATTTTCGTCGCGGGCATTCGCAACTTGAGGACCAAAAGCTGATTGGGTGGGATTTCGCGTTTCAGCGCCCGTTGACGGGGGCATCCGGGGCTGCGGCAGCGCTGCCGGAGTCCGCCGGCATTGCAAAACGCAAGCGGGGCGCCAGGCGGGCGGCGAGACGCGGCCCGATGCCGTGGACCCTCTCCAGATCCTTTGCCGAATGGAACGGGCCCCGCTCCTGGCGGTCGGCGACGACGCGGCCGGAGAGAGCCGGGCCCAGGCCCGGCAGCAAGGTCAGCGAGTCAGCGGAGCAATGGTTGACGTCGAGCACGCCGGTGAAAGCGGGCGTGGGCCCGGCGGCCCTTTCCCGCGCCGTGTCTTTCGGTTTTTCAACGGCAGCGCTGTCGAGGATGGCCGCTTCCGGCAGCGACTCCGGCGATTCCGGCGGCAAACAAGACTCCAGCAGCAGCGGATCGCGCCAAGCGCCCGCCCCATCCACGAGCAAGGCGTGCCGGACAAGACGCCCGCCGGCGATCAGCAGGGCCGCCAGCAGCAATCCAGCCGCTTGGCGCCGCGTCATGACCGCCGCCTCCCGCCCCGCGGCGCCGGGCGTTCGTGCGTGATCCGACGCCCCCCGCGAGCGGTCCTAGCGCAGCAGCGTCCACTCGAGGCGCAGGCGGAGCTGGCGCCCCTCGGCGAGAGTGCCGGCGGCCACTGGCGCCACGTCGTCGGCCAGATTGAGCAAACCGAGGGAAAGGTCCGCACCCAGCAGGCGAAACCCCAGGAGCAGGTGGTGCAGAGTCCGAGCCGGCAGTTCGAAGTCCACGCCGGGCACCCAAGGATCGTCATACACGCCGCAGCTTTCGAGGCGGTATCCGAGCTCGAACACACCGTCGCCGTGAAATGCGTCATGCTCCCAGTCAACAGACAGCGACGCCGAGCGCTCGGGCGGCAACCCGAGCGGGACACCGGCGCGCACGTCGCATCCTCGCCGGGTCGCCTCGGCGCGCGCCCGCAGCAGACCGAACAGGTTCTGATGGAAGGTGACCGAGGCCGTCACGGCCCAGGCATCCAATTCCAGCGCGTTGTCCCAGCGGCCGGTCGCGCCCGCGGCATCGCCGCTTGACTGCCACCCGATGCCTCGGCGCAGCGAACGTCCGCTGGCGTCCAATGCAAATTCGGTTCCCGCAACGCTGCGCGCGACCCGGCCCGCGAGGCGCAGCAGGCGTTCCCGCCGCAACTCGGGATTCGGCAGCAAAAGCCACAGAGTGGGCGCCTGTCCGTCCGGAAGCGGCCCCCCAGCGGCGACATCCGGCGTGGCCAGTTCATCGGGCCGCGGCGCCCTCCCTCCCATCTCGAACGATACCTCCCACCACGGCCGCGCCCCCGGGGCACGGACTTTCACGTCCGCGCCCGGGCGCCACTCGCCCCGCCCGTCCCACCAGGCAGCGACCGCGGGCGCCCAGATCATGCCGCCGCGCGAGGTCTCCAGGCCGGCACGCAGGCTGACGTCCTCGCCGACGGCGCTGCGCGGCCCGCTACAGCCGGGGGCCTCGTCTTCCGTGGCGCCGGTGTCATCCACCCTCCAGCCAGTCGCGCAGATCGTCACGCGCCTCTCACCGTCCCGTGAGGCGAACTCGGCCAGCGCCCCCTCTCGCGCCGATTCCACCTTGCGCAGCGCCGCCGCTGCCAGCCGCGACCGCTCCCGCACCACGTCCGTGCCGCCGAAGAAGAGCACCGCGCGCAGATCGCCCAGGCCGGTGCGCCCGTGCCAGCACAAGTCGGCACGATCCGCCCAGACCTCTTCGTGGTCCACATCAGCCGAAGCCAAACCCGTGCGATGCTTGCGCACGGCTTCGAAGGCGAGCGTAAGCGCGCCGCGGTTCCAGGCGCGCTCGAGCGTGCCCCGTCCCGAGCGGAAGGCGGCCGACCCGGCCGCGGGCATGACGAAGCGGGGATCGCCGTCGCGCAGGAAATCGTAGCCCTGCCGATCGAGCGTCTCCTCGAAATCGAAGCGTAGCCGCCAGGGCGCGCGCGGCGTGCGGAAGGACGCGCTGCGCAGGTATGTCTCGTGGTCGCCCTTGTGAAAACGGAAGGCCGCCAATGGCGCCGACGGCACGCGATCCGCAGCGGTCAACTCCACCACACCGGCTGCGCCGCCCCACAAGTCGACACCATAGCCCCCGATCGTCGCCTCCTGACCGGTGATCGGGCTCAACCACGGTTCGTCGGCCCAGCGGTGTCCGGTGCCGATCGGCGCGCCGTTGCGCAAAACCAGCGGCCACGGCGCGGTGTCCGCCTCGTGCCGCGCGACCATCCGCGCGCCATAGCCTCCGTCCTCGACCGGCCGCCATTTCGTGCAACGCGACAGCCACGCCACGAGATTCGCGTCGAACGGCTCCCACGGCCGCTGATCGGGCGCGGCCGTCTCGGCGACGCCGGTCGAATCCGCCGCCACGGGCCTCGCCTGCACGGCGGCGGAATCCGCCTCCGACCGCTCCGTTGCGACGGGCGCGGCTTGCACCGGCGCGGATACGCCCAAGGCGACCACCAACAACGCCAGCTTGGCCGTCTCGCCGCTGCCTCGCAGGGGCGAGCGCGCCAGATGACCGTACCTGGCGCTCAGGGAGGGCAGGAACAGCGCGAACAGGACGACGTTGACCCCCGCATGGACGAGCGTGAAGGGAACGGCCCCCGCCAGCGCCACGCGCCAGTCCACGGCGAAGGCGGCGGCTCCGGCGACATTGGTGGCCGCGTCGTACAACAGGGTCGCGAGCAGCCCGGTTCCCCCCGCCAGCAGGGCGGCCGCCGTGCGCCGCCCGGCCCGCCGCAACCCGGCCACCGCGCCGCCCACGCCGCCGCCGAGCCAGCCGGCCATGGCCATGCCGCCCGCCTGCGCCGCCAGCAGCAACGGAGGCGGCTTGCCGACCGGGTTGCCCAACGAAAAGGCCGCCGCAGCCAACGCTCCCGCCAAGCCGCCGCCCGCTCGGCCAAGCACGACGCCGGCCAGCGCGGAAACGAGGGTGACCAATTCGATGTTGGGCAGACCGACGAGCAAAAAGCCGGCACCCGTGCCCGTGCCGGCGAACAGACCCAGCAGGATCAGTCGCCGCAGCGCGCCGCGGGCGAGCATGTCTTGCGTCTCGGTCGTCATGGCGCCGGATGTTAGGGGAATGGCCGGGGCGGAGCAAGGCAAGGTCTGACCCGGCCGTCCGCGCGCGGCCTCATCAGACGGACTCGAGGGCCTCGAGCCGCTTCTCGGTATCGAGGAAATCCGGCGCGGCGTGATGGACACGCTCGTAGTACTCGCGCGCCGCTCCGGTGCGTCCCGCCAGTTCGTAGGCCTGGCCGGTGTGATAGAGGAGCCCGAGCAGATCGTGCGCGGTCGCTCCCGGAATGCGCAGGCCGCGCCCCATGATGTCGATCGCTTCTTCGAAGCGCGACTTGCGGATCAGTGCAACGCCCCACATCTCGTAGCTGCGCAGGGCGTGCTCCGGCGACCGCGATGCCACTTCGAAACACTCTTCCGCCTGGTCGAACAGACCCATCTCAAGGTAGACCAGGCCCATGTCGTACTGCGACGTCGGGTCGGCGTGCGGGCCGCCTCCGACCTGCTGGCCGATCTCGTTGACGATCGTGTCGAGTTGCTGCGCCTCGCCGTCCGCAGCCGGCGTGCTCTCCTCGGACAGGATCTCCGCCAGGAGATCGACCTTCGGCTCGGCAGGCGGCGGTTCGGGCGGCTGCGCCGGCCGTTCCATGTCCCGGATCAGTTCCCCCAGGTCTGGCGGTTCGTCCATCTCGATCTCGAGGCGGTCATCCTCGCGCTCGGCTTCACTGGCGCCGATCTCATCGTCCGGAGTGTCCCTGGGGCCCGCGGCGGCAGAGGCCGCCGCCGGCTGCGTGCCCGCATCAGCCGTGGGCGACGTCGGGCCAGGGTCGGCGCGCTCAGGATCGAGCCCGGCCAGCGGAAACCCTCCGTCGGGCGAGGATCCCGCCAGATCCACCAGCCCAAGCGACTGCGCCAGGCTGTCGGGACGATCGGCCACCGGCCCGTCCGCTTCGGGGACGTCCGGCCCCGGCGCCCGCACCGCGCCTTCGTCCGCCGGCCCGTCCGATCCTCCGTCGGAGGCCGGAGAGGACTCGCCAGCCTGGCCAGCGGCCGCGGACCCGAGACTGATGGCGTTGTGGTCCGCCCAGGCGGGCGGCGGCTCTTCCGCCCCGGCGCCTGGCCGGCCTTGCCAGCGCTCGTGCTCCGGAGTCTCGCCCAGTTCTGGGAACTCCTCCAGGAGCGCCGTCACGTCCTTCGTCGCGCGCTCGCCCCTGCCCGCATCGCGCGCCAGGCAGGCTTGCAAGACCGCGACGCGGGCGGTCTCGAGCGGCATGGCCCAGAACCGGAACACCGTGGTCAGGCGCGCGAGCACCTGCGATTGATCCGGGAACAGCGACAGCATCTTCACGCAGCGCTTGAGAAAGGCGCTCCGGTACTCGCTCCCCAGCTTCTCGCACGGGCTCAGGAACTGAAGCGCGTGCGCCACGCCCTCGCCGACCAATCCCTGCTGCACGCGGGATTCGGCGAGGAACCAGTGCGCGTTCATGTTCCCGCCGTCGAATCGCAGAATCTTCTTGTAGATCGCCACCGCGTTGTTGACCAGACCGGTCGCCTGGTACTTCTCCGCGGCGTCCAGGAAGTGCTCGATCGCGCGCGCGACATTGCCGCGCTTGAGATAGGCGTCGCCCAATTCGTTGATGAGCGCCGGATTCTTGCTGTCCAGTTCAAGAATGCGCTCATAAAGGACAATGACCTTGCCCCAGTCGCGCTTCTTGCCCGCGTCATAGGCTTCTTGTTTGAGCTTGCTGACCTTGGACAAGAGGAGTCCCTCCGCTCTTGTCGAAGCTGGAGACTCTCGGCTGCCTGGCGGACGCCGCTCCGGGTCCCAATCTCAACGGCCGTTACTAAGATCGCCGCCCACGGCATGGAGTTGAGCGTTTTCTCTGGAAAGCAGGAACCGGGCCCGTCAGGCCTTTCTCGCGCTTGGATCCGCGCCGGAAGGCGGCCTCAGCGGCCGACGGGCCGCCCATCCCGCCAGACCGCCGCCACGGGATTGTGTCCGGCCCGGTACGCCACGAGCCGGTAGTCCTCGCCGTCCAGCAGCAAGAAATCGGCGGCCTTGCCGGGCGCGAGGGACCCCACCTGCCGCGCCAGGCCCAGCGCCCAGGCGGAATTCAACGTGCTGGCCACGAGAGCCTCGGCGGGGGTCATCCTCATCTGCGTGCAGGCAATGGCCTGCACCAGCGGCATGGACTGCAGGGGAGAGCTTCCGGGGTTGAAATCCGTCGCCAGGGCCACGGCGCAGCCAGCCTCGATCATTTCGCGCGCCGGCGCATAGCGGGCCAACCCAAGCGTGAACACCGTTCCCGGCAGCAGCACGGCCACGGTGCCCGCGGCCGCCAGGGCCGCGATTCCTGTCGCGTCGATCCGGATCAGGTGATCCGCCGAAGACGCGTCAAGCCGCGCCGCCAGCGCCGCGCCGCCCATCGGCTCGAGTTCCTCGGCGTGAAGCGTCGCGCCCAAGCCGACCCGCGCCGCGGCGTGCACGATGCGCTCGGTCTCCTCGAGGGTGAAGACAGACGGTTCGCAGAAGACGTCGACCCGCTCGGCAAGCCCTTCGCGCGCCACGACGGGCAGGATTTCCTCGACGATCAGGCGCACGTAGGCCTCGCGCCTGTCCTTGTACTCCGCCGGCACCTCGTGCGCCGCCAAGCAGGTCAGCACCGCGCGCACGCCGGCCGCCGCCGCCGCGCGCCGCGCCGCGCGCAGCATCTTCGACTCGTCGGCCAGCGTCAGCCCGTAACCGCTCTTGATCTCCACGGTGGTCGTGCCGTGAGCGAGCATCTCGGCCAGCCGAGGCACCGACAGCGTCACGAGCTCGTCCTCGCTCCGCCCGCGCAAGTCCCTCACCGAGGCATGGATACCTCCCCCCGCGGCGGCGATCTGCAGATACGTCTCGCCCCGCACGCGGCGTTCGTACTCGTCCTGACGCGTGCGCCCGAACACGGCGTGGGTGTGAGGATCGACCCAACCGGGCACCACGCAGCGGCCGCCCGCGTCCACGAGCGCGGCGCCCGGGGCAAGCCGCACGGCGGCCCGCACCGCCGCCTCGCGCCCCACCGCCAGCACCCGGCCCTCCTCGACGGCCAGGGCCGCGCCCGTGAAGACTCCCAGTTCGCCCAGCCCGCGACCCCGTCGCGGACCCGCGCCGTCCAGCTCAGGGTCGTGGACCGTGACGAGCTGCCCGATCCCATGCACCAGCAACGCCGCGGTCGCGCCCTGCCCCAGCCTCGCGTCGTCGACGAAGAGATCGGGTCCGGTCGCGCGACTCATACCGCCCCCTCCGTTGCGGCTCCGGGCGGGTCCAGCGCGCGCAGCGGCGCCGCGAAATCCGCCAAGGTCGTCTCGTCGCGCACCAGCGCGATGATCCGCTCCAGATCCTCCGTCAACGTGCGGTCACCAGGCGCGAGATCGATCGCGCCCGCCAACGCCGCGAGCAGCCGCCCTGTCCAGACCGCCGGCCGCAGCGGCGGCTGTGCGCGCTCGCTCCACAGCCCTGGGTCGATCAGGAACTGCAATGCCCGTCCCGCCGCGAGCAATTCGAGCGCGACGACCGCCTCGACCCGATCGAGCAGCGGTCCCAAGCGCAGGGCCGCCACGCTGCCCATGCTGACGTGATCCTCCTGGCCGTCGGAGGTCGGGATCGAATCGGCGCTGGCCGGGAAAACGGACGTCTTGCTTTCGCTCACCAGCGCCGCCGCCAGATACTGGGCGATCATCAGACCCGACTCGAAACCGGGTCGCGCCGCCAGGAAGCGCGGCAGACGCCCGCCATTGCCGTTCATGAACAGCGCGATGCGGCGTTCCGCGACGCTGCCGATCTCGCACGCCGCCAGCGCGAGTCCGTCGAGCGCGAGCGCCAGCGGCTGGCCGTGGAAATGCCCGCCCGAGATCGCCTCCCCTGACTCCGGCAGGAGCAGCGGATTGTCCGTGACCGACGCCGCTTCGCACAGCAACACTGCCCGCGCGCGGCGCAGCGAGCCCAGGCTCGCGCCCAGCACCTGGGGGGCGCAGCGCACGGAATAGGGATCCTGCACCCGCGGGCAGTTGCCGTGCGCCTGCACGATCGGGCTGCCGGCGAGGAGGGCATCGAGCGCCGCGGCGAAGGCCGCGATCTCCGGGTGCGGGCGCAGGGCATGATAACGAGCGCCCAGGGGCGCGACGCTCGCCTCCAGACCCTCGTACGACAGCGCGGCCGCCAACGCGGCCCAGCGCAGCAGGCGCTCGGCGCGATCGACGGCCAGCAGCCCAAGCGCGTTCATGAACTGCGTGCCGTTGATGAGGGCAAGCCCCTCCTTGGCCTCCAGCCGCAGCGGGGCGCGCCGGCGCGCCGCCAGCGCCGCCGCCCCGGTGATGCGCCGGCCGTCCGGTTCCAGCACCTGTCCTTCTCCCAGCAACACGAGCGCCAGATGCGCCAGCGGCGCCAGATCCCCGCTCGCGCCGACCGATCCACGCGAAGGGACGAACGGGTGCAGATCGCTCGCCAGCAGCCAGAGCAGCTGCTCGATTACCTCGGGACGGACGCCCGAGCAGCCGTGGGCCAGGCTGGCCGCGCGCAAGAAGATCATGCCCCGCACCGCGTCGCGCGGCAGGGGTTCGCCCCAGCCCACCGCGTGGCTGCGCACGAGGTTGGTCTGCAACTGCGCGCGCTGCGCGGCGGGAATCAGCGTGTCGGCCAGGCGACCGAAGCCGGTGTTGATGCCGTAGACGCGCCTCTCTCCGTCTTCGAGTCGCCGGCGCAGCTTCAACGAGGCCTCGACGCGCGCGCGTCCCGTCTCGCCCAGCCGCACCGTTCGGTTGCCTCGGCTGACGGCGATGAAGGCGTCGAGGTCGCACGTGTCCTCGCCCAGAACGAACGGCCTTGCGTCCAAGCTGGTTCCATTCCGCGGCGGTCGAAGCCGCCGCTGGCGCATCAGCCAAGATCGGCGAAGAAGTCTGTCACCTGCCCGGCGAGTTCCGCCGCGTCGGCGCAGTAGCGGGGCGGGGCGGGCAGCGCGTTCAGAAACGTAATCCCGTAGGGTTTGGTGTGCAAACGGCTGTCGAGCAGGACCACGACGCCGCGGTCGTCGGCGCGGCGGATCAGCCTGCCGATCCCCTGTCGCAGGCGCAGCACGGCGTCCCGCACCATGAACGTCTCGAACGGATTCTCGCCTTCGGCTGCGATGCGCTCGCAACGCGCCTCGACCCACGGATCGTCCGGCACCAGAAACGGGAGCTTGGTCACGACCAGGATCTCGAGCTCGGTGCCCGGAAAATCGACGCCCTCCCAAAAAGTGTTCGTGCCGAGCAGAACGGCGCGCCGCTCGCGTCGGAAGCGAAGCAGCAGTTCCTGCGCGTCGGCGCTGGGCGATTGCGCGAGCACAAGCGGCAGCGGCAACGGCGGCGCCCACGCGGCGTCGCCCGCGGCACCTGCCAGGCCCAAAAGGCCGCTCTCTCCGGCGAGCTCCCTCGCGACCCGTTGCAGCGCCCGGTAGGAGGTGAACAGCACGAGCGTCTTGCGTCTGGCCACCTGCAGCAAACGGCTCAGCAGGCGCGCCACGGCCTCCGGAAAATCCTGGCGATCGGGCGCCGGTAGGCCAGGCACCGTGAGAAATTTCGCCTGGCGCTGGAAGTCGAAGGGAGAAGCGATCAGCGCGGTTCGCGCGGTCGGCTGCCAGCGCCGCACTCCGAGCTCGTGACGCATGTGGCCGAAATCCTCGCCGACGGCGAGCGTCGCGCTGGTGAGCACAGGCGCCAACCCGCTGCCGTGCCAGCAATCACGCAGCAGATCCCCGGATTCCAACAGCGTCGCGCCCGCGGCCCGCACGCCCGCCTCCTGGCCGGGCTCCAGCCAGACGACCCATTGAGGATCGGACACCGCGGTCACGAACCGGATGTCACGCTGGAGATCTGCCAACAGTTCGCCGGCCCGCGCGAGCGTGCCCAAGTCATCCTCCAGCCCCGCCGGCGCTCCCTCCAATCCCTCGAGCCGTCGCGCCACGTCGGCATAGGCGGCGCCCGCGGCCGCGAGCGCCGCGATCACGGCCGCCGTCGATTCGCGCAGCGAGCCAAAGGTCTCGTCGGCATCATAGACCCGCACGCGTCCCCTGGGCCGGGACTTGTCGACCAGGCGCGCGTCGAACTGATGGCCCAAGTTCTCGAGCCAAGCCCGGCAAGCCGCAAAGCAGGTGACTGCCGCCTCGCTCAAGCCGCCGAGGGCCGCCGCGGCGCTGACGCCGTCGCCAGCGCCATCCGCCAGCCGGTCGGCCAGGTGGCGCAGGAATTCCGGCGGTCCGCCGCCGGGCCGCACCTCGCCGATCAGTTCCTCGATCACCGCCAGCCGCCCCGCCTCGACGCGGATCGAGCCCGTTTCCAGCGCCGCCTGCGGCAGGCGGTGGGCCTCGTCCACGACGAGCAGCGCATAGGGACCAACCAACGTGTGCCCGGCCGCGAAGTCGTTCATCAGCAGGGAGTGGTTCACGATCACCAGGTCGGCCTCGCGCGCGAGTCGCCGTGCTCGCTGCACATGGCACTCGTCCTGTCCGTGGCAGATCGAAGGCGAGCACGGCTCGGGAGAGTCGAACAATTCCGGCAGGTATCGGTCCAGCCAGGGGTGCCCAGCCAATTCCTCGCGGCGGCCGGCCGGTGTTTCCGCGAGCCACAGCCGGAACGAGGCCTTCGCGGCCGCCGCCTCGAAGGACTCCGCGGGCCGGCCCAGGAACCGCAGCTTGCGCCGCCGGCAGAGATAGTTGCGGCGCCCCATGAGCAGACGCGCCTGCAGCCGCGGGAAAAGCGGCGCCAGCAGCGGCAGATCGTGCTCCAGGATCTGCGTCTGCAACGCGCGCGTGTGGGTCGCGACGCAACCGCGTCCGCCGCGGCGCGACAGCGCCGCCAACAGCGGCAGCAGGTAGGCCAGGGTCTTGCCGCTGCCCGTGCCGGCTTCGACCAGCAACGGTTGTCCGGCCGCCAGGGCGCCGGCCACGGCCGTCGCCATCTCGGCTTGCTGCACGCGAGCCGTGAACGCCTCGCCGTACAAAGCGCCCAGACCCGTTGCGTCGCACATCCATTCGCCCAACTCGTCCGGGTCCTCGGGCACGTCGCGCGGCGCCAAAGACGGACGTTGGGCGGGCGCGGGCGGGGTCCAGCCAGCGAAGGGGTTGGCGTCGCTGGCCTCGGCGAGCGCCACGAGCGCATCCCACAGGCGAGCGGCGGAGCCGGCGAAGGGAGCAAGATCTCCCCGGCATGCCACGCGCAGCTCTGGATCGAGGGCACGAAAGGCGGCCAGCCGCTCCCACAGTCGCCGGCCCTCATGCCTCAGCGCCAGCTCCGTGTCGATCGCGTCCGCGGCGTCCAGGCTGGTCGTGGTGCCCGCCGCGCAGGGATCGAGGAGGGCCCAGAGCGCGGGCCGCGTGACCATGAGGCCGCCCCCGGCCCGCGAGCGCAATTCGGCGCGACGGTCATCGCGGATGACGAGCGCGCCCGCCGGCGCGCTCGGTCCAGTGCGCTCCTCGCCCGTCTCCGACAGCGCGCCGGGCGAGAGCGCGTCGAGCAGCAGCCAGCGTCCGGGCGCGCCGGGCGCCCTGGCCGCCAGGAAGACGGCACGCGGCGGCCGCGACTCAGCTCCGCGCGCCATCGTCCTCCGTCTCCCCGCGCAGCAGGCGCTGCAGGCCGTCTTCGTCGAGGATCGGCACGCCCAGACGACGCGCCTCTTCGAGCTTGCTGCCGGGATCCGCGCCCACGATCACGGCGCTCGTCCGGCGGCTGACGCTCGACGTGACCTTCGCCCCCCGCGCCTCGAGCGCCTTCTTGGCCTCGGCCCTGGTCGACTGGAGCAGCGTGCCGGTGAGGACATAGGTGCGCCCCGCCAGGACAGCCGACTCGGCCGGCGGCGTCGGGGGCGCGGCCTCGGTCGCCTGCCAAAAGCCGACCCGCGCCAGGTCGTCCACGAGACGACCTCCCTCCGGCGTCACGAAGAACTCCGTGATCTCGCGCGCCACGATCTCGCCGATGTCGGGCAGCGCCTGCAGCTGGTCGGCGGTCGCCGCGCGCAGCGCCGCGATCGATGAGAAGCGGGCCGCCAGCACGCCGGCCGTCGCCGCGCCCACGCCTGGAATGCCGAGCGCGAAGATGCGGGCGGCCCACGGACGCTGCTTGGCGCGCGCGAGGGCAGCCAGCAGGTTGTCCGCCGACTTCGCGCCCCAGCCCGGCAGGGCCGCCACGTCGTCGCGGTCGAGACGGAACAGATCGGCAGGCTCCTTGATCAGGCCATGCTCGAGAAAGAGCTCGACCCAGCGCTCGCCCAGACCGGCGATGTCGCAGGCGTCGCGCCCCGCGAAATGACGCAGCCGTCCCGCCGCGACGGCCGGGCACCGGTGATTGGGACAGCGGACCGCGATCTCGCCGTCGCGGCGGACGGCTCCGGTGCCACAGACGGGGCAGACCTTCGGGCGCCTCGGCGCCCGTTCAGACCCGACGCGCCGCTCGGGCAGCGGGCCCACGACCTTGGGAATGACGTCGCCCCCCTTGGCGACGATCACGAGATCGCCGATGCGCAGATCCTTGCGCTCGACTTCCTCCCAGTTGTGCAGCGTCGCGCGAGAGACCGTGCTCCCGGCCAGCGTGACCGGTTCCAGCACGGCCACGGGCGTGATCACGCCGGTGCGCCCGACCTGCGACACCACGTCGCGCAACCGCGTCTGGGCCGTTTCGGCGGCGTACTTGTAGGCCAGCCCCCAGCGGGGCGCCTTGGCCGTCTCGCCCAGCGCGGCCTGCCAGCGCCGGTCGTCGACCTTGATCACGGCGCCGTCGATCTGGTAGGGCAGCGTCTCCCGCAAGGCCTGCAGCTCCGACAACCGCCCCCCGAGTTGTCCGGCGTCGCTCACGACGGCGAACCACTCCGGAACCGGCAAGCCCAGCCGCCGGATCGCCGCGATCTCCGCGGCGTGGGTCGGCGGCTCCTCTGCGGCGTCCAGCGGGAAGAGCTGATAGCAGCGCAGCGACAGCCGCCGGCCCCGCACGATCGCGGGGTCCAGGGTCTTGAGCGTGCCGGCGGCGGCGTTGCGAGGATTGGCCAGCAGCGCCAAGCCGGCCGCCTCGCGCTCCCTGTTCAGGGCGTGGAAGCGCTCGAGCGTCAGGAAGACCTCACCTCGCACCTCGAACTCGCGCGCGCCCGGCAGCACCCGGCGCCACTGATCCGGCAACCGCGAGGGCACGTCCGGCAACGTGCCCAGGTTGGCGGTGACGACATCGCCGGTGCGACCGTCGCCGCGCGTCAGGCCCAGGACGAACTCTCCCTCCGCGTAGCGGAGAGCGACCGCCACGCCGTCGATCTTCGGCTCGATCGTGTACGTCACGCTTTCCACCCCGAGTTCGCGGCGCACCCGCGCGTCGAACGCCGCGACCTCGGCCGGATCGTAGCTGTTCTGCAAGCTGATCATGGGACGGCTGTGCGCCGCGCCGGGGAAGCGGCTGTCGGGCTCTCCCCCGACCGTCTGGGTCGGCGTGCCCGGCGTGACCAGGTCGGGGTGGCTCGCCTCGAGCTCGCGCAACCGGCGCACCAACCCGTCGTACGCCTCGTCCTCGAGCTCGGGCGCCGCGTCCCGATAGTAGAGCAGGTCGTGACGGGCGATCTCCGCCCTCAGCCTGGCGATCTCCGCTCGCGCCGCCTCACGCCCCATGCCCGCCTCCCGCGTCGCACCTCACCGCCTCGACCGGGCGACCCCGCGCTCAGAAGGACTGCAGGAGCGACACGTGCAGCATCGCCCGCTCGAAGTCCCAGACGCCCGGCAGGCCGACGGCCAGCAAGACGTCCCCGCCCGCGGCGCGCGTTTCGAGACCCAGGCCAAACCCCCGCACGGTCCCCTCGCGGGACACCAGGCGCTCGGTGTCCTCCAGCGTCGGCTCCAGAACCCGGAAGCGAAAATACCCGAGATCGAAGAACGTGTAAAGTCTTGATTGAGAATATCTTCCTACTCTAAGTTCAACAGATCCATGAGCCACGCGTTCGCCGCGGAATTCTCCTTCGCGCCACCCCCGCACCGAGCGCGCGCCCCCGAAGCGGTACTGTTCCGAAAGCGGGATCGGCGCCCCCTCGCCGTCGACCTCTTCGTAGGCCGCCCGCACGGCCAGGCTGACCGTCGGCCCGAAGTAGATTTCCCCTTCGCCGCGCAGATCGAGCAGCGTCTGTCGCTCGACGCTGCCGCCCGCCGGCGTTGCCGCCTCGGTCAGGGTGTCCACCGCCGCGACAGCCTGCCGCCGGGCCGATTCGAAGCCGACCGCGGCGCTCCAGCCGCTGCGGTCGGGGTCCGCCCGCCGGCGCAGAAAGGCGGCCCTGGCGCGCCAGCGCACCGTGCGCTGCCATTCTCCCACCGGGAAAGTGCCGCGATCCCAACCCAGCCCCAATTCCAGCCCCCACGCCGCGACGACCGCCAGGCGTGCCCGGGCGTCGAGCGAAATTCGCGTGTACAGATCGCTCGCCACCTCGTGCGCGACCGTCCCCTCCATATCCAGCGGCGTGCCGAACGCCAGCGGCTCGAGGTAGCCGAACGTCAGCCGGGAGCGCCCGCGCCCGTCATCGAACCAGGACGTCTCCAGGCGCCGCCCCGTGCCGGCGAGATTCGGCAGCCGCAGCTCCGCCTGACCGCTCAGCCGCGACCCGCCGCCGTCCCGCGCGCGGCTCAGGCCCAGCACCGCCGCGAAGCGGTTGGGCCGCTCGACGGGCGTGATCGGCCAGTGCACGCCCACGGTATCCAAGCCGCTCAGCGCGTAGACCGCCGGCTCTCCCACCCGGGCCCAGAGACCACGCTCGCTCAGCCGAGCCCTGGCTCGCCTCACCTCCGATTCCCGCCATGGGCGACCCGTCACGAGCCCGCTCGCCCGCCGCACGAACGCGGCCCCGCGCCCGTCGGGCAGATCGCAGCTTTGCGCGCCGAGCACGGCGCGCGGTCCGGTGAAGAGGATGCCCGTGATGTCCAGCACGCCCCGTTCGACATCGACCCGCACGTCTTTCAGCGCCCAGCGCGCGAAGGGGAATCCCGCTTCGCCGGCTCCGCGCAGCAGAAGTTCCACTCTATCGTCCCATTCCTCCGGGCGCACCGGCGCGCCCGCGCGCGGCAGAGTCGTCTCCAGCAGACGCTGGCGCCCGGGGAAGTCCGCCCCCTCGACGACCACCTCGCCATGCTCGAAGCGAGGTCCCGGCGCGACCGCCAGTTCCAACGGGCCGACCGAATCGGCCTGCGCCGCCGTGACCGTTGCCGCCAGATGGCCGCGCGCCAGCCATCTGTCGCGCAAGAGCGACGCCGCGGTCCGCCCTCCGCCGGAAGCGGACGACGCCGCGGCTCCTGCGCCGGCCTGAGCCGCGCTGGTCCGCAACCAGGCTTCCAGTTCCTTGCTGGACACCGGCAGCGACACGTCCCGCAGCGCCGCAGGCAACTGCCGCGCCCAGGCCTGGTCCTCTCGCAGATATCGGTCCAATTCCCCGGCAAGCGCCGCGGGCTCCGCCCAGCGCACCGTCACGGGCCGCGACGCGCCACTGGCGGCGCAGGACAGCGACAGCGCGACCGCGAGCGCGACGGCCTCAGAAGCGCGCCGTCGATTCCACCCGTACGTCATGCTGCCACCCCCCTTCACCGCGCTGTCGGCCGTACCAACTCGCCGACACGCTCAATTGCGGCGTCGGGTCCCACGCCGCGCGCGCGGTGACGTCGCGGTTGGCGCCGGGATACGGGAAGAAGTAGGGGCGCGCGACCCCGTCCGGCTCGTCGCTCTCCACGCTGGCCCAGCGCAGCTCCAGGTTGCCGCTCCAGCGCGGCCCCAGACGCCAGCGCGCCGAGGGCCGCAGGGCCCACTCGTCCTGGGCCACGCCGGACACGGCATCCCGTCTGCGGATCAATTCAGCGCCCAGAGCCAGGCGGTTGCCCGCGCCCGGCCGCGCGGACCATTCCGCCTCCCAGGTCCAACTGTCGGCGTCGTAGCTGCTCTCGTTGCCGGCCAGGCCCGCTCGCGTGAGCCTCTCCTCCTGCTGATCCGCCGCTCGCAGCTGGAGCGTCGTGGTCTCCGACAGATTGCGCGTGAACGTCGTCTGCCACCCGCGTCTGATCCGGTCTTCGGGATGCGCCGCGTACTGGCGGTCGCGTGTCTGCGCGTAGTCCCAGCGCAGGCGTAGGTCGACGGCCTGCCAGCCCTGCAGCAGATTGAGGTCCTGTTGCCAGGCCACTTCGCCCAGCACCGCCTGCTCCGGATCGAACAGAGCATCCGGGGCCAGGCGCAGCAGGCGCCCGACGTCCGTCTCGCGGCTGCGTCCTCTGGCCGTCAGATGCGTCAGAGTGCTGGCGCGCGCCCACTTGCGATCGCGGCCCAGCGGCGCAACATCCTGTCGCCAGGTCAGGTCGCCGCTGACTTCCGTCGTCGAAACCAGGCTGTCCGTGCCGGCGTAGACGACGCTGTAATCGCCCTGCCGGATGCCGACGAACAAGCCGTCCTGGTTGTAATCGCCCAGACGCGTGCCGACGAAGACCACCTGTCGGTCGAGCACTTCCGCGCGGCTGTTGTCCACGCCGTAGCCCAGGCTCCAATCGCTGCCCAGGCGCGGCCACGCGGCGGCGGCGGTCAGCCGCGCCAGCCGGGTCGTTTGCGTCTCGCCGGCGTCCCGGCGCACTTGCCTCAACGTGCCGTCGCCGGCCAGGCGCACGCCGCCCAAGGACGGCGGCGTCAGCTGCAGTCGCCAGGTGCGTCCGTCCCGCTCTCGTGCCCAACCGTCCTGCCGCGACGAATCCGCCAGTGACCGCTCGAACTCGGCCTGCCAATGCCACGTGCTGCCGGCAGGCGCGGCCAGCGCGCCCGTGAGCCGGCGCAGGCGTGAACCGGCGGCGATGCCCGCGGTCCGGGCCGCGTCGGTCCATTCGTCTTGTTCCCAGCGCACCGCCGGCTGCGCGAAGGAGGTGGTCCAGGCGAGCCGGTGCTGCTGCCGATTTCGGCGCACGTCGAGCGGATCGCGCGCGTCGGTCGCGTCGGCCCCGGCCCACTGCGAAGCTGCTTCGAGCGCGCCTAGCCGCCACGCCGTGTCCAATGACCAACGCGACGCGCGCAGCGCGGCGCCGTGCGACAGGCGTCCCCATTCCGCCGCGACGCGCCCCCGGCGACGGTCCTCCCCCGCGTGCCAAGTCGCGCACGCGCGGCTTTCCACGTCGCGCTCGTCGAGAAAGCCGTCGCGTCCGGCGCGCGCGCCCAGTCCCCAGCGATCGTAAGCGAACACGTCGCGCCGCAGCAGAAACGGCCGGAACCGGCTGTCACGGTTCTCGTGGGATCCCTCGAGGGAGAAGCGACCGAGCGTGCTCCGTCCCGCGCGCAGCCCCCCTTCCCCCGTGGCCACCCGCAGCGCCCAGGCCACGCCGGAGTTGTCCTGATCCGCCAGCGGCGAAAAGACGTTCCGATCCAGTCGGCTGGCGTTCCATTCGAACGCCAGGTGCGGTTGCGCGGAGTCGCCGAGCCGCGCGGCAACGGTCGTCACCGCCTGCTCGACGGGCAGGGGCAGAAGACGTCCCAGACGGTAGCTGCCCTGTCCCGCGCCACGGTAGCTGAACACCCGCGTGCCCGTCACGGTCAGCGAGTCCAGGCCGTAGTCGCCCTGCCCGGACCCGGCGAAGAAGAAATTCAGGTCATAACTGCCCAGTTGCGGATCGTAGACGAAGAGATCGTCCGCCTCGCGCCGGTAGTCCCCTTCCCCGGGATCTGTTTCCGCGATTCCCGAGGCGATCGCCGCCGCCGCGTCGTCGCCGGCCTCGGCCAAAGCCGCGCGGTCCTCCTCCGTCAACTCGCCGCTGCGCAAGCGCTGGGGATCGTCGCGCTCGCGCGCCACGCGGATGTCGATCGAACCGGGCAATTGCCCGCTCAGCGGCAGCACGACGTCCACGCCCGCGCCGGCTCCGGCCACGGTCCGCGCATAGGGTCCTTCGCCCTGCTCGAACTCCACGACGATGGTCGACTCGGCCGTGATGAGCCGCCGGTACGTGAACGTGATCGTGCCCAGGACATAGTCCACGACGTAGTCGCGGTCGGCCCCGCGCACGAGCGCCTCTCCGTCGAGCATGACGCGTTCCGAGCCGGCCACGATGTACAGGTTGCCGCCGGCCTCCGTGCCCCCCAGCCGATACGGACCTTGGTTGGCCTCCTCGCCGCGAATCTGCAGCGTTCGGTAGACGCCGCGCGGGGCCCCTGCCAGCGCGTCGGCGCGCCACGGCCGGGGCGTGGCTGCCAGTTGCAGGCCCTGCAGCTTGCGTCGGTAATCGCCGAAGGTGCTGCCTTCGCGCTTGGCCACGAAATCGCCCAGGGTGGCGCGCCACTGCGTGGCTTCCAGTTCGACCAGCACCTTGTCCACGTCGCGCAGCTGTTCGGTGTTTCCTTCGGGCACGATCGGCAGATTGTCGTCGGACAGCACGGCCCGCACGGCGATCTCGGGCGTCAGGCGGCCGTCGATCGTCAGGCGCAGATTCTGATCCACCACGAGTTCGCGCCGGTTGCCCGAGGCGAGCCGCACCGACTTGCTGCCGCGCACCTGCAAGTCGCCCGTGGCGGCCATCGCCGGCACAGTTCCGGGCGCGCGGACGTTTTCCACCTTCGGCCCGCCGCCGGCCCCCGCAGGCGCCGGCGGCCGCGCCGGCTCGCGCAGCTGTCGCAGCGCCGGCAGCGGCACAGGTTGAAAGCGATAGCGCAAGCGCACGGCCACCGGTCCGCCTTCGGGCGCGCCCAACGGACGCTGCGGCAGCCAGATGCCCTCGTCCGCCTGCAGCCGGAAATCGTCCGGGGCCTCCCAGACCACTCCTCCCACCACGGCAGTCACGCTGCCCGGCACGACGAAGCGATGCGCCAATCTCAGGGACGTGGTCTGGGCCGCGAGCAGATGGACCTCGGTCTCCTCCCGCGTCACGGCTGAATCGCGCGTGGCCGACGCCGGCGCCGCCGAACCGACCGTCGCGCCCGCCCGCGCGCTCCCCGCCGCCAGCAGACCGATCGCCAGCGCCAGCCGCGGCCACGCGGCCCCGGGCCAAGCGGCGCCGCGGACATGCCGTCGAGTGGGGAAGGAAAGTCGCACGGAACCCTCCGCGCGCGCTCACTCGTAGAGTATGCGGTAGACCAGCACCGCCTGCCGACCGCGATCGGATACGGCCAACAGGTCATCGGGTCCGACGGCGACATCGACCGGGATCAGGGGCGCGGCCAACAGGCCGAGTTCGGATCCGGCGGTGAACTGGAGTCCCAGGCCGGCGTCGAAGACGTGCACCGCGCCCGCGGCGGGATCGGCCACGAAAAGATTGCCGCTGGCGTCCGTGTCCAGACCCTGGGGAGTGAGCAGGGGATTGTGGGTGTCGAATTCGCCGCCGACGACGCCCTCGAAATAGCCGAGGCGGCTGTACCACTGCAGTCGCCGATTGCCGCGATCGGCCACGACGAAACCGCCGTCGTTCAGGAAGGCGATCCCGCTCGGCTCGTCGAACTGCTCTCGATGCGTTCCAGGCCCTCCGATGGTCTGCTGCAGGTTGAGAAAGGAATCCAGCAGCAGCAGCTGCTCCTGCGCGGCGTCCGCGCAGACCAGCCTTCCATCCAGATCGACATCGAAAGCGGAAGGGAGCCGGTCACGCGTCGCGTCGATCTGTTGAAAATTGATCAGCCGATCCTGGTAGGCTCCGCCCAGGTCGTAGCGCAACAACAACCGCGAACCCATGTCGAGGATCAGGACACTGAAGCCGTCGACGCGGACATCGACCGGACGAAAGGGCGCTTCGGGGCCGGCGTCGAAGTGGTACCACTCGCCGGAGATCGCCTCGCAAGCGTGCACGCGTCCCCGCTTTTCGTCGCAGAGGATCAGCGTGCCGTCCGCCGACCAAGCCACTCCCGACACCCCTTCCAGCGGATAGTAGGGCGCCGAACGAGTGTTCTCGTAAACATAAAGGAGCACCACGCCGGTGGGCGCCGACCCCGCGGCCGCCGTTCCGGCCACGCCGGCCGTCTCTGACTCCATCACCGCCGGCGCCGGCCCGTCGAAGCGCGGCGCGCAACCGCCGACCCCCAGAGCCAGGGCCAACAGCGTCCAGGCGCCCGTTCGCGAGTCGCGGCTCAGAATCGGCGCGTGAAGGTGCATCCGGTCCTCGGGTGGCGCAGGGAAGGCGAAACGCTCATCTCGACGTGGAAACCGAGGACTTCGCCCTGCAGCTTGTCGTCCACGCTGTTGCGGACGGCGTCGTAGACCGCCACGACGCGATTGACGATGGCGAAGAACGTCATGAAATCGCGCCGGTCGTAGGCGCGCGCGGCGTCCGCGCGCAGCTCCTGATAGACTCGGAAATAATCCTCGTTGCGCCACTGCCAACTGTCCTCGGCGCTGATGAGCTCGACGGGCTCGATATCGAAGGCCCGCGCCTCCCTCAGCAACGACTCGTTGTAGGCATCGCTGTCGAGATAGCGCCCGAGCGCGCGCCAGTAGGCGTCGTCGGAGCGCTCGCCGGCCACGTCCGCGTAAATGACCGCGTACTCCTCGTACGTGTCGGTGCGGCTGCCGCCCTGCGCGTCGAAGGTGAAATAGGAAGCCCAAACCGCCGCTTCCACGCCGGCGAAAACCCACGCCTTGTCGCGATCCCCGTTATAGTACTGGCCCGCGCCGGGCAACAGCAGCGATAGCAGGCCCGCCTTCACCTTGCGTCCTGCGGAACTGGGCCCGCCGGCGCGGTCGACGCGCACGCCTCCCACGTCGGAATCGGACAGCTGCGCCGCCGTCCAGAGCGCGGACGCCTGCGCGCCCAGCACGGCGCGCTCGGTGTCGAGCCACGCGCCGTCTGTCGCGATTCCGCCGACTTCATCGCCCAGGCAAGGCGTCGCGACCGCCACGCTCAGCCATGCCGCGAGCGCGATGACCCGACACGCGGCTTTCGTCCAGCGGTTCGGGCTGCCTGTCATCGGCTGCCTCACAACAAACATCCTCGCTACCAGGTCGTTCACCACGACACGGCCACGCCGAGCCTGCCGCCGCGCCAACCGCACGGATCCGCTATCAACATAACAGGATGCCCCGCCACGCGCATCTCACTGCGCGGCCCTCCGCCCAGCGCCCCCTGCAGGTAGGCGACCTGGAAAGCGCTGAACACGCGGGTGACCATGTTAAGGTACAGAAGTCGGTCCCGATTTGTAAACTGATCGTTCGAATCCTCCCGCATCCGGCGGTACGCTTCGCGCAGCGCCGACGTGCGCGGGTCCTGCAGATCCTGGCTCGTGTAATCGGGGCCGAGATCGACGTAATTGCGCGGATCGCTGAAATCCTCCCAGCCGAACACGAACTGATCCCACTTGCCCAGGTTCTCGTAGTACTCGCGCTCGTCCTCCTCTCTCGTGACGCCAAGCGGCAGATCAGTGATGCTCGTGACCGGATCGAAAAGAGGAAAATAGAAAATTCCCGGCTGATCGGGATTCATAGCATCATAGGCCGTTAGCAGTCTTGCCTCGCTCCAATACAAGTCCGCGAAGTCGTAGTACTCGTCCCGCTTCTCGTTGCCCAGGTCGTGGTAGTGCTTGACCCCGATCCAGCTGGCGATGTCCACGGCCATCAGGATGTAGCCGCGCCGGTGTCCCGTGACCACCTCGCCCAGGCCCGGCAGCACCAGCGACATGGCCATCGGCAGCGCCACGCTCGGCCGACTCTCCCGGACCTCTTCGGCCTGAGCGGTGCTCCCGCCGATCTCGCCCTGGTCCACGCCGGCGGCAACCGCCGGCGGCCAGCCCAGCAGACTGAGAGCGGCCACGGCGATGGCGACCTTGGCAAAGGCTACGAACATATCGCTTCCCTCCCGAGACGTGCGCGCGTCAGCGCTCCACGGCCAGCCGCGTGAGCCAGCGGCGTCGTCCGGCGGCGCCGGAGGCGTCCACGCGCACCAGGTAAAGCCCGCTCGCCAGATGCGGCAGGCTCCAGACATACTCGTTGATCGCCCCGGCTTGCGCGGGCATCGCGACCCGCGCGACGAGTTCCCCGGCGAGGTCGTGCAGGCTGGCGTGCGCCGGCTCGGCCGTCTCGCTCCAGAACCGCACGGTGACCCGACCGTCGCGCGCGGGATTGGGGTAGAGCACGACCCGTTCGCGCTCGTCGAGCAGCGGCGAGACCGCGGCCAGCAGGCGCGCCGCGCCGACCGGTCCGTCCCGCGCCGGCCCGCCGGCGGGACCCAGCCACTCCGACGTCCCCTCGCCCACGCCCACCCAATCGGGGAAGCGATACCCTGCGAGCCGGCCCGGTAGCCAGCGCCGCGCCAGCGGCGGCGCGGTGCGGCCGCCGGCGTCCGCCAACCAGAGGGTCCGGCCGGCGGCGGCGTCCGTCGGCGCGGCGATCAGCGCGCTGACCGGCTCTCCGCCCCAGAGAAACGGCGTTCGCGGCAGCAAGCGGCCGGTCGCGTCCAGGCCGATCAAATGCCCCCGCGTCGTGGTGGCGAGCAGTTCATTGCGCCCGTCGGCGGCCGTGTCGCACACGACGACCGGTCCCGCCAGCCGCACGTCCGCGGCGAGCGGGAACAGCTCGCTCAGCCGCGCCGGGTAGCCGCGCAGCGCCACGCCGCCGGCGTTGAAGGCGTGCACCCGCTCCGCGGTGATCACGATCAGGTCGTTGTGCCCGTCGGCGTCGAGATCGGCGACGGCCAACTCGCCCGCCGGCGCGGCCTCCAGACGCGTGGCCCAGGCCAGGCTCTGGCCGCCCGCGTCCGTGGCGCGCCAGGCGCGCAGCGAGCCGTCTTCGCCCGCCACGACCACAAGGGGGCCTTCGGCCCGCGGGATGATCGCCGCCCCCGCCGGAGCCACGCCGGGCTCGAAACCATACTCGGTTGCCGCGCTCAACTGCGGCGGCGCGCCGCCCGCGGCGTTTGCGGCCACGAACCAGCCGCGCGCGCCGAACACCGCCCACGCCGTCGCGTCCGTCGGCAGCCCCAGCGCCAGCGGCGGCAACGCGAAGTCGCCGGCCTCTGCGGCAGACAGCGCGGCCTCCGACAGGTTCCCTCCGACGTCCAACGACCGCAACGAGTCGGGCGGGATGAGGCAGAGCAGTCTGAGAGTGCCCGTCTCGCCCGCGCGCGCCGGCGCCCAGGGCAGGGCGGCGCCGACCCGCGCCGTCCACGCCAGCGCGACGGCGTCGTCGGGCGCGTCAGTCGTGCGGAAGGCCGACACCTCGCCGTCGCGCGCCCCCACGATCGCCAAGACCTCGTCCCCGTCCGCCAACAGCGCGGGCGGTCCGGCGAGAGCCGCGCCGAAGCGGTGGATCGCGCCCAACGGCAGGCCCGCCGGCGGCGCGGCGACCGCGTCCCCGGACGGGCGCACCGCGAAAAGGGTGGCTCCCCACGCGGTGAAGAGAGAGTCGCCCCAGGCGGGGTCGGGCGCGTCGGCCAACAGCAGGCCGCCGCCGCCCGGAAACTCGATCGGCGTGACGGACGTCGCCTCGAGCGCCCGCGGACCCGGCTGGCCGCCCAGCGCGACCGCGTCGGCCGCGTCGTACGGCGGCAGCTCGATCACGCCGTCCGCTGCCGTGGGCGCGACCATGGCGCGCAGCGTCATGACCGCCTCGTTGGGCGAGATGTCTTCGAGCAGGAATCCCGTCCAGGAGCGGTCGTAGGCGCGGCTCGCGGGCGCGCCTTCCTGGGCCAGCGCGACCGACGTGACAGGCGAACCGTCCCGCCCGGCGTGGAAGGGATCGCGCGCGCTGCCGTAGAAGCCGAGCACGTACGATTCGAGCACGCCGATGTCCTGGATGCCGTCCGCCTCGATCAGCCGCAGGCCGTCGCCATCGATGTTGATCGTATTGTCCGCCAGCGACGGTTCGATGCGCGCTTGGTTCACGTGCCACACCAACAGGCCGCCGTCGGGCAGGAAATAGTCATACATGCCGGTGTTGCGCGGCGGCAGCGGCCCGCCGCCGTCCGGATCGTCGCCGGCGAGATAGAGCACGACCCCCGTCTGTTCGTCGCGCACCAGCGCCAGGCTGCTGTCCGGCAACTCCCCCGGGCCGAGCGGCACCCAACGGTTCTCGACGAGGAAAAACTCGCGCGTCGACACGCCCCCGATCAGCGCCTGCGGATCCGCCTCGTCGAAGGCGTAACCGAACTGCCGGTAGCGCTCGTAGTCCTCCCGCAGCACCTGCACGGCCGGCAAGGCCAACTCCGTCCACGCGCCACGCGCCGGCTGCGCCTCGAGCCACCCCAGGAACCACTTGTCCCAGGCGCCGAGGGAAGGCGGCAGCAGGCCGGTCACGAATTCGATCTCGACGCTGTCCGGGTTGGCGGGCGTCGGCGTCGGGAAGCCGATCACCGCCGAGAGGTTCGTGCCGGAGTCCATCAGGGTCCAGATCCCCGCTCGCGGCAGGCCCGTGTACGTGTCGTAGATATCCACCAGGCCCAGCGCGTGCCCGAACTCGTGGTAGAGCGCGGCCGCGATGCTGCCCAGGTACCCGTCCTGCGTCGTCGTCTCGGGGATCACCGAGCATTCGGAGAGGATCCCGCCGCCCAGCAACGACTCGCCCACGCCCAGGGTCACGAAGAAGGTCGGCACGTCGTTGGGCGAATCGTTGTAGATGTCGCTCTGCCAATCCGCGCCCGCGTGCACGAAGATGACGTACGTGAAGGGATCATCGTCGCTCCAGGCCGACAGATCCAAGCCGGCCTCGCTCATGCCCGCGTCGGCCGCGCCGATCATGTCGCGCACCAGGGACTCGAGCTTCTCGAACGTCCACCAGGCGCCCGCGCCCGGGCCGTAGTCGGCCAGGTCGCCCAGCCGGTAGCAGTCTTCGGTCCCCTGCGGCAACACGAGCCCGTCGATGACCAGCCGCCCGCCGGACTGGCACCGGTAGAATTCGGACAGCCCGTACAGATGCGACTCGAAATACGCCTTGTCGTGAGGCGGGGGATCGATGCGCGCCGCGGGATCGGGCGCGAGCAGGAAATTCCCGTCCGTCGTGACGCTGGTCAGGTCGCCGCTGCGGTCGGTCTCGAAGCCGATCCGCACGATCAGCACGTGCAGCGTGTCGGCGACCTGCGCCGCAGGCTCGGCTAGAACCTCAGCCGTGGGCAGCCTGGCGGGCCCCAACCCGCGCCGCGCCAGCTCCGCCAACCCCCTTCGCGAGACCCGATGCGGTCCCAGCGTGCGATGCAGCGTGTCCAGGCGGCGAGCGGTCTCGACCTGTCGCCGCCGCTCGCGGGCCTCGCGCGCTTCGCCACCCGGGCCGCTCTGCGCGGTCCGCGGGTCGAGCCGCACGAACGGCACCCGCTCGACGGCCCGTGGCGGCAAGTCCTGGGCCGCCACGCCCGGCGGCGCGCCGCGCGCGCAGGGCGCCAGCAAGGTGAGCGTCAGCGGCAGAATCGCGCGCGCCTGGGTTCGTCGGCAGGCGGCCACGGCCCGAGCCAAGAAACGCACGACACCTCCTGGCCCGCGAGGGGCCGGCGACGGCGCCGGCCCGCTCCGGTCAAGGCGCGGTTAGAAACGATAGGACAGCGAGAATCGCTTGACGTTGTCCAGACCCTGCGCCTGCGGCACCTGCGCGAACGCGAAGCCGATGCCCTCTCCGACCCAACGATCGAGATCCACGCCGAAGCCCCAGGTCACGTCCTGGATGTCGCCGGCGCTGTCGTTCTTGTAACCGACGCGCACGAAGAGCGACTGCACGTACGACCACTCGGCGCCGAAGCCGTAGACGTTCTCGTCGAATTCGATCCCCAAGCCGTAATCCTGGTCGTCCTCGTCCCATACGACCAGGGGCATCAGCGCGTCCGCGACCAACAGCAGCGACGAGGACTCGGAGTTGAGCAGTCCCCAGGCCGCTCCCACGGTCAACTTGCGGGGCAGCGGATCGCTCTGATCCGCGTCCACGTGCTGAATGTTCGGGCCGAGGTTCGTGACGGCGGCCCCGAGGTTCAGGCGCATGGCCGGCACCTTCCAGAGCACGCCGGCGTCGAAGGCGAACGTATCGCCCGACCCGCCACGACGGTCCTGGAGGATCTGATCGTCGGCCAGCTTATCGCGAAAATATTTGCCGCCCAGGCCGATCCCGAGGTTCGGCGACAGCTTCACGCCGTAGGCGAGACCGAACGCGAACATGTACGAACTGAAGGTACCCAGTTCGACCTCATCCTCGCTCGTGGCGATCTGCTCGCCCATGTCCAGATAGGTGAGCCCCGCGCCCAGGGTCCCGTTGCCCAAGCGCGCCGCGTAGCCCCCGAAATAGAGCGCGATGTCGTCGGCCAGTCCCGCCGCCAACTTCGACTGCATGATATGCAGGTCGTGCGGCGTGCTGCGATCCTGCAGAAAGGCCAGGCCGCCCGGGTTCCACCAGATCGCCGTCGCGTCCTGCGACAAGGCCACGCCAGCCTCGCCCATCGCGTTGTACCGGGCGCCGATCGGAAATTCCAGGGCGATGGCGCCCGCGCCCGAAACCGCCAAGACCGGGCTCGCGCCCGCCAGGACGAGCAGGGACGTCAAGGCCAAGATCATCCACTTCCTCATCAGTCGAACCTCCTCATGGGGTATGCGACCGGCCACGCTCCGCAGACGACGCGGCGGCGGTCATTTCAAGATCACGATCTGTCCCTTTTCTCTCACTTCACGCCCCTCAGTCTCCGCCCCGCTGCCGCGCAACACGAAAAGGTAAACGCCGTTGGCGATGGCGTCGCCCCTCCCGTCGCGCCCGTCCCAGTGCAGCACCTTGGGCCCCGGCGTGGCAAAATCCTCGTCGTGTCGCCAGACTCTTCTGCCGCCGACCGAATAGATCTCCCAAGACACCCGCATGGGGTCGCTGAGCTCGAAAACCAGCCGGCATTCGCCCGGCGTCGGGTTCGGAAAGATCGTCACGTCCGCGAAGCCCGGCACCCCGGCCGGGACCAGCTGGAAAGACAGTGTATCGCTGCTCACGTTGCCCAGCACGTCGCTGGCGAACAAGGCCAGCTTGTGCGGTCCGACGGCCAGGTCTCCCGGCAGCGCCATTTCGACGCGCCCGGTCATGAAGCTCCCGGAGTCGAAAGTGAAGTCCTCCGAGACATCGTTGAACAGCCCGCTCTCGTCCAACTCGAACAACACGCTGTTGCTGGGGCTCGTGCCGAGCACGCTGACGCCGCTCGTGTCGGAGACCACGGCGCCCGCGAGGGAACCGGGCGTGACGCGGTAGCGACCGAAGGGGAAACTCAACGCGATGGACGGCCCGATCACGTCGTCCGCCGTGTTCACGGCCGACGCCACGACGGGCACGACCGCCGCCGCCGCGCGCATTCCCTCTCCCGTGTCGATCATGAGACGGACCCGTCCATGGGGGCCGAGATGGACCTGCAGCGGAGTCTTGAACGGCACGGCCAACGGATCCGTTGTCACGTCGCCGCCCCCGCGGAAGGCGCTGGCCCCGGGCAGCCAGTAGCGCAGATTCACGCTTTCTTCGATGAGTCGCTCCCGTCTCGACTCCTGCACGCGCAAGTCATATGTCGCGCCGGATCCCGGCCAGATCCCCGCTGCCGCGACATCGACGACCCCGCGTTCGAGCGCGCCGGCATGCAGCGTGTCGGCGCTGCCTGCTGCGAAGGTCAGGTCGGAAACGGGCTGGGGCGGGCGAAAAGCAGGATCGCCGAAGCAGTGATACCGCTGGCTGTTCTCGCGCGACATGACGAGGCGCTTGGCGGCCAGCAGCGCCCAACCCAGCGAGGTCGTCGCGGTGACCTGCCGGCCGGGGAAGAGCGCGCCATAGAATGCGCTGGAGAGTTCATTGTTGCCGTAGATGCGGCTGATCTGCGACGCGGCGATGGCCGCGATGGCGCCGCCGTCGCTCGCCGAGACGAAAGTCTCGGCCATGCTCTGCCTCGTGGGGTCGTCGAAGACACCCACGTCGCAACTGAAGGCGAGGAAGACGCCGCGGCGCGCGCCGTTGCTCAGGGCGGCGACGTCCTCGGTCAGGAAGACCTGTTCGTCGGCCAGGACGTTCTCGGCCCCGTGGCCGATGTAGTGGAACATGGTCAGCCCTTCGTTCCACAACTGCTTCGCCTTCAAGCGGGCCGCCGGCTTGTAGGAAGTGCCCGGCGGGAAGGGATATTCCACCAGATACAGCTTGTCGAGATCGATGCTCTCCGGCAGGTAGCTGTTCGCCAGAACCTCGGCCTGCAACGTGTGCGCCGTCTCGGAGACGCTGCCGGCGTGGTACAGATCATCGGCCACCAACGCCACCCGATTGCGCCAGGTGCCCGTCACCGGCTCGAGCTCGGCTTGGCCAATGCGCTCCACCATTGCCGTGGCGGCGCTGGCTCCGCGCGCCGCCAGGCGTCCCATCGCCACGTCCGGCGCGTCGAGGCCGCCCAAGGGTGGGGCGTCGAACGAGACGAGCGCGTCGTCGGCGGCGTAGGGATCCCACGACCAGGATAAATCAAAGGGGCGATGAGGGAACGCCGTCCGCAGCACCGTCGGCAGGAAATCGTAGGCTTGGGTCGCCGGGTCATGCTGCAGGTAATTGCGGTAGTCGCGCGACGCGTCCCCGACGAGACAGCAGAATTTCAGGCGGCGGCCGGTCTGGGCATTCTCCGGATCGGCGTCGCGCAGATAGAGCCATTTCAGGAAATTGCGGATGGCCCAGGGGTCCTTGCGCCCGCCCGAGAAGTTGTCGTAGACCGCCTCTTCGCTCACGGCGACGGCGACCGGGTCGGTCACCCCCGGCACGCGCTGCGTGCGCAGATTCGCCAGCGCGGACGCGGCGTTGACCATGAGCGGATCGTAGACCACCACGTAGTCCGCCGGCGGCAAGGTGGCGCGCAGATCGGTCGGGAATCGCCTGGCGCGCACGGGTGGCAGCGCCGGATCCGAGTCGTCGAAGAGCAGCAGGTGGACGTCCGTGTCCGGTCCACGCACGAGCCCCAGCGTGACGGTTGGAGAAGTTCCGCCCGTGATCTCGCCCCTGAGCGCCCGCGGCGCGTCCGGATCGCTCACGTCCCACGCGACGACCTGCGTGTCCTGCAAGGCCGCGCGCAGATCGACTGCCGTGCCGGGATCCGTGACCTGGTCGCCCCAATGCGCGAAAGCCAGGGCGGCCGCCGCGGTCTTGGTCAACGGCGCCCAATACAGCAGATCGAACGAATCGAGGATGAGATCGAGTCCGCCCGTGGCGCCGAGTTCGTTGCGCACGCGCAGCGTGTTGAAGCCCGTCAGCAGCGCCGTCGTGCTGGCCACGAGCCGTACCCGGAGGCTGTCGTTCTCTTGCGCGACGGTCCAGGTGGCCGCGCCCGGCTGTGCGGTGTCGGCATTCAACCACGCCGTGGCTTGATTGACGGCGGCGTCGGAAGTCGAGCGCAGGCTGTAGCCTCGCACCTCCACGATCAACCGCGCCGGCTCGCCGGGCACGACACTGCCGGCGTCGAAAACGATGTCTCGCTGCGAACGGATGCGCGTGTCCCAGGCCCAATCATCGGCCAAGCGCCCCAGCGCGTCCTCGCGCGATTCTTCACCATGCAGGCGCGCCAGATGCCGCGTGACGAGTTGGCCGCCCAGCGGCGGCGCGTCGACGGCCGGACCGATCCGGCGCGGCTCGCCCGGCAACGGGCTCGGCGCTCCCGGTGTCGTCCAGGTCAGCCAGTAGACGCCGTAACCGGTGCCCGGGTGCTGGACCCAATCGAGACACTCCGCGCCCGCCTCATAACGGTCGCGCCAAGCGTCGCCCGCGACGCCGTAGAACAGCACGGCGTCCGCGCTGTCCCACGTTCCATCGTCCTCGCGCAGGTCGACCGCGACCTCCGTCAACCCGGTCCACCATTCCTGCCAGCTCGAATCGAGCGTGGGATCCGCCGGCAGCGCCAGACCGCCGCCACGAAACAGGCGTAGCGTGGCGGGATCGACCTGGGTCGCCGTCACGCCCAGCAGCGAAAGATCGTAGCCGGTCAGCCGATGCACGCCGGTCTGGCTCACTTCCAGCCTCACCCAATTCGAGGTCAGGCCGAATGGGTGCGCGCCGTCCAGACCGCTCTTGGACTCGTCGCGCAGCACGGCTCCCCGCGCCAGGTCGGCGGCGAGATCGGCGTTGAGGACATCCTGCGACCCGTACGGCCACGCGCGGCCGCCATCGCGCTGGGCTCGCGCGACGTCCAGCGCCGCGGCCGGCGCGCCCGCCGGCGGATGGGACAGCGTCACCACCAGGCGCGCGGGCACGCCTCCCGCCATGGCGGTCGGATGCACACGGACCGTCGCCAGCGGCACGTCGCGAAAGATCACCGGCGGCGCCGTCGTGACCAGCGCGGTCGGATCACCACCCTCGTCCGGCTCGCGCCACCACTCCACGGCGACGTCGAGCACGGCAGGGGGCGCTAGCGTCGGCACCGCCACGAGCCAACCCCGCGACGGTGGCAGCAGGCCGATATCTCCCTTGGCGTCGCGCTCGGTTTCGCGCGGCTCCCGCCAGAGCACCCGGTCCGGGTCCACGCGCGCCCAATCCGCCGGCATCCGTTCCGGAAGGAAACGCACTTCGAGACGGGTGATCCCAGCAGCGCCCGAGAGCAGCCGCGCTTGCGAGAGCGCGAATGCGACCTGCGGGTCGGCGCCCGTCTCAGTCCCTTGGGGCACGTCGATCGGCAGTGCGCGAGCTTCCCCGTCCGCGAAAGAGGCTTGCGCGTGCGCCGAAGCGGGGGCCGCCAGCGGCAGCAGCGCCAGGCAGATCGCCGCCAGCGCCGCCTGAACCCACAGGTTGCGCGGTCCGCGGGGCGCGCCGTGGGGAAGCAAGCCCGTGTGGGTGGGGAAGATCATCCGACGCCGCTCGAGCCGACCCAGCTTCCAGAGCAGGTTTTCGACATCGGGCAGACAACCGGCCAGGCCGCCCAGCAAGGACGCGACGCTGGCCCAGGGCGAGAGCGCCAGCAGCAGCAGCGGCGCCAGCCCGAGCGCCACCTCCCGCCGCCAGTCTTCGAAATCGTAGTGTGGGAAAAGGTCCAGAAGAGCGTGGGACGCCAACCCGGCCGCCAAAGCTGCCCAGGGCCCGCCGGCGACCGAGCCAGCCAGGGCGCCGGCCGCGAAGTGCGTGAAGATGCACATGACCGCGCTCAACCCTCCGGCCGCAGCGGCTGGGCCTCGTCCAAGAGCATGATCGGGATCCCGTCCTCGACTCTGTAGCGCAGGCCGCAGGCGCCACAATCCAGCGCCGAATGGTCCTCCAGGGGGCGAATAGGCCCCTTGCACCGCGGACAGGCCAGGATCTCGAGCAGCTTGGGGTCGAGCATCGGTCTCCTCCCGGCTAGCGTCCCGGCGCAGGCTCGCCTGCGCGCGGACGCCGCTCGCCGCGTACGCCTGACGACCAAACACGTCGGGGAACGGAAACTCCAAAACGAGATCCCCGCCCCGACCGGCGCGCGAAACCCAGCGCCCCGGCGTGAGCGGGATCCTGGAAGAGGTTGGCACCAATCATCGTATACGAGATCTGCGCGGGTGTCAAACGAATCCCCGCCCTAAACCGAGGGAGGTTCCTCGGCATAGACCCCCATGGCCAAGAACTTCCGCAAGCGCTCTTCGACGAGCTCGCCGGGAGACTTGGCGTCGAGTTCGCTCAGATCCGCCAAGAGAGCCTTCTGAATGATTTGCGCCGCGGCCTCGTGGTCTCGGTGGGCTCCCCCGAGCGGCTCGGGCAGGATTCTGTCAATGACCCCCAGGCTCAGGGCGTCGGTTGCGGTGATCTTCATCGCCCGGGCCGCCTCAGCGGCCTTCGCGCGGTCGCGCCAGAGAATGGCGGCGCACCCCTCCGGGCTGATGACGCTGTAAATGGCGTTTTCGAGCATCGAGATCCGGTCCCCCACCCCGATGGCCAGCGCTCCGCCTGAGCCTCCTTCGCCCGTCACGTAGACCAGGATCGGCACCGGCAACGACGCCATGTCGCGCAGATTGCGCGCGATCGCCTCGGCCTGTCCCCGCTCCTCCGCGCCGATGCCCGGATAGGCGCCCGGCGTGTCGATGAAGGTCACGACCGGGCGGCCCGCGCGCGCGGCCAGTTCCATCAGTCGCATGGCCTTGCGATAGCCCTCGGGGTGGGCCATGCCGAAATTGCGATGGATGTTGGACTTCGTGTCACGGCCCTTCTGGTGGCCGATGACCACGATGCGCCTCTCGCCCAACCAGGCCAGGCCGCCCACGATGGCCGGGTCGTCGCGAAACTGTCGATCGCCGTGCA
Organism: uncultured bacterium; assembly: GCA_937864225.1. Classification (GTDB taxonomy): domain Bacteria; phylum Krumholzibacteriota; class Krumholzibacteriia; order LZORAL124-64-63; family LZORAL124-64-63; genus CALMJK01. The sequence continues at coordinate 194,350 of CALMJK010000003.1, read as the reverse complement.
GCTCGCTGAAGCCGTCGAACACGTGCTGGATGTAGTCGAGGGTGGTGGGGCGCCGGGGGTGCCGGGCCAGCTGCACCCGCTGCCAGGGATCAAGGTTCTCGAAGATCTCGCGCCCGAGCTTCTCGACCCTTTCGCGCAGCCGTCCGACCTCGTCGGCGACGTCGAGCCCACGCAGCGCGGCGGAGTCCTGGAGAGTGCGGATCCGCTCCTCCAGGTCCACCAGGGGCCGCTCGAAATCGAGCCACGGCCCTTTCCTGCTCCAGTCCATGCGGCGGCGCTCTCCGGAAATGGTGCGGCGCGGCCCTATCCGGGCCAGGGAGGCGAATTTACCGGGACCGCCAGCCCGCTGTCAAGGCGCGCCACGACCACGCCTGCCCCCGTTCTCGCCTCCCCATCGGGGCACCGGAGGCGGCGGCGCGCATCGCAGGACCGTGCCGGCATGGCCCGGCAGGCCGCGCAGCCGCCGCAGCACTCCCAGGCTGGGCGCGACTCTGCCGACGGCGCCTCGCAGCAACCACTCCCTGCCCTGCCGCCTGGCTGCCACCAACAACGCGACGGTCTGGGCGTCCGCCTCGCCGGCGCAGATGGGATCCGCCAGGCACTCCCCGAGCGCGGCGATCGCCTCGTCCTTGCCCTCGTCCAGATCGAGACGGACCAGCACTTCCTGCGTCCACTGCGCCAGCGCTTGGTCGGCAGGCACCAGCCGCTCCACGATGACGGCGCGCGTGCCGTCGTCGCGCACGCGCACGCGGCCACCGGCGATCAGGACGGCGTCCCCCTGCACGAGGGGCGCGGCGGACTCGTAGAGATCGGCGTACACGGTCAACTCCGCCAGCCCCGTGCGGTCTTCGAAATGCGTCCTGGCGAAGGGACGTTTGTGCTTGTCGCGCTTCTCTTCGTAGGAGGTGACGACGCCGGCCAGATCGATCCAGGCCCCGTTGCCCAGACTGGACAGGCCCCGCGTCGTGCCCACCGGCAGGGCGTCGATCAGCTCCCGGTACTCCAGGAAAGGGTGGCCGGACAGGAAGAAGCCGAGCGCTTGTCGCTCAAGGCTGAGCTGCTGGAGCGGGTCGTACGGCGCGCACGGCGGCAGGACCGGCCGGACCGCCTCGGTCGAGCCTCCAAAAAGCGAGACCTGCCCCTGCCGGCGATGGCGCGCCGTCTGGTTGCCGTACGAGACGGCCAGATCCATCCCGACCGCCAGTTGACGCCGATGCCCCGGCAGTGCGTCGAGGGCACCCGCGTGGATCAAGGCATCGAGCACCTTGCTGTTGACCTTCTGCAGATCGACGTGCGCGCAGAGATCGAAAAGGTCGCTGAAAGGGCGCCCGAGGGCCGTACTGGCCGCGCCGATCTCTTCCACGGCCTTCTGGCCGACCCCCTTGACCGCTCCCATGCCGAAGACGATCACACCCTCGCGCACGTTGAAATCCGAGCAAGGGTTGTTGATGTCGGGCGGGGCGATGCGCAGGCCGAGACGCTTGACCTCGTCGATCAGTTCCGTGACGCGCCCGGCGTGCCGCATCTCGGTGGTCATGCTGGCGGCCATGAACTCGGCCGCGTGGTGCGCCTTGAGCCAGGCGGTGCGCATGGTCAGGACCGCATAGCTGGCGCTGTGCGACTTGTTGAACCCGTATTCGGCGAAATTCGCCATCAGCTCGAACACGTCCTCGGCCACCTGCGCCTGGTAGCCCTTGGCCCGCGCTCCCTCCAAGAACCGGACGCGCATCCTGTCCATGTCTTCCTTGAGCTTCTTGCCCATCGCCTTGCGCAATTTGTCGGCCTCGCCCAGCGAGAAGCCGGCCATCAGGCTGGCGATCTGCATCACCTGCTCCTGGTACAGGATGACGCCGTAGGTCTCGCGCAGGATCGGTTCGAGGTCCGCATGCGGATAGCGAATCGCCTTGCGTCGGTGCTTGCACTCCACGTAGGTCTGGTCCATGCCGGCCCCCAGCGGGCCCGGTCTGAACAGCGCGTTGACTGCCGTGATGTCGCCGAAGACGCTCGGCTGCATCTTGCGCACCAGTTCCTGCATGCCAGCGCTCTCCAGTTGGAAGATGCCGACCGTGCGCCCCTGCTGCAGCAACTCGAAAGTGGCCGGATCGTCGAGCGGGATTTGGTCCGGAGTCAGCGAGATCCCTTTGCTCTGCGCCACCAGGTCGAGAGTCTTGTCGATGACCGTGAGCGTTCGCAACCCCAGGAAATCCATCTTCAGCAGTCCGAGCTGCTCGATCATCTTCATGTCGAGCTGGCTCGTGATGTCATCCTTCGACGACTTGTAGAGCGGAATATGCTCGATGAGCGCGCTCGGCGTGATGAGCACGCCGGCGGCGTGGATCCCCGGATTGCGGGCCAGCCCCTCCAGGACGAGCGCGTTGCGGATCAGCATGTCGTGGCGCGGCGATTCCCGCGCGAGCTCTCGCAGGCCAGGCACCTCCTCCAGCGATTTCGCCAGGCTGATGTTCGGACCTTCCGGCACCATCTTGCTGATGCGGTCGGCATCGGCGAACGGGAAACCGAGCGCCCGCGCCACGTCCTTGATCACGCCGCGCGCCGCCATCGTGCCGAAGGTGATGATCTGGGAGACGTTGTCCTTGCCATACTTGTCGATGACGTACTGAATGACCTGCGGGCGCTTTTCGAAGCAGAAGTCTATGTCGATGTCCGGCATGGACACGCGCTCGGGGTTGAGGAAGCGCTCGAAAAGCAGCCCGTTGGCCAGCGGGTCGATGTCGGTGATCCGCAGACAGTAGCAGACGAGGCTGCCCGCGGCCGAGCCGCGACCGGGGCCCACGGCGATCCCCATGCGCCGCGCCGCGTGGATCAGGTCCCACACGATCAGGAAGTATCCCGCGTACCCGGTCTTGCGGATGACGCCCAATTCATAGCCCAGGCGCTCCAACGCCGCCGGCGGCGGATCCGCCCAGCGATTGCGTATCCCTTCGCGCGCGAGGTGTTCCAGGTAGGTATCGGCGTCGGGGAATCGCGCCGGGATCGGAAACTGCGGCAGCAGCAGCTCGCCCAGTTTCAACTCCAACCGGCATTGATCGGCGATGGCCAGCGTGTTGCGCACCGCCCCGGGCCAGTCTCGGAATGCCTCGAGCATTTCTTCCGGGCTCTTGAAGTAGACTTGGTCGGTCTCGTAGCGCAGCCGGTTCGGCTCTTCGACGCGACGGTTCGTCTGGATGCACAGCAGGATGTCGTGCGCCTGGTGATGGTTGCGCTCGAGAAAATGGCAATCGTTCGTCGCCACGATCTCAAGTCCCGTGGCCTTGGCCACGTCCGGCATGCGCTGCCGCACCTTGGCCTCCGGGTCCAGACCATGGTTCTGGATCTCGAGCCAGAAACGCCCTTGGCCGAAGATTTCGGCGTAGCGTCCCGCGGCGCGGATCGCTCCCGGCAAGTCGTCCCGCAACAGCGAGCGGCTGGGCTCGCCCGACAGGCAGGCGCTCAAGCCGATGAGCCCTCCGCTGTGCGCCGCGAGCAGCTCGTCATCGATCCGCGGCCGGCGGTAGAAGCCTTCCAGGTAAGCCAGCGAGGCGAGACGGATCAGATTGCGCCAGCCACGGCCGTCCGCGGCGAGCAGAACCAAGTGCGACGGGCGTTTCGCGGGGTCCGGCGTGCGGTCGCGCCGATCGTCGGCGACATAAGCCTCCATGCCGAGAATGGGACGCACGCCGACCTTGCGACAGGCGAGATAGAACTCGACCGCGCCGAAGAGATTGCCGTGATCCGTAAGGGCCAGCGCCGGCATGCCGCAGCGTGCCGCCCGCTCGGCCATGGCGCGGGTCTTCATCGCGCCGTCCAGGAGCGAATAGTCGGAATGGTTGTGCAGATGGACGAAGCTGTTCGGCTCCATGCGAGATACCCTCGAGCGATTGGCGGCGCGGCGCTGGCCCCGGGCCTCGCCGGGGCGACCCAAACTAGCAAGGGCGGGCGCCGCCGTCCACTCGTGCCCGCTCAGCCCTCGCCGCAGGTCAGCGCCAGACGCCGCCGCGCCTCGTTGCCGCAGCGGTCCGCGACGCGCAGTTCCAGTTCGTGGGGGCCGGCGCGGAGCGAATCGGGCAACTCCACCAGCACTCGCGCGCGCGGCGGATCCGGTTCCACGATCAGCGGCCGACCGTCGAGCAGCGCCGCGATGCTGCCCTGATCGACGCCCGCCCCCTCGTCCGTCAGCGACACGTCGAGGATCTCCCAGCGCGGCAACGACACGCCGCCCCGCTGACGGGGCGCCAGCCTTCGCACCGCGCCCAGGGCGGGACCGGCGCCGATGCACGGCGGAATTTCATCGCGCCAGATCGCGAAGCGGCCGGACCCGCGCAGCGGCAGCGTCCATGTCGCATCCCCGGCGTCCGCGGGCGGCGGCTCCAGGCGCCCGCTCCACGTCCAGGCCCCCGTCTCGTCTTGAACGTACACGGCGTCGCGCGACTCCCCCGCGGGCGCCGCGCCCGGCCACGGCACCGGCACCGGTCCCGTCGCCGGCCAGCGCGGCGTCACCAGCCACGCCGCGGCTCCCGGATCGGACAGTCCCTGGGACGCCCCCGCCTCGATCGCTTCGCGCTCGGCGATCGTGTCGGGCGCGATGTAGACCACCGCGGTATCGAGCAGCGGCAGGCCGCTTGCCGGAGGCAGAACCAGACGGACCCAGCCGGGCGTGGGATCGGTCCGCGCCTCGCGCAACAGGGGCAGCGCGGCGGTGCCTCGATCCGTCTCCTCCAATTCCAAGAAGGGAGTGAGCAGACGGGGACCCTTACCCACGTCGGGCAGTCGGCGACCCAGCGGGTCCGGCGACCAGGCCGGCGTGGCCGTCGACCCGTCCTGCCGCGGCGCGAGCGAGTCCCCGACCGCCAGACCGGACACGTCGAGCCACCAACTCGCCGTCGCGCTGTTGCCGGCCGCGTCGCGCGCCGCCAGTTGCACGCGGTGCCTGCCCGGCGCCAGCCCCTCGCCCAGCGCGGACCAGGCGCCGCCCCGACGTCCGGGCACTGCGTCGGCCTCGGACAGTCCCAGCCACTGGGCCCGGCGCTCGCCGATCTCGAGCCACTCCAGGCGCAGATGCGACTGGATCGTCAACGGAAGAGCATGGTTGTCCGCCGCGAAGACCTCCACGCCGTCGAGCCAGACCTGCACCGTGGCCGGCGTCAAACGATGCCTTCGTATGTCGCTGAACTCCACCATCTCCGCGGCGAACGCCACCGGCCCCCGGACTGCCAGCGCCGGCAGCTCGTCCGTCAAGCCGCCGCTGTCCGCCACCGCGCGGACCGCGATCCCGCCCTCGATCCGCGAGCGAGGCGCGACCGGCAGCGCCATCACCCGCAGGATCCGGGGCGGGAAAGTGTCGGGCACGGCGAAACCGCAGCGCAGCGGATCGAGAGCCTGCCCGGACGCGTCGCGCACCTCCAGGTGGACGTGCGGCCCCAACGTGCCGCTTTGTCCCGACAGGCCGATGACTTCCCCGCGCGCCACCGGCAACTCGCCCGGTCCGAAGCGCAGGGTCACGCGATAGCGTCCCTCCCGCCGTTGCTGCGCCTCGACGAGGCCGCGCAGACGATCCGCGAAGCGATCAAGGTGTGCGTAGAGGTAGCGACGACCGGCCGCGGTTCGCACCACGACCATCCGCCCATAGCCGTCCGGCGTGGCGCGCAGTTCGTCGATCCAGCCCGCCTCGGCCGCGACGACGGGAAATCCGGTCTGACTGTCCGTCTTGAGATCGACTCCGGCGTGGAAACGGCCCCCGCGATATTCCATGAAGTTCGACGTGAGAAAGCGGCTGGGCAGCGCCAGCGGCCAGGCGGGCGTCGCGTTTTCGGCGCCGTCGACGGTCGCCGCGCCGCGGCTCGCCCCCGCCCCCAGCGGCAGCAGGTGAAGGGCAAACAGCCAGCAGGCGACCTCCGTCGCCCGCGCGCCCGCCGTCCAGCCTCGCGGCGGTCTTGGCCTTGCGCCTCTGCGCCCCGCTGCGCTCACGATCTCTCCCTTGCTCCTTCGGATCGCCGGTCCCCGCCGCAGGCACCGTAACAGCCCCCGCCGGGCGCGTCCAGCCACCGGCGTCGGCGCGCGCGGCGCCGATTGCACTTGTGAGCGCAGGATCGCGCGTGTTATGTTGTCCCGTTGATTTTGTGGTCTCCACGCCAGCAGGGGCGCCGTGCGTGGCCGGGGGGCGAGTGCCCGAGGAGAAGAGCCAGATGTTCAAGTTCCTACGTTCCAGGGCCAAACAGCTCTATTGGTTCATCGCGATCGCTTTCGTGGTGGGCTTCATCTTCCTGGCCGCCGCGGACTTGAGCGGAGGCCGCCGGGGCGATCGCACATCCGCGGAAATCGTGGGCAGCGTGGGCGGTTCGCCCATCACGGTGCGCGAGTGGGACCTGGCCTTCCAGAATTACCTGGCTCGCATGCGCCAGCAGAACCCCGACCTCGAACTCACGACCAACCAGCGCGCCAGCGTCGCCGAACAGGTCTGGCAGTATTTCCTGCACGACCGGGTCGAGCAGAAGGAGATCCAGCGCCTCGGCCTGACGGCCACGCCCGATGAGATCCTCGACATTCTCAAGAACAACCCGCCCGCGGAGTTGCTCGCGCAGTACCGAGGCCCGGATGGCAATCCCGACCTCAAGGCCTATCTCGCCGACCTGGCCAACCCGAACCGCGACTGGACAGGCGTGGAGAACTACATCAGGAGCACGCTGCCCCGCCAGAAGCTCCAGCTGATGATCGCCTCCCGCGCCGTGGTCAGCGAGGCGGAGCTGCGCGAGGCCTGGGTGCGCCAGGAGGGACGCGCGGTCGCGGAGTGGATGGGCGTGTTGTTGGCCGACCTGCCCGCCGCGCCTACCCCGACCGAGGAAGCGATCCGTGCCTACTACGAGGACAATCGCGGCCGCTTCGAACGTCCCGCGCGGGCCAGGGTGCGGTTCGTGTCGTGGCCCAAGGAGCCCGGCGAGGGGGATCGGGCGGAGGTGCGCCAGTTGGCGCTGGACATCAAGCGCGAGATCGAGTCCGGACTGACCTCTTTCGAAGAGGCCACGGCCATCCACTCCGCGGATCCGAGCCGCGACAAGGGAGGCGACCTGGGCACCTTCGACCGGCATCGCATGGTGGCCCCCTTCACCGCGGCGGCCTTCTCGCTGCCGGTCGGTCGGATCAGCGACCCGGTCGAAACCCAGTTCGGCTACCACCTCATCGAAGTGCTGGAGCAGTTCGCCGAGGGGGGCGAGGTCAAGCAGGTCCACGCCCGCCACATCCTGTTCAAGGTCGAGGCCGGCGACGCCACCCTCAACGCCCTGAGCGCCCGCGCCGACGAATTCGTCCAGGAGGCCGACAAGCTCGGTTTCGACCGGGCCGCGCAGGCGGCGGCGCTGACGCCGCAGAGCCCTGCTCCGGTATCCCCGAATCAGGATATTCCCGGCCTGCCCGGCAGCCAGCTCGGTTCGCAATTCGCCCTCCAGGCCAAAGCGGGCCAGCACAGCGGCGTCTTGGAAACGGATGAAGTTCTGTACGTGGTCGCGCTGGACGAAAAGCTCCCGCGCGGCCCCGCGCCTTTGGACGAGGTCAGATCCCAGGTCGTTTCCGAGCTTCACCAGCAGCAGCAGAAGGAAGAGGCCACCCGTCGGTTGGCGCCCGCACTGGAGCTGGTGCGCGGCGGCGCGTCGATGGCGGATGCGGCCCAGCGCAGCGGCGTGCTGCACGCGGTGACCGACACGTTCACCGCCACCGCCAACATCGCCCGCGTCGGCTTCGGCACGGCTTTCAATCTTGTGGCGCTGCAGACCGAGCCGCTGCAGTTGGTGCCTCGGGTCGAGACGCCCCGCGGCGTCTTCGCCCTGCGGACCCTCTGGAAGCAGCCGCTGGCCGAGCAGGCTTACTTGGCCGCGCGCGAAAGCCTGCGCGCGCAGCTCATGAACCGCCGGCAGATGGAAGCGCTGGAGGCTTGGTACCAGGAGCAACTGGCCGGAGTGGACATCGTGGACAACCGCGCCGCGTTGGGCCGGGCGGGCGCCTGAGCGGCTCGCTCTTCGCCTCTGGTCAGTCGCCGTCGCCGAAGGGGCTGCGCGGCTTCTTCTTGCGGAAATCGCGCAGCTCGTCCTCCATTTTCCGCAACCGCTCCTCTTGCCTTCGCTCGTGATCTCCGGAGGCGAAGAGGCGCGACATGCGGTCCGCCTCCTCCTCCTTTCGCCGGCCGAATTCCGCCAGGTCCGCCTCCAGAGCCCGCGACTGGGAGTTCTCCGCCAGTTCCTCCAGCCGCCGATGGTCACGGATTTCGACGTGCGTGTCGAAGGCGCTCTCCACCAGCGCCACGACGCCCGCTTCCGCCAGCGCCGTCAACTGCAGCCTCGCCAATTCCGGCGGCATGCCCAGCAGCTGGGCGACCTCCTCGGGCTTGGGCGCCCTCTCCTCCCGGTGCCCCAGCACGCGGATCGCGGCCACGAGGAGGTGACCCTCTTCGCGCGTCACGTTCGCCATCCCCGCCTCCTTCCCGCCGTCCATGTCATAGAAACAACATGAATTTATATTTTTAAATATTTATCAATAAATAACTTAAATTGTATGTTCACGCCCGATCTCCGCCGCGCGCTTGCGGTCCAGGCGCGCCAGCCGGCGTGGTTCGCCCAACCGCCGCGCGTGGATCCAGGCCTGGTCCAGGCGCATCAGGCGATGCTCGAGCAAGATGGCCGCCTCCCGGTGGATCCAAGGGCGATCGCCCAACGCGCACGCCGCGAGTTCCAGCACGCGCAGCGCCTGCGGCCACGCCGCCGCTCGCTTGAGCAACCGCACGGCGTCGGAAAAGAACGCCTCGGGCGCCAGGGCGGGATTCGGCAGAGCCTGCAGAGCCGAGGCGATCCAGGCGGCTGCCGCGGCCGTCTCGCGGCGCCCCTCACAAAGGCGTCCCGCTGACCAGGCATCCTGCCAAGCCTCGAGCGGTCCCGTCGGCGCGGCGGTCAGCCGCGCGGCCCCAGCCACGGCGCGCGTCAGGATCAGCGCCATGCCCGTCAGATCTCGCTGATTGTGGGTCAGGACCTGCGCCAAGGCGCCGCCGTCGCCCGCACGCACCCAACGCAGCCACGCCTGCGGCGCCAGAGCCCCGGGCAGATCGTCGGGATCGCGGGCGCGACCGCAGATCTGCGCTTCGACCGTCGACTGGCGGCAATCCGGAAGGCGGCGTCCCCAGAGCCGGCGCGAGATCCGCAGCAGATCCCAACTCGCCAGCCCCGCGCATGGGTCGGGGCGTCGCGCCAGCAGGGCGCGTGTGCGCAGCAGCGGCAGGTCGAATCGGGCGCCGTTGTACGTCACGACCGCGGCGAAGCGCGCCGCCTGTTCGCCCAGTGCCGCCAGCAGCGGCGTTTCGCGGCCCGGCCCGGGCAGAAAATACTGCCGGCTCCGCAGCACGCCCGCCTCCCACCATGCGCAGCCGACGAGAAAGACGAGCGTGCCTGTGCCTCCCGCCAGACCCGTGGTCTCGGTGTCCACGAACAGCAGCGTTTCCGGGACAAGCACCGTCTCTTCCAACGCCGCGCCCATCGGCGCCATGACTTGCGCCAGCGCCGGCAGATCTTCCCCGCCGGGAGCAGGCACATCGTCCAGGATTCCGTCTCGCGTCCAGACCTCGCCGACCGGGGTGGCGGCGGCGCTCAGGCCGAGCCGCTCGCAGAGCGCCCGCTCCTGCAGCGCGCTGACGGGCGCGACCTCGGCGCCGGCGACCCGGGGAGCCTTGAGCAGCGCGTCGAGCTGGGCAAGCCGGCGCGTCAGATCCAAAACGCCCCCTTCAAGCGCGGGCGTCTCGCCCCGCGAAGCACGCGAGCAGCCGCGCCGCGCCACGTTTGGCGCCGCTGCCCGACACGACGGAAGGGCCCACACAAGAGGGGCAGCCCGCCTCGCACGGACAAGCGTCCAAGTGGGCGCGGGCCACCGCTCCGATCTCGTCGAGTTGTGCGAAGATGCGGCGGGCGAACCCGGCGCCGCCGGGCACCGCGTCATACAGGTAGACGGTGGGCCGATCGGTGAAGGGCGAGCGGACCATCGGCACGACGTGCAGATCGGCGGGGTCGGCCATCACGAACAGCGCCGCCACTTGGCCCAGCAGGCGGGCGCTCCCCTGCAAGGCATCGCCCAGGTCGAACCCCTCGTCGGCCAGCCGGCCATGCAGATCCGCGGGCAGTTCCCACCAGCAGGCGGTCGTGTGCATCTCCATCTCCGGCAAATGCACGCGACCGGCGCCCACGTTCTCGTGGGTCTCCAGCTTGATCTTCTTGTAGACGGTGACCTTCGACACCAGGCCGATCTCCCCCAGTCCCTTCCGGCCCAGCGGCGCCTCGCCCTGCGCCTCGACATCCAGCGTGCGAATCTCCGTCTTGCGCTGCGCGTCGGTGTAGTGATCGACCTGCACGGGACGCACGAAAGCTTCGCGGCGTTCCCAATCCAGACGGTCCACGTGGTGCTGCCGGCCCCCGTGCATGTAGATGGCCTCCGCGTGCAGCATCTCCTGCGCGCTGAAGAGGTCCATTTCGCCGATGACACGTCCCTCCGGCACGCTGGCGTCGACGATGACCACGTTCTCCGGCGCCGCGCTGCGCAGGCTGACCTCCTCCGCCGGGTACGTGTCCGACATCCAGTGGTAGCGCCCCTCCGCCCGGTGCAGCACGCCCTGCCGCGCCAGGTACTCCAGGATTTCGCTCACGCGAACGCCTCCGAAATCCTCCTCCTCGCTGAACGGCAATTCGAACGCGGCGCACTTGAGATGGCTGGCCAGAATCACGAGATTGTCCGGATCGATGACCGCCTGCTCGGGCACCCGGCCGAAGAACCATTCGGGATGGCTCACGATGTACTGATCGGAAGGCGCGCTGGTCGCCACGAGCACCGCCACGGAGAGTCCCTGCCGGCGCCCGGCCCGCCCCGCCTGTTGCCAGGTCGCCGCCACCGTTCCGGCGTAGCCGCACATCACGCACACATCGAGGCGGCCGATGTCCACGCCCAATTCCAGCGCGTTGGTGCTCACCACGCACCGCACCGATCCGTCTCGCAGCCCCGCCTCGATGGCCCGCCGCTCGGTGGGGAGGTACCCGCCTCGATAGCCGCGCACCTCGCCTCCTCGCGTGCCCACGCGATGCCCCGCGCGCTGGAGATACGTGAGCAGCAGCTCGACGCGGTTGCGCGATCGTGCGAAAACAATCGTTTGGGCGTCGGCGTCCAGAAAGCGTTCCGCGATGGCGCGCGTCTCCTTCACGGCGGAGCGCCGGATGCCCAATTCCCGGTTCATGACGGGCGGGTTGTAGAAAATGAAATGCTTCTCGCCCCGCGGTGCGCCGTTGTGGTCCACGGTCTCGACCGGACCGCCGGCCAGCGCCGCGGCCAGCTCGCCCGGATTGGCGATCGTGGCCGAACAACCGATGAACAAGGGGTGGGCGCCGTAGAAGGCGGCCACTCTGCGCAGCCGACGCAGCACGTTCGCGACGTGGCTGCCGAATACGCCCCGATACTGGTGAACCTCGTCCACCACGACGTATCTCAGGTTCTCGAACAGCTTCACCCACAGGGTGTGGTGCGGCAGAATTCCCTGGTGCAGCATGTCCGGATTCGTGATCACCAGATGCCCGCTGCTGCGGATCGCGCGTCGCGCGGTTTCCGGCGTGTCGCCATCGAACGTGTGCGTGCGTATGTCGGCGCCCAGATCGGTGATGATGCCGTGCACTTCGTCGAGCTGGTCCTGGCTGAGCGCCTTGGTCGGGAAGAGATAGAGAGCCCTCGCCTGGGGATCGCGCAGCATCGCGTCGAGCACGGGCAGGTTGTAGCACAGCGTCTTGCCCGAGGCGGTGGGCGTGGTGACCACGAACGGTCGGCCGGCCCTGGCCAACTCGCATGCCGCCGCCTGATGGCTGTAGAGCCGCTCGACACCACGGCGACGCATCGTCGCGACGAGGCGTGGGTCGAGGTGGGCCGGCCAATCGCCGTACACGGCGGGAGCGGGCGGCAGAACGTGCCAGCGCGAGACGTTGCGCAGGAAGCGCTCGTCGCGTTTGAGTCGATCCACCAGCTGCGCGAGGTTCAAGCCGGTCCCTCCGTGGCCCGGCCGCGCCGCCGCGGGGCGCCGCGGCCTGGCGCGGCGGGACATCAGGTCTTGTCGGACTCTTTCTTCTCGGCCGACTCGACTTCCTTCTTGATCTCGTGCTCGGCGTCGCGCGTCGCCGATTTGAATCGGCGCATCGATTTGCCCAGGGCCTCGGCTAGTTCGGGCAACCGCCGCGGTCCGAACAGGATCAGAATGATCACCAGGATGACCAGCAACTCCTGCCAACCGAGGCTGCCGAAAATGGCGGGGAAGAACCGCATTTCACACGCTCCCTGACGCGCCTCTAGCGATACCAGCGCAGGATCTGCGAGGCGATGAACACGCCGACTAGGCTCATGAGATTGAAGCGGATCTTCAAACCCAGGGTCAGCTCGAGCACGACCAGGTCCAATCGCGTGACCTCGGGACCGAAGTCGACGTAGCGCACGAACAGTTGATGCGCGACGGTTCCTTCCTCGAGAAACAGGCCGATCAGTTCACTGCAGATGGCTCCGATCAAGACTCCCAGCAACAGAGCTAACGCCACCGTGCCGACCGATTTTCGCATGCCGCGCACTCCTGGGCCCGTGAGTCCTTTGCGCGGGCGCCGCATCTCAGCCGCCCGCCGCGCGTGAATATAGACGCGGCGCTGGGCCCCTCCAAGCTCGTTTTTGCCGGTTCTCGCCCCGCCGACCTCAGCGAGCGGCTTCCTCGACCAACAAGGGGCGCAACCGCGACCAGGTCGCGGCCAGCGTCTCGGGCACGACGCGCGTGTCTCCCACCGTGGTCATGAAGCTCGTGTCGCCGGTCCAGCGCGGCAGCATGTGCAAATGAAAATGATCAGGCACGCCCGCCCCCGCGCTGGCGCCGGCGTTGTAGCCGCAATTCAGCCCGTCCGGGCCGTAGGCCCGGCGCAGCGCGCGCTCCATGACCGCCAGCAACCGTCCCATTTCGTCCAGCTCCGCCGGCGTGAGCTGCGCCAACGAAGGAGCGTGCCGATTGAGCACGAGCAACAAATGACCGTTGTTGTAGGGATAGAGATTCAGGATCACGTACCAGCACTCGCCTCGATGCAGCACGAATTGCTGTTCGTCGTCGCCGCTCAAGCGGTTGCAGAAGACACAGCCGCCTTCCTCGACTTGACCGCTCACGTACGCGTACCTCCACGGAGTGCATAACCGTTCCACGCCCGCTCCTCCCAGCCGCCTCCCCCGCGGGAGCGCTTCAACCCGTGGTCGCGCCGACCTCGAACAGCGCGCACGGCTCGACGCCATCCGGTCCCACGTTCAGGGCCAGATTGTCGATCAGGCGAGTCCTCCCCACGCCAGCCGCCACCGCCAGCAGCACTCGCCCCAGCGCCCGCGCCGGCCGTTCCAATTCCGGCAAGGTGCGCACCTCGGCGTAGTCGATCCGGTCGGCCACCGCCAATTCCCCGCGCATCGCCTGTTCGATCGCCTCCGGCGCGCGCTCCCCCGCCTCCAGCCGCGCCTTGGCCAGCGACAGCGCCCGCCACAGGCACAGGGCCCGTTGCCGGTCCGCTCCGGCGAGAAAGCGATTGCGCGAAGACATCGCCAAACCGTCCGACTCGCGCACCGTCGGCGCGTCGACCAAACGGACCGGGAAATCCAGGTCGCGAACCATTTCCGCGATGACCAGGCACTGCTGGGCATCCTTGCGCCCGAACACCGCCACGTCCGGCCCTATCAGGTGGAACAGCTTGGCCACGACGGTCAGCACGCCCGCGAAATGGCCCGGCCGCGCCGCCCCGCACAGCACCGCCGCCCGCGGCCCCGGCTGCACCGTCGCGCCGGCTCCGGATCCGTACATCTCCTGCGCGGTGGGAGCGAAGACAGCGGCGGGAGCGAGCGCCCGCAGCAAGTCCAGGTCGGCCGCCAGGTCGCGGGGATAGGCGGCGTAATCCTCGCCGGGCCCGAATTGGGTCGGATTCACGAAGAGTGAAACGACGACGGCGCCGTGCCGCGCCGCTTCCTTCACCAGGCTCAGATGACCCTCGTGCAACGCCCCCATCGTCGGCACGAGGACCAGTCGACCGCCCCGTCGCAGCGAGGCCAGCCGCGCCAGGTCCGCGCGCCAGCGCAGCAGATCCATGCGGCTACCCCTTCCGGCCTCGCGCGCGCGGGCGGGACTTCGCCGCTTCCCGCGCCGAAGCGGCCCGAGGCGCGCGCAACTGGGAGTCCGGGGGCGCCGCGCCGCCGCTCGCCGCCGGCGTGGCAGCGTCGGAAAACTCATGCTCCTGACCCGGAAAAGCCCCCGAACGGACGTCCTCGGCCCATCTCCGGATCGCCTCACTCGCCACATCTCCCAACTCTGCATACCTCTTGGCGAAGGTCGGGCGCATTTCGGAAAGGCCCAGCAGGTCGTGGAACACCAGCACTTGTCCGTCACAGCCGGCGCCCGCCCCGATGCCGATCACGGGGATGGTCAGGGCGCGGCTGATCCGCGCGCCCAGCGTTGCCGGAATGCATTCGAGCACGATCGCGAAGCAGCCGGCCTCTTCCAGAAACAGCGCCTCATCGGCGAGCAGGTCGGCGGCGCCGCGTCCCCGGCCTTGAACCTTCCAGCCGCCGAGGCGATTGACCGACTGCGGCGTCAGGCCGAGATGCCCCATGACCGGGATCTCCGCGCCCAGCAGGGCCTCGATCACCGGCCCTCGCTTGCGCCCTCCCTCGATCTTGACGGCGACGGCGCCTCCCTCCTTAACCAAGCGCAGCGCGTCCCGCACGGCGGCGGCGGGCGACACGTGGAAACTCCCATACGGCATGTCCACGATGACCGGAACGTCCAGGCCGGCGCCGGCGACGGCGCGGCAGTGATGCACCATCTCGTCGATCGTCACGGGCAGGGTGGTCGCATATCCCAGCACGACCATGCCCAGCGAGTCGCCAACCAGCACGGCGTCCACGCCGCCGGCCTGCGCCAGGCGCGCCGTCGGCGCGTCGTAGGCGGTCAGCATGACGATCTTGACGCCCCGTCGCTTGCGGTCTGTGAACGAACCCAGCGTTTGCGGCCCTTTCATGGCGGCCTCCCCTCCGTGCCGTGCCCCATCGACGCGGCGATCAGGTCGGCGCCTCAGGCGGGTGCGAAGAAGCGCGCGCCCTGAAACGGGTCGAGCAACTGTTCGTAGAGCAGCTCGAAATCCCGCGGCGCATTGACAAAATCGAGGTCGTTCGTGTTGACCACGAGCAGGGGCGTTGCCCGGTAATGGTGGAAGAAATAATTGTACGCGCCATTGAGAGACTCGATGTAGTCCGCGCCGATGTCGCGCTCGAACGAACGTCCGCGCCAGCGGATCCTTTCCATGAGCGCCTGCGTGCGCGCCTGGAGATAGATGACAAGATCCGGCTTGAGGATCCGCTGTTCGAGAATCTGAGCCAATTGATCGTAGAGAGCCAGCTCGTCGTCGCTCAGATTGAGATTCGCAAAAATGCGATCCTTGGCGAACAGATAATCGGAGACGATCGCGTCCCGGAACAGCTCGCTCTGGAAGAGGCGCTGCTGCTGCCGGTAACGGCTTAGCAGGAAAAAGATCTGCGTCTGGAAGGCCCAGGCTGCCCGGTCGCCGTAGAATTTGTCGAGGAAGGGGTTCTCTTCGACGATCTCCAGGTTCAGGCGCGCGCCCGTGCGAGCCGAAAGCAATTTGGCGAGACTCGTCTTGCCGGCTCCGATCACGCCCTCGACCACGATGTAGCGCCAGGGCAACACGCCGCTCATGGTTCCACTCCGTTGCCGGCAAACAGGTCGCCCGCCAGGCGGCGCACCCAGGGACCGCTCTGCCTGCGGATTCTGGCACAGACCGTTGCCACTGTCTCGCCCGAATCGGGCAACGGCAAATCGGCGGCGATCTCGCGCAGGGGCAGCAGCACGAACGCTCGCTCGCGCAGACGCGGATGCGGCAGGATCGGTGCGCCGTCGCCGTTCACATTCTCGCCGTAGACGAGGATATCCAGATCGAGCGGGCGCGGACTCAGATCTCCGTCCCTGAGGCGACCGTGCCTCGCCTCCATCCCCTTGAGCACGGCCAGCAGCACCGGCGGCGCGAGGGAAGTGCGGATGGCGGCGCACGCGTTCAGATACGGATCCTGCGCCCCCGGTCCCACATATTCGGTCTCATAGACGCAGCTGACCGCCGTGACCTCGATCTCGGGATGACAAGCCAGCGCGAAGAGCGCGCCGCGCAGGTGGGCGAGACGATCTCCCTGGTTGCTGCCCAACCCCAGAAAGGCGAGTTGAAGGACCGGCTCGACATCGTCACGGCTCACGGCCCTGCCCCCCGGATCCCGCCGCGTCGCCGAGACATTCGCGGCCACGCTCGAACGTGACCGCCACCTTGCCGAGGAAGTTGGAAATCGGCGGGTTGGGCTTCTGCACCGTGACGCGGACCCGCTCCAGCGGAAATTCGCCGAGCAGGGTCTGGCAAAGGCGCAAGGCGAGGGTCTCGATCAGATGAAAGGTCGTGCCCGCCACCGTCTCGCGCACGCGACGATGAACTGCGGTGTAATCCAGCGCGTGGCGCAGCGAATCGGCGCGCGCCGCGGCCTGGAGATCCGCCCAAAGCTGGACGTCGATCACGAAGCGCTGGCCCAGCTCCCGCTCCGCGGGGTGCACTCCGTGGTGCGCGTAGACATCGATGCCCTCGATGCTGATCCGATCCATCACAACCTCCGCAGGCGGCGCGCGCCCTCGGCCACTCGCTCATCCGGCGCGGTGAGCGAGATTCTGAACCACCCCTCGCCACCGGGGCCGAAGCCGACGCCGGGGGTCACGACGACCGCGTGGTCCGCCAACACGCGCCGGCAAAACGCCAGTGAATCTCCGCCGCCCGGCACTCGCGCCCAGACGTAGAAGGTCGCGTCGGCCGCGAAGACCTCCACGCCGGCCGCCGCGAGCGCTTCCAGCACGAGCGAGCGCCGTGCCGGGTAGGGAGCCAGGACCGTCGCGAGCAACGCCTCATAGTCGTCGCCCAGTCCGGTCGCGACAGCCTCCTGCACGGCCGTGAAGACCCCGCTGTCCAGACTTTCCTTCACCCGCGCGAGATCCCGCAGGAGGTCCGCCTGCCCCGCCGCGAAGCCGACCCGCCAACCGGTCATGTTGAACATCTTGGAAAAGGAGTGGAACTCGATCACTCTGTCGCGGCGCAGATCGGCGTGGGCGAGCAGGCTGCCGGGTCGCGGGGCGCTCCATGCCACCTCGAGATAGGCCGCGTCCTGGGCGACCGCGAGGTTGTGACGGGCTCCGAAGGCCAGCGCGGCGCGCAGCACGTCGTCGCCAGCCACGGCCCCGGTCGGATTGTGCGGATAGTTGAGGAAGAGCAGCCGCGTGCGCGACGACACCAGGCGGTCGAGTTCGCGCCAGTCAGGCACAAAGGCGTCTGCGGCGCGCAGCGGATACGTCACCGGCCGTCCGCCGGCCAGCAGCGTGGCCTGCCCATAGACCGGATACCCCACGCTGGGGACGAGCGCCTCATCCCCTTCCTCCAGCAAGGCGAGAGGCAGGTGTCCCAAGCCCTCCTTGCTGCCGATGAGCGCCAAGACCTCGCGCGCCGGATCTACCGTGACGCCGTGGCGCCGGGACAGCCAGCCCGCGATCGCCTCGCGGAAGGCCAGAGCGCCCGGGTTGGCCGGGTAACGGTGGTTTCGGGGGCGCTGCAACGCTTCCGCCATGGCGGCGACGATGGGGCGCGGGGTCGGCAGGTCGGGATCCCCCACGCCGAGATCCACGACGTCGCGTCCCGCCGCCACGGCCGCGCGCCTGGCGGCGTCGATCTCGGCGAAAAGGTAAGGCGGCAGCTTGGACAGCCGGGACATGGCAGGCTCCCGCCTCGCCCGCCGGGGCGGGCGACCGCAGGGAAAACCCCGCCGGCCGCAGCCGGCGGGGCCCTCAGGACACGACGCGCGGGGTCGGCTCAGCCACCCTGCTGCGCCTTCTTCTTCTCACGCGCGATGAACTGTTCCTGGCGATCGATCTGCCGACCGGCACGCTGCGCCAGTTCGGAGTCTCCCGACTGCAGCGATTGCCGGAACTTGTCGATGGCCCCGGCATAGTCGCCGGTGCACTCGAGCGCGACGCCGTAGTGGTAGTAGATCCAGCCCAGGTGCGTGGCGCCCTTCGCCTGGAAGCGTGCCACGGCCTGCTGCGCGCGCGTTTGGGCCTCGGTGCAGCGCTTGAGTTCGACCAGCGCTCCGATCAGCTCAGCGTGCGCCTTCTCGTTGTCGGGATCGACTGCGAGGTACTGCTCGTACTCGGCGACCGCCGCACCGTGCTGCCCCTGGGCCACCAAGCAGCGACCAAGGTTGAGCCGGGCCGGCAGCTTGCCGGGGGTCTCCTGCAAAATCTGCTGGAAGAGGGTGATCGCCTCGCCGTACTGCAGGTTCTTCATCTTGCTGACTGCCAGACTGAAAGCCGTCGAGCCTCCCCCCTCCGACGCGTACTGCTGGTACTTGGCGCTGTAAATCTGCGCATCGGCGTTGTTGCCGATCTTCGTCTCCTTCTCGGCGCCCTTCTTGCAGGCGTCGGCAAGCCGCGGATAGATCTTGTCCGCCTGGTCCGGGCAGTTCTGCAGCGCCTCCTCGTACGTGGCCACGGAGCTGCGATAGTCCTGCACGGCGGCGTGCATCACCGCGAGGTTCGTCAGGACATTGCAGTCGTCCGGCGTCAGGGCGCGCGCCTTGATGAAGGAGGCCCGGGCCCCGGCGTAGTCCTTCAGCCGCACGAGGGTCAGGGCCTGCCCCGCGTAGTCCGCGGCCTCGGCGGCGTCGCCCCGCAGCGCGAGGAATTTCGCGTAGGTGCTCTTGGACTTCTCGTACAGGAGCTGCGCGCGATCCATCGTCATCTTCGCGGCCCCGCCGGCATTCGCCGTCGCCAGGGAATCGGCGCGGGACTTGAGCAGATCGCCCGCGTCGCGATACGCCTTGCCGAGCGCCATGAGCGTCGTGACATGCTCCGGGCAGATGTTCAGAGCCGACTCGAGGCCCGGTATCGCGGTCAACACTTTGCCTGCGGCCAAGAACTCCGCCGCCGTGCCGTAGGCCAGATCAGCCTCCTGCTGATGCGTCGGCGAACATTCCGCCGCGGCGGGGCGAATGTCTCCCGCGCCGTACCAAATCGCGACCGGCAGCATCAGCCATGCCGTCCGGCCCCAGGCGGATGAGAAAACGCACCTGACCAAATGGGTCACCTCCATGAAGCCTGCGCCTCCCACGCCCGCCAAGCGGCTGCAGCGGCGCGACGCGGCAAAGATTCGCGGCAACATAATCAACCTCATGTTCTCCTGTCAACGCGTCAAGTCGGGCAGGCCGGCATCACCCGCAAGCGCAGCAGCGCCTCCAGCACGCCACCCGCCACGGCCAGCGCCTTGTCCGAAACCAGCGACGGGTCGACGTCGGCGCCGCGCGGGTCGATGTCTCCAACCTTGTCCCCGACAGAAAGTTCCACGCTTTCGTGCACCAGACCCCGCAAGCGGCCGCCGAGCGTCGCGACCAGCGGGCTGCCCCCGACCTCCCCCAGCACCTCGCCCGCTTGCACGAGATCCCCCAGCCGGCGGCGAGGCCGCAACTGCCCCGCCGCGGGGGCCCTCAGGACCCGACGCCACGTCTCGCCCCCGATCGCGCCCGGCACGCCGCTGTTCGGCGCCGCCTCGTTGGCGGCGATCACGGCGCCCAGGCGAGGGCCCCGCTGGGTCTCCACGATGAGATCGCAGTCGCGGCCGCAACGCCAGCCCGGCCCGAGGCCGACGACCGGCCATCGGCCCGACCACGGCTCCACCGGCGGTCGTTTGTCCATGCGCGCGTCCACGACCGCGTCGGGGCGGAGACGGTCCAGTTGGGACGCCTGCGGGTCCACGATCACCATCACGGATCGGGCCTCGAATGTCACGCGCCCGACCTCCGCCAACTCCGCCGGCACGTCCTCCACCGCTTGTCGCCCCGTGTAAACGGCCTCGGCGAAGGAGACCAGCCGGCGTACGGCGCGCGGGTGCGGCGTCTCCGCCATGATCAGCCGGTAACCGCAGCGGTAAAGTCGCACGGCGACGCCGCTGGCCAACTCGCCCGCGCCCTGGATCCAAATCGCGCCCGACGAGCCAGGCTGTCGACTCATGGGAGCCGCGCCCCGCGCTCGTTCGCCTTGGCGTCCCGGCTGCGCTGCAACGGCAGCGCGATCAGACGTTGATCGACGTCCGTCACCCACGACACCTTCCGCGCGACGGCCACCATTTCGGCCAGGATGCTGAGCGCGAGTTCGGCTGGCGTTTCGGCCCCCAGCGCCAGTCCGACCGGCGTGGCCACTCGCCCCCACCGCTGGGCGAAGCCCTCGCCTTTCGCAAACCGACGGCCCAATTCGTCCGCCTTGGCCCGCGATCCCACGAGTCCTGTCCAGGCCACCTCCGCCGCCGCGGCCCGTTCCGCGGCAAAGAGCGCCTCCAGATATTCGGCATCGAGCCGATGGTCGCGCGTGGCGCAGAGGACGAACGTGCGGGGCGTCGGTCGCAGGCGCGCCGCGAGCTCGGCGGGCGGCGCCACGACGCCGACCGCTCCGCTCTCGCCGCACGCCGCGGCGACGCAATCGGCGCGGTCGTCCACCACGGTGAAGTGAAACGGTAGGTCCCGGCCCAGACACACCAGGGCCCGCCCCACGTGCCCGGCGCCCAAGATCCAACAGGGCGTGGCCTCTCCGACTGGTTCGACGAAGACCTCGACCTCGCCACCGCAAGCTGCCAGATCGCCGCTGAGGTCGAACTGCAGTCGTCGACAGCGCGCGTCCGCGATCGTCTGGTGCGCCGCCTCGACGACCTGGGCTTCTACGGCGCCGCCGCCGACGCTCCCGACCACGCTGCCGTCCGACCGCACGATCATCTTGCTCCCCTCATGGCGCGGCGCGGAGCGATCGGTGCGGATCACGGTCGCCAGGGCGACGACCTCGCCGGTTTCGACCAGTCGAGCCAAGAACGCGTAGATGTCCTTCACGCGCGGTCCTCCTCTCCCACTTCCCCGTCCGCCGGCGCCGCCGCGGCGCGCCGCGGCTGCGGCCCGTCCCGGTCGGCCGCGACCCCCGGATCGTCGACCGGCAGATCTCTGACCACGACCGCCCGCGCGTCGCCGCACTCCGCCCGCTCGCGCAGCAGGTCGCGCATCGGACCAGCGGGCCAGGTCCCGCGCAGGTCCGCGAACGGCTCGCACGGGAGCACCACCGGGTGTCCGCGTTCGCCCTGGTGGGCCGGCACCAAGACCGCCAGCGGAGCCAGGCGGGAAGCCTCCGCCAGCCTCATCAGGGTCGCGGCGCGAACGTCCGGCAAGTCGACCGGGTGCAGCCAGAGGTGGGTGGCGCACGCCGCCAGTTCCGTCAGGGCCGCCGCCACCGAAGCGGCCGTGTCCTGTCCGGCCTCGCGCACGATCCAGCGCAAGGGCGCGCCGCCGGCGAGCAGGGGCTCGTAGAGCCGCGCGAGCTGCGGAGTCGTCACGACCGCCAGCGGCAGTCCGGCCGCGCGGTACAGACCGGCCACCGCTTCCAGGCACGTCGACCCGCCGGACGTCGCGCGGCACAGGCCCTTCGGCCGGCCCATGCGGCTGGAGGACCCTCGGGCCAACACGACGGCGTAATCAACGCGCGGCGTCACGTCCGACCCTCCCGTCGCCTCGCGCTGTCCGGAGGCCGCGCGCTGCAAACTGTCCTCACGCCCGCCGCCTCACCCTCCAACTCGGCCAGCAGCACCAGCGGCAGACGCGCCTCCTGCATCGCGCGCGCCACGAAATCGAAGAGCCCGCGACTGTCGCCGCAGCGGCCGAGTTGGGTGAGCGCGAGGGCGGCGGGCACCCCCTCCGGAACACGCGACCGGTAGCCGCCCGGCGACGCCAGCAACTGCCACAGCAGATCCCACGTCCAAGTCGCGCCGGGGCCGTCCGGCAACCAAGGCGCCGGCAGACGCCCATGCCGATGCAGCGTCGCGGCCACCGGGCGTCCCAACGCGCCCAATCCCATCACCAGGAGCGCCAGCGACGTGCGGCCCGGCCAGACCGGTTCGTCGTCGCGATGCAGCTTGACCGGCAGCTTCGCCGCGCCGTCCGCCTCGACGAGGGCGACGTGGCGTGGCAGCAGGCGCCCCAGCGAATCAACCTGCGCCGGCGAAATCCCCGGCCATTTGTCTGCGGGATGGGCGCCTCCCCGCACGAAGAGAAATGGCGCCGCGGCTCCGTCGCCGGCGACCTGCTCCCAGGCGCACAGTTCCAGGCCGGGCCAGTCGAGCGGCTCCGTGCGGGTGGTCGTCGTCACGACCACCGGCACGTCCGCGGCACGCAGGACGGCCGCGCACTGCCGCAGCAGCGAGGTCTTGCCGCCGCTGCCCGCCACCGCGATCACGTGCCCTCCCTCGCGCGGGAGGAATTCGTGCCATTGCGCGAGAAAACGCACGTCCACGCGACTCTCCTCAATCCGGCTGGCCCAGCAGGTCGGCATACCAGCGCTCGATGTCGTCCAGCATCCGGTCGCGGCTGAAACTCTCGCGAACCCGCCGTCGCCCCGCCTCGCCCCACGCGCGCGACCGCTCGGGATTGTCGAGGATCTCGACCAGCGCGCCGGCGAGCGCGCCCGCGTCGGCCGGCGGCACCACGCGTCCGGTCACGCCGTCGGCGTTCACCGCCGCGACGCCGGTGGGCAGGCGCGTCGAGATGACCGGCAGCCCCGCCGCCATCGCCTCCAACTGCACCACGCCGAACGTCTCCCCCTCGCCGTCGCTGGGCAGCACGAGCGCCCGCGCCTGCCCCATGGCTGCGCGCAGCGCGACGTCGTCCAACTCCCCGAGCAGGGACACCCGTTCGCTCAGCGCCGGGTCGCTGACCCTGCCCGCTAGCTCGCGGCGCAGCGGCCCGCCGCCGACGATCTGCAGCCGCGCCCGCGGCGCGCGCGCGACCGCGTCGAGCAGCGTGCCGAGACCCTTGTAACGAACCAACCGCCCGACGAACAGGAAAGGACCGTCGTGCGCGTGACGTCCCCCCGACCACTCGGCCGGTTCGATGCCGAAGGGGATGACCCGCACGCGGGCGAGCCGCGATCGCAGCAGCGGCGAACGCGTCCGCAAGGCCTCGCTCGAAACCGCGACGCCGGCCGCGCGATCGAGGCAGCGCGCCACCAGCGGCGCCACCGCCCGCCGGCCGAGCCGCTGGCGCGTGATGTCGGCATGGTACCACACCGTCAACCGGGGCCGCGCGCGGTCCCCGCGCAAGTTGGCCAGCACCGCGGCGCAGGCGGCCGGGTTGGGCAGGTGCAGTTGCACGATGTCCGGCGGCGACGCGCGCAGTTCCCGCCTCAGCAACGCGCTGAAGCGCGGGCAGAGCGGTTGGCCGTTCAGCGTCCAGATCGTGCCGGCCCGCACGAGCCGGCCGCGGCCGCCTGCGCGCGCGCCTCCGATCGCCGCCACGGAGCCCCGCGGCGACGCGGCCGCGACGAGCGCGGTCACTTCGTGGCCGCGCTCGGCCAATCCCTCGCACATGTGCCGCAGCACGGTCTCCATGCCGCCGCGACAAGGAGGGTAGTACTTGCCCACCTGCAAGATCCGCATGCCGAGACTGTAGATCATCGGGCCGGCGCCGGCCAGCGCGAGTGCGCCGGACAGAAAAGCGAACGGCCCCCGGGTGGGGGCCGTTCGGCCGAGCAGCGGATCCTGAGACTAGTACATGTCGCCCATGCCGCCGCCGCCTGGCATCGGCATGTCCTTCTTCTCCTCGGGGAGATCGGCGACCATGGCTTCGGTCGTCAGCAGCATGGCGGCGATGGAGGCCGCGTTCTGCAGCGCGGAACGGGTGACCTTGGCAGGATCGATGATGCCCTGTGCCATCAGGTCCGCGTACTCCATGGTCGCGGCGTTGAAGCCGAAGGTCGCCCGCTTCTCGTCGCGCAGACGAGCCACGACCAGCGAGCCTTCCATGCCGGCGTTGGTCACGATCATGCGCAGCGGCTCCTCAAGCGCGCGGGCAATGATGTCCCGTCCCACCGACTCCTCGCCCTGCAACGCGAGGGCCTTGACCGCCGGCACGGCGCGCAGCAACGCCACGCCGCCGCCCACGACGATGCCTTCCTCGACCGCGGCGCGGGTGGCCGAGAGCGCATCCTCGACGCGGTGTTTCTTCTCCTTCATCTCGGTCTCGGTCATCGCGCCGACGCGGATCACCGCCACGCCGCCGGCCAGCTTGGCCAAGCGCTCCTGCAGCTTCTCCTTGTCGTAATCGCTGGTGGTGTCCTCGATCTGAGCCCTGATCTGGCCGATGCGGGCCTTCACGTCCGCCGCCTTGCCTTTGCCGCCCACGATCGTCGTGTTGTCCTTGTCGATCGAGAGCGTGCGGCACTGTCCGAGGTCCGCGGTCGTCGTGTTCTCCAGCTTCAGGCCCGCCTCTTCGCTCATGAGGCGCCCGCCGGTCAGGATGGCGATGTCTTCGAGCATGGCCTTGCGGCGATCGCCGAAGCCCGGCGCCTTCACGGCCGCGACTTGCAGCGTGCCGCGGAGCTTGTTCACGACCAGGGTGGCCAGGGCTTCGCCCTCGATGTCCTCGGCGATGATCAGGAGCGGGCGCCCCAACTGCGCGATCTTCTCGAGCACGGGCAGAAGATCCTTCATGCTGCTGATCTTCTTGTCGTGGATCAGGATGTAGGGCGCGTCCAATTCCACCCGCATCTGCTCGGCATTGGTGATGAAATAGGGGGACAGGTAACCGCGGTCGAACTGCATTCCCTCGACCGTCTCCAACTCCATCTCGGTGCCCTTGGCCTCTTCGACCGTGATCACGCCGTCCTTGCCGACCTTCTCCATCGAATCGGCGATGATCTTGCCGATGTCGAGATCGTTGTTGGCGGAGATCGCCGCCACAGAGGCGACGGTCGCGCTGTCCTTGACCGGCTTCGACTGCTTTTTGATCGCCTCGACCGCCGCGTCCACGCCCTTCTGGATGCCGCGCTTGAGGAACATCGGATTGGCGCCGGCCGCGATGTTCTTGAGCCCCTCGTGAATGATCACCTGGGCGAGCAAAGTCGCCGTCGTGGTGCCGTCACCGGCGACATCGTTGGTCTTGGAGGCGACTTCCTTGAGCATCTGGGCGCCCATGTTCTGGAAGGGCTCCTTCAGATCGATCTCCTTGGCGATCGTGACGCCGTCGTTGGTGATGACCGGTGAACCGAATTTCTTGTCCAGGATGACATTGCGGCCGCGCGGCCCGAGCGTGATCTTCACGGTATTGGCGAGCGCGTCGACGCCCTTCTTGATCTCGTCGCGCGCGTGCTCGCTGAACGCAATCGTCTTGGCCATCTCACTCACTCCTTGTCGTCTTAGTGGCCCTTGACCGCGGGCGGCGAGGCGCAGGCGCGACGCCGCCGCAGGCTCGCCCCTCTACAGGATGGCGAGGATGTCGCCCTCGCGCAGGATCAGGTAGTCCTTGTTGCCCACGGACACTTCGGTGCCCGAGTACTTGCCGTACAGAACCGTGTCGCCCTTCTTGACCTCAGGCGGGACACGCTTGCCATCGTCGCCCGTGCGTCCCGGACCCACGGCGATCACCTTTCCCTGCTGAGGCTTCTCCTTGGCCGTGTCGGGGATGATGATGCCCCCCTTCATGGTCTCGCCCTCGAGCGGTTCGACAAGGACGCGATCAGCCAGCGGCTTGATGCTGACGCTCATCGTTTTCCCTCCCTTTTTCCTGGTGGAGCTAAGGTCCCGTGCCATTGATCCTTCTTTTAGCACTCTGTGGATGCGAGTGCCAGCGCACCCAATATATCAGGGCATCCAGGAGGCGCAAGGGAAAAAGAGAACAACACTGTCATATTGTCATGCCATTTTGGCGTATAATTGCATGACGCAGGGGATCGCCTTCGGACCATGGGACTTCGGCTGGGGCGCTTCGCCCGCGTGCCAGGCCCTGGCCCGCAACGACGCCCTGCGGATGGAGTGCATTTCCCCTGGCGCGGAGACGACGCCGGGTGGTATTATGGGGCCATCGTGTTCTGACCTGCGCGTCCGGGAGTCGTTCCCGCGCGAAGTCCGCTTCCTTGGGAGGTGCATCATGCGCTTCGGTTATCGCTCCCTGTTCTGTCTGGCAACTCTGGCGACCCTCCTGCTTGGCGTCGCCGCCGCCTCGGCGGTCAGCCTCAACGAGATCCGCGTCGACCAGACCGGCACGGACTACGACGACTATTTCGAGCTCATGGGCGAGCCGGGCCAGGGCCTGGCCGGCCTGACGTACGTCGTCATCGGCGACGGCACCGGCCTCTGCGGCACCATCGAGGCCGTCGTGAACCTGAGCGCCTACAGCATCCAGGCCGACGGCTATTTTGCCGCTTGCCGGACCACGACCCCCACGCTCACGGGCTACGACGTGACGGGGCTGGCCTCCCTCAATTTCGAGAACGGCGACAACGTGACGCATATGCTCGTCGCCGACTTCAGCGGCACCTTGGCCCAGGATCTCGACACCAACGACGACGGCGTCCTGGACGTGACGCCCTGGACATCCGTGGTGGACGTCGTCGGCATCTATGAAGGCACCGTGGTGAACTGCGCCATCGGCGATGAGTACCTGTACTCCCCGGTCCAGGTGGGCCCGGACGGCCTCTACGCGCCGGGGCACATCCTCCGGTGCGGCACCGACTGGTACATCGGGCCTTTCGACCCGGCGGTTGGCTACGACTCGCCCGGCGCCGAGAACACGGATTGCTCCATCGACAACGAGGAGACCAGCTGGGGCTCCCTCAAGACCATGTATCGCTAGCCTGATTCCGGAACGTGCGCGGGCCGCCCTCGTCAACGGGGGCGGCCCCTTTTTTGGCCGGCGTTTGGCGCCCGTCGCGGGTGCCCGGCCGCGCTACGGCGGCGCTTCGACAATGACGCTGCCCCACAACGACTTCCCGGCCAGAAAACCATCCCTTTCCATCTAGCTTTTTCCGCGCGGCCCGTGCTATAATTCTATGAGCGTCGCTCCTGCCCGTTTCCCACAGGCGGAGCTGGTCCGTTGTATTCTTTCTTGGAGGTCACAGCATGTGCAAAGGCAACCGTGTTCTCGTCGCCTGTCTTGCCGTCGCCGCCGGGCTTTGCTTGGCCGGCAGCGCCTACGCCTTGTCCATCAACGAGATCCGCATGGATAACACGGGCACGGATACGGACGAGTACTTTGAGCTGCTCGGCGCGCCGGGGCAGTCGCTCGCGGGCTACACGTATCTGGTCATCGGGGACGGCACGGGCGGCTGCGGCATCGTCGAGTGCGTGGTTCCCCTCTCCGCGTACACCATCCCGTCCGACTCCTACCTGGCCGTGTGCCGCACCGCCGGGACCCTGGGCGGCTACGACGTGACCGGCGTGACCGCGATCAACTTCGAGAACACCGACAACACGACCCACATGCTGGTGTACAATTTCACCGGCACCTTGAATCAGGATCTGGACACCAACAACGACGGCGTGCTGGACATCACCCCCTGGGCGGGCCTCGTCGACGCAGTCGGCATCCGCAGCCTGGCGACGGTCGACTGCGTGACCTACGAGTACGTCTACGCGACGAACTTGGTCGGGCCCGACGGCACGGCCGTGCCGGCCCAGGTCTACCGTTGCGGCGACGGTTGGTACGTCGGCACGTTGAGCCTCAGCGGCGGGTACGATTCGCCGGGCATGGAGAACCCGGAGTGCGCCGTCGGCGTCGAGGAGAGCAGCTGGGGCCAGCTCAAGGAGACGTATCGCTAGCGTCGCGCGGCCTCAGCCGAGGCCAGGCCAGGACGAGGGCGCCACGCAGGGTCCAGTCCCGGTCGAATAGCCATCCGGGCCGCTGCAGATGGACGCCGAGACCTCCCGTCACGGCGACCGGCAGCGGCCCGAACTTTTCCCGCAGGGCCTCGACGACTCCGACGATTCCGAGCACTCCGGCATGAAAGGCGCCGGCGCGCATCGCGTCGGCCGTCGTGCGTCCGACCTCGAGGGGACAAGCCTCGAACGGCACGGGCGACAGCCGCGCCGCCTCGTGCGCGAGCCGCTCGGCCGCCAAGGCCATGCCGGGCACGATGAGCCCGCCGGCGAAAACTCCCGCCAGCAGCAGGTCGATGGTCGTGGCGGTGCCCGCGTCGACGATCAGGCCCGCCTGCCAGCCGCGGGCGACCGCCGCCGCCACGTTGGCGTAACGGTCGGCCCCGACGGCCGCCGGATCGGCGACCCCGTTGGTGAACGGCAGCGGCAGCCGGTGATCGATCCGGATCAGCGGCGGCAGCGCGGCCAGCAATGCCGCGTCGCAGTCAGGCACGACCGACACGAGCACCGCGCCAAAACAGCCGGCGTCGCGGGCCGATTCAGCCAGTCGCGTGGCCAAGGCTTCCCGGCCCGCGACGTCGTGCGGGGTGGCGACCGCGCTCAGGCGCTCGAATCGCCCGGCGGGCGGCAGCGGCGCGCCGCCCGCGGGCCTCCCCTCCCAGAGCGCCAACCGCGTGTGACTGTTCCCGACGTCAACCAGCAGAACGCGCACCCGGATTCCTCCTGCCCGCGACCGGCGCGGCCACGCCCGTCACGTGCGCGTCACCCGCCAAGACGCGCATGATGCGGCCGTCGACCCGCCGCAGCAACAGCGCGCCCGTCTCGTCGATGCCCACGGCTCGCCCCCGCCATTCACCCCCGTGCGTCGCGATCGACACAACGCGCCCCCGCAGGGCATCGCAGGCCGCGAACCGCCGCAACCACGGGGACCACCCGTCGGCCCGGAACCCGGGCAGTTCCGCGTCGAACCGCGCCAGCATCGCGCCCGCCACCGTCCCGGGCAGCGGGTGCCGCCCCCGCACCATGCGGAACGACGTGGCCTTGCCGCGCAGTTCGAGCGGCAGCGTCGCGCTCGTCGCGCCCAGATTCAGGCCAAGGCCCGCCACGAGCAGCGGTCCGCGCGGCGAGCGGACGGCGTCCAACAGCAAACCACCCAGCTTCCGCCCGTCCACGCTCAGGTCGTTGGGCCACTTGAGGTCGACCGGCAACCCGAATTCCTCGCGCAGCACCGTAGCCGCGATCAGCCCGGCCCAGACGGCCAGACCGGTCACGCCGCGCGCCGGCACCGGCGGCACCAGCCACGACATCATGAGGCCGTCGAGGCTGGTCCAGCCGCGTCCCATCCGGCCCCGCCCCTGCGTCTGGCGGCGCGCCACGGCCACGGACCCCGCCGGCGCCGCCGGCGGCGGCGACAGGGCCCGCTGTGGCTCGGCCCGCCAGCCCCAACCGTCCCATTCGCAAACGCGCCCCATGCCTCCCTCGCCGCGGCCGAGCAGAAAATCGCTGGTCGAGTCGACGCGCTCGAGCAGATACAGCACCGCCCCGTCGCCAGTTCGCCGGGCACCAGGCTGAAAAGCCGTGAGCCCGAACCAGTCGTGGCGCGGCGTCCTTCTCACTCCTCGTCCTTCCCCCCGGCGACCGTTTCCAGATCGAGCCCCAGATCGAGCGCCGGCGCCGAATGCGTGAGGCGGCCGACCGACACGGCATCCGCCCCCGCCTGCGCGTACGCCCGCGCCGTTTCCAGCGTGACGTTTCCCGAGACCTCCAGACGCGTCCGCCGCTTAGGGTCCGCCGCGTCACGCCGCGCCACGGCCGCACGCACGCCCGGCGGGTCGAAGTTGTCGAGCAGGATCCAATCGACCCCCAACGGCAGGACCGCCTCCAACTGCTCCAGGCAGTCCACCTCCACTTCGACCACCAGGTCGGGCCGCTCGCGTCGCGCGCGCGCGACCGCCGCCGGCACGCCGCCCCGCGACGCTGCCCAGTGGTTGTCCTTGATCAGCACCCGGTCGTATAGGCCCTGCCTGTGATTATGCCCACCGCCGGCGCGCACCGCGTACTTCGCCAGCGACCGCCATCCCGGCACCGTCTTGCGCGTGTCGAGCACACGACAGCCCGTGCCCGCCACGACGGCCACGTAGCGGGCCGTCAGCGTCGCGATGCCGCTGAGGTGCTGAAGGAAATTCAAGGCCGTGCGCTCACCGGTCAAGAGCGGGGCCGCCGGCCCGCTGACCCGCGCCACGCGCTGCCCGGGCGAAACGGGCGTTCCGTCGCGCACGGCAGCCGCGACGCGGATTCCCGACGACAGCTCGCCCCACACCCGCCAGAGCAAGGGCAGGCCGGCGACCACACCCTCCCGCCTGGCCGTGATCTGCCCCTTCGCCCGCGCGTCCGACCCGACCGTCAGGGCCGTGGAAACGTCTCCGGCGCCGACATCCTCGGCCAACGCCTGCCTGACCAGTTCCCGCACCCAGGCATCGTCCGGGAAACCGTGCTCAAGCGCGCTGGGCCTCACCGTCCACCCCCCTTGCGCGGCCGCGTCGCGCCGGCGCGGGGCCGCGTCCCGGCGCGCCGATCGGCGCCCGCGCCCGGCAGACCCCACTGCCCGCGGAGCTCATCGAGCCGATCGCGCAGCGAGGCCGCGAGCTCGAAGTCGAGCCGCGCGGCGGCCGCCTCCATCTCCTCGTTCAGCGCCTCGATCATCTCCCCGGGCGCGAGCCCCTGGCGCGCCAGCCGTTGCCAGGCCTGCGCCGCCGTCTCCTCGCGCTCGCGACCGCTCCCTCCCCGATCGCCTGCGACCAGCGTGGCCTGCAGGATCTCGTCGCGCGTTTTGCGAATGGTCTCGGGAGTGATCCCGTGCTGGCGATTGTAGGCCGTCTGCTTGTTGCGACGCCGCTCGGTCTCGGCGATCGCGCGCGCCATGGACTCGGTCACCTGGTCGGCGTACATCACGACCCGTCCGTTGCTGTGACGCGCCGCGCGACCCGCCGTCTGGATCAGGCTGCGCTCCGAGCGCAGGAATCCTTCGCGGTCGGCATCCAGGATCGCAACCAGCGAGACCTCGGGCAGATCCAGCCCCTCTCGCAGGAGATTGACGCCCACGAGCACGTCGCTTTCGCCCAGCCTGAGCGACCGCAGGATCTCGACACGATCCAGGGCCGCGACGTCGGAATGCAGCCAGGCAACGCGGATGCCGAGTTGCTGCAGGTACTCGGTCAGATCCTCGGCCATTTTCTTGGTCAGCGTGGTCACCAGCACGCGTTCCCGGCGCGCCACGACCTCATGCACGCGCGCGACCAGATCGTCGACCTGGCGCTCCGCCGGCACGATCTCAATCGCCGGATCGACGAGACCGGTGGGACGGATGACCTGCTCCACGACCACGCCCAGCGAGCGCTCGAGTTCGTAGCTGCCCGGGGTGGCCGACACGAAGATCGTTCGCGGCATGAGCGTTTCGAATTCCACGAAACGGAGCGGGCGGTTGTCGAGGGCGCTCGGCAGGCGGAAGCCGTGCTCGACGAGGGTCTCCTTGCGCGACCGGTCCCCGTTGAACATGGCGCGCAGCTGCGGCACCGTGACGTGCGACTCGTCGACGATCAGCAGATAGTCGGACGGGAAATAGTCCAGAAGGCAGGCCGGGCGCTCGCCCGGTTGTCGGCCGTCGAAGTACCGCGAGTAGTTCTCCACGCCCGCGCAGTAACCCACGTTGGCCATCATCTCCATGTCGTATCTCGTGCGCGACGCGAGGCGCTGCGCCTCCAGGACCCGGCCCGCGGCGTCGAGCTCGCCCAGGCGCGTTTCCAGATCTCGCCCGATTTCATCCAGGATGTCACGCAGCCCCTCTCGCTCCGCGACGAACTGGCGCGCGGGATAAATGGCGGCTTCCGAAACGGCCTCGATCACGCGTCGCGTCAGCCCATCCACCCACGCGAGGTCTTCCACCTCGTCATTCCATAGCTCCACGCGCAACACGCGTTCGTCGTGCGCGGGACGGACTTCGATCGTGTCGCCCCGGGCTCGGAAGGTTCCCGCGCTCGCGCCGACGTCATCGCGACGGTAATGGATCTCGACCAGTCGGCGCAGGAGCTGGTCGCGCGGCATGGTCAGGCCCCTACTCAACGAGAGCACGTTGCGTCGGAAAGTCGCCGGGTTGCCCAGGCCGTAGATGGCCGAAACGCTCGCGACCACGATCACGTCTTCGCGCGCCAACAGAGAGCTCGTCGCCCGTAGGCGCAGCCTTTCGATTTCCTCGTTGATGCTCGCGTCCTTTTCGATGTACGTGTTCGTGGCGGGTATGAAGGCCTCGGGTTGATAGTAATCGTAGTAGGAGATGAAGTATTCCACGGCGTTCTCCGGAAAGAAGCCGCGAAACTCGCCGTAGAGCTGGGCAGCGAGCGTCTTGTTGTGGCTGAGCACCAGGGCCGGTCTGCCTGTCTCTGCGATCACGTTCGCCAGCGTGAAAGTCTTGCCGGATCCGGTGACGCCCAACAGTGTCTGGATTCTCTCGCCACGGCCCAGGTTCGACAGCAGCGCGGCGATGGCGTCCGGCTGGTCGCCGCGCGGCGGGAACGGTGCATGCAAGCGGAAACGACCCACGGCGCCCTCCGTCCGCGGCGGATCAGGGACGCGCGAGCGCCGCCGCGTCGAGCAACCAGTCCCCGCCGACAGCCTCCGGCGGCACCGGGATGACCTGTCCGTTCAGGCGCACTTCCACGCCCCGGGCCGCGCCCAACCGCACGACGAAATGGTTTTCGGCGCCCCAGTATAGGGCCAGCCCTTCCCGCACCCGGTAGGGCAGTCCGGGCTGGATCGGTCGGCCCGGAGCAGGCGACGGCGGTTCCTCCAGCCAGGCCACGGGACGCAAGGTGGATAGCCCGTCCGCCGCCACCGCCAGGCCGAGCGGCTGGGCGACCAAGACCCGCAGCACCAGGGCATGCCTACGCGAGCCGGTGAAGAACAGCTCCGGATCGCCCGCGGGAGCCGCCAGATCCAGATCCCCAGCGAGCGACGTCGTGTCGGCGAAGACCGTGGTCGATGCGCCGATCGTGTCGGCGACGGCCGGTGGTCCGGCCGAACGGACGTCCGGGCCGGCCGCGGTGGGAACGATCACGTCCGATCGATCGCCCCGCCTGTCATCCCCCCCTGGCGACCCGCCGACCCCCGGCAGCAGGCCGGAATCATGGTCCCTGCCGCCAGAACAATCGAGAAAAAGCACCGCGAGCACGATCACGGCGACGGCCGCCACGGCGAGGCCCACCCAGCGCAGCCGAGAGGCTCGCGTCGCCGGCGCCGCTCGCAGGACATCGACCTCCGGCTCCTCGCGGGGACGCGTGCCCACGTCCATCGCCCCGGCGCCGCTGGTCAACCGATCCCAACTCCCCAGCATTTCCTCGTGGGGCAAACCGACAGCCGTGGCGTAGCTGCGCAGAAAACTGCGGACGTAAAGAGGCGGCAGCACGTCGTGCTCGCCGTTCTCGATGGCGGCCAGAAACTCCTCGGCGATGCGGGTCGCGGACGACACCTGCGCCAGCGTCAGTCCTTTCGCCTCCCGCGCTTCGCGCAGCCTGTGACCCGGCTCGCCAGCGAGCCCTTCCGGTTCTCCCGCCACAATCATCTCCTTGAGCGGCGCCGCTTCATCGACCCAGCGCCGCAAGGCGACGCTTCAGACTCTCGGCCAGTTCCTCGTTCTCTCTCAGCCGCGCTCGCTGCAACTCCACCACCTCGGCCGGAGCTCTCGCCACGAACTGTTCGTTGTCCAGCTTGGCGCGCCCTCCCCTGATGAACCCTTCGATCGCGGCTAGTTCCTTGCCCAGACGCTCCCTTTCGCGCTCGACATCGACGAGCCCTTCCATAAGCAAGAACACCTCGACCGCTCCCGCCACCCCGACGCCCGCCGGCGCGGGATCGGGTCCGCCAGTCGTGACCTCGACGCGGTCCAGTTTCGCGAGGTGGGCGATCCGGGCCGCGTCCGCGCCTGTTTCCTCCAGCAGCCGCTCGGGCACGCGCAACAGCGCGCGGCCGCGGCGGCCAGGGGGAACGCCGAGCTCGCTGCGCAGGTTGCGCAGCACGCCAACGACCTCCGCAACCCGCGCGAAACGCGCCGCAGCGTGCTTGAAAGGAGGCTCGCCTTCGCACGTCGGGTAAGACGAAGTCATCAGGAAGCCCCGCGCCGGAGGCAGCCAGCTCCAGAGTTCCTCGGTCAGAAACGGCATCACCGGATGCAGCAGTTTCAGGCTCGTGCCCAGCACGAGCACACCGAGGGCCGCGGCGGCCGGCCGCCGCTCTGGATCTCGCAGCCGCGGCTTGGCCGCTTCCAGCCACCAATCGCAGAGCTCGTGCCAAAAGAACTCGTAGACGGCATGGGCGGAGTCGTTCAACCGCCTCTTCTCGAGGTCGTCGTTGACCTCGTTCACGGCAATCGTCAACCTGTTGAGCAGCCAGAGATCCTCCAGTTCCAGCTGCTCCGGTCGCCAAGCGACGGGCGCGACGTCGCCG
The DNA here is from genome assembly GCA_937864225.1 of uncultured bacterium. Taxonomy (GTDB): domain Bacteria; phylum Krumholzibacteriota; class Krumholzibacteriia; order LZORAL124-64-63; family LZORAL124-64-63; genus CALMJK01. Next base: position 160,034 of record CALMJK010000003.1, on the reverse strand, counting down.
AACACCGCGCGCCAGGCGCGGGACACGGCGGCGGCCGGGTCGTGCGGCGCCCCGAGGGACGAACCGAAGGCTGCCCCCAGATCGCAGCCGACGTCCTCGTCCGGCGGCGTGGCGACACCGCGCTCCGGCAAGCCCGCTTCGGCCCAAGCACCCAAGATCAGCTTCGTGGCCTGGAAGATCTTGTTGCAGAAGTTGCGCCCGACTTCCAGCGATTCCTCGGCAAAGAAAACATCCTGGCCGGTCGGCGTCAGCATCACCATGCTGCACCGCAAGGCATCGGCACCGTACTTGTCGATGAGATCGATGGGATCGGGGCTGTTGCCGAGCGACTTGCTCATTTTGCGCCCCTGGGCGTCACGCACGATGCCGTGGAAAAGCACCTCGCGAAACGGCGGCTCCTCGAGAAATTCATAGGCGGCCATGATCATGCGGGCGACCCAGAAGAATATGATGTCCGCGCCGGTCACGAGCAGCGAATTGGGGTGGTAACGCCGAAGGTCCGGGTCCTCCTCCGGCCAGCCGAGCGGCGAAAATGTCCACAGCCAGCTCGAGAACCAAGTGTCCAACACATCGGGATCTTGCGTCAGGCGCGGCGAGCCGCAGCGGGGACAGGTGCGGGGCGTCTCGACCGCCGCGGCTTCCAACTGGCAATCGTCGCAATACCAGACTGGAATCCGGTGTCCCCACCAAAGCTGCCGCGAAATGCACCAATCGCGAAGGTTGGCGAGCCAGTTATGGTAAACGCCGATCCAGCGCTCGGGCAGGATCCTGATCGTGCTGTCCTCGACCGCCGTCACCGCGGGCCCAGCCAATTCCCCCATCCTCAGGAACCACTGTCGCGACAACCGCGGCTCGATGACCGTCTCGCAGCGGTCGTGGTGACCGACTTGATGAACGTGTGCCTCTTCCTTCTCGAGCAGCCCTGCCTCGCGCAGAGCGGACAGGGCCGCCTCGCGGCAGGCCTGACGATCGAGACCGGCGAAGCGACCAGCCTGTTCGTTCATCACTCCGCGCTCATCCATGCAGACGATCTGCGCCAGCCCGTGGCGGCGTCCCACCTCGAAATCGTTGGGATCGTGGGCCGGAGTGATCTTCACGCAACCGGTCCCCTTCTCGGGGTCCGCGTGCGCGTCGGCGATGACCGGAATCACGCGGTCGGTGAGCGGCAGGCGCACCTGTCGGCCGATGAACCGCCGTCGGTGGGGATCATCAGGGTGCACGGCCACTGCCGCGTCGCCGAACAGCGTTTCGGGACGGGTGGTCGCCGCGGTCAGCCAACCGTCACCGTCAGCGAAGGGATAGCGGATGTGCCAGAGATAGCCGCGGACCTCGCGATGGTCGACCTCGTCGTCGCTGATCGCCGTCAGGCAGCGTGGACACCAGTTGATCAGGTACAGGTCCCGGTAAATGAGCCCCTTGTCCTTCAAGCGCACGAAGGCTGTGGCGACGGCGCGGCTGCGCGCCGCGTCCATCGTAAACGCTTCCCGCCGCCAATCGAGCGAGCAGCCCAACCGACGCAACTGCGCCGTGATGCGCCCGTGCGTTTGTTCTTTCCAATCCCAGGCCCGGGCGAGAAATTGCTCCCGGCCAAGCGTGTGTTTGTCCAGCCCTTCCTGCCTGAGTTGGCGCGTGACCACCTGCTCGGTGGAAATGCTGGCGTGATCGGTCCCGGGCACCCACAACGTTTCCCGGCCCCTCATGCGCATCCAACGAATCAACATGTCCTGGATGGAGTTGCCGAGACAGTGCCCCATGTGGAGCACTCCGGTCACGTTCGGCGGTGGCAGCGTGATCACGAACGGCGGCGCGCCGTCACGGGCGACGGGTGCGAACAGCCCGGCGGCTTCCCAGGCGGCATACCATTTTTGCTCGATGCCGGACGGCGAATACTGGGCGCGTTGAAGGACGTCTTCCAAGCGGCTTCTCCTCGGTCTGGCGCGGCGGCCACGCGATTCCCGCGTCGAGGCTTCGAGCCGCGACGGCCAGGCCGCGGGGTTCCGCACGGGTCGTGAACAGGCAATGCTACATGGGTGACCCGTGAGGGTCAACCGCAGCCCGGCCGCACGATCCGGCGGACCCGCCGAGCCCGGGGGTGATATAATGGCAAGCGCGACCGGTCTTGGTGCGGGTCGCCTGTCGATTAACAGGGACTTCTGACGCAGAGCGGCGGACGTCGTGCTTTATCTACCTGCTTCCCCGCGAGACGGGGTACGTCCCATCGCCGCCGATCGCTGCGCCTCGCCGACGTCTTGGCGCGGCGCGGCGCGCCGGCGGGCGCTTTCTCTGGCCACGGCGGGGCTGCTGGTGGTTGCCGCGCGCGGCGTAACAGCCCCGGCCGCGGCCGCGCCGGACCTTTTGCCGAAGGTGACGAAACCTCTGGCGGTCGCGCGCGTGGACAGCGCCGCGTGGGAAGCGGATGTACGGCTTCTCAGCGGTTACGATCCGCTCGAATGGCAGGGCGTCGAGACCCGAATCCTCAGCCGCTATGCCCGCAGCGAGGGCATCACCGTCGCCGGCGGCTGGCTGTGCGATCAGCTGCGCGCCATCGGCTACGCCGCGCGTTTGGATACGTTCCTGTACGCCTTCAACCGCGACACGATCCTCTGCCGCAACGTTGTGGCTCAGGTGATCGGAGACGAACGCCCAAAACAGGTCGTCGTTCTCGGAGCACATTACGATTCCTACGCCTCGGGCGTGGACGCTTCCATCCTCGCTCCGGGAGCCGAGGACAACGCGACGGGGGTCGCCGCCGTCCTGGAGGCCGCGCGCGCGCTCGCCGGCCAGCGCTTTGCGTGCACGGTGCAATTCGTCTTCTTCTCGGCCGAGGAACTGGGGCTTTGGGGTTCGCAGCATCATGTCGAGCGTCTGGCCGCCGCCGGCGACACGGTCAAGGCCGCGGTCATCGCGGACATGGTGTCGTACTGGCAGGACGAGCCGGCGATCATGCTCGATGCGCTCGCGGAAGCCGCGTGGCTGGCGCAACTCGTGGTCGACAACCTGCGGACGTTCACCTCGCTGGCCGATTCGACCCGCTTGACCGCGGCGAGCCTCATCAAGAGCGATCACGTCCCGTTCGCCGCTACGGGGGCACCCGCCGTCCTGCTCATCGATCGCGACTGGGAGAGTTACTCTGCCTATCATTCGATCCAAGACACGTGGTCGGCCATCAGCGCCAAGACGATACAAGGGGTCGCCGCAGCGCGCGTGGCGGTGGCGACCATCGCCGACCTGGCCGGGATGCGCGCCACGGAACTGCCTGTCCTGATCACGGAACTGCGCGCGCGGACGCTGGGCGCCGCCGTGGAACTGACGTGGCGCGGCGAAACCCTGCCGGTTGGCGCGGGCCTCGCCGTCTGGCGCGCCGCGGGCGGTTCGTGGCAAGCGCTGACGCCGGTGCTCCTCGTCCCGCCGCCCGGGCCGACAAGCTGGCGCGACACGACACCGTCGCCCGCCGACATTTGGCGATTCTATCGCTTGGATCTCGTGGCTGCGGACGGCAGGGTGTTCACCGTGGCGGGGCCCATCTCGGCGCCGGCACCTGATGATTTCCCGGCTCCGGCGGTGTTCGTCCGGAGAGCGTCGCTTCGCGACGCCGCGGTCGCGACCCTTTTCTGCGCCGCTGCTCGGCCCGGTCAAGCCGACCTCAGCCTTTACGATCTGGCCGGGCGGACGGTGCGCGTGCTCTGGCGGGGCTGGCTGCCCTCAGAAGGCCTCGCGCTGGCCTGGGACGGCCGCGACGCCGCGGGTCGACCCGTCGCGACAGGCCTGTATCTGGTCCGCCTGACCACCGAGGGGGGCGCCGCCACGGCCCGCGTCCCGGTCATCAGGTGAGCAAGACCACGACGGGCGCGCAGGGGAGTGAAATGCCGCGACGCCACACACCGCAGAACCGGCTGGACAGCGCCGTGCGCGCCGTGGGCCTGTTCGCCCTGGCGCCCCTGCTGTTGCTGCTGAGCGTGCCCAAGGCGCTCGAAATCGGCCGCGGGCCGTGGATCGGCTTCGCGGCGCGCAACCTGGTTGTCGCCAGCGTGGATCCGCGGGGACCCGCCGCCGCCGCCGGGCTGCGCACAGGCGACCGCCTCGTCGCCGCCGGCGGCAGACAATTGACGACGGCCGTCGACTGGCTCGCGGTCAGCGAGAGCCGTCCTTTGCCCGAAACGCTGGAGATCGTGATCCGTCGCGGGGAGCAGCAACTCACCTTCCCGATCGTCGCGACGCCGCCAACCAGCGGTCGGACGATCTGGGCGACAGGCCAGTACCTGTCCGGTCTGGCCTTCTTGCTCATCGGCTGGTGGGTGCTCTGGCGTCGGCGGGATCAGGTCGCCCGCGACTTTTTCGCGCTCTGTCTGATCTTCGCCGTGCAGCTCATGGAGGTTTGGACGCCGACGCTGCAGGGTTGGATCACGCTGCGGGAGGTCGTGCTCGATCTCTCCCAGTTGCTGCTGCCCCCGCTGTTCCTGCGCTTCTTCCTCGCCTTCCCGTCTCTGGAGAGGCTGCCGGTCCAAGACCAGCGGCGCCGTCGGCTGCTGCTGCTGCCGGTCATCCCTCTCTTTCTGTTCAGCCTCTGGGCGCAGTTTGCGCGGATCGATCCCCAGTCGCACCTGGTGACCATCGCGCAGGTCGCGGCGACTCTCTACTTGCTCGTCTGTTTCGTCGCGGCGCTGGTGATCTTCGCGCGCAAGGCCCTGCGGCGGGATCGGCCCGTGCAGCAGACCAAGCTGCGCGTGGTTCTGCTGGGCCTGATCGCCGGCCTGGTTCCCTTCCTGGTGGGCATGATCCTGGGCAGCATGCCTGGCGGCGCCAACGTGCTCCATCACGAATGGCTGGGTTTCTCGCTCGGCCTGGTGCCGTTCACGTTCGGCTTGGCGATTCTGCGCTATGGGGCGCTCGACGCGGAATATGTCGTACGTCACGGCCTCGTTTACGCCGTGCTGACGCTCATGCTGGCGCTTGCCTACATCGTGACCGTGGGGCTGGCCGGCCAGGCGCTGCGCAATGCCTTCGGCATAGATGCCGATCCCCTGGCCCTGCTGCTGGTGGCCGGCAGCGCGCTGTTCGCGCTGCCGCTGAGGCGAGGCGTGCAGCTGTGGATCGACCGTTCGCTCTACCCAGCCCGGCGGGCCACGCGCGCCGCCATCGTCGAGTTGGGCCGTGAACTGACCGGATTGATCGACTCGAACGAGGCGGCCTGGACGTTGGCGAGCCGTTTGAGCGAACTGTACCGGCCGCAGCGGCTTTCGCTTTTTCTGCGCCAGCCGCGCGAAAATGTGCTCGTCGAGGTCGTGGGCTGGGATGGCGCGCATCCCGTGGAAACGGCCCGCCGTCTTGAACTCGAATCCAATCTGGCCGGCACGCTTTTCGCGCTCGGCCGCCCGGTCTTCGCCGAGGAAATCGTGGACGCCGCGGCCGCGGATACCGAAAGCGGGCCTTGCGAAGCGATGGCGATGCTGGGCTGCGAACTGCTCGTTCCGCTCGTCACGGGCAACCGCCTGACCGGCCTGCTGGCGCTCGGTTCCAAGAGCGAGGGAGGGCTGTACACGCAGGACGACGTCGCCAACCTGCACCTGCTCGCGGTGCAGTCCGCGGCCCAGTTGGAAAACACCCGACTGTACCAGGAGAGTCTCGCGCGCGAGCGCCTGGCCGTGGAATTGAGCGTAGCGCAAGAAATCCAGGCGCGGCTCGTACCCGCGGAACCTTTGGACCTGCCCGGATTGAGACTGCTGGGCCGCATGGAACCGAGCCGCGAAGTGGGAGGCGATTACTACGACTATTTCCTGCTGCCGGACCAGCGGATCGGCGTGGCCATCGCCGATGCCTCGGGCAAGGGAATTCCCGCAGCCCTGCTGATGGCGCAACTGAGCGCCGCCTTCCGTTCCATGGCGGTGAGCGAGCCCTGGCCCGAGCGGGTGGTGTCGCGATTGAACGACACGACCTGTACGCCGGAAGCCCCGGGGCATCTGGTCAGCTTCTTCTACGGCGTGCTCGACCCGATCTGCGGGCGCATGGAATACTGCAACGCGGGAATGAACCCGCCCCTGCTCTTCCGGCGTAACGGCGGGCGCACCGAGGAACTCCGTCGCGGCGGCCCCGTGCTGGGAGCGAGCCCGAACCGGGCCTACCGACGAGGCACGATCAGGCTCGACAAGGGCGATCTCGTGCTCTTCTTCACCGACGGGCTGACGGAGGAGACCAGCGCCAGCGGAGATTTCTTCGAACTCGAACAACTCGTGCAGATCGCCCGCGACAACCTTGGCAGGCCGCTCGAACAGCTGCGCGAGAGAATTTTTGCCAGCGTCGCGGCCTTCGCGGGCGCTGAGCGTTCTGACGATCGCACACTTATCTTGTTGGAAGTAAAGGCTTTATAGGGCGCCAGCTCCCCCGCCGCAAAGTGCATCCCAACCGGTGTGAATCTTGCTATTTCCGCCTCAAGCGGCGGGCTTCCCGGCCGATTTGGAGGAGGCACCGCTGCCGAATGGTCCTGGACAAGGAGGGGAGTCATGGATGTCAGGAACTTGGGACTCCTCCTCGCCATCATCGACCTGTTCTGGTGGCTGAGAAAATGACAGGATGGTGGTCAGGGGAATGATCGAAGGCGCCTGGTAGTCCCGGGCTGGAAGGCGCGCAAGCTCCACGGCCCGGGACTCGTCTATCTTGCCCTGTCCACGGGATCTGCTTATCCTGCTCTCGCCTTGCAGGTGCGAAATGAGGAGGCGCCGATGTCGGAAATCCTGCAGATTGCCCTGGGCCTGGCCGCTTTGGCCGTCACTGTCCTGGCGCTCGTGCTGATTCCCGCCGTGTTCCATTTGCGCCGTCAGGCGGGCCAGATCACGCAGGCCGTCACGGACCTGCGCGCCGAGGTCGGCGAGCTGGCCGTCGAGGCGCACAAGAACCTCCAGAGCCTTCACGCGCTCTCCACGCGCCTGGAGCACGAGTGGAGCATGGTCGAAGATACGGTCGCGCGCGTGCATGGCTGGACCGCCCGCGCGGACGCCGTTTTGAGTGAAGTCGACACGGCGATCGCGCCGCCGGTTCTGAGCCTGGCGCGCGTCGTGGGCTTGGCGCGCGTCGGGCTGGGCGCGTTTCGGGATGCCTGGCGTTGCGGCCGGCACGGCGGCGGCGACGTCCAATCAATGGAAGGAGACTCGGATGTCTGACGAAAACAGCCGCGCCGGCGGCTACGTGGTCGCTTTCGGTCTGGGCGCCCTGTTGGGCGCCGGCCTGGCCCTTCTGTACGCGCCGCGCTCGGGGAAGGAAACGCGCCAGAAAATCGCGGCCACGAGCCACGACCTGCGCGAACGCGCCGAGCATCTCGGCGGCGACGCCAAGTCCTTCATCGAGCACAAGAAGCAGGAGATCGCCGCCGCCGTCGAGGCCGGCAAGGAGGCCATTCGGCAGGAACGCGTCAAGAAGGCCTGAGCGCCAACCGTTTTCGCCGCAGGCGGCGCCTCAAGGCGCCGCCTGCTCCTTTCCCCTCGCGCCTAGCGACCCTGTTCGCCCGACTCGCCCGGGTAGCTCCCTTCGGCGACGACCCTCGCGGTTCGGTAGACCAACCGCGCCACCTCTTCATGCAGGCTTCCATCGAGGGTCTCGACCGTGTCGGTCGGCCTGTGCAGGTGGCGGTAGCCGTTGGTCGCCGCGAAGTAAAGCGTGGGCACGCCTGCCTCGTGGAAGGGAGTCGCGTCGGCTCCTCCCCCGCCCCAAGTGCGGGCGACCGTGCGCCGAGCACCCTTTTCATCCAGAGCCCGGGCAAGAGCCCACAGGCGAGGCGACGTCGTACCCCCACCCAGCTGGATGCTGTCACCTTGCGCGACGCAATCCAGATTGATCATCGCGACCACGTCTTCCAGCGGCACCGGCGGCCGTGCCGCCAATTGCCGGGCCCCGATCAGCCCCTGCTCTTCGCCTGCGAACAGCGCGAAGACGACAGTGCGCCGCGCCGGCCCGCCGACGGCGAAAGCGCGCGCGACCGCCAGGAGCGCAGCCACACCCGACGCGTTGTCGTTGGCCCCGGGAAATAGCAGCTCTCCTTGCATGCCGACGTGATCAAGGTGCGCGCCGACGATCACCGCCTCGCCGGCCAGCTGCGCGTCGCGTCCCGGCCACAGAGCCACCACGTTCGCCGTCGTCGCGGCCTCCGCGTAGGACGATTTCACCGAGATGGCGACGGCTCGCGTCAACGGACGAGATGCCGGGCGGCGCTCGGCGTCGATGAGGCGACGCAGTTCGTCCAGCGAGGCGCCGCCGCCTGCGAGCAATTCCCCCGCGAAAGCGCGCCCGATGTGCAGTTGCGGGATCGCCACCTGCGGACCGGGGCCGTGCATCACGCTCCCGATCGGCTGCCCACCCTGGACGCTGTCCGAGAGCGATACCATCAGCAGCGCGACCGCGCCGCGCGCGACCGCGGCCGCCGCCTTGGGGCGCGGCAGATGCGCTTCGCTCCAATCGCCCCGCGGGGGCCGCCAGGCCGGCGGCTGCTTGAAAACCAGCACCGCCTTGCCCTCGACGTCGAGGTCGGCGTAGTCGTCCCAGCCCTGATCGGGCAGCGACAGCCCGTAGCCGGCGAACACGACCGGCGCGACAACCTCCCCCGCTCCGGTGAAACCGCGGCAGATGAAATCCTCGCCGGGCACCCCTTCCCGCGTGAGCTGCCCGTCGCACAGAACGGCCAGGCGCGCCCCGTCGATCACGTTGACCTCCGTCGTGAAACGCTGCAGCCAACCGCCTCCGTCGCCCCCCGGCCGCGCGCCCAGCGCCGCGAAGCGAGCGGCTGCCCACGCACAGGCCGAATCGTAGCCGGCCGTGCCGGACAGACGCCCGGCAAGACGCTCAGACGAGAGCACGCTCACGTCGGCCAAGAGCTCCTTGGCGCGGATCGAATCGACCGGATCCACGCCGGCCGCCGCGCCGAGCGCCGTCGCCAGGCAGGCGTGGCCGAGACACAGACCGAGAACCAGCACGAGTCTCACCCGCATTCCGAATCTCCCTTTTTTTAGGGCGGCGTCCCGGCGGCCAACGCCACGGGCGGCCGTGCCGGCACCCGAATCCGCAAACACACGAAAAAGCCGGCCAGCGCGATGCCGGCCGCGATGAGGAACACCCAGCGATAACCCCACGCCGCCCAAATGTAGCCGGAAAAGATGGGCAGGCTCATGGCCACCGCATGATCGATCGTGACGCCCAGGGACACGGTCGGCGTGATGTCCGCAACCTCGATCGCGATCTTCTGCAAATAGGTGACCCGGGCGACGCGCAGCGCGAACAGGACATTGTCCAGGACGTAAGCGGCGTACAGCACCCACATCGCCTGCGCGATCGGCAGAAGATCCGTCGCGAAGGCATAGGCCAGGCACACCAGCAGCAAAAGCAGTTCGTCGGCCGCCAGCACGACGCGTTCGCCGAGCCAGTCGATGACGTCGCCGAGCAGGGGCCTGGCGACAATGCCGAGAGCCGAGGCCGTGAAATACAGGAGCGCCATGGTTGAAACCGGCACCCCGTGCAGCGCGACCAGCACCCACGAGCCGAAGACCAGGAAGATCTGCTTGCGGATGCCGAACAGAGCGCTGATGGCGTAGAACAAGCCGTACTCGCGGCGCACCACCAGTCGGCGCGACGCCGGCCCATCGCCTCCGGCGCGGATGCGTCGATACAACAGGCCCGCGGCGAGCGCGGCGACCGCCGCAACCAGATAGAATAGCTCGTAGCGAGCTCCCGCCAGCTTGGCGAGCAACCAGACCGCTCCCACGCCCACGATCACGCCGAGATTGCGGGCGCCGCCGAACTGTCCGAGCCGGCGTCCCTCGGCGCCCGCCCGCGCCAGCTTGAGGCCGATCGGACCCTCGACCGCGAAAATGACGTGATCGCCCAGCGACCAGACGACGATCCAGGCGACGACCAGGGCCATGCCCGGCGCCAGGAAGCCCAGACCGACCGCGCCGGCGGCGCTCAGCACCATGGCCAGCGCCGCCATCTGAGCTTCGCGCAGGCGCAGCAAGAGGGCGCCGGCCACGAAGATCATCAGAAAACCGGGCAGTTCGCGTGGCAATTCCAGCCAGCCGCGGCTTTCGGCGTCGAACGCGTGCACGTCGGACAGATAGTTGTTCAAGGTCGATTGGAAGATGCCGCTGGCCGCGCCGAAGCACAGCGTCGCCAGCAGTCCAGCGCGAACGTCACGATTCAACGAGGCACCCGGCATACCGCGAACCTAATCGCCGGTCCCGGGACGGGCAAGCGCCGGCCGCGCGGCAGTGGTTTCGGCGACCCCGCACGCCCGCGCTCTGCTCACGGTTGTCCAGGTTGCGACCTCCGGTTATCCTGCGAGACGTCCCCAGCAGGAGAAAGCCATGGCCGCCGCCATTACGGTTCCCCTCGAGTTGCACCTGTCGCGACGGGCGCGCGAGCGCTACGGCATCGACGAGCGACTGCTCTCCCAAGACGGACACGCCATCTTCGCCGACTTCCACGCCGCCCGGCTGTTCGCGCGCAAGCTCAATGCGCGCCGCGACCTCGCCCGCTTCCCCGAGCAGTCGGTGAGCGCCGGCGACCTCAACGCCATGGGCTTGATCGTGGAGATCCTGCATTACGTCGTCGGGTTGTACCGGGAGCAGATCGATCCGGACGTGATGGCCGCCGCGGCGGCGGCGCTGGACGAGCAGCTGGGCCCCGCCGCGATCGACGCCGTCCTGCTCCATTTCCTGGAAGACTTTCCCCCCCGACCTGTTTTTCGACGGGAGGCGTCGGCCGCCGACTGGCTCGGCGGGCGGAGCCGGGGCGTGCCGCACCGGCTCGTGTTGCTGGAAGAACTGCTCATGCTGTGGCTCTCGAACGTCAACCCGGCCTTCGGGCCGTTCCTGGATCTTTTCGACGACGCGCAACTGGAGCGCGCGACAGTCTATCGGGACATCTTCCCCGTCCTGCGCGCTTGGTTCGCAGCCAAACCACCCTTCGGCCCCGACGCGCAGAACCTGATCGACATGCTGCGCGCCCCCGCTCTGGCGGCGCCGCACTCGCTGAACGGCCAGCTCGAGTACATCCGCGAACGCTGGGGCCGTCTGCTGGGTGATCGGCTCTGGCGGCTGTTGAGCGGACTCGATCTGCTTCGCGAGGAGGGACGCTGGCGCGCTTTCGGCGCCGGCGGCCGCGGGCCCGCCGAGGTGCTCCGCTTCGGGACCACCGCGCCGTACGACACCGACGACGAGCGCCAGCGCTACAGCCCGGACCGCGACTGGATGCCGCGCGTCGTGCTGCTGGCCAAGAGCACCTATGTCTGGCTGGATCAGCTTTCGCGCCAGTACGGCCGCCACATCCAGCGTCTGGACCAGGTGCCCGAGGAAGAGCTCGCGCGGCTCGCGAGTTGGGGCTTCACCGCACTCTGGCTGATCGGCGTCTGGCAACGCAGCCGCGCTTCCGCCCACATCAAACGCCGCTGCGGCAATCCCGAGGCGGTCGCGTCGGCGTATTCCCTCGACGATTACCGGATCGCCGACGATCTCGGCGGCGAGGACGCCTTCCTGCGGCTGCGCGACCAAGCGTGGCGGCATGGCATTCGTCTGGCCGGCGACATGGTGCCCAACCACGTGGGCATCGACGGCCGCTGGGTCATCGAGCATCCGGAATGGTTCATCGGAGTCGATCACCCGCCATTCCCAGGCTACTCGTTCAACGGACCGGATCTATCAGAGGACCCACGGGTGGGCCTCTTCATCGAGGACCACTACTACGACCGCAGCGATGCCGCCGTCGTCTTCAAACGCGTGGACCGCGGCAGCGGCGCCACGCGCTACATCTATCACGGCAACGACGGGACGGGCATGCCGTGGAACGACACAGCGCAGTTGGACTACCTCAACGCCGACGTCCGAGAAGCCGTCACGCGCACCATCATTCACACGGCGCGGCTGTTCCCGATCATCCGCTTCGACGCCGCCATGACCCTCGCCAAGCGGCACTACCAGCGACTCTGGTTCCCCGCGCCCGGCTGCGGAGGGGACATCCCGTCCCGCGCCGGCCAGGGCCTGACGCGCGAGCAGTTCGACGCGGCGATGCCTGTCGAATTCTGGCGCGAAGTTGTCGATCGGTGCGCCGCCGACGCTCCCGACACCTTGCTGCTCGCTGAAGCATTCTGGCTGATGGAAGGATATTTCGTCCGCACGCTCGGCATGCATCGCGTCTACAACAGTTCGTTCATGAACATGCTGAAAATGGAGGAGAACGCCAAGTACCGTCAGACGCTCCGGAACGTTCTCGAGTACGATCCCGAGATTCTCAAGCGCTTCGTGAATTTCATGAACAACCCTGATGAAGAAACGGCCGTCGCGCAGTTCGGGAAGGGCGACAAATATTTCGGCGTTTGCCTGATGCTGGCCACGCTGCCGGGGCTGCCGATGTTCGGCCACGGGCAAATCGAGGGGCTGACCGAAAAATACGGCATGGAATACCGGCGGGCGTATTGGAACGAGGAACTGGACCCGGAACTGGTCCGCCGACACGAGCGCGAAATCTTTCCCCTCCTGCACCGCCGCGGCCTGTTCGCCGGCGTCGAGCATTTCCAACTCTTCGACCTGTTCGAGGCGAGCGGCGCTGTGAACGAAGACGTTTTCGCCTACGCCAACGGCGAAGGACGAGAGCGAGCGCTGGTCATCTACCACAACCGATTCCGCACGGCGGCCGGCTGGCTGCGCGTGGCGGCGGCCCGTCTCGAGCGTCAGGAAGACGGAGCGTGGCGACTGGCGCGCCGTTCACTGGGCGAGGCCCTGGCGCTGGCGCCCGCCGCCGGAACATTCGCGGTCTTCAGGGACGCCGTCACCCAGCTGGAGTACATTCGAGCCACGGAGGACATCTGCGAACGCGGGCTGTTCGTCGAACTTGGCGCCTACGCGCGCCACGCCTTCCTCGACTTTCGCGTCGTCACCGCCAGCCGCGCCGAGCCTTACGGCGACTTGAGCGCCTTCCTGAACGGCAGGGGCGTGCCCAGCATCGCGGACGCTCTCCGTCAGATGTTCCTGCAACCCGTGCTGACGCCCCTGCGCGCCCTGCTCGCCGCCGATCTCCTGTCCGGACTGTTCGACGATTTCACCGACGCCACGGCGGCGCGCAGGAGCGCGACGCTCGACTCGGCGCACATCGCGCTCCTGGAGCTGTGCCGGCGGGCGCGGGACCTGGCCGGCGCCCCGGTGATCGGCGCGCCGCCGGAGGAGGTCGCCGCGCGGGCCCGGCTCTGCCTGGCGACCCTGATGGAGCGCCCAGGGCTGCCTCGCCTGGCGCTACCGGCCACCGTGCCGGCGGTGCGGCCGGCTGCTCAGGCTGGCGGGAAGACGACCGGCGAAGCGCCGGACACGGCCACGCCCAAAACTCTCCCGGTCGCGGACGCGAGGCTGCCTCTCGTGCTCTGGGCGTTTCTGCAAGGCATCGGCCGCCTTGCCGACGCGGACGACGTGGGCGAGCTGTCCCGCAGCTGGCTCGACGATTGGCTGTTGGCGAAGGTCGTGACGGCGGCGCTGCGCGGTCTCGGCCTGTCCGAGGAAGCCGCCTGGCAGACGACCGGCACCGTGCGCGCCCTGATCACACACGGACGGCTGCTGTCCGCCGCCACCGCTAGAGAGGCGCTGGACGACCTGCTGCGCGACGACCAAGTGCGCCAACTGCTCGGCGTGAACCGCTGGCAGGGAGTTCTCTGGTTCCGGGGCGAAGCCTTCGAAGCTCTGATCGACGCGATCGAGGCGCTGGCTGCGCTGGATCTCGCGGTTCAGGCGGCCGAGGGGACCGCCCCGCCCGCAGCTGAAGTCGCGCGTCGCCGCGCTCTGCTGGGCGCGCTCCGGGAGGCCGGCGCTCGCGCCGGCTATCGCGTGGAAGCGCTGCTCGCCGGCGAGTGAGCGCCACCCGGTGTGATCGAGACGACGCCGCCATGCGGCTTCGCCCCGGAGGCTGGGCGGCTAAAAGGCCGGAAACAGTTCCGGCTTGAGCGCCTTGATGTCCGCGAGCAAGACTTCCTTGGAGCGATAGCCCTGGTATTTCTTGAAGATCTTGCCGTCCGGTCCGATCACGATCGTGGTGGGCAGGCCGCGGATGGGCCCGAAGGCCCTGAGCACCTCTTCGTTGACCATGGCGACGGGGAACGTGTAACCCTTCTCCGCCACGAACGGTCGGACCACTTTCTCGCCCTGATCGTCGGTCGCCACGGCCACGATCGTGACGGCCCCCGCGAAGGCATCGTGGATTTCCTGCATGTGCGGCAACGCCGCCTTGCAGGGGGGGCACCACGTCGCCCAGAAGTCCACCACGACTACTTGGCCGCGAAGATCAGCCAGCCGCAGCGGCTTCCCGTTCAGATCGGTAAGGTTGAAGTCTAGCCCGGAGGCGGTCGCGACCTGCGCTCCACCGGTCGGCGCAGGCTCCTTCTTGCCTCCGCAACCGCCGAGGGCAAGCCCGGCGATCGTCAATCCCGCAAGCACGACGAGAAGGCGCGACGAGAAAGACACAGATGCTCCCTTCGACGGCGCACCGAGGCCACGCGGCAAAAATCAGCCCAGATCCCCGGTGGGCACAATTCTCGAAAAGAAGGCGGCGATGCGGTCGAACTGGTTCAGCAGGAGCAGCAGGCCGACCAACATCAACACGACGCCCGACACGACTTCGATGGTGTGGAAGTGCTTCTGCACCCGGCCGAAGAAAGAATAGAAGGCATTCAGAAAAAGACTGGCCAGCAAGAACGGAATGCCCAGCCCGGCGGAATAGACGGCCAGCAGCAGCACGCCCCGTCCCACCGTATCGGCATTCGCGGCCAGGGCCAGGATGGACGCCAGAATCGGTCCGATGCAAGGCGTCCAGCCGAAAGCGAACGCGAGCCCCATGACGAAGCTCGTGGCGATGCCCGGGCCTTGCCCCCCCTGAAAGCGCTTTTCGTACATGAGGAATGGGATGCGCACCAGCCCGGTCATGTGTATGCCCAACACCAGGATCAAGGCCCCGGCGACCCGCGCCAGCACCGGCAGGGCGTTCAGCAATTTCTGTCCCAGAACCGAGGCCGAGGCGCCAAGAGCCACGAACACGAGGGAGAAACCGAGCACGAAGGAGAGAGAAGGGAGAAAGACGCGCCCGGCTCGCCTGCCGCCGCCCTGTTCCCCTCGCAGATCAGCCAGCGACACTCCCGACATGTAGCTCAGGTAGGCCGGCACGAGCGGGAGCACGCAAGGCGAAACGAAGGACGCAAAACCTGCCAGCAAGGCCGCCAGCAGTCCGATATCGTTTTGCACCAAGAGGGACCTCCTCGGGTCGCGGGCCGTGGCGGCCACGATCGGCTGGCACGACGGATCGTATATTTTGGGCGCCACGGGCGCTCCGCGCAACCCCGATCGTGGCTCGCCGCCAAAAGGGCGTCCATTGGGTACCGGATAAACTCACGCGCGCCTTGGGTAGGCCCGCGTCCGCTCGGGCAGGCGTTACTGCAGGTGTTTCTCCTTGCGCAGGTCGACGTCGAAGATGCGCAGCACGGCGCCGTCGCTTTCGCTCAGCACTTCGGGAATCAGATCGCCGTCGATGTCCGCCAGATCGATCCGCGCGCCGAAGACTTCGTCCGACCACTCCACCTCGCCGCTGCGGCTATCCAGGATCTGGCCGGTGTTGAGCACGATTTCCACGTTCCGGTCCCCGTCCACGTCCCCGCACCGCATGCGCGTCGCCTCGTATTCGTAGAGGCTGGTCCAGTCGCGATTGAAGCTCAACCCGTCCACGTAATAAATATGTCGGTCGGCGTTGATGACCAGTTCGTTCCATTCGTCGTCATCGACATTGCCTACCGCGATGGAGTGGATTTTGCGGAAATCCGTGACAAGGCTTTCGTAGCGCTGCTTCAGGTCATCGCTGCCCCAGACGTACACGACGCCTGAGCCGGTGCGGGCGATGATCTCTTCGTTCCCCTCGCCATCCAGATCCGCGACGATGACCTCCTCCACGACGCCGCTCAACTGTTTGCTTTTCCAGATCTCTCTGGACGCTCCGTGCGTGACGTGCGCCACCCGCACCAGGCCGTAACGGTCGCCGATCACGACCAAGACGCCGACCGCGCCCGGCGGGGGCGGCAGCAGTTCCAGGTGATCGAAACGAGCCGCGGCCTCGGCCAGGGCCTGGTACTCCCAATCGGTCAGATCGACCGGACCCTTCTGGGCCAGGCTGGACCCGGCCAGACCCCCTCCCACCGCGGCCACGACGGCCACCACAACCCAGAAATTGCAGCCCTTCATCAGGTTCCTCCCGTCAGGGCGCGCCGCCAGCGGCGCCCCCCCCACGATCGCGGTCAAGGCGCGGCTTGTCGGCAGTCTAACACGGCCTCCCGGCCGTGCGCTCCGGATTTCGCGTCGGCGACGACGCGACGGGAGCGGAGGATCGGCAACGCGCATGGGGGATTCCAAACACCATTCCCGCAACATGTTGCCGTACCTCCGCCAGCGGGGTACCATGATGCCGCGCCGCCCGGGAGACAGGTCGCGCGAGGCGGGCAGCGGCCCGCTCGGCTCACAGCCGGAGAATCAGAGATGCCAAACGCCCCCGATGACCGGGGCGCGCCCCTGCCGGAACCGGCGACACGGTCGGGCCAGGGAGCCTACGAGGTCCTGGCCGGGCAAGCGCGCGCCGAACTCACTGTGGAGCGTTCCCGCTTTCTGGCGGAGGCGGTGCCGGCTCCCGATGCAGACGCGGCGCGCGAATCGGTGCTGTCGGCGCAGCGAGTCCACCACGATGCGCGACACGTTTGCTGGGGGTGGCGGGGCGGCGCCGGCGCAACCCTGCGCGAGTTGCGCAGCGACGGGGGCGAACCCGGCGGCACGGCGGGAGAACCGATCCTCAACGCGCTGCGCCGCCTGAACCTCACCAACGCGGTGGTCACAGTCGCCCGCTGGTTCGGCGGCGTGAAGCTCGGCACCGGCAGACTGGCCCGAGCCTACGCGGCGTGCGCCGCTGCGGCGCTGGCCGACGCCCCCCGACGCGTCGTCGTGCCGGGCCGCGAGGCCCAACTCGCGTGCTCGTATCCGCTCGAGAAGACGGTGGCGCGGCTCGTGGCGGAGCACGGTGGGCGCGTCGTCGCGCAGGAGTACGGCGTGCTCGTTTCGTGGCGCGTCTGGCTGCCCGAGAGCACGCGCGAGATCTTCGCGAGCCGTTTGGCAGACATCACAGCGGGAGCCGTTCGACTTGTGGATTGAGCGGCGGCGACCGCCAGTCGCCAAACCCGCGGCAATTGCCAGCAAGACGGCCCCGGCGAAAGGCCGGGGCCGGCGTCGGGAGGCGGTCAGCGCGGCTCGCTAGGCGAGCTGGCGCATGTCCGCGTAGTCGTGCATGTAACGGAAGGCCTTGGAGGTGCGGATCTTCTCGAAGGCCTCCTCCTTGATCTGCCGGATCCGCTCGCGGGTGAGCCCCATGATCTGGCCGATCTCTTCCAGGGTCATCTCGCCGTTGGTGCCGAGGCCGTAGTACAGCTTCAGCACGGTGGCCTCGCGCTCCTTCAAATCCCCCAGCATGCGTTGGATGCTTCCTTGCAGATCCTCCTCCAGCACATCCGTGTCGGGACCACGGTTCGTGGTGTCCTCGAGGAAATCCAGGTATGTCGAATCCTCGTCACTGCCGACGTAGTCGTCGAGGAAGAAATTGTCCTGCATCAGGGGCAGAGTGTCCTTGACCTCATCGAGCGACAGGCCAAGCGTGGCGGCGATCTCTTCGGGCATCGGCTTGCGGCGCAGAGACTGCTGCAACTCGCTCGTGGCGCGCTTGATCTGATTCAGCACGCGCGCTCGGTTGAGCGGCATTCTCACGATCTTCGACTGGTTTGCCAGCGCCGCCAGGATGGACTGACGGATCCACCACACCGCATAGGAAATGAACTTGTAGCCGCGCGTCTCGTCGAAACGCTGGGCGGCCTTGAGCAGTCCCAGGTTGCCTTCGTTGATCAGGTCTTCCAGCGGAACGCCGTAGTGGGCGTATTCCTTGGCGATCGACACCACGAAGCGGAGGTTCGATTTCACCAGCTTGTGCAGCGCCTCGGGCTCGTTGGCGCGGATTCCCCTGGCCAGATCGCATTCCTGCTGGCGCGTGAGCAGCGGGTACGCCTTGACCTCCTGGAAGTAGAGATCCAGGTTGCTCATCAGGCGGGCAGCCTCGCGCTTGGGCCTGCGGACCGTTTTCTTGGCGGTTGCCATGCTGATCCTCTCCCGGCTAAAACCCCTCTATGGGGCTAGGATATGCGGCAGTTTCGACCTGCTGATAACAAGTCCCGTACCATGGACAAGAAACAGGATAAATAAATTCCTAATGTCTTAATTCATCATTTGACAAACTCTTAACGGCGCGGTCCGATGGGGGACGTTCGGCGCGCCCTCCGGCGGGGCCATGATTTCGACTTTTTGTCAAAGACCGCTCTTTTAGCCGCGCCAGCTTGTCAAACGAAGAGAGGCAGCCCGGCACGGTCCGGGGTTGCGCGCCGTGCCGCCAACGGCCAAGCTTGCATGTGCGCCCGCGAGCAAGCGGTTGGCGTGCAGCGTGGCGCGACGCTCCCACATCCATGGACCGGGCTGGTTTGGCATGAAACCATCGCGTTCTTCAACTCCCCCGCCCCCCCGCGATCCGCGACCCAAGGCCACGCGCCTGGCCGCATGGCTAGGGCTGGGGATCCCCCTGGTGCTGACGGTGGCGCTCGCCTGTCACGCGCTCACCGATCTGGACATCTGGCTGCACGACCGAGCCGGACGTGACATCCTGGCGGCCGGCCAGCTGCCGCGCGCGAACGGATTCAGCTTCACGGCCCCCGAGCACGCGTGGATCGACCACGAATGGCTCTTCCAGGTCGTCGTGGCGCTGCTGGGACGAGGCGATCCAGCCGAGCGGGCCGTCAGATGGACAGGGTTGGCGATCGCGCTCGCGGCGGCTTTGACGACTTTGCTCTGGCGGGATGGCTGCGCGGTCGGCCGGCGCGGCGCCGGTTCCGTCTGGCGCCGCGGCGCGACGATGGCCTGGCCCCTGGTCGGGACCTTGCTCCTGCTTTGGACACGCCTGGAGCCCCGCCCCGAACTCGTCTCTCTCGTGGCACTGGCCGCGCTGGCCCGCCTCATCGACGGAGCGCTGGCCGATCTGACGCACGCCCCCGGCGACCGAGGCAATACGCGCTGGCTGGTTCTCGTCTCACCCCGCACGCCGGCGGGTCGCGCCTTCTGGCTCACGGTCTTCTGGGCTCAGGTGCACGGCTTCTGGCTGTTGGCGCCGGCGCTGTGGCTGCTGGCGGCGGGACTGGCTCCGCTGGATGCCCGTCTCGGTCCCGCCCGTCGGGAAACCCGCGGCCGGCCCCGCGCCTTCGACACGCCGCTGGGAGCGCTGGGGCCCGCCGTGGCGACCCTGCTGGCCGGCGGGCTGACGCCGAACCACGTCCACGGACTCGTCTACCCCCTGCGCGCCCTGGCGCATGCCGGCGGCGCCGGCGTCGATTTGAGGCAGTTCATCGCGGAGATGACGCCGCTGTTGTCGGCCGAGAATCATCTTGGCTTGACCGTGCTGGCCTTCAAGTTGGCCGTCGCCTGGAGCGCCGTCTGGTTGATCGCGACGGCCGGGCGCGTGCCGATCTGGCGCGCCACGCTGATGGCGAGCGGGTTGCTTGCCGCCGTATACAGCCAGCGCAACCTGGGCCTTTGTGCCGTCGCGCTCTGCCTGGGGCACGGAGGTTATGACGGTCGCCGCGCTTGGTTCTGGTCCCGCCGGCGCTTCGCGTTGAGCCTGGCGAATCGCCTGTCCACCGTCGCCCCGTGGGTGGCCCTGTCGAGCGCGGCGCTCGCCTTGGCGCTTTGGCTGCCTCCCATCGCCAACGACACGTTCTTCCTGAGGGAGGGCACGACTTGGCGATGGGGGACCGGACTGGCGCCGACGCAGTACCCCTTCGCAGCCGCGCGCCGCCTGCGCGACACCTGGACGAACACCCCTCCGCGGGTGGCGAACAACATCAATGCCGCCTCGACTCTCGTCAGCAGCGCCGCAGGCCTCGTCTTCGTGGACGGTCGGACCGAGGCCTATCCCAGCGAAGTGTGGCGCGAGTACCGGGAATTTCGCCAAGGAGGCGAGGCCTCCTTGGCGATTCTGGCGCGACGCGACGTGGAAGCGGTCCTCCTCGCGCACGCCAGCGGCGGCGGCCAAAACCTCTTGGAGACGCTGTTGCAGTCGGCCCGGTGGGACCTGGCTTTCGCCGACGAATCGGGGGTTCTTTTCCTGCCCGCGACCGAGGACAGACCCGCGTCGACGGCCGCGCAGGCGGAACTGTTGCGCGAGGCCGCGCAGTCCCTGCGCGTGAGCGTGGCGGCCACGCGCGGCGCGCGCGCCGCCGATCGCTGCCTCTCCTTGGCGAGCCTGCTGGAAAGCGCCGGCCTGTTCTCAGAAGCAGAGGAATTGCTCCTGCTGGGCCTGGCGGCCCGCGCCGACCACCCGCTCCTGAACCATAATCGCGGCAATCAACTCCTGCGGCGCCAGGATGCAGTCGGCGCCGCCCGGCACTTTCGCGCCGCGCTGGCCGCCAACCCCAACCTGATCGACACACGCTTGAATCTGGGCGTGGCGCTCTTCGGGCAAGGCGATCTGAGGGGCGCCGAGCGGGAGTTCCAGGCCGTCACCCGCGCCGCCGCGCGGCGGGTCGAGGCCTGGGCCAATTTGGGCGAGGCACGCCTGCGACTGGGCGACCGCGAGGGAGCCACGGAGGCCTTCGCCAAGGCGCTGGCGTTGAGGCCGGGCGACCCTGGAATCCGGGCCCGCGCGGCAGCCGCCGGCCGCTGAACGGGGCCAAGACCCCGCCGGCGCGGCGGCCCGCCTCCCGCGTCCCCGCCTCGCCGGGGACGGTCTAGTACGTCACCTGCAGCCGATAGCTCAAGACGGTCTCTCCGCCGGCCGGCACTGGCAGCTCAAAGACCAGTTCCGTCGCGCTGCGTTTTTCGTAAGGGTGAGACGATTCCAGGACGCGCCAGTCGCCGCCCGCTCGCTCGCTCACCTCTATGGTGACCGCCTCTTCCTTGCGATTGCGCAAGGCGATGCGGAAGCCCGACTCATGCACATTGTCGGCGACACGGCGATAGTCGGTCTGCGTGCGCTCGGCCACCAAGTCAAAAGCCACACCGAGCCGCAATTCGATCTTTTCATCCCGCGGCGTGTGTCCGAGGCGGTCTTCACCCAGCAGCTGTCGGGCCCCTGATTTGGCCTGGCCGTACACGCGCACGACTCCGGCCGGCAACGGGATACCCAGCCCGTTGTCCTGGCTGTTCTGGAAAACCAAGCATGTTTCGACCTGCTGCTCGGCCTTCTGCCGGACGCGCGCCGCCTGGTACCAGAAGGGTGCCGCGACGACGCGATAGCGGCGCTTCACGCCGATGTCCGCAGCCCCAAACAGAGACAGCTGCTTGATCTGCGCGTCCTTGAGCATGGTCGTCCCGGGCAGAGTGTAGAGGTGGTAATCATACAGCGCTTCCTCCGTCAGCCCCGCCTCGTCGGGCATGGCCAGCATCTCCTTGCCCCTCATGCTCAGCTGCCGGACCTGCGGCTGCACCTGGTTGATCGTGCCGGCCACCAGCAGCAGTCGCGCGCCCTCGAAGGTCGCACCGCACTGGTTGTCGATGGAGACCCATGCCTGCAGTCCCGCGCGCTCGCCCTGTTGATCGAGTTGAAGCACATAGTCGGCGGACCACGACACGCCTCGCGTCAGATAGGACGCCTCAAGATCGACAGTCCCGCCGCGACCCGCGTCAAGCAGCCACACGAGCGTCGGCCGCGCCCGCAGGTTCTCCGGCAGGGCGGGCAAGGCCAGCCGTCCGGGCACGTCGAACACAACCTGGCCGTCGACTTCGAATACCGGTCCTGCCGCCATGCCGAGCAGACGACCCGGGATGCGTCTGCCGTCCTCCTGGATCCAGGCCAGGTCGCGCCCCACGTACTTTTCAAGGATCTTCTCCCGCGAAAGCAGGTCGAACTCGTAATTCTGCTCGATGACACGCACCCCGGTCTCTTCACCGATCAGCAGGGAGCGGGGTTCGATCTGCGCCGGCACGCCGCGAAACTCCAGCGTGCTCGTGCCGCTGGGCAGTTCCACGCCGCGCACTTCGCGCACCAGCGCCAGGTTGTCGTTGTACACGGTCACGTCGAGGGACTTACGAGCGTCCGCCTCAGACACCACGACCGGCGCGGCCAGGGCCGTCGGCGCCACGGCGCCGATCAGCGCGGCTGCGACGAGCGGTGTCGCCAACCAACGGGGACTGCGAGTCCGCATGGTCTCCTCCTTGGTCCGCCGGCACCCTGGGGCCCCTTGAAGATGGAGCTAAAGGGAGATCCGGCCACGACGAAACCAAAGTATACCAGCGACATCCGCGTCCGCCACATTCGGGTGGCGAGCGGGACGGCGGACCGGGCTATCCCGGCGCGGGCCAGCGCCCTAAGCGACCCCAGGGAGGTCAGTCAATGGGCAGCACCGTACTCATCGTGGACGACGCCGACTTTATGCGGGTGATGCTCAAGGACATTCTCACCGAGCTGGGGCTGGTCATCGTCGGCGAGGCCGCCGACGGCGAGGAAGCCGTGCGCCTTTACGGCGAACTGCGTCCCAATCTGGTGGCCCTGGACATCGCCATGCCCCGATTGGACGGGCTGGGCGCCTTGCGCCAAATTATGGCCGCGGATCCGCACGCGAACGTCATCATGATCAGCGCGCTCGGGCAGCGCCAGGACGTTCTCGAGGCCATCAAGTGCGGCGCCCGCGATTTCCTCGTCAAACCGTTCGACCCCGACCGCGTGCGAGAGACGGTCTGCCGCCTGACCGAGACCGCCGTGGCCTGACCCGACCGCCGACATCGCCGATTCCCGCTCCGGCAGGCGTTCAGAGCGTGCCGCCGAAACCGCTCGCCCGCGTCGCCCGGGCCTGCCGGTAATGATGCCGTGCCTCCTGGTGGAGAAGCAAGGCGTCGTAAGTCAGGCCGAGCTGGTAGTTCAGCCTGGCGTCTTCGGGAAAAGCTTCGAGCGCGCGCTTGAGCGAGGCGAGAGCCTCCTCGTGGCAACCCAGCTTGTGCAGGCAGACACCGATGTGAAAGTGGCTCCGCACGAGTCGGGCATCCTGCCCCAAGGCCTGGCGGAAGTGCGGCACGGCGTCGCGATAGACACCCTTTTTCAGAAGACACAAACCGGCGTAGTAGTGCCCGATCGCCGCCGTGGGCTCCATGAGCAAGGCCTGTTGGAAACAATGCAAGGCCCGATCGTAGTCATCGCGATGGTAATGGACCAAGCCGAGATTGCGCCAGCCCCCGGCATCTGGGCGCACGGCGATCGCCGCATCGAAGGCGCGGATCGCTTCCTCCACCCGACCCTGTTCGGCGTAGATGGCGCCGAGATTGTTCTGCGCCTCGGCATGCTGCGGATCGCGGGCAATGGTCCGCCGGAACATGCCCACGGCCTCCTGCCGGCGGCCCAGGCGATCCAGGATCGTGCCGTAGTTGTGCAGGCAGCGCGCGTCGTCCGGGCATAGCTCCGCGGCGCGGCGAAACGCTTCCGCGGCGTCCGGCAGCGCTTCCAACTTGCGGCACACGCAGCCCAGGCGATAGTGCCACTCGCCCCGGCTGGGATCGCGCGCGATCGCGGCGGCATAGGCAGCGCGAGCGCCCTCGAGATTGGAATCCGCCTCCGCGCTTTGACCGCGCGCAAACCACTCCTCGCCCTCGGACTGGGCACCCGGTCGCTCCGGCGCGGGATCCTGGGAGGACTCGATCGTCGACATGGCCGGCAGGATAGCGAGCGTCGACCGTCAGGTCAATCAACGGCTTGGCAAATCTTCCACCTGCCGTCGATCAGAGCAGACCGGTGCCCTTGTCATCCATCTCGATCTCGAGCACGACGCGAACCGTGCCGTGGCGCTCCAGCAGCGATCGCGGCACACGGACAGGCACCACGACGGGCGCCAGCCGCCCGGCGAAAAGCACGGGATCGTCGGGCTGGATCTCGATCTGCAGCGGTTGCGGAGCCACGAGGGCCGGGAAGTGTTCCGTGCCCGGGCTGCGGTCACCGGGCGCCGCAGACCGGCGCCGCGGCTCCGGAACCCGACCCGGCGGACGATCCTCGGGCGAGGGGATGGGACCGCGTGTGTTCTCAGGTCCAGCCTCGTGCGCTGCCTGTCGCGCCTCGGCCGACGGTGGTTCAGCTTTGGTCGAGGCTGTGTCGCAAGCAACGGAATCGAGCTGGCGCAGCGCTTGCCCGAGCACCGCGCTCAGCGTCTCCTTCACGCCAGTGCCGCGCGTGGCCACGGCTGAAAAGGCCGGCAAACCCCACGGATTGAGCAGACTCTCCAGCCGGTCGAGGGGCAGACTGCCGGGCTCATCCTGCTTGTTGTACTGGATGACCATGGGGACCGAAGTAAAATCTTGGCCGGCCGACTCCAGGCAGATCTTGAGCGCCTCGAGCGCGCTGAGATTCTCGTCCAAGCGTTCGGCGGCAGAATCCGCGACGAACACGACGCCGTCGTGCGCGAAGCCGACGCCCCCGTCGTCCGTGGGATCGACGGCCTCCGCCACGACCAGCCACGACCCCATTTCTGCGGCGTCCAGGCGAAACGCCAAACGCTCGCCGGCCGAGGGCGCTGGAATGGGCACGCGGTACGCCACGGGCACGCAGTCCCCGATGTAGCGCAAGTTGGCGCTCTTCCCGCCACGCGGCGGTCCGTAGTAGAGAATCCGGCAGGTTCGCGGCAGTGTCGCCGCTGAGGAGGCCAGCGGAGATTCCATGTTCTGGGCCCTCTGACCCGCCTGCGATAAGCAAGGAGCATGCCATGAGATGGCAGTTGTAACTTGTTGTTTGAAGTCGCCTTAAGAAGCCACCCCGCCGGCCCGTGCACGTCCTCGCGGGCAAATCGCGACCGGAGGTTCGCCGGCGTGGCGCCGTGGCCGGCGCGCAACGCGAACTCAAGCCGATGGCGCGACAGGCGATATTCACGCTGAGCGGCTGCGTCAGCGGCGCGACTCCACCCTTAGCCCCGGAGCGGCTCCATGATGGTCTCGAACACCGACAGGATTCTCAAAGCGATGTTTTCAAGGCTGTTGCAGGTGGAAATCGAGCCGGCGGTCGTGGACAAGTTGGTGCTGGTCGTCGACGGTGTGATGGAACGCCTGCAAAACAACCTCAATCTCGAGACCGTCCAGGGACAGAACACCTTCCGCGCGCTTGTTTGTTCGATGATCGCGCACGGCTGGGGCATGGGCATGCACCCTTACAACAATCCCAGCCGCAATCTCGAAGGCGAGCAGATCGAGGTCAAGGTCTCCAAGGACATCCTCGTCCCGATGGAGGATCTGCAATCGCTGCGCTACATCAAGAAGGACGCAGAAGGTCGCGTGCGAAAAGCGCTCTTCGAGCCCGACCAGAACGCGCGCATCCGCCAGCACATCGATTCCATCCTCGACGACATCTGCCGCGAAAAGGGATCGTGACGCCGGCCGCGAAGGGCCGGGCGGCGAGGTTCGCCGCCGCGATGCGACGTGCTCATTTGGCTGAGCTCGCGCCGGAGGGGACGACCTGAGGGCCCACGGCCGGGCCGCCGCCTCGTCGATAGCGAACGATGGCGACCGTGCGGCCCCCGTCGCGGTACTGAACCTCGTCCATGAGCTGTTCGATGAGAAAGAGTCCGCGCCCGCCTGTTTTCCAAATGCGGTCACCGCCGCGCGGGTCGGCGACATCGCCGCGCCGAAAGCCCTCCCCCTCGTCGCTGACCGTGAGCCGGAATTGCCGGGCGTCGATCTCAATGCCCACGCGCACGGACTTCTCCCGGCAACTGCGGTTGCCGTGGCGCATGGCATTCGTGAGCGCCTCATCGATGACCAGCGGGATCGTCGACACGCAATCGTCCGGCTCGTAGCCGAATTCGTGCAGAAGCAGTCCGACCATGTGGCTCAGGCCGGGGATCAGGGCTTCGTCGCTGGGAATCGTCAAGTCCAGTTGCGCGCGGCCGCTGCCGGCCAGCGGCGGCGCCGGGTGAAGACTGGATTCCGGCTGCAAGCGAGCGCGAAAGTCCCGGAGCACCGCATCGGGCACGGCCTGCGCGGGGGCCCGCGCCGCGCTCCCGCTGCCAGGGTCGCAGCTGGATAGGGCGACGAGACAGCGGGTGCCGCGCAGCTTATCCCGCGCCGCGCTCACCAGGCCCGGCGGCAGCTCGCCGCCTCGCTCAGCAACGACCAGCAGCGCGCAAAGCCGATCGCTCTTGCCTGCCTGGGCCGGATCCAGTTCTTCACTGCCGAAATACAGGCGCAGACAATCGCCCAGCGCAGGATCGAGTCCTTTCAGTTCCGCGAGCGCGCGCAGCGTAACGCCGAAGGTCATCGCCTCGGGAGCGCACTGGTCCATGCGACGCGACGCTCCCTCAGAACACCTTCTGGCCCTCGGCCAGGATGTCGTTCAGCGCGTCTCGGAAGTGCGAGGTGCTGTTGGCGACTTCGGGAGTCACGCGCTCCTTGTAGAGCTCCCAGGATTTCTTGATCTCCGGCCCGAGGGCTTCGATGAGATTGCCATTCTGCAGAGCCCTGTCCCGCGCCTCGCGGTTGTAGACCAGGATGTCCGAGACGAGCGCCCTCGCCAGACGCCGTGCCTTGTCGGGACGCTCGCGCCGCGACCGTCCTTCGCTCTCCACGGCACTGCCGGTCTCGGGCGACGGCTCGACGATCACCGCCGCGGCGGCATCCGCCGGACGCGCCGCCACGCGCTCGAAGGTCGGCGACGGTTGGACCGTGGGGCCCACGGACGCCGCCTGCCGCGCGGAAGCAGCCGCCTCGCCAGCGGCCGGTTGCTCGACTGCCGGCTCAGGCGTGCGCGGCGCGGTGGCGGCAGGAGTCGCCTCCCGACGCTTCTCGCCGAACACGCCCGTTCCCGTCCGTTCGATGACGAGCGAATCGTCGCCGGGCGCGACCTGCGCGGACTGCGTACCATCGAGCGGGAAGACGCTCGCGCAGCGCGGGCAACGGACCCTGATGCGGCGCCGCGGGACCCGCGCGTCGTCCAGCCGATAACGGGTCTGGCACCCTGAGCAGGAAATGATCATTTCTCGTGACCTCCTCGATCCATCATACACCGGCTCACGATTCCGGGGCACTCGACCTGGCGATCCATACGGTTCCCCGCTCATGGCGTGAATCCGGGTCGAATCTCGGCGCTCGACCGGCCGGTCATTCACGACCGCCCGACGTGTGGCGCCGTCCGACGCGGCGGCGCCGCGGTTCCTTGCCACTCCCTTGATCGTCCGGAAGATCCCTCGCTTGAGGGAATTGCGCCGCTCCGGTCAGCCGGCGGCCGCCGGTCTTGGCTGCGTCAGGCCGCGCTCGACGGCCAGTCGCAACTCGCGATGTTCCAGGTCGCGCAGATCCGGATCCTGGGCCAGCAACGCTCCTGCGTCCTCGACGCAGGCCTTGACGATCGCATTGTCGCGCAGCGGGTTGGCCAGCCGGAAACCCGGTTCGCCGTGTTGGCGGACGCCGAGGGCATCGCCGGGGCCCCGCCGGCGCAGATCCTCCTCCGCCAGCCGGAAACCGTCGTGGGTCGCGGCGAAGATTGCGATGCGCTCGCGCGCCTCGACCCCCACCCACGGATCCACCAACAACCAGCAGTCGGATCGTTCGGCTCCGCGCCCGATCCGTCCCCGCAGCTGATGAAGCTGCGCCAAACCGAACCTCTCCGGGTGATACACCGCCATCACCGTCGCGTTGGGCACGTCGAGTCCCACCTCGACGACGGTCGTCGCCACCAGCAGGTCGCAACTGCCGCTCGCGAAGCTGCTCATGATGGCGCTCTTCTCGCGCGCGGACAGCCGCCCGTGCAGGAGCGCCACCCGGAATTCGCGGAAGGGTCCGGCCGCCAGGCGCTCATACTCGACCTTGGCGGCCCGCAGATCGCTGCCGGCCGTGTCCTCGATGACCGGGAAAACGATGAAGCCCTGCCGTCCGTCGCGAAGGATTGCGGCCATGCTCTCGTACACCTGCGCCTCTTGTTCCGACGGCGTGACGTGCGTGTGCGCCGGACGACGGCCAGGAGGCATCTCGTCGAGCCAGGATAGATCGAGGTCTCCGTAGAGCGTGAGCGCGAGACTGCGCGGGATCGGCGTCGCGCTCATGACGAGTACGTGCGGCGCCTGTCCGCCGTCGACCGCAGCCGCCACCCTTCCCCGCTGCAAAACCCCGAAGCGATGCTGTTCGTCGACCACGGCAAGTCCCAGGCGAGGCAGTCGCACGACCTCCTGCAGCAGGGCGTGCGTCCCCACGAGCAGATCCACCTCGCCTCGTCCCGCCGAGACCAGGATCGCGCGGCGGGTCGCCGCCGCGGTGCCTCCGGTCAGGGTCTCGACCGTGACACCCAGCGGCGCTGCCAAGCGTGTCAGATTGGCTCCGTGCTGCTCCGCGAGGATTTCGGTCGGCGCCAGCAGCAACGCCTGCCAACCCTGTTCGATCACGAACAGCGCCGCGATGAGCGCGACCAGCGTCTTGCCGGAGCCGACGTCGCCCTGCAGCAATCTGTGCATGACCCGCCCGGAACGCAGATCGGCCAGGATCTCGGCCAGCACGCGGCGTTGCGCCCGCGTCAACTCGAAGGGCAGCGACGTGACCAGACGACGCGTCAGATCGCCCGGTCGTTCGAGACGCAGCCCGGCTCGCACCGCCAGTCCTCGTCGGCGCACCGCCATCAGGAGCTGAATCAACAGGATCTCTTCGTAGACGAGCCGCTTCTGGGCCCGATCCCGTTCCAGGGGCGAAGCGGGGAAGTGGATGCCCCACAGCGCCTCCGCGCGCGAACACAGCTCCTGGCGCTGACGCAGCGCCTCCGGCAGGGTCTCCTGCAGATCCGCCGACACCGGCCCGAGCGTGTCGTGGATCAAGCGGCGCAGCCAGTGCTGGCCCAAACCGCGCGTCAGCGGGTATTGCGGAACCAGACGTCCGGTGTGCAGGTGATCGGCCCCGCGATCGAGCACGGCCCAATCAGGGTGCGCGATCTGCAAGCGACCTGCATGGGCTTGGGGAATGCCGCTGCACATGAGGCGCAGGCCGGGACGGAGTTGCCTGAGCAGGAAGCTCTGGTTGAACCAGACCAGAATCAACGTGCCGCCGCCGTCGTCCCGGAGGGTGACCGCCTGCAAAGTGCGGCCCCGGGAAATGCGGCGCTCGCTCGCCGTCAACACCTCCCCCTCCACCGTGACTTCGTGTCCCGGCTGGCAGGATCGGATTGAGGAGAGGCTGCTGCGGTCGAACCAGCGGCGCGGATAGTGCTGCAGTAGGTCGCCCGCCGTCGCGATGCCCAGACGCGCCAGCGCTCGGGCCCGCACAGGTCCGACGCCGCGCAGGTACTGCGCCGGGGTGTCCCAGACCACGGCGCCCTTCATGCCCGCCTCTTGGCGGCCGCCGCCCAGCCGCCTTGGCCATTGGCGAAAGCCGCCGCAAAGTCCTTGCCGGGCCGCTCAGACCATGTTATATTGTTCGTTCTGCCTGTGGCCGGTTGGGGAGGACGCAAATCATGAGCAGGAAGTGTTCTGTCTGCGGGAAGGGTCCGCAGTACGGCAATCGCATAAGCCATGCGCACAACGTCTCCCGGCACCGTTGGCTGCCGAACTTGCAGCGCATCCGGTACGAGATGGCGGACGGCAAGGTGCGCCGGGGCTACGTCTGCACCCGCTGCCTGCGCACCCCGGGCTTTCGCAAAGTCGCCTGATCTCGCTCCGCTCACCGGACCCGCTTGAAGAAATGCCACAGCCCCCGCGCCTCCAGCGGGGGCGTTGTTTCCTCGACTTGCAGGTTCTGCACGGCCGTGCGCAAGGGCTCGACCAAGTCGGCCGGGGAAACGCGCCCG
The DNA here is from genome assembly GCA_937864225.1 of uncultured bacterium. GTDB lineage: Bacteria > Krumholzibacteriota > Krumholzibacteriia > LZORAL124-64-63 > LZORAL124-64-63 > CALMJK01. The sequence continues at coordinate 130,181 of CALMJK010000003.1, read as the reverse complement.
ATGTCCCCCCCCTGCGCCGCCGTCGGTCCGAAACTGAACCGGGTGGCCAGCACGGTGAAATCGGCGCCCGCCCGCAGTTCCGCGCCAATCTGACGCACGGAGGCCGTATCGGCGGTGACGATGTGCAGCAGATGCAACAACCCCAACCGGTGCGCCCGCGCTTCCTCGTCGCGCCTGTCCACGACGCTCGCCCGCCACTGCCCAAGTTGCACACTGTCCTCGGGGGCGTGGCGCAGCAACGCGTCGATCGCGGCAGCCGCCTCATCCCAGCGCTCCAGGCTCTCCAGCAAGCGGGCGCGGACGACCTGAGCGGTCATCATGTCCGGCGCCAGCCGAACCGCGGCCTCCACTTGGGCCAACGCTTCCACGAGCCGTCCGCGCTTGTCCAAATGGATGCCGTAGTTGAAACGCCCGATGGCGTCGTCCGGAGCCAGTTCGACGAAGCGGTGAAAGTGCGGCTCGGCCTCATCGCTGCGATCCAGCAGCTCCAGCACATTCGCCAAATTGAACAGACTGCGCGCATCGTCCGGCGCCAGATCCACCGCGCGTTGCAACCTCGTTGCCGCCTCCTCGTAGCGCCGTGCGGCAAACAGCGCCTCGCCCAGCCCCGCCAAGGTCGTCGCCGTCGCTTCAAGCGCCACGGCCTTGCGCGTCGATTCGACGGCCACCGTCGTGTCCCCGGCCAGGATGGCCAACTCGCCCGCGGTCAACAAAGACGCCGCGTCTTCCCCTTCGGCCCCCATCGCGTCGCGCCAGTGACGCAAGGCATCGCCCCACATCCGTTTGCGACGCGCCAGGTCGGCGAGCAGACGGTGCGTCCAGCCCTCGGCCTGGCCGGTGCGAACGAGCTGTGTCAACAGTCCGTAGGCCTTCGCGGTTTCCCCGGCGTCGATGGCCAATCGCGCCAGCCCTTCCAGCACGCCGGGGTGGTCGGTGGACAGCCGCAGGGCCTTCTCCCACTCGCGACCAGCCTGCGCGCGGTCCCCCCTCTGCAGCAAGGCTCTGCCCAGCCAATAGCGGGCCTCGACCGACGTGGAGTCGAGCTCCACCGCCCGGGCGGCGAAGTCGCTCGCCTCGGCGGAACGCTTGGACAGTGACGCGATCGCGGCCAACGCGACCAGAGCCTCGGGGGAGGAATTGGTTTCCGCGCAGCGCCGCAAGGCCGGCTCGGCGGCCGCATGGTCGCGCGCGCGAAACAGCCGCAATCCCTCTGAGCAAGGGTCCGCCCCTCCGGATGCCGCGCCGGATTGGGCCAAACCGGCACTGGGCCCCAGCACGAGGGGCAACACCATCGCCGCCAGGACGATGGCCGACCCGGCCCCGGCACCACGACGGAAAGCTGGCGGTGTTGGCACGGCGACGCTCCCGCGAATTTCCCTTCAGAATGGCTGTCACCAGACGATAACAGCTGCGAGTACAACCGTCCACCGCGCCGGTTCCCAGCAGGCTCGGCGAGCAGGAGGCCCCAGCGGCATGAACGACGGAGAAAAGGTGAGCGTGCTGGTGGTGGAGGATAACCCGAGCCTCAGCCGGGTCATGACCCTCCAGCTGGAGCGTCGCGGCTACCGGGTCGTCACGGCCAAAGACGGCGTCGCGGGCTTCGCCGCTCTCCAGCAAGAACTCCCCGATTGCATCGTGCTCGATCTGATGCTGCCGGTCATGGACGGCTTCGAGCTTCTCAAGAGAATCCGCTCGCTGGCGCGCAGCGCGAGCGTGCCGGTGGTGATCCTCACGGCTTCCCAGGACGACCGGAACCGCCGGCGCGGGCGCAATTACCTGGCGGACGCCTATCTCACCAAGCCGTTCGACATCGAGGACCTGGACGCCACGCTGCGCCGGGTCATCGCGTCCCACTCTCGCGCCTGAGACGCCACGCACGACAAAATCGTCTCACCCGATCCAGCGTCTGACCGGAGCCAGCCAGAATGGCGGCCACAGCCAGTGCCAGCGCAAATCTTCGCCGTGCAGGATCCGATGCCTCCGGCAGACCTCAAGAGCCTCCTCGACCCGTCCCGCACTGTTGAGCAACCAGATCAACTGCGTCAGCGCGGATTCGGGAACGACCGTCGGCGCGGTCCAGTCGGCGGACAATGACCCTCCGTCGCCGCGCGCGGCCAGAGCGGACAGGTAGAGCAGCGCCACCCGCTCCGTGCGCCAGCCGTCGCGCCACAGTAGCGCGACCTGCGTCTCCACTTGCGCCCACTCCCCCCTCTGCGCCTGGGCGCGTAGTGCCAGGTACCGCAGGGCGAGCGCGACGTCCGGCTCGCTGGCAACCTCGGGCGCGGCAGGGCGCCTCCCTCGAGCCACGGCCAACTGCGCCGCGAGCAAGAGCGGACGATGATCCGTCACATCGCCCTCCCAAGCCGGCCAACGTCCGAGCGCGCGCTCGGCTGCGGCCAAATCCCCGCCCCGCATCAGTTGGCAAGCGTGCAGGTGGGCATAGTCTGCATCGGCGGGCCAGGCGGCGACCAGCGCCGCCAGGCGTTGAGCGGCGTTGGTTTCGCGTCCCAGCAGATCCTCCGCCGCGGCACGCGCCAATTCCCCGCGAGGAAAAGTCAGCGTGAGGTCGTCGTAGGCGGCCAAAACCCGCAACGCCTCCTCGCAGCATCCGGTCAAGAGCGCCAGCACGGCCGCCAAGTACGCGGCGAATAGCGCTTCGTGCGGGTTGCCGCCGGTCGCGGGTTGCGGAGGGTGGGCCTGCATGACCGCGCGCGCTTCCACGAAGCGGCCCTGGTCGGCCAGCACCAGCGCCTTCAGGGTCGCCGCCGTGCCGTAGCGCGGATTGAGCGCGAGGGCACAGTCCACTTCGGTCAAGGCCTCGTCGTTTCGGTCGGTCTGAAAGAGCGCCGCCGCTAATTTCACGCGATAGTCAGGCCAATGGGGCCGCTGGACGCAGAGCTGGCGCAAACCGGCGACCCCGTCCTCCCACCTGCCGGCTCGGCAGAGCGCGATCGCCGACGCCATGTCGGCGTCGGGGATCGGCCCGTCCGCCAAGCGGGTCAGCCACTCCTCCAGCTGGGAGGGAAGCGTCGCAGCGTCGTAGCCTTCAGGGCGCGCGAACTCGTCGATGAGGGCATGGTCGACGCGGCGTCCGGATTCGCACAGTTTGTCCAGGCTCGCGGCGGCGTCCCGCGGCCGGCCGAGTCGGGCCAGCGCGGCAGCCTCCAGCAACCGCGCCTCGATGTAGTCCGGATTGCAGCGCAGCGCCTGACCGGCCGTGGCCAAGGCGTCGCCCCAAGCGCCCGCCAGCGCTTGAGACAAGCCGAGCAGGCACAGCAGATCGGGGAAGCGGTCCCACTCCGCCGCAGCCTCGGACAGGAAAGGGATCGCGGCAGCCGCGCGCCCCTCGCGCAACAGGCGCCGCCCCTCCCCCGTCAGGGCCTGTCGGCGATAGAAGGCGGCCAGCGAACCGGCGCCCGTGCCGCGCTGACGCGAGGTCGCGCCCCGCAGCCGCTCCGCCGCCTCGGCGAAGCGACCCGCCTCGAACAGCGCGATGCCTTCCGCGTACGGATCGCCGGCGTGGCGGCCCAAAAGTTTGCCGATCAGCGACATGGCAACCGCTCCCGGAGCCGGCGTCCCCCGTCAAGTGGTCGCTCGCCAAGCGCCTCAGTCGAGGTACTTGCGCGTGTAGGCGGGCTCGTTCAGATCCGCCAGCAACGTGTCGCTCAGAAACGGCGTTCCCCGGCCGGTTTGAGGCGCAGTGGGCAGCGCGGGCGCCCCGGCCGCGGCCGGGGCGGCAGGCTGCCGCTGACTCGGTTCCGACTCGAGCGGAGTCAGGAAAGCGGAGAGCGTCGCGGAGCGCGCCGCGGCGGCAACCTCGACCGTGCGATCGGCACCGCCGGACGCGGCCGCGAAGGCCAGCTGTTCGGCCGGGGCGGCAAGCGGCCGCTCGAACTCGCGCAGCGGAGGCAGTGCGGCTGCCAGAGGTTCCGGCGCCGGATCGGGCCAAGTCAATTCGGCCGGGGGCTTGTCATCGACTCGCGCCGCCGTGCGTGGCGATGGCGACGGAGACAGCGCCTGCGCGTGGGCCACGCTTGCGCCGGCGCGTGGCGCCTCGTCCAGCGCGGCATCGTAGCCCGTCGCGATGACCGTCACCTGCAGCGTTTCGCCGAGCGACTCGTCCAGCCCGTAGCCGAAAATGATGTGGGCTTGCGGTCCCACCGCGTCCTGGATGAGGTTCATGGCGCGGCTGACCTCGTCGATGCCGAGGTCGGCGCCCGTCAGGTTGACGAGCACCGCGCGGGAACCCCTGATGTGGACATTCTCCAGCAACGGCGAGCTGATGGCCGCCTGCGCCGCCGCTTCGGCGCGCTGCTCTCCGGTGGCGCGCCCGGTGCCCATGAGGGCCACGCCCATGCCCTTCATGACGGACCGCACGTCCGCGAAATCGAGATTCACCAGATTCGGGCGTGAGATGATCTCGTAGATGCCGCGAGTCGCCTCGTAGAGCACGTTGTCGGCCACGCGGAACGCATCGCGCATGGTGGTGGTCGGGGGCACGACCTCCAGCAGTCGCTGATTCGGGATCATGATCATCGTGTCGACGTTCTTGCGCAGCTCTTCCGCGCCGGCTTCGGCCTGGCGCATGCGGACCTGCCCCTCGAACGCGAACGGTTTGGTCACGATGGCCACGGTGAGGGCGCCCAACTCGCGGGCCACGCGCGCGACGACCGGCGCGGCGCCCGTGCCTGTCCCGCCCCCCATGCCGGCGGTCACGAACACCATGTCGGCGCCGTGCAACGCGTCGGTGATGGTCGCCTCGTCCTCTTCCACGGCCCTACGCCCGACACCCGGGTCGCCTCCCGAACCGAGGCCCCGAGTGACCTGGCAGCCGATCTGGATCGCTTGGTGGGCTCGCGATTGACGAAGAGCCTGGGCATCGGTATTGACGGCGATGAATTCGATGCCCCCGAGACCCGATTCGATCATCCGGTTGACGGCATTGCCACCGGCCCCGCCGACCCCGATGACCCTGATTTTGGCGAGCTCTTCGTAATCCTCCGCGAACTCAAACATCATGGCGATCGCCCCCTCGTCCGTGAGTCGGGTTGCCGCGATCAAGTGCGTGGCGCCATCCGTGACGCCCGCATCTTTAGCACACGAATGTCAGCCAAGCCAACACGTTTTTAACCGCCCGGGCGTCCGTCCGCCTCCGACCGCTGCGCGCGAACCAGCATGCCCCGCAGGCGACGCCAGAGAACCGGGGATCCGCCGCCCGCCTCCCAGCCTGCTCCGGGCGCCCCCGCGGCCGCAGCGGCCGCCAGCGGTTCCTCGCGGGCCACACATGACCAGCGCGCCAGACCCAGGGCGGTGCCCCAGAACGCCTCGCTCAGGCGCTCCAACCCCGACACGCCGGCGGGCAGCCAACGGCACTCCGCGGGCAGCGCGAAGACCTCCTCGGCGAGCGCGGCCGTGCCCCGGCAGCGACTGCCCCCCCCCGTCAGCACCAGGCGCCCGAGACCGGCCAGCAGGCGGGGCTCGCGCAGATCGCTCCGAACAAGACTAAAAATCTCTTCCAAGCGGGGCTCGAGCACCGCGGCGATCAATCCGGGGGTCTCGGACGGGCGTTCTTCCTCGAACAGCGCCAGCGGATCGGCGTCCTCGACCAGCCCGCGCAGGGTCACGCCCCGCTGGCGCTTGATCTGCTCGGCCTCTGACAGACTGACCCGTAGGCCATGCGCCAGATCCGCGGTCAGATGAGCGCCGCCCCAGGGAACGGCGCCGCTGGCGGCGGGCCGGCCGCTCCTGAACAGGGCCCACTGCGTCAAACGCCCGCCAATGTCGATCAACAGGACTCCCTCGTCCCGCTCATCCCGCGAGAGAAGCGCCTCGGCGGTCGCGAGCACGTCGACGGCGCGACCCGCGACTTCGTAGCCCGCCATCTGCACCGCCCGCTCGACGTTGCGCACCACGCTGCCCGATCCGGTGACGAGGTGAGCCTCCACCTCCAATTGGCTGCCGAGACGCCCGCGCGGGTCCACGATGCCTCGGACGCGATCCACTGCCCAGTCCACCGGATTGACAGCCAGGATGCACTGGTCGAACGGAATCTCCAGGCTGCGCGCCTTGGCCAAGGCGGCGCCCAGGTCGGCGTCGCGGATCGCTCTCGGCGTCGGTCCCACCTGCACCTGGCCCCTGGCCTGCAACGAACGCAGATGGCTGCCCATCACGTTGAAGAAGAACGCCTGCACGTCGACGTCCGCCACCGCTTCCACGGCCCGCACCGCGCGGCGTATGGCGTGTGCGCCGGACTGCAGATCGACAAAATCCCCATCGCGAAAACCGCCTGCCGCCACGCACGCGCCGCCCAAGACCTCCAGTTGGCCGCTCGCGGACGCCTCCGCCACCAGGGCGCGGAAGTTGGACGTGCCAAAATCGCACGCGACGATCAGTTGCCCGTTGCTCATGCATCACTCCTTCGCTGCCGGCCCTGCACCCGTTGTTCCCTGTGGATTCATCGCGTTTCAGGCCCGCGCCGGCCGGCCGGAACGGTCGGATCCCCTTGCCGGCGCCGCGCGGGCCGTATCGGTCGCGGGCCGCCCTCGCCGCGCCCCGGCGGCAGCGCCCTCGCTTGCCTCGGTCTCGTCCTCGACCGCCGGGCGTCCGTCCACGAACACCCGCCGGCCAAAGCGCAGATCAATCGTCGACCCCGCCGCCACGCGGGAACCCACGGCCAAGAAACGCCGCAAACGCCCTGCGTAGTCCTCGCCACCGACCAGCAGGCGTCCCTGCGCACCCTGCAGGACGAGGCTCAGACCGGTCGCGTCCGCCAGCACGAAATCGACCGGGACCACCCCTTCCAGACCCGTCTCGCCCACCGCCAGGATCAGCGCCAGGACGCTGTCGGCCAGACCGGGCGCGACCTGCCAGTCGCCCGCCGGGCCTTGCACGAACCGCGCGCCCGCCAGCACCGGCAACTGGGGCGGCGGCAGGTGGGCCGGAAACGCCTCCAGCCTCCCGTCGCCCCGCATGACCAGCACCCCGGCCTCGGCGGCGACGTTACTGTCGGGTTGCACACGCAGCAGTGGCCGCCACTCTTCGAGCTCGACGCGCAGCGTGCCGGGCAACTCGCGGCTGACGCGCGCTCGGCGCACCCAGGCAAGGCTGGCCAATTCGGCGTCCAGCCGCCGCGCGCTGGCGGCCGTCCAGATGTTGCCACCGTGCGCTCTTCTCAGACAGGCATCGAGCGCGGCGGGATCAGTGAAGCGGTAAGGTCCCGTCTCGATGCGCTGCACCGCGAAGCGGTCCGCGGTCAGCAACCATCGCGCTCCTCCCAGCGCGCCCCCCAGCAGCAGGACGGCCAGGGGCGCCAGCCAGAGCAAACGGCGGCCAAAGCGGCGAGAGCGACGGCGGCGCGCGAGAGTCCGACGGACATCGCGACAGCGGAGGCCGGCGCTGAGGATCGGCGGGCTCATCGCTGCACCCTTCCGTCCAGATGACGACAGATCGGCTCCACGAGGCGTCCGACATCGCCGGCACCCAGGGTCAACAGCAGATCGCCGGCCCGCACGCGGGCGTCGACCCAGGCCAGGGCTTCGTCCAAGTCTTCGACGAGCTTCGCCTTGGCCTCGCCCTTGCCGCGCAAACCTTGCAGGATAAGAGCGCTCTCGACGCCGGACATCGGTTCTTCACTCGCCGGATAGATGGGCAACAGCGCGACCTCGTCCGCGGCGGAGAGAGCGTCGGCGAATTCGAGGCGGAAGCGCGCCGTGCGCGTGTACCGGTGCGGCTGGAACAGGACCATCACGCGGCGCCCGGTCGCGCGCGCGACCTCCAGCGTGGCGCCGATCTCCGTCGGATGGTGGCCATAATCGTCCACGACGCGCACGCCCCCGTGCTCGCCGCGCTCCTCGAAGCGGCGCCCCACGCCGGCGAAATCCGCCAGAGCGCCGGCGATCTGGTCATACGAGACTCCCAATTCCATGCCGACCGCGACGGCCGCGAGGGCGTTGACGAGATTGTGCCGCCCCCTCAATTTCAACTCCAGTTGCCCCAGCTCACGACCGGCGGCGAACACCGTGGCCGCGGCGCCCGCGTCGGGCGCCGCCGCCTGCGCGGGCACGGCGCGGACCTCGGCATCTGCCGACAGACCGTAGGTGATGACCTTGCGATCGACGCGCGGCAGGAGCGCGCGGACCTCGGCATCGTCGGCGCACAACACGCAAGCGCCGTAGAATGGGACACGGTCTAGGAAGGAGGCGAACGCGCTGCGCAGCGCGTCCCAGTCGCGGTAATAATCGACGTGTTCGAGATCGACGTTGGTCACGACCGCCACGGTGGGCGTCAGACGAAGGAACGTGCCGTCGCTCTCGTCCGCCTCGGCGACGAGGTATTCTCCGCTGCCCAGGACCGCGTTGGCGCCCGTCGCCAGGAAGCGCCCGCCGACCAGCACGGTCGGATCGAGCGCGCCGGCGGCCAGCACCGCGGCGACCAGTGACGTGGTCGTGGTCTTGCCGTGCGAGCCGGCGACGGCGATCCCGTATTTGAGTCGCATCAGTTCGGCGAGCATGTCGGCGCGTCGGATGACCGGGATGCGGCGGCGGCGCGCCTCGGCGATCTCGGGATTGGCGACCGTCACGGCCGAGGAGTAGACGACCACGTCGGCGCCCGCCAACTGCTGCGGCCGGTGCCCGACGTGGATCGTCGCGCCCAAGCGCTCCAGGCGCCTGGTCGCCGCCGAGGCCCGCAGGTCGCTGCCGCTGACGCGGAAGCCGAGGCTGAGCAGGATTTCCGCGATCCCGCTCATGCCGACGCCTCCGATCGCCACCATGTGGATGTGCCGGGTATTGCGAAACACGGCTCCTCCTCAGGTCGCGGCCGGCAAACGTCCGGCCAGGCACAGCAGGTCTTCGGCAATGCGCTTGGCGGCATCGGGCCGCGCCAAGCGCGCGCTCGCGCGCGCCATGGCCGCCAGACGGGCCGGATCCCGGGCAAAACTGTCGAGGTGGGTCGCCAAGGCGGCTGCGTCGCACTGCGCGTCGGGCAGCAGAACGGCGGCGCCGGCCGCGGCCACCTCGCGCGCGTTCCGCGTCTGGTGATCGTCGGCCGCGTGAGGATAGGGCACCAGCACGGCCGGACGGCCTGTCGCCGCCAATTCGGCCAAGGTCATGGCCCCCGCGCGGCACACGACCAGATCGGCCCACGTCAGGGCCGCCGCCATGTCCTCGATGTAGGCCACGACACGCGCGCGGTCGCGCGGCCAGGCCGCCAACGCGGTTGCCACGGCTTCCTGCTCCGCCGTTCCCGTCTGCACGAGCAAGTCGAAATCGGCGCGTTCGGCGCGCAGCCGCGCCAATTCGCGCACGGCGCGATTGAGCGTGCCCGCGCCGCGACTGCCGCCGAACACGAGCAGGCGCAGCCGGGCGGCGGCGGCGCCCCGCGCCAACGGTGTGGCCGGCGCTGCGGCGGCGGCCGCCGCCAGCGAGGCGCGCACCGGGTTGCCGGTCACCAGGCAATCGCGCCCGACGAAGCGCTCGGCGGCCGCGGGCGTGCCGAGATAGACACGGCGGGTCAGCCGCGCGAGGAAGCGGTTGGCGGCCCCGGGAATCGCGTTCTGCTCCTGCAACGCCACGGGACAGCCCCACCCATAAGCGGCCATGAGCGCCGGCGCGCTCACGTAGCCGCCGGTCCCGAGCACGACGTCGGGCCGCCAGCGCAGCAGCAGCATCCCGGCGACCGCGCAGCCCGCGGCGAAATTGGCCGCGAACAGCAGGCGCGCGGCCGGGCCCAGCCCGCGCAACCCGGACGCCGGCATCGTGTGCAGCCGCCAGCCCGCCGCGGGCACCAGCCGCGCCTCGATGCCGCGCCGCGTGCCGGCGAAGCGGATCTCGGTCGCGGGCGCGAGCCGGCGCAACTCCTCCGCGACCGCCAGGCCAGGATAGACGTGCCCGCCCGTGCCGCCGCCCGCGATCAGCACGCGTGGCGCCCGCGCCGCGGTGTCGGGCCGTCCGGCCATCTTCACCCAATCCTCCTTCACGCCGTCACGAAGCGGGGCTGCCTGGGCGCCCGCGCCTGCGCGGCGCGCGTGCGCCGATCCACGCTGAGCAGGATGCCGACGGCCGCGAGATTCGTCACCAGGGCGGAACCGCCGTAGCTGACGAACGGCAACGGCAGACCGATGACCGGCGCCAGCCCTGTCACCATGCTCATGTTCAGCAGCGCGTAAAGCATCAGCAACGTCGTCAGGCCGGCGGCGGCGAGGCGACCGAACCGGTCCGGCGCGCGGCGGGCGATGCGATAGCCCCGCAGCGCCACGACGACGAAGAGGACGAGGGTGAGGGTCGCGCCGATCAGGCCCAATTCCTCGCCGATCACCGAGAAGATGAAATCGGTGTGCGACTCGGGCAAGAACCAGAATCGCTGGTGGCTGCCTCCGAAGCCGAAGCCGTGCCAGCCCCCTGCGCCCAGACCGATCAGGGATTGCTCGACCTGGTAGTCGCCCCCTCCCCCCACGATGCCTCGCCACCAGCCGGTGAACCGGGTGTTGACCTTGGGCACGACGAGCGCCGCCAAGCCGGCCAGCGCGACGGCGGGTCCGACCATGATGCCGAGCTGTCTCAACGGCATCCCGGCCACGAACAGCGTGATCAGCGTGAACGCCGTGATCACGAGGGCATTGCCGAAATTGGGCTGCGCCGCCAGGATCACGACCAGCAGGATCGGGACGGCCAGCAGGCGCAGGAATTCGCGATCGAAGGCCCACTGCCGCCAGCCGTCGCTCAGCCGCTCGGCGAGGAACAGGGCCAGGGCGATCTTGGCGATCTCGATCGGTTGCACGGGCAGGATCGCGAGCCAGCGCGCACAGCCGTTGCGTTCGACGGCCCAGAGGTCGCCCACCGACACCGTCATCAGCATCAGCCCCAGGCCTAGCCCCAACAGCCCCCAATTCACCGGACGTTGCCGCAGGACGCGATAGTCCAGTCCCGCCAGCGCGCCCAGAGCCGCCAGGCCGAGCGCCAGGCGGGCCAGATGCTTGAGCAGGTAGTAGGCGTTCACGCGCCCCTGGCTGAGCGCCTCGGGACGGAAGCTGCCGGCCTCGTAGACCATCACCGTGCCGAGCAGGCACAGGACGAACACGGCGCCGAGCAGCCACCCGTCGTACTCGTCCAACCGCCCCAGCCAACGGCGCAGCGTGCGGGTCATGAACTCTCCTCCGGTTCGGCGCCGCCGGCGAGCGCGGCGGACGTGAAAGCCGCGCCGCGCTCGGCGTAGTCGCGAAACATGTCGAAGCTGGCGCACGCCGGACTGAGCAGCACGGTGCCGCGCGGCTCCGCCAGGCTCGCCGCCATCGCCACCGCCTCGCTCATCCCCTCCGCCCTGGCCACGTGCGTCGCGCCCTTGACGGCGGCCGCGATGGCGGGCGCCTCCTCCCCCATCACCACGACGGCCTTCACGGGACCCAATGCGGCCCGCAGCCGGCCGTAGTCTTCGCCCTTGCCGCGTCCCCCCGCGATCAGCACGACATCGCGCTCGTATCCGGCGAGCCCCGCCGCCACGGCGGCGACGTTGGTGCCCTTGGAGTCGTCCACGAACACGACGCCGCCCCGGCGCGCCACCACCTGCTGCCGATGCGGCAGCCCGCGAAAATGCCGCAGACTCTTTGCCAAGGCCAGCGGATCGGCCCCCAGCGCCAGCAGGGTCGCGACGGCGGCGCAGGCGTTGAGCAGGTTCGGCGCTCCCCGCAGGCGCAGGGCATCGATGGCCGCAAGGTCGTGCACGCCCCCGCCCCAGGCGCAGCACAGTCGCCGCTCCTCCACCCAGGTCGTCGCGCCCTCGGAACGCTCGCCGAACAGAATGGGCGCACGAGGCGAAGGCCAGCGTCTGGCCTCGGGGCAGGCGGTCCAGGTGACATACTGCCCGGCCGGCGGCAACGCCTCGACCAAGCGCCGCTTGGCGGCCCAATAGGAGCGGACATCCGGATATCTGTCCAGATGATCCGGTTCAAGATTCAAAACGACAGCAACTTGCGGGCGAAACTTCTCAATCGTCTCGAGCTGAAAACTGCTGACCTCCAGCACGGCCAGAGCCTCGGGGCCCAACTGATCCGCCAGCTGGCTCAGAGGGCGCCCGACGTTGCCCAACGCGTGCGCCTGCCAACCGCTGCCACGTGCGAGGTGGGCCACCAGTTCGGTGGTCGTGGTCTTGCCGTTGGTGCCGGTGATGCCGACGAGACACGCGGCGCAGAAGCGCGCGGCCCACTCGAGCTCCCCGTACAGCGGCGCCCGCGCGCGCAGCGCCGTGACGAGTTCATGGTCCGGCGGAAAACCCGGGCTGAGCACGACGCCGGCCAGCCGGCGCTGGGCCAGACCCGCGGCGTCGCCCCCGCTGCGCAGTTCATCGAAGGCGGCCGCGGCCGTGTCGGTCAGGCCGCGAGCGGCCCAGACGGCGCGCAGATCGGCCTCGGGCGCATCGTCGTAGCCGATCACCATGGCGCCGTGGCGACGCAACAGGGCGCCGGCCGCGCAGCCGCTGCGGGCCAGTCCCAGCACCAGGAAGCACTCGCCTGCCACGTCGGGCACCGCCACGTCTTTTCCTTACTGCAGTTTGACGGTGCTGAGGCTCATGAGCAGAAACAGAATGCCCACGATCCAGAACCGCACGACCACCTGGGTCTCCGACCAGCCAAGCAATTCGAAGTGGTGATGGATGGGCGCCATTCGGAACACCCGCTGGCCTCCTCGCCACCGGTACGACGCCACTTGCAGCATCACCGACAGCGCCTCGATCACGAAAACCCCTCCGATCAGCGCCAGCAGCACCTCGCGCTTGATCAGGATGGCGACCGTGCCCAGCGCTCCGCCGAGCGCGAGGCTGCCGGTGTCGCCCATGAAAACTCTGGCCGGGTGGGCGTTGAACCAGAGAAAGCCGAGCGCGGCGCCCACCACTGCCAGACAGTAGATGGTCAATTCGCCCGCGCCCGGCAGGTAGACGATGTTGAGATACTCGGCGAAAATGCGGTTGCCGGTCACGTAGGACAGCGCGGCGAAGGCGCCGAACGCGAGGGCGCACAGTCCGATCGCGAGGCCGTCGAGGCCGTCCGTCAGGTTCACGGCGTTGCTCGTCCCGGCGACCACAACGACGACGAGCGCTGGATAGAACCAACTCAGGTCCAGCAAGAAATTCTTGAGAAACGGCAACGAGGTGCTGGTCGCCGCGTCGCCCGCGCCGCCCGTCATGAGCAGGCCCGAGAGGAGCAGGCCGTAGCCGACCTGTCCCGCCATCTTCACGCGACCGACCATCCCCTTGGGCCGCTTCTTCACGACCTTGAGCCAGTCATCGATGAAGCCGATGGTCCCCATCCACACCGTGGCCAGCAGAGCCAGCAAGACGAAGCGGTTTGTGAGGTTCGCCCACAGCAGGGTCGGGATCACGATGGCGGCCAGGATGAGCAGACCGCCCATCGTGGGCGTGCCGGCCTTGGCTTGATGACTGGCCGGCCCATCCTCGCGGATGCGCTCGCCGATCTGCAATTGCACCAGGCGGCGGATGACCCAGCCTCCGAAAATGAAGCAGATCAGCAGGGCGGTCACGGTGGCGTAGGCGCCCCGGAAGGTGATGTACTGGAAGATCCGCAGCACCGACCATTCCGTGTGCAGCGGATAGAGCAGATGATAGAACATCCCGCCCCTTCCCGGTTCAGAGGCCGCCGGTCCCAGTCGCGCTCCGGCGGAACTCATCGAGCACCGCTTCCATGCCGGACGAGCGCGATCCCTTGATCAGCACCTTGTCCCCGGCCGCCGCGTGGCGGACCAGCCAAGCCGCGGCCTCCTCGCGCGTCGCCAGCGCGTGCGCCCGTCCGCCCGCGTCGCGGAAACCCGCCGCCAGCGGCGCCGCCTCGGGACCCACCGCGACGAGCACGTGCACGCCCGCCTGCGCGACGCGTCGGCCCGTCTCGAAGTGCAACTCCGCGCTGCCCGTCCCCAATTCGGCCATCGCTCCCAGCACGGCCACGGCGCGGCGGCCGGCCAGACCGACCAGCGCGGATGCCGCGCTGACGACGCTGCTCGGGTTGGCGTTGTAACAATCGTCCAGCACGAGCACGCCGCCGATCGTCTCGACCCGGCTGCGATGCGGCGAGGCGACGAAGGCGCCCAGACCGGCCGCCGCCGCCGCGTGGTCGACGCCCAGGGCGCCCGCGGCCAGTAGCGCGGCCGCCAGATTGGCACCGTTGTGGCGACCGGGCAGCGGCACGGCCCAGGTCCGTCCGGCCAACTCGAGCACTCCCTGGTTGGGATCCGGCGCGGGACGCCAGCGCCAGCGCACGTCCCCCGCCGTTTCACCGTGCGTGAGCACGTGACAGCGCGCCCGCGAGACCCACGCGTCGCATCCCGGACTTTCGGCGTTGAGCACGGCCGTGCCCTCCGCTGGCAAGGCGTCGAGCAATTCCCCCTTGCCCTGCACGATCGCCGCCAAGGATCCAAAATGCTGCAGGTGCGCGGGAGACGCGTTGGTGATGAGTCCGATCTCGGGCCGCGCCAGCCGCGCCAGGCGCGCGATCTCGCCCACGGCGGAAGCGCCCATCTCGATGACGGCGAAGCGATGCTCAGGCGCGAGGCTGAGCAGCGTGAGCGGCAAACCCAACGCGTTGTTCAGATTCCCGGCTGTCGCCTGGGTGGGTGCCTTGCCGTTCAGGATGGCCGCGAGCAGATCCTTCGTGGTGGTCTTGCCGTTCGTGCCGGTCACCCCCACCAGACGCAGAGACAGCCGCGCGCGCCATTTCTCGGCCAACGTCAAGAGCGCCGCGGTGGCGTCGCCTGTCAGCAGGACCACGGCCCCTTCGCGCGGCGTCGCCAGACCCGACCAGCACTGGTCAGCCGCTGCTTGCCCGCCGGACGCGGCCAACACCGCCGCGGCGCCGGCAGCCAACGCGTCGGCCGCAAAACGCCGCCCGTCGGTCCTCTCCCCAGGAACCGCGACGAACAGTTCCCCGGCGCGCAAGCGCCGCGAGTCGAGCGCGGCCCCGTGGAAACCGCCGCGGAGGGGGGTCTCGTCGTCGGCCGGACGCGACCGCCAGTGGCCCGCGGTCGCGACAAGCACGCCGGCGAGCTGCCCGCGCGCGCGCAGGTCCGCGGCGGCTTCGCGCAGCGGATAGCTCGTCTCAGGCATGCCCCCCCTCCCTCTCGATCCACTTGCGCACTTCCAGCCGGTCGTCGAAGGCGAGGCGACGGTCGCCGATCAGTTGGTAGTCCTCGTGACCTTTGCCCGCGATCAACACGACATCGCCCTCGCGCGCCGCCGCGAGCGCCGCGGTGATCGCGCCGCGCCGGTCCACGATCGTTTCGACGGTCCGGGCGCGGCGCTCGACTTCGGCGACGAATCCAGCCGCGATGGCCCGGCAGATGGCGGCGGGTTCCTCGCCGCGCGGGTTGTCGGACGTGATCCAGACGGCGTCCGCCTCGCGGGCCGCCACGGCCCCCATCAAGGGCCGCTTGCCCCGATCGCGGTCGCCGCCGCAGCCGAACACCAACAGCAAGCGGCCGGTTGCGAGCTCGCGACCGGCCCGCGCGGCGGCGGCCAGCGCGTCCGGCGTGTGCGCGTAGTCAATCACCGCGACCGCGCCGTCGGGCAGCGCGATTCGCTCCAGTCGTCCGGGCACCTGCTCGGCGCCCGCCAAGGCCGCCGCGCAGCGCGCCGGCGCGTAGCCCAGGGCCACCCCCGCCGCCAGGGCGGCGGTCAAGTTCTCCACATTGAACCGTCCCACCAGCGGGCTGTCGACGACCACCTGTTCGCCCAGCGCGAGCAGTTCCAGGCGAGTGCCGCTGGCGTTCAGCTGCGCGCGCAGGACCTGTACGTCCGCGGCCACCGCCGCCGATGACGCCGCGCGCGTCGAGAAGCTGATCGTCCGCAAACTCGAGGCCAGCGCCGGAATCGCCGCGAAGGCAGGATCGGCGGCGTTCCAGACCACGGTGCCCGCCGCTTTCGCGCGCGTCGCGCTCGGTCGCAACAAGTCCAGGATGCGAAGTTTCGCGGCGCGGTAGGCGGCGAGATCCGCGTGGTAGTCCAGATGGTCGCGGCCCAGATTCGTCATGACCGCGACGTCGAGCGCCAGTCCCGCGGCGCGTTGCTGGTCGAGCGCGTGGGAGGAAATCTCCAGCGACGCGGCGCGGGCGCCTGCTTCCACCATCTCAGTGAAGAGACCGAACAGCGTGGGTCCGTCGGGCGTGGTGAGGGGAGCGGGCCGCAACGAGCGTCCGGTGTCGTACCGAACGGTGCCCAGCAAGCCGCACGGCCCCGCCAACTCGGCCAACAGGGCCTTCATGAGGAACGCGACCGTGGTCTTGCCGTTGGTGCCGGTCACGCCCGCCACGACGAGCCGCTCATCGGGCCGCCCGCCGAGTTCTCGCGCCAGCAAGGACGGCAGCCCCGCGGTGTCCTCGGCCACGACGACGGCCGCCGGCCGACCGGCGCCGACGTCGAGCGGCAACTGCGCGCGGCGCGAAGCGCCCACGACCACCGCCGCCGCGCCGGCCGCGACGGCGTCGGCCACGAAAGCGTGGCCATCGGTCGCGGCGCCGCGAACCGCCACGAACAGGACGCCGGGGCCGGCTTGGCGCGAGTCCGTCGTCACGCCGCGCACGGCCACCCCCGACTCGCCCTCCACGCGCAGAGCGGGCCAGGCCGCGAGCAGCCGCGACAGCGTCAGTTCCATCTCGGCTCCATGACGACGGTCACGGCTTCGACGGTGTCGAGCGCGGCGCCGGCCGCCGGCTCCTGGCGCGCGACATAGCCGGCGCCGCGCACGTGCACCGCCAAGCCCAGACGGGCGGCCAGGCGATCGACCTGCCGGTTGGACAGACCGCGCAGATCGGGACAGAGTTGACCGTCGGAGGCTAGCCTGGGCTGACCGCTGGCCAACGTGACCCAGACCGTGTCTCCAATCGCACAGCGCGCCCCCGCGTCCGGCACTTGTTCCACGACGAGGCCGCCGCGCCCCCCGCCGCCCAGCGCGAGCCCGGCGCGGCGCAGTTCCTCCGCCGCGCCGGCCGGCGTGAGATAGAGAACATCGGGCACGCTCGCGGAGGGGGTGGGTCGCGCGACCAAGGTCAGCGCCGGGTCCGGTCCCGCGACCCCCGTCAGCCAATCGGTCGACCGACGGATTCCCTCCACGATGCGCCCGAAGAGCGGCGCGGCGCTCTGTGACGCGTAGTGATGCGCGCGATCGGGCTCGTCCAGAAGCGCGAGTATGACCAATCGCGGTTCGTCGATCGGCACGCAACCGAGGAAACTCGCCACATAGGCGCCGGGCATGTAGCCGCGCGGTCCGTCCGCCTTCTGGGCGGTGCCGGTCTTGCCGCCGACCCGCGTCCAAGACACGGCTGCCGCCTTCCCGGTGCCGTGCCCCACTGCGCGCGCCATCGCCAGCCGCAACAGCCGCGCCTGCGGCTCCGAGAGCACGCGCCGCAGTTGGGGTTCGCCCGCGCGCTCGATGACATGGTGGGCGTGGTCCCTCACCTCCCGCACGAAACGCGGGGCCGGCAGCAGGCCTCCGTTGGCCACCGCGCAACCTGCCAGCGCGAGCTGCAGCGGCGTGACCGCGATCTCCTGGCCGATCCCGAGCGTGGCCTGGGTGCGTATGTTCCATTTCTCGGGCTTGGCCAGCAGGCCGGACGGGAGGGCCCCGTAGGGCGCGGCGATCCGCGCGCCGAATCCGAAATCCCGCAGGCCGTCGTAGACGTCGCGCGCCGAGAGACGTCCGACGGCGCGCGCGAACCAGATGTTGCTGGACTTCGCGAACGCCTCCATCAGGTTCAACGGCCCGTAGCTATGCTCCTCGGAATTGTGGATGCGAAAGCGTCCGAAATCCTCGTTGGAGCAGTCGAACACCGTGCCCGTGTCGACCGCGCCCGCGCGCAGCAGCAACGCGGCGGTGAAAACCTTGAAGACGGATCCTGGCTCGAACAAACCGGTGAAGGCGCGATTGGTCCATACGGCGGGATCCCCGCCTTCACGCGCACGGTCGCGAATCAGCGGACTCGCGGCCGCCGCCATCACCTCGCCGCTGTGGGGCTCGACGACCACGACGACACCCCCGCGTGCGTTGCACTCGTCGATGCCGCGGGCCAGTTCTTCCTCGCAGATTCGCTGCAGATCGACGTCGAGGGTCAGCAGCAGATGGCGGCCGTGCTCGGGCGCCTCGATGGTCTGGGTCCCCATCGACTGACCCGGCAGGCCGGTGTCGATGCGCCACTCGGAGCCGGGCCGCCCCTTCAATTTTTCGCTCAAGCCGAGCTCGAGGCCGGTGGCGAATTCCTGTTCGCCGTCTCGACTCTTGTCGAGGCGATAGAAGCCGATCAACGAGGCCGCCGTGCCGTCCAAGGGGTAGACGCGGTCGCTGAGGCGTTCGAGCGTGACCGCTTCCAGGGATGCCAGCGTATCAATCCCGCCCTGGCAGAGGACCGCTTCGGGGGCAAGCCTGATCCAGCGTCCCCCGGCCTTGCGCACGCGCGCCTCGAGTTGCGTCGCGTCCAGGCCCAGCACGCGCGCCGCGCCGCGGCAGACGCGCCCCTGATCCTTCACGCGTGAGGTGGCGATGCCAACGCGCCAAGTGGTCGCCGAAAGCGCCAGCGGTCGACCGTCACGATCGTACAGGTTCCCGCGCAGCGACGGGATCGGCTCCTTGTGCCCCCATTGGTTCTTGGCCTTGGCGAGATACTGTTTGTGACCGGCCACCTGGATCACGACGAGTCGCGCTATCAGGCTGACCGCCAGCAGCAGCACGCCCCATTCGAGAACGCGAATCCTGCCTCCTGCGATGCGTCTCACGGCCGCCGTGCCTCTTCGGCCGCGGCGGCCGTCACCGCGGCGCCGCCGCCGCCGACCGCGTCGAGCACGCGCGCCCAGGCCGGAGCCGGCCCGCTTCCCGCGGCGCTGGCCACGATCACCAGGGCGCCTGGCGTCGCGGGCGCGATCAGACCCAACTCGCGGGCGGCGAGATTTTCCACGGCGTCGCGCGCCGCGACACGGTTCCACTCGGCTTCCAGGTTGCCGATGGTCGCCTCCAAGAACGCCCGTTCCTTCGCCAGCGCGTCGAGTTGCCGGCGCGCTTCGACGACCCGGTTGGCGAGGCCCGTCGTCTGTGTCAGTGCCACCAGAGCCAGACCGCCGAGCGCCAGGACCGCCAGGGCCGGCTGCCCGGCCAGCCGGCGCGTGCGCGCCATGGGTCCGGCGGCCGCACAGCCCGGGCGACGACGGATCGATCGGCGCCATCGCCGTGCACTCAACATACCGGCATCCCCTCTCGGCTCGACGAGGCAGAGCAGCGTTGCGCGGCGCGGAGTCTGGCGCTGCGCGCGCGCGGGTTGCGACGGATTTCCTCCTCACGCGGACGCACCGCTCGCGCGGTGAGAGCGCGCACGGTGTGCCGATGGGCGCAGCGGCAAATGGGCAATTGCGGCGGGCAGATGCAATCGCGGCTCTCGCGCGTCAGCCATCGCTTGACGGCGCGATCCTCGAGCGAATGGTAGGCGATGACGACCAGCACGCCGCCGGGAGCCAACGCGCTCGGCATCGCCTCGAGCGCCGCGCCGAGCGCCCCCAGTTCGTCGTTGACCGCGATCCGAAACGCCTGGAATACGCGGCTCAGGACCGCGGGGCGATGCGGCCCGTTCGCGACCGCCGACTCCACGACCGCGCGCAAATCCCCGGTCGTGCGCAGCGGCGCGCGGTCCCTTGTCGCGACGATCGCGGCCGCGATGCGCCGCGCGCCCCGCTCCTCGCCCCACACGCGGATGAGTTCGGCCAAGGCCGGCTCGTCCAGGCGCGCCAACAGCTCGTGCGCCGGCTCGCCGCGCGCGCGATCGAAGCGCAGGTCGAGTTCCGCGTCGGCGCGGTAGGTGAAGCCACGTTCCGGGTCGTCGATCTGAGGCGAGCTGACGCCCAGATCCAGCAAGACGCCGTCGGCGACTCCCCAGCCGACCTCGGTCAGTCCCGCCACGAGATCGCGGTAGGACCCGTGACGGCAGCGCAGTCCCGGGCGACGGCTCGCGACAGCGCGACAAGCGGCGACCGCCGCAGCGTCCAGGTCGTACCCCAGAACCTCGGCGCCGCCCGCGAGCAACGCTTCTGCGTGACCGCCGCAGCCGTACGTGCCGTCCACGAAGCGCTTGCCCGGCGCGGGTTGCAGAAGGGAGAGGACTTCGTTGAGCAGAACCGGTTCGTGAGCGCCGGCAGCGATCATCGCGCCGGCTCCGATTCGACGGCCGCGTTGGCGTGGCCGGCAGGCAAGCCCAGCGGACCGGGACTGAGCCTTGTTCCTTGGTCGCCAATCGCGAGGATCGCCTTGAGGTAGGCGTTCCAGCCGTACAGCAGGAGCTGGTGGTTGAAGGAGCGCAGGCTGTCATGCCAGGCCAGCAGGTCCGGCACGCAGCGGTAATCGAGGTGCAGCAGACGACGACCGTCGAGGACAAGGCGGCGACCGCGCAGGCGCAGAACGGGCGCGATGCGACGTCTCAGCTCGCGGAACCGACCCGCGTCGAACACGCCGGAGAGAGCGACCCAAACCGTCTCGCCCTGTTCCCGGATCTCGAAATCCAGACCACCGTCGAGGACCTCGAAACGGGCGGATCGGCGGGTCGCCTCTCTCGGCGCGCGGGGCTCCATCCCTGGCATATCGCCCCTCCGTGGGCGTTCATTCCTGGTAAAATCCGTTGATGAAGCCCGGGTCCGGAGCG
The DNA here is from genome assembly GCA_937864225.1 of uncultured bacterium. Taxonomy (GTDB): domain Bacteria; phylum Krumholzibacteriota; class Krumholzibacteriia; order LZORAL124-64-63; family LZORAL124-64-63; genus CALMJK01. The sequence goes on along the minus strand of CALMJK010000003.1, from coordinate 109,512 downwards.
GGCGGCGCCTCCTGCGCCCGCCTGAACCGCTCCGGATCCCAGAGCTCCATGTAGTGCCCCATGCCCACGACCACGACCCGTCCGCCGATGCCGGCGCGCCCCAGAACCTCGGGCGTCAACATGACCCGGCCCTGGCGATCCGGCTCGAGGGTGTGGGTGCCGGAGCTGAGGCGGCGAACCATCGCGCGCCGCTCGGGGGTTGTGGACTCCCCCTTGAGGCGCTCGAACATCCGCCGCCACTCTCCATAGGGAAACACGGTGAGCAGCGTGTCAGGCCCCTCCGACGCGATGTACTTCTCGACCCCGGCCTCCGTGCCAACCCGCTGAAAGCGGAAGGGCAGATTGAACCGCCCTTTCCCGTCCACGGCCCGCTCGTACGCGCCGTAGAAGATGGGTCGAGGTTCCGGCATCGGCGTCTGAGGATCGCTGTCGTTCATGCGAAAAACCTGACACGCGTTTTCACCGAAAACTCCCTTTTTTCCCCACAAAGAGCCTCCGCATCCTAGTCGGCCCCCAAAACCGCGTCAAGCGCCATCTCAAAAAATCAGAGCCCGGCCGGGCGACCGGAGTCCCATCGGTCGGTACTGTCAGGTAAAATATTTAAAATCAAATGATTACAGAAAAGCGTGGGCGTTTCGGCGAGAACGCGTCCCGATCCCTGCCGGCCCCAGCGCAGCCCGCCGGCAGGGCAGCGCCCTGCGCGCGCGCGGTAAATGATTTATTTATATTATTTTACGATTACGAGACGGCCCTCTGCCAACCGCACAGTTCTCGCCAACCCAGGCGGCTGGCCTGCCGGAAGCGCACCAGCATCCAGGCCGCCCCTCCGGTGTAGGCCAGCGTCGAGGCCCAGGCCGCCCCCACGGCGCCATGGCGAGGCACCAGCAGAAGGCCGGCGAGCAGATTGAGTCCGAGCGTCAAGGCGCTGGCGTGCGCGTTCCAGGCGGGCCGACCTCGACCGATGAAATCGCCGGCCAGCACCGCGCCCGCCGCGTACGCCACGATCCCTGGCAACAGAGCGCGCAGGGCCGGCGCGGCGGGCGCGTACTCGGCCCCGAAGAGACGCGGCAGCAAGGGGCCGGCCAGGATCGCGACGGGCAGCGCCGCGATGGCGGTCGCGCCCAGGCCGAGGCGCACGGCGCGGGCCGCGAGCCGATCCCGCGCGCACTCGGCCGCCGGATCCGCCGAGCTATAGACGAGCACCGGGCTCAGCGCGCCCGGAAGATGCCAGAGCAGTTCCCCCACGAGCATCGCGACCGAATACACGCCGACGGCGGCCGGGCCGTGCCAGGCCGCCAGCAGCGCCAGATTCAGCCGCAGATGCAGGAGAGAGGAAACGGACGACAGCTGACCGAGCCAGCCTTCGCGCAGCAGCGCGCGCAGCAACCGGCGCGTCCCGATCGATCGAGGCGCGACCTCCGCCCCCTTGCGCGCGGCGCGCTGCGCGATGCCCAGCAGCAACGCCACACCGGCGACGTGAGCGGCGGCGAAGGCGCCGACCGCGGCCGTCAAATTCAGCCACCCCGCGGCGACAAGCGCCGCCAACAGAACGAGCTGCAGCGTCGCGCGGATCAGGCTGGCGCCCGTGCCCGCGACGAGGCGTCCCATCGCCAGCAGATCGTAGGAAAGCGTTTCGCAGGCGAGCAGCGCGCAGGCTCCTCCACCGGCGATCAGCGCCACGGCGCGATCCCAGCCGAGCACACGCGCGCTCCAGCGCCCGGCCGCGCCGCCGGTGGCCACGAGCGCCGCTGTCAGCACGACCAGCGTCACGAGGCCCGACCACAGCCCCTGCGCGCGCAGCACCTGGCCGATAGACGCCTGCGCCCGTCTCACGACCGGAACGGCGGCCAGGCCGATGCCGCCGTTGACGAGCGCGGCCACCAGCGCCAGCACAGCCACCGTCAGGCTGTAGTGCCCCTGACCCACGGGCCCCAGCGCGCGGGCCACGAGCAGCCCAACGGCGACGCTGAGCGCCACGAGTCCCACTCGCCCCGCCAGAATCTCCGCGCTCGTGCGCAAGAGTCTCATGCCGCGTCGCCCTTGCGCCCCACCGGATCGCCGGCGTGACGGCACAGCCGCCGCCAGGCCGCGTACGGCCAGGAGGCCACCGTGTAATGACCCCGCACCTCGGCGTGCGCGCCGAGCAATTCCTTGAAGCGCGCTATGGAGGCGCTGCCGCCGCTTCCGCCCAGATCGAGTCGCAGCGCTTGGCGCCGGCACGCCTCCTCGATGTCCGTCCAGACCAGCAGCGTGGCGGGGAACTTGTCGTTGTGGGCGGACGCGGTGGCGCCGAGCCAGGCCGTGACGTCGTCGCGGTGGTGAAGACAGAGATGCCCGCCGATGAGGCGCCCTTCCCAGCGCACCCAGCTCAGAAAGGCCGCCCCGCCCGAACGCGTCAACAGTTCCACGAGCAGTTGGCGCGGCGCGGGTGTCACGCCCCAGCGACGCGCCGCGGCGCGATAGATCGGGTAATACTCGTCCAGCGGCGCGGCGTCGGTCGCGACGCCCGCCACGCACCCGCGCCGCCGAGACCGGTTGCGCTCGTTGCGGCGATTTTTGGGAAACACGCCGTATTCCACCGCCGCCACGCCTCCCGTCAGCGGCAGGACCGCCGCCGTCAGGTCGCGACGCCGCCAGCCCGCGGCAAGGGCCTCAGCCCGCCAGGCCGCGTCCGAGGCGGGAGGCAGGATCATTTCCGCGGCCACGACGGTCGGACGGCGGGCGAGCCGCGTCCAGGCCGCCAGCAGCGCCCTGGCGACGTCCCGGCGCTGGTCGGCAGGCAGGGCCGTCTTGACGAGCGGTCCGCCCGCCGTGCCCTCGAAGTGGCTCGCGAGGCGCCGCAGCACGCCCCGCCGTCGCGCGACGCCGACCATGCCGCCCACGAGCCTGTCGTCGCGCGTCGCGGCCAGCCAGAGCGGCGCGCAACCGGGCACCGTCCGGACCAGCGCTTCCGTCCAGACCGGCAGGTGGAAAAAAGTGGCCTCCGGCGCGTGCGCGACGAGATCGAGCCAGCCCGGCGGAGGCGTCTCGCCGACGACCACCTCGGGCGAGGCAAGGCCGTTTCCGTGCGCCTCGGCGCGGTTCATGCCCGCAGCCGCGCGCTCATGCTCGCGCGCACCGCCGCGACCACGCGGCTGGCCTGGGCCTCGCTCATGTCCGGAAAGAGCGGAAGCGTGACCGCTTCGCGGAAGTAGCGCTCCGTGCGTGGCAGGCGCGACGCCTGCGCGGCAAGAAGGTCGCGGTAGGCGGGATGATGGTGCAGCGGAATGAAATGAACCGAGGAGCCGATGCGGGCCGCCGTGAGATCGGCGATGAGTCCATCACGTCCCTCGCTCACCACGTCCGGATCGACGCGCAGGATGTAGAGATGCCAGGCGTGCCCGGCCCAGGGCGCCGTGCGTGGCGTGACCACGCCGGGCAGACCCGCCAATTCCTCAGTGTAGAAGCGCGCGATGGCCTCGCGGCGCGCCGCCAGTTCATCGGCTCTCCCCAGTTGCACCAGGCCGAGGGCGGCGGCAGGATCCCCCAGGTGCATTTTCCAACCCAGGCGCACGATCTCGTAATACCAGCGGCCGCGATCCCCATACCGTTGCCAGGCATTGCCGTCCATGCCGTGAAATGAAAGCAGCTCCAGCTCCCGGGCCAGCGCGTCGTCGGACGTGGCGACCAGACCGCCATCACCGGTGGTGATGCATTTCGTGGCGTAGAACGAAAACACCGTGGCGTGGCCAAAGGCTCCGAGTCGCTTCCCCCCCACGGTGGCGCCGAAGGCGTGGGCGGCGTCCTCGACGACCGTGAGGCCTCGCGGCCTCGCTAAATCGAGCAGGTCCCCGATGCGACAGGGATGTCCCGCCATGTGCACGGGCACGATCGCGCGCGTGCGCGGCGTGAGCGCCGCCGCAACCGCCTCGGGGTCGAGGCCCAACGTTTCGTCCTCGACGTCCGCCAGGATTGGCGTCGCGCCGCAGTGCAGGACCGCCGCGAGCGTGGACGTGAAGGTCAGGGAGGGCAGCACGACCTCATCGCCGCTGCGCAGCCCGCACGCCTTCAGCGCCAGGAACAAGCCAGCCGAACACGAGGCCACGGGCACGGCGTGTGCGACGTCGAGGTATCGGGCGCAAGCTCGCCCGAACTCGCGCACGCGCGGGCCATAGGTCAGCCAGCCGGAGCGCAAGGCCTCGGCGACCGCCTCGATTTCCGCCTCACCGAGGCTGGGCTGGAAGAAGGGTAGAAACTCGGGGTCCGCGGCGGCATCGCGCGTGTGCTTCATGGGCGGGAAGCCTCCGCGGCGCCCGGCCCCGCCGCCAGATCGCCTCCGCCCAGCAGTTCGCCGAGCACGCGCCGCACTGCGTCCTGGTCGCCCGCCCGCGCCGGCGCCAGCAACGCCGCGACCGCGGCCTCGGAATCGACGAGCAGGGGGCGCGCCGTACGCGCGCGACGGATCAGCGGGTTGGGACTGCGATCCAGCCGTTCGTCGGACGCCACCAACTCCTCGTGCAGCCTCTCGCCGGGCCTCGCCCCCGTGATGACGATGCCCGGGCCCGCGTCGCCGTTTTCCGGATCGAAGCCGGAGAGCGCGAGCAGATTGCGCGCGAGATCGATGATCGGCACGGGATCGCCCATCTCGAGAATGTACGTGGCGCCGCTCTCTCCCAGCACCATGGCCTCGATGACCAGGAGCGCGGCCTCGCGAATGGTCATGAAGTAGCGAGTCATGGCGGGATCCGTGACCGGCAGCGGCAACCCGCGGCGGATACGCTCGAGGAAGAGCGGCACGACCGAGCCCCGGCTGCCCAGGACATTGCCAAAACGCACGCTCAAGAAGCGCGTCGCGCCGTCCCGCGCGCCGGCCGCCCGCACGAGTTCTTCCGCGATCCGCTTGGTCGCGCCCATGACGCTGGCCGGCACCGCCGCCTTGTCGGTGGAAACCAGCACGAAGCGCTCCGCCTTCACCTCGCGAGCGAAGGCGATCATGTTGGCGGTGCCTTGCACGTTGACGACGACCGCCTCCTCGGGGTTTTCCTCCATCATGGGCACGTGCTTGTGCGCCGCCGCGTGGAGAATGAGCCCCGGACGATGACGCTTGGCCAAAATCGAGAGTCGCTCGCCATCGCGCACGTCGCACACTATGCTGCGCAGACGCGCGCCCGCGCACTGCGGCGCCAATTCCTCCACGATCTCGAACAGACTGTTCTCGCCCCGCCCCAGCAGCAGCAGTTCGCCCGGATCGAGCTCCAGGAGCCGGCGGCACAGCTCGCTCCCGATCGAACCGCCCGCGCCCGTGACCAGCACGCTGCGGCCGGCGACCGCGGCGCGCGCGCCCTCTGCGCGAAAGACGACACTCTCGCGCCCGAGCAGATCTTCCGGCGCCACCGGGCGGACCTGGTCGAATCGGACATCCCCCTCGATGATGGCGCGAATGCCGGGCACGATGCGGAAGGGCAGCCCCGCGCGGCGACTGAGCAGCACGAGACGACGGATCAGCGCGCCTCTGGCCGAGGGGATCGCGATCAGGATTTCCTGCGCGCCGCAACGTCGCGCGGCCCGGGGCAATTCGGCGGTGGTCCCCAGCACCGGCAGACCGCAAAGCGTGCGTCCCTGCAATGTCGCGTCATCGTCGAGGAAGCCGACCGGAGTGACCGGCCATCCTCCCTCGAGCAACTCGCGGACAAGCGCCTGGCCGGCCTCCCCACCGCCTACGACGAGCAACCGTCGTGGACTCGGTGCGGATTGATTCATGCCATTCTCCCGGCGTCGCGCGCTTCAGCGCACGACCGCGAGTGTGCGGACCGTGGTGCGGCCGTCGAGGCTCACCTTCACCACATACAGGCCGCCAGCGACGGCGTTGCCTTCCAGGTTCGTGCCGTCCCAGAACGCTTCATTGTCGGCGACGTGGCTTGCGCGGTGCAAGATTTGTCCCTCGAGATTGCGCACCTCTACCGTCGCCCCTCCTGTCAGGAGACCGCCAGTCTGTCTGACGTCGGCCGTTATGCCCCCCAGCCTGAGGTTTCCGTCACCCTCCCCTCCCCGGAAGGGGTTCGGGTAGAGATAAAGACCAGCCAGAGCCTCGTCATCGTTCATTGCCAAGGGAGCCACGTCGATCAGGACGGCGCCGTAATCACTTCCCGCGACAAGGCGTCGCGAGTTCGGATCAGCGTCCAGCATGCGCACGCTGCCGCCCGGCAACGCCGCCAGCACACCGGGCCCGTAGAGATCTCCGAATTCATACACGTCGAAATTGGCGATGTCCGTGTAGGCATCTATCGTCGTGCCCTCGGCGCGGCGGCGCACGCGATTGAGTCCGGCGTCCTGCGCGACCCACAGATCGCCGTTGGCATCGATCTCGAGGTCTCGCACCGGCAAGGAGAGCAGACCGTCCAAGAACACGCTCGATTTCTGCGACCACGCGGCCACCAGCGTCAGGGTCGTCGCGGTTGGACGCAGCAGATACAGTCCGGACCCTCCACCTGCCCAGAGATCGCCGCCCGGCTCCGGCACCATGCCCCGGATTTCCGTGAAAGCTTCCGTGTCGCTCAGATCCGGCACCGAGGCCTGGGGCTGCGACCACGTGTCGTCGAGCGGATCCGTCCAGGTGAGCGTTTCGTTCGGCCCCGCGGCGCCGTTCAGATCCCAGCTCACGAGACCGGCGCCCACGACCGCGAACCAGGCCACGTCTCGCCGCCAGAAGCAGGCCGCGCGCACGGTGCCTCCCGTGAGCCCATCCGTATCCGTCGGCAAACGGATCCAAGCGGTCGGGTCGCGCGGGCGCGCGGGATCGACCAGCACGTCGACTCCGTCCGTGTCGCTGCAGAAAAGGAGAGGACCGTCGGGATGCCTGATGACGCGCACGATGCGATTATTGCTGAGCGGAGAATTCTCGGCCGTCAAAAGGAGGCAGGACGCGTCGGAAAGGTCGGCCGCCGTGCCTGGACGCAGTTGAATGAGGCCTTTTTCGAATTGGGCGCACCATACGTCGCCGTCCGGCGTCGCGGCGAGCGACAGGATGGGCGCGCCAAAGTGCAGCAAGCCGGTGGAATCGTTGTCTGCCGAGGCCTTCACGAGCACCTGCGCCAAGACGCCGTCGGCGTCGAGCCGGCTCAGGCCGACGCCCTCCCGGGACCCGAGCCAGGCTGCGCCGTCTCCCGCGAAACCGACCCCGTTCACGCCCAGAAAGGCGAGCTCGGAGGTGCGCCACGTCGTCCACGTCGCGTCTGCGTACCGCGCCAGGAAGGCGAAGGAGGCTCGAAAGAGCGCGTCCATGTCAGGCTCGACGCGGCCACCCGCGGCCCAGAGCGCGTCGTCGCCGGCCCCCAAGGCGAAGGTGCGCGGCTCGGCCAGCGTGATCGACTCCCACGCCGCACCGGTCCAGCGAAAGAGCCGGTCGCTGATGCTCGTGCCCTGGCGCAGCGCCCAGATGCCATCATCCCGCACGGCCAGGGAGAGAATCAGGCCGTCGAGGTTGCCGACCTTGGCCCAAGCCCCGCCCGCCTCATCCCAACGCGCCACGCCGTCGCCGGAGGTGCCGGCCAGCAGCAGGGTGTCGCCGGCGGAAGCCAGCGTCTGAATGCCCAGATCGGTCAGGCCCGACGTCTCGGTCGTGAAAACGTTGTTCGAGAAACGCGAGACGCCGGCGTCCGTGCCGATCCACAGCGAGCCGCGATGAAAGACAAGCGCCGTGACGTTGTCGCTGACCAGACCGTGCTCTGCCTGGGTGTAAAGGGGTCCCGGCAAACCGCTGTTGATCACGCCGAGTCCTGCGTCACGCAAGCCATAATAGACGACCTCGGCCACGCCCTGCGTCGTGGCGGCCACTGCGGTCACGTCGAGGCCGCCGATGTTCACGAACTGGCGGAAATCGGGAGCATCGTCGCCCAGCGTGACCCGCGTCAGACCCGCCCCATTGGTGGCCACCCACAGGTGGCCCGTGCCGGCCGCCAGGGCGGTGACGCGCTGGCCCGAGAGCCCCTCGCGCACGGTCCAGCGCACGCTGCGCGCGGGATCGGCGGGATCCCAGACGATCACGCCGCCGTCGGACAGGCCGCCATAGATCCGATCTCCTAAGGGCAGGAGAACCTGGCACTCCCGGGCGGCGGTGATGGCGGTCAGCGTCACGTCCTGCCCTCGCAGCGGGGAGACCAGGCTTCCGAGCGCGACCACCAGCCACGCAACCTGTCTCGCCAAGCTCAGGACGGGCCTGCCGTCACGCGCGCGTGGAGCGCTTGTCATGATTCGTGAATCCTCCCGGCCACGGTACCCCATCCCCTTCAGGAGCCGGCGACGGTCGCCGGCGGCGCGCGTCATGCGGTGCCCGGTCCACCCTTCTGCGACGCGCCGCGCACGATCAGTCTTCCCAGAACCCCGGCGGGTCGCAGCGCCGTCGTGGGCTCCAGGACCAGACTGCCCGCCTGTCCGAAAGCCTCCGGACGCGCCCCGGCCTGCACCATCCAAGCCGCCCCGACCTGCCAGCGCAGCCGGATCCGCCGCCAGCGCAGCTGCGCGACGAGCGTTCGGTCCTGGGCTTCGGCCGCCCCCTGCGCGGGCCAGAAAACGACCTGCGAGATGCGCCAGCGCTCCACGATGTCCGCGGCCTCTTCAGGCTCGCCCAGCCAGGTCAAACCCGCGGGACCCAGCGGCGCGCGCGGCTCGCCAGCCAAGACTGGCGCCAGATAGCCGACCGCGTCCACGCCGAGGCTGCGCGGATCGCCGCCGTCGGCATACCAGCCGGCGATGTCCGCGGGCGCTCCGACGAACAGCGTGCGCTCCAGAGTGAAGCCGCCGCGCTCGAGCCTCTTGCGCAGGGCGTCGCGCAGCGTCTGCGCAAGGCCCAGCGCCAACACCGCCAGGGGAGCGAATAGCACGAGCACGGCGCGGCTGTAGGTCTGTTGATGGCTCAAGTACGTGCTTGCCAACAGAAGCAGCGCGACCAATCCCGCTTCGCGCAGGCTCTCGCCCCACGGCCGCTTGCCGCGCCGCCGACGCCAGCGACCCGTCAGCAGAAAGGTGACGGTGGCCAGCAGTGCGCAGAACAAAAAGAGCGGCTTGTATTCGGCGAGAGGATAGAGCGGCTCGGGGAAAAGACGATTGACGGCCGCGCGCAGCCCGTAAGCCGCCAGCAACGCGACCGCGAGGCCACTCATGTCCAGGATCCACTGCAACGCCGCTCCCGCAGGGCCGCGCCATCTTTTGAGCAGCCAGATCAACATCCCCCACTTCTCGTAGAAGGAGAGCAGGCTCGACAAATGCCGCCAGTACCCGCGGTGCAAGGCTCCTTTGGCGCTGTCGCGCCGGTGGCGATGCACGAAACGCGCGCCCGGGAAATAAAGCACTTCCCAGCCGGCGCGCCACATCCGGAAGCACCAATCCACGTCCTCGAAATAGAGAAAGAAGCGCTCGTCGAGAAATCCCACGCGATCGACGGCCTCGCGTCGCGCCAGCAGGCAGCCTCCCAGCACCCAATCGACGGCCCGCTCGCTACGGTGGTCGAAATCCCGCATCAGGTGCGCGGCCACGGCTCGCGATCGCGGCCAGATGCGACCCAAGAGGGTGCGCCGCAGGAGCAGGGTGCGCAGCGTGTAGAAACGGCGACAGGAGTCCTGGATCGTGCCGTCCTCGTTTAGGAGTTGGGGCCCGATGACGCCGGCGCGCGGTTTGGCGTCGGCGAAGGCCAACAGCGCGTCGATGGCTCCCGGTTGCACCACGACGTCGGGATTGAGCACGAGGTGATAATCGGTCCTCGCCTCGGCCAGCGCTTGGTTAACGCCGCGGGCATAACCGACGTTCTCGCGATTCATCAGCCACCGCACGGACGGGTGACGCTCGCGAACCGCCTGCAGGCCAGGATCGCGTGAAGCGTTGTCGACAACGATGATCTCGTGCGGGCAGGCCGGCGCGTGGGTCGACAACGAAGCCAAGCAGCGATCCAGGTCCTCGCTCGCGTTGTGGTGAATGATGGCTACCGAGAGCTTCACGGTCTGGTTCCCGTCGCGCACGGCCGATTGACGCGCCTGAAACGCAGCGTCCACACCATCCACATGGCTTCCCAGATGATACGACGGGACATCTTCGAGATGCCCACCCGGCGATCCGTGAAGACGATGGGAATCTCCCGGATGCGGAATCCCCGGCGCCAGCAATGCCAACTGACTTCTATCTGAAAGCCATAGCCATCGCTCTTGATGCGCGCCAGCGGCAGTGCTGCTAACACCTCGCGGCGAAAGCATTTGAACCCGCCCGTGCTGTCCTTGATCGGCATACCGGTCACGATTCGCGTGTAGATGTTGGCCCCGATGCTCAACACCAGGCGCCGCAGCGGCCAGTTCACTACCGTAACGCCGGACAGGTAGCGACTGCCCAGCACGACGTCCGCGTCGCGGATCGCGAGCAGGAATTCATCCAGCGCGGCGGGATCGTGGCTGAAGTCCGCGTCCATCTCGAACACGACCTCGGCATCGCTATTCGCGAGCACCCACTGGAAGCCCGCGATGTAGGCAGCGCCCAGGCCGCTTTTGACGGGACGTTCCAGCAATCGGATGCGCCCGCCATAATCGGGCAGCGATTTGACGATCGCCGCCGTCCCGTCGGGCGAGCTGTCGTCCACCACCAACACCGACAGCCCCGCGTCCCGCGCCAGCACCAGGGGCACGAGACAGCCGATGTTCTCGGCCTCGTTGTAGGTAGGAATGACGACAAAGCCCTTCATGCCGCTTCTTCCGCCTTCGCGCGTCCAGTCGCCTCCGTCCGCCGTCGTGCCGGCCATGGAACGAGCAGCAGCAGCAGGCCGACGGTCCCCGCCGCCGTCATCGACAGTCCGCGCGCCAGAAACGGGTCCCGATAGCGCCACCGCACCTCGTGCTCGCCGGCCGGCACGGCCACCGCTCGCAGGACATAGTCGCCGCGCAGCGCGGTCGCGGGGCGTCCGTCGACGGTGACGGTCCAACCCGGCGCCGCGATGTCGGCGAGCAGCAGGACCGTGGGAGTCGCCGCCGCCGTCCGCACGACCACCTCGTTCAGATCGTCGCGCAGGAACTCCGGCGCGGGCAACTGCCGTCCCGGCGGCTGCAGCGCGATGTCGGGCGCGCGATCCAACGTCAAAACGCTTTCGAACGGCACATCCCCGGCCTGTATTCGCGCGAGGAAGTCGTCGACCGCGACCTCCGCGCGCCCCGCGGCCGCCGGCGTCCACTGGGTGTAGAGCCGAGCCCGCAAAAGAGCCGCGCGGTTCTCGTAGAGCGACATGCCGCCGTCGCGAGCCAGCGGCTCCGCCGACAGGTCCAGACCGAGTTCGTTCAGATAAGCGCGCGCTTCGCGCGACAAATCGCCCGGGACCGCCACGACGCGCGCCGCCAGCCAGGTGGCGACGCGTCCGGCCGGTTCGCCCCTTTCATAGAGGAAGCGGCGGATCCGTTCATACGCCGCCAGCTTGGCGGGATGGTAGCCGCCGAGCGAGCGCACGCCGGCCACCATGAAATCGTTGTCGGCCGCCAGAGCCCCCAAGGGCCAGACGCGATCGTGGCCGGCGTGGGCCGCCGCCGCGGCGTACACCGGCCCCTGACCCATTTCACGCCGCGGCGGCACGTAGGAGCGCAACAGCGGCCGCGCCGGCGCCATGATGATCCGCCCTTGCTGATCTCGCGCTCGATCGTATAACCCCCTGTCCGGGTTCACAATGCGCGACGCAACCGCGCCGAGATCGGCGGCGATCAACAAGGCCAGAGCCCACCCCAAGCCACGGCGGCGAAAGCGTTCATCGCGAACCGACCAGGCAAGCGCTCCCCCCGCGGCCAGCAGCAGCAAGCCGACGCGCAGCAGATCGCCGCGGTGCAAGGCCCAAGCCGCAGCTAGCGCGGCCGCGTCCGGCACCGGTTTGGCGGCCGCCAGGGCCAGCGTCCGCAGATGATTCAGGTGCGCCTCCCGGGCGAAACCGGCGGCGCTCAGCAGCAGCGCGCCGGTCGCGACGAGGACGATCGGCAGCAACGACCGCCAGGAAAACCGGCGTCGGCGCGCGGGCTCTTGCACCAGAGCCGTGACTCCCATGCCGGCCAACCACGCGGCGGCGAGCGTGGGCAGGATCAGAATCATCACCGGCACGCGGAATTTGTTGAAATACGGCAGGTGGCGATAGAGCAGGTCATAGAGCGGCGAGCCGTGGCGCCCGAACGAGACCAGGAGCGCCAGCAATGACAGCACGCCCAGCCAGGTCGCCTGCCGCCCGCGTCCACACCAAGCCGCCACCGCGAGGCCTAGCCAGAGAAACCCGAAGTAGTTGGGATAGTCCGTGAACGGCATCTGGCCGCAGTAGGTGCCGCGGCCGAAACCGGCGGCAGAGGGCAGAACCAACGTCGGCAACTCGGCGGGCGAAAAGCTCCAGCCGGTCGCGTACTCGTACGTCGCGCCGCCGCCGCTCGCGGCCAAGCCCCGGATCGAAAGGCCGGCGTAGCCATGCACGGGCAACAACAGAACAGCGCCCAGCAGACCGGCCAGCGCCAGGGCCCCGGCAAGCGCCGCGAGTCGTCGCCAGCGCGTCATGGCCGTGGCGTCCGGACTCTGTGCTCCCGTCGCGGGCGGCAGGAAGGGAAACAACGTCTGCACGACGGCCAGGAAACCCACGGCTAGCAGCGTATAGTATGTGATCTGGATGTGGCCCCGCACGACTTGCAACCCCAACAGCAGGGCAGTCAGGGCGACCCAGCGTCGGCCTCCGCCGCCGAGCACGGACAGCGCTCCCGCCACGATCCACGGCATGTACATGGCCGCCCCGAGTTTGGAACCGTGGCCGTGCACGGCCCAGGCCACCACGTTGGGCGAAAGAAGCCACGCCAGAGCCGCCAGCACCTGCGCCGGCAGAACGCCACCCCAGCGCCGGACCAGCAGGGCCATGCCGAGGGCTCCGAACAGCAGATGGATGAACAGCCAGGTCAAGGGCGGGAAGGCGAGGTGCTCCTGCAGGAAATTGGTGAGCGCCGCAGGCGGATAGACATAGCGCGTGTAGCTCAACGAGCCGAACGTCGGCATGCCGCCGAAAAGGTAGGGATTCCACTGGGGATACTCGCCCCTGGCGACAGACGCGTCGCCGACCAGCACGAAGGCATCCGCGTTGCGGGCATCGCTGCTGGCGAAAACTTGACGTCGCAACAAGGGTCCGGGGAAAAGAACCGTCAGCGCCAACAGCGAAAGCAGGGCGACGACGAGCGCTTGCGGCAGCGAACGGCCGGAGCGCATGCGCGCCACGGGTGTCGCCGGCCGCGTCGTGCCTCGCAGGCGTCGCGACGACAAGGCGTTCTCCTCCCTCACGTTGCCGCGACGCGGCTGGCCGGTTGGCTCCTTGCAGGATACCAGCGGGACCGCTGCCTGTCCAGCTTCACGCGACCGAAGGCGCGCCGCGCAGCTCGTCCAGAACGCCGCGCAGCGCCGCCAGGGCAGTGTCCCAGCGGCCGCCGAACAGGTGCCAAGCGGAGAGCGCCACGTAATACAGCACCTGCGCGGGGATCAGGACCGGCCAATCGCGCCTCGACCAGTGCCGGCCCAATAGCCGAACATGGCTGCGACTCTTCAGGTAGGCTTTGTGCGGGCTGGCCCCGCCGAGCGCGTCGCTCACGCGATGCAGGACCAGCGCCGAGGGCACGTGCAGGACTCGTCCGCCGGCCTCGCCCGCGCGCAGGGAATAATCGGAGTCCTCTCCGTAGAACCAGAAGCCCTCGTCCAGCTGCCCCAACTCCCGCAGCGCTGTCTCGCCCAGCAACAAGGCGCAACCCGTTCCCCACTCCACGAAACGCGGCTTGAAGGAGAGCCGGCCTGCGAGCTGCCGAATGCCGGCATGCCGTATCCAACCCGTTCTCCTGCCGGCGATGCCGCCGTCGTACCAGACACGCGCGGGATCGAAAGAGAAGCAGATACGGGGCGTGGCGATCCAAGCCCGCGGCTCGGCGGCCATCGCCCTGACCAAACGCACCAGGCTCCCCTCGGGCACGAAAGTGTCGTTGTTGAGCAGAAGCACATAGCGCCCCGACAGCTCCTGGCTTTGCAGCCGGCGCAGCGCAAGATTGTTGCCGCCCGCCCAGCGCAGGTTCTCGCCCGCCTCGATCACCTCTACGAGCGGATAACGGTCACGCACCCAAGCCGCCGAGCCGTCCTGGGAACCATTGTCGACGAGGATGATGTCGAGCGGATCGTACCCATTGCTCAGCAGAGAGCCCAGGCACTCGTCCAGAAGATGACGGCCGTTCCAGTTGACGATCACGACCGTGAGCCGCGGCAGCAGGGCGGCAGTCTGCTCGGCGGCATCAGATCTCGCTGCGCACATGGTAATCCCTCTCAGGGTGCCTTCCGGACACGATCAGTTCAGCGACCAGGCCAAGGCTGACGAACTGGACGGCCATGATGAGCAGGACCACGCCCAGCAGCAGCAGAGGCCGCACCCGCAGCCCGTGGCCCAGGATCCACTCGCCCAGGAAGTACCCATTGATGAGGGCGCCCACGACGAACATGAACAGGCCCACGCGCCCGAAGAAATGCAGCGGCGAAGTCGAACGCGAGTTCAGGAACAGCAGCGTGAGCAGGTCCAAAAATCCGTTGAGGAAACGGTTCGGACCGTATTTCGTGCGCCCATGGCGGCGACGATGGTGGCGCACCCTCACTTCGGTGACCCGAAAACCCTGGAGATGCGCCATCGCCGGAATGAAACGGTGCATTTCCCCGTAGACCCGGACGGCTTGGATCACCTCGGCTCGGTACGCCTTCAACCCGCAGTTGAAATCGTGCAGCCGCAGACCGGTAGCCAGCGACGTCACCCAGTTGAAGACTTTCGACGATTTGTTCTTCACGAAGCCGTCCTGACGATCCTGTTTCCATCCCGAGACGAGATCACTTCCCTTCGCGATCTCCGCCAGCAGAAGGGGAATCTCAGCCGGGTCGTCCTGCAGATCCGCGTCCATGGTCACGACCAAGCGTCCTCGCGCGCGCGCAAAGCCGGCGGATAGCGCCGCTGACTTGCCGAAATTGCGGCGCAGCGCGACACCGTGGATTTCAGGACGCGTTTTCGCGATTTCGGAGACCACGGCGAAGGTCCCATCGCGGCTGCCGTCGTCGACGACCCAGACCTCGTAGCTAAATCCGGCGGCCCGGAGCACCTCGTCGATGCGGCCAAGCAGTTCCGGCAGCGAGTCGGATTCATTGTAGGCGGGGATCACGATCGAGACATCCGTCGTGGGCGGAGGCATCCGCTCGTCAACCATGCGTCCCTCTTCTCTCCAGGAGCCATTCGACAAAACGCTTCAGCCCCTCGTCGAACGACACCGTGGGCCGGTACCCGATCGCCTGCTTGGCCAGCCGGCAATCGGCATATGTGTCGCGAACATCTCCCAGCGCCACGGGGCGATGCTCGATCACGGCCTCGCGACCTGCCAGTTGCGACGCGAGAAGCCCGCTCAAACGCTCCAGGGCGTCTCCGAGCGCGATGCGCGCCCCACCGCCGACATTCAAGACCGCCGCTTCCCCCGGCGCGTCCAGAGCGAGCAGGTTCGCGCGGACGGCGTCGAGCACGTAGGTGAAATCGCGTGTCTGTCGACCATCGCCGTACACGACGAACGGGCGCCCTTCGGCGGCGCGATCGGCGAAGATGCGGAAAGCCATATCCGGCCGCTGGCGCGGCCCATAGACCGTGAAGTACCGCAGGCTGCTCGTGGGGATGCCGGCGTTGCGCGAGTAAAGCACGCAAAGTTGCTCGGCCGCCAGCTTGGTCACGCCGTAAGGCGAATGCGGGCGCGGCAGGGCCTGCTCGGTGACCGGCAGGTCGGCGCGTTCCCCGTAGACAGAACTCGAGCTGGAGAAGACGAAGCGCCGCAGGCCGGCGCGCACCTCGGAGTCGAGACACGCTTCCAGCAGGTGCTGGGTGGCCCGGATGTTCCGGTCCACATATTCGACGAAGTGACGGCCCCAACTGGCGCGCACGCCTGCCTGCGCCGCCAAGTGGAAGCACGCGCTGCAGCCGGCCAGCAGATCCACGGCGTCGAGCGTCAGCAGATCGGCCTCCACGAACCGGAACGAGGGCTGGCTCAGACAGCCCGCGAGGTTCTCGCGCTTCAGCTGAGGATCATAATAGTCGGTCAGACAGTCGACGCCCGTGACCTCGCAGCCGAGGCTCAAAAGGGCCTCGGCCAGATGGCTACCGATGAATCCCGCGCATCCGGTCACCACGACACGACAACCGGGCCCCAGGGCCGCCGGCAGACCGCCCGGCAGGGAACCGGCCAGCCCAGCCAGTTCCGCGGCGTTCACGGCGTTCCCTGTCCGTCCAGAGACGGCGCGTCACGGGGCGCGGATTCTTCGATCTGCGCGAGCGCCCGCTGCATTTCGGCGTCCTCCGTGCCGCTCGCCTGCCGCCAACGTTGCGCGACCTCCTGGCAGGCGGCCAGATCGTTCTGAGCTCGCCGCACGGCGAACAGCGCGCGATAATAGCCCACCGTGCCAGGATGCTCGGCGATGCGCGCCTCCACCCAATCGACCGCTTCCGCGACCCGGCCGACCCCGCCCATCGAGAGCAAGGTCTTGTTGATGGCCGCCTCTTCTTCGGCCGGCGACACCTTGCCGCGCAGCGACGCGAGGTACGCCAGAGCCTCCGTGGTCCTTCCCTGCTCCACCTTGAGCAAGGGATAGAGATTCACGATCGGCCCGAAATGGGGTGAAAACCGGCGCGTCAGATCCATCGCGGCCGCGGCGCGATCGATGAGCCGATCATAGGCCATCGAGTCTTCCAGCGATCGCACCTGCGCCCGCAGGATCAGCTCGTAGCCCGCGCGCACTGCCGCCGCCGGGTAGTTTCCGAGCAGGTTGCTCGTATTGCGGTCGCGGAAGACGTCGGTGCGGTTCTCGCCCACCATGGCGACCAGCGGCGTGTAGTCCACGCTCGCGGTGCGCTCCGGGGACATCTCGACACCTGCCGGCAACGAGCGCGGGTCCTCACCGGGCTCGCCTGGGATCCCGGCTCTTTCGCGAAAGAGCGCCCAACGTCCGGGCGTGTCGCCGTCCATGAGAGCGCCATAATCGTAGACACCCGTCATGTTCCGCAGCGTGAGCTCTGGATCCACTCCCGGCTGATCATCCGGATGCCGCTGACCGGTCAAACGGAAGGCAAGACCCTCCATCTGCAGGAACGGATAGTAGATGGCCATGTTCTCCTGCGGAATCGTCACGGCGAAGAAGGCGGGGCGAGGCTGTTTGTCCTGGTTGTTGGCGTTGAGAATGTTGTGAACGACATAGTCGCGCACGTAGACGATTTGCCGCTCGCCCGTGCGCGGATCTTCGTAGAGACGGGCCTCCAGTTGATCGAGTTGTGCGTCGGTGTAGTTGAGCGGCAACCCGGTGGCGCTCTGCCGCAGTTGTTTCACATACCAGGGAAGATTGACGAGGCTGAGATTCACGACGGTCACGTCGCGGCGAAAAGCCTCGACTTCCTGCAGATACCAGATGGGGAAGGTGTCGTTGTCGCCGTTCGTGAAGAGGATGGCGTCACGGTCGAGCCCCGCGAGCATGTTCCAGGCATATTCTCGGGGGATCCAATTGTCTGACCGATCGTGCCGAAACCACTTCGGATGGCCCGGCACCAGCGGCGCGGCTGCAATGATCAGCAGCAGCGCGGCGGCGACCTTGGTGAGAACAGAGGTTCGCACGGGCGGGAGGCTCGCTCCCGCGGCGAGTTCGCGCGCGGACTTGCCCTCCGGCCCCGCCGCATACCGTAACAGCGCCGCGCCACCCAAACCGATGAGCATGGCGTAGAACATGAATCCGGCCGAATAGAAGTAGTCGCGCTCTCGCGGCTCCTGGTCGCCGAAGTTCAGGTACAGCGTGAGCACTTCAGCGTTGATCAAGTACCCGGCGACGAGCATCCAGATCCAGGGACGGGCGCGCCGAAGGCCGTGGA
Source organism: uncultured bacterium (assembly GCA_937864225.1). Classification (GTDB taxonomy): domain Bacteria; phylum Krumholzibacteriota; class Krumholzibacteriia; order LZORAL124-64-63; family LZORAL124-64-63; genus CALMJK01. The sequence goes on along the minus strand of CALMJK010000003.1, from coordinate 91,598 downwards.
ACGCGCCGAGGAAACCGAGCAACAGGGGGCCCATGAAAGTCGCCAGGCGGACCAGCAGATCACGTCCGGACTCCAGGAACGTGAACTGGCGCACGAGGAAATCGTAGTAATAGCCGAACTGCCAGCTCAACGGCGCGCGACGCTGGAATGGATCAAGCGGCGGATACTGCTCGCGGCGCAGAACCGTCATCAAGGTGCCTAGATTGTCCGGCTGCGACTGGTTGATGGCCGGATCCATTCCCGCCCGGATCAGCATGAAGATGTGAACGGAGAGACCCAGCGCGAACAGCCCGGCGCCCACCAAAGCGAAGCGATGCCCTCCGAAGGCGCGTGTCAAAACCAGCGCGGCATAGGCCACGACCAGCCCCACCACCAAGGCGTCGTTCTTGGTGATGGTCGAGAATAGGAACAGGGCAAGCACGCCGCTGGCCAAACACAGGTCGTAGGTGGCGAGGCGGCGCTGGCGCGCCGCGAGGGCAAGCACGAAGACCGAGGGATATACGAGCAGAGAGCCGAGATGGAATCCCACGCCCAAACCGAGCACGTAGAGGATCAGCCAGAAGATCCAATCGCTGCGCGGTTCGCATCGGGCATCGTACCAGCGCAAGCCGAGCCAGACCACCAGCGCGACCGTGAATCCGGCCAGCCCGTAGACTTCGGCTTCGATTGCGTTGTTCCAATAGGTGTCGCTGAAAAGCAGGAAGATCGCCCCTATCAGGCCCCCGGCGTGCGCTAGCCATCCACTATCGGCGTCGGCCCGTCGCGCCAGATCCGCGATGACCAGATAGGTCATCATCACGCCGAGCGCGCTGAAAAGCGCCGACATGAAATTGACGGCCCGTGCCGTCGTCATGAGCGGCGCAAGCAGCAGATCGAAGACACGCCCCACCAGGACGTAGAGCGGAGTGCCAGGCTGGTGTGGGATCCCCAGGATGTGCGCGGAGGTGATGTATTCGCCGCAATCCCAGAAGCTGATCGTGGGAGCCATCGTCCTCGCGTAGACGATCAGCGCCAGCAGAAAGGAGCCCAGGGCGCACAGCGTCCCCGGGCGCCGGAACCATTCCTTGCGCAAACTTGCTCCCTCCCAATCGGTTGGGTGGCGCGGCGCCCCTTGAAGAGGAGGCGCCGCGGGCATCGGAATGTAGCATACGGTCGAGGCGCCAACAACCCCTGCCCGACAGTGGTTCCCGCCTCGACCACGAGCCGGTTCAGGCGCCGGCCCCAGAGGCCCGATCGCCGCCTTCCACGCGGCCACGCCCACGACCGGACAAGAACAGAACGCCTCCCGCCAGGCTATAGGTCACCTGAACCACGAAGGCCGCCAGTTCCATGGCCACCGCCGAGGGCGCGGCGATCCCCGCCGTCGTGAACGTCAGCGCGCTGAACGATTCCCGCAGCCCGATGCCGTTCACGCTCAACGGCAGGGCGACCAGGATGCCTAGCAACGGCACGAGGACGAAGAACTGCAGTGCTTGCACGCCGCTCAGCGGGATCCCGAGCCCTCGCGCGACGAGCAGGTGCGTAGCCACGCGCAACGCCTGCACCAGCAGCGCGAACGCGAACAGCCCAGCCAGCCACCGCAGGCGGGGGCGGTAGAGCGCGAACTCGGCGCGAAGCTGTTCGACACTGGTCGCGGCGGCCCGCCAGCGCAACGCCCGCAACAAAGCCGGCAGCCGCGCCGAGACCCGCCGAGACAGAAGCACCGCCAGCAGCGCCAACCAGAGGAGCATCGCCACGAACAGCGGGTACACGGGCGGCAACGCCGCCAATCGCACCGTGGCCACCGCCGTCGCCAACAGCGCCAGCAGGGTGAGGCTGGTCAAGCCGATGAGCCGATCCATCAGAGTGGCGCAGAAGATCCTCAGCGGACGCCCCTCCTGCCGCCCGAGGTCGAAGATCTTCACCGCGTCGCCGCCCACGTTCGCCGGGAAAAAATTGTTGAAGAAGAGCCCGACGTGGTACAGCCGTTGCAGTTCGCGCGACTCCGCCCTTACGCCGACGGCCCGCAGCAGCCAGATCCATTGCCAGCCGCCGCCGAGCGCCGAGATCGCGTAGGTCAGGAACGCCGCGGCCAGCCAATCCCAACGTGGCGCCGCCATGGCGGCGCGAATTTCGGCCGGCGAGAGGCGCGCGCTGAAGAGCCAGGTCAACAGCGCGATGCTCACCATGAGCTTGAGCAGCAGCGACACGATCTGCCGCGTCACGCCCGCTCCTCCCCCGCTCGCGCCGGCCGGCCATGTCGCCGGCGCTCGCTGGCGCACGCGAAGAGTTCCAGCGATTCGCGCGCGCAGCGTTCCCAGCTGAACGTCGCGGCCCAGGCCCGTCCCGCGGCGCTCTGGCGCGCCCAAAGCGCCCCGTCGCGCAACAATCGCACGGCGGCGCCGGCGAACGCCGCGGCGTCGCCGTAGGGGACCAGCAGGCCGGTTTCTCCGTCGCGCACCGAATCGCGCAGGCCGGGTCGATCGCTCGCCACGACGGGCAGTCCGCACGCGTTGGCTTCCACCACGGTCAAGCCCCAGCCCTCCTTCGGGCTGGGATTGAGGCAGACGTGGGCGCGGTGCAGGACGCCGAGCATCTCCGGCCACGGCAGATGACCGAGGAACTCGACCCGTCGACCGATGCCCAAGCGCGACGCCACTCGCCGCAGGCGATCTTCATCCGGGCCGCGCCCCATCACCAACATTCGCGCCTCGGGCAATTCGCTCAGGATGGCGGCGAAGGCGCGCAGCGCCACATCCACGCTCTTGTAACGGCGCAGGCGGCTCCAGGTCACGATGAGCGGAGTCGCCTCGCGCGCGGGCGGCCGGGGCAGGCGGAGTCGATCGTGATCGAGGCCGCAATGGATCACGCGAACGAGCGCTGGATCGACGCCGCGCGCCGCGAGGTCGTCGCGCGTGGAAGCGCTGATGACCTCGAAATCCACGCCGCGGTAGACAAGCGGGATCGAGCGCTCGGACGCCCAGACATAGGTGGCCGCCAGCGGATTGGCCTCGCGATAGACCGTCGAGCCGAACAGGTGCGGCACGACGGCGACGACCGGCACCCCACGGCTGTGAAAGGGCATGAAGAAGGGCATCTTGTTGATGTCTTCAACGATCAGATCGTAGGCCTGCTGGCGCAGCAATCGGCGCGCGACGGCGGGCAGGAGCCAGTTGGCCAGGCGCCAATCGCCGTGGCGATGGATCCGCACGCCATCGACGGTCTCGCGCGACGGCGCCCCGGGATAGGCGGAAACGACGAGGTCCACGGCGTGGCCGGCGGTCACGGCTCGCCTCAGGATCTCGTGCAGGTGGATTTCGGCGCCCCCGCCGAGGGGGTCGCCGATGTCGCGCCAGTTGACCGCGAGGATCCTCAGGGCGGGCACCTCCGAAGCGAATCAAGCAGTCGGCCGTCGCGCGACGACGCCGATGGTCAACGTGGTGTACAACGCCCAGCGCCGCGCCCTGAGTCGCGCGCGAACTCGCGCGGCCAATCGCGACAGCGGCGGCGCCGGATCGGGACGCATGGGCAGGCGCACGCCGCATCGCGTCAAGAGGACCTTTCGCAATCCCCGGTACCAGAGACCCGGCACCAGCCAGTCTCCATAGGCGCGCACCACCGTGAACCCTTGGGCCGCGACGGTTCGCTCCAATTCACGCACGGAGAACTGCGTCTCCCAGCCGGCGAACCAGCGACCCGTCGCGATGAGAACCTGCTTGGCCGCCGTATAGTAGTGCCATCTTTGCGGGACGTCGACGACCAACCATCCGCCGGGGCGCAGCACGCGGAAATTTTCCGCCAGCAGCACGCCGGGATCCCGGAAATGCTCCATCAGTCCCTGGTGGAACACGACGTCGAAGGAGGCGTCCGCGAAGGGGAGCGCGAGCGCGTCGCCACCAACCGGCTCCACTTCGGCGCCGGCCCGCGCGGCCGCCGCCGCGGTCAGCCCGAGCGAGCCCACGGCATAATCGACCGTCACGACGTCGGCGCCGGCGCGGGCGAGCGCGACGGCGTCGCGGCCGCTGCCCGCGCCCACCTCGAGCAGGCGCTTGCCCGTCGCTGGCCCCAGCGCGAGAATCTCCCGCACTATCCGCCCGTCGTTGTCATAGACGTCATCCAGGCTGAGCGCGCGGGCCTGCTCCCAAAAACCCTGCCAGTGCCCACGCGTGGAGACCCTCACGGAGCCACTCCCCCGTCCGCGGCCGGCGCGGCCGGCCCCCCGCCGGCGGCCACCTGTTTCGCCGCCCGATCGAGCAGGCCATTGACGAAGCCGACGGCCTGCTCGTCGCCGAACTTGCGCGCCAGCTCGCACGCCTCGTCCATGACCGCGGCCGGCGGAACCGCGGGCGACCACGCCAGTTCGGTGAGGGCCAGGCGCAGGATGGCCCGCTCCACCTGCCCCACGCGCTCCGGATCCCAGTGCTCGAGCAGACCGGCGAGCCAGCGATCCACTGCCGGCAGGTGCGCCGCGACCAGTGTCGCCAGCTCGCGCGCGAACTCGGCGGTCTCGGGCGGGGCGTCGCGGCGCGTCAGCTGTTCGTCGACGGTGGGCAAGAGCGAGAAACCGCCCACCTGCGCGGCATAAAGTGATTGCAGGACCACCTCGCGGCCCCGGCGACGACGGCCCACGATCAGCCCTGGCCCGCATCGACCTGCGCGAGCAGGTCAATCATCTCGAGCGCGGACAGCGCGGCGTCGAACCCGCGGTTGCCGGCCTTGGTTCCCGCCCGCTCGACGGCCTGCTCAATCGTTTCGGCCGTGACGACGCCGAAAACGACGGGCACGCCCGTCTCGAGCCCCACCTGCGCCACTCCCTTGGTCACCTCGGCCGCGACGAGTTGGAAATGCGGCGTGTCGCCTTGGATCAGGCATCCCAGACAGACCACGGCGCCGTATCGCTTGCCGCGCGCCAGGCGTTGCGCCGCCAGCGGCAGTTCGAAACTGCCGGGCACCCAGACGACATCCACGTCGGCTTCCGGCACGCCGTGCCGCGCCAGGCAGTCCTGTGCCCCTCCCAGCAATTCGCGCGTGAAGAACTCGTTGAACCGGCTGGCCACGAGCGCGATGCGGCGGCCGCGCGCGTCGAAACGCCCCTGATAGCTCTTGCCCATCCCATCCTCCTTCATTCGCTCTCAAGATGCTCGAGCAGATGCCCGAGCTTGGACCGTTTCGTGCGCAGGTAGCGCAGATTGCGCACGTTGGGCCGGACTTCCAGCGGGACGCGTCCCGTGACCGTCAGGCCGTAGCTGTCCAGGCCGATGATCTTGCGCGGGTTGTTCGTCATCAGCTCCATGCGCCGCACGCCCAGATCGGCCAGGATCTGCGCGCCGAGACCGTACTCGCGCAGGTCTGCGGGGAAACCCAGGCGGTGATTGGCTTCCACCGTGTCGTTTCCTTCCTCTTGCAGCCGATAGGCCCGCAGTTTGTTCAGCAGCCCGATGCCCCGCCCCTCCTGGCGCATGTAGAGGAAGACACCCGCGCCGCGGGCGGCGATCTGCTCAAGCGCGGCCTCGAGTTGCTCTCCGCAATCGCAGCGCAGCGAGTGCAGCAGATCGCCAGTCATGCACTCCGAGTGCACGCGCACGAGCGTGGTGGCATCGGGATCGACGGTTCCCCGCACGAGCGCCAGATGAACGGCGTCGTCGACGGTCGTGCTGTAGGCGTGCAGCTGGAAATCGCCCCATCGCGTCGGCAGGTCGATGGTGACCTCGCGGCGCACGAGCCGCTCGTGCCGCCGGCGGTAGGCGATGAGGTCCGCGATCGAGACCAGACGGAGCTCGAATCGCGCCGCGATCTCGCGCAGGCGCGACAGACGGGCCATCGTGCCGTCCTCGTCCATGATCTCGCAGAGGATGCCGGCCGGATAGAGCCCCGCGACGCGGCAGAGATCCACGACCGCCTCGGTGTGGCCGGCCCGTTGCAGGACGCCGCCGGGCTGCGCCTCGAGCGGGAAGACGTGCCCGGGACGCGCGAGGTCGTTCGCGCGGGTGGAGGGATCGATGAAAACGCGCACGGTCCGGGCGCGGTCCGGGGCCGAAATGCCGGTCGTGATGCCGCTGGCGGCGTCGATGGAAACCGTGAAGCGGGTGCCCAGATGGGCGGTGTTGCGGGCGACCATCGGCTGCAGATCGAGCTCGACGAGACGCTCGCGCATGGCCGGCAGGCAGATCAGGCCGCGCCCGTGTCGGGCGATGAAGTTGATCGCTTCGGGCGTGACCTTCTCGGCGGCCATGACGAAATCGCCCTCGTTCTCCCGGTCGCGGTCGTCGACGACGATCACGATCTCGCCCTGACGCAGCGCCTCGACGGCGCTCTCGATCAGATCCAGCTTCACTTCGTCGGCCATGTCGAACCTCCCCGGCCGAAGCCGCGCGCCAGGAGGGCGCCGAGCGTCGAACGGGGGCCCGCCTCGTCCCCCGTCTTGGACGCGGCGGCGCGGCGAGCCGCCTTCGCGAGCGCGTCCATCTCCACATTGACCGCCTGTCCCGGGCGCAGCTCTCCCAGCCGCGTGGCCGCCAGCGTGAGCGGGACCAAGCTCGCCGTGAAGCGGTCGGCCAGCGGTCCGTCGTCGAGCGTGAGGCTGACGCCATTGACCGCGATCGACCCTTTCGCCACCATCTCCCGCGCCAGCCGGGGCGGCAGTCCGACGGTCAGCTGCCAAGCGCCGCGGCAAGGTCCGTTGCGCAGCACCTTGCCCGTGCCGTCGACATGCCCCAGCACGTAGTGACCGCCCAGCGGTTCGCCGGCGCGCAGCGCCGGCTCGAGGTGCACGCGGTCACCCCCGCGCCAACTCCCCAGCGTGGTCACGCGGCGCGTTTCGGCCACGGCCTCGAGCGTGAGGCGGTCTTTCCGCCGGATCACGACGGTCAGACAGATTCCGTTCACGGCCAGGCTGTCGCCCGGCGCCAACCCGGCAGCGCACACCGGCGCGGACACCACGAGTCGGGTGACCTGCCCCAGCCGGACGGTCGAGCGTAGAACGCCGATTTCACGCACGATGCCCGTGAACATCACGCCGCTCCCGCGCCGCGCGCCAGGCCGGCGGCCGTCTCGACAGTCAGTTCCTCGAGCAGCTGCGCGAAGGGTAACCGATCGTATGCCAAGCACAAGTCGTCCCCGGCCCGGCGAGCGGCCGTGAAATGGAATCGCGTCGCCTCGTCCGTGGGCGGGACGAGTTCGCGAGGCCAGGCCACGCCGCCTCCGGCGTACAGTGGCGCGATGTACTGCACCCAGCGATCGACCAGTCCCCGCTTCAGGAAGGCCGCCGCCAGCGTGGGTCCCCCTTCGACCAGCAGCGTCCAGCCGCCGCGCCGGAACGCCTCCTCCAGCAGCGAATCGAGTGCCACGTGCCCGTCCCGCTCGGCGCACGGCACGACGACGCCGCCCACCTGTTCGACCCGGGCGCGATCCTCGGCCGCGGCTGCCGCGCCGGCGAAGACGAAGAAACGCTCCTGTCCCCAGTCGCCGTGGAAGCTCAGATCGGTGTCGACATAGCCGGCAACCGGCTCGGCGGCCGGGCAGTCGGCTTCCTCCGTGACCAGGCGGCCGTTCAGCAGCGGGCGATCGGCCATCACGGTTCCCTCGCCGACGATTACCAGGTCTGACCAGCGCCGCATCTCGTGCACCTGCCTCCTTGCGGCCAACCCGGTCAAGTACGAGGGGCGCGGCGCGGGCGCGCGCGGACTCAGCGTGAAACGCGCGTCGAGCGACGCGGCCGTCTTGAGCAACACATAAGGGCGCTCGAAGGCGCCAGTGGCGACGAATGGCCAGATCAACTCGAGCGCTTTCTCCCCCAGCACGCCGATGGTCAGGTCCAACCCCGCCTCGCGCAGCAGCCGCAGGCCGCCGCCCGCCACATTGGGGTTGGGATCCCCCACGCTGATCACGACGCGGCTCAGCCCCGCCGCGGCCACACGCGGGGCGCAGGGCGGCGTGCGGCCTTGATGGTTGCAGGGCTCGAGCGAGACGTACAGCGTCGCGCCTCGGGCACGCTCGCCGGCTTCCTCCAGCGCCAGGACTTCGGCGTGCGGCAGGCCGGCGCCGTGATGGGCGCCACGCCCGACGATCTGGCCATCTCTCACCACGAGCGCCCCCACCGGCGGGTTGGGCCAGGGCCGGCGGGGCAGGCGCGCCGCCAGGCGCAGGGCGTCGGCCATCCAGCGCGCGTCTTCCGGTTGCTGCGGGGTGATCATGCTCGCCCCTTGCGCGGGGCGGGAGAGGCAGGCACGGGCGCCCCTGCCGCCCCGGCGGCGGGCGGCCGTGCGCACGGTCCAACTTCTCCCATCCAGACTCTCACTGTCGGCCCCGGAATCGCGCCGGGTCTGCCCTCGCGGGCTCGCGGGCTGTGACCGCCGGTGGGGACTTCCACCCCGCCCCGAAGTTGGCTTTTCCTTCGCCGGCGCCGTTCAGGCGCCTTCTCAAGTTTCCAACGTAAGTTGCTTCCGCGCAACTGTCAAGAATCGCGCGACGCCTCTTCTTGCTCCGCGGTTTCCTCGGTGAAGAGGGCCTCAAGGAAAGTGTCCACGTCGAATTCCGCCAGGTCGGCCAGCGTCTCCCCGGTGCCGACGTACTTCACCGGCAAGCCGAGCTCTTCGGCGATCGCGACCACGATGCCGCCCTTGGCGGTACCGTCGAGCTTGGCCAGAACCAACCCGTCGATCGGGATGGTCTGGGCGAAGACGCGCGCCTGCGCCAGACCGTTCTGCCCGGTGACGGCGTCCACGACCAGCAGCGTCTCGGGCGCTCGACCCGTGCACTTCTCGATCACCCGCTCGATCTTGGCCAGCTCGGCCATGAGATTGCTCTTGGTGTGCAGACGACCTGCCGTGTCGACGATCACCAAGTCGTGCCCGCGCGCCTCCGCGGCGCAGAGCGCATCGTAGACCACGGCCGCGGGATCCGCTCCCTGGCCTTGCTGCACGCACGCCACCGCCGCCCGTTGAGCCCACACGCCCAGTTGCTCGACCGCAGCGGCGCGAAAGGTGTCGGCGGCGGCCAGCAACACGGACCGCCCCTGCTGCTTGTGCAGAGCCGCCAGCTTCGCGATGCTGGTCGTCTTGCCCGTGCCGTTCACACCGACCACCAGGATGACGTCCGGCCGCGCTTTCGCCTCCGCGGCCGGCGCCTCGATGTCGGCCGCAGGCGGCGGCGCGGCGTCTGCCGGCCGCCGCTTCTTCTTACCGCCACCGGGACGGGCCTTCCCTGCGCCGGCGGGCGTGGTCTCCTCGCCGGCCGCCGTCCAACCGGCCGGCCTCACTCGCGGCCGCGCTTGGCATAGAATGTCGCGCACGTCGGCGCGGATCACCTCAAGCACGCCCTCGAGCGAAGGCTCGCCCTTGCTCTCCTGCAACCGCTTCTCCAGCGTGCGGGTGATGCGCAGGCTTGCCTGCACGCCCATGTCGGCGCGCAGCAGCAACTCCTCGATCCGGTCCAGGGTCTCGGCGTCGAGCTTTTGCCGGCCGCCGAGCAGCGCGCCGAGCTTGCCGAAAAGATCTTCGCGGGTCTTCTGCAAACCGCGACGCAGCCGGTCGAGCGCGCCGCGAATCACGCGCCGTCCTCCCCCGCGGCCGCCGCGCGCGCGACGCCGTCCTCGCCTGCGCGCTCCGTTTCCTGAGGCGGCTCGCCTCCGTCAGCGATCGCGCTCTCGTCCATCAGGATGCGCGGGCGATCGTCTTCCGCTTCCCCGCCGCCGGCGAGGATGGCGCGCGCCGCGGCCTGCCGGTCGAGCTCCCGCCGGCGCGCCGCGATCGCCTGGCCCAGCTCCGCGTCGGAGCGGCTAGCCGCGACGTCATGGAAGGAGACGGAAACGATCGAACTGACACCCGCCTCCATCATCGTCACGCCGAACAGGTGGTTCGCGGTTTCCATCGTCAACTTGTTGTGAGTCACGACCAGGAACTGCGTGGAGCCGGAAAACTCGCGCAGCATGCGCGTGAAGCGATTCGTGTTGGCGTCGTCGAGCGGGCCGTCGACCTCGTCGAGCAAGCAGAACGGCGATGGCTTGACCAGGTAGACCGCGAACAGCAGCGACAGCGCCGTGAGGCAGCGCTCGCCGCCCGACAGCAGCCCCACGTGGTCGACCAGCTTGCCGCGCGGCTGCGCGACGATGTGCACCGTGCTCTCCAGCGGGTCTTCCGTGCGGATCAACTCGAGGTCGGCTCGTCCGCCTTCGAAGAGAGTCTGGAAGACCGCGACGAAATTGCGCCTTACCTCCTCGAACGTGTCGCCGAACAGCTTGCGCGCCGTCCGGTTGATCTGTTGGATGGCGTCGACCAGATCGGTCTTCGCCTTTTCCACGTCGCGCAGCTGTCCCTCCAGGAAAACCAGCCGCTCCTTCTTGCTCTCGTACTCCTCGATCGCGAGTTGATTGACCGGCCCGAGCGATTCGAGCTTCTCGCGCCGATCCGCCAGCACGGCTTTCGCCTGGTCGACCTGGAAGGTTTCGCCATCGCGTTCCAACTCGCGCGGCAACGACTCGAGATCCACCGCGCGGACGATTTCGCGAAATGCGCCCTTGTATTGTCCCTCGACGCGATCCATCAGGTTGCGCCGCCGTACGTCCAAGGTGGCCAGCTCGGTCTCGATCCCGTGCAGCGATTCGCGACATTCGCTGCGCAGTTCTTCGATGGCCCGCACCCGGTCGTGCCAGACGGCCGTCTCGGCGTGCAGGGAACGGATCGCTTCGGCCGCCGCGCCCACGAGCTGCCGCCGCCTTTCCCGCTCCTGGAATCCGACCTCGAGCGCGCCGCGGCGTTCGGCCACGTCGGCGACCATGCCTTCCGCTTGTTCGCGCAGCAGCGCGACCTCCTGTGCGAGACGGTCCTCGCGCGTTGCCAACTCCGCCGCGCTCTGGCGCAGGTGGGCGACGGCTGCCTCTGTTTCGCGCTGCTCGCTCTCGGTCTGCGTACGGCGCAGATGCAGGGCCGCCAACTCCTCGCGCGCCGAGTCGCGCTCGCGTTCGAGTTGTTCGGCTTGGCGCCGCAGATCCTCGGCCTGCGCGGCGCTGTCCACGCGCTTGCGGTCGGCTTCGTCTTGGCGACCGATAAGTCCAGCCGCTTCGGCATCGAGCGCGGCCAGCTCCGCCTCGGCGGTCTCGCGCTCCCGGGCGATGACCGCCAGTCGCTCGCCGGCGCTGGCGGCGCGGCTACGGCCCTCGGCCATTTCCACGTGCAGACGACGCAGATCCTCTTCCAGAATCTCCAGTTCGCCCCGCCCACGCAGCAGCTGCTCCTGCAGCGCCTGTTGGCGGGCGAGGTTTTCGTCCAAACGGCCGCCGCCGGCCTCGATGAGGGCTTCGAGAGCCGCAATGTCCTCCATGAGCTTTTCCAGCTTCTCGCCGCGGCCGAGCAGGCTGACGTCTTCGGCGTGGCCGCTGCCGCCACGCACAATGCCATCGCTCGTGACAAGCAGACCGCTGCGCGACAGGCAGACGACCGGCGCCGAGCCCGCGCCTTCGAGCGCCGCCGCGATCGCGGCTCCATCGGTGTCGAAAACCCAGGCCGTCGCGAGCAACCGCGCCAAGTGCGGGACCGCGACGCCCTCGCCACTGACGAAGTCGCGCGCCGGTCGACCGCCAGCGGGAGCGCTCGCCGCGACGGGCGTGACCGCCGGCGTTCCGGGAGCGACGAAACTGGCCCGTCCCGCCTTCTGCGTCCTGAGCTCATCGATCAACCCTACGGCGGTTCCGGAATCGTCAACGACGACGGCGTCGAGCAACTCCGCGAACAGGCTCTCGAAGGCCTCAGTCCACCCCTCCGCGACGTGAAGCCGTTCGGCGAGGCTGCCGCGCACGCGGGCGTCGCCGGACCGAGTCTGCAACACATGCCGCGCGCCCCGCCGGTATCCGCGGTATTCGTCGCGCATACGCCGCAGGACTTCGTGTCGCGAGCGCAGCGCCTCGCGCCGCGCCTCTCGGCCCGACTGCTCGCGCCGCAGCGCATCCGCTCCGGCAACCGTCGCCTCCCGCTCGCGCTCCAGCTCCGCGAGCGAGGCGAGCAATTCGCGACGTCTGTCCAACTGACGGCGCCGCGCCTCTTCGGACGCGACCGCTCGCGCGGACTCGGCCGCCGTCTGCTCCCGCAGCCGCTCCGTCTCGCCGTCGAGGGCCAACAGGCGCTCGCGCCGGTTCTCCTGCCGGATCTGAAGCTCGCGCCGCGCGGTCCTGACCTGAGCATCGTTCTCGATGAATTCCAGATTCAGCTGCGCCGCTCCGGCCGCGGCTTCCCGACCCACCGCGAATCGCGTCTCGATCACCAGGCACTGCTCGTTCCGCTCGCGCAGCTCCGTCTCCAGCGCGGCCAGCCGCGACGCCACCGCCTCGACGCGTTGCGCCAGCAGAGCGGCCTCGCCGTTGATCTCGGCGCGGCGAACCTGGACCGCCGCGATTTCCTCCCGCGTTTCGCGAGACCTGTTATCGTTCTCGGACAGTTTCTGCTCCAGCACCAGCAATCGTCGCTCGCTCTCCTGCAATTGCTCCTCGCACGCCCGTAGAGACTCCTCCAGGCCTCGCCGCTCCGCCTCTCGCTCGTCGAGGGCCGGTTTGACCGTTTCGATTCGCGCCCTCAGGTGGGCCAGTTCGCCGCTGTCTGCCTCAGCCAGCGTGCGTTGCCCTTGCGCCTGCTCCTGGAGCTCGAGTTCGCGGCGTCCGAATTCCCGCTGCTCGTGGCCGGCCAGGAGCAGATCCAGCGCGCGCACCTCGGCGAAGAGTCGCTGGTGCCGTCGCGCCTTGCCGACCTGTCGCTGCAGAGACCGCACTTCTCGCCCGATCTCGTCCAGCAAGTCGCGCAATCGCAGCAGGTCCTGTTCGGTCTGTTCGAGTTTGCGCTGCGCCTCGCGGCGCCGGGATTTGTATTTGACGATGCCCGAGCCTTCCTCGATGAGATTGCGCAGCTCCTGCGTGTGCTCGTTGAGAACCTGATTGATCATCGATTGTTCGATGAACGCGTATCCTGAGTTGCTGACGCCGCTGTCCCAGAACAGATCGCGCAGATCCTTGAGACGAACCGGCTGTGCGTTCAGAAAGTACTGACTCAAACCGTCGCGCTGGACGCGACGCTTGATCGTGACCTCGGTGTAGTCCAGGGGAATGCCGCGATCGTCGTTGCTGAAGGTGATGGCGACTTCGCAGAGTCCGACCGGCTTGCGCTGGGTGGTCCCCTTGAAGATGATGTCCTCCATGCGATCGCCGCGTAGCTGCCGCGCCGACTGCTCTCCCAGCACCCAACGGATGGCGTCGACGATGTTGGTCTTGCCGCAGCCGTTGGGGCCGAGGACGGCGGTGATGCCCTCGTCGAAGTCGAGAACCGTGCGGTCGGCGAAGGACTTGAAACCCTGGATCTCGACGCGCTTGAGCTTCAAGGATGAAACCTTCCGGTGTGAGAACACGCGCTGAAGCGCTGGCTCCTCAATAGCGGACGACTTGGCCCCAGTCCTCGCCCAGACGGCGCAACAGCGCCGGCAAAGCGGCCCGGGCCGCCTCTCGGCTGGAGAAGCCGCCCATGTAGATGCGGTACCATCGACCCTTGCCGGGCAACTCGACGCAGCGCCACTCGCAGCGAAAACCGCGCGCGAGCAATTCGCGCACTTGGCGCTCGGCCAGCGCGCTGTCGGGCTGCGAGTAGACGTGGAGCGCCCAACCGCCGCTTCCCACCGGCAACTGGAAAGGAGCCTGGTCGAAGAGCGCGTCGCCGGGCGACTCGCCCGTCGCGACGCCGGTCGGGGCCGGCGCGCCCGCCGCCAAACTGTCCGCAGTCGCTTTCCCTGGCCGCTCGCTGTCGGCAGCCGCCGCGACCGTGTCGGCGGCTTCGCCGGCGCCGCCGGCCGGCGGGGAAATATCCCCCACGACCTGCGCCGGCGCAAGCGTCGAAACGTCGTCGCGCTGTCGCCGCGGTCCCGCGAGCAGATAGATGGCCAAGATCCCCAGCGCCAGCAAGGCGGCACCGGCCGCCCGCCGCCCCGTCCGCTTGGAACTGTCCGATCGCCTCCCCGCCGCCGGCGGCGAAGAAGGTAGCGCTCGCCCGCGCCCGCATTCCGCCGTCAGCGACGCGCCCAGGTCGGGATCCCCGGAGGGCCCGGCAGCCGCTGGTTCCCCAAGGCCTCCCGCCGCGCTCGTCGCGACCGTCGCGCTGGCCGCCACGGCCGCCTTGAAGCGCTCCATGCTCCGGGCGGCTTCCGCCAACGCGGGGGCGGTCGATGGCGGCGTCTCGCTCCCGTCCGGACCGAACCCGACGATCGCGGCCGCCGGCCGGCCGAGCGAGGCCAGCCGGGCCACGATGGCCGCTGTGTCCGCCGCGGGCCTGGCCGCGCGGTCCCAACAAAGCAGGGGCAAGGAGGCGGACTCGAGCCACGCGACCGCGCGGCTGTCCAGCGGCGCGGTCACGAGCAGGAACTCCGCGTGGCTCGCCAGCAGCGTCAGCAGCCAGTTGACCTCGTCCTCGCTCGCGTCGACGGGCCAGAACGAACCCACGCCGAGCAAGCGTCCCAGTTCCGGATCCCAGGGCAGCGGTACGCTGCACGTCCCCAGCGAGGCGCCGTAGCGCACGAAATCGATCCAACCTTCCAACTCCACCCGCCCCGCCCAGCGCGAGAGATCCGGGCGGCGATCATCGCCATCGATCACGATGACGCTGTGGCGTCGCCCGGTCAGGGCTCGCGCGGCGGCGAGCGCCGCTGCGGCGCGCGTCGACGTCTCGCCCGCTTCGTCGAGGAAGAGCCAGATCCGCGGCGTGCCGCCGCGTCCCAGCAGCTCGGCCACGAGATCATCCAGCGGCGCGGCGGCGACCAGAGCCTCCACTTCCGCCCAAAAGAGGGCGCCGCCGTGCAGATCGAGCTCCGCGACGGACAGTCCCATCTCGTGCACCCGCGGCAGCTGCGGCGACCCGTTTCGTCCCGTCCCGCTCATCGCGCTCTCCCGCGTCCGCGCTGCGCCGTCTCCGCGCCGGCGCGCGTCCAGGCGGCCCGGAATGCTTTCGCCACGCTCGCGAGTTCGTCGGGAGCGACCGTGCGGGGATCCACGGCGAGCCCATCCTGGTTCATGCGCGTGACGACGGAGGGAGCGCCCAGCCGCAGGTTCGCGTGGCAGCTCTCGAGTTCCGTCTTGGGCCCCTTCCACAGCAGCAAGCGCGTCGGCAGCTCGGCCTCGCTGAAGCTGCCGCCGCCCACGCTCGACGTTCCCGCGACGATCTCCGCGCTCCAGCCCGGGGGCGCCGCCGGCACCAATTCGTCGCCCAACGCCCGCGCGCGCCGCTCGAGTTCTTCGACGTCCAGCGCCAGCATCTCGAGCACAGGAATCGCCGGCAGGTCCTCGGCTTCGAGGTAGAGGGTGAGCACCGCGTCGAGCGCGGCGAGCGTCAGCTTGTCCACGCGCAGCGCGCGCCGCAAGGGATGCCGGCGCAGCATCTCGATCAACGGGGCGCTTCCCAGGATCAGCCCGCCCTGTCCGCCGCCGAGCAGTTTGTCGCCGCTGCACGTGACCAGGTCCGGACCGGACGCGATGTCCTCCGCGAGCGTCGGTTCGCCCCTCAGCCCAAGCTGTTGGCACGGGAAGATCGATCCGCTCCCCGCGTCGTAGATCAGCACGTGCCCGCCGGCGCGACAGAGCGCCGCCAGCTCCGCGAGGCGGACTTCCTCCACGAAGCCGCTCACCGCGAAATTGCTGCGGTGGACTTTGAGCACCACCGCTCCCGGCGCCAGGGCGCGCTGATAATCGATCAGCAACGTGCGATTGGTCGTGCCCACCTCGACCAATTCGCAGCCCGTCTCCCGCAGGATCTCGTCGATGCGGAACGAACCGCCGATCGCCACGATCTCGCCCCGGGAAAGGATCACGCGCGCCGCCCCCGCGCAACCCCGCACGGCCAGCCAGAGGGCGGCGGCGTTGTTGTTCACGACGAGCGCGGCGGCGGCTCCGCACAGCAGCGCCGCCTTCTCCTCGACGCCGCGACCTCGGTGGCCGCGGACGCCGCTGTCGAGGCGGTATTCGAGGTCGCACGGGCGGCACGCCGCCTCGGTCAGGCGCGCCGCCGCGACGGCGGGGCAGACCGCGCGGCCGAGGTTCGTGTGCACGACGACGCCGGTGGCGTTGACGACCCGTCGCAACGACGGCCCCAACAGGCGCTCGCGCTCCTGCAGGACGCGCGCGACGACGGCCTCGTGCAGCGCCGAGCGCGCCGCGTCCTCGGCGGGTGGGAGTTCCTCCGCCAGTGCGTCCAGCCGCGCGCGTACCGACGCGACGGCCTGCTGCGCGACGCGCGTCAGCCACGAACGTCGTTGCCCCGTCGCGTGCGGCGCGACGCGCTCGTCCTCAAGCACGGCGCTGATGGAAGGCAGCAGGCGCAGACGCGGATCGGGCATCGGGCGGCAGCCTCGCTGTGCGGAATCGGGGTCCGGACGTGCCGCCCTCGGCGGCTGCCGACGGGCGACGAACAACCTTACCAGAACTCACCGTCGTAGTCCAGGGCGCCGCGCCCGACCGCCATGCGCTGGACAGGCGACCGGCGCGACCCTTAAGCTGTGCGAATCACCCCCAGTGGAAGGAGCCCACATGTTTGGGCGACCGCGCGCAGGGTTCGGTCCGATCCCTTTGCTGGCCGCCGCCGCGATCGCCGGTTGCGCGTGTCCCCGCTGCCCTCCCGTGTCGCCGAGCCGGCCCGCCGACGCCCTTGGCGACTCGTCCGCCCGCGCCTACGCGGCGTTGCAGGAACAGCTGCACGGATCCGATCACTCCCCATTGCACGGCCGGCGGATCGTGATCGACCCGGGGCACGGCGGCCGTTTCCGCGGCGCGCAGGGCCCCGGCGGGTTGGCCGAGGCGGATGTGAACCTGGGCGTCGCGCTCCATTTGCGCACTCTCCTCGCGCGCGCCGGGGCGCAGGCGTTGCTCACGCGCGAAACCGACCGGGATTTTCTCGATTCGGCCGATTCGTCCCTGAGCCGCGATCTCGACGCGCGCCTGGCGCTGATCGACTCCTTCCGTCCGGACGTGTTCGTCTCGATCCATCACAACAGCAACGCCGCCCTGGACACCACGCTCAATGCCATCGAGACCTATTATCCGGCCGGCCGCGACGGCGTCGATCTCGACCTAGCTCGAGCGATCCATCGCCATCTCGCCCGCAATCTGCGCATCGCGCCGGCCCGCGTCTTGCCCGGAAATTTCCGTGTGCTGCGCGAGTGCTCCGTGCCGGCCGTGCTGGGCGAGGCATCGATGATCTCCAACCCGGCGATGGAACGAATCCTCGCGCGGGACGAAAAACAGGAACTCGAAGCACAGGCCTACTTCCTGGGTCTGCTGGACTTCTTCGCCGGCGGCATGCCGCACTGGCAACTGGCTCAGGACATCGGAGCTCGACACGCGCCCGCGGTCGCGACCTGGCGCTTCGTGCCGGGCGACGGCGACCAGCCCGTACCCGGGCTCGACGCGAGCAGCGTCGCGCTGACCTTGGACGGCCGTCCGGAGCCGTGCGCCGTGTCTGCCGGCGGCGACGCGGTGCGGTGGCCCCGCCCCAGGATCTTGCCGGCGGGCCCGCACGAGCTCGTGCTGCGCGGACGCAACTTGGCCGGCCGCGCGACCGTCGCCGGCAGGCTGGCGTGGCTGGAAGAGCCCCGCCTGCACAGCCTGCGCGCCGAGCTGTGGATCTATGCCTCGGGCGAGGCCGACGCACGGCTCGACTCCACGCGCCAAGGGCATCTTTTGATCGAGGCCTGCGATCAGACCGGGCGCCCCCTTCCCGTCGGAGAGGCCGAATTGACGGATGCCTCCGTCACGCCCGCGCGGACGCTGATTCGCCCGCTGCCCACCTGCCCGGACGGACGGGTGTGGCTGCGCGTGCGGCCGGGCGACTTGCCGCGAGAGGTCCACTTGTGCCGGCGTGAAGCCGAGGATGTCTGGGAGTGTTACAACCTGACGTGGACTCCGCACCGGCTTCCGTCCGACTTGGCCCTGCTGCCCATGCGGCTGCCGTCAGCCTGCCCGGAACCCGGTCGGCCGACCGGCCACGCCTGGCGCGACCGCCTCTCGCTGCCTCCGCGCTGGAACGATGTCGTGCCCCCACAGTTGCGCGACGCGACCCGCCCGCTGCTGGGCCAGCCGGTGGGCGAGCCGTTCTGGATCGAGGCCGACGGTCTTCACCCTCTTGTCGGGGACGAGCGGCACCGCGGCCCCTGGGCTCAACCCGACGCGGCCCCGCGCGACACGCTGGCGTGGCGGCCTCTCCTGCCGGCCTTGCTCGGACGGACGGTGCTGCTGGATCCGGCCGGCGGCGGCGCGGACTTCGACAGGACGGGCCCCTCGGGCACGCGCGGCAGCGATCTCAACGTGGCGGTCGCGCGGGCGCTCGCGGCGCTGCTGCGCGGCGCCGGCGTCCGCGTCGCGCTCACGCGCGAGGACGACCGGTGGGTCGCGCCGGAGGCCAAGCTGATGCAGGCGAACGAGACGCGCGCGGATCTGTTGCTGACGCTGCGGCGCGCCCGTCCCGGCGAGGCGGACTGGACCGCGCGACACGCGCCCGGCAGCGAGTCAGGCCGGCGCTGGGCATGCCTGCTGGCGCGCGCCGCGGCGCCGCTGGTCGCGCCCGATTCGCTCCGCTGCGCGCCTAGCGCGGCGTACCTGCTGCGCCAAGCCGCCTGCCCGGCGCTGGAAGCGGGCCTTCCGCCGCCGCGAGACGCGATCTCCGAGCAGCGTCTCGAACAGCCGTCTCACCAGGCGGCCACGGCCCGCGCGCTGTTTCTCGCCATCGCCGCTCTTCTGGAAGGTGAGGAAGCGTTGTCGTCCGCGCTCGATCCGGCGCAGCTGATCGCTTCCGCCGGCGCGGTCTTCCCGCCGCTCGACGAGGTCGAATGGGCTCAACTCGACGGGAATCTGCCCTGGTTGCCGTCTCGCTGGAGCGACGGTCCGGGCGCCTCGCCGTCCTCGGGCGCCGCGCCGGGCTTGCCGGCGTTAGGAGCGCAGCACACGCTGGAAGTGCGCACCGCGGACGACTGGCGGTTGGTCGCCTTGCGACGCGAGGGAGGCGGCTTTGCCGCGCGCATCGTGCACCATGGCGACCGCGCACACCGGGACAATACCATAGAAACAAGATGAAATAGCGCGTGTAAAATGTTGACAAATAATCACTTAAAATCTAACCTGATTTCTGCGCTCAAGCGGCAATGGCAAGCTTGGAGGCAACGTCTGCCCACCATGGCCCCGCGGGAAGACGCGCGGAGCGAGGAGCGCTTCTGCGCCAATGAGCGTCACAAGCGGGCCGCGGCTCGTCGTCTCGGGCTAGGCCTCCTCGGCGCGCTCGCGCTGCTGGTCGTGATTGCGCTGCTGGGCCCGGACGCGGAATCGATCCGCCGGAGATTCGACTTCGCGCACGGCGCCAAGGGACCGCTGCGAGTGATGCCGGAACTCTCGATCGAGCCGGGACGGGATCCTCGTCACCAGGAACCGGCGCAGTTTCGGAAACTGTGGCGCCCCCCACCGGAACAGCAATGGCAGGAACGACAGCCCGACGCCCAGCCCGTCCCGCCGCCCCAACCCCTTCCTTCGCCGCGGCCGCTGACCGACGACGAACTGGCGCAGGATGCCGATCTCGACGTGTTGGATGCCGTTGAGATGCACCTGCCCCAACAGACGAGCCCTTGCTTCGTGATCGATCGCCTGGTGCGGCCGCGGTATCCACGCGCAGCCGGCTCGGCGGTCGACCGTGCGATGGTGGTGCACGTGGAGGTCGCATTCTATGTCGACCCGACGGGAACGGTGACCGCTTCTTATGTCCTGAACTCGGACGGGGACCCGGCCTTCGCCGAGATCGCCTTGAAAGCCGTGAACCAGTGGCGCTACCGGCCGCTGCAGGAGAACGGCTGCCCGCCGCTTGGTTTCTGGGTTCGATTGCCCATCACCTTTCGCAATCTCCGCGGCCAGGCAGGCGACTGACAGAGAATCGGTCCAGCAGCCAGGCGGCGCGCCGGAGGTTCAAGACTCCTCTTCTCGATCGTCGTTCCTATCCGGTTCGCCGCTGTCCGGACCCGCTCCCTCTTCCGTCGCGTCGAAAAGGCGTTGCGCGATCTCGGGATCCAACGCGAGCAATTGATTCTCCTCCCGCTCGACGACCTCCCGCGCCACGAAGATCGGCGCCCCGGTTCTGAGCGCGACGGCGATCGAGTCGCTCGGCCGCGCGTCGACGGCGATCACCTGTTGCTGGCGCGAGAGGAAGATCTTGGCGAAGAAGGTCCCTTCTCGCAAATCGTGGATGACAACGCGCGAGACATGCCCCTCAAGTCCGTCGACGATCGTGACAAGCAGATCGTGCGTGAGCGGTCGCTCGAAACGCTCCTTCTTGAGCGCCATGGCAATGGCTTCGGCCTCGTTGGGCCCGATCCAGATCGGCAGGAAACGATCCAGGGGCGGAACGTGCAACAACAGGATAGGCTGGCGCGATTGCCGGTCGAGCATCATGCCCGCGACCTGGACTTGGATCATCGCGGCCTCCCTCCCGCGATCGGCTCCGAGCGGCCGGGCGCGAGGTTCGCCCAGGTTAACAAGAAAAGGCAGGGGGCTGTCAATGCCCCCTGCCCGAGCCGCACTGGAATCCGCCTTACTGCCCCGTTGACTTGAGGTCGTCCGCGCTCTTCGGCTGCCGGAAACCTGGTTTCCGCATGTTGTCCAGGATGTAACGCGCCTGCTCGGCGTATTCGCTGTCCGGGTGCTCTCTGAGCAACTGGAGCAGATATCGCGAGGAGAACGAAGTATCGCCCCAAGCGTCAAGATAGACGTTGCCCAACAGGAAGAGAGCGTCATCGGCATACTCGCTGTCGCCGAACTCCTCCAGCACCTGATTGTAGAGCGCGATCTGCTCGTCCGCGGGCTTGCCCATCTGGGCGATTTGTAGCAGGTCGCGAGGATTCATGCCGCCCCCGGGGGCGTAGTTGCCGTAGTAATTGATGTCCGCCGCGCTTCGAGCCTCGCGCAGGAACTCCTCAATTTTCTGCTGCTTCAACATCGGCATCAGCTCGGTAATGATCTGATCTCTGGCCTCGTCGACCGAGAGCATCCGATCAGGCTGGCGGCGCAAAATCTCGACAACATGCCAATCACCGCCGATCTTCACGGGCGCATGCAAACCTACGGGCCAGTCCCAGACCATTTCGCTGAACTGTTTCCCGTGGATCGCCAGGGCCGGGATGTAGCCACCTCGGTTGAACCAGCCCAGGTCGCCGGCCAACTTCGCCGACTCGGCGTTGAGTGAGTATTTCGCCACCAGATGCGTGAACTCCCAGTTCTGATTCTTGGCGCGCAGCAATTCGTCGTGGACCAGCTGCGCCGTCTGCTGATCCTTGCAATGAATGTGCCGGGCCTGCATCATTCCCGCCTGCATGTAGGCTGTCTGATTGCGCTCGTAGTGTTCTCGGATCTCTGCGTCGCTCGGCCGCAGGTCTTTCACGAGATCGCTCTCTCGCAGTGCCTGGATCAACAGGATCCGACGGGTGGAGATGATGGTTTGCGCCACCTTGGGGTCACGGTCGAGACGGCGTCGCTGGGCTTCCTGAAACATCAACGCATCGTCGATCATTCTGCGCAGCAAGCGCTTTTCCCAACCTTCGCCGGTATATTGCCGTTTGACCTTGTCGGGTAACTCCTCGTAGTACCTGTCAAGGTCGTTGCGCGTGATCTCGACGCCGTTGGCGCGAGCGATGATCTCCGAGACGTCCTTGTAGCCATTGCCGAAGGCACGCTCCGTGCCCTGTGCGTTCCAACCGCCACCATCATTCCGGCAGGCCGCGGCAAGGCACGCCAAGGCAACAAGCAGGCTCGCGGCCAAGAGCAGTCGAAGCTTGCGGGAGAGGATCATGTCCGTCCACTTCTCCTTTCACGCGCCCGCAGCGGGCGCGGGTCACAGCAGATCAGCGCGCCGGTCCGCTTCCAAACGCGTGATCACTTCGCGCAGGCGCTGCGCAGCGTCGGCTCGGCAGACCAGCAGGGCATCGGGGGTATCAACCACGACTAGACCGTCCACCCCCAGGATCGCGACGGTCTTGCCCGGGGCCCGCACGATGTTGCCGCGCGCCTCGACCGCATACAGCACGGCGTCGCCGCGATTGCCGCCGGGCAGCGCCGGGGCCGCTTGGCCCCACGCGTCCCAAGAACCTAGGTCCGACCACTGGAACGCCGCCTCGAAGACGGCGAAGGAGGAAAGCTTCTCCATGATCGCCTGATCCAGTGAGTTCGACGGGCAGTCCGCGTAGGCCGCGGCGAGCGCAGCCGCGAAAGCCGGGGTCCCGTGCGCGGCCACGACGGGTGTCAGACGCTCTCGCAAGCCCGGGAGATGCTGGTCCAGGGCGGCACCGAAAACCGTACTGTCCCACACGAACATGCCGCTGTTCCAGAGATAGCGCCCGCTGGCGACATATGCTGCCGCCGTCGCAGCGTCCGGTTTCTCCACGAAACGCCGCCCCCGGAGCGGTCCGCCCTCCGCCGCGCCCGCGACCTCGATGTAGCCGTAACCCGTTTCGGCACGCAGCGGTCGAACGCCGAAGGTGCAGGCTTCCCGCGCCGTCGTGGCATGGGCGAACGCGTCCGCGAGCTGTGCACGCAGGCTGTCGGCATCCGGGATGAAATGGTCCGCGGGAAGCAGGGCGATGGGTCCGCCGCCGCCCAGCCGCTCGGCCAACAGGGCGCCCAACGCGGCACAGGGCGCCGTGTTGCGGCCAATTGGCTCGGCGATCACGTGATCGGGGGGCAGTTCTGGCAATTCTGCGCTGGTCCCCGCCGACTGGGCAGCGTTCGTGACGACCACGATGCGCTGCGGACCGACGAGAGGAAACAGGCGTTCACACGTCTCGCGCAGCAGCGTGCGCCCCTGGGCACCCAGAGGCAGCAACTGCTTGGGGCGATCGATCCGACTGAGCGGCCAGAACCGCGTTCCCCGCCCTCCGGCCATCACCACGCAGAAACCCGCTGCGGCAGATCCACTGCGTCCCGTCGCCATAGCTCAGTACTCCCGACCCAGACTCGCTAGGCCTTGACGACCCAGACCTTCACCGCGGCTTGCACATCGCGGTGCAGCCTCAGCGGCACGGAGTATACGCCGAGCTGCTTGATCGGTTCCGCGAGCTCGATGCGGTGCCGGTCGACCTCGTGCCCTTGCGCGGCCAGCGCGTCCGCGATGTCGCGATTCGTGACCGAGCCGAACAACTTGTCATCCTCGCCGGCTTGCATCGTGATCGTGACCGAGACGTCCTGGTACTTGGCGGCCAGCGTTTCCGCGGCCCGCCGCCGCTTGCGGTCGCGCACGTGCGCGAGCTTCTCCTCCTCGGCCATGACCCGCCGGTGCTTGTCGTCGGCCGGGACTGCCATGCCGTTGGGAATGAGGTAGTTGCGCGCGTATCCGGCGGCGACCTTCACGGTCGTCCCTTCCTCGCCCAAGCCCGGCACGCTCTTCAGAAGGATCACTTCCATCGGACGCTTCCTCTCGCTCTTCCTTCGTTGCACAGGCAGCGACCAGACTCGTCGCAGCCCGCTCGTGTCCCAGATGTCAGGCCCGCTCCGCCCCGCCGGCGAGCCGGCGAAAATCAACCCACTGATCCATGAGACCGATCACGGCCGCGACCGTGACCACCAGGGGAGCCATGGTCAACAAGGCCAGCAAGGCGAGCAACCCCTGGCCCCAGCCTGGAACCCGTCCGTGCAACAACCCGCCAGCCACCGCCGCGCCCTGTACAGAACAGAGCGCCGCGGCCAGCACGGCGCAATTCAGCCCGGCCCGCATCGTGAGGGGCGAGCGCGTGATCACCAGCGCGATTCCGACCGCCAGCAGCCAGACCACGCCGAATGGAATCCGCCATTCCCTCGCCGGCGGCCAAGCTCTGCGCTCCCCTGTGGCGCCGGCGCGCATAGCCACCCAACGGCCCACGAGCGTCATAACAGCGGCGTTCAGCAGCAGACCGAGCGCCAGCAGAGCAGGCCAAACCTGCCTGATGAACTTCCCTGCCGCCCCGACGGCGGCCTCGGCCCTCGCCACTGCATTCTCGTCGCCGGCTGGCGCGGCGCTTCGCGCCGCGTTCACCAGTTCCCGCCCAGCCTCTTCCAACATGCGCTCTGGCGGTGCCGCTCCGATCGCCAAAAACACGGCCAGAGCCAGGGGCGTCGCGGCCGCCATCAACACCAGAGTGCCCCGCCAGCCGGCGCGCAGCCCCTGCCCCGCAAGCAGGCCGCTGAGCACCCACGCCGCCAGGGCCAACGTGGCGGCCGGCGATGCGGTCGCCCACGCCGCCGCGGCCCACGCCGCCGCAGCGCCCCCCGCAACGGCCAGCGGAACCAGAAGCCTCAACGCCACCCAGGCGATCCCGATCACCAGCGGCAGCGACCCCGTGGCCGGTGCAACATTCTCGGTGACCGAACCCGCCAGAAGCCGGGAGGCCCCCCAGGTCAGGGCAGCCAGCCCCGCTGCCGCGACATGCCTCCGCGCGCTCACGCGCCATCTCCACTCGTCGCGCTACCGGTAATAATCGCGCACGAACGGCAGCATCACGATGTGCCGGCCGCGCTTGACCGCGGACGCCAAAAGCCGCTGATGCAGTGCACAGGTGCCGGTATTCCGGCGCGGCGAAATCTTGCCACGTTCGGTCATGAACCGTCGCAGAAGGTCCTCGTCCTTGTAATCGATCGCGACGAAATGCTCCGTGCAGAAGAAACAGAGCTTCTTCTTGGGCACTTTCCGCTTCTTCTTCTTCGTGTCCTTGGTGCTCTTCCTGGCCA
This sequence comes from uncultured bacterium, assembly GCA_937864225.1. GTDB lineage: Bacteria > Krumholzibacteriota > Krumholzibacteriia > LZORAL124-64-63 > LZORAL124-64-63 > CALMJK01. Next base: position 66,883 of record CALMJK010000003.1, on the reverse strand, counting down.
TGCGGCCCTCGCTTTCCCGCTCGGCTCCGGCGAAACCGCCGGTCCGCTAATCCCTAGTCTTCATCCTCCCGCACGGCCTCCTGGCGCGCGACGCGACTGGCGCTGGCGGCCGACTGGTGGCGAGCTTGCGCGGCACGATTGCGCTCCGCCCATTCCTCGTCCGCCACGATCAGGTGGCGCAGACAACCGTCATCCTGGCGGAAGAGCCGATCGAGTTCCGCGACCACGGTGCCCTCGGCGCGGAACTTCAGAAAGGTGTAGTGCCCCTGGGTGTGGTGATTGATCTCGTAGGCAAGGCGGCGCACGCCCCAGACGTTCTGCTCGGTGATCTCACCCTTGTGGCCGGCGACGATCGCCGCCGCGCGCTCGCTGCGCGCCTGCAACTCGCCCTCCGGCTGATCGGTGCGCAGGACATAAATCAATTCATACTTTGGCACGGATTCACCTCCCCTCGGACTAATCGGCCCGGGCTCGGCGGCGCCGCTGCGGCGCCGCGCCCGTCCCGGGCAGGGATGTGAGGTTCCCGCAAGCGGGTTCCGGATATTCTTTTGCGCCGCCACAATCGGGCGCGCAGATGCGAAATATACACTTCCGCTCCGCCCACGGCAAGCCTAACCGATCGTGACGACCCGGGGCGGCCGGCGCTCCTAGGCCGCGGCTTGCTTCCCTGACCGGTTGCAGCGCACGGCGGCCACGGCCGGCCCCTCGGCCAGCAGCACACCCAGCGCCCTGACGGCGTGGTCGACCATCTCAGCCACGGCAAGGCGTTCGGCCGGCGTGAAATTGGACAGCACGTAATCCGCCCAGAGTTCTGGGGCCGGCAAGCCCTCGCTGCCGGCCACGCCCAGCCGCACGCGAGAGAAATCGTTTCCTCCCAAAACCTCGGCCAGCGACTCCAGACCACGGTGGCCGCCCGAGCTGCCCCGCGCCCTCACGCGGATCGCGCCCAAAGGCAGGGCGATGTCGTCACAAAGCGCTGTGGGCACCAGGGCCGGTTGTACGAGCGCACCCGGCTCCGCCAGTCCTGGTCTCCCTGCCAGGTCCAAACCGACGCGTTGCCGGCTCAATCGCGCCCAGGAGACAAGAGCCCGGCCGGACCTGTTCATGTGCGTCAGGGGACGCAACAGCACGAGTCGATCTCCCGCGATGGCCCCCTCGGCGGCGTCGAAGTCGGCATGGACGGGAGCGAAGCGCAGACCGCGCCGGCGCGCGAACTCCTCCAACACCAGGAAACCGAGATTATGGCGCGTGAAGGCGTAGGCCGGTCCGGGATTGCCCAATCCGACAACCAGCTGCATCGGAGCCCCCCAGCGCATCGCGAGGCGGAGCTGCGGCTCCGCCTCGCGCACTTTCCACCGACACGGCGCTACCGCTCCGGCCGGGATTCTATTTCTCCTCGTCGCCCTTTTCTTCGGCCGCCTCGCCCTCGGCGGCCGCCTCGCCCTCGGCGGCGGGCGCCGCCTCGGCCTCGGCGAACACGGCGGTGGACTGCAGAACCAGGACGACATCCTCGAGATCGTCATCGATCTCGCCGGCGGGGACCTGCACATCGGACACGTGCACCTTCGCGCCCACGCGCAATGACGAAACGTCGATCTGCACGTGCTCGGGCAACACCGAGGGCAGGCATCTCACGCCCACGGTATGGCGAGCGCGGAACACCGAGGCGTCTCCGCGCTTCACGTCCGGGGATTCGCCGATGAGTTCTATCGGCACCTGGACCGTGATCGGCTCGTTCGCCGGAATCTCGAAGAGATCGACGTGCAGGATCGTGTCGCGCACGGGGTGTTTCTGCACTTCCCGCAACAAAGCCACCGCCGTCCGGCTGTCCGCCACCTCGGTCAGGGTGAGGATGTGACCCGATCCCCCGCGCCCAGCGAAGGCGCGGACGAACTGGCCGGCGTCGAGTTCGACGCTCGCGGCACGATCCCGTGCCCCGTAAACCACGGCGGGGATGCGCCCCCGGGCGCGCGTTCTGCGGTTGGCGTTCTTGCCGGTCGTCTCGCGTGGATAGACCGTGAGCTGGATCAGGGCCATGACTGTTCGCCTCCAGGCAGGCCGCGGCGTCGCCCCTGCGGCCGAAATCGCGATGCAAAAGGACCCACCAATAAAACACAACCGCTATTGGCTGTCAAGATGAAGCGATTGTCAGATGAAAAGCGAACTGACCGTCTTTTCCAGGTGGATGCGCTCGATGGCGTCGGCGAGCAAGGGCGACATGTCCAGAACGTGAATCTTGGGACAGCTGGCCGTGCGATGGAAGGGCAGTGAATTGCTGACCACCACCTCCCGAAGCGGCGAGGCGTTGATCCGATCAAGCGCGCTGCCCGACAACAGCGGATGCGTGCAGCAGGCCGTCACGGACAGGGCTCCCTGCTGTTCGACAATCACATGGGCGGCGTCGGTCACCGTGCCGGCGGTGTCGATCATGTCGTCGAAAATGATCACGTCCTTGCCCCGCACGTCGCCGATGAAATTCATCACCACGGCCTCGTTGGGACGAGGCCGCCGCTTGTCCACGATCGCCAGCGAGGCGTCCAAGCGTTTGGCGAAGGCGCGGGCGATTTTGATGCTGCCCACGTCCGGGGCGACGACCGCCAGGTTGTCGCGCGACCAATCGGCGAAGTGTTTCAGCAAGATCGGCGCCGAGTAAAGATGATCCAAGGGGATGTCGAAGAAACCCTGAATCTGCGGCGCGTGCAAGTCGATCGTCAGCACGCGTTGCGCTCCCGCCGTCGAGATCAGGTTCGCCATCAGCCGCGCGGCAATCGGCACGCGGGGTTGATCCTTGCGATCCTGGCGCGCGTATCCGAAATACGGGATCACGGCCGTGACGCGTCGGCAGGAAGCGCGGCGCACCGCGTCGAGCAGCAGAAGCAGCTCCATGATGTTGTCCGCCGGCGGCTGCGTCGGCTGAACGATGAAGACATCCGTGCCGCGGATGTTTTCCTTGATCTTGACCCGGATCTCCCCGTCGCTGAAGCGATCCACTTCCACGTCCAGCAGGTTCACGTGCAGATTCTCGGCGATCCTCTGCCCGAGCTCCAGATGCCCGTTGCCGCTGATGATCACAAGCTCGTTGTACATGCGGGTTCAGACCTCCCGGGCCAGTGCGCTCGGTTTCACTTGGACCAGCCGGGATAGATTCGGCCGCGGGCTGCGACAAAGCAAGACTGGACTGCCGGGGCGGGAAGACCTGGCTGGGGCGGGAGGATTCGAACCTCCGAATCCGAGGACCAAAGCCTCGTGTCTTACCACTTGACGACGCCCCAGCCGATGGGCGACCGACTCAATACTCTTCCTCCATCGCCGGCCCTTCGTCGTCCACATGCGCGCCTCGCTGGGGAGGCGGGATCTCGCCATTCTCGACACGCGTCTGTTCCTGTTTGAAAGCGCCGATGACCTGGCTCTCCATCCACTGTCGCGCCTGCATGTTGATCGGGTGGGCGATGTCCTGATACGTCCCATCCTTGCGCTTGCGGCTCGGCATGGCGACAAAGATGCCGTTGGCGCCAGAAATGATTTTCAGGCCGCGGATGACGAAGCAGTTGTCAAGCGTGATGCTGGCAAACCCCCGGAGCTTTTCATCATCCCGCAAAGTGATGCGGATTTCCGTGATTTCCAAGTCGGCACCTCTCCGTAGTGAGCCATGGACCAGGGGCGATCTCCAAGGCGGCAGGGCGGCTACTCCTCCGTGATCTCCGCACCCGCCGGATGCGGCCCGACGACCCGAACGTACCATGACGGGGCATCGAATTCATCCCTCACTTGAGCGGTCCAACTCCTTTCGTCGAAGGCGCCATACACGGCGGCGCCGCTCCCGCACAGCATGGCCACCGGGGCCATCTCGCGCAGACGCTGCACCAGCCTCTGCAGCTCCGGGTGCGCCGGCATCACGACGTCTTCCAGTCGGTTGAAGCCGAACCAGGAACTGCTTGGGAACCGGACAATTAAAGCTTTGGCATGGCGGATGTTACATTTGGGACTCCGTATTGTCAATCCCATTTTCAATTGAGAATAGACCCGGGCGGTTTCGAACGCCAGGGGGGGCTGGACGACCAAGAAAATGCCCTGGCGCAGCGATTCCAGGGGCGTCAACTCCGTGCCTCGGCCGCGGCCGAGCTGGGTTCCGCCGCGCACGAAGAACGGCACATCGGAACCGAGCTGCGCGGCGAGACCTTCGAGCGCCGCCGCGTCGAGCCCCGTTCCGAAAAGTCGATCACAGGCCACCAACACGGCAGCCGCGTCGCTGCTGCCGCCGCCCAGTCCTGCCGCGGCGGGAATATCCTTGCTCAGCCAGATTTCCAGGTCGCCCCTTCGGCCCATCTCGCGCTGGAAAAGACGCGCCGCCTGCCAGCAGAGATTGAGCCGGCCCTCGGGCGCGGCGCCCACCGGAGCGACATGCAGCCTCAACTCGCCTTCGCCGTCGCGATCGCCGAGCCTTGCGCGCACGGTGTCAAAAATGCCGATGGACTGGAAGATCGTCTCGATCTCGTGGTAACCGTCGGGGCGCTGGCGCAGCACCTCGAGATGCAGATTCACCTTGGCGGGCGCGCGCACGGTGACAATTCGATCCGGGCCGCGGCGTGCGGCCTCTTCGCCAGCTCGGGCCATGGCGCTCACGCCGCTCCGCTCCCGTGAGCGCCGTGCCTTCGGTAATGCGCGAAAAGCTGCCCCCACGGCGTGTGCTCGAAACGACGGATCGTCGCGCGCCCAATCGTGGGATACCACAGCCAATCGTGATAAATGTTGGAGGCAAGAGGGGCCCAGACAGCCAGGGGTGAATGCAGCAGAGCCCGCTCCAGGAAACGCAAGGAGCCCTTCCTGAGCAGTTGGTCGCCCCAGATGACGAAACTGCGCCGCGCCCTGAAGCCGAAGTTCCGGTCGAAGGTCTCTTCGTCTCCGACCAGCTCGATCTCCTCGGGACGCGCGACTCCGAGTCCACGCTCGTGAGACATTCGCAAGTAGGGAATCGACAGCGGATCGAAACCCATCAGCCGCGCGGCCGTGGCGTCGATGGCCACCGAATCGGAACTGGCGAGCAGGACATTCTGCGCCACTGGCCGCATCGTGCGCGGGCCCGCGCCATCGCCGCACACCGTGCCGTCCATGACGGCGAAGACGTGAGGGTGGATCTCGCGCTGCATCAGGAGCAGATCGACGAGCACCTCGTGCATGTATTTGTGCGCGTAGTGCCTGACCTCCTTCAGCAGGCCGCCAAACGAGTTTTTCACCGCTCCGGTCGTGGTGGAATGGCCGTGCGTCTTGACCGTGGGCAGATGCAGGATGTCCCTTCCGAGGTAGAGTCTGGGGATTTCGATGCCGCGCGGGAAGATGTGATTCAATTTCAGCAATGGCGCCTGGAAACGGTGCACGACCCACTCTTCCTCGGGCAGAGCGCGGAAGGTCAGTCCGTGCTGGCGCAACACCGGCTCCCAGAGATTGTTGCGACAGCCCCGGCGGGGATTCGTGACGACCGTCTTGTTCTCGAGAGGGATGAGGCGCTGGGCCGAGAACCCTCCCTCTCGTAGAGTCCGCACGACCCCCTCGACCTGCCAGGGTTGCGAACTGCAAGCCGGGAAGTACTTCGTCCAGGAAAGATTCAGTTTGAGGATCAGATCGCGATCCGGAGACAGGTGTTCCCGCCAACCGCCAAGTTCCATGACTCGCCGATAGTCATCCAACACCGTCTCAGGCGTCGTTCCGATCAGAGCGACCCTGGCGCGCATTTCAGCATTCCTTTCTCAGGCCGCACTCAGGAGCGTAGGTCGATCAGCAAGAAAACCACGGCCACCCAGCCGAGAACGGCGACTTGAATCGCCAGATCGTTCAGCAGAATCTCATGGGGGCGTCCGCCTTGTTCGCCGTGGTAGACAAGATACAGGTAACGTCCCATGCCGTAAAACACGAACGGCAGGGTGTAGACGAGCTTCGTGGTTCCGAAATGCTCGACGGTGCCCGGCCACACCGTGTAGAGAGTGTAGACCATCAGGGTCATCGTGAAGGTGATGCCGATCAGACTGTTGAGCAGCCCTTCCGTGTACACGGCCAGCACCGGGCGCGTATCGGTACCGATCGGCTTGACCTTCCTCAGTTCGCTGCGGCGCTTGGCGAAGCCCAGAAACAGAGAGAGGAAAAACGTGCAGAGGATGAGCCAGTTCGAGAGCTTGATGCCGGGCGCTGCCGGGCGCAGGACTTCCACGCTGGCCACGGCGCGCAAAACGAAGCTCAGCGCGATGCTGACCACATCCAGGATGACCATCCGCTTGGTCACGTTGGTGTAGGCGATGTTCAACAGCAGGAACAGACCCGCGGTCGCGGCGAAGCTCGGACCCAACGCGACGCCGCAGGCCAGACAGGCGAGCGCCAGCAAGCCCGCCAACCGTCTTGCCACCCGCACGGTCAAGCGTCCGGACGCGATCGGCCGGTCCTTTTTGTAAGGGTGCTGGCGATCGAGATCGACATCCGCCGCGTCGTTCAACACATAAATCGCGCCCGAAGCGAAACAAAAGACCAGGCAGCCGGCAACCGCCCGCAACAGGAATTCCCTCTCATTCACCGTTTGCGAGAAGATCACGCCGGCGAATAGGACGACGTTCTTCGTCCACTGCCGCGGGCGCATGCTCTCCAGAAACGCCTTCAAGATTGCCATCGCGGCCGCTCCGTCGCGCCAGAGGCGGCGCTCAGTACGCGTTCTCCCCGCGCAAGACGTGATGCGCGGTCATCAACAATATCCGGATGTCGAGGGCCAGAGACCAGTTCTCCACGTAATACAGATCGTAGAGCGTCCGTTCCTCGATGCTCGTGTTGCCGCGCAAGCCGTTCACCTGCGCCCAGCCCGTAAGCCCCGAGCGGACTCGGTGGCGCTCGAAATAGCGCGGCAGCAAGCGACTGAACTCCGCCACGAAGACTCGCCGCTCCGGCCTGGGCCCAACCAAGCTCATGTCTCCTCGCAGCACATTCCAGAGCTGGGGTAATTCGTCCAGGCTGAATCGCCGCAGGACGCGTCCCACGGCGGTCACGCGCGGGTCGCCCTTGATCGCCCAGACCGGTCCGCTGCCGTTCTCCGCATCGACCCGCATGGTGCGGAATTTGAGCATTCGAAACTCGCGCCCGTCGCGCCCGACTCTCTCCTGCCCGTAGAACACGGGACCGCGCGAGGAAAGCCACACCAACAGGCTCAGCAAACCGAACACGGGCGCCATCAGGATCATCACGAACGTAGCGACCACTATGTCAAACGTGCGCTTGACGATCCGGTCCGCCTCGCTGAGCGCGCTTTCCCGCACCGAGAAGAACGGGATGCCCGTCACTTCGGTCAAGCGCATGCGACTCGTGCGCAGCGCCAGCAGATCAGGCACAAGTTGGACATCCACTTTCAGGTCGGCCAACTCTTCCGTGGCCCGCGCCACGAGTCCCAAATCGGCGAACGGGAGCGTGAGCACGACCACGTCGACATCGCACTCACGCACCAAGTTCGCCAAATCGGCGAAGTACCCCAACCGCTCTAGTGCCGTGCCGTCGCGCGGCCTCGACTCGTTACCGCCTTCGCGATTTTCGGTGTCGATCCAGCCAATCACCTTGAGCCCCAGCTCCGGGCAGGCGAGCGCCGCGCGCGCGACCCGCTCGCGCATGGGGCTGCTTCCGACCAGCAAGAGGCGCCGGTTGCCGATTCCCTGGCTCAGAAGACGGCGGACGAACGACCGTGCCACGGCGCGCGCCATCACCAGGGCCGCGAAGCAGGAGAGAAAAAAGAGGCCGAAAAATGAGCGGCTGTATGTGGCGCGCCGGAAGAAAAACGCCATGGCCAGCACGAGCAGGCTGCCCTGCACGACACCGCGCAGCAGCTCGGCCGACTCCTCCTCGAACGAAAGCGCGGCCCGCGCTCCATAGAGCCCCCGCGCGTAGAACAGAAAAAACATCACGGCAAGCACGACGAGACTTGTCAGCACGTACAAGCCCAGCGGAGGCACGCCCAACGGGACCGGCCAGATCCCCGCGTGGAAACGAAACCAGTAGGTGGCCAGGAACGCCGTTTCCAACGCCAACAGATCGGCGACAATGAGTGCCGCCGGCCGCAAAAGCCGGACTCGCCGCCGCTTCGGCTCAAGCATGCGCGCCTCCCCGCTCCCGGCGCGCCCACGCTTCGCCCAAGCGCGCCGCGAATTCCCGGCGAAAGCGCTCGCGACCGAAGCGCGCGGCGTGCGCACCCATCGCATCGGCGTCCCAGACGCCGTCGAGACGCGCATCCCCGAGAGCGGCGGCCAGCGTCTCCACTGACTGCTCGGCGAAGAAGATGCCGTTTAATCCTTCCAGCACGGTATCCAGGGCTCCGCCGGCCCGGAAGGCGACCACCGGTCTCCCGCAAGCCGTGGCTTCGAGCGGCGTGATCCCGAAATCCTCCAGTCCCGGAAAGACAAAGGCCCGGCAGTGCGCGTAGAGAGCCGGCAGTTGCGCCGCTGTCACCTCGCCCAGGAATCTGACTTCGCCGCGCCCGGGGACCTGGGTCGCCAAGCGGCGCAAGCGAGCCTCCTCGGGGCCCTTGCCCACAACGACCAGGCGCCGCCCGGCGCGGCGGGCGGCCGCGACGGCGAGGTCCACGCGCTTGTACGGAACCAGCGCCGACACGACCAGATCATAAGACCGCGATGCCAGACCCGCCGGCGGTTCACCCACCGTTCCGATTCGGAACAGAGCAAGGTCCACGGGCGGGTGGATTACCTCGACGGCGCCTCCGGGCACCCCATAGCAGTCGAGGATGCGCCGCCGGACCGCGGAGGAGTTGGCGAACCACACGTGCACGCGCGACGCCGATTCCCGGTCCCACCGGCGCAAGCGTGCGGCGACGCGGCCGATCATCCAGCGCAGCGGCGGCGGCTGACGGCCGAAGTACTCATCGAACGACGACCAGATGTAGCGCATCGGCGTGTGGCAGTAACAGACGGACAGGGCATGCTTGCCTGCCCGCGCCGCCTTGGCAACGCAGTGGCTGCTCGATAGCACGAGATCGTAGCCAGAGAAATTGAAGGATTCGATCGCCCGGGGAAAGAGCGGCAAGGCCCAGCGGTATTTGCTGTAGATCCCCGGCAGGCGTTGGATGAACGAAGTGCGGACCCGGCGCCGCTCGATCACGGGGCTGACGCTGCCACGCACGTGCAGCAGGGTGAACAGGTCCGCGCCCGGGAAGAGCTCCGCGATGACCTCGAGCACCTTCTCGCCGCCGCGCATTCCCGTCAGCCAATCGTGAACCAGAGCGACGCGCGCCCCGGGCAGAAGATCGCCGTCAGCCATCGCCCCGCTCCGCCGCCGACCCGGACCCGCCCTCGAGCAGACGGCACAACAGGTGCCCCATCATGATGTGCAACTCTTGGATTCGCGGCGTCGCGAGCGAGGGCGCGACGAAAGCGTCGTCCACGAGACCGAGCAACCTGCCCCCGTCCCCACCGAGAAAGCCGTGCACCGCGACGCCAGCGCGCCGAGCCGCCTCCACCGCCCGTACACAGTTGGCCGAATTGCCCGACGTGCTGATGACCAACAGAACGTCGCCGGGCCGGGCGAGCGCCTCCACCTGCCGGGCGAACACGGCGTCGTAGCCGTAGTCGTTGGCCACGGCGGTGAGGACCGAGCTGTTCACGGTGAGCGCGTGCGCTCTGCGGCCCGGGCGTTCCCTCAGGAAGCGCCCGACCAGTTCGGCAGCGATGTGCTGGGCGTCGGCCGCGCTGCCTCCGTTGCCGCACAACCAAAAGGTCCCGCCACCCGCCCAGGCGGCGCGCACGGCGGCCGCCAACTCGGCCACGGCCGCCGCTTGGCGCGGCCCCAGATCGGCGAGGACTCCGCGCAGTTCCGCCGCGATTTCGATCAGACAAGCCAGCGCGTCCGGTTCGGGAGACGCTCGTCCGGGCTCGACCACGATCGTCACTCCTCCCCCGCTCGCAGCGGCTGATGGCGTTCCAACCAAGCCAAATAAGCCGCGAGCGCTTGCTCCCACGGCGGACGTTGCGGACAGTCGACGTCCTCGAGACGCCGGCTGAGCAGGATCGAGCAGGCAGGCCGGCGTGCGGAGGTCGGCCAGTCCGCGGTCGCGCACGCCATCACTCGTCGCGGATCGTGCCCCGTTTGGCGCGCGATCTCGCGTGCAAAGCCAAACCAGGTGCAAGATCCCCGATTCGTGGCATGGTAGATCCCCGGCGTGCCGTTCTCCAGCAGGAACAGCAGGACGGCGGCCAGGTCCGGCGCGTAGGTCGGGCACCCGGTCTGATCGGCCACGACGCGCACCTGGGAGCGCGCGGCCAGCGCCTTCTGGATCGACAGCACGAAATTCTTCGATCCCGGGCCGAACAGCCAACTCGTCCGCACGATCTGCCAGCGACCGCCAGCCGCCTCCACGGCCTCCTCGCCGCGCGCCTTGGTCTGACCGTAGTGATTGATAGGCGCTCGCGGCGATTCCTCTCCGTAGCCTTCCGGATTGTCGCCGGGAAAGACATAGTCCGTGCTCAGGTAGCTCAAGCCGGCGCCCGCCTCGGCACAGGCGCGCGCGAGGTGGGCGGTCGCCGTCGCGTTCACCGCGAAGGCGCGCTCGGCCTGCGTCTCGGCTCCATCGACGTCGGTGAAGGCGGCCGTGTGCACGACCCAATCCGGCCGGTGTCGCGACATCAGGCTCGCCGCGACGCCTGGCAGGGTAAGGTCACCATCGGGCAGATCCACGCCAACGACCGCGTGCCGCTCCCGCATCGTCGCCAGGCATGCTCGGCCGAGCATGCCGGCCCCTCCGGTGACCAGGACCTTCACCACTCCTCCTCCTGAGAATCGTCCTGGTCCGAGACGGGATCGTCGGGAACCGTCTCTCGCGCCGCCCGGCGCGCCAGCGCTGGCGGAAAGCCCCGCGCGACCAGAAAACGCGCCACCTTCGCCTGCGCCGCCGGGCCTCGCTCCTCCAGCCGGCGCCAGCGCTTGGCCGCCGCGCAACGCGCCTGTTCCGCCTCCACGCCAGGCGGCAGCACGCTGCTCAACGCGGCTTGGGCGTCCGCGGCTCCCACGCCCTGCGCCGCGAGACGGGCCCGCAACCAGAGGCTGCCGACGGCGCGCGCTCGCAAGGCATCGCGGCAGAACGCCTCCGCGAAGCCACGGTCGTCGACCAGTCCCTCGCGCGCGAACTGCTCGAGCACCGCCGCCACGGCCGAGGGCGCGAACCCTTCGGCGGTCAGTTTCGCACTCAGGCGCGCCACGCTGCGCAGCCTCTGGCCGAGCAGTTCGAAGACGCGCCGGGCGACCCGCTTGCGGGCGGCCGCTTCGCGCAGGCTCTCAAGCAGCGCGGCGGAGACCTCGGTCCCCGCCGCGGGCAGATCCGGCGGCAGCGCTTCCGGCGCCACTTCGAGCGTCTCGCCGTTACTCAACAGCACCGCCGCGATCCGTTCACCGCGACGGATCTCGAGCAGGACCAGCGCCCCGCCCGCCGCCATCGGCTATTCGGCCGCGGCCCGGCTGCGCCGGCCGCTCGGCCGCGCGCCCGGGTCGCCGCCGGCGGGCGGTTCCACGGCGGGCGGCGGCGCGGCGCCGTTGCGTTCGCCGCGGCGCACGCCGTAGTGCTGGAACACCAGCAAGCGGATGCGCTCGAAGACGTCCGGGTTCTCCTTCAGGTAGATGCGCGCGTTCTCTTTGCCTTGGCCCAGCCGTTCGTCGCCGAAGCTGTACCACGCGCCGGTCTTGGCCACGATGTCGGCCGAGACTCCCAGTTCGATCAGATCCCCCTCTTTGGAGATGCCCTCGCCATAGAGGATGTCGAATTCGGCCTTCTTGAAGGGCGGGGCGACCTTGTTCTTGACGACCTTGACCCGGACTTGGCTGCCGGTCACGTCCTCGCCTTGCGACACGGCGCCGATGCGGCGTACGTCGAGCCGCACCGAACTGTAGAACTTGAGTGCGTTGCCCCCGGTGGTGGTCTCCGGGTTGCCGAACATGATCCCGATCTTCATGCGCAACTGGTTGGTAAACACGACCAGGGTGCGCGTCTTGCTGATGGCGCCGGCCAACTTGCGCAGCGCTTGCGACATCAGGCGCGCCTGCAACCCCACGTGCTGATCGCCCATCTCGCCCTCGATCTCGGCGCGCGGCACCAGGGCGGCGACCGAGTCGATCACGATGCAATCGATGGCTCCCGAGCGCACGAGCATTTCCGTGATCTCCAGAGCCTGTTCGCCCGTATCCGGCTGCGAAACGAGCAAATTGTCGATATCCACGCCGAGCTTGCGGGCGTAGATGGGGTCGAGGGCATGCTCGGCGTCGATGAAGGCGGCCATGCCGCCCCTTCGCTGTGCGTTCGCGATCACGCTGAGCGCGATGGTCGTCTTGCCGCTGCCCTCGGGACCGAAAATCTCGGTGATGCGCCCGGTCGGCAAGCCGCCGACGCCGAGCGCGATGTCCAGGGCGAGGCTGCCTGTCGAGATCGCGTCGACCTCGTCGTAGATCTTGTTCTCGCCGAGCAGCATGACCGCGCCCTTGCCGAACTGTTTCTCGATTTGGGCCCGCGTCAACTCGATGGCCTTCGCCCTGTCGTCCTGCCGTTCCAGCGCCATGTCGTCTTCTCCTTCGGGTGCGGGTCGCTCCGGGAGGGCTTTCGGGACGCGCTCCAGGGCCGGCGCAGACAGCCGCCCCGCCGCGCCGGTCAAATGGCGGCGACGGGACGGTAGCACGGTCCGGAGGCGGACGCAACCACCCGCGACCGGATCTACCCGCCGGGGAGCAACGGGACGCTCATCAGCTCCGTGTAGACGGGGCCGCCGGAGCCCAGCACGCTGCGCACGAGGCGGATGTCAGCCACCGGCAGCGGGTCCCAAGCGCCGGCGTCCATGGCAGCCAAGAAGCGCGCCTCCGCGGCCGAGAGCGGCCGCTTGACCCGCGCCAGCGTCAAATGGGCGCGAAACGGCTTGGTGTCGCGCTGCTCCGGCGGCAGGAGGGGATCGGTTGCAACCCGCACGGCCGCCGCCAGCTCCTCGAGAGCGCCGTTGCCGTGCACTTGCAAGAAAAGGACCCGGGGATCCCGCAGGTGTGGGAACGCGGCCAGCCCGCCTGGTCGCAGCGTGAAGGTTCGTCGTCCCGCCGCCGCCGAGCGCAGCGCCGGGGCCAGCGCCTGCGCTGCCGCGACGGGCAGCTCGCCCAAGTAGCGCAGCGTCAAGTGCAGGTTCCGGGCTTCGACCCAGCCGATCCGCAGATGCTCGCGCCAGACGTCAAGCCGCGTGGCCAGTTGGGCGCGAAAACGCTCCCCCGGATCGACGGCGACAAAGAGCCTCACGGCCGGCTCCACGTGTCGAGTTCCGCCCAGGGCGCCCTCGCGTCGTCGTCCACGCGCAGGACGCGCCGCAGCGTGTCGAGCGCGGCCGCCACGGCGAGTTGGCGATTGCGGCCGCGATCGGCGGGAAAACGATAGCAGCGAACGTGCAGATGCCCGCGCGCGTCGCAGGCGATCCAGGTCGTGCCGACCGGTTTCGTCGCGCCGCCGCCCGCGGGGCCGGCAATGCCCGTGACGGCCAGTCCGTAGTCGGCGCCAGTGCGCGCGCGAATCCCCGCGGCCATCGCGCCGGCGACCTCGCCGCTGACGGCGCCGTGCGCGGCCAGCAACGCCGCCGGCACGTCGACCAGATCCTGCTTGAGACGATCGGCGTAAGCGACCACGCCGCCCAGAAAACAGTCTGAAGCGCCGGCCCGGTCGGTGAGTGCCGCGCTCACCAACCCTGCCGTGCACGACTCCGCCGTCGCGACCGTGGCGGCGCGCGCCGTCAGGAGATCCTGGACGACGGCGGGCAGATCGATCATCGCGTCGGCGTAGACGCTCACGCCGAGCGCCGCGCGCAACGCCGCGGCGGCCTCGGCCAGTCGCCCCCCATCGACGACGCCCGGGGGCAGCGACACGCGCACGTCGACGCCCCAGCGCACCAGCCACCACGACCAGGTCAGTTCCGGAGCGGCCTGGCGCAGGGGGTCGCACAGTGCCGCAAGCACGCTCTCGGCGACCTGCGCGGTGCGCAGCAGGACCGCCGGTCGCGCCACGGGCAGGCCGGCCGCTTCCAGGCGCGCCAGGCCCTCGGCCAGCAAGGGCCGCATTTCGCTCGGGACACCCGGGAGCAGCAGCAGCATCCGGCCGCCGAGTTCACCAAACAGCCCGGGCGCCGAGCCGACCGGATTGGCAAGCCAGTCCAGGCCCGCGGGCAACTGCGCCTGCCGCGCCGTGCCTTCGCCGTAGGCCACCCCGCGCGCCGCGCAGCGCTGGCGTAGGAAAGCGGCGATCGGCGGCGACTCCGCCACCGGGACTCTCGCCCACGCCGCCACCGCCTCTCGCGTCAGGTCGTCCGGCGTCGGCCCGAGACCTCCGCTCAGGATCACCAGCGCGCCGGACGGCGTCGCGTCCAACGCGCGGCCGATCGCGGCGACCTCGTCGCCCACGACCGTCACGCCGCGCACGGCGACGCCGCGCGCGGTCAACTGTCGCGCAATCTCCTGCGAATTCGTGTCCGCGATGCGGCCGAGCAACAATTCGTCGCCCACGGCCACCAGCCAGGCCTCCCCGAGCGGAGAGTCCCCGCGTCCCTTGTTCACGCTCCCCATCCCGTCCAGTGCAAGGTGAGGCGCAGCGCGACCTGCGCGTAGAGGCCGGCCATGATGTCGTCAGCCATGATGCCCCATCCGCGCGGCAACGATTCCAGCCGGCGCGTCGGAAAAGGCTTCAGGATGTCGAAGACGCGGAACCAGAAGAAACCGGCCAGGCAGGCGGGCAGCCCAGCCGTGGCGACGCCGAAATACGTGACGAGCATGCCCGCCACTTCGTCGCACACGACCAACCTCGGGTCTGACCCGTGCCTCTCCTCCAGCCACGTCGCGACCGGGACGCCGAGCGCGAGAACGGCCGCGAGCAACACTCCCTGCCATGGCAATGGCATCGGGCCGGCGAGCCACCAAAGCAGGGCCACGCCAAGGCTGGCCGCCGTGGCGGGCGCGACGGGCACGTAGCCCGCGCCCCCAAAGGTGCCGAACAGGTAGATCAGGATGCGGCTCACGCGCGCTCCTTCCGCAGGGGAGCGCGGGCAGGATAGGCCAGGATTCGCGTCGGGTCAACGGGAGCGGAGCTCTGCGCGCGGCGACCGTTCAGCGCTGCGCCGTCACCGGCGAATCGGACTGCAGATTGCGCAGGACCAATTTGGCCACGCACTTGAGGGTATCGAAGACGCCGACGCCCTTGAAGGCGACCGCCTCGAACGTCGTGTACCCCTCCGGGTTGAGCTCCTCGTCCAGCTCGCTTACCGGCACCGCGTCGGGGAGGTCGCGTTTGTTGTACTGCATGACGAAGGGGATCTTGGCGAGGTCGAGTCGGTGCTCGGCGAGATTCTCGTGCAGGTTGTAGAGCGATTCGATGTTCGCGTCGAACCGCGTCTCCTGGGAGTCCGCCACGAACACGATGCCGTCCACGCCGCGCAGAATCAGCTTGCGGCTGGCGTTGTAATAGACCTGGCCGGGCACCGTGTACAGGTGGAACCGCGTCTTGAACCCCTTCACCGTGCCGAGCTCCAGCGGCAGGAAGTCGAAGAAGAGGGTGCGGTCCATTTCCGTGGCGAGCGTGACCAGCTTGCCTTTCGTCTCGGGCGCGACCTTGTCGTAGACGTACTGGATGTTCGTCGTCTTGCCACCCAGACCGGGCCCGTAGTAGACGATCTTGCAGTTGATCTCGCGCGACGAATAATTGATGAGAGACACGTGCGCTTCTCCCCGCCGCGGCCCGCTCGGGCCCCTAGTCCACGAACAGGCTGTCGATCTCGCTCTCGACTTCCTGAGTGAAGCTCTCGTCCAATTTATCGTACTCTTCGTTGCGGTACTGGAGCTTGTCGAATAGCTGATTGATGATCGCGCAGAGTTCCTCGACCGTTCTTTTTACGCGCAACCGAACAAGGCCCAGGGTCGTTCGCTTGTCGAAGAGCACGACCAACACGACGTCGCGGGCGATCTTGCTCAGGTACATGCTCTCGTTCGCGCCCTGATGGTACAGCGTGCTGAAGTCCTTTTCCCCGATCAGTTTGGCGAGTTGGTAGTTCGCCTCGAAATCGGCGGCGCACAGGGAGGCGAAACTGACCACGTCGAAAGTCAGCTCCTCGCCGCAGTGGGCGATGAGCTGCCCGGTGCGGTCGATGAGCAGGGCGCTCGTCGAGTTGCTGCTCTTGAGAAGGTCCTTCAGGGCGTTGTTGATCGCCCAATAGTCCTCCTCGAAGATGGCCCATTCGGCTCTGACCATGGCCCCTCCCGACAGCCCGACCGTCCCTTGGCCTCGTTGTCTACGCTACGCCAAAGGAGTTATCGTCGCGCCTCGCGGCGCCTTGAGAGGCGAAATCGCCGCCGGCGGCGCCGACAGACGGGGGCCGCGACAAGCGGCGGGGCCGGCCGCCTTTGCTTGCTCGTAAACCCTTTCTTTTAAATATTTTATGAATTCAACCCGCGGCGCAAGGCCGCCGGCGCCTAGAGCGAACGCCGGAACTGAAACGCCCGCAGCAGGGTCGCCTCGTCCGTGTAGGCGAGACTGCCGCCAACGGGGATGCCGGTCGCCAGCCGCGTCAGCCGCACGTCGCGATCGGCCAGCAGCCGCTGGATGTAGAGCGCGGTAGCCTCTCCCTCGACGCTGGCGTCGAAGGCGAGGATCGCCTCGCGCACGCCGTCCACGTCGAAGCGCTCGAGCAGGCGCGCAAAAGGAAGATCGTCGGCGCGCACCCCGTCCAGCGGCGACAGGAGTCCGCCCAGCACGAAATAGCGGCCGCGGTAGAAACCGGCCCTCTCGAAAGGCAGGACGTCGACAGGCAGGGCCACGACGCAAACCACGGTTGCGTCGCGGCTCGCGCTGCTGCAGACCGCGCACGGATCGTCCTCGGTCAGGCAGCCACAACGCCCGCAGGTGCGCACGTGCAGACGCGCTTCGGCGAGGGCGGTCATGAGCTCTTCGGCGGGGTCGCCGGCGCCTCGCAGCAGCTGCAGCGCGATGCGCGTGGCCGACTTGCGCCCCAATCCCGGCAGGCGCGCCAGCGCCCGCACCAGCCGTTCCAGCGCGGGCGATCGAAACTCGCCCCCCGCGTCGGCGGCGCCGCGCTTCAGGGCTAGCGTCGGACGGTCATCCAAGGGATTCAACCTCCGAGGCCCGGCCAACCCATCCCCGGCAAGTTAAGGCCTCCGGCGAGTGTGCCCATCTCCTTCTCGACCATCGCGTCGACTTGGCGCACGGCCTCGTTGACGGCGGAAATGACCAGATCTTGCAGAAATTCGACATCCCGTGGGTCGACGGCGGTCGGGTTGATGGTCAAACCGCACAGCTCATGGCGACCGTTCATGACGACCGTCACCTGACCTCCAGCCACGGCGACCGTGACTTCGCGCCCATGCAGTTCCTTTTGCAGAGCCGCCATGCGTTCTTGCATCTGTTGGGCTTGCTTCATGATCTGTCGGATGTCCATTGACACCTGCCTGCCTGGAACGGAACGAGGGTCAGGTTTCGTCGCGTGGCGGCGTCCGGTCCTCCGCGGCGGGAGCCGGCTGGACGCGGGTCCAGGCCTCGCGCTCGGCATCCGGCACGGGATCGGCCCCCAGGGCGCCCACGAGGCGAGCCAGCAAGTCGTCGCGAACGCAGGCGGCATCGAGGGCCTCGCGGTCCGTCGGCGCGATCCGCCGGCGCACCGCTTCCCGCGCCCCGTCGTCTGCCTGCGCCGCGGTGACCAGCTCGATGGCGAGAGCGCGCCCGAAGAAGTCGCCGATCCGCTGCCGAAACCGAGGCAGCTCCTGCGCCACGCACTCGCGCTGGAAGTCCTTGTCGGCCGGAAAGGCCAGCGTCAGCCGTCCGCGCGCCTCGTCCAGAGAAGGCAGCGCTTCCATCAGGCACGAGCCCAGGCGCGGATCGGATTTCAGCAGAGCGCCGACAAGCTCCGTCCATCGCCCGACGGTGTCCGCGGCCGCCGCACTTCTGGGCGAGCGCGTCTCGCCGCGCGGCAAAGAAGCCGCGGCGTCGCCTGACCGCGCGGGCGAGCGTCGCGTGCCTTCACCGGAAGCGGTACCGCCGCCCGGCGCGGCGCGCGCGCCCGCGAGCGCTTCCAAGCGCTCAACGAGATCCGCGAGGAGCACGCGCGACTCGAACAGCGCGTATTCCACGAGCGCAGCCTCGACCAGGATGCGCGGCTGCGTGCTGCGGTGGATGCGTTCGAAATGCACGCTGGCGCGATCGAGCAGCGCGAGCAGGTCCTGCGTCGCGAATCGCTCGGCCTGCTCGGCCAGCCGGTCGCGCTGCTCCGGCGCCAAGTCGAGCCCTCCCGCCTGCTGAGGGTCGAGCTTGAGCATGAGCAGGTTGCGGAAGTTGCCGGTCACGCCCTGCGCGAAAGCATCGAGGCCGTGCCCGTCGGCGAGCAAACGGTCCACCAGACGCAGCGCGCGACCAGGATCGTGGGCGAGAATGGCCTCGTTCAACTCTTCGTAGGCCGCGGCCGGCACGAGGCCGAACAGGTCGGCGACGAGCTTCTCGTCCACGACGCCGTCGCTGGCCGCGATCAACTGGTCGAGAACGCTGAGGGCGTCGCGCAGGCTCCCCTCGGCGAGCGTCACGACGAGCGCCAGCGCGCCAGCCGTGACGTCGACCCCTTCGGCTCGCGCGATCGTCTCGAGTCGGGCCGTCAGTTCACCGCGGGTGAGCAGGCGAAAATCGAAGCGCTGGCACCGCGACAGGATCGTGCGCGGGATCTTGTTGGGCTCGGTGGTCGCGAAAAAGAAGAAGACGCGCGCCGGCGGTTCCTCGAGGATTTTCAGGAGGGCGTTGAAGGCCCCTTTCGAGAGCATGTGCACTTCGTCGATGATGAAGACCCGGGAAGTTCCCCGGACCGGCGTGTACTGCGCCATGTCGCGCAGGTCGCGGATATTGTCCACGCCGGTGTTGGAGGCCGCGTCGATCTCCAGAACATCGAGCCAGTTGCCCGCGGCGATCGCCTGGCAGGTCTCGCATTCGCCGCACGGTTCGTCGGGGCCGCCGGCCTCGCAACTGAGCGCCTTGGCCAGCAGGCGCGCGATGGTCGTCTTGCCGCAACCGCGCGGGCCGGCGAACAGGTAGCCGTGGGAGAGTTTGCCCTTGCGCAGGGCCGCGCGCAGCGTGCTGATCACGTGGGCCTGCCCGACAACCTCGGCGAACGTCGCGGGACGGTACTTGCGGGCGAGGGCGTTGTAGGACATCACTCACCGCCTCGGCGCCACCTTCCGGCGGCGTTGCGTCGCGGCGGATCGGCGCCAGGAGAAAAGACGGGCCAGGCTGGTCGACGCACACGTCGGAGTTGGCGTACCGCTGCTACTTTCCAGTCCTGACGGAGTTGGCTTTCCGGCGTCGCGCCGGGCCTGGCCCATCGCCGCGCGGGGGGTGCGCCCCCGAGGAGACAAGGTGGTGGAGATGATCGGGATCGAACCGACGACCTCCTCGTTGCGAACGAGGCGCTCTCCCAAGCTGAGCTACATCCCCACCCTGGTCTGCTGCGCCGGCTCGCCGTCCTGCGGCGCGTCCGCCGGCCAAGCTTTTTGAATCTGGCGGAGAGGCTGGGATTCGAACCCAGGGAGCACTTGCGTGCTCAACGGTTTTCGAGACCGCCCCGTTCAACCGCTCCGGCACCTCTCCAACCCCGTGCAGAAGAGGTGGCGGAGAGGCAGGGATTCGAACCCTGGGTGCCTTGCGGCACACACGATTTCCAGTCGTGCCGATTCGACCGCTCTCGCACCTCTCCACCCTAACTCGGCCCTTCTCAGGGGAGGAGCAATATAGCAAAGGGACCCTTGGAAATCAACACGACGGAGGCCGGGAATCCTCCGCCCGGCGACGCTGAAAAAAATCCCGCAAGAGCCCCGCGCACTCCTCGCCCAGGACTCCGCCGATCACCTCGACCGAATGCCGGTAAGGGTTGCCCGCGAGCAGACGAGCGGTGGAAATGATGGCTCCCGCCCGCGGGTCGGCCGCGCCGTAGACCAGCCGTCCCACCCTCGCCAACAGCAGCGCGCCGGCGCACATCGTGCAAGGCTCAAGCGTCACGTACAGGGCGCAGGCGTCCAGGCGCCAATCGCGCAGGGCGCCGGCGGCGGCGCCAAGGGCCAGGATCTCGGCGTGGGCGGTCGGATCGCGCAGCGTCTGGATCTGGTTGCGCCCCTTGCCGATCACGCTCCCTTCCCGCACGACGACCGCTCCCACGGGCACCTCGCCGGCGGCGGCCGCGGCCCTCGCCTCGCGCAACGCCTCGGCGAGAAAGCGTTCGTGGCGCCCGAAATCGACGCCCGCCGTCGGCTCGCGACTCACCGCGCCTCGCCTTCCGCGCGCCCCACGTTGCCCGCTCGGTCGACGAAACCGGCCCGCAACCGCCACGGACGATCCAGCGCGATTCGACCAGGGCCCGGACAGACGATCGTCACGTCGAAGTCCTCTTGAACCGAGTCGCAGACGCCGTCGCGAGGATCGAGCCGCAGGGTGCGCCCATCCGGCAGTTCTATCCAGGCTTCGGCCAGCGGGCTCGTGCGGTCACGGGCCCGCGCCGTCACGCGCACGCCCTCGCGCGTGAGGATCACCGCGAAGTCCGCGATCTCGGGCGGCGTGTTGTCGACGAGCAGGGGCGCCGACGCGCGCTCATCGCGCAGATCCTCGCCCGGCGCGTTGTCGAGTTCGTCGCTGGCGACGAGCCGAACGACATACCAGCCGTCCGGCACGCCGGCCGTGTCCCAGGTCCGCAACAGTTCGGGCGTCTGCTCGCCGATGGGCAGCCATGCCTGCTCGTCCATCGCCCGGTACGCGAGCCGGTACAGAAGGCGGTCTTGGTTGGGATCGGCCGCCTGCCAGACAAAGGTGCGCAAGGCGCGCAGCCGCGACGCGGTCAGCGGGTCCACGCGCCGATCGCGTCGCGAGTCGAGGGTGTACTCCGCGCGCAGCCCACTCGAGAAGCTCTCGGTCACGCTCCCGCCTTCCCCGAACAGGCCGCTCGGCGTCAGATCGCCCGGAGGCTGCAGTTCGAGACGCTGGATGCGCGGCGCCGTGTTGGGCTCGCGGCCGCTCACGGCGACCGCCGCCACGCAGGCGTCCGGGGCGGTTCCCGTGAATTCGACGCGCCACTGCAGAAATCGCGCGGGAGGCAGCGGAATGGCGTGATCGCGCTCTTCCCAGGCCTCGCTCCAGGCGCTCCAAGTCGCGTCAGGGGTCGCGCGGGGACCGCACCGCGCCGACAGACGCACGCGAATCCCGTCGGCCACCGCGCCCTCCCAGTGCAGGCGCGCCCAGCGGATCGTTGCGCCGCCATCGATCGGCGGCGAGACGGCGGCGGCCGCCGTCGCGGTCCTGCCATACAGCCGCAGAGCCCGGCCCGGCCTGGCCAAAGCCACCCACGCCAAAGGGTCATCGCGCCCCGCGTCGGGGATCGCCAGCAAGTCGATCGCCTCGCCTCCCTCCCACGTGGCCAGAGGCCGCGCCGATGACGGCGGATCGAGCGCGAAAACCGCGCCCAGGCCGCGCGCGCGGTCCAGCGCGCCGGCCGCCAGCCAGCCCCAGGTTGGGTGGTGCGCGACGGCGACCACCGCGGCATCGCCGCTCCAATGCGTCGTCACCGTGCCGTCGGCGCCGATGCGGTAGAGCACCGCCCCCGTCGGCGCGGGCGGCAGGCTCACCGTCAGCGCCGGCGCCTGAGTCCGGTCTCCGCGCCGCCGGGAGCCGTCGCGCTCGTCGCGCGGCGGCGTCACGGCGCCGGCCGGTGGCTCGGCGGTCACCGGCCCGGGCGTCACGACAAGCGGCTGATCGGTTTCGCGCGGCTGGGCGATGGCCAACGCGTACCAGGCGCCATCCGGACCTCCGGCGAGTCGCCGCAGTTCGTCCTGCTGCGCCTCCCAGAGCAGGCGGCGGTCGCGGGGCGCGCGCGGATCGATGTCCCAGATCAAGCCGGGGCCCTGCGTCACGGCCAGCAGCCGGCCCGACGGCAGCAGCGCGAGGTCCATGGCGTGCGTCGCGCCCAACTCGCACAGCAGGGTCGCCTGCTGCCGGCCCTCGAGGCGCCAGATCGCGGCCGGCGTGCCGGTCGCGGCGTACAGCGCGCCGTCGGGCGCGCTCACCAGATCCCAGACGTAACCGTGCGGCAGGTCCGCCCACGGTTCGAAGCTGCCGTCTTTGGCCACGCGGAAAACCAATCCGTCCGGGCCTCCTCCGGCGTAGATGTCGGCGCCGGCGCGCGCCACGGTGAACAGCTCTGGCTCGGGCAGCGTCGCCACCAGGCGCGGGGCGCCTTCCCGCGGCGCCTGCCAGAGGCGTCCATCATGGCCGCTGCCGAGCCACGCGCCACCGTCACCGTCGGCGCAGAGACGCCACACGACTTCCGGCCCCTCGAGCGGGATCGGCTCGATGGCCAGACCCGGAACGAGCCGGCCGAACTCGTCGAGGCCGGCTCCGGCCAGATCGCACGCCAGGAACGACACTCCCTCGGGATAGTCCCAGAACACCGGACCCGCGCCGCGCGCGACGGCCGCTCCCGTGCCGACGACGATCGCCAGGCTCCGCAGGACGGCGCGCCTGCGCCAGACAGTCGGCGGCGAAGGACGGGGACGACACTTCATGGACGTTCCTCCTGACGACCGGGCAGGGCCGGCGGCAGCACGATCAGATTGAGGATCGCGGCTCCTTCGAGCGCGCTGTCGCCGGGGACGCGCTCCCGCAGCACGATGTCCGCTCGCGCCGGCGCCACGCGGCCGGTGCCGTCGGCGCGCAAAGCCGCGGCGACACTGCCGGGCAGTTCCGCCAGTTCGCGTCCGTCGACGGTGACGCCGCGGCCGGGAGCGTAGAGCACGAACTCGAGATCGGCCGCCGAGCGTGGAGCGCGCACGAGAGCGAGCGTGGCGGCCAGGCTGCGATCGGCGAAGCGTTCGGCCACGCGCTGCGCCTCCAGCGCGAAAACATCGCGGGAGCTGGCCACCAGCAGACGATACTCGCCCGGCGCCAGACGCGCCGGCAGCGCCAGTTCTCGGTGCAGCGTCGTGGCGGCGCCACGCCTCGGTTGCAGGGCCACGGTCACCGGCCAGTCATTGCCCGCGCGCGCCATGTCCGGGGCGGCCGCATCCGCGATCCAGGCCGAGGCCAGCCCCGGCACCACCCGCAGACGGGCGCGCGCCGCGGTCAATTCGAGCGGCTCGTGCCGGTTGTCCAGCAGCAGCTGCAAGGGGGCCAGCCAGTCCGGCGCCAGCTCGGCCGCGCTGTTGGGTCCGGTCGCGATGCCGGAGAATTCCAGCGGCTCCGGCGCGCCGTCTGCGCGCCGCCAGTCGGTCGCGAGCGACCAACGAATCGTTTGCCGGCTCAGGTCATCGCCGCACGCCAGGAGCGCGTTGTGCAGGCACCACTGCAACAGGGCCGGGGTCAGGCGCGGGTCGCGCGCGACCTGGAAAGCGTAGTGCTCCTTCGCCGCCCCGTCTCGCTCCACCTCGACCGTCAACGGCACCAACGCGGCCGCCGCGCCAAGCCGGCCGGCGACGCCCGCGCGCAGATCGTGGTGCACGGACCCGATCACCGGTCCGAAATCGCCCAGCTTGAACGACATTTGTCGGCTGGGAAACACGCCCACGATCTCTGCGGCGGCCAGCGGCAGATCCAGAGGACCGGCCTGCAGGAGCGGGTGCCCGAACATGATCACCCGGTCTCCGTCGACCCACGAGACCGTTCCGATCGCCCCCAGTTGCGCGTCGCCCAGCACGAGCGCGACCGCGACAGCTGCCCCCGGCACGAGCTTCGCCGGCCCGCTGGCGGGATCCGTGCCACTTCTGGCGATCTGGGCGGCCACGCCCACGGCCGCCGGCCGGCAGTGCAAGGCGGGACTGAGCGGGCACAGCTCCGTGCCTCCCGGCGGCCGCGCCGAGGACAGCGCGGGCAACACGCGACGAGCCAGCTCGGCGACGTCGGGCCATCCGCGCTCCGCCTGCCGCTCCAACTCGGCTACGGCAGGGACGGCCGGCGCCTCCGGCAGCAGGCCACCGAACAGCCGCGCCGCCAGCGGTGCCGCACGGCCGGGCATGGTCAGGAGGTCGGACGCGTCCGGCCCGTTCACGCCGCCGTCGAGCGCCGCCTGCGCGGCCGCCGCCGGCTCGGCCGGCAGCGCGAGCAGTTCTTCCGCGGGGGTCAAGCCGCCGATCGGCTTCAGCGCCCCCTCCCAACTGAAGGCCACCGCCCCCGCGAACCGGCCGTCGAGCCAGACCGGGCTGCCGCTCATTCCCTGCGGGATCCCCGACAGCTCGAGCCCAGGTCCCTTCACCTCGACCAGGATCACGTTGCCCGCCGGCCGCGCGCGCCATTGCACGCCGAGCACGCGCACCTGGAAGGTGTCGGGGGTGCTGCCGTGAAAGACCGTCAAGCCATAGCCGGTCATGCCGGGCCTGACCTCCGCCAAGGGCAGGACGCCGGCCGGGCAGGGCGTCGGCTCGCCCCGTTCCGGTTCTCCACAGGCCACGGCGGCACTCAGCAGCGCACCGGCTGCCAGCAGCGCCGCGCCCCGCCGCGCACGCGGGCGTGCGCGACCGATCGGCGCGCGATGGCGTAAGGGCATGTCATCCTTTCAAGCGCGGCCGCCGCCCGCCCACGGCGACCATCCGCGCCGGCGGCTAGGTTACCGGGCGGGTCGCGCTCGCGCAAACCAGAAGGGGCTCGCGGCCGGCCGCGAGCCCCTTCCATTGTGGTACGCCCAGGAGGATTTGAACCCCCAACCTTCTGGTCCGTAGCCAGACGCTCTATCCAGTTGAGCTATGGGCGCCCCTTCATCGGCCCTGGCGGAGAGGGAGGGATTCGAACCCTCGGTGCGGTTTTACCCACACATACGCTTAGCAGGCGTACGCCTTAGACCAGCTCGGCCACCTCTCCCCGATATCGGTCGTGGCGGAGGGCGAGGGATTCGAACCCTCAAGGGGGTTTCCCCCCGGCGGTTTTCAAGACCGCTGCCTTGCCAGTTAGGTCTAGCCCTCCAGACAGAACGCGTGCTCACGCCTGGGTCGGGCTTGCCCGCCCTCTCCAAAGCCGCGCCCGCGCGCGGCGAGCAACGCACGTTACTACCTTCGTTTGAGTCTGTCAAGCAAGCGGTCCACTCCCAGCTTCGCCTTGTCTTTGAGCTGTTCCTGGGCACCCGTCCGCGGCGCCGTGAGATCCAGGCCCACCTCCGGGCTGGACGCCTTGCCGGACAGTTTCATGGTCAACACGATGCGGCCGTCCGGTCCCCGCAGCGCGTCGGCCAGGGGCGCGAGACTGCCCAGTTCGGGACGAAAGCCAGCCGGCAGCTTCACGGTCAGCCTCAGATCGATGCCGCCATCGAAGCCGATCCAGCCGTCGCCGGTCCAATCCGTGTCCAGGCCCTCGAGCGTCAGGTCGCTGATCACGTAACGCCCATCGCGCACGGACAGGTGATGGCTGAGGTCCTTGAAGCGGATCTCCTTCAAATCCTGACGCGCGCCCAGATATTGCGAGACTCCGGCGAGTAGGCCGCTGCCGTGGATGACGCCGTTGGTCGAAACCGCCAGCCCCTCGAGCGCCAGCGACGCCAGCACTGCCTGCTTGTCCTTTAGCCCGCAGCCGCCGCTCAGGTCCCCGCCGATCTTCCCCTCCCAGAGCCGCGCCGCGCCCGGCACGTAGGGCGCCAGCAGCGCAGCCGCGGGCACATCCTTGAAAGCGGCATCGAACGTGAGTTTCCCCCAGGGATCGGCGGCGTAATCCACCTTGGCCTTGCCCGCGACGGTGCCGGTCGACAGTCTCGCCGAAACCTGCGGCGCGTCGAAGACGCGTCCCGCCAGCGTGCCGGCCAGCTCGGCCTTCTCGTAGCGGATCTTGCCGGCCACCAGGGTGTCCGCGCTGGCCCGATACGATGCCGTCAGATCGGCGGGCAGCAGCTCTCCCGGCGCCGCGCCCGCCGCGGCGGGCGCGGCTTGGGCCGTGGCCACGATCAGCTCGAGGAGCGGCCGCCCCGCCTCGCCAGAAGGAGAAAGCAGGGCGGTCGGGCCCCTTGCAGTCACCATTTCGGTCAGGCGGTCGGCATCGAAGAAGGCGAGCCGCAGGTCGCATTCCGCGTGAGGCGCCGGTTTGAACCGCGTCACGTGCACCTCGCCCTCGCCGCGCAGCATGGGATGCGCCGCGCCCTCGAGTCCGATCCGCGCCTCGCGCAGATCGCTGCGGACGGTCACCTTCCTCACGGCCAGCGGCGGCTGCAGCCACTGGCCCGCGACGCTGAAGTCCGCCACGTTCGCCTCGACCGCCACGCCGGCCGGAGCCGCCGCCTTCAGCAGCGTCTTCCAGCCCGCCACGTTCGTCACCGCGGGCGCGCCGGCGAGATCGGCCCGCGCGCTCAGCCTGGCCCGCCCCGTGAAGCGGTAGGCATCCAGGCCCGGCCTCACTTGGCCGGCGACCGGTGCGTCAGGCTTCGGCAGCAGGGCGGCGAGCGCAGCCAACTGCGCCAGATCGACCTCTCCTTCGAGCTGCGCCCGCAGTCTCCCCACCGCCGCGGACACCGGCAGGGTGGCGTTGCCGCGCAGGTCCAGACCCCGCTGCGGGTCGCGCGCGATCAGCTTCGTCACGGCCAGCACTCCCTCGTGCAGCGTGAACGCCGCGTCCAACTGCGCCACGCCCAGTCCTCCCGGCAACGTCACGCTGGCCTCCTGCACCGAGCCTTCGACCTCCAGGCCCGCCAGCAGCGCACCCGACGACGCCCCCGCCCCGTGCGGCAACGGCCAGGGCAGCTTCAGCCCACCCGCCAAGGCCAGCTTGCCCTGCGTCACGGGCTCACCGGCCAGCCACTGGGCCGCGGGCCCGGCAGGCAGCGGCTTCATGGTCGTCAGGCTCTTCATCAGAGACGCCAACTCCGAATCGGCCAGTCGCCAGTTGGCCGTCAGATGGCGCCCGCCATCCGCGCTGGCGACCAATTCCCCTTCGCCGCTGAGCGCTTGCCCGCCCCAGGCCAGCCTGTTCACGGCGAAACGCAGGCGATCGACCGTCGCCGGCACTTCGAGCTCGCCGCTGAATTCAAGGTCTTGCCACGCCAGGGGCGACGCCTGCCCGAAACCGCGCAGGGTGAGCGACGCGACGCGCAGGTCGAGCCCCAGTCGCGCCGCACCTCTGCCTTCGCCGCTCAGCGGCGTCCCGGAGGCGAAAGCCTGAAGAGCTGCCGCCAGCCGCGTGAGATCGCCCGCCGTCAGGTCCTGCTGCCACCCCTCGACCGCGACGGTCCGTCCGGTCCCCTCCTCGGACCAATGCAACGTGCCTTCGCGCACCTCCAGCGCCGCCAGCGCGATGGCCAGCCCTGGCTTGGACGCAGGGCTCGCCTGCGCGGCGCCCGCGGTCGTGTCCGCGGCGACGGGCGCCCGCGTGACCAGTTCAACGACCGGGCGCACGAGCCGCACGCGCCCGATCTCCACGCGTCGCTTCAAGAGGGGTCGCAACGCGACGGAAAGCTCGAGGCGCTCGAGCGAGACGTCGTAGCTCGCCAAAGGAGATGCCTGCCCCGTGGCCCGCGCCAGCGCTTCTCCCGTGCCTCGCACGCGGCCATCGGCCACGGCCACGCTCAACCGCGGCAGCAGACGCACACTCGCCTGCCCGAAAGTGACGTCCGCGCCCGTGGCGCCGCGCACGCGCGCGATCGCCAGCTCGCGCAATTTTTCGGCGGGCACGAGCAGCGGCGCAGCGGCAGCCAGCGCGATCAGCAGGACCAAGACACCCAGGACGACGCGCACGGCGCGCCGGCGAAAGAATCGGGCCATGATGGCGCCCCCTTTCCAGAGCTTCAGAAGGCGGCGAGGATGCGACCGCCGCCGAGCACGAGGTCGTCGCGGTAAAGAACCAGGGCCTGCCCAGGCGCGATTCCCCGCGCCATCGCGGCCAATTCGACGTCCAGGCGCTGGCCGTCCACGCGCCAACGCGCGACGGGCGCGCCGGCGTGGCGGTGACGGATACGGGCCCAATAGCCGCGTCCACCGGGGGGCGGCCCCTGCGCCGCCATTTCCGGCGCCGCCGACACGAAATCGTCGCACGCGATGCGCCGCGCGTCGAGCGCGTCGACGGGCCCGACGATCAGCCTGTTCTGGTCCCGATCCAGCGCGAGCACGTACAGCGGCGCCGGCGACGCGATGCCCAGCCCGCGGCGTTGTCCGACGGTGTAATGGGCGAGACCGCGGTGCCGGCCCAGCACGCGCGCCTCGCGATCGACGATCTCGCCCGGTACTTCTGCCTCGCCGCCCGCGAAGAGAAAGGAGCGATCGTCGTCCGGCACGAAACAGATCTCCTGGCTTTCGCGACGCGACGCGACCGGCAGTCCCAGCGCTGCCGCGGCCGCGCGCACCTGCTCCTTCCGGAACCAGCCCAGCGGAAACACGGCTCGCGCCAGTCGGTCTCGTCCCACGGCATATAGAAAATACGATTGGTCCTTGGCCGTATCCAAGCCACGCCACAGTTGCGCGCCGCCGTCGGCATCATACGCCACGCGCGCATAGTGTCCCGTCGCCACCAGGGCCGGTGTGCCGCGCTCGGCCAAGCGCGCCAGTTCGGGGAAACGCACGCGGGCATTGCAGGCGATGCACGGATTGGGCGTGCGCCCGGCGGTGTAATCGGTCACGAACGGATCGATGACGGCGGCGCGAAACTGCGCCGCGACGTCGACCACGCGATGCCGGACTCCGCACAGCTGGGCCACGCGCCGCGCTGCCTCGCTCGCCCCCAGGGAGCGGTCGGCGCGTCCGACCGCCAGCAGATCGTTTTCGGCATCAGGAGGAGGGAAGTTTCGAAAGGTGACCGCTTCGACCTCGCAGCCCAACTCCACGAGCAGCGCGAGCGCAACGGCGCTGTCGACGCCGCCGCTCAACGCCATCAGCACGGACGCTCCGGGCCGCGCGATCGTGCGCAAAGCCGGCGGGATCGGCAGGGGGAAGGCCATGCTCCTCCTCGCGTCCGCCCATCAGCGCGCCGTCAGTGTCCGCCCGCGGCGCGAGGGCCCGATTCCGCCGGAACCGAAGCCGCCATCAACTTCTCGACGACCTTCACGTTCTCGCGTGAGCGCTGCCCGATATCCCCCTTCGGATCGCATTTCGCCGCCGCTTCCCATTCGCGCTTCGCTTCGCGGTACATCTTGGAGTCGGCGAACATGATGGCGATGTTGTAGTGAGCCAAGGCGCTTTTCGGGTTGTCCGCGAGCGCCTTCTTGAAATGCGCCAGCGCCTCCGGGTATTGCCGGCGTTTCACGAGCAGGGCCCCCAGGTTGCACTGAGCCTTCTCGTCGGTCGGCTTCAAGGCCAGTGCGCGGCCGTAAGCCCGCTCGGCCTTGTCCCAACGTTCCTGACGGAGCCGCAACTGGCCGCTTTCCGTGCGATCGGACAGATCGTCCCAGGTCGAACCCAGATTGACCCACGCCTCCACGAACGTGGTGTCCAGGGCCGCCGCAGCCTCGAAATGCACCCGCGCCGAATCGAGCAAAGTCAGCGAACCTTCGCCTTGTTCCGCGGCGAGGTAGAAATCGTTGCCCAGCGCGTAGTGAGCCAACATGGCCAAGCGTCCCCCCTCGGCGATCTTCGCGCGCAGCGCGGTCTCGCGCTCCGCCGCCGACAGCGCGCCGTGCTGCGCCAGGAATCGCTCCAGCTCCGCGTTGGCGGCTGGGCCACAGGACCCCACGAGCGCGCCCCCCAGCAAGACGGCGCCGACCAGCGCCGACCTTCTCTTCACCCGCCAATTTTCACGCATCATGCCTCCCTCGCCGTCAGAGGCGTCTTGCGCCGCTCACCAGTACTTTTCCAACCCGATCACCGAAACGGCCAGTCGCCAAACCTCGTCCCCGTACCCGTTGCGCTCGCGCGACCCCACGCGCCCGTACGAGACCGCGAGGTCGACCCGGCCGCCGCCGTCTCGGAAATTGAAGCCGGTCCCGGCCGCAACGCGCCATTCCCGCACGTCCTCGCCCCCGACTCGATATCCCCACCGGCCG
The DNA here is from genome assembly GCA_937864225.1 of uncultured bacterium. GTDB lineage: Bacteria > Krumholzibacteriota > Krumholzibacteriia > LZORAL124-64-63 > LZORAL124-64-63 > CALMJK01. Next base: position 36,893 of record CALMJK010000003.1, on the reverse strand, counting down.
ACCGTGGCGCCCAGTCGCAGCGGCAGATTCCGCCATCCTCCTCGCCGCACCTGGGAGCCCGACCTCTCACAGCCCAGGGCGAGAAACCACTCGTCCGTCAGGTCCGACTCCCAGTCCGGGCGTCCCGTCAAGCGCGAGAATTGCCTCAGATCGTAATCCGCGCCGATGGACCAGCGCTGAGCGAGCCGCCACGAGGCGCCCAGACTCCAGGCCGGCGGCATGCGCAGCGTGTAGCTCGTGTCCGCGCTCCCGACCACGTTGAGCGTCTCGACCTCACGCGTCACGTCGCAGTCCCACCCTGGCGACCATGCGGCGCCCAGAGCGAACCCGGGCAACGGCGCGTACCTCGCCGAGAGCGTCGCCGAAAGGCCGGCGAAACGATCCTCTCGCACGAGGCGCGACGAGCGCAGCGTGGCCAAACTGTCCAGCGCGTCCAGGAAATAGTGGCTGATCCGCTCGCGGATCGCGCCGCGCTCCAGGCTGAGGCCGGCCGCCAACGCCAACGCCGGCGTGATGCTGCAGGTCGCGCCCAGCGGCACGGCGAACTGCGTTCCTTCCCGCACGAACTGCTCGTCGCCCAGCGCCACCGTGTCGCCCGCTACGGTCCAGGCCCGCGACACCGTCACGTCGTACTGCGTCGATCGCCTGGCCCGGAAACCGGCCGTGAACACGGCGCGACCGCTTCGCAAAGGAACCGCCAGGCGGAGGTCTGGAGCCATGACTCGACGGTTGTCGCGTGTTCCTTCCGGCCCGCTGCTGGCGATCGTCTCGCCGAATCCGCTCACCGACAGGGCCACTCGTCGCAGCCCCGGCAATCCAGCCAAGTTCTTGAAGGCGGGCGCGAGCGTGTCGCTTTCGGCCATGCCCCAACCGCCGCGTCCCTCCAGGCGAGCATCGCCGCCCAGCGTGGGTTGCCCGATATTCACCAGGCTCAAAGGGCTTTGCGCCCCGGCGGGCAGCGCGATCGACACGGCCACGGTTGCCGACAGCAGGCCCAGCGCGGCAAGGCGCGGAGAAGGTCGAGAACACCGGCGGTGGCTCATGTCGCTTCCTTCCCCGCGGTGGCGCGCGGCGTGTAGTAGATCTGCATGCGCGGGCGATCTTCGGGATTCGGCGCCTGCGTTCCCCAAAGCCACAACCGCGCCAGGTAGAAGTCCGGATCGGTCGTTTCCGGATCCGTGACGAACAGGAAATCCTCGCCCGCCATGAACACCCAGCGCCGCGGCTCCTCGCTGGGATCGTTGATCCACCGCTGCAAGCGGGCCGTCACGTCGAATTGCAGGCGTCGCGCCGATGTCGGTTCCACGCCGTAAATCGTCGTGACGCCCTCGACGCGCTCCGCCAGTTCGTCCACGGTCAGCGTGCCGCCGGCGCCCGGCACCTGCGAAATCCCGGCTTCGCCGCAGACCACGTTCAGGGACGGTCCGTAGCTGCGCGTGGAGTCGCTGGTCAGGATGATCAGGGCACGGTTGACCACCGCCCCTGCGGGCAGATCAGACAGAGAGAAGCTCAGGGTCGGGTAGTCGCGCCGATGGGTCTGCAGCACGAAGCCGTCGGCTGGATCGTCCGGAGGCGACACGAGGGGCGATAGAGTGCAAACGTCGTCGCGCGGCCGCAGCACGACCGACGTGTCCGGGCTCACGAACTCCACGCGCAGGGTGGGACCGACCGTGGTCGCGCTGTCCAGCGTCCCGAGCGTCGAATACACGGTCAACTCGCGCGACGCGAAGCCGAGCAGCCCCGCCTCGGATCCGAGCGAGTCCCCCTCGGCCACCATCAGGCCAGTGTGAGTCCCGGCGGCCACCCAGCTGAGGAAATGCGCGCGGGGAATGGGGATTTCCAGCGACTCGCCGCCAGCCCGTTCCACCGAGGCGAGCCGCGTCGTCAGCACCGGCTCGGGCCCAGGGTAGGCCTGCGGCGCCAAGGTGTCGGCGAGGGCCCAGATCTCGTACCGCTTGATGAGCCCCTTCGTCGGGGCCGTAGGCAGCAAATCCCTGTAATAGTTCAGCATGAGCAATCGCAATTGCACGCTGCGGATGTTTTCGAGCGTAAAGGAGACGGTGTCCCACGCCGCGTCGCGGAACGTGTCGAAATCGTAGCGGGCGAGGATGGCCGAACGCTCGGTCCCCTGGCGGCCCAGGTACAGGACCTGATTCTGCGTGAAAGGCACGTCCGGGTCGGTCACGGCGACGTGGGCAAAACTATCGAGCGTGTCCAAGACCAGGGGCACGAGCAACGTGTCGAACCCCGTGCCCAACGGCAGCGCCAAACCGAGCGGCCCGGCCGGATCCGCGGTGCATCCCGCCAGCAATCCGGCCGCAAGCGCGGCGAGCCCCAACGTTGCCGCGCGGCGCCGTCCCGCCAGCCGCTTCCCTCCGTTTGCCATGTCGCTCCCGCCTTCCGCCGAAGGGATGGATCGAAAAATCAGCGATCGATCTCGTCACCCTCCTCGCGCCTGGCCAAAAGGCTGACGCGAGTGAACCCGCTCTCCCTGACCATGTCGATCAGTCGCACCACGTCCCCGTGCTGACTGTGCGTGTCCGCCCGCAGCACGATCCGATCCTCGCCGCCGGCGGCCCGCAGTTGTCGCAGTTCCTGGCCCAACTGCGCCTCGGGCAACGGGCGATCGTTCAAAAACGTCCGCCCCTGCGAGGTCAAGACGAGAACGGCGGGGCCCGTCGTCACCGATTCGGCCGAGCTCGAGCGCGGCAGCGTCAGGTTGATCGCGGCCTGCTCCTTGAAGGTCGTGCTCACAACCAGGAAGATCAGCAGCAGAAACATCACGTCTATCAAGGACGTGATGTTGATGTAAGCCTGGTTGCCGCGTCGACGCTCCAGGAATTCCATGGCTCAGGCCGTCCGCGCCGCGCGATCCTGCCGCGCGCCGCCAAGCGCCAGGCCGCGCGAGCGCAGGGTGTCCAGGACCCTGGACGCGTACGCCTCCAGCTCGTGGATGATCGCCTCCGCCCGCCCTCGCAGCCAGTTGTGGGCGACCAGGGCCGGGATGCCGATGATCAGGCCCGCGGCCGTGGTGATCATCGCCTCGGCAATGCCGCTGGAGAGGTACTGTGCTTGGCCCAGACCCCGCGCCGCCATGGCGTTGAACAGGCGAATCATGCCCGTGACCGTGCCCAACAAGCCGAGCAGAGGCGCCACCGCCGCCACGGTCTCGATCACGTTCAGGTTGCGTGTCAGCACGACCGCCTCCTGACGCCCCGCCTCCTGCATAGCGTCCCTAATGATGGTCCACTCGGCACCCGAGTGATCGAGGCCGGCGCGCACGACGTTCGCGAACGGGCCCGGGTGACGCTCCAGAATCGCGTACGCGACGCCGAAATCATTCCCCGCGTCGAGCGTCTCGACGACCCCCACGATCTCGGGCAGCACGATGCGCCGCCTGCGCAAAGCGAGCGACCGCTCTATCAGGACCATCAGGCCGACCAACGAGCAGACGCCGATGGGAATCATCACTGGACCGCCTGAACTGAGCAATTTCCACATCGGGCAGGTCACCTCGCGTTCGGGTGCTGGCGCCGCGGCGCCTCAGCGCCTGCCGCGACGCGGCAACGCTTCCTCGGGCTGTGGCGGGCTCCGGCGCTCCTGTTCGCGCAGAATGGCCGGCCAGTCAGGATAGACGAGGGTCAGGATGATCTCAAGACGCTCTTGCGGGAAATGGGCCGGCAGAGGCGCGAACGGCGAGGAACCCTTCACCGCTGCCTCGCTGGCGAACTGCAGCGACTCATGACCGTCGTGCCGGCGCATCTCGACGGCGGCCAACCGGCCGTCGCGCTCGATCACGACCTTCATCTCCGTCGCGCCGCTGATCACGCCAAGACGATAGGCGTACGGCGCGTGCCAGTTTCGTCGCAAATCTTGCCCGAAGCGCTGCATCCATGGCGCGAAGTTCCACTCGTACGTGTTCAATCGATATGGCCCGAACAAGAGCGCGTTTCCGGCGACGTCACCCGCGGCGAGTTGGTCGAATTCGAACATCCGGTCGCCCGGATCCCCCTCGCCCTGGCGGGACGGTGCCGCGCCCTCGTCGCCGCGCAACAGGTCCCGCGGATCGATCGTCCCCAACTGGGCGCGCCAGGTCGCCTGTTCCTTCGCCCGTTCGAGCAGATCGTCCGCTTGCTTCGCGGACTCCTGCCCTGATGCCAGCCCCTCGCGCGCCACCGGCTCGCTGCCGGGCGATCCGCTGGTCGCGGGCACGGTGGAACGCCCGGCCGGCAGTGCCCAGCCGGCGCCCGCCGCAGTCTCCTCGACGCCGCGCGGCGGCGTCCGAGACTCCCTGGCGGCCGGCCGCCCGCTCACGCTCTGCTCCCGCGCCGGTGGCGCCGGCAGGACCGCCATGTCCCCTCCGACCTCTGGATTCTCCCTGCGCACGGCCAGTTGGGGCGCCGCTGTCGCCAGCGGTGCAGCCGCGTGGTCTCGATCTTCGCCCCCCTCGCGTTGGTCCGCGGCCCGGCTGTCCACGAGCGCCAGGAAGTCCGCGCGGCTGGGCGGCTCCTCGGCGCGCAGGCGCTCCGGCACGTCGAGATACGCGTCCGGCTCATCGCGCCCAGGCTCCGGCGCGGGAAGTTCGTCACGGGCCGGCGCAGCCAGCGCGGGAGTCAAGACGAGTTCGATGCCCGCCTCCGTCTCGGCCCGGGCGGCCGCTGCCGAGGGCGGAGGAAAGAAGTCGGCGTCCCACGTGGCGAGCAGCGCCACGAGGTGAACCAGCGCGGAAAGGCCCAGGGCTCTGAGATTCGCTCTTCGCCCGTCCATGGCGCCGACAAACTCCCTGCTTCCCGCTGGACCCGGGTGACCGGCCTCTGGCGTCGCGACCCCCGCGAATCTAGGGCGCGGCGGCGATCTGGGCAACGCGCTCACTTGACGGGCAGCGGCGCCGCGCCCATCCTGGCGCCATGCCGCCCGATGATCCCGACCGCTCTTCGCGCGAAACGCCATCCATTGCGCGCGCCGACCCGGAGCGCATCGCCGCTTATGTGCGCGAGTTGGCTGCCGCGCGACCCGACGCGGTGTCTCAACAGGTGCCTTTGCGAAATCTGACGACCCTGCGCGTGGGCGGCCCCGCCCTGGGGGTGTGCCGCGTCCGTACAGCCGCCGATGCCATCCAGTTCCTGGATTATGCCCGCTGCCGCGACGTCCCGCTGGCCATCCTCGGCGGCGGCAGCAACGTCTTCGCCCAGGACAACGGCTTCACCGGCCTGATCCTGCGGCCCGAGATCGACGAATTCGCCGTGGACGGCGACATCGTCACGGCTGGCGCCGGCCTCGCTCTCGACGCCGTGGTGGCGCGCACGCTTGACCGCGGCCTGACCGGCCTGGCGTTCGCTTCCGGCATTCCGGGCACGATCGGCGGGGCCGTCGTCGGCAACGCGGGCTGCTTCGGCCATGAGATCGGCGAATTTCTCGTGGCCGCCACGCTCCTGCGCGCCGACGGTCGCCTGGAAACCGTCGGCCCCGAGGCATGCGGCTTCGGCTACCGCCGATCCGAGCTCCAAACCAGCGCCGATCTCCTGCTCGCCGTCCGCTTGCGGCTCCCGCGCGCGGACGTCGCGGCAGCCCGGCGCGAGCGCGCCGAGCGCCTGGCCGAGCGCCGGCGCAGACATCCCGTGCTCGAGCCGTGTGCCGGCAGCTGGTTCAAGAACCTTCCCTCCGCCGCGCCGGGCGGCCGCCGCCGCGCCGCCGGCGAGCTGCTGGACGAGGCGGGAGCGAAGTCGCTGCGAGTGGGCGACGCCGGCGTCTTCCCCCTGCACGCCAACATCGTGGTGAATCTGGGCCGGGCCACGAGCGCGGACGTGCGCGCGCTCGTCGAACTCATGCGAGACGCGGTGCGGCGCCGCTTTGGCGTGCGGCTCGCGGAGGAAGTGCGCACGCTCGGGCCGGCGGGCTTCGCTCCTCCCGACGATCCTGCCGCCGCCACCTCAGCCAACGGACCATTCGTCCGTCCCTCCGGCTGAAGGTGATGTGCCCGCTCACTGGACGAGCGTGATCTTGCGCGCGACGGTGCGGCCTTCCACCGTGACCCTGAGCAGATACGTTCCCGACGCCGCTGGTCCGGACTCTGTCCGCCCCTCCCAGGCGAGCGCGTGTTCGCCCGCGGCGCACCAGCGCGCGCCGAGGTCGGCCACGACTCGCCCGCCCATGTCGACGACGGCGGCGCTCACCAGGCCGGGACGCTCCAGGCGGAAACGGCACTCGACCGCGGGATTGAAGGGGTTGGGGCTCGGCGCCATCATCACCACCGCCCCGGGCTCGCCCAGGGCCGGGCAGCGCGGGCAACCGGCTGGCGCTCGCGCCAGGGCCGTCGCGCCCCCCGGCAGCGTCGTCAGCCTCAGCCATGCTCCCGCCGAGGTTTCCAGCCCGGCCGCGTCGGCGTCCGCCGCGCTCAGGCGCAACAGCCAGCCGTCCGGTGCTCGCGCCAACTCGCCATGGCGGGCGACTCCGTCCGCCGCCAGGGAGGTCCATCCCGCCGCTGTCTCCCCCTCCAGTGTCCACGACGTCGCGCCCGTCAGCGCGATCCGCGCCGACAGCACACCGTCGTCGCAGTCGACCGCCAGCGGCGCCGGCGCGATCGGCACCGGATTGGGTTCGACGTTCAGCATCGTGAGCGCCAGGTCGAGCGTCTGATCGAGCAGAGCGATGTCCGGGACGTCGTCGCCGTTCAGATCGCCCGCGGCCAGCGCGCCGGGGGTGAGCGCCGACACCCAGCGCAGCGGCGGCGTCAAATTGAAAGCGCCGAGATTGATCAGCACGGCGACTTCCTGGCGGTCCACCAGCGCGACCGCCAGGTCGCGGCGGCCGTCGAGATTCAAGTCCGCGATCGTCGCGTCACCCGGTATCCCTCCCACGGCCCAGTCCAACAGCCGTGGCCTTAGGAAGCCAGTGCCGTTGTTCTCCAGCAGGCCGACCGCGTCGAGGCCGCGCTGGCAAATCACCAGATCGCTGTCCAGATCGCCGTCCAGGTCGCCGGCGGCGAGATTGCTGGGCTGACCGGAAATCATGATGAAGTCCGGCGAGGCGAAATTCCTGCCGCCCTGATTGCGCAGCACGCACAGCAGATCGACACCGTTGGTGGCGACGATCTCGGGCAGTCCGTCGGCGTTCAGTTCCATCAATAGCAGATCTTCCAACCGCGAACATGGCGACAGCGTCCTGACGTCAGGAAACGTGCCGTCCCCTGCTCCGTAGGCAAGCGTCATGCTGGACGACAGCAGGTTCAGGATCACCAAGTCCTGCACGCCGTCAGCGTCCAGATCGCCAGCGACCGGCTTGACCGGAAAATTCCCGGCCGCCACGCTCGCGACCTCCTCATAGCCGCCCTCGGGCAAGCGGCGCATCACCACCGCGCGGTCCACCGCCGGCAAGGCCACGACCAGGTCGATCAGCGTATCGGCATCCGCGTGAAAAACCTCCAAACCCAGGGGGGGGGCCGGCATCGGCAACGACGACGCATCGCTTATTAAGTGTCCCCGGCCATCGCCGCGCAGGAATTCCAGGGAGGAACTGCCATAGGAACTGACCAGATAGTCCAGGTGGCCGTCGCGGTCCTCGTCCAGCAGGAGCGCCGCCGTGGGTTGGCCCGGTAAGGGCGTCGCCAAATAGGCGCGGAAATCGAGCAGATTGTTGCCGAACAACAAGCCGACCGTCGCCGAGACGCCGTTGGCGATCATCAAGTCGGGCCACGAGTCCTGATTGACATCCGCCAGCCGTCCGTCCACCACCCTGCCGCCGGCGTAGTAGAACTCCTGGTGCGCCCAGCCGGCACCGGCATCGCGGAAGTAATCGATCAGCCCGCGCTCCGCGTTCCAAGCCCAGAGACCTGTCTCGCCCGTGGCGAAGCGAGCGACGTGCAGACCTCCCGCGGGCAGGGTCGACGGCATGCTCCCCCGCAGGACCAAGTTCCCGCCGTCGCTCCCGAACCAATCGATGCGGGCACGATCCTCGTAGGCGACGTAGATCGTCACGGCGCCCGTCTCGGAGTCAGTGAACGGGAAGAACGCTGACGGCGCGCCGTCCAGGGCCAGGCCACCCACGCGCGACCAGATGGATTGGTCGTCCCGTGCGTAAATCGACAAACCCGGCGCGAGCACACCGTTGTCCGCGGTCAGGACCTCGGGCGACCCGTCCTCGTCCAGATCGACGACCGCGATCGAAACTGGCCTGTCTCCGGCCAGCACGTCCTGGAGCACCGACCAGACACCGTCCCGCTCGCCGACGAGCACCCAACGGTCGAAGCCCGGCAACGCGACGGCCAGCAGCACGCCTCCATCTTGCCCATACAGGCCAAGGGCCACGGCCTGCGGGTCCTCGTCCAAATGCACGACCGCAGTCAGGGCCAGCAGCGGCGTCGACCGGGTTTGTTCCAGCACCACCACCTGGTCCGGGTTGCGCGTGAGCAGCACGACTTCGGGCAAGCCACCGGCATTCAGCTCGACCGCTGTCACCTTGACGACCTGGCCCCCGCCGAAGTCCTCGAAGGTCTCCCGGAGAGAGAACCGCCCCTCGCCGGTGTTCTCCATGATGGCAAGGCGCCCGTCGTCGAGACCAGCGATCAGATCCACGCGCCCGTCGCCGGTGACATCGAGGCCGACGACGGTCCCCGTCGGCGCGGGCACGGCGACGGAAATTTGGCCGGGGAAATACAAGGGGACGGCAGCTGACACGACGGAAACCAGCGCGCCCGCGAGCGCGGCGCCCTGAACGAGCCGCATGGCGAACCTTTCCGTGTCGGGATTCAGTCCGACCCGAATATAGGGAACAAGACGCACCCACCGCAACAGGCGCCTTTGCGGTTGACACCGAACCGCCAAGCCCTGACATTTAGGGAACAGAATAGGCCTCCCAGGCTCCACAGGGAGGCGGCATTTCGGTCACCCCCATCGAGCGTACGCACCGTGGACGCCGCCCGGCGCGGCGGCGGCTGCAGGCCGCGACGCGACGCAGCTTGACGGGAGCCCTCGCATGTCCTGCCGATCGACACTGCTGACTCTCGGTCTGGTGGCCCTGACCGGCTTGGGCGTGACCGCCCAGGCGCAGACTTCTGCGGAAAGAACCTTCAACCTCAAACGCAAGGCCATTGCCGACACCACGGCGAGCCAAGAGGTGCAGAAGGAGAAGACGAGGTACGTCCCACGACTGAGCCCCGGCCAACTGGAATGTTCCCTGACCCTCGGCTACGTCGATCTTGGCGCGACCCTGATTTCGCATCCCGAGCGGCTGATCTACAAGCGTAGCGACGAATACACGTACTATGGCGACGTGGAACTCGTCGGCGAACAGGCTTTCAATCCGATTTTGCGCATTGGCTACGTCTTGAAACCCTGGCTCGCGATCGAGGGGTTGGGCGGCTTTTCCGTGAGTGAATATTCGACGAAGATTTCACAAACCGTGCGGATCGCAAATGAGGGCACCGCAGACCAGCGCGAATACAACATCCCGCTGGAAGAATTCGACATGGAACAGCGCTCGTTCATCACGCTCAACGGGGGCGCTCGGCTGCTTTATTACCCCCTGGACCATGGGGAAGGGATGCCATCGAGATGGCACCCGTTTCTGTTGGGCGGGCTCAGCCGGACCTTGTTCAGCATCAATTCCAATTACACCGATGAGGGCGCGTTGAGCACGACGTTGACGGGCGGAGGCGGCATCAGATTCATCGCCGACAATCTGATCAGCGTGCGCATGGAGATCCTGTACAGCCGCTCCACGGTCAAGTTCGATCCGGCGGAGAATTTCCTCTCCTTGAACGAGGGAACGCTGCTGATTCCGGTCCTCGCCCTGCCAGAGATCGGTCCGCCGAAGTCGGTCGAGGAGTTCGGGGAACAAGACGTCTCTTCGCTCAGCTGGGCCTTCGGCTTCACGGCCTCCTTCTAGGACCTAGATCGACAGGGGCGTCTCCGCGCGTCCCCAGCCGGGCAAGGCCTCCCGGCGGTAGCGCAGGGCCTGGGCCACATCCGCGCGCTCGGTCACAGTCCGGTTTTCCAGCGCAGCGATCGTCGTCGCCACGCGCGCGCCGCGCAGCGCACCGCGCACGGAGAGAGCGAGCCGCACTCGGGCCTCCTCCAGATACTCACTCGCCGACGCGCTCAGCCCCGCCGCCGCGACAAAGGCCCGCGGCGTCAGGATCCGGTCGGCGTTAGGGGGAAGCCTGGCGGCCAACAACTGGCGCGCCCGCGCCACGCTGTCCCGCAGTTCCAGCCAGTTGGCCCCGTTCTCTCCTTCGGTGCGGCCATGCGCGGGCGGTTCTCCGCCGGCGAACAGACCGACCGCCGGCTCCCCCATTTCGACAAAGAGATCGATCCGATCCAACAGCGGTCCTGACCAGCGGGTCCGGTGACGCGCGATCTGTTCCGGAGAGCACGTGCAGACGTGCTTGCTGCTGCCCAGCCAACCGCAGCGGCAGGGATTCGTCGCCGCCACCAGTTGGAAACGCGCGGGGAATCGCCTCGCGCCCGGTCCTCTGGCGACAGCGACGTGCCCTTCCTCCAGCGGTTCCCGCAGCGCGTCGAGAACGGCGGGAGCGAACTCCGACAGCTCGTCGAGAAACAGCACTCCCAGGTGGGCGAGTGTCACCTCGCCAGGACGCAGGCCAGATCCGCCACCAATCAGGCCGGCCCGCGTGACGGTGTGGTGCGGCGCCCGCAGCGGCCTCCGTCTGAGCAGCCGATTCCCGCGCAGCGTTCCTGCCGCGCTGTGAATGCGCGTGACCTCAAGCGCCTCTTGCGCGTCGAGATCCGGCAACAAGCCGCGCAAGGCCCTGGCAAGCCGGGTCTTGCCACTCCCTGGCGGTCCGACCAACAACAGATTGTGGACGCCCGCGGCTACGATCACGGCGGCCCGACGCGCGTCGTCCTGGCCCGCCAGTCCGAGAAATGCGCGGGCTTCGCCGGTCTTGCCACCCTCGACAAGCCGCGCCCTCTCGCTCTCGCGGGCCGAGTTCCTGGCGCCATACTGCTGGTCCGGGGGAATGACGCCGTCGCGCCACCAAGCGAAAACCTCGGTCAGGGTCGCGGCCCCCACGACCTGCGTGCCCGCGACCAGTCGCGCCTCCCAGGCCTGCGCGGCGGGCACAACAAAGCGTCGCTCCCCGCGGCGGGCCGCCGCGAGCACGATGGCGAGCAGCCCCCGCACCGGGCGCAGCGCCCCACCCAGCGACAATTCTCCCAGATAGACCGCGCCGTCGCGCTCCCGCGGCCCCGCCCCAGCTTGCGCCGCCGCGACCCCGAGCGCGATGGCCAGGTCGAAGGCCGCTCCCTCCTTGCGCACGTCGGCGGGCGCCAAGTTCACCGTCACGCGCCCGGCCGGCGCTCCCAGCCCGCTGTTGCGCAGCGCGGCCAACACACGCTCTCGACTTTCGCGCACCGTCGCCGTCGGCAAACCGACGATCTGGAAGGACGGCAACCCCCGGCCCGCATCCACCTCCACCGTGACCCCGAAGCCATCGATCCCATCCACCGCGCCGCTGCGGATGCGCGTGACCATGCGGCCGCCTCTCCGGCGCGCGGCGCCAGAGGCGCGGGCGCCGCGTGCGAAGGGCAAGCCGCGCGCCACTTGTGGCGCGTGGCCTCATGCAAAGAACGATCGGGATGCAGCCCGCGCGTGCCGCGGCGCGGAAATCGACGATGCCGGCGCGCCGATGGCGTCGCACCCTCGTCATCCGCGAGAGACCCGCCAAGCGCCATCGTCTCCATCCGGCGACGGAACCGTCAAAGCGAAGGAGGCCCCGCGAGCGGGGCCTCCGGAATCGGTGGTTCGCGGGGCTTCGCGCCCCGCCGCCGGCCGTCGAGCCGGTCAGCCTAGAGGTCGTAGGGGCGAACTGTCTTGCGCCCGTTGTCGAGCGCGCGCTTCTCGGCGAGGGCGATGATCTCGCGCACTTTCTTGTCGAGCGCGTCGTAAAACTCGCCCGAAACGTTGCACTCCTTTACGATCTCCTTGGTTTTTGTCTTGCTGATGATCATATCGGACATGGTTCCTCCCCACCTTCGCTGAAGAGTTTACCGCCTGTTCACCGGAACCCCATGCTCCGGGAAGAGCCCGGCGCTGTCAATGCCTTTGTCGACGGCGCGGGCGCCTCACAATCGGCTCGACACCGGGCCGCGTCAAGCCTAGCTTTCCCCGTGCCCAGCGAGCCACCTCCCGCCGCGCGGCGCCGACCACCGCGAAACACGAGAGGAGTCCCGATGTCGCTCGAGCGCGTCCTTTCATACTTGGAGCAGAACCGCGAGCGTCACGTCGCCCAGTTGTGCGACTTCCTGCGCATACCCAGCATCAGTTCGGTCTCGGCGCACAAGGAGGATGTCCGCCGCGCCGCCCGCTTCTGCGCCGACGAACTGCGCGACCTGGGCCTGCGCGTGGAGATCAGCGAACCGGCCGACGGCAATCCTCTGGTCTATGCCGAGACCGAACAGCGCGACGGACGACCGACGTTGCTGGTCTACGGGCATTACGACGTGCAGCCGGTCGATCCTCTCGACTTGTGGCGGACGCCGCCGTTCGAGCCGCGCGTCGAGGACGACGTCGTCTATGCGCGCGGCGCGACGGACGACAAGGGCCAGCTCTACGCTCACTTCAAGGCTCTCGAGGCTTACGTGAAGCAGGGCCTGCAACCACCGGTCAACCTCAAGTTCATCATCGAAGGCGAGGAGGAATGCGGCGGACACAGCGTGTATGCTTACACGGAAGCCAACGCGGGGAAGCTCGCCTGCGACGCCGTCGCCGTCAGCGACACGAGTCTTTACGATGAGCGCACGCCCGCGCTCACCTACAGCCTGCGCGGCTTGGCCTATTTCGAGATCCTCGTGAGCGGTCCCAAGGCCGATCTGCATTCGGGCAGCTACGGCGGGGGCGTGCAGAATCCCGCCCACGCGCTCTGCGACATCATCGCGCGCCTGAAGGACGCCGACGGACGGGTGCGCGTGCCGGGCTTTTACGACGACGTGCTCGACCTGGACGCGGCCGAGCGCGAGGCCTTCCGCTCGCTTGATTTCTCGGAAAAGGCCTTTCTGGCCGACACCGGCAGCCCGGCAGCCTGGGGCGAAAAGGGCTACACGACGCTCGAGCGCATGTGGGGCCGCCCCACCTGCGACGTGAACGGACTGTGGAGCGGCTACAGCGGCGAGGGCGCCAAGACCATCATCCCGGCCCTGGCGGGCGCCAAGGTGAGCACGCGCCTGGTGCCGCAGCAGGATCCGCACCGGATCGCGGCGGCGTTCGAGGCGTATGTGCGGTCGATCGCGCCCGCCGGCGTCCGCGTGGACGTGAAGACACTCCACACCGCGCAACCCGTGCTGATCGAACGCGACTCGCCCTGGATGAAGGCCGGGCTGCGTGCGCTGGAACTCGGCTTCGGGGCCAAGCCGGTGTTCATCCGGGAGGGCGGATCGATCCCCATCGTGACCACATTCCAGAACTGTCTGCGGGTCCCGGTGCTGCTGCTGGGTTTCGGGCTCGCGACCGACAACGCGCATTCCCCCAACGAAAAATTCAACCTGGCAAGCTACCGCAACGGCGCCCGCGCCGTGGTGCACCTGTGGCAGGAAGCGAGGCGCCCGGTCTGAGCCGTCCGCGCGCTTGACGGCGGGGCCGCGTTGACAGAAGCGCGCTCCGCGCCTACTCTTCCCCGTCCCGGGCGTCCCCATCGTCTAGAGGCCCAGGACACCGCCCTTTCACGGCGGCAGCACGGGTTCGAATCCCGTTGGGGACGCCAGCTCGGTCCGGTCGGGCGGTTCACCTCCGACGAGGCGCCGAGGTCTCCCCGTTCTGCGGTTGTTCGCGCTCCTGGGAATGGCTAATGTCATAGCTCTATGCAGGTATTTCTCTCGGCATGGCGCGCCGCGAGCCGGCGCGGGAATCGGCGGCTCGCGACGCCCAGCAGCACTCTGCGAATAGGCAGACAGTTGCTCGGGGGGATCCTGCTCGCGCTGGTCGCGACCTCCCCCGCCGCGGCCCTCGACGGCTGGGTCGACCTGCGCGGCGACCGCCAGGAGGGACGCGCGGGCACCGACGCCTACGTGACGGAGCTCCTGCGCAGCGAGGGGTGGGTCGACGAACGGGTCGACTTCTCGCGCGCCCTTTATCTCCAAATTCGTTACGGCGTGCTGCGCGAGGCCACCTGGAGTCGTTTGGCGGAAAACCGCTCCGACTACGAGACCGTCACGCAGTTGCCCGACGCGGTTCTCCGCTATCAGGCGGGCGACCTGCGCGTCGGTCTTACCGCGGACGGGTATCGGCGCGACTACTCCGGCGCCGGCTTCGAAGGCCGCCGCGACGATCGGCTCGGCTGGGGCGGCTGGTCGCAGGTCAGCTTGGACCGCCTGCGCCTGCACGCGCGTTGGCTGGAAACCAGGACCTGGCGCGACGACGACCTAGCCGTGGAGGAATCAGATACACGAGAGCGGTACGGCACGGCGGGCGCCCGTCTCGCGTTGCGCGACGGAGGGGAAGCGACTTACGCCTTCACCGAAAACGATCACCGCGATCTGCAGACGGGAGCCCGCAACCGAACGCGGCAGCATTCGCTGCAATATCGCGGCAGCCGCGCCCTGGGGCGAAAGGTCCGGGTGGCCTGGGACGCCCGCACCAGCCGCATCAGCCAACTCCTGGCGGGGCCCCTGCTCGGGGGCCGCGTCTACCTCGCGCCGCGCGACGGAGGCTACCTACTCGACGACACGCCGGAAAGCTTGGATCCTCTCGAGCCGGATCTGATCCACGTGGGCGCGCTCTTCGACGACAATCGCCAAGCCGCGACGCCGATCAACATCGGCGACAACGCCACGCCGGTGCACGAATTCGGCGGCGACTATAGAAATCTTCAACTCGATTTCGGCGCGCGGCACGAACTGGGCGTCGCCTTGCTCTTCGTCGACCGCATCGTGCTCTTCCCCGAACTGATCGCCTGGCGGCTCTTCGTCACCGACGACCCGGAGGGCCGGCTCTGGCAGGAGCTGCCCGCGACGGCCGCGACCGTCACGTATCGCGAATGGGACGCCGCGCGACGCGGCTGGGAGGTCGTCTTCGCGCCGGCAGTGGAGGGTCGATATTTCAAGATGGTGAACGTGAAGTCGGGGCCCACGGGACCGGACCTCTACATAACGGAATTGGAAGTCTACGACCGGAGCGAGGCGGAGAACAGCGAGACACGGGACGGCCTGTGGCGACACCGACTCGACGGCGAGTTGACCTGGGATCCCAGACCGCAGCTCCAGGCGCGCTACCTGCTCAGCCTTGACCAAAGACGCTACGACCAGGCGGACCGCAACCTGAGCGGCGTCACCCACAACGGCCGGGTCGACTATCGGCGAGGGATATGGGAGACGGGCCTCGCGCTCGAGTTGCAGCGCCTGGACGGCGTGCGCCGTGGCTACACCGACGTGCGGCTCTGGAATCTGAACGTCGCCCGCGGACGAGCGCGCAACGTGACCACGACGCTGGCGTTTTCGCACCAGACAGACCACAGCCGCGAGCAACCCCGCACGATCGCCAACTACGCGCTCCAGAACCGTTGGGCGGCGGCGCCGGCTTTGACTTGGACGCAGCGACTGGCGCACGGACGCGTCCACGACCCGGCCTACGCCGAAGAATCTCGTTCCTGGACGCTCGACAGCACGGTGCGCGCCGCGCCGCGCCCGAATCTCAGCGTCGAAATGAGGATTGCGCAGCGCTGGGTGAGCAGCGAGGCCGGCGCGGGCTTCCAGCCCTTCAGCGACGCGCAGAGCCGCGTGACCTGGAGCCCGCGGCCGCTCGTCTCCTTCAGCAGCCTGGTGCGCTATCAGGCGCGCGAGAGCTCCGATTGGTTGCTGCGCCACATGCTGTCCTGGAACCCGCTGCCGGGCGGCAGCGTCGAGCTGCGCCTGAACCTGACCGACTTCGACGACGAGCGCACCGACATCCGCCAGCGCAGCGCCGGCGGGCTGGTGGTCTGGCGGCCGCGCGCCCGTTTGTTTCTCGAGGGCGGCGTGGAAAAAACGCGCTTCCAGAGACAGGGTGAACGGAGTTGGCCCTTGAACGCCAGCTTCCGCGCAAACTGGACTTTTTGACGCCGGTTCCTAGCTTTGACGCGTCCCCCGCGTCCGGACCAAGGGAGACACCATGAAGCCAAGCCGTTCGCTCCCGGCGCTGCTGATCTGCCTCGCGCTCCTGCCGGGCTGCGCTCCCCGTGCCACAACCTTCGTGAACCAGAACGTGGATTTCGGGCGGATCCGTCGTTGCGCCGTGCTGCCGATGCGCAACCTGAGCCAGGACCAGGGCGCGGCGGAGCGCGTGCAGTCGGTCTTCCTGACCGAGTTGCTGAGGGCTGGCAGGGGATTGCAGATCGTCGAGCCCGGCGAGACCAACGCGGCGCTGCGCGAACTGCGCCTCAACACCGCCGAGCCGATCCAGCCGGCGCGCCTCGTCGAACTGGGCCGGCGGCTGGGCGCCGACGGCATCTTCGGCGGCGCCGTGCTCGAGTACGGCGTCGAGCAGGGCGGCCGCGATCGGGTCACGCTCGTGACCGCCGAGTTCGACCTGTCCGAGACCGAGACCGGATCGCTGATCTGGAAGACCGAGATCCAGGGCAAGGGAACCTCCCTGTGGCGCAAGCTCTTCGGAGGCGAGCCGGCGAGCTTGTATGCCGTGACCCGCGACATCGCGCGCCAAGCGCTGGAGACGCTCTTTTGATCGTTCGCAGACATTGGGCGCTCTCTTGGCTCCTCGTCGCGCTCCTGAGCGCGACGACGAACTCGCCGGGAAAGATCGGTCCGGCGGCGGCGCTGGCGCAGGCCGAGGAAGGCGGCGGCACCGCCACGCTGTTGTTCATCTCAGTCCTGCCCGGCCACGCGCTGACGCCACCGGTGGCCCAGGTGCGGCAGGCAGGCGAGCGGGCGCTTGACGAGACGGCGCGGCGCGCGGGGCGCGCGCCTGTCGACGCGGCCCTCGTCCTGGCACTGCAGCAAAGCCATAGGGTCAGGACCGCGCTGGGGCTGACGTCGGAGTTCCTGGACGCCCTGCGCACGCAGACCGGGGCGGCCAGCGTCCTGGTCGGGCAGCTTTTCCTCTATCACGAACGGCTGGCCCTGGCCGCACGGGCGTTGCGGACGGACGACGGCGTGCTCGTGTGGGCAGACGCCGCCGAGACCGCCGCTCCCACCCCGGACCAGGACTGGGGAGAGACGATCGCAAGGCTGGCCGCCAACCTCGACGGTTGGCAGCCCACCCCGGCGGCCGCGCTGCGCCCCGGAGAGTCGCTGCTGGTGCTGCCGGCCCGCGCGTCAGGGTTGGAGCCGGCCGAGGGGGAACTCCTGACCGCCTGCCTGCTCGGCGAGCTGCTCGCCTGCGGGCGCGGGGAAGTGCTGGACCCGGGACTGCTGGCCGGCCAGCTCCAGGCGCTGGGCCGCGGCACGACGGCCCTGGACGCCACGGCCTGCGAGGCCATCCGACGTGCGTTCGGCCCGGCGCCGCTGCTGGTGCCGGAGATCATCTGCTGGGATACCGTGGAGAGAAGCCCGGCCCTTCCCCTGCCGGAGGAGCGAGGTCCGGCCCTGCGTCCGCCCGAGCGATCCATCATGCTCACGTTGCGCACCGTGGACACCTCCGCGCTCGTCGTGCTCAATCGGCGGGAGGTTTATCGCGGGACCACCCCTTCCACCGGCTGGTTCGGCGTGCAGCGCTCCGTCTCGCCCCTGGCCCGCTACCGGGAGGCGACCGTGGAGCTGCTCGCGCAGGACCCTGACCGACAAGGCAAGGAGACTCGATGAGCCGAATCTCGGTTCGACCGCAACCAATCCTCGCGCTCGCGCTCGCCGCGGCGGTCCTGCTCCCCGGCCAGGCGGTCCGCGCCGGCGGGAAGAACGGCGAACTGGCCATCGTGAACGGGGACACGATACGGGTCGCGGATCTGGAGACGGAACTGGCGCGCCTGCGCGTCCAGCGCCCCGCCAGCCAGCCACTCGAGCTGCCGCAGCCGTCGGACGTGCTGCGCCGGCTCATCCAGAACACGCTGCTGGTCCAGGAGGGCTACCGCCTCGGCTTGGAGCGCGACGCGACGATCCGGGGCACCGTCGAGGAGAGCGCCCGCCGCAGCGCCGTGGCGGCCATGCTCGATTCGGTGACGCTCACCGTCATCGCGAGCGCATCCGACCTCGACGAGGCTCGCCGACGAGCCGTGCGCGGTTGCATCGACGCCGCCCGGCTGCGGCACGGGGCGCGCCTCGACGACGCGCTGCTGAAATCGCTCGACTTCGCCGCGCGGGATTCCACGACGCAGCAGGCGCTGCGCGCTCGCCAGGAAACGGTCGCCTCCGTCGGCGACAGGCGCCTGACCGTGCACGGACTGTGGCGCCGCATCCGTTTCACGTACTTTCACGGGTTGGCGGGCCGCGACGACGCGGCCGAGATCCGCGACCGCTTCTGCGCGGAATGGATCGATGAAACGGCGCTCGCCCTGGAAGCCGCGCGCCGTGGATACTGGGCCAGCCCGGCCGTGCGGCTTGCCGCGCGGCGAGTCGAGCGCGACCTGGTGCGCGAGGAGGCGCTCAAGGCGACGCTCAGTTTCACCTTCAAGCCCTCTGAGCGCGACATCGAGGCGTGGTACCAGGCCCATCCCGAAGCGTTCACGCCGGCGCCCCGCTTGAAGGTCGAGAGCGTCATGCTGCCGGACTCCGTCTCGGCCAGCCAATTCCGCGACCGGTTGCGTCAGGGCGCGCGCCTGCGCTGGCTCGCGGGACGGACCGCCGAGGTGGTCCCGGGGGTCACCCCCTTCCCGACGGACTGGCTGCCGCCCGACGCTCTGGGCCTACGGCCGCAAGAGGTGCAGGCGAACCAGGTCCTGGAGCCCTACGGCGTGCCCGGCGGCTGGGCGGTCGCCGTGATCACCGAGATCGAGAAGCCAAGCCCGACTCCGCTGCGGCTCGGTCGAGAGCGGGCGCTGGCGCTGATGCGCAGCGAGCGCGCCCGCGAAACGCTGACGGAGGCCTTGCGCCGGCTCGAGGCCGCGGCGCAAATCCACACGGCTCCCGACGCCGAGAGCCTCATTCGCGCGGCCCTCGAGGCCCCCGAGAGGGAGGAATCGTGACCCACGCCCTCGCCCGCCCGCGCCTCACGGCGCGGCATGACGCGATCGGTCTGGCCGTCGTCGCGCTCGTCGTCCCGCTGGCCTGGCCGCTGGGCGCTCTCGCGGCGGGGCCGTTCAAATCCAAATCCTGCATCGAGTGCCATGGCGAGCTGCGCCCGGCCATGAAGGGCGCGCACGCGCACGCGCCGATGCGCGAGGGGCAGTGCGAAGCGTGCCACAAGCCGCACGGCGTGATGGGCGCCCTGCTGCTGCAAGCCCCTGGCGACGCGCTCTGCGTCGGTTGTCACCAGGCGTACGCGACGCCCCCCGAGGGCGCGAAGCTGCACGCGCCCTTGCGCCGCGAGGGGTGCCTCGCGTGCCACGATCCCCACGGAACCGGCCATCCCGCGCTTCTGGCGGCCAAGGGCGACGAGGTCTGCTTCGGCTGCCACGATCGCGCCCCGTTCAACCGCGGGCACGTTCACAAGCCGCTGCGCGACGAAGGATGCGCCGCGTGCCACGATGCGCACGCCTCGCCCCACGCCGCGCTGCTGCGCCAGGAGACCACGGACCTTTGCCGCTCCTGCCACGCGGACACCGATGTCCTGCGCAAACAGCACCGGGGTCTCGCCCTGGAGACTGTCGATTGCAGCGGTTGTCACGACCCGCACAGCTCCGACCGGAGCAATCTCCTGCTCGCTTCCTTGCACGGGCCCGTCTCGGAGATGGACTGCGCCGGCTGCCACGCGTCGGACGCGGCCGGCAATGTCCTGCCCGCCGCCGAAGCCGCGGCCCTGTGCCAAGGCTGCCATGGCGAGATCGGCAGCGGCGACGTGAAGCATCCCCCCGCCGCCGACGGCGCCTGTCTCGAATGCCACGAACCGCACGGCAGCTCGCAGCCCGCCCTGCTCAAGGGCAGCCAAGCGCGGGTCTGCCTGGCCTGCCATGACGAAGGGCCTTTTCGCCGGCCCGCCGTGCACCAGCCGGCCCGCGAGGGACACTGCTCCGCCTGCCACGACCCGCACGCCGCGCGGCAACCGGCGTTGCTGCGACAGGCGCAGATCGAGTTGTGCCTGTCCTGCCACCAGTCGCTGGCCGCGGCCGCGAACACGGCGGTGGCTCGCCACGCTCCGTTCGTCAAGCAGGGCTGCACCGCCTGCCATGACGCCCACGGCAGCGAATCGGGCACGTTGCTGGCGCAGCCCCCGACGCAGCTCTGCCTGAACTGCCACGCCGGCGTGCGCCTGCAGATCGCGCAAGCGACGACGCACGCCCCGGCGCAGCGAGGAGACTGCCAGTCCTGCCACGAGCCGCACTTCGCCGGCCAACCCGGCCTGCTCAAGCTGCCGCCCGACGAGTTGTGCGCCCCGTGCCACGCGGCTCTGACGCAGCAGACGCCGAGCGGAGGCAGTCTGCACGCGCCGGCGGCGAGCGGTCAGTGCCTGGATTGTCACGTGCCGCACGGCGGCCCCGAGCGCGGCCTGCTCGCGCGACCAGTGGCGCAGAACTGCGCCGGCTGCCACGCCGAGGTGATGGCCCCGCCGGCCGGCGGCGCGACGCACGCCCCGGTTCGCGACGGCGCCTGCACCGCCTGCCACGACGCCCACCGCTCCGACCAAAAGGCGCTCCTCGCCGCCAAGCCGCCGCTGCTGTGCACCGTGTGCCACGCGGATGTCGCGGCGCCCGCGCGAGCCGTGTCCGTGCACGCCCCGGCGCAGGATGACTGTCTGGTCTGCCACGATCCGCACGCGGGCTCGCGCGGTCTGCCGCGCGCGCCTGTGCCGGAGCTGTGCCTGAAATGCCATGACGAATCGACCCCGGAATTCCGCGCCAAGCACCTGGGCCGGGGGCCCGAGGCGAACTGCTCTGGCTGTCATGAACCGCACCATGCGACGCAGCCGGCGCTCCTGCGCGCCCGTTCGCATCCGGGCTTCGCCGAGCGCGCCTGCGACACCTGCCATCAGGACACGACTTCGGTCGTACCGGCGCGCGAGGTCTGCCGCGGATGCCACGATGGGCTCGTGCCCGCCGACTTGCCGGAAAATAGGCGCCACGCGCCGGCCGCCGACGGCGACTGCACGTCTTGCCACAACCCCCACGCCGGCGACAACGCCGGTCTGCTCAACACGCGCCGGGCTTCCGATGCTTGCGCGACGTGCCATGACCTCGATGCCTTGCGTCCTGTGGCCTCGCTCGCCCACACGCCGGTGCGGGAGGGTCGCTGCGAGGATTGCCATGATCCGCACGGCTCGCCGCAGCCCGCGCTGCTGACCGCCGCCCCGGGGGCGCTCTGTTTCGGCTGCCATGTCCAACTCAAGGCCCAGCAAAGCAGCCTGCACCCGCACCGTCCCTTCGCGCAGGGCAAGTGCGCGGATTGCCACGACCCGCACGGCACGGACCAGCGCGGCGCGCTCAGGGCGGCACCGCATGAGCTGTGCGCCCGCTGCCACGACACCACCACCGGCGCGTTCGCCTCGGCGCACCGGCACTATCCGGTCACGGGAGCGGATTGCAGCGGCTGCCACGCACCGCACGCCTCTTCGGGTCCCGGGCTCGCGCACGCGAATGTCCACCAGCCCTACGGCAAGGGCAACTGCGCCGCCTGTCACGCCGCCGACAAGAAGGAGCTGCGCGGCGCCGAAGCGACGGTCTGTTTCTCCTGCCACGCCGGGCTCGGCGAAAAGGTGCGCGGCGGCGAGCCGCACGCCCCGCTCGCGAGCGAGCAAGCGTGCAGCAGTTGCCATGCGCCGCACACGAGCGCCACGTCAAGCCTGTTGACGGGACGCCAGGAGGTCGTCTGCGGGCAGTGCCACGCGCAGCAGGTCGCGGCGTTCGGCGACGCCAAGCATCGCCATCCGGAGATCGCTGGCGGCGCTTGCTCGGTCTGTCACGATCCGCACCTGAACGCGCCCCCGGGACAACTTGGCGCCGCGATGCAGGCCCGCTGCACGGGTTGTCACGCGTTCAGCGAGCACGCCAATCACCCGATGGGCGAGAAAGTGATCGACCCCCGCACGCGCAGGCCGTTGACCTGCGTCAGTTGCCACGCTCCGCACGGCTCCGACTACGCGCAGCTGCTCAACGACGACCCCGGGGGCCGCCTGTGCGTCGGGTGCCACACGGAAAAGATCCGTCCGCGCCGGCCCTGACCTGGCCAGGCATTGGACGCGCCGGCCGAGCCCCGACGGGGTCAGTGGTGACCGCCCCCGGCTGGGGCGCGCTCACGCGACATAAGCAAAAAGGCACCAAGGCAATTGCAAATTTCGGCTCGCGTCTTGCTTTCGCTGCCTCCCGGGCCACGATCGAGGGAACTCCCCCGGAAATTCTGGCCGGGACCAAAATAGCTAGCAATTTTGTAGGAATTTCCTTTGACTAAATCATAGTGTCGCGCTAGTGTTTTGAACGGCACTAGGCCGAGTGCCCAGAAAACGTGTCTCGCGACCGAGGAGCTTCCCGTGCGCCGTCGGTCCCGCTGCGTAGCCCTATCTCCGCTGCCTTCCCTCCTACGGGCCTGCTGGTCGGCGGCCGCGGCGTTGGCCGTCATGGTCGGCGCGACGACGGCGACACCCGCTTTCACCTTCGACTACGTGGGACAGCTGCCCCTGGAACGCGGCGCCTCGACCCACGCGCGGCCGGAGGCCGTCGCGGTACACCCTTCAACGGGCGAGATCTGTGTGACCGAGGCCGCCGGATCTGCCCTCCATCTGTTCAACGCGGATGGCGCGCCGGTGTTCACCACGAGTCTGGCCGCGGGTCTCTCCACGCCGGCCTCGGCCTGTCTGGACGGAGCCGGGCACCTTGTCTGCACCGACAGCGACGGGCCCGGGCGACGCACGATCCGGCAACTGGACTTCAGAGGCGAGCCGACGCCGTGGCGACCCGCCGCGCCGCGCCGCGTTTGGAATCCGCTGCACCTGCTGGTCACCGGCGACGGGAATTACGTGGCGCTCGATCCCGGCGCGGCGCTCCTGACCAAGCACGACGTCGTGACCGGGGCCCTGCTTTGGGTGCGCGAACTGGGTGGCGAGAATCTGACCGATCTCGGCCTGGGCCGCCCTTGCGAGGGCCCCGACCGCACCTTGTACGTGCCCGGTGGGGAACTGCACCAAGTGCTCGTCCTGGATCCGGAGGGCAATGTCATCGCGGCCTTCGGCGAGTTAGGCAGCGCTCCCGGCCGATTCGTGGCGCCGATCGCCGTCGCGCCCGGCCCCGAGGGCACCCTGGCCGTGCTCGACCGCATGCGCCACCGGGTGCTGCTCTTTGGGCTGGATCGCCGATTCCTGGCCGAATTCGGCGCCATGGGAGCCGAACCGGGCAATTTCTACCACCCGCTCGCCTTGGCCACGTCTGTTGGCGCCAAGCTTGCTTACGTGAGCCAGGGTTACGGGGGGCGCGTGCAGGTTTTCCGCCTCGACGGCCTGGATCCTCCCGCGGCGACCGCCGCCAGCGGCGCCGACTGAGGAGTGGTGCGCATAGAAGCTTGGTCTGATGCGTTGATGATCCGGTCGCGACGACGGAGCGCCCGCCAGCCGGAACGACCTTCGTCGCAAAACAACCTTGAGAGGAGTTGATCGATGAAAGCGCTGAGACTCGCACTCCTGACTCTCGGGGGCCTGGCACTGGCCAGCGGCAGCGCCCTGGCCTTCCACGACGGCGGCGTCGCCTACTGTCAAGGCTGCCACACGATGCACAACAGCCAGGACGGGGCACTCGTGGATCCCGCGCACCCCAACGGCAACGCCTACCTGCTCAACTTCGGCAACCCCAGCGACACGTGCCTGCGCTGCCACGCCGCATACGGCCAATTCGCTAACGGCACGGGTTACGGACCGGGCGGGGACTTCTACTGGATGACGAAAACTTTCACTTGGGACTCGCACGGCAACCCGCGCACCAGCCTGGGCGACACTCATGGCCACAATGTCATCTCCCCTGCCTATGGGCTCACCGCCGAGCCCACGCTGACGACCGCCCCGGGCGGCGATTTCCTGAGCCAGTATCTCAGTTGCACGAGTTGCCATGATCCCCACGGCAACCAGAATTTCCGGCTGCTGTACGGCGGCGCCCTGGACCCGGTCTACGACGGCGGTCGCTATGACTTCACGGCCTCCGCCCCGCTCGCCCTGGGCAACGGACGCCGGACGATCAACGAGGACGGCTGGGAGACCGACGAACACCACACGATCTACAAATCGGGCATGAGCGAGTGGTGCGCCAACTGCCACTCCGGCATGCACGATCCGAGCACCACCAATTTCGTGCATCCCACGAGCGACGACCTGGGCACCGCGGTGGCGAACACCTACAACGGCTACATCAGCAGCGATGCGGTCACCGGCGGCGATCCCGCCACCGCCTACTGGGGCCTGGTGCCCTTCGAAGCGGTCAACGTGGATCTGGCGTTGGCCGACCCGGAGAACTACACGCAGGGCCCCGAGCCACAGGATCAGGTCATGTGCCTGTCCTGCCATCGCTCCCACGCCTCGGCGTTCGCCGACGCGGGCCGGTGGGATTTCGGCGCGACCTTCATCGCCGACTCGCATCCGTTGATCACCGACGGCGGCGCCACGGCCGATGACGTGGCCAACAAGTACTATCTGTACACGTTCGTCGATAACCAGCGCTCTCTGTGCAACAAGTGCCACGCCAAGGACGCTGGCGACGGACCGCGTGCGCCTTAGCAGGGTGAGTCGCGGTTCCGTCAGTTCGGTCAAGGGCCCCGTGGGCGATCGCCCGCGGGGCCCTCTTGTTCTGCCGCGCGGGCAGGCCCTGCCCATGCACAGGGTGGTCGCTCCGGCGGGGCGCGTCGTATATCATGGCCGCATGGTCAAGGAAGTGACGCGAACGGTCCTGGCAACCTTGTGCGCCGTCATGCTGGCCCCTGTCGCCGCGGCCGCCTTCCATGAGAGCGGCGTGGCGTCCTGCGCGGGTTGCCATGTCATGCACGGCTCCGTGGACGGGCAGTTCGTGCCCGCCACCGGCGGCGGACTGCTCCTGGGTGGCACCGCCAGCGACACCTGCCTGCGCTGCCACGCCGCGTATGGCCAGTACACCGCCGGGGAGGGCTTCGGGCCAGGCGGCGATTTCTATTGGCTCACCCGCACCTGGACCTGGTCAACGCCCGGCGGGCTTTTGCAGACCAGTCCAGGCTTCAGCCACGGCCACGACGTCGTGGCGCCCGCCTACGGGCTCTTCGGCGACGCCGTCCGCACCATCGCCCCCGGAGGCGATTTCCCGAGCCGGGATCTCGGCTGCACCAGTTGCCACGATCCGCACGGCAACGCGCAATTCCGCCTGCTGTACGGCGCGGGCGCGGGGCCGGCCGTCACGGGGGGACGTTACGCGTTCGCCGCCGCCGCGCCTGCCGCGCGTGGAAACGGCCCGGTCACGATCCCGGGCCGTCCCGACAGCGGCGACGAGACCGACAGCCGGCACACCGTGTTCGGTTCGGGAACAAGCTCCTGGTGCGCGAACTGTCACGGGCTCTATCACGAGGCGAGCGGGTCTCAGGATTTCTCTCATCCGGCTGATCGCACACTCGGATCAGCCCGCGCGACCCAGTACAACCGCTACGTCAGCACCGAGCAGCCCACGGCCGGCGTGCAAGCGACCGCGTTCTGGGGACTGGTTCCTTACGAGGCCGCGACGGTCGATCTCTCGATCGTCGATCCCTCCGATTACACCTTGGGACCCAGCACGGCGGACCGCGTGATGTGCCTGAGCTGCCATCGCGCCCACGCGAGCCCCTTCCGCGCGGCGGGCCGCTGGGATTTCGACGTGGCGCTGATCGCCGATTCGCACCCGCAGCCCACCGATGGCGGCGCCAGCGCCAGCGACGTGGCCCGCAAGTATTACAGCTACGTCTTCGTCCCGACCCAGGATTCGCTGTGCCACAAGTGCCACCGAGAGATCCCCGGCGGCGGCTCACGCCTCATCCCAGCCCGGCGCTGAGTTTCGCCGCGGATGCGCTCGGCGTGAAGATGATCAGCGTCCTGACCCCGTTTCGGTGAGTTCCCGCTCCGCCTGCAGCCAATCCTGGATCGCTTGGCCGGGCTGACAGCCACGCGCCAGAAAGATCTCGTAAGCGCGCAGGCGGATCTCCTCTTCGGTCGGCAGCACGGCCGCCGCCGAACTCGTGGACCGTTGCGCCGCGGTTCTGCGCGCGCGCGGCGCCGCCGGCTTCTTCACAGGCATGCATGACCTCCCATGTCTGACGTCGACGGCCTCCCCCTCGACGCATCCGCGTCGTCGCATGCCGGGTGACCAGCCGGAACATTATCACCACAATCCGCGCCTGGCCAGTCTCGAGGCCGCCGCCACCGGAAACCGCGTCGCGGCCGACTCTCGCCGGGCCCCTTGCCGGTCGGAAGACGGGCGCCTAGAATGCTCGGAATCCGCGGTCGCAAGCCATCACGGCGAAGCAGGGACACGCATGCGCTCTCAACGCGTCACGCTTCGGAATCGCAGCGGGTTGAGCCTGGCGGGAACGCTCGACCTTCCCGGTCAAGGGAAGGTGTCCGAATGCGTAATTCATTCTCATTGCATCACTTACTGGCGCAACCTAAAGTCTTACATCAACATCGACCGGGCGCTGACCGCCCGCGGTGTCGCCGTCCTGCGCCTGGATTTCACGGGCGTGGGCGAGAGCGAGGGAGACTTCCGCTGGGCCGGCGAGGTGATCGCCGCCTGGGCGGGCCGCCATCTCTGACGCCGCGCGCGGCGGGAAGGGAACGCCTCACTCATGGAATACCGACAGTTGGGCTCCGCCGGGCTGTGCGTCTCGGCCCTCTCCCTGGGCGCTTGGGTCACCTATGGCGGACAGGTGGGCGAGGAGACCGCCGCCGAGTGCATGCTCGCCGCTCGTCAGGCGGGGGTGAATTTCTTCGACAACGCCGAGGTCTACGCCAACGGCGAGGCCGAACGGGTCATGGGCAACGTGATCCGTCGCCTCGGTTGGCGGCGCAGCGATCTGGTGATCTCCACGAAAATCTTCTGGGGCGGGCGAGGGCCGAACGACCGCGGCCTCTCGCGCAAACACCTTGTGGAGGGCACGCGCGCGGCGTTGGAACGTCTGCAGATGGATTACGTGGACCTGCTGTTCTGTCACCGCCCCGACGCCCGCACGCCGGTCGAGGAGACGGTGCGCGCGATGAACTGGATCATCGAGCAGGGGTGGGCGTTTTACTGGGGCACCAGCGAGTGGGATTCGCGACAGATCGAAGAGGCCTACGGCATCGCGCGGCGGGAACGGTTGATCCCTCCGCAAATGGAGCAACCCCAGTACAATATGTTCCACCGCGCGCGCGTCGAGGTCGAACTCGAGCCGCTGACGCGGCGGATCGGATTGGGCCTGACCACGTGGAGTCCGCTGGCCAGCGGTCTGCTCTCCGGCAAGTACAACGACGGAGTCCCGGCGGGAACCCGCGTCTCGCTGCCTGGCTACGAGTGGCTGCGCGACCAGGTCGTGGGCCCGGGCGCGCGGGACAAGCTGGCGAAAACGCGTGCCCTGACCCCGATCGCCGCAGAACTGAACTGCTCCCTCGCCCAACTCGCCATCGCGTGGTGTGTGAGGAATCCGCGCGTCAGCAGCGTGATCACGGGGGCGTCGCGACCGGAGCAGGTCGTGGAAAACATGGCCGCCCTGGATGTCGCCAATCGCTTCACCCCCTCCCTTCTCCAGAGTCTCGAGAATGTGCTCGACAACCGGCCGGACACGCCGACCGACCACCGCGGCTGACTTGCCCGCGCCGGCGGCGCGGCAGAGCCGTTTCGCGCGCGCCGCGCCCGTGGAATATGGTATATTGAGATACTTGGGCCCGGCTGTCGCGGGGCGCCGGGTCGTGGCGGAATGATTCTCGTCGGAAGGGACGCACGATGTTCGAGCGCAGGAACAGTGGAGACGAAGAGCCGGGACGCGACGCAAGCCAGGAAACCAGCGAGTTCGCAGAATTGCTGGCCGCCGACCAGAGCCCACCGCCGGCCGGGGATCCGAGTCCGGGCGAACGGGTGACGGGAACCATCGTCCAGATCGGCGAAACCGAGGCCTTCGTCGACTGCGGGGGACGCAGCGAACTGCCCATCGCCCTGCGGGAGCTTCAGGACGATCAGGGCGTCCTGACGGTCGGGGTGGGCGACAAGATCCAGGGTTGGGTCAAGGCCGAGGGAGAGCGGCAGTTCTTGACGCGGGCCGGGCAACCGCGCGGGCGGGACACGACGCTCATCGAGCAGGCCCACCAGAGCGGGCTGCCGCTCGAGGGCACCGTGCGCGAGACGAACAAGGGCGGCTTCGTGGTCGATTTGGGCGGACACCGCGCCTTCTGCCCCATCTCGCAGATCGACGCCCACTACGTCGAGAATCCTCAGCAGTACGTGGGACAGACGTTCAGCTTCCGGGTAGTCGAATTCGGCCAGGGGGGCCGCAACATTGTCGTGTCGCGCCGCGCGCTGCTCCGGGAGGAGTCCGATCTCAAGGCGGCGGAAACGAGGCGCACTCTCCAGATCGGCAACGTGATCGAAGGCAGCGTGAGCCGGCTGATGACATTCGGCGCCTTTGTAGACATCGGCGGCATGGAGGGGCTGGTCCACGTCTCCGAAATCTCGCACCAGCACGTGGAGTCGCCGCTGGCTGTGCTGCGCCCCGGCCAGGAGGTCAAGGTCAAGGTCATTGGCATCCAGAACCTCGGCCAGGGCAAGCAGGAGCGCATCAGCCTGTCCATGAAGGCGCTCGATCGCGATCCGTGGCAGGACAGCATCGGCGAGCTGCAGATCGGTTCCGAGGTCACGGGCACGGTCCGCCGCCTGATGGACTACGGTGCCTTCATCGAGATCCTGCCGGGCGTGCAGGGCCTGGCGCACGTGTCCGAACTCGCGGACCAACGGATCAACCACCCCCGCGAAGTCCTGCGGGAGGGCGAGGAGGTCACGGTGCGGATCCTGGACATCGATCCGGGCCGCAAGCGCGTCTCCCTGTCCGTCAAGCAGACCAAGGGCGCCGGCGAGGATTCAGGCGAAGACTGAGCGCGGGCCGGCATGGCGAAACTCAACTGAGCTCCAGCATGCGCTGAATCGGCGCCAGCGCGCGCAGGCGCAACGCCTCCGGCAACGCGATCTCGGGCGCGCGATCGCGCAGACAGAGGTACAGCTTCTCGAGCGTGTTCCTCTTCATGTGGCGGCATTCGAGGGCGTTCTGCGACGGGTCGGCGCCGGGTGCCGGGAGGAATTCCTTGCCCGGATTCGCCCGGCGCAGTTGGTGGATGATACCCGCTTCCGTCACCACGATCACGCGCCGGGCGGGCGTTTCGCTGGCGAAGCGCAGGATGCCGGACGTCGAGCCGACATAGTCGGCGTGCCGCAGCACGGCTGCCGGGCACTCTGGGTGCGCCGCGACGACCGCGTCCGGACATGATTCCTTCAGCTCGACCAGGCGGCGCTCGTCGAACTGCGCGTGGACTTCGCACACCCCCGGCCAGAGCACCAGCGGACGTCCGGCCCTCTCCCGCACCCAGGCCCCCAGGTGACGGTCGGGCGCGAAAACGAGCGGCTGATCGGCCGGGAAGGATCTGACGATCCGCTCTGCATTGGACGACGTGCAAACCACGTCGCTGAGGGCCTTGATCCGCGCCGAGCAGTTGATATAGGTGATCACCTTGTGCCCGCGGTGTCGAGCCAAGAAAGACGCGAAGGCTTCCTCCTGGCAATCGTCCGCGAGACTGCAACCCGCGGCGAGGTCCGGCAGCAGCACCTGCTTGTCAGGATTCAGAATCTTCGCCGTCTCGGCCATGAAATGGACGCCAACCAGCACGATGACCCGCGCCGAAGTCCGCGCGGCCTGCTGCGCCAGCGCCAGGCTGTCCCCGACGAAATCGGCCGCGTCCTGGATGTCCGGTTCCTGGTAGTAGTGAGCCAGGATCACGGCGTCCAGCCGCTGGCGCAGGTCCGCCACGGCCGCGGCGAGCTGCGGACCGGTCGGCAATCCGGCCTCGTTCTGTTTGGTCATGCCTTCTCCAGGAGCCAGGGTGACCGGGCATGCCGCCGGTTCGCGGCTTACCGCGTCCCAATTACCGCTCGAAAGGCCGCCCCGGCAAGCGCTAGGCGGAGATGTCGAGCGGTCGAAGGTGGACATTCTACCTGACGAGGCTTAAATTCATGATCCAGGCCGGGGCTCCCGAGGGGACCCCGGGTGCGGCGCGCCCGCCGGGGGCGGTGGCCGCGCGGTTCGGGCCCCACTTTTGCGCGAAGGACCCTTGAGCCATGCGAGAGAGAGTTTTGGCTAGCACCGGTCACCGCTGCGGTCATTCGCGGCGTTTGTTCACTCTCCTGGCCGCCCTCCTTCTGGGCGGCCTGCTGTGTTTGCTGGCCGGTTGCTCGGACGATCCGGGTGTCGTCACCTACGAGACCCCGCCGCCGCCGATCAGCAGCCCGTGGCTGTTCGACGTGTGGGGAAGCGGCCCGAGCGACGTCTGGGCCGTCGGCCGACCGGGAGTGCTGCTCCATTGGGACGGCAACGCGTGGGCGCTCCGGGAGGATCTCGATACAGCGGAGGCCCTCACGGCCGTCTGGGGCTCCGGCCCGAGCGACGTTTTCGTGGTCGGCCACAAGGGACTCGCCTGGCGATACAATGGATCTGTCTGGTCCGGACTGGGCACGGGCACCAGCGAGAATCTCTACGACGTCGGCAAGGGTCCCGGCGGGGCGACCTACATTTGTGGCGCGCGCGGCGTGGTCAAACGGCTCGAGAACTTGACCTGGATCGAGACGCCGGATACGGCCATGCTCTACAACAGCGACGGCACGACCAGCGTCGACACCCTGTTGCGCAGCCAGTGGGACATCGCGTCGCTCACTTGCGTGACGGACTACGGCATCTCGGGCAGTGGCGGCGTCGTGCTGATGGCAGACACGCGCCCGACGAGGTGGCTCCTGGGCCCCATCGGCACTCCCGATTGGATCAACGCCGGCCAGGGCAGCGCCACGATCGCCGATAATTTCCTGGCCACCGACACCGGCAAACTGTTCCGCTTACAGTTGATCTTCGACCGTTTCTCGTGGCTCGAGGTGAGCAGCCCCGCCTCGGAAGCGGTCGAGGCCATGTGGAGCGACGGCCTCGATTCGTGGTTCGTGACCCGCACCGGCAAGATCATCCGCCGGGCCAACGATGGTTCGACCCTGGCGACCGTTCACCTGGGCATTCTGCCTCTCTCGGGCATCTGGGGCAGTTCCGCCTCCGACATCTGGGCGTGCGGCTATGACGGGACCATGCTGCACTGGGACGGCGCCGCGTGGTCGCCCATCAGCGTTCCCCTGCCCGAGTCCGGCAAGCTGCTGTCCGGGCCGGAAGCGGATGAGTACGGACGCCCGCTGCGCTGAGCCGCGGTGACCGGCCGAGCGAAACGGGGCCCGGCCCCTCACGGGGCCGGGCTCCCTGTGTCGATGAGCAGATTGAACACTGACAGGGGAGGTTTGCGAATGTCCCGCAAGTGGATGCGCGCCTGCGCGCCCTGGTTCTTGGCGACGGTTCTGGGGACCGTGGCGGCGGCGGAGCCGGCCGCCTATCAGCCAAACCCCGCCGCCGCCCGCGCGGATGTCCCGGCCGACTACCAATGGCGACCGGAGCACCTGTTCGCCACCGTCGAGGCTTGGGAGCAGGAGTTGGCGGCGGCCAGCGCCGAGCTTCCGCGCTTAGGTGAGTACGCCGGCCGGCTGGCCGAATCGTCGGAGACGCTCCTGGGCTGTCTCGAGCAGATCAGCACGCTGCGCGTGCGCCTGATGAAGGCGTACACGTGGGCCAGCACTCGCTACGACGCCGATCAGAGCGTGGACGAGAACAAGGTTCGCAAGGGTCGCATCGAGATGATGCTGCCGACTTTCGGCCAGACGGTCGCCTTCGTCGAGCCCGAAATCCTGGCCATGGACCAGGCCGTGATCGACCGTTTCCTGGCGGACAACGAGCAGCTGCGCGTCTACGCGCACTATCTCCGGAACGTGCGCCGCCTCAAGGACCACACGCTCTCCCCCGGCGAGGAGAAGATCCTCGCCCTGACGGGCAACGTGACAGCGGTCCCGGGCGAGGTGCACGAGGCCATGCTGAACGTGGACATCGAGTTCCCGAAGCTCGTGGACGAGCAGGGCAGCGAGACGCCGCTGACGCTGACCGGGTTCAGCCGCTACCGCTCCTCGCCTGTCTACAACGTTCGCCGGCAGGCGCAGGAGGCCTTCTTCGGCACGCTGCGCAAGTACGAGAACACCCTGGCGACCTCGCTCGACGGCGCGGCCAAGGCGCACATCATGAACAAGGAGGCCCGCGGGTACGCCTCCTGCCTCGAGGCCGCCCTGGATCCAGACGACATTTCGACGCGCGCCTACGAGATGCTGATCGAGACCGTGAACGCGAATCTGCCGCGCTCCTTGCACAAGTACATCAGCCTGCGCCGCAAGGTGCTCGGCCTCGACGACAAGGTCAGGTTCGCCAATCTGTACAATCAGCTCGTGGGCGAGATCGAGGAGAACTATCCTTACGAGCAGGCCCGCGGGATGATCCTCGCCGGGCTGCGACCGCTGGGCCCCGACTACCTGGCGCGCATCGGCAAGGGCCTCGATCCCACCAACGGATGGATCGACGTCTACCCCAACGCCAACAAGCGTGGCGGCGCGTACAGCAGCGGCGCCGCCCGCGACGTGCACCCCTACGTCCTGCACAACTACGACAACTCGCTCGACGCGGTCATGACGACCGCGCACGAATTCGGCCACTCGCTGCACTCGGTCTACAGCAACGAGTCGCAGCCGCCTGTCTACAGCGGCTACACGACGTTCCTGGCCGAAGTCGCCTCCACCTGCAACGAGGCGCTCCTGCTCGATCACCTGCTGGCGACCACGCAGGACACTCCCGCGCGCCTCAATCTGCTGAATCAGCGCCTCGAGAGCATCCGTCTGACCATCTTCCGCCAGACCCTCTTCGCGGAGTTCGAGAAGCGCTTCCACGAGCACGCCGAGAGCGGCGAGCTGCTGACCGCCGCCTGGCTCAATGCCACCTACCGTGACCTAGTCCAGCGCTACTACGGCCCCGATTATGAGCTGGGCGAGAACGACGAGGTGGAGTGGGCGTTCATCCCCCACTTCTATTACAACTTCTACGTCTTCTCGTACGCCACCGGCCTGACCAGCGGCCTCTCGCTGGCCAGCCAGATCGAACGCGGCGGCCAGAAGGTCGCCGATCGCTACATCGACAACCTGCTCAAGGCCGGCTCCTGCGCCCCTCCCCTGGAGATCCTGCGCAAGGCGGGCGTCGACCTGGAGACGCCCCAGCCGATCCTGGACATGATCGACACCTTCGAGCGCACGGTCGACGAGTTCGACCGCGAGTGGACCAAGCTCCAGGCCGAGCGCGCTAAGGTCGGCGCGACGAAACAGGCCAAGAAGGCCTGATCAAGCTCGTCCTGGATTTGCGAGGAAACACGAGGGGCCTGCCGCTAAGGCAGGCCCTCGCGCATGCAGACAAGCGACCGTCCGGCCGCCGAAATCACTTCAGCAACATCACCTTATTGAAGAGTTCGCCGCCATCCGTCTTGACCTGATAGAAATAGGCGCCCGACGCCACGCTCCTGCCGCCGTCGTCGGCGCCGTCCCAATCCACCGAACCCTCGCACTCGGTGACGCAGCCGTCGAACAG
This sequence comes from uncultured bacterium, assembly GCA_937864225.1. Classification (GTDB taxonomy): domain Bacteria; phylum Krumholzibacteriota; class Krumholzibacteriia; order LZORAL124-64-63; family LZORAL124-64-63; genus CALMJK01. The sequence continues at coordinate 3,189 of CALMJK010000003.1, read as the reverse complement.
CGTCCGCACCAGCTCTCCACGCACGTTGAAGATCCTGATCGCCAGCTCGCCCGGTCGCGGCAGCGTGTACGCGATCCTTGTCGCGGGATTGAACGGGTTCGGATAGCTCCTGGCCCCCAGCACAAGAGCTCCCGGAACATCTGTGTTCGGACCGCCAGCGATCTCGCCGAAAAACAACATGATCTTCTCCATGACCCTCGTGCGCACCGGCACCGGCAGCGGACCGCCTCCCTGCCCGGGTATGTCAAATATGAACTGGAAGTCGTACGGCATGCTGATCACTCGCGTGCCAACCCACGCCTCCACCCCCAGCGTCGCAGCCGAGAATGGAAATTGGCCAGCCGCTCCCGCCGCATCCAGAAACTCTGCGATTCGCACGCCACCATTTATCGGTTGGACAGCATCGGAATCGCTTGAGTTCGGGCAACCTCCGTAGGCATAGTACCGTTCCACCAACCCGACCTCATTGCCCACAATCGGCGCGACAATCGGCGACGTCTGGTTGCCAATGAGAGGACGAACGTCCTTGGCATTCAAACTAATCTTCATAAAGTCCGACATGAAAAGATTGGTATTCACGCCGGATTTTGCCAAGTCTTCCGCAAGATTGTCGCCTGTGGCGAATAGATTCTTCGTCCCATAGCACCACTGCCTCATGAGTTCGACGTCATTGCCTGCGTCGTAATCAAAATCGCCATTGCTGATCGTGAAGTCGCGCAGCACGCCCGAGGTGTACAGCATCGTTCTGTAGCCCGCCACCTGCGCGGGCTTCGCCCGGCCACCCAGTCCGTTACCAAGACCCGCGGCAGGCGCTTTGGTGACGAAATTGTCGTAGTCGACTCCTTCTCGCCCGCTTAGCTGGCGCAGCGACGTGTACCACTCGTCGTCGCCGCCATAGCCCGTCGCATCGTTCCAGAACAGGACCTTGGGCTGACCATAGGCCTTCGTTATGGTCATCGACGGCAGCGCGCGCACGATGAAATCCATGTCGAAGCGCATCGGCACGTAGTCGTCCATGCCGGGAAACAGGCTGAAGCCGGTCGTGTCGGAAGGCACCAATGTCACCCCGATGTCCCCCCCCAAATTGTCCTCGGCTCGGAAATAGTAGTGGATGACATCGCCGGGGTAGAAAAAGCCGGTGTCCGGCAGATCGAAGAAGTAGCGATCCGGTCTCGGGTCCTGGCTGCCCGTGACCACGCCGTCGATCAGGTTGCCGGTGCGGGTGAAGCCGGCCGGCAGGGGATCGCGCACGCCGTCGAACAGCGGGTTGGCCTTCATGCGCACGACCATGGTCGGCATGTCGTTGAGCGTCGAGCCCGCGCGTGCCGGCACGACGTCGCAGAGCGTCGAGTCGCCGGGGTCGTTGCGCAGATGCTCGGGAGGCGAGATGTTGGCCGCGATGTCCACGCGCACCCAGTTAGTGACCAGATTGTCGTAGTCTATGATCCCGATTTCCGGGAAATTGTCTTGAAGGAGCGCATAGCCAGGCGCCGCCATGGCAGGCCCAGACAGAGGATAAACCTTGAAACAGACGTTGTCGAAATAGGGAGCCGGCGTGGGGTCCAGGGGCTTGTCCAGGGGTTCGAGTTGGATGACATCCAGGCAGACCTGGGCCTTGTTGGCTCCCGGAATGGTATAGACGGCCACGGGTATTTCGAAGCGTCGGTACCGGGCGTCATCGTACCAGAGCCACTGATCATTGCTCGTCCACCAGGTCACGCCGCCGTCGGCGGACGTACGTAACCACCACTGCGTGAACAACCGATTCTCATAGGGCAAATGCATGTAGGCGTCGAAGCCCAGGCGCGCGCCCGCGTTTCCCGCCGGCCAGTCCAAAACTGGCGACATGATCCGGTTGTGCAGAAGATTGCCAGGGCCAGCGAGGCCGCCGTTGAGGTTCACGACGAAGCCGCCCGGGCCGTAGATCCAGGTGACGCCGAGCGTGCCGCCGGTGCCGGGCACGACGAGGCCGTCATCGATGAACGCGACCTGGGGGGTATTGTTGTCGACAAACCGGTCGAGATCGCTCAAGAGGGGCCAGACCTTGGCGAAGTCGCCGACCGGGGGCGGAAATACGAGTGCCCAATCGCCCAGCGTCTCGTCCTCGAAGTCCGTCGTGGAGACCACGACGTCGTTGAACGACACTACGATATTGTCGATCGTGCAGGCACCATAGGTAGGATACAGACAATCCTCGTCGCTGCCAGTGTCGTCCGAAATGAACTCCCACCGCAGGTGAATCTGGTCATGATTGGGACCGACATATTCGCGTGTTTCTACGCTGAACCCTTCGTCCACCTCAACGGGCGTGAAAACGTTTGCATCGTCTTTGTTGGAGCCGCTCCAATGGCCCATGATGTACATTAGGCCTTCGCCTTCAAGTTCCAGATAGACAAAATCCTCCACAGATGCGGTGTCGTAGTTCATCAGCGCCCGAACGCGCACGTTCGTGCTCACCGTCGGGTCTGGCGCGTCACCGTAGAAATCCAGCCATTCCCTCCAGTGATTCCCGTAGCCCTCTTCCGGGTCCCCTGGCCCACACGGTCCGAATATTTCGCCGCACCACACGCCGTTGCCGGTGCCAGGGTTGTTCCAGTCCGAGACTTGCCAACGCGGAACCGCTTGGAGGGTCATGTCGACATGAGTCCAGCCATCCCAACTCGGCGCGGCGCCGGCCTCGAAGTCGCCGTCTCCGCGGTTGGGTCCGCCCAGCAGATAGATCGTGTCCACGGCGGCTTTGGTGGTCGCGACGGGCTCGCCGTAAATCGTGTTTCTCCCGTTGTAAACCGCATGATGGGTGTCTCCCGCTGCCACATCGACCGCGTCCCCCAGCGCCATGAACAGAACCAGAGACGCGAAAGTCGCGAATCGCTTCATTGTTCTCCCCCCTCCCCCTCAGTGGATAGGCCGGCGCTAGCGCATACGCCACCTCCCTGCCTGGTGCCGAGGCGGCTGCGCCGGATCCGACGAAAGAGTGAGTGCGGATATCCGAGTGGAAGAACCAAAGAAGTCGGTCGCCGCTGCGCCCTCCCCGCAACCGCTGGCCGGGATTATACCATGGTCTGTCGCGGCATTCCAGAGCCAGGCGCGGCTCTCTGCAACCAAAAGAGGCAAGGGGGCCGCCGATCAGCAACCCCCTTCTCTGAATCTGCTGGTAGGCCGCCGCGGACTCGAACCGCGTACCATCTC
>CALMJK010000002.1:7500-299634 GCA_937864225.1 uncultured bacterium | reverse complement strand
GCCCAGGCCGCCGCCGCGGCGGTGCGGCTGTGCGCGCGGCACGGCGTGCCCTGGGTGGCGCGCGGCGCGGGCACGGGCCTCTCGGGCGGCGCGGTGCCGCCGGACGGCTCGCTCGTGATCGCGACGGCGCGGCTCGACGCGCTCGGCCCGGTCGACGCGCGGGCGCTGCGCGTGCGCGTGGGGCCGGGGGTCGTCAACGAACGGGTGTCGCGGCACGCGGCGGCGCACGGACTGCGCTTCGCGCCCGACCCGAGCAGCCAGGGGGCCGCCACCATCGGCGGCAACGTCGCCGAGAACGCGGGCGGCCCGCACACGCTGAAGATCGGCGTCACGCTGCAGCATCTGCTGCGGCTCGTCTGGATCGACGCCGAAGGGCGGCCGCGCTCAACCGGCGCGGGCGCGGCCTACGAGCGCGGCTACGATCTGCTCGCGCTCTTGTGCGGCAGCGAAGGCATCCTGGGCCTCGTGACCGAGGTCGAGCTGCGCCTGGCGCCGGAGCCGCCGGCCCTGGCCACGCTGCTCGCCCTGTTCCCGCGGCTGGACGACGCCACGGCGGCGGTGGTGGCTCTGCTGGGCACGGGCATGCTTCCCGACGCGATCGAAATGGTGGACCGCTCCATGCTCGAGGCGGTCGAGGAGGCCTTCCGCTTCGGACTGCCCACCGACGTCGAGGCGGCCATGATCGTCGAGTTCGGCGGCTTGCCGCAGGCCGTCGTGGAGGACGCGCAGCGGGCGCGGGCGCTGCTGGAAGCGGGCGGCGCGCGCGAGGTGCGAACCGCCCGCGACGAGCGCGAGCGGCGCGAGCTGTGGCGCTGCCGCAAGCAGGCGTTCGGCGCGGTCGGGCGGCTGGCCCCCAGCTACGTGACGATGGACGTGTGCGTGCCGCTGGGCCGCCTGCCGCAGATCGTGCGCGCGACGGGCGAAATCGCGCGCCGGCACGGCGTGCGCGTCGCGACTGCCTTCCACGCCGGCGACGGGAACCTGCATCCGGGCGTCCATTACGACGAGCGCGATCCGGAGCTGGCCGCGCGCGCGCACGCGGCAGCCGACGAGATCCTGGGCGCGGCCCTCGCGCTGGGCGGCAGCGTCACCGGCGAGCACGGAGTGGGGCTGGAAAAGCTGCACGTTGTCGGCGCCCAGCTCGACCCGATCGCGCTGGAGCTGATGCACGGCATCCGCCGCCTCTGCGACCCTCGCTCGCTGTGCAATCCGGGCAAGGCGCTGCCGCCGCCGGGCGGGACGCCCGGCCCGGCCGGACAGGCCGCGGCGCCGCGGCAGGCGCGCGTGGCCTGGGATTCGCTCACCCTGACCGCGCCCGGCGAGGCCGACTTCGCGGCCTTGCAGGCGCAGGCGTTGGCGCGCGGCTTCTGGGTCCCCTGCGGCGCGTGGCGGCCGCTGGGCGACGGGCCCGGCCTGGGCGCGGTCGGCGATGTCGCGTCGCTGGTGGAAGCGGGGCTGCCCGGGCCGGCGCTGCCCGGCACGGGGCCCGTGCGGGACCATCTGCTCGAGGTGTGGGCGCTGACGGGTGACGGGCGGCCGCTTCACGTCGGGGCGCCGGTCACCAAGAACGTGGCGGGGCTGGACCTGGTGCGCCTGCTTTGCGGCTCGCAGGGCACGCTGGCGCGGGTGACGGGCGCCACCTTCCAACTGCGCCCGGCGCCCCCGGCGGTGGCCCTGTGGCGATTGGACGCCGCGCCCGGCCGGTCGCCGGCGCAGTTGGCGGCCGCTTTCGGCGCGCTCCTGGGCGAACTGCTGCGTCAGGGGCGCGATCCGGCGGCGCCCGTGGCCGTGGCCGAGCGCGCTGACGGCGGCGCGTGGTCGGTGCGCGTGCTGTGCCCCGGGCGCGACCGCGCGTGGGACCTGCCGCGCCGCGCCACGGCGCTGGCCGCGGCCGTGCAGGAAGGCGGCTTCACGCTGGGCGCGACGGACTTGGTGCCGGGGAGCGAGCTGACGGCGCTGCCGCGGCGGGCCCAGCTGCCGGACTGGGCGCTCGCCCATCCCGACTGGACCTTGCTGGCGCTGCGCCGCGGCCGCCCCGCGCCGCCGCCGGCCGCGCTGGCCGCGGGGCGCTTCGTGTTCCAGGCGGCCCCGGCGCTGCTGTGGGTGCCGCGGGCGCTCCGCGCCGGCGACGACACGGACCCTTGGCTCGCCGACGTCGTGGCGCGCGACGGCGCGCGCACGGAGCTGCCGGCCCCGGCCGACGCGGGCGTGCCGCGGGCGTTGCTGGCCGGCCTCAAGGCGCTGTGCGATCCGGCCGGCCGCCTGCCGACGCCGTCCTGGCTGGCGCGGGCCGCGGGCGAGGGGGAGATGTCGTGAGCGCTCGGGGCCCCTGCGCGCCGCCGCCCGCGGAACTGGATCGGCTGCTGCGCGCGTGCATCCAGTGCGGGCTCTGCCTGCCGCATTGCGCGACGTACCTGGCCACGGCCAACGAAGCGCAATCGCCGCGCGGGCGCCTGCTGCTGCTGGGGCGCCTGGTGGCCGAGCCGTCGCGTGTGCCCGCTGCCGCGGAGATCGACGCGCTGGATTTGTGCCTGGGCTGCCGCGCGTGTGTGACGGCCTGTCCCAGCGGCATCTCGGCGACGCTGCTCGAGGTCGCCAAGGCGCGCGCGCACGCTGTCCGCCGGGGCCCCGGCGCGTGGCTGATCGCGGCGTTGCTGTCGCGGCGCGGCGCGTTGGCGGCGCTGGGCGCGCCGATCCGCTGGGGGCGGGCCGCGCTGCCTCGGCTGCCCTGGACCGGGTCGCGCGTGGGCCGGTGGGTGGCCGCCGTGCCCGCGAGCTGGCAGGACGCCGACCTGGCGCGGCTTTTGGCGGGGCTCGTCGCGCGCGCGGGAGCCGGCGGGGCGAGCGGGACGGACGGGGCGGCGCGCGCGGCGCGGCGAGCGACGCCGCCGGCGCCGCCGCGGCGCGTGGCGCTCTTTCGCGGTTGCGCCAGCGGAGCCCTGCTGCCGCACGCCCAGCAGCGCCTGCGCGCCCTGCTGACCGCCGCGGGGTGCGAGGTCAGCGTGCCGCGGGGGCAAGCGTGCTGCGGCGCGCTGGCCGAACACGCCGGCCAACCCCGGCGCGCCGCGCGCCAGCGCCGGGTGAACCTGGCGGCGCTGGCCCGCGACCCTGCCGACGTCGTCATCGTGGAGGCCGCCGGCTGCGGCCTGGAGCTCCAGGGCTATCCGCCGCCGCTGGCGGCGCGGGCGCGCGACGCCGCCGCGGTGCTGGCCGAGCTCCCCCTGCCACCGCCGCGCGCCGTTCCCCTGCGCGTCGCCTACCACGACCCGTGCCACGCCCGCCACGGCCAGGGCATCGTGGACGAGCCGCGCGCCCTGCTGGCCCGAATTCCCGGGCTGATCGTGGTCGAGCCGCGGGAGGCGGAGGTCTGCTGCGGCAGCGGCGGCCCGTACGCGTTGCTGCATCCGGAATTGGCGGCGAGGATGGGGCGGCGCAAGGCGCAGTGCCTGGCCGAAACCGGCGCCGACCTGATCGTGACCGGCAATCCGGGCTGTCTGGGTCAGATCGCGGGCGCGCTGCGGGACGTCGCGCCGGACCTGCCGATCCTGCCCCTGACCGATCTGCTCTGGTGGGCGCACGTGGCCGGGGAATGCTGAGGCCCAACCTCGCGCATCGGCGGGTTGACAGGCCGCGCGCTTATTAATTACTATATATGCATTCATTGATGAATACCGCCCCCCGAGCGGGAGGGGTCGCGCGCCCGTGGCCGGAGTTCAGCCTCACCACCTGCTGCACGCTACCGCCGACGGCACCCGCTTGCGCTTGCTGCGCCTGCTGGCGCGCGAAGAGCTGAACGTCCAGGAACTGGTCCGCATCCTGGGTGGCGGTCAGCCCCGCGTCTCTAGGCATCTGGCCGTGTTGCGGGACGCGGGCTGGCTGAGGCAGCGGCGGGAAGGGACGTGGAGCTGGTACGCGGCGGTCGACGCCGAGGACTTCGCCGGCGGCGCGGATCTGCGGGCCGCGGTGCTGGCGGCCGCGGCGGGCGTGCCGGAGGCCGCTGCCGACGACGCGGCGCTGACCGTGGCGCTGGCGGCGCGCGCGGGTCGGGCCCGCGATTTTTACGCCGGCGCGGCGGCGCACTGGGACGACCTGCGGCGAGCCTTCGATCTGCCGGAACTGAACCTGGCGGCGCTGGTCGCGCTGGTGCCGCCGGGGTTGCACGTGCTGGACGTGGGGACCGGCACCGGCGCGCTGCTGCCGCTGCTGGTCGCCGCGGGTTGCCGCGTGACGGCCGTCGACCACAGCGCGCCGATGCTGGCGCGCGCCCGCGCCCTGGGCGAACGTCACGCCTGGCGGAACGTGCGGTTCCAACGCGCGGACCTGCAGGCCTTGCCGCTGCGCGACGCCGTCTGCGACGCCGCGTTCGCCGCGATGGTCCTGCACCACGTCGCGCGGCCGGGCCCGGCGGTGGCCGAGATGGCCCGCGTGGTGCGGCCCGGCGGGCGCGTCGTGCTCATCGATTTCACGCGCCACGACCAGACGTGGATGCGCGAACAGCTGGCGCACCAGTGGCTCGGCTTCGACGGTCCGGAGGTCGAGCGCTGGCTGCGGCAGGCCGGCCTGACGCCGTTGTCGCTCACGACGCGTCCGGCCGGCCCGCCCGTGGCGCCGGCCGGATGCCGACGCGCCGGCGCGGCGGCCTGGCCCGCGGTGTTCTTGGCCGTGGCCGCCCGGCCAGGCGTCACGCCGGACGCGGACGAGAGTGAGAGTGTTTGAAGCTCCGGGCGCGCGCTCGGGCGAGGCATGGAGTCGTTGTTCACCGTCGGGGAGGACGCATGGCGAATCGACAATTGTCGCACAAGGTCGCCGACCTGGGCTTGGCCGAGCAGGGCTGTCTGAAGATCGGGTGGGCCGAATCCCGCATGCCGGTGCTCATGGCGCTGCGCCAGACGCACGCGGCGCGGCAGAGCCTCAAGGGCATGCGCGTGGCGGGCTGCCTGCACGTGACGAAGGAGACCGCCGTGCTCGTGCGCACGATCCAGGCGGCTGGCGCGCAGGTGGCCTGGTCCGGCTGCAACCCGCTCTCGACTCAGGATGACGTCGCGGCGGCGCTCGCCGCCGAGGGCGTGCCAATCTACGCCTGGCACGGCATGAACGTGGAGGAGTTCTACTGGGCGATCGACCGCACGCTCGAGCTGAGGCCGACGCTCACGCTCGACGACGGCGCCGATCTGATCTTCTCCGTGCACAACAGACACGCGGAACTGGCGCGGGAGGTCATCGGCGGCACGGAGGAGACCACGACCGGCGTGCATCGGCTGCGCGCGATGGCGGCCGCGGGCGCCTTGAAATACCCGGTCATCGCGGTCAACGACGCCGAGACCAAGTGGGACTTCGACAACGTCTTCGGCACGGGCCAGTCGAGCCTGGACGGCATCCTGCGCGCCACGAGCGTGCTGCTGGCGGGCAAGAACTTCGTGGTGGCCGGCTTCGGCCATTGCGGCTGGGGCTGCGCGATGCGCGCCAAGGGGCAGGGCGCCAACGTCATCTGCACGGAGGTCAAGCCGACGGCGGCCCTCAAGGCCGTGCTGCACGGCCATCGCGTCCTGCCCATGGACGAAGCCGCCGCGATCGGCGACATCTTCATCACGGCCACCGGCATGAAGGACGTCATCGTCCGCCGCCATTTCGAGGCCATGAAGGACGGCGCGATCGTCTGCAACACCGGGCACTACGACTGCGAGATCAACCTGAAGCATCTCGACGAGCTGACGGTCAGCGCGCGCGAGATCCGGCCCAATTGCGACGAGCACACGCTGGCCGACGGCCGGCGCATCTACGTCTTGGCCAAGGGGCGGCTCGTGAATCTCGCGGCGGCCGAGGGGCACCCGAGCGAGGTCATGGACATGTCGTTCGCGAATCAGTTCCTGAGCTTGATCCGCCTGGCCCGCGAGGGGCGCGACCTCACGGTCGCCGTGCACGACATTCCCGAGGCGCAGGACCAGGAGCTGGCAGGCTGGAAGCTGCGGACCCTCGGCGTCGGGATCGACCAGCTCACCCCCGAGCAGATCCGCTACCGCGACGATTTCGCGTCGGGGACCTGAGCGGCGCCCGCTTCGCGCCGGCGTTCAGCCCACGGACACGAGCGCCCCGGCCTGGGCCGGGGCGCTCGTGTCGAGCCGAGGCGAGCCAGCCGCCTCCATCAGAAGGTCCAGGTCAAGCCCCCCGCCAACTGCCAGTAGTGCGTGTTCGTCCAGATCTCGAACGCTTCCGAGTTCTCGTCGAGTTCGGTGAGCACGTAGTTCCAGGTCCATTCGGCCTCGGCCAACAGGTTGCCTCCGAGGCGGCATTCCGTGCCGATCCCCGCGCCGACGCCCGTGTCCCGGCCCTCGACCTTGACGTCCAGGATGTAGTAAGGCTCGCTGTCGCGGCCGCTCTGCGCGAAGACCCAGTCGTAACGGCTCACCGTCCCCACGAAATAGGGGTTGAACGACGATTTCGGGAACAGCTTGCCGCCGAGGTAGGCCCTGATCGCGAACGTATAGGCGTCGAGCTGCAGGTACTCGTCGCCCTGCACGCCGGGCGCCACCGGGAAGCGGGCCAGGTCCTGCTCCTTGTCCGTCATGTTCAAGCCGCCGCGGCTGTAGTGCAGCGACAGGGCCATCCCGTCCAGCAGCCACCAGCTCAACCCGGCTTCGAGGCCGCTGCCGGACGCCAGGATGTCGTTGAGGTCGCGCACGTCGACTTTGAGCACCTTGATCGGGATCCGGTATTGCCCCCGCAGGCGGACCCCGAGGAGATCCGGATGCTTGCGTCGCGTCGGGGGCGCGGGCTGGTCGGCTTGGGTCGTATCGGCGACGGCCTCGACGGGCTCGGCCGGGACGGCGTCGCCGGCCTCCTCCTGGGCCGCGGCCGTGGCCCAGACCGCGCCGGCGAGCGCGAACGTTCCCCACAGAGCGACTGCCGGTGCGGACAGCTTCCAAATCCGCGGCATGGAGGAGCTCCTTTCCGGGTACGGAACCTAGCAATGCCTGAATATATTCGGCCGCCGCAAGCTTGTCCAATGTCGCGACCGCGTCCGGCCCCGGCGCGGCGGCAGGCGAGCGTCCGGCCGGCTTGCGCGCCGGGAGGCTCGCGGCGGTTGCCCGCGCCGTCCCGACTCCCTATCATGGCCGGGACGATCGCCGACCCGGACCGCGCCGACCGTGTCTTGGAGGGAGGTTTGCCCCGTGATCGACGGAGCCGGCCCCGAGCTCGCCTTCCTACGCGCGCTGCCGAAGACCGATTTGCACGTCCATCTCGACGGATCGCTGCGGCCCTCGACCGTGCGCGAGCTGGCGACTGCCGCCGATCTGCCCTGGCGGTTCGAGACCGACGACGACGTGCGCCTGGTCTGCCAGGTGGACGAGACCTGTGACAGCCTCGAAGAATACCTCAAGGTCTTCGACATCACGCTGCGGATGATGCAGAGCGCGGATTCCCTGTCCCGGATCGCCTTCGAGCTCGCGGCCGATGCGCACGCCGAGAACGTGCGCTACATGGAGGTGCGCTACTCTCCCCTGCTGCACACCCGCGAGGGTCTGCAGCCCGACGACGTGGTCGCCGCCGTGCAGGACGGGCTCGACCGAGCGCGGCGGCGCTTCGGCGTCGTCACGGGACAGATCCTGTGCGGCATCCGGCACATGGCCCCGGAGGAATCGTTCCGTCTGGCGGAACTGGCCGTGCGCTGGAAACGGGGAGGGGTGGTCGGCTTCGACCTGGCGGGGGCGGAAAAGGACTACCCGGCCAAGCATCACATCCAGGCGTTCTACCTGATCCTCAACAACAACATCAACGTCACGATCCACGCGGGCGAGGCCTTCGGCCCCGCTTCCATCCACCAGGCCGTCCACTACTGTGGCGCCCATCGCATCGGGCACGGCACACGCCTGGTCGAGGACCCGGACCTGATGGCCTGGGTGAACGACCGCCGCATCGCGGTGGAGGTGTGCCTGGCCAGCAACCTGCAGACGCGGGCCGTGCCCGATCTGCGCAGCCATCCGATCGGCCGGTATCTTCAGGAAGGGTTGCGGATCACGCTCAACACGGACAACCGACTGGTCTCCGACACGACGGTCAGCCGCGAGCTGGCGCTGGCGGTCGAACATTTCGGCCTGACGAACGAGCAGGTCGTGCATCTGGCCATGAACGGCTTCAAGAGCGCTTTTCTGCCGCTGGCCCAGCGCGTGCGCCTGCTCGACCGCGTGCTCGACGAACTGGAAGCCCTCGGCGTGCGCTACACGGGCGAGATTGATCGCCGCCGGCGGGTCAACCTCTGACCCGGCCCGGGTGCCATCTTCAGTCCCCGGCCCCCGTTCCATACAAATGCGCCAAGAGGGCGGCGTCCACCGCGGCCCAGAGGAGCAGCGCGCGGTACATGCCCCGCTCGTGCGCGGCGGCGTCCAGACGCCGGGCGCGCGCGAGCCAGGCGATGACGTGACCGAGCCACGCGCCCAGCGCCGCCAAGGGCGCCAGCGGCAGCCGGGGCGTCGCGCCGGGGAAGAGGGCCGTGTCCCAGGCGGCGGCCGCGGCGATGAAGCAGGGCACGGCGGCGGCCCCCAGTCCGCACGACAGGACGAGGCTGCCGCGGGGCCCCAGGGCGCCGGCGAGCGTGCGGTCGCCGCGCGCGCGGTCGCTGTCGAGCTGGTACAGTTGGGTGAGCGGATAGAAAGAGCCGAACAGACAGGCGAAGCCGGCCGTCAGCAGCCAGCCGCCGAGGTCGGGACCGACCGTCGCGGCGCGCCAGGCGGCTTGGCCCGCGATCAGGCCGGCCAGGGTCGTGGCTGCCCCGTAGCCGGCCATGTTCACGGCGAGGTCGGCGCCCGGGATCCCCTTCAGGCGCGCGCGGGGATGGGAGTAGAGGACCGACAGCGCCACGCAAGCCGCCACGACGGCCGCGAAGGCGGGCGCGACGACAAGTCCGACCCCCACGCCGGCCAGCATCAGCGCCAGGGCGCGCCCGGCCAGACCTGGAGGCGGCGCAGGCGGGTGACGCAGGTAGGCGATGTCGTGCGTGTCGCGATCGTGGGCGCTGTTGTAGGCCAACGTGCCGCCGTTGAGGCCCACGACCCAGGCCAGCCAAGCCGCGGCCAGCACGAGCCAGCGAGGCGTCTCGCCGATCGCCTCTGCCGCGCCGCCGCCGCGCAGGTTGCCCACCGCCGCCGGCGCCGCCAGCACGCCGACCGCGAGTTGGCAGGTCAGGATCGGCCACTGTCGCGGCCTGAGGAACACGCACCAGCTGCCGCGGCGCATGGCGGGCTACCTTGCCGCCGCGCGCGCGGCGCGGTCGTCCGGCGCGTCGAGGGCGGACGCGGCCTGCTCCAGCACCCAGCGCAGATCGAACTGCGCGCCCGCGCACGGCTGTCTCATCTCGGTCAGCGGCGACAGCAGGGCGGGCACTCCGGGCACCCGGCGCAGGGCCTTGATCAGCCGGTCCTCGCAGGCCGCGGCGATGATGAGGTCGGGGCGCTCGCGGCGCGCCATGGCCAGGGCATGGTGGCTGCGGAAGGCGACGAGCGCGCTCACGCCGCGGCGTTGGGTCAGGCGCGCGATCTCTCCCAGGGGGCATTCGCGGCAGACCGCGCAGGCGTGCAGCTCGCCGCGCACGTCGACGGAACAGCCCGGCCGCTTCACGCAGCGCGGCAGGATCAGCAGCAGCGTGTGCGCGGGATGGCGCGCGAGGTGCGCCCGCACGCGCGCGTTCTGCGCGGCGACGAGACCTTGGATCAGCTGTTTCTCGGAACGCCCGCACAGGCGCAGCGCCCAGCGCGCGATCTGCACGCCCGCTCCGTACGCCGGCAGCGACCACGGGCTGCGGAAACGCGGGCGCTCGTTCACGGCCGCTCCTTCACGGCGCCGGCGGCGCCGTCGCCGGCCGTCGCCAGCTTGGCCCGCCATCGTCGGCGCAGCTCGTAGGCCATGATGCCGAAACTGACGGCGACGTTCAGCGATTTCTTGCTGCCCGCCATCGGGATCTCGACCGAGCCGTCCGCCAGGGCCAGCGCGGCGGGCGAGACGCCGCGCAGCTCGTGCCCGACGACGAAGCAGACCGGGAACGGGCAGTCCGCCTGGTCGAAGGGGCGCGCGCCGGCGGCCTGCTCCAGCGCCAGCACCGCGACGCCTCGCTCGCGCAGATGGCGGATCGCCGCGGCCGCGTCCTCCCAGTAGTCCCACGGCACCGTCAGGGTCGCGCCCAGGGCGGTCTTCTCCATGTCGGGACGCGGCGGCGTGGCGGTGACGCCGCACAGGAAAAGCCCGCCGAGTCCGGCGGCGTCGGCGGTGCGGAACATCGAGCCGACGTTCCACACGCTGCGCACGTTGTCGAGCAGTCCGAAGATTGGCGCGCGGGCCGGCGCCGCGGTCGCCGGGGGCGGCAGGCGGCGGCGAGGGGGGGAGGCGCCGGCGTCGGGCGGGCTCATCGTCGAACTCCCCTGGCGCAGGGTCGGACGCGTCGGGCGCCGCGGCGCGGCCGGCGCGCTGGATCCTCTTCATGATGCCCGCTCGCAAGCGATTCTGCAACGGCAGGTTGCGCGGACCAGCCTCGCGCGTCCCGGCCTAAACCAAGGGCTTTGGCGGACGATATCTCACCCGGAGGGGACATTCACGACCTTGCCGCCGTGCGGCTGCCGGGCTGGAAGGCATGAAACGCAGGACCGTCAGCCTGTGCGTGATCGCCCGCGATGAAGAAGGGGCGATCGGCCAGGCCATCAAGTCGGCGCTCGCGCTCGTGGACGAGGTCATCGTCGTTGACACGGGCTCGCGCGACAACACGCGCATCATTGCCGAGGGCTATGGGGCGCGCGTCGTGGACTTCGCTTGGCGCGACGATTTTTCAGCGGCCCGCAACGCGGCGCTGAACGAAGCGTACGGCGACTGGATCCTCGTCCTCGACGCCGACGAACGTCTCGATCCGCTGCGTCCGGTCGACTTCCAGCGCCTGCTGGCCTGCGAGCGGGCGGCCGGCTATCGCGTCACCCTGAACGGCCCGCGTCCGGAGGCGTGCGCGGATCCCGCGCGCCAGGTGCGCCTGTTCCGCAACGCCCCCGAGATCCGGTACCGCTATCCCGTCCACGAGCAGGTGCTGCCCTCTTTGCTGGCCTGGGCGCAGCCGCTGGGGCTGGAGATCCTGGAGGCGCCGCTGGCCATCGCGCACGCGGGGGCGACGCGCGAGCGGAGCGCCGAGAAGCGCGAACGGGACGTGCGCCTGCTGCGACGGGCGAGCGAGGAGTGGCCGGCGGAGCCCTGGTTCGAATACCGTCTGGCCGGGCTGTCGCTGACGGTGCTGGAGGACGAAGTGCTGCCGGTGGCCGGTTTGGCCGAGGGGCTCGGCATGCTGGAGCGCGCCTGGCAGAAGGTGCTCGCGCTGCCGGCGCAGGCCCGGGCGCAGTTGCCCTACGGTCCGGACCTGGCCGCGCGGATCGGCTCCTGCCGCCTCGCGTTGGGCGACACGGCCGGCGCGCTGGCGACCGTCGCGGCGGGGCGCGTCCACTGGGGAGAGCGGCCGGGGTTGGCCGCGATCGGCGCGACGGCGGCCATCCGGCGGCTGGCCGAGGCGGCGGCGAGCCTGCCGGCGGCCGAAGCGCAGGCCCTGGCCGCGCGGGCGCGCGCGGACCTGGCCGTCGTGCGCGCGGGGACGGCCGTCGCCGACGAAACGGGGCCCGGCCCGCGCGAAAGGGCCCTGAGCTCTCTGCGCATCGGCGCGGACTTGGCTCTGGTCGAGGGCCGCGTGGCCGACGCGGCCGACCTGTACGAAAAGGCGCTGACCGTCGACGCGGGATACTCGCCCGCCTGGCTGGGCCTGGCCGAGTGCGCGCGCTACGCCGGCGACCGCAAGCGAGCCCTGCAGCTCTACTTGCGGGCCGTGACCGCCAACGAGCTCAATCACCGCGCTTGGTTGCGTGGCAGCAGCGTGCTGGATGAGCTAGGATTCCACGACAACGCCGCCAGTTGGCGGCGCCAGGTCGCCCTGCGCTTCCCCGAACACCCGGCCTGCGCCGGGCGGGATTCGGGCGGCGAAGACTTGCCCGCCCATCTGGCGCAGCCGATGTTCTGAAGCGGAGGCCCAGCCCCATGTCCACAGCCGCCGTCCCCCGGGACGCCGTCCCGGTCGGACCCCCGCCGGCACTGCGCGTCTACTGCAACCGCAACCTGCGGATGAGCTCCATCGCCGCCATCGGTTTCGACATGGACCACACGCTCGCGCTCTACAACGCCGAAACGTTCGAGCATCTCTGCTTCGCCATGGCGTTGCGCTTGCTGGTGCGGCAGAAGGGCTATCCGGCGACGATCCTAGATCTGGCCTACGAGCCGCAGCAGGCGCAGCGTGGTCTGATCGTGGACAAGCGGCTGGGCAACCTGCTCAAGACCGATTCCCACGGGTACGTGTCCCGCGTCAGGCACGGCGCGCGCACGCTCGCCCGCGAGGAACGGCGCGAGGTGTACAAGCGGGGACGGCTGCGCCTGAGCCAGGACCGCTACCGGGTGTTCGACACGCTGTTCGACGTGCCGGAGGGGTGTCTCTACGCCGAGCTGGTGCGGCTCAAGGACGAGGAGCCCGATCTGATCCGCAGCAGCTACCGCATCCTGTTCAACGACATCCGCGAGGCCGTGGACACCATCCATCGCGACGGCTCGCTCAAGCGGACCATCATGGCCGATCTCGACCGCTACTTCGTCCGCGATCCGCATCTGGGCGACACGTTGCGGCGCCTGCGCGCGGCGGGCAAGAAATTGTTCCTGCTCACCAACAGCGAGGTCGAGTACACGGCCGCCGTCATGCGCCACGCGCTGGCCGACGACCCGTCGCCGCTGGACGAGGTCTTCGATCTGGTGATCTGCGCGGCGCGCAAGCCGGACTTCTTCGTGCCGCGGGGCAAGGGACGCGCGGTGCCGCGGGGCAAGATCGAGTTGCTGGCCAACGCGCGCGGCAACTGCTACGTCGGCGGCGACGCGTTCTTCCTCGAGTCCAAGCTGGGAGCCTTCGGCGACGCGATCCTCTACTTCGGCGACCACACCTACGGCGACATCCTGCGCAGCAAAAAATCGGTCGGCTGGCGCACGGCCATGATCGTGCCCGAACTGGAGCAAGAGGTGGCGGCGCAGTTGGCGCTGCGCGACGAGTTCCGCGCCCTGGAGGAGATCGAGGCGCGGCTCGAAGAGCTCGAATTCCGGCGCGACTTCCACCTGCGGCCCGGCGCTCCCGAGTCCGTCGCGCCGCCGGACCTGGCCGCCGAGATCGCCGCGGGCCTGCAGCGACGCAGCGCGCTGCAGCGCCGCACCGCCGCCGTGTACAATCCCTTCTGGGGTTCCCTCTTCAAGGAGGGGCGGGCGGCCAGTCGCTTCGGCGGGCAGGTCAAGGACTTCGCCTGCATCTACACGAGCCGGGTCAGCAACTTTCGACCTTACCCGGCGAACCGCTTCTTCATGAACCCGGGGGAGCGGCTGGCGCACGAGCTGTGAGCCCGTCGCGCCGCCCTCTTGACGCTGGCGGCCGCCGCCCGGAAATGGTACCCTGCGCGCCATGTCGGCGATATCCCTCTCGCGGCCGGTGCTGGTGTTGGACGCCGGGTTTCGCCCCGTCAACGTCGTCAACGTCCGCCGGGCGGTGAAGCTCGTCTGCACGGGCAAGGCCGTGGTGCAAGAGGCGGACGAGGCGGTGGCGCTGCGCGCGGAGCGGCTCGTGCTCATGATGCCGCGTGTCATCCGCCTGCTGATCGTGTGCGTCCATCGCGCCGCGCGCCAATTGCGCGTGCGACTCACCAAGCGCAACGTGATGGCCCGGGACGGCTGGCGATGCCAGTACTGCGGCGAGACCGGACAGCCGCTGACGATCGACCACGTCGTGCCGCGCTCGCGCCTGCGCGGAAGATCCGCGGCCGTCGATGCCTGGGAAAACTGCGTGACCGCCTGTCTGGCGTGCAACGCGCACAAGGGGGACCGCACGCCGCCGGAAGCGGGCATGACGCTGCTGTCGCGGCCGCGCGCGCCGCGCTGGAACCTGGCCTGGCTCCACAGGCGGCGCTGGACGGAGGGAGAGGTCGCCGCTTGGCGGCCGTATCTGGAAGGGGTTGCCTGAAGGCGGCGCCGGGCCCGCGCCCCGGCGCCCGCGCGCGGAGGAGGAGTCCATGCTCGGTCAGAAGAGTGTTCTCGTCGTGGGCACTGGTACGATCGGGGAACCGCTCATCGGTCTGCTCTGTCACTTTCGCGACCAGCTCGGGATCGACGACGTCGTCTTTCACAAGCGGACACCGTTGATGACGGACCGCAGCAAGGTGCTCGACTTGGTGCGCCGGGGCGCCCGCTTGGCCACGGACGCCGAGCGCGTCGCCGAATTCGAGAAAATCGGCGCGCGCGTCAGCATGACGACCGAAGAGGCGCTCGACGGCGCGCGCGTCGTGATCGACTGCACCCCCTCGGGCAACGACATGAAGGAGAAGTGGTACCGCAAGTACGAGGACCGCGCCGCGCTCTTCATCGCCCAGGGCAGCGAGTTCGGCTTCGGCAAGGCCTACGCCAGGGGCGTCAACGACTCGGCGCTCGACCACGTCGCCGACAAGTACATCCAGGTCGTGAGCTGCAACACGCACAATCTGGCGCTGCTCATCAGCACGCTGGGCCTTGGCGACGAGGGGCCGGACAACCTCGTCGAAGGGCGCTTCGTTTGCATCCGCCGCGCCAACGACATCAGCCAGGACGAGAAGTTCTCGCCCAGCCCGGAGATCGGCTCGCACGGCGATGCGAAATTCGGCACGCACCACGCCCGCGACGCCTGGCACTTGTTCCAGACCCTGGGGTACGACCTGAACCTGTTCTCCTCGGCGATGAAGCTGAACACGCAGTTCATGCACGTCATCCAGTTCCACCTGAAGGTGCGCAAGGCGGTGACCCACGAGAAACTGATGCAGCGCGTCCGCGCCAACGATCGCATCGCCATGACGCACAAGAAATCGGCGAACTCGGTCTTCTCTTTCGGGCGCGACCACGGCTTCTACGGCCGCATCCTCAATCAGACCGTGATCCCCTACAAGGGCATCCACGTGAGCGAGGGCGGCCACGATATCACGGGGTTCTGCTTCACACCGCAGGACGGGAACAGTCTGCTCAGCTCGGTGGCCGCCACGACATGGGCCCTCTACCCGGAGACCTACGAGAAGATCATCCAGTGCCTCAAGCCGTTCTTCTTCAGCGAGGTTTAGGGCGCGGGCCGCGTCGCGCTCAGCTCGCGAACGTAGGAGGCGTTCTCGAAGGCTTCGACGACGGAAACGTCGGCTGCCGCGAGCGCCTCGCGCAGGCGCGCGAGCGCCTCGCGCGCCTCGTCGCGCCGGTCCAGCGCCAGCAGGGCGCGCGTTTCGAGGCTTAGAGCCCGCAGGCGACGCGGGTTCACGTCCAGCACCGCGCGCGCCTGCGCCAGGGCCGAAGCCGGATCGCCGGCCAAGAGCAGCGACTTGGCGTGGTTCAGGCGCAGCGACCAGGTTTCGCTGGGCGCGGCGTCGCTGCTCGCCTTGAGCGCGGCCGCGAAATGGGCGCAGGCGGAGTCCGCCACGCCCGCCTCGAGCGCCAACATGCCGCGACAGTTGTGGACGAGGACCATCGCCCGGTCACGCGTCGCCTCGGTGCCGTCGAACCACGGCGCCCGGGGCAGGGAAGCGGCGAAGGTGTCGCACGCAGCGCTCGCCTGCGCCGGCTGGCCGGCCAGGCCCAGCGCGACCGCGCGGTAATAGGCCGCCTGCCAGTCTTGGGGATGGGCGGCGAGCCAACGCGCGACGGCCTTGCTCAGGGCGTCGCGCAGTTCGTGATCATAGTAGGTGCGCATCAGCGTGCCGTCGACGCGCCGCTCCCAGTCGGTGCCGGCGATCTGGGCGCGGACTTTCTCCAGCAGCTGCACGCCCCGCTCGATCTGGCCCCGCTCCACGTACACCTGCGCCAGGGTCAGCAGCGAGGGGAAGAAGTCGGGCTGCAACGAGAGCGAGGTCTTGAACTCGAGTTCGGCCCGCTCGTATTTGCCCTGCTGTGCGAGGATCTCCCCCAGCGAATCGTGCGGATTGGCGAGGTCTGGCGCCAGGAATGCATACTTGCTCAGGTAGCCTTCCGCGTCCTCGTAGCGGCCCTGCCGGGCCGCCAGGTAGCCCAACTGGTTCCACGCGCCGGCGAAGTTGGGGTCGATGCGCAAGGCGTCGTGCCAGGCCGCCGCCTCGGCGGCGGCATCGCGGCGTTGCTCGGCCTGCCGGGCGCGCGTGATCGCGACGATGAGGCAGTCCGGGCGCTGCCCCTCGAGGAGGTCCAGCAGCGAGTCGCGGCTCGCCGCCAGCGGCGGGTAGTAGGCGGTCAGGCGCAGCTGGATCGCCAATCGCTCCGCCGAGTCGCGCAGAAGTTGCGCCAGGCTGTCGGCTTGCTGCGCGGCGCGCCGGCTGCGTTCACTCTCTCCGAGGGTGGCCAGGGCCTCGGCGTGCGCGGCGCGGGCCATGGCGAACCCGGGGTCGGCCTCCACCGCGGCGGCCAGGGTCCGCTCCGCCTGCTGCCAACGGAAAGCGCGCAGATCGGTCTCGCCCTCGGCGAGCAGCTTCGCGGCCTGGGCGGACGCGGTCGTCCAGTCGCGCGAGGGGCGTGCCCAGTGGGCGATGGCCACTGACAGGGCGATCAGGACCAAGCCGGTGAAAAGCGCAGAGCGTTTCATGCCTACTCCCCGCGCGCGGCCGCCGCGGCCGCGCCTTCGCTGTCGAGCGTTGTTGCCTGCCCGCC
This sequence comes from uncultured bacterium, assembly GCA_937864225.1. Taxonomy (GTDB): domain Bacteria; phylum Krumholzibacteriota; class Krumholzibacteriia; order LZORAL124-64-63; family LZORAL124-64-63; genus CALMJK01. Next base: position 282,918 of record CALMJK010000002.1, on the reverse strand, counting down.
AACCTTGAGCACCAGCATCGTGACGTCGTCGTCCGTCTCGCGCCGCCCGCAGAACCGCTGCAGCTCCGACCCGAGCGTGCGCACGAGCTCACCAGCCGAGCAGCCGTGACACAGGTGCAGCACCCGCTCCACGCCCGCCGTGCCGAACTCCTCGCCGGCGGCGTCGCACGCCTCGGTCAGACCGTCCGTGTAGAGCAGCAGCACGTCGCCCGCGTCCAGTTGCGTCTCTCCTTCGGCGTACTCGCCGAAATCGAAGGCGCCCAGCGGCAGACCTCCCTCCTCGCACAGCTCGATCGCGCCCGCGGCCCGGCGAAGGATCGGCGGGTTGTGCCCGCCCGAGCTGTAACGCAGGCGGCGCGTGCGCGGGTCGTAGAAGCCGAGGAAGAGCGTCGCGAAATGCTGGGGGTCGGTGCTGGCGTGCAGATGTTTGTTCACGCGCTGGAGGATGTGGCCGGGAGAGTCGGAGTTGTCGCAGTGCGCCCGGAGGGCGGCCTGCAGGCTCGACGCGAGCAGGCTGGCCGGGATCCCCTTGCCGCTCACGTCGCTCACCACGAGCCCGAGCTGGCCGTCCGGACGGACGATGAGGTCGTAGTAGTCGCCGCTCACCTGCGCACTGGAGATGTTCACGGCCGACAGCTCGACGCCCGGCACGGTCGGCAGTCGCGACGGCAGCAGACGGCTCTGGATCGAGCGCGCCAGAGCGAGCTGCTCGTCCAGCTTCTGCTTTTCGATTTCCTCTTCGTAAAGGCGGCTGTTCTCCACCTGGAGGGCCACCTGGCCGGCCACAATGGTCAGCAGATCCAGGTCCTGCACGTGGAAGGCGTCGTCGCTGTGCTTGTGCGGCAGGGCGAACAGGCCGACCAGCCGCCCCTGCGACGCCAGCGGCACGAGGAGCGCGATGCCGGCCCGGTCGAGCGACTCCTGCTCGGCCAGCCGCTGCGCCAACTCCTCCTGTTCGCGGGTGACGGCCGGGCCCAGGGCGCGGGGATCGGTGCCGGGGCGCTCGATCCAGAACGGCTCGTTGAAACGCTCCAGGCGCGTGATCGTGGCGTTGAGCTCCAGCTGCGGGGGGAATTCCGGCGCGGTCGGAACGGGGGCGGCGGTGGTCTCGCCCGTCTCCGTGCGGCCGGCCAGTGCCCAAGCGGTCGCGCCCGCGCGCTCCTCCCGCAAGTAGACCGCCAGGCCGGGCAGGTCGAGGATGCGGCACAAGCGCGAGCCGACGCGCTCCAGGAGCGCCTCGCGCTGGATGAGTCGCGGGATCTCGCGACTGAACTCCTGCAGCACGCTCGCCAGGTGCGTGCGATTGCGGAAGAAGCGGCGGTCGAGCAGATCCTGCGTGCGCGAGCGGACCGGCCAGAGCACGGCGGCGATGCCGAGCGTGGCGCCGACCATCACCAGCTGGCTGGTCAGTCCGCTCAGTCTGGCGAACAGCACGCCCATGCCCAGGGCGAGCGCGAAGTAGGCGGTCACGACCACGGCGGTCAGCACGGTGTAGATCAGGCTCCGCTTGAGCATGACCTCCACTTGCATGATCCGATATCGCGCGATGCAGTAGCCGAACGAGGCCGGCAACGCCGCCAGCGGCGCGATGCCCAGCCAGGCCAGTTCGGAGTTGGCCGTCATCTCCTCGAGGCCGACCTTGAACACCAGGAACGGCAGCACGCCGGCGATGGTGCCGATGGTCAGGATGCGTACGCGCTGCTTCTGCAGCGGGTCGCGATAGCTCATATAGCTGTGCAGCAGGGCGATCAGGCCGAGCGAGAAACAGATGCCCAGCGCCAGCCACTGCACCGTGCCGATGCGCGGTGCGCGCGAGCCGAAGAACTGATCCAGCGTGAAACGCACGTAGAACATGACGGGCAGCAGGTACAGGAGCGGTTCCGCGTAGGAGTAGCGCGTGAGGGTCAGCTTCTTGTCCGGGAAGACCAGGAAGAAATGCAGGAACAGGGCCGGCAGCAGGAAACGCGCGAAGGCGCCGGCGTTCTGCGTGATGATATCTCCCCAGAAGTAGCTCGACCGGTTGAGGTTGGTGACGAAGAAGATGCTGAACAGCAGACAGAGCATGAAGAACAGCCGCGCCGGCTGATCGTTCAGGCTGCGCGCGTAAACGGCGAAGCCGATCGCCAGGTAGATGAGCGCGAGCACGATGTTGTAGGCGTAGAAGCGGTCGGCGACGCGGAAGCCGGTCAGCTGGACAGGCACGACGATGTCCTGCCCGTCGCGCCGCACCAAATACTCCACTGGCGACCCCACGTGCTGGCGCCGCAGCAGCGACGCGGCCTCCTGCGGGGTGCGGACCAGGCGGTTGGCGATGCCCAGGATGCGGTCGTCCGGGCGCAGCAGGGAGGGCGTCGACCCGGGGCGGGTCGGGGCCTCGAGCACGACGATCTCCGGGCGGCCGAGCAACCAGACCGTGCCGTCGTTGGGCCGCTGCTGGGTGGCGTCCACCACCGCGAAGATGGACACGGCCACGGCCAGCAGGCCAAGCAGCAGGTGCACACCCTGCGACGCGAGGAGCCCCGCAAGCCAGGCCGGCAGATGGCCGTGCGACCGCTCAGGGGTCATGGCACTCCGTGCCTCGGGTAGCGGCGGGTCGTCGGGGGGCGCCTGCTCATAACGGTTTCCGCGGGAAAAAGGTTCCCGCCCCCGTCGGTTCAACATAACTTTCATACCCAATGGGGGCCAGCGGCGTCAAAACGAATCGCCGGGCGGACGGCGCCCCCCCGTCCGGCCCCGCGGAGTCCGCTCATGCCCGCCCGCCCGCAGCGTCCACGGCCCGCGGCCGCCGCGCTCTCCTTGAGCGTCGGCAGGGGCCGCACGGCCGTGCGCCTGACGCTGCACCGCCAGGGCCGGGACTACGTCCTGCTGGTGGCGGGGGGCGAGGCGCACGTGGGAGCGGTGGCGCTGGACTGTCCGCGCGGCGGGGCGCGCGGGGAGTCGTGGCGGGCGCTGCACGTCGCGCCCGCCCACCGCGAGGGCCCGTTGGCGGCGGCGGGGGCCGCGACCGTCGCGGCCGCGACCGGGCGCGCGTGCGTGGCGATCGCGGGGATCCATCTGGACGGCGCGACGCCCGCGCAGATCGCGACTCTGGTGCGGAACGTTCACACCGGGTACGCGCGCCTCGCGGCGCGCCTGGGCGCCGCCGAGAAGGAGAGCCGATGACCGCGCGCCTTCCCAACACCGAACAACTGCTGGTGAACTGGTGCCGCGAGGCTGGCGAAATCGCGTTGGGCCTGTTCCGCCGCACCGGCCCGCTGCGCTTCAAGCACGGCCGCGAGGCGATCACCGAGGCGGATCGCGAGATCGAGCGTCTGCTCGCCGCGCGCATCCGCGCCCGCTTCCCCGAGGACGGCATCTGGGGCGAGGAGTTCGGCCGGGCGGAAGGGGACCGGTCCGCCGCGCCCGCGGCGGGTCGCGTCTGGCACATCGATCCGATCGACGGCACGCTCAACTTCGCGCTGGGCCTACCGGCCTTCTGCACCAGCGTCGCGCTCGTGGACGGCGAGAGCGTGCTGACGGCCTGCGTCTTCAATCCGTTGCTCGACGAGGCGTTCACGGCGAGCGCGGGCGAAGGGGCGCGCCTCAATGGCCGACCCGTCCGCGTGAGCGACCGAGCGGCCCTGGCCGAGGCGGTCGTGAGCGCCCAACTGCAGAAACGGGGGCGGTTCATCCAGAACGCCGACCTGCTGCAGGCCGTTTTGCTGGGCACGATGAAGATGCGGCGCCTGGGCACGATCGCGCTGGAGATGGCCTACGTCGCCGACGCGCGCTACGACGCGCTCGTCGCGGGCAAGGGCTCGCCGCAGGCGCTCTACGACGTGGCGGCCGGGATCCTGCTGGTGCGGGAGGCGGGGGGTCGCGTGACCGATCACGTGGGAGCGCCCTGGCGTCCGGGCGCGGGGGACCTCGTCGCGACGAACGGACTGGTGCACGACGAGCTGATCGCGGTCATCCGGGCGCACGGCGGCGCGTGAGGGAGCGAGCGGTCAGAGATACTGCAGGGCGAGACTGCCGTGCCCGACCACGCCGTAGCTGAGCCACGCCGGATGCTCGGCGCCGAACAGCTCGCGGCAGGCCAGCGCGGCGCCGCGCAGCGCGGCCGCCGCCGGCCACCCTTCCGCCAGGCAGGCGTAGAAGCGGGCGGCGAACTCTCGCGCGGGCCCGGAGCGCAGCGGGGCGACCGGGCCCACGAACGTCGACACGCCCGCGGCCAAGAAGCGCGGTCCCAGCCCCGGCAGGCTCAGGTAGCTGTTCGAGAAGACCAGGGGCGGAGTGGCCGCGTGCGCCGCCAGCGTCTCGGGCCGCAGCGGGCCGTCCTCGAGCAGCCAGCGGCTCTGGTCGGGGGCCTGCTCGCGGGGGCGCCGTGAACGGCCCGGGCCGCGGCGCGACGAGACCGGGCCGGCGTTTGCGGTGGCCGGGGCAGGCGGCGGCGCGGGGGGGGACGCGTCGGCCCGCGCCGTCAGTTCGTCGAGCAGCGCGCTGATCGGATCGACGCCGGCGTACTCGAGTTCCCCGAGCTCTTCCTGCGGCGAAACGGCCAGGTCGGTGGCCGCCGTCGGCGCGCCCTCTCGCGCCGACCAGCCCGCCGACTGCAGCGCTTGCCAGGGTTCCTCGCCCGGCGCCGCCGGCGGGCGGGCGGTCGGCCCGGCGAAGTGGAACCCCTGCCATGACCAGCGCGCGCGGGCCAAGCTGCCCGGCGTCATGGCGGCCGCGGGCACATGCAGGCGGGCGAGCGGGTTGGCCGGCAAGGGGCCGGATAGGGCCGTGTCGATCGCCTCGGCCTCGCGATAGAGCAGCGGCCACACCTCGGCGTCGCCGTGCCCGGCGAGGAACAGGATGCGGGCGGCGCCGGCCTCGGCCGGGCGCAAACTCGACAGCAGGTGAGGCAGAGGCTGCGCGCCGCCGGCCAGTTCCCCCAGCGCGGCCTCGCGGTGGCGCCCGAGCCACGGGCGGTTCGGCTGCGCGAAGGTGGCCCAGGTGCCGGCCGGGCCGGCGCAGATCGGGTGCTGCGCCAGCAGGAAACCGAGGCCGTTGTGAAGCCAGTTCCACGGCAGCGCGAGGTCGTCGGGCCTGGCGACCAGATGGTAGCCGAGCACGCCGTCGGCCTCCGCGACGCCGATGCGGGCGTCGCTGGCGCCCGCCCCCTGCGCGTCCGGCGCGAACGCGCGCGGATCGGCCCGCGTGACCGCGCGAAAGAGCAGCTGTCCGACGGCGGCCATTTCGCGCGTGATGGCCGGCGTGTCGGGACCCGCCTGTTCGACGAGCGCGGGCAGCGCCGCGGTTCGGGCCGCCGCCTCCGTCAAACGCGGCGCGGCCGCCCGGCAACGGGCTGGCGTTTGGAGGTCGATGTCGATCCAGCGCATGCCGTTTCCCCGTGGCGCGGCACCGCGACCCGGGGGTAGCCCGCCCGGGGTGCCGCCACTATCATGTGTCGGCCGTGGCGGCCGGGACTGTAGCTGGAGGGCGCGCAGCAGCGGGAGGTGCGCATGGAGGGGCGAAGCGGGCGGCCGTGGCGGCCGAGCTCGATGGGGCGGCGCGCGGCGGCCGCGGGTCTGGGCATGCTGCTGGCGGCGCTGGCGGCAAGCTGCGGGCCAAAGGCGCCCAGCGCGCCGCGTCCGCTGCTGGTCATCGGACTCGACGCCGCCGACTGGATCCCGGCCGATTCCCTGCTGGCCGCCGGCCGCCTGCCGCACTTGCAGCGCCTGCTGGCGCAGGGGGCGCGGGCCGAACTGCTCAGCTTCGTGCCGCTGGAAAAGTCGCCGGTGCTGTGGGCCAGCATCGCGACGGGTCTGAGGCCGGCCCAGCACGGCATCGGCGGGTTCGTCAGGGAGGACGCGGACGGCGGGGACCAGACGCCGGTGCGGGCCTCGAGCTGGCGGTCGCCCGCCTTCTGGGACGTGGCCAACGCGGCCGGTCTGCGCAGCGATGTCGTCGGATGGTGGGTCACGCATCCGGCGCGGTCGATCGACGGCGTCATGGTGAGCGACTACGTGCCGTGGGCGGGCGGGCGCGACGTGCCCGTGCGCGGGCTCGTCGCGCCGGACTCGCTGCAGCCGCGGGTGCAGTCGCTGCGGGTCGCGCCCCAGGAGGTGGGCGAGGAGGAACTGGGCCGCTTTGTGGATCTCGCCGCCTTGCGCGCGGCCCGACCGGCGCCGCGCCTGGACGAGAGGCTGCAGACCCTGAGCCGCATCTGGGCGGCGGACCGCTCCTACATCGCGATTGGGCGCTGGTTGGCGCGGCGCGGGGACGCGGAGCTCTTCGTCATATATCTGCGCGGCCTGGACATGATCTGCCACGAGTTCTGGCGGTATTGGCGGACCGATACCAGCCCCACGCGGCTGTCGGCCGAGGAGATCGCCGTTTTCGGGCGCGTCGTGCCGGAGTACTACGCCTGGGCGGATGAAGCGCTCGGCGAGATCCTGGGGTGGTTTCCGCCCGACCGCCAGGTCGTCGTGCTCTCGGATCACGGCTTCCACGGCGCGCGGCTGCGCAAGCGGGGCTGGACGCTCGGCACGGAGGAGCACCGGCGCGAGGGGATCTTCGTGGCGCGCGGTCCGCTCTTCAGACCCGGCGCGACGGGATTGCGGGTCGACCTGCTCGACGTCGCGCCGACGCTGCTGGCGCTCGTCGGCTTGCCTCCCAGCGCCGAAATGCCCGGGCGGATCGCCGCCGAGGGGATGACGCGGGCCGGCCGGCGGCTGGCCGCGCGACTGGAGAAGGACCGGGTGCCGACCTACGCGTCGCTCGCGCCGGCCGCGGTCGCCGACACCGCCGGCGTCGACCCGGCGCTGGACGAGGACATCCGCCGCCAATTGCGGTCGCTCGGTTATCTGCAATAGGGGGCGGCCGGGAGGCGAAGGCGGGAAGCTGGTGCCCGGAGGGAGACTCGAACTCCCACGAGGTGTCCTCACTACGACCTGAACGTAGCGCGTCTACCAGTTCCGCCATCCGGGCACGCCTGCAGCGGCGGACGCCGTCGCGCGGGCGCGGCCCGCGCGCGGGGGCTTGAATCTAGTCCCGACCCGCGGGAGTGTCAACTCCGGCGTGCCGCCCCGGTTGTCGCGTCTTGTCCGGCGCGAGGCGAAGTGCTAGCTTCCCGGTCCCGGGCCGACGGTGCGGTCGCGGGCGGGGGAAAACCATGGCCGCGCAGCGCACAGACCCGGGAATCAAGGTCGTCGCGGCCAATCGCCGCGCCCGATACGAGTACGAGATCCTCGACCGGTGGGAGGCCGGCCTGGTGCTGCAGGGCACCGAGGTCAAGGCGTTGCGCGCCGGCAAGGCCAGCCTCGGCGACGCCTACGCCGAGATCCGCGCGGGCGAGGCCTGGTTGGTCAAAATGCACATCGGCCCCTACGATCAGGGCAATCGCGAGAACCACGAGCCGTTCCGCCGGCGCAAGCTGCTGCTCAGCGCGCGCGAACTGCGGCGCCTGCGGCCGCGCCTCGAGGAGGGCGGGCTGACGCTCGTGCCGCTGCGCGTCTATTTCAACGCGCGTGGGCTGGCGAAGGTCGAGATCGCGCTGGCACGTGGCAAGAAGCTGCACGACAAGCGCGACGCCATGGCGCGGCGCGATGTCCAGCGGCGGATCGCCGGCGAGCTCGGGCGAAGGGGCGCCGGCCGCGGAAGGAGCAAGGACGCATGACCCGACGGCCTCGGGGCGCACGGAAGCGAGCGCGCGCGACGATCCCGCTGTTGGCGCTGGCGCTGGCGTCGTTGTGGACGGCGCTGCCCGGCGCGGGCGGTGCCGCGCCGGTCGACCCCGAGGCGTTCACCCGCCTCGACGCCGACGCGCCCGCGCTGGCGATCCGCGCGACTTCGGCCGGAACCGACGCGCCGCTGGCGCTCGCCGGGCGCCGCCTGCTGCAGGGCAGTCGCGAGGTGTACCTCGCCTCGGCGCAGCTGTCGGATCTGTGCGGGACCAGGCGCGACTGGCAGGCCGCGCAGCACCGCCTCACGCTGGCCGCGGCGGACCGCACCTTCGCGCTGACGGCGGGCAGCCGGCTGGTCGTCGGCGCGGGGCGCGAGGTGCTCTTGCGCACGCCGCCTCTGGTGTTCGGCGGCGATCTGTGGGTACCGATGGAACTGCTCACCGAGGTGATCGCGCCGGCGCTGGGCCGGACCGCGCGATGGGACGCCGCGTCGCTGGCCCTGGACCTGGGCGTCGAGCCCGGGCAGCAGGCGACGCCGATGACCGCGGCGCGGCCCCGGGGCGCGTTGCCCGAGCCGCCGCCCAGCGGTCCGTTCAGCGAGCAGCAGACGGCGCCGGCGCAGACGCCGGAGCGGCCGCTGCGCGTGCGCACAGTCGTCGTCGATCCCGGTCACGGCGGTGAGGAGACCGGACGCATCGGCCCGCGCGGCACGCAGGAAAAGGACGTGAATCTCGCGGTGGCGCGCGAGCTGCAGCGGCGGCTCGAGCGGGCGGGCCTGAAGGCCGTGCTCACGCGCGACGAAGACGTCACCCTGCCGCTGGCGCGGCGCGCGGAGATCGCCAACCAGGCGGCGGGCGATCTGTTCGTGTCGCTGCACTGCAACGGCTGGTTCCACGCGGACGCGACGGGCGTCGAGACGTTCTTCCTGTCGCCCGCCAAGACCGACCGCGACGCCTCGGTCGCCCGCGAGGAGAACGCGGAGGCGGGGACGGTCGGCGAGGACATCTCGTTCATCCTCTGGGATCTGGTGCAGAACGGTTTCATCGACGAGAGCAGCGAGTTGGCCGAGACGCTGCAAGCCGCGCTGTGCGACGCGCTCGGCACCGAGAACCGGGGCGTGAAGCAGGCCGGGTTCCGCGTGCTCGTGGGGGCGTACATGCCGGCGGTGCTGGTGGAGATGGGGTTCCTCTCCAACCGTGACGAGGAGACGCGCCTGGCGGACGCCGAACATCAACGCCTGATCGCTCGCACGGTCTGCGACGCGATCCTCGCCTTCAGGGACAGACACGCGGCGACGGTGGCGGACGAGGCGGCTCTCGACGAAAGGGGGCGGCCGTGACGGCGCCCTGGCGGCGCCTCTTTGCCCGGCCGCGGCCGCTGTTTCTGGCCGCGGCGGCCGCCGCCGTGCTGGTCGCCGCGCTGTGGCTGTTCGGCCCGGCGCTGCCCGGGGGCGAGCGGATCCGCCTGCCCGTCAGGCCGGCGGAGGTCGCGCCGCCCGCCGTCGCCGAGACGCGGGCCGTCCAGGTCGCGTTCGCCAGTCGCGCGGGAGACGGGACCGTGGTCGAGACCAGGCGGGTGCCGGTCGCCGGCCGTCTCGAGGACGAGTTGCTGTCCGCCCTGCAGTTGCTCTGCGCCGGGCCCATGGAGCGCGGCTCGATCGGCGTGATCCCGCCCGGGGCCCGCCCGCTGTCCGTGTTCTACGACGAGCGCAGCGGCGCGGTGGTGCTCGATTTCAGCGCGGAGCTCAAGACCAACCACCCGGGCGGCTCGGCGGGCGAGCAGGCGACCATCGCGGGAATCCTGCGCACCGTGGCGCTGAACTTCCCCGAGGTGCGCAGTTGTCTCATCCTGATCGCCGGCGCCCAGGAAGAGACCCTGGCCGGGCACATCGGTCTGGACCGCCCCCTCGATCCGCGGAGGTGGATGTAGGTGGGGCCGATCGGCGTCTTCGATTCCGGCCTCGGCGGGCTGACCGTGCTGCGGGCGCTATTGAGGCGCCTGCCGGCTGAGGACTTCGTCTATTTCGGCGACACCGCCCGCGTTCCCTACGGGACCAAGGGAGCGCGCACGGTCCGCGAGTTCGCGCGGCAGGACGCGGCGTTCCTGCAAGGGCTCGGCGTGAAGATGATCGTGGTGGCGTGCAACACCGCCGCCGCGTTCGCGCTGGAGACGCTGCAGGCGCAGTTTCCCCTGCCCGTGCTCGGCGTGATCGAGCCGGGCGTGAGCGCGGCCCTCGCGCGCACCAGGGGCGGGCGGATCGGTGTGATCGGCACGAGCGGCACCATCCGCAGCGGTCGGTATCAGGAGGCGCTCGCCGCCGCGGTCGGCGCGCCGCGCGTGGTGGCCCGCGAGTGCCCGCTGCTGGTGCCGCTGGCCGAGGAAGGACTGACGAACCACCCGCTCACCGAGATGGCGATCGCGCACTATCTGCTCCCGCTGCGGCAGGCGGGGGTGGACACGCTGATCCTCGGCTGCACGCACTACCCCCTGCTCAAGCCTGCCATCAGCCGCTTCATGGAGCCGGAGACGGTGCTCGTGGACTCGGCCGAGGAACTGGCGGAGTCGGCGGCGCGGCGCCTGGGCGAGCTCGGGCTGCAGCGCCCCGCGTCGGCGGCGGCCGCGCCGGCGTCGCGCCTGGAGTTCTGGCTCAGCGACGTGCCGTGGCAATTCGCCGAGATCGGCGCGCGCTTTCTCGGGCGGCCGATCGAAGCGGCGCGCCAGGTCAACCTGGACGAGGTGGAGCAAGCCGGCCGCCTGGTCCGCCACGGAAGGGAGCGCGCGTGACCGAGAGGACCAACGGGCGCAAGCCCGCGCAGCTGAGGCCGCTGCGCATCACCCGCGACTACCTGCCGCACGCCGAGGGCTCGGCCCTGATCGAGATGGGCAACACGGTGGTCGTTTGCACGGCGAGCATCGCCAGCGGCGCGCCGCGCTGGCTCAAGGCCAACGGCGGCGGTTGGGTGACCGCCGAATACGGCATGCTGCCGCGCTCGACCGACGAGCGCATGGTCCGCGAGGCCGCCGCGAAGGGGCAGAGCGGCCGGACCATGGAGATCCAGCGGCTGATCGGGCGCAGCCTGCGCGCGGCGACCGATCTCAACGCGATCGGCGAGCTGACCATCACGCTCGACTGCGACGTGATCCGCGCCGACGGCGGCACGCGCTGCGCCGCCATCAACGGCGCGGCGGTAGCGCTGCACGACGCGTTCTCGCGCCTGCAGCTGCGGCAGCACCCGCTGCCCAAGCTGGTGGGGGCCGTGAGCCTGGGCATCGTCGACGGCGAGGTGCGACTCGATCTCGAGTACGAGGAGGACGCGCAGGCCGGCACCGACCTGAACGTGGTCATGGTGGAGGGGGGCGGCCTGGTCGAGGTGCAAGGCACGGCCGAGCAGCGTCCGTTCCAGCGGGAGGAGCTCGACCGCATGCTCGATCTCGCCGCGGCGGCGATCGCGAAGATCCACGAGGTGCAGCGCCGCGCGCTGGCGCCGGCGACCGGCGCCTAGCGAGAGCGGGCGCGCCGTCGCGCGGGAGGGGAGACGCATGCGAGCGGGTGAGCGCGTGATCGTGCTGGCCAGTCGCAACGCGGACAAGCTGCGCGAGATGCGGCAGCTGTGCGCGGACACCCCGTTCCAGGTCTTCTCGGCCCTGGATTTCCCGGGCCTGCCGGACGTGATCGAGGACGGCACGACCGCTCTGGGCAACGCCAGCCGCAAGGCCATCGTGACCGCTGCCTTCACCGGCGAGATCGCGGTCGCCGACGACACCGCGCTGCAGATCGCCGCGCTCAACGCCCTGCCCGACGTCTTCGCCTCGCGCTTCGCCGGCCCGCGCGCGACGTACGCGGACAACGTCGAGCTGGTGCTGGAGCTGATGCGGGGCGTGCCGGACGGCGCGCGGCAGGCGCGTTTCGTGACGGCCGCGCTCTGGGTCGACCCGCGCCCGGCGGACGCGGGTCTGGCAGGGCGCCCGCGGGCGCCGCTGGTCGGTTCGCGCTGGCTGCACCATCCGTTCGCGCGCTCGATCCAGGTGCGCGACCCGCGCCGCGAGGCGGCGTTCTGGGAGCGGCTGGCCGGCCGCCACGGCGCCTGGGAGGACTACCGGGCGCGACGCGCCGCCCTGCTGGCCGTTCAGGGCGCCGACGCCGCGCGCCTGAGTCGCGTGCTGGACGACTTGCTCGCGCCGCTGTCGGGCGGCGCGGCCGATGCGGCGAGGCCGGGCGCCGTGAGGCTGCCCGACACGCGGCTGTGGACCGCGGGAGAGCCGGGCGCCGCGGGGGAACCGCCCACGCTCGTCACGCCGTCCGGCCTGCCAGACGAGGCGCCGGGGCGCGCGGTGAACGAGCCGCTCTGGCTGGAGCTGTCGGCCCAGGCGGCGGTGCTCGGCGACATTCTGCGCGAACCGTTGGGTCGGGACGGCTTCGGATACGATCCGATCTTTCGTCCGCACGGTGGCGACCGGACGCTCGCCGAGCTGGAGGCGGGGGAGAAGAACGCCATCAGTCACCGCGGGCGCGCGCTGCGGCGGCTGCTGGCCGCCGCGACGGCGGCCTACGCCGGCGCGGCGTGAACGCGCGTTGACAGCCGCGCCGGTCGCTCGGCATGATCAGGGACAGGACACCCGCGGGGCAGGGCCGTCTCGGCCCGTCCCCCGCGGCGCGAGGCTTGCTGAAGGGTCGGGGCGTGGCGCAGCCCGGTAGCGCACCTGCTTTGGGAGCAGGGAGTCGCGAGTTCAAATCTCGCCGCCCCGACCACCCCTGGCGGCCTTGACACGGCCGTGGGCCAGGACGATCATGGGCGTCCGCCGCGCCCCGGCGGGGCGCGAACCGGGCCGCGGGCATGCGCCTGTAGCTCAGCTGGATAGAGCATCGGATTTCTAATCCGATGGTCGCAGGTTCGAGTCCTGCCAGGCGCGCCAGACTTCCGGTTTCTGGTGGTGGATGTAGCTCAACTGGCAGAGCCCCGGGTTGTGGTCCCGGTTGTTGTGGGTTCGAGTCCCATCATCCACCCCACGTCCTCCCCCCGATCCTCGCGCGCGATCGGGTGACCCCTCCCGCGCCGCCGCGTCCCCCTCCCGCCCGGACCGGCGGCCCGGGGTTGCGCGCGATCACGGCCCGGCGCGCCGGGCGAGCAGCCAACCGGGCGGCGGGGCCGCCCAGTCGCGAGGAGGTCGGGATGGCGAGCGTGAACAAGGTGATTCTGGTCGGCAACCTGGGGGCCGATCCCGAGGTGCGGTACACGCAGAACAGTCAACCGGTCGCGAACTTCCGCATCGCGACGACCGACGTTTGGACCGACCGGGAAGGAAACCGGCAGGAGCGCACCGAGTGGCACAACATCGTGGCCTGGGGCAAGCTGGGCGAGATCTGCGGCAAATACTTGAAAAAGGGCAAGCAGATCTACGTCGAGGGGCGCCTGCAGACCCGCCAGTGGGAGGACAAGGAAGGCGGCAAGCGCTATACGACCGAGGTCGTGGCGAACATCATGCAGATGCTCGGCCGTCCCAGCGAGGGCGAGGGCGGCGGCGGCAGCGGCGGCCACGGCGCGGCGCGCGCCGGCGGACGCGGCGAACCGCGCGACCTGGAAGAGCCATACCCGCCGGCGCCCGGCGGCGAGGCGGCCGACGAGGACGACCTGCCGTTCTGAGCGGGAGGCTCGCCCGCGCTCGGCCCGTATCAGGCCCGGACCTCGCATTCCTTGTAGAGCGGGCAAGCGTCGCAATCGGGCCGCCGGGCCTTGCAGGTCCGGCGGCCGTGTTCGATGAGCAGGTGGCCGAGGGCGATCCAGTCGGCGCGCGGCACGCAGGCGTTGAGGTCGCGCTCGATCTTGACGGGGTCGGTCTCGGCCGTCAGGCCCAGCTTGGCCGCGATGCGGCCGACGTGCGTGTCGACCACCACGCCGTCCGACGCGCCGAAGGCGACCCCGAGCACGACGTTGGCGGTCTTGCGCCCGATGCCGGGCAGGGCGAGCAGTTGGGCCATCGTGCCGGGCACCTGGCCGGCGTGCCGCTCGACGAGCCCGCGGCAGCACCCCTGCAGCGACTTCGCCTTGTTCCTGTAGAAGCCGGTGGAGCGGATCGCCGCCTCGATCTCGGCCAGCGGCGCCGATGCGAAGTCGGCGGGCGTCGGGAAGAGGCGCAGCAGCTCGGGCATGACGAGGTTCACGCGCGCGTCCGTGCACTGCGCGGAGAGGATCGTCGCGACCAGAAGTTCGAAAGCGTCGCGGTGGTCGAGCGAGCAGCGCGCCTGCGGAAATTCGCGCCGCAGGATCTTCACGACCGCGCGAGCGCGCGCCCGGCGCGCGGGCAAATCGAGCGCCCTTTTCCCCGGCTGGTTCCGAGGGGACATCGACGGCCTTTCGCCACGGCCCATCTCTTGACAAGCACCACGACCGGTGCTTTATTCCGCGTCGGGCCGCAGGTTATCACCTTCGGCCGCCACACCCAAGCTCGCGTGCGCCGCTAGCTCAATTGGTAGAGCAACTGACTCTTAATCAGTAGGTTCTAGGTTCGATTCCTAGGCGGCGTACCAATAAATCTTGATTGCGCACAAGGGGCCTGCGCGCGCGCCGGCCCCTTGTCGCTGCTCAAGGACCTTCTGTTGTCCCCAGCGGTTATGCCGTCTCGTTCAAGTACGTGAACAGCTTCGCCAGCTGCTCCTCGTCGCCGGGCAACCTGAGCGCCGTGGCGGTGGTCTGGCCGCCTCCTTCCGCATGCAGGGCGGCGAGACGGTCGAGCAGGTAGTCCTGGCTGTCCTCGACGTAGGTGTCGAGGCGTTCGATCCACGACACGTCGCCGAAGTTGTAGGCCTGGATCAGCTCGACGACCTGGGCGAGGGTCTCGGGCTTGGGGGCGTGGACGTAGACGCGGTGCAGACCGTGGAGGCGGCCGGCCAGATGCCCGGTCCAGCGTTCCACCAGTTCGGACGGAGTCGGCGAGCCTTCCTGAGCGGCGGGGAAGACGCCGCTGCGCAGATAGTCCGCGTAGGCCTCGAGGTCGAGATAGCCGGCCTCGAGGTGGGCGCGCAGCACGTCACCGCAGACAGCCGCCACGTCGGACACGTCCTGGCAGATACAGTAATAGGAAGAGATCGCCTCGGGATCCTGGCGGCCGGTGATCGAGTACTCGAACAAGAGCGCCCCCGGCTGGATGTCGGCGGTCTCGAAATCGTAGATGCCGGGACCGATCTGCATGGCGCACATACTGCTTCCTCGTTTCACGGTCGTGCGTGGGGATGGAATCGATAGCAAGCATGATGCCTGGCATGACGTCGGTCAACGACGCATTGCGCAAAAAACAGTTGTGCCTTCGAGATTGTATCTGGGCCGGGCAGAAGGCTGTCCTGGTCGCTGAGTTGTGTGGCTAGAAGGCGTATGTCAACTCATGCCGCCGACCGTTGGGCACGGCCAAGGTTTCGACGGCCCGCCGGTAGTACTCGGCCCAGCGTTGGGGTAGATCGATCTGGGTTCGGAAGAGCCGCTCCTTCAACACCTCGCGCACGGTCAACCGGCTCGCGAGCATTCCCTTGAGCATCGCCGGGCTCTGCCGGCATCGTTTCTCCCATCGGCACTTCACGTAGTTGCGCCAGACCAGCAGCACGGCCAGCCGTTCGGCCGAGCTCTGCCGACGCTTCGACCAGGCGATCGTCTGGCGGCGATGGTTGGCCTGGCTGTGGCGGATGAGCAGGTCGAGGAGGTTGATCTCGAACAGGGGGTTGTCGGCGTCCCGCCGCTGCCGGGAGGGAGTGACCTGGTGGTGGAACTGGCATTCGAGGTTGCGCAGGGCGCGGGGATAGGCTTTGTGGTCGTCGCTGCGCAGGGTGACGGCGCATTCCTGGTCCAAGACGGTCTGGAGCAGGCTTGTGACATCCTTCTCGACCGCCTTGGGATCGGGCCGGCCGAGTTCGGTCTCGAGGCGCTGGCGGCGGCGTTTCTGGGCGTCGGTCATGCGGCCCTTGCGGCGCAGTGGGCTGTCGGTGAAGTGCCAGAAGAAGCTGGATTGGGCTTCGACGAGCAGGTGGTGTTGGAAGGGGTGGTACTGGCTGAACTCGAAGGACTCGAAGCCGTCCAGGACGAGGGGTCCGCGGGGTCTGGCTTGGCCACAGAGGCGGGTGTGCAGGAGCAGGCAGTGTCGGCCCAGGCGGGCGAGTTGGCGGTCGACGGTGGCGGGAGCGATGCGCAGGTCGCGGGCGATCTGGCGGTTGGCCATGCCGCCGACGGCGCGCATGAACAACCTGGCGGGCAGGTCGGGCCGCTTGAGCCAGTAGGATGTGCTGAAGGTCTGTGAACTGAAGGAACGGCGGCAGTGCAGACAGGTAAACCGTTGGATCCGGTGCGGCTGGACGAGGCGGCGGAAGAAGCCGGCGCGCTTGAGGCGCCAGCCGTCCGTTAACCCCCTGTGATGGCGGCAGCTGGGGTTGGGGCAGAAGGGCGGGGTGAAGTCGCTGGGTGGGTTTGCAAACGATCTCATGACCGCGAGCCATGCAGTTCACGAGCCAGAAACAATCTCAGAGGCACAAGGCTTCTGTTAGGATCCCGGCGCCATGACGAGAACTCGATGCCTGGGCGCGCTGGCGGCAGCGGCGCTGGCGGCGCTGTTGGTCTGGGTCGTTGCGCCGGGAGGAGGCGGGCTCTGGTCTTTCCTCGGCGACGAGGCGCGTTTGCAGGCTTGGCTGCGGGCGCGCGGGGCGTGGGCGCCGGCGGCGAGTCTGACGCTCGGGACGCTCAAGCCGCTCGTGCCCCTGCTGCCCGGACAGGCGCTGGCCGTGGCCAACGGCTGGCTGTTCGGCTTTTGGCGGGGTTTGCTGCTGAGCCATGCGGCGGTGCTGCTGGGCTCGGCGCTGGCGTTGCTCTTGGCGCGTCGCTGGGGACGCGCCGTCGTGGCCCGCTGTCTGTCCCCGGCGCGTGTGGCGCGGGTGGATGAGCTGGCCTCCCACCACGGCGGGCCGTTCTTCTTCCTCATCTTCTTGTTGCCCATGCTGCCCGACGACCTGGCGTGCTGGGCCATCGGGCTGACGCGCCTGCCGCTGCTGCGCACGTTCACGCTGCTGGCCGTGGCGCGTTTGCCGGGTGTGGCCGTCGCGGTGTGGTTCGGCTCGCACGCCAGCGGGCTGGGACCGCGCGGGTGGCTGTGGCTGGCGGGACTGGCCGTGGCGGCGGTCGGGCTCTACGCGACGCAGAGGCGGCGCCTGGAAGCGGCCGCGCGACGATGGTTGGAGCGTGCCGAACGCCCCAATGTGGACGCGCCCCTGACACGCCATTCCGATAATAAAGACAAATAAGACATGATTTTATTTCCTTAAGAATATATTTGTTCTCGGATTGGCGCTTCAATATGTTATTATCACAAGAAATTAGGGCAACGCTGCCGCGCGCGTATCGTCCCCACGGGAGGCTGATGGCGGGCGCGGTGGGCGTCGCCAACCTCGGGACGACTTTCCGGGAGCGCGCATCATGAAGCTTGGAAAGGTTTTGCGTCTGTTGATCCTGGCGAATCTCGCCCTGCCGGCGGCGGCCGGGGCCCAGTTGAGCATCTCCTATTTCGCGAGCGACAGCGAGGTGGCTCCCGCCCTGTCAGACAGTCTCTTCGTGGCGCAGGGGCGCATCGGCGATCTGCTGGGCACGGTGACCTTCGAATTGAGCATCGGGCCGAGCACGACCAACCCGGTTGCGTGCGCCCAGCATGGCTGGCAGAACGAGCAGCCCTATTCCTTCACGCTCACGTATGACGTCGCCACGCACCTGGCCGTGTTCGGGCTGGCCGGGCAGACGCTCTGTTACGTGACCGATTATCAAGCTTTCGACGCCATCTTCATCCGCAGCCAGGCCGTCGTGCAGTCCTCCTCGGTGCACGTGTACGACCTCGTGCTGGATGGGATCACCATCCCGGGCAGTTGCCTGGCGGAAGGGCCGAACGGGCTGCAGATCATGCAGATCTACGGCGCGCCGCTGCGCGACGGCTTCACGCTCACCGGCGACGCGATGATGGTGTGGGGCAAGTCGATTCCGACGAACTCGCAGCTCACCTTCCAGATCAAGGTCGCGAACATGCTGGCGGTGGATGCCGAGGCCGACAGCTGGGGCCGGGTCAAGGCGCTGTTCCAGTAGTTCGTGCTTTCCCTCGTCGACCAGGGGCGGGATCGCGTGATCCCGCCCTGTGTCATATCATGCCGGCGGCCCGTCGCGGGCGCGGCGGGCGGCCGGGAGGTGGAACGTGGTCCTGCTCGAGTTCTCCATGTATCCGACGGACAAAGGGGCGAGCGTTTCGCGTTACGTCGCGCGGTCGCTCGATATCATCGATGGCAGCGGCCTGCCCTATCGGCTCGGTCCCATGGGCACGACGCTCGAGGGGGAGTTCGACGAGGTCATGGGCGTGGTCAAACAGTGCTTCGAACGCATGGCCGTCGATTGCGAGCGCATCGCCTGCCAGATCAAGATCGACGCCCGCCGGGGCGGCGGCGGGCGGCTAGAGGCGAAGGTGGCCAAGCTCAAGCAGGTCACGGGCCGAGACCTGAAGACGTGAGCGGCAGGCGCGGCAAGCCCGCCAACTCGCGCGCCCGCACCAGCACGGCGTCGAACATGGCGGCCGAGAGCCGGCCCGTGTTCGTGTTCTGGAAGCTCACGTGGTAGGCGTCGAGCAGCAGCGGTCCGGTCGCTTCGGGCCGGTGCTCGGCGCCGTGGGCGAAGGGGAAGCGCGCCTTCACCAACGGGGCTCCCTCGTCGCGCCGCAAGTCGAGCCAGGCCTCGTGCGCAACGCGCCCCAGGGCCAGCACCACGCGCAGCCGCGGCAGCGCCGCCGCGTCGCGGGCCAGCCAGCGGCGGCAGGCGGCCAGTTCCTCGGGGCGCGGCCGGTTGCCGGGGGGAGCGCAGCGCGCCGCCGCCGTGATGAACAGGTGCCGCAGTGTCAGGCCGTCGTCGCGCGAGACGGCGCGCGGGCCGCTCGCCAGGCCCAGACGGTGCAAGGCGGGGTAGAGGAAGTCGCCGCTGGCGTCGCCGGTGAACATGCGGCCGGTGCGATTGCTGCCGTGCGCGCCGGGCGCCAGGCCGACGAGCAGCACGCTGGCGTCCGGGTCCCCGAAACCGGGCACCGGACGCCCCCAGTACGCCTGGTCGGCGTAGGCCCGGCGGCGGCGGCGGGCGATCTCCTCGCGCCACCGGACCAGGCGGGGGCAGGCGCGGCAGGTCAGCAGAGCCCTGGGCGCGGGGTCGAAGGGGCGCGGCATGCGGGGCAATATAGGGCAGGAAGGGGGCGCTGTCGCCGCCGCCATGCGCTCCCCCCGCCTTGACTCCCCGCCCGCGCGGCCCTAGCTTTGGGCCCGACAACGCGGGCGAGGCCCGTTTTTGCATTATTGATAATGGTTTGCGGCCGCGCACGGCGAGAGGTTCCGGATGGGCATCACCATCGGCATCCGTAGAGAAGACAAGAACGAGTGGGAGCGGCGGGCGTTGCTGCTGCCGCGCGACCTCGTCGAGCTGCAACGCGAGATCGGCACCACCTTCATCGTGCAGCCTTCGCCCATCCGCGTGGTGACCGACGAGGAGTACCGGGCCGCGGGCCTGGCGGTCGGCGAGGATCTCAGCCCCTGCGACATCGTGTTGGCCATCAAGGAGATTCCGGCCCGGCTGCTGCAACGGGGCAAGGTCTACGTCTACTTCTCCCACGTGGTCAAGGGGCAGCCGTACAACATGCCGATGCTCAGGCGCCTGCTCGAGCTGGGCTGTTCGCTGGTGGACTACGAGAAGATCGCCGACGAGCAGAACCGGCGCCTGGTCTTCTTCAGCCGGCACGCCGGCTACGCCGGCATGATCGAAACGCTCTGGTGCCTGGGGCAGCGTCTGCGTTGGCGCGGTCTCAGCACGCCCCTGGCCGAGGTGCGGCATGCCTACGGCTACGCCGATCTGGCCGCGGCCAAGGCGCATCTGCGCGAGATCGGCGACAAGATCCTGCGGCACGGCCTGCCCGAGGGCCTGCGGCCCCTCGTCTTCGGCGTGGCGGGTTACGGGAACGTCTCGCAGGGGGTCCAGGAGATCCTGAACGTCCTGCCCGTGACCGAGGTCTCGCCGGGCGAGCTGCCGGCCGCCGCCGCGCCGTCCGACGCCGCGCCGCCGCTGCTGAAGGTGGTCTTCCGCGAGGAGGACATGGCCTGCCCGACGGACCCGCAGGCGACGTTCGCGCTGCAGGACTACTACGCGCGCCCCGAACGCTACCTGGGCTGCTTCGACCGGCACCTGCCGCACCTGGACGTGCTCGTGAACACGATCTACTGGGAGGAGCGCTACCCGCGACTCGTCACCAGGGAGTGGGCGCAGACCCACTGTCTGCCGGGTCACCGCCCGCGCTTGCAGGTCATCGGCGACATCAGCTGCGACATCGAGGGCAGCATCGAGCTCACGCTCAAGACCACGCAGCCCGCCGCGCCGTGCTACGTCTACGATCCGGTCGAGGACGCCGTGCAAGACGGCGTCGAGGGGCACGGCCCGGTCGTCATGGCCGTCGACAACCTCCCGTGCGAGTTGGCGCTGGAATCATCCGCGCACTTCAGCGCGACCCTCAAGGGCATGGTTCCGGACATGGCGGCCGCCGACTGGAGCGTCGATTTCGCGCGGTTGAATCTGCCCCCGCATCTGAAAAAGGCGGTCATCGTTCACCGGGGCGAGCTCACGCCCGCCTACGGATACCTGCGGCATTACATCGAGGCCTGACCGGGCGGCCGGGCCTCGCTTTCTCGTGACGGCGGCGCCGCGACGCGGGGCCGCGAGCCAACGGAGGACAGCATGAAACGGGTGTTGGTGCTGGGCGCGGGGATGGTCACCAGGCCGATCGTCCGCCACCTGCTCGACAAGGGCTACGAGGTCGTGGTCGCCAGCCGGACGGTGAGCAAGGCCCAGGCGCTCATCCAGGGGCATCCGGGCGGCAAGGCCGCTGCGCTCGAGGTGTCGGACGAGCAGAAGCTCGAGTCGTTCATCGCGCAGTGCGACCTCGCGGTCAGCCTCCTGCCCTACGCTCACCACCCCGTCGTTGCGAAGCTGTGCATCAAGCATCGCAAGCACATGGTCACGACATCCTACGTGTCGGCCGCCATGCAGGAGCTCGACGGGGCCGCGAAGCAGGCCGGCGTGACCGTGCTGAACGAGATCGGCGTCGACCCCGGCATCGATCACATGTCCGCCATGCGGATCATCGACGCCGTGCGTCGCAAGGGCGGCAAGATCGTCGCCTTCAAGTCGTACTGCGGCGGGCTGCCCGCTCCGGAGGCCAACGACAACCCGTTCGGCTACAAGTTCTCGTGGGCGCCGCGCGGCGTGCTGTTGGCCGGGCGCAACAACGCGCAGTACCTGCTCGACGGCCGTCACGTCACCATCCCCAGCGAGCGCCTGTTCCGCGACATGCACGTGCTGCAGGTCGAGGGCCAGGGCGACTACGAGGCCTACCCCAACCGCGACTCCATCTCGTACATCGACGTGTACGGCTTGCAAGGCATTCAGACCATGTTCCGCGGCACGCTGCGCAACATGGGGTGGTGCGACACGCTCTACTGCGTCGGCAAGCTGGGCCTGCTGTCGCTGGACGAGACGGACGTGAAGGGCAGGACCTACGCGCAGTTCATGCGCGCGCTCCTGGGCTGCGGCGCCCAGGACGAGCTGCGGGTCGTCACGGCGAAGAAGCTCGGCATCCCGGCCGACGCGCTGCCGGCCTGGAACCTGCACTGGCTGGGCATGTTCTCCGACCTGCCGTTCAAGGTCGACCGCATCTGCCCGCTGGACGCGCTCGGAGACCGCATGTACGAGAAGCTGGCGTATCGGCCGGGAGAGCGCGACATGATCGTGCTCTACCACGACTTCCGCGCCCAGTACCCGGACGGCAAACGCGAGCGGATCGTTTCGAGCCTGATCGACCACGGCATCCCGGGCGGCGACTCCTCGATGTCGCGCACGGTGTCGTTGCCCGCGGCGATCGGCGTCGACCTCATCCTGCAAGGCAAAATCACGGCGCCCGGCGTGCTGCGGCCGGTGACCGCCGACATCTACGACCCGGTGCTCGATGAACTGGCCGGGCTCGACATCGTCTGCCGCGAGCGGACGGAGACGTTCTAGGCCCGGTGGGGCGAAGGGGAGGCTGCCGTCATGACGACCCAGGAGAAGAACCGGCTGTTCAAGGCGCTGGGCTTGAAACCCCGCCTGGCCGGCGCCAACTGCGGGGGCGAGTGGTTCGCCTCCGGCGCCGACCTGATCGAATCGCGCAGCCCCGCCACGGGAGAGTTGCTGGCGAAGGTCGCGCAGGCCGACGTCAAGGACTACGCGCGGATCATGCAGGCCGCCACGAGCGCCTTCGTGGCGTGGCGCGCCGTGCCGGCGCCCAGGCGCGGGGAGATCGTGCGCCAGGTCGGCGTCGCGCTGCGGGAGAAAAAGGAAATGCTCGGTCGCCTGGTCTCGCTCGAGATGGGCAAGATCCTGACGGAGGGGCTGGGCGAGGTCCAGGAGATGATCGACATCTGCGACTATGCCGTCGGGCAGAGCCGCTGCCTCTGCGGCCCCACGCTGCAGAGCGAGCGGCCGATGCACCGGATGATGGAGCAGTGGCAGCCGCTGGGTCCCATCGGCGTCATCAGCGCCTTCAATTTCCCGGTCGCGGTCTGGGCGTGGAACTCGGCGCTGGCCTGGGTGTGCGGCGATCCGGTCGTCTGGAAGCCGTCGAGCAAGGCGCCGCTGTGCGCCATCGCTTGCCAGAACGTCGTCAACGAGGTGTTCCGCGCGAACGGGTTGCCCGAGGGCATCTCCTGCGTCGTGATCGGGCGCGGCGCGACGGTGGGCGAGCGCATGATCGCCGATTCGCGGCTGCCGTTGATCAGCGCCACCGGCTCGACCCGCATGGGCAAGCGGATCGGCGCCGTCGTCGGCGCGCGGCTCGGCCGCACCATCCTGGAACTGGGCGGCAACAACGCTCTCATCATCTCCGACAAGGCCGACCTGACCGGGGCGCTGGCCTCCGCGTTCTTCGGCGCCGTCGGCACGGCCGGGCAGCGCTGCACCTCGACGCGCCGCCTGATCATCCACGAGAAGATCTACGCCACGTTCATCGCCAAGCTGGTGACGAACTACAAGAAGGTGCGCGTCGGCGATCCCCTCGATCCGAAGACGCTCATGGGCCCGCTGATCGACGAAGACGCCGTGAAGGCCTACGAGGCGGCGATCAAGGCGGCCAGGCAGCAGGGCGGCAAGGTCCTGTACGGCGGCAAGGTGATCGAGCCGCCGCTGGGCCGGCGCACGTTCGTGCTGCCGACCGTCATCGAGATCGACAACGGCGCCAGCATCGTCCAGCACGAGACCTTCGCGCCCATTCTCTACGTGATGAAGTACCGGAAGCTCGACGACGCGCTGCGACTGCACAACGACGTGCCGCAGGGGCTGTCGTCGGCCATCTTCACCGACAGCGTGGCCGAGGCCGAGACGTTCCTGAGCTGGAAGGGCTCCGACTGCGGCATCGCCAACGTGAACGTCGGCACGTCCGGCGCCGAGATCGGCGGCGCATTCGGCGGCGAGAAGGAGACCGGCGGCGGACGCGAGTCCGGCTCCGACTCGTGGAAGGCCTACATGCGGAGGCAGACGAACACCGTCAACTGGGGCGGGGAGATTCATCTCGCCCAGGGGGTGGAGTTCTCCGCCTGACAAGCGAGACGCGGGGGCGGGGCCTGATGGACGAGTCGTTCTGGGAGCAGCTCCAGGCCGGGGTCGGCGAGCGTTTCTCGGGTTTCGAGACGCTCATGCCGTTCCGGGTGCAGGAGGTGCTGCTCGTCGCGAGCCTCTACGACTCGTACACGCTCGAGGAAGGCGGGCGGCTCACCGAACTGCTCCTGAGCGACTACCGCGAGCTCAACCTCAGCTCCTCTCCCCACGTCCTGCGCGCCTCCACCGGCGAGGAGGCGCTGCGCCTGCTCGAGCAGCGCCGCTTCGACCTGGTCATCACGATGACCAGGCTCGGCGACATGGCCGTCTCGGCGCTGGCCCGCGCCATCAAGCAGCGCCGTCCCGACCTGCCGGTCGTCCTGCTCACCTTCAACACGCACGAACTGCCCCGCCTGGCGGCGCTGACCGCGCCCGACGGCATCGACCGGGTCTTCCTCTGGACCGGGGACGTGCGCATCCTGCTGGCCATCATCAAGTACGTCGAGGACGCGCGCAACGTGGAGCACGACGCGCGGGAGGGCGGCGTGCGCGCCATCCTGCTCGTCGAGGACTCCATCCGCTTCTACTCGGCCTATCTGCCGCTGCTCTACACCGAGGTCATGCAGCAGACGCAGAACCTGATGGCCGAGGGGCTGAACCTCAGCCACAAGCTGCTGCGCATGCGCGCCCGCCCGAAGGTGCTGCTGGCCGGGACCTTCGAGGAGGCGTGGGAACTCTACACGCGCCACCGCGACTCGCTGCTGGCCCTGATCAGCGACGCCGATTTCCCCTGGCGCGACGGCGCGGCCGACGCGGCCGGTCTGGAACTGCTGCGCCGGATCAAGCGGGACGACCCGCGGCTGCCGGCCGTGCTGCAGTCGGCCGATCCCAGCATGGAGAAGGCCGCGGCCACCGTCGGGGCGGGTTTTCTGAACAAGGAATCGCCGCGGCTGCTGGCGGGGCTGCGCGACTTCATGCTCGAGCACTTCGGTTTCGGCGACTTCGTCTTCCGGCTGCCCGACGGCACGGAGCTGGCGCGGGCAGCCGACCTGCGCACGCTCACGCGCCTGCTGGCCGAGATCCCGGACGAGTCGCTCCGCTTCCACGCCGGACGCGACCATTTCTCGAACTGGCTGCGCGCGCGCACGGAGTTCTCGCTGGCGGCCCACATCCGGCCGCGCAAGCTGGAGGAGTTCCGCTCCATCGCGGACCTGCGCCGCTTCCTCGTCGACACCTTCGCGCATTTCCGCGAACAGACCCAGCGCGGCATCGTGGCCGATTTCTCGCGGCAGCAGTTCGACAGCAGCGCCGACTTCGTGCGCGTCGGCGGCGGCTCGCTCGGCGGCAAGGCGCGCGGCTTGGCCTTCATGAATTCCGTGCTCAACCGCTACGGCGTCTGGGACCGCTTCCCGAGCGTGTCGGTGCTCGTGCCGCCGACGGCCGTGGTCGGCACCGACGTCTTCGATCGCTTCCTCGAACACCCCGGACTGCGCGGCTTCGCCCTGTCCGACCAGCCCGACGAGGAGATCGCGCGCGTCTTTTTGCAGGCGCCCTTCCCCTTCGAAATCAGGGCCGATCTGGAGACTTATCTGCGGCAGGTGCGCTGGCCGCTGGCGGTGCGTTCGTCGAGCCTGCTCGAGGATAGCCAGTACCAGCCGCTCGCCGGCGTGTACGCCACGCACATGTTGCCCAACAGCCATCCCGAGCTCGACGTGCGCCTGGCGCACCTGTGCGCCGCCATCAAGCTCGTCTACGCCTCCACCTTCTTCCGCGGGGCCAAAAGCTACCTGCAGGCCACCGGCAACCGCGTGGAGGAGGAGAAGATGGCGGTCATCGTGCAGCAGATCGTGGGGCGTCGGCATGGCGACCACGTCTACCCCGACTTCGCCGGCGTGGCGCACTCCACCAACTTCTATCCGACCGCCGGCGCGCGCGCGGAGGACGGCGTGGCGTTCGTCGCGCTCGGCATGGGGCGCACGGTCGTGGACGGGGGCAAGTGCCTGCGCTTCTCGCCGCGGCACCCGCAGGCGCTGCCGCAGTTCGGCACGGTTCGCGACCTGCTGCACAACAGCCAGCGGGAATTCATGGCGCTGGACGTGAGCCGCCCGGGCGCCGGTCCCGACCGCGACGGCGACGCCAATCTGGCCAAGCTGCCTCTGGCGGCGGCGGAAGAGCACGGCACGCTCGACGCCGTGGGCTCCGTGTACTGCCCAGAGAACGAGGCCGTCTACGACGGCATCCACCGGCCGGGCGCCCGCCTCGTGACGTTCGCGCACGTGCTCAAATCGGACCTGTTCCCCCTGGCGGGCGTGCTGGGCTTCCTGCTGGATCTGGGACAGCGCGCGATGAGCTGCCCCGTCGAGATCGAGTTCGCGGTCAGCCGCGGCGCCGGCCCGCCAGACCGGCCCGACGAGTTCGGCTTCCTGCAGATCCGCCCGCTGGCCGCGGGCTACGAGACGCCCGAGCTGGCGCCGGATCTGCTGGCGGCGCCGGACGCGCTGTGCGCCACGTCCGTCGCGCTGGGCAACGGGCGCATCGAGGCGTTGCGAGACGTCGTCTACGTGCCGCCGGCGAACTTCGACCGCGGCGCCACGGTGGCCATCGCGGAGGAGGTCGCGCAATTCAACCGCGCGTTGCAGCGCGAGGGGCGGCCCTACCTGCTCATCGGGCCCGGGCGCTGGGGCTCGGCCGACCGGTGGCTGGGCATCCCGGTCAAGTGGGCGCAGATCGCCGGGGCGCGCGTCATCGTGGAGACCGACCTCGAGGACTTCAAGGTGACGCCGAGCCAGGGCAGCCACTTTTTCCAGAACCTCACGTCGTTCCGCGTGGGCTACCTCACCGTGAACGCGGCCGAGGGCGGCGGGCGCCTGGACTGGACCTGGCTCGACGCGCAGCCGGCCCACGCCCAGACCGCGCACCTGCGCCATCTGCGCCTGGCCGGCTCCCTCACCGTGCTGATCGACGGGCGCACGGGGCGCGGGGTCGTGCTCAAGCCGGGCGCCGCGGCCCCCGCCAACGGCGCGAGCTAAGCCGCGGCGGCGGCCGCCGGATCGGCGCCGCGGCGCGCCCGAAAACCCCTTGCATGGGCCCGGCCAGGGACTATTTTCGAAAGCCTTGTGGAGGTCCCCTTACCGCACAACCGCTGAATCCCCAAAGGAGCAGGGTCATGTCCCACGCCATCGACGCCTTCATGGAAGGTGTGATCGCCAAGAACCCCGAGCAGAGGGAGTTCCACCAGGCGGTCCGCGAAGTGGTCGAATCCCTCTGGCCGGTGCTCGAGAAGCGCCCGGAGTACCGCAAGGCGAAGATCCTCGAGCGCGTCGTCGAGCCCGAGCGCGTCATCCTGTTCCGCGTGCCGTGGATCGATGACCGGGGCGAGGTCCAGGTCAACCGAGGCTTCCGCATCGAGATGAACAGCGCGATCGGCCCCTACAAGGGCGGCCTGCGCTTCCACCCGAGCGTGAACCTGGGCATCCTGAAGTTCCTCGCCTTCGAGCAGGTCTTCAAGAACAGCCTCACCACGCTGCCCATGGGCGGCGGCAAGGGCGGCTCCGACTTCGATCCCAAGGGCAAGAGCGACAACGAGGTCATGAAGTTCTGCCAGAGCTTCATGACGGAGCTGTTCCGCCACATCGGCCCCGATACCGACGTGCCGGCCGGCGACATCGGCGTGGGCGGGCGCGAGATCGGCTTCATGTTCGGCCAGTACAAGCGCCTGCGGAACGAGTTCACCGGCGTGCTCACGGGCAAGGGCCTGAACTGGGGCGGCAGCCTGATCCGGCCCGAGGCCACCGGCTACGGCCAGGTGTACTTCGCGGCCGAGATGCTCGCGACCAAGGGCAAGGACTTCAAGGGCAAGACCTGCCTGGTGTCCGGCTCCGGCAACGTCGCGCAGTACGCGACCGAGAAGGTGCTCGACCTCGGCGGCAAGGTCGTCACGCTGTCCGACTCCGCCGGCTACATCTACGACGAGGAAGGCATCACGCGCGACAAGCTGGCCTACGTGATGGAGCTGAAGAACCTCAAGCGCGGCCGCATGTCGGAGTACGCGCAGAAGTACCCGAAGGCGGTCTACACGCCGATGGATCCCAAACTGGGCTACAACCCGCTGTGGAACCACAAGGCGGATGTCGCGCTCCCGTCGGCGACCCAGAACGAGGTCAACGGCAAGGACGCGGCGCACCTGGTCAAGAACGGCTGCCACTGCGTGTCCGAGGGCGCCAACATGCCCAGCACGCCCGAGGCCATCGAGACCTTCGTGAAGGAGAAGATCCTCTACGGCCCCGGCAAGGCCGCCAACGCCGGCGGCGTGGCCACCTCCGGCCTCGAGATGAGCCAGAACAGCATGCGCCTGAGCTGGTCGCGCGAGGAAGTGGACGCCAAGCTGCACGGCATCATGAAATCGATCCACAAGGCCTGCGTGACGACCGCCGAGCGCTTCGGCACGCCGGGCAACTACGTCAACGGCGCCAACATCGCCGGCTTCCTGAAAGTCGCCGACGCGATGATGGACCAAGGCGTGGTGTAGCGGTCGCGACGCGAGCGGCAAGCGGAGGGCGGGGCGGGGCGACTCGCCCCGCCCTTCTCGTGCGGCGCGAGTGCGGCGTTGACGCGGCGGGCAAGCGCGCGATATTGTGGGAGTCGGTTCCTGCGGGACCTGACGCCGCTGAAATGGGGGCGACATGGTTTCGACGTGGTCGGGGGACCGTTGGCTGCATGCCGAGATCCCGCTCATCTCGTAAAACGGCGGAAAACAAATAACTGACAACGATCAGTTGGCCCTCGCCGCCTAATTAGGCGGCGCGTCTCCGGGCTGGGGGGGCATCGGCCCGGCTCTGGAGGCGCGGTCTACCGGTGCCTGGCCCGAAACCGGGTCCCTTGGGGACGGGCGAGAAAATAAGGGGACTGGCCGGGAGGTAGGTGGGCCGCACGACCTGCCGACCGGCGAGAAATAACGCGCGGCTAAGCATGTAGACGCCGGCGGAGTACCGGTTACGGACGCGGGTTCGATTCCCGCCGCCTCCACCAGATCCCAGGGCCAGCCGCTCGCGGCTGGCCCTTCCCACGACAGGGCACGGCGAGCGCGACGCCGGGCGGGCGCCGGCGCTCTAGCGCAGCCGCGCGAGCAGGCGCGCCACGCCGGCGCGGAAGATCCGCTGGGGCGTCAGCAGGCTCAGGACCACGTGGCCGCGCCGCGGAAAGTCGTAGAAGAAGCCGGGGTGGACGGCGACGCCGGCCTCCGCCAGCAGCGACAGGCACCACTCTTCTTCGTCCTCGGCGTTCCACACCTCGAGCACGGCGCACCAGCCGCCCGCGCGCATCAGCAGCCGCCACGCGCCGGCCCGCGTCGCGCGCGCGGCGAGCCAGGACTCGTTGGCGTCGACGCGCGCCCGCACGCGCGCCTGGATCGCGCCGCGCGCGGCCAGCAGCGCGGGCGCCGCCTCCTGCGCCGCGGCGCTCACCGACAGGTACGCGTCGCAGATGAAGTCGAGCCCGGCCCGGGCCGGCGCCGTCGCGTCGGCCGGCCCCGTCGTGACGATCCAACTCAGTTTCGCCTGCGGCAGGGCGCACACCTTGGACAGCCCCGAGAGCGCGAAGGTGAGGGCCCGGGGCGGGCGGCCATCCGCCCCGGCCGCCGCCGACGGCGGCGCGGGGTTCGCCGGCGCCGGGTAGTCACGGAACACCTCGTCCACGATGAGCGCCAGACCGCGCGCCGCGCAGAAGTCGTCCAGGGCGGCGCGCTCCTCGCGCGACAGCACCGCGCCGGTCGGGTTGTGCGGGCTGACCGCGACGACCGCGCGCGCGCGCGGGCCGGCGGCGGCGGCCAGGGCGGCCAGGTCGCAGCGCCAGCCGTGGCCCTCTCGCCAGGACAGGGGGTAGGGCACGAGCCGCGCGGCCTCCAGATCGGCCAGCGCCGGCAGCAGCGGATAGCTCGGCGCCGGGGCCAGGATCTCGTCGTCCGGGTTCGTCAAAAGCTTGAAAAGATAGGCGTAACCATCACTGGTTCCTGGCGTTAAATGAACCATGTCCGCGGTCACACCCGGACCGCAATAGGCCGCCACGGCGGCGCGGGCGGCCGGCAGGCCGCGCGGCTGCGGGTCGTACGCCGACGGCGCGCCACGCGGGCGCCAGGCGCGGCGCAACGCGGCGGCGGGCCAACGCAAGCCGACGGCGGTCGGGTTGGTGACGGTCAGATCCAGCAGCGGCAGCCCCGCCGCCCGCCGCGCAGCGAGCGCGGCGGCCAGGCGGTTGGGGGCGAAGTCCGGGGGCAGGCGCGACGAGAGCATGATCAGCTGCGCCTCCAGCGGGCGAGGCCGCGAGCGCTGAGCGCCAGGTAGACGCCGCCGGCCAGCAGCACGATGACCGCGCCGGACGGCAGGTTCAGTCCGTAGCTGAGCGCCAGGCCGCCCGTGGTGAAGGCGGCGCTGGCGAGCGCGGCCAGCCCCATCATCTGCCAGAGCGTGCGCGCGAAATGCCCTGCCACCGCCGCGGGCAGCACGAGCAGCGCGATCACCAGCACGATGCCGACCACGGTCACCAGCAGCACGACCGTCAACGCGGTCAGGACGAGCAGCAGCAGGTAGAACGTCTCGACCCTGACCCCGCGCAAGCGGGCGAACTCCTCGTCGAAGCAGACCGCCTGGAACTGGTGGTAGAAGAGCAGGCCCAGCAGCAGCACCGCGACGTCGAGGCCGGCCACGAGCCACAGGTCGGCGGGCGCGACCAGCAAGATGTTGCCGAACAGGTAGCCGATCAGGTCTTCCTGGTAGCCCGGCGTGCGGGCGATGAACACGATGCCGGACGCCATGCCGATCGCCCAGAGCGCGCCGATCACCGTGTCCTCGCTCTGCCGCGCCCGCAGGCTGACCGCGCCGATCACCACCGCCGCGGCGACCGCCGCCAGGATCGCCCCGTGCAGCGGCCGCAGCCAGTCCCAGCCGGCCGTCGCGCTCAGCCAGCCGGCCGCGCCGATGCCGCCCAGGACGCAATGCGAGATGGCGCCCGCGATGTAGGCGATGCGCCGCGCCACGACGTACGTGCCGACCACGCCGCAGGCCACGCTCGCCAGCAGTCCGGCGAGCAGAGCGTGCTGCAGGAAGGCGTGCCTGGCCAGATCGTGCAGGAACGCGTTCACGGCCGCCCTCCGGGCCGGCCGGCGGACGGGTGGCCGGGGTCGGTCGCGTGCCGGTCGTGGCGCACCAGACGCGCCTCGTCGCCGTACATCTCGCGGATGATCTCGGCCGTCACCTCGCCGGTCGGGTGCACGGCCACGCGCCGGTTCACGCAGACGACGGTGCGCACCCAGCGCGAGACGAAGCCGAGGTCATGGGAGACGATGATCACGGTGAGCCGGCGGTTCAGTTCGCGCAACAGCGCGAAGAGCTCTCCCTCGACGTGCTGGTCGAGACTGGCCGTGGGCTCGTCCAGCAGCAACAGCCGCGGCTCGCACGCCAGGGCCCGCGCGATGAGCGCCCGCTGTTTCTGCCCGCCGGAGAGCGCGGCGAACGGGCGCCGCGCCGCGTCGGCCAGCCCCACCTCCGCCAGGGCCCGCCGCGCCGCGTCCTTGTCCCCGCGGCCGAACGGGCCGACGGGGCGGCCGGGGCCGAGGCGGCCCATCAGCACGACGTCGCGCACGCAGACCGGGAAATGCGGATCGAGCCGCGCGCGCTGCGCCAGGTAGCCGACCTGCCGGCGGGCGACCTCCGGCGGCTGCCCGAACAGCCGCGCCTCGCCTCGCGTCGGCTTCAGCAGCCCCAGCAGCAGGCGCAGCAGCGTGGTCTTGCCGCCGCCGTTGGGGCCGACCACGCTGGCGAAATCGCCCTCGGCGATGGTGAACGTCACGTCCTCGAGCGCGGGAGGGTCGCCCGGGAAGGCGAAGGTCAGGCCGCGGGCGGACACGGCGGACACGGTGTTCACGGCGCCGCCTCCGGGTCCGGTCCGGCGAACGCGCGCGCGAGCGCGGCGGCCACGCGCCGCAGGTTGTCGTCGTAATCGCGCGCCAGATCGTCGAGCTCGACCAGCTGCGCGTCGAGCGACGCGGCCGCCTGGCGCGCGCTGCGCGGGGCGTACTGCGGCTGCGCGAAGAGAACCCGCGTCCCGTCGCGGCGCGCGGCGTCGATCACGCGCGCGAGTTCGCGCGGGGTCGGCTCGCGGCCGCCGGCCTGGATCGCGACCTGGCGCAGGCCGTAGCGCTCGGCGAGGTAGCCGAACGCGGGGTGGAAGACGTAGAAGGCGCGTCCGCGCCAGGGAGCGAGCGTCGCGGCCAGTTCCTCGTCGAGCGCGACGAGCTCCGCGTCCAGCGTCGCCAGGCGCGACGCGTACACGGGGGCGTGGAGCGGGTCGAGGCGGGCCAGGGCGGCGGCGATATTGCGCGCGATGCCGCGCGCCCGCAACGGGTCGAGCCAAACGTGCGGGTCGGCGCCGCCATGGGCGTGGCCGGCGTCGGATTGCGGCGTCGCGGGCTCCTCCCACGGCCGCAGCGGCAGCCCGTCCAGCGTGTCGACGATCTCGAGCCGGGGGAAGGCCCGCCGCACGCGCGGCAACAGGGAGCGCTCGAAGGGCACGCCCGCGCGCAGCAAAGCGGCCGCCTCGCCCAGCTTCGCCATCTGGCGCGGCGTCGGCTCGAAGGTTTCGGGGGTCTGGCCCGGTCCCACCAGCACTTCGATCGCCACGCGATCCCCGCCCAGACGCTCCAGGAACCAGGCGTGCGGCAGGATGCCGGCGAAGACGCACAGGCGTTGGTCCGTCCGCGGCGCGGGCGGCGTCGGACCGGGCGCGGCCGCCGCGGTCGCCGTGGCGGCGACGACGGCGGCGAGCAGGCCGAGGCTCGCGCGCCGGGCGGCTTGCGCGCGCGGATCAGCGGCGGCGCGCATGGCCGCTCCCGCGCCGCGCGGCGGGGGCCCCCGCGTGTTCGCAGACCAGGTGCAGTTCATGGCAGTCGTCGCACTCGCGCACGCGGTGGTCGCGGGCGAACGCATCCCAGTGCGCGCGCTGCGGGGACGTCAGGATGCCGGTGCCGCGGCAGAGCGGGCACGCCCCGTCCAAGGCGGCGAGCACGGCCGAGCGGATGAACTCGGAGCGGTTGGCCAGACCCTGCATCGCCGCCAGCAGGGCCGGATCCGCCTTGAACGAGATGATCGCGGGCTTCGGTGGCTTCACGGCGCCCTCCCGTCGCCGCGCGCCGCGGCGACGACTTATTAATACCGCGTATTACCGCCGTGTCAAGGGGGCGCCCCGCGGCCCCATCCGCTATCCTGGCGGGGTCAGGCGTCGCCGCGGCGCGCCGGAAGGGGGACCATGGCCGCCTCGCCCACGATCGTTTGGTTCCGCCTGGACTTGCGGCTGGCGGATCAGCCGGCGCTGTCCGCCGCCGTGGCGCGGGGCGGACCGCTTGTGCCGGTCTACGTCCTGGACGACGCCGGCGAGGGCGACTGGCCGCCGGGCGGCGCGGCGCGCTGGTGGCTGCACCACTCCTTGGCGGCGCTCGCGGGCGCGCTGCGGGAACGCGGCTCGCGGCTCGTGCTGCGCCGGGGCGCGGCCGAGGCGCAGCTGGTGCGGCTCGCGCGCGAAACGGGGGCGGGAGCCGTGGCCTGGAGCCGGCGCGTGGAACCGTCGGCCAGGGAGCAGCAGGAGCGCGTGACGCGCGCGCTGGCGGCGGCGGGCGTGACCGCGCTGCCGCAGGACGGCGCGCTGCTTTGCTCGCCGGACGAGGTGCGCACCGGCCAAGGCGGACCGTTCCAGGTCTTCACGCCGTTCTGGAAGGCGTGCCTGGCGAGCGGCGCCGTGGCCGCCCCCCGCGCGGCGCCGCGACGCTTGCCGCCGGCGGCGGCGTGGCCCGACTCGCTCGCGCTCGCCGAGCTCGGGCTGCTGCCCCGCCCTGACTGGGCCGGCGGCCTGGCGGCCGCGTGGACGCCGGGCGAGGCGGCGGCCGCGGCACGACTGCGCGACTTCCTCGCCGGTTCGCTGCCGGGCTATCCGCGCGAGCGCGACCGCCCCGACCGCGACGGCACGTCGCGCCTGTCGCCCCATCTGCATTTCGGCGAGATCTCGCCGCGACAGGCGTGGCGGGCCGTGCACGCGCGAGCGCAGCGGGCCCGCAGCGCGCCGGCCGCGCGCGGGGCCGAGGCGCTCCTGCGCCAGCTCGGTTGGCGCGAGTTCGCGCACCACCTGCTGTGGCACTTCCCGCACACGGCCGCCGCGCCCCTGCGCCGCGAGTTCGCCGATTTCCCGTGGCGCGCCGACGCGGCCGGGTTGCGCGCTTGGAGGCGCGGGCGGACCGGCTGCCCGCTCGTGGACGCGGGCATGCGCCAGCTCTGGCGCACCGGCTGGATGCACAACCGCGCGCGGATGGTCGTGGCGTCGTATCTGGTCAAGGACCTGCTGCTGCCTTGGCAGGCGGGGGCGCGGTGGTTTTGGGACACGCTGGTGGACGCGGACCTGGCCAACAACACCCTCGGCTGGCAGTGGACCGCCGGCTGCGGCGCCGACGCGGCGCCCTTCTTCCGCGTCTTCAACCCCGCGCTGCAAGGGGCGAAGTTCGATCCCGACGGAGCCTACGTGCGGCGCTGGGTGCCAGAACTGGCGGACCTGCCCGCCGCCTGGATCCAAAGGCCGCACGCGGCGCCGGCCGGCGTGCTCGCCGAGGGCGGCGTGCGGCCGGGCCGCGACTATCCGCGCCCGCTCGTCGACCACGCCGCGGCGCGGCAGCGCGCGCTGCGGGCCCTGCGCGAGCTCAAGCGGAGCTGAGGACGGCCGGCGGGCGCGCCGTCGCCTCACGTTGAACTTCCCTCGCGCGTGACTTAGCTTGGAGCCGGCCGCGCGGGCGCGCGGCCGGGTCGGAGCGCGCGCTCCGGCCCATCAACCGCTGGCGAAGGGGTCGACGATGCCGCTGGTGCCGATGCGCGTTCTGCTGGATCACGCCGCCGAGCACGGCTACGGCGTGGGTGCCTTCAACGTCAACAACATGGAGCAGATCCAGGCCATCATGCAGGCCGCCGCCGAGACCGAATCGCCGGTCATCGTGCAGGCCTCGCGCGGAGCCCGCTCCTACACCAACGACGCCTACCTGCGCCACCTCATGCTCGCGGCGGCGGAGCTCAATCCGCGCATCCCGATCGCGATGCACCAGGATCACGGCAACAGTCCGGCCACCTGTCTCTCGGCCGTCGCGCAGGGCTTCACCTCGGTCATGATGGACGGCAGCCTGACCGAGGACGGCAAGACGCCCTCATCCTACGAGTACAACGTGCGGGTCACCCGCGAGGTCGTGAAGGCCGCGCACGCCAAGGGGGTGACCGTCGAGGCCGAACTGGGCTGCCTGGGCGGCATCGAGGACGGCCACGGCGCGGGCCTGAGCGCGGAGGCGGCGCTGGCCCACCTCACCGATCCCGCCCAGGCCGGGCAGTTCGTGGCCGACACCGGCTGCGACGCGCTCGCGGTGGCGATCGGCACCAGCCACGGCGCCTACAAGTTCAAGCGCAAGCCGACCGGCGACGTGCTGCGCATGGATGTCATCGAGGACATCCATCGCCGTCTGCCCGACACGCACCTCGTCATGCACGGCAGCTCCTCGGTGCCGGAGGAGTTGGTGGCGATCATCAACCGCTTCGGGGGCAAGATGCCCGAGACGTACGGCGTGCCGCTGGCGGAGATCCGCCGCGGCATCCAGCACGGCGTGCGCAAGATCAACGTCGACACCGACAATCGGCTCGCCATGACCGGCGCCATCCGCAAGGTCCTGCACGAGAACCCGGGCGCCTTCGACCCCCGCGACTACCTCAAGCCGGCGCGCGCCGCCATGGTGGACGTCGTGCGCGAGCGCATGGTCGCCTTCGGCCAGGCCGGTCAGGCCGGCGGCGTGCCCGTCGTGAGCCTGGACGAGATGGCGCGACGCTACGGCGGCCGTTAGCGCGCCGCGCCCCTGGCGCGCCCGGGAAAGGA
Organism: uncultured bacterium; assembly: GCA_937864225.1. Classification (GTDB taxonomy): domain Bacteria; phylum Krumholzibacteriota; class Krumholzibacteriia; order LZORAL124-64-63; family LZORAL124-64-63; genus CALMJK01. The sequence goes on along the minus strand of CALMJK010000002.1, from coordinate 247,673 downwards.
GACGCGGTTGTACGGAGAGCTGGGACGCGAGCTGCAGCGCGAGCTGGACGCGATCGCGGCGCAGGGCCTCTACAAGGAGGAACGGGTTCTCGAGAGCCCGCAGGGCGCCCGGATCCGCGTGGGCGGCCGCGAGGTCCTGAATTTCTGCGCCAACAACTACCTGGGCCTGTCCGCCGACCCGCGCGTGATCGCCGCGGCGCGCCGCGCGCTCGAAGACTGGGGCTTCGGCTTGAGCTCCGTGCGCTTCATCTGCGGCACGACCCGTCTGCACCGCGAGCTCGAGGAGGCCCTGAGCCGTTTCCTGGGCACGGAGGACACCGTGCTCTACGCGGCGTGCTTCGACGCCAACGGGGGCGTGTTCGAGCCGCTCTTCGGCGAGGATTGCGCGATCATCGCGGACCGCCTCAACCACGCTTCGATCATCGACGGCGTGCGGCTGGCCAAGGCGTCGCGCCACGTTTACGAGCACAGCGATCTGGACGCGCTGGAACGCGCGCTGCGTGAGGCGCAGGGGGCGCGGCGGCGCGTCATCGTCACGGACGGGGTCTTCTCGATGGACGGCGACTACGCGCGCCTGCCGGAGATCTGCGCCCTGGCCGAGCGCCACGGCGCTCTGCTGCTGGTGGACGACAGCCACGCGACCGGTTTCGTCGGCGCCGCGGGGCGCGGCACGCACGAACGTTCCGATGTCATGGGGCGGGTCGACGTCATCACGACGACCCTGGGCAAGGCGCTGGGCGGCGCGCTCGGGGGGTGCGCCAGCGGGCGCCGGGAACTGGTGGCTTGGCTGCGCCAGAAGAGCCGTCCGTACCTGTTCTCCAACTCCCTGCCGCCGGTGGTGTGCGGCGCGGCCCTCGAGGTCCTGCGCATCCTGGCGCAGGACCCGGAGCCGCGCGCGCGCCTGGTGGCCAACGAGGCGCGGCTGCGCGGCGGTCTGCGGCAGCTCGGCTTCGACGTGGACGCCGGCGACCACCCGATCGTGCCGGTGCACTTCAGGAAGCACGCGAACGACGCCGTGCTGGCGCAGGATTTCTCGCGCCGGCTCTTCGCCGAGGGAGTCTACGCCATCGGCTTCAGCTTCCCCGTCGTGCCGCGGGGCCAGGCGCGCATCCGGCTGCAGGCTTCCGCGGCCCACGCGCCGGAGCAGATCGATCGCTGCCTGGCGGCCTTCGCGCGCGTGGGGCGCGAGCTCGGCGTGATCGGCTGACCGCCGCCGGCGGCGGGGGGGCGCGATCTTGCGCCGCGCGTCGCGCGGCCCTACCATGGTGCCGCCCGCCGGCGCCCGCGACCGGCCGGGACCGCCTCTGCGGCCGCCGCGCGGGCGGCGCGGGCCCCGGTTCATGACCACGACCAAGACGCCGGCACGGATCGGCCGCCCGAGCGGCGGGGCCGGCGCGGAATCAGCCATGCCCAGAGACATCCACAAGATCCGCAACATCGGGATCAGCGCGCACATCGATTCCGGCAAGACCACGCTGACCGAACGCATCCTGTACTACACCAAGCGCATCCACGCGATGCACGAGGTGAGAGGGAAGGACGGCGTCGGCGCGGTCATGGACCACATGGAGCTGGAGCGCGAGCGCGGCATCACGATCCAGTCCGCCGCGACCTACTGCGAGTGGGACGGCCACCACATCAACCTGATCGACACGCCGGGGCACGTGGACTTCACCATCGAAGTCGAGCGTGCGCTGCGCGTGCTCGACGGCGCGGTGCTGGTCCTGTGCGCGGTGGCGGGCGTCCAGTCGCAGTCGATCACGGTCGACCGCCAGATGCGGCGGTACAACGTGCCCCGCGTGGCGTTCGTTAACAAGTGCGACCGCTCCGGCGCGAACCCCATGCGCGTGGCGGAGCAGCTGCGCGAGAAGCTCAAGCACAACGCGATCATGGTGCAGATCCCGCTGGGGCTGGAGGCGGCGCACGAGGGCGTGGTCGACCTGATCCGCATGCGCGCCTGCCGCTTCCGGGGCGAGCACGGCGAGCAGCTGGTCTGGGAGGAGATCCCCGGCCCCTTGCGGCACGAGGCGGAGGCGCGCCGCGAGGTGCTGCTCGACGCCGCCTCGATGCACAGCGACGAATTGACCGAGGCGATCCTCGAGGGCCGGGTGACCGAGGAGCTGATCTGGGCCGCCCTGCGGCGCGGCACCGTCGCGCGCGAGATCACGCCCGTTTTCATGGGCAGCGCCTACAAGAACCGCGGCGTGCAGCTGCTGCTCGACGGCGTCGTGCGGCTGCTGCCCGATCCGACCGAGGTGCAGAACGAGGCGCGCGAGGTGCGCGGCGACCAGGAGATCACCTTCGTGCTCTCCAACAGCCCCGCCGACCCGGTCGTCGCGCATGCCTTCAAGCTCGAGGACGGCGCCTACGGCCAGCTCACCTACCTGCGCCTGTACCAAGGACGATTGGTCAAGGGCGAGACGCTCCAGAACAGCCGCACAGGCAAAAAGGTGAAGGTCGGACGCTTGGCGCGGATGCACGCCAGCCAGATGGAGGACATCATCGAAGCGGAGGCGGGCGACATCGTGGCGCTGTTCGGCATCGACTGCGCCAGCGGCGACACGTTCACGGGGGGCCAGCGGATCGCGCTGACCTCGATGCACGTCCCGGAGCCGGTCGTGTCGCTGGCAGTGCAGGCCGCCGACGCCAAGTCGGAGAACAACCTCGCCAAGGCGCTGTCGCGTTTCACGAAGGAGGATCCCACGTTTCGCGTGGAGACCGATCTCGAGACCAACGACACGCTCATCAAGGGCATGGGCGAGTTGCACCTCGAGGTCTATCTCGAACGGATCCGGCGCGAGTTCCACGCGCAGGTGACCGCCGGCCAGCCCAAGGTGGCCTACCGCGAGTCGATGACCCGGGCGGTCGACTTCGACTACACGCACAAAAAACAAACCGGAGGGTCGGGGCAGTACGGCCGCGTGGTGGGGCGCCTCGAGCCGGTCGAGGGCGAAGGCTTCGAGTTCGTGAACAAGGTGATCGGCGGCACCATCCCGACCGAGTTCATCTCGTCGTGCGAGAAGGGATTCCGCGCGATGCTGCAGCGGGGGCCGTACGTCGGCTTCCCCGTGCAGGGCGTGAGGGCCATCCTGGAGGACGGGGCCTTCCACGCGGTCGACTCGTCGGACATGGCGTTCCAGGCGGCGGCGCGGGGCGCGTTCCGGCAGGCGTATCCGCAGGGACGGCCGGTCGTTCTGGAGCCGGTGATGCTGGTGTCGGTCGAGGGACCGTCCGAGTTCCAGGGCGAGATCATGGGCACGCTCCTGCAGCGGCGCGGCATCATCGTCGGCACCACGGAGGACGAGGGCTTCGTGCGCATCGACGCCGACGTGCCTCTGAGCGACATGTTCGGCTACGCGACGGTGCTGCGCTCGGCGACGCAGGGCAAGGCCGAGTTCACCATGGAATTCGCGCGCTACGCGCCCGCGCCGGCGGACGTGAGCGCGGAGCTGGAAAAGCGCTGGGCCGAGAGGCGGGCCGCGGGCGAGCACTGACCAAGGGAGGCGTGATGCCGCAGAAAGAGCTCTGGGAGCGCAGCCCGTTGCGCGTGTTCGAGCGGGCGGTCGGCGGCGGGCTGGGGCCGGGGCACGTCGGGATCGTGCTCGCGCGCGCGGGGGTCGGCAAGACCGCCTTCCTGATCGGGCTCGCGCTCGACGCGCTGCTGCGGGGGCGCAAGGTCCTCCACATCTCGACCCAGGAGTCCGTGGAGACGGTCCGCCGGTTCTACGACCAGCTTTTCAAGGCGATGGCGGAGCAGCTGCAGATCGAGGACCGCGCGCAGCGGCACCTCGACGTCGAGCGCAACCGGCACATCCTCGTCTACAACCGCAAGCTCTTTTCCCTGGAGAAGCTGGAGCAGTCCGTCGGCTTCCTCAACCAGGCCGCGCACTTCTCGCCGTCGCTGGTCATCATGGACGGCACGCCGCGGTTCGAGCAGACCGAGACGTGGGAGATGGAGGGAGTCGCGCGGCTCGCCCGCGAGTGGGAGGCGGAGGTCTGGACCTCGTCGCTGGTCCATCGCGAGGGGCAGCAGTGCGACGGGCGCGGCATTCCGCTGGCGGTGGCGCGCTTCGACCGCTGGTTGGCCGTGGTCGCGCTGCTGGAATCGCGAGGCGACCACGTCCGGGTACGGATCCTGAAGGATCACGATCGTCCGGAGGTGGCCGACCTGCGCCTGGAGCTCGATCCGTCGACCCTGTTGCTGCGCTGGCAGTAGCGGGGTCGGCGGCGCGGCGGACGCGGAGGTGCCGCATGGACCGGGGCGCCGGCGAAGTCTCCAGACGGCTGGAGCGCGTGCGCGAGCGCATCGAGCGGGCGCGGGCACGCGCCGGCCGCCGCGACGAGGTGACGCTGGTGGCGGTCTGCAAGACGATGCCGTTGCCGGCGGTCGTGGCAGCCGTGGCCGCGGGGCAACGCGATTTCGGCGAGAACCGCATCCAGGATGCCCTGCCCCGCGTCGAGGCGCTGCCGCCGCTGCTGCGGCAGGCCGGCTTGCCCGCCGACGGGCCCCGCTGGCACTTCATCGGCCACCTCCAGGGCAACAAGGCCCGCCGGGCCGTGGGGCCGTTCGCGCTGCTGCACGCGATCGACTCGGCGGAGCTGGCGCGCCGCCTGGACGCCGTCGCCGCCGAGCGGCAGCGGCGGCAGGCGGTGCTGCTCGAGGTCAACCTGTCGCGGGAGCCGCAGAAGGCGGGCGTCGCGGCCGAGGCCGCGCCGCGGCTCGCCGCCGAGATCGCGACCTTGTCCCACCTGGACCTGCAGGGGCTGATGACCATGGCGCGCCTGGGCGCTCCGGAGAGGGAGCTGCGCGCCGTCTTCGCCGGGCTGCGGGACGTGGCCGAGCGCGCCCGGACGGCGAGCGGGCTGCCCCTGGCGCAGCTGAGCATGGGCATGTCGGACGATTTCGAGATCGCCGTGGAGGAAGGCGCGACGCTCGTGCGGGTCGGAACGGCCATTTTCGGCGCGCGCACCTAGCGGCGTCGCGGCCCCGGCTGGTCGGTCGGAAATCGGCCACTTCTGCCCGGGACCCGGCCAAAAGCTCCCGAACCGCCGCGCGAGGCCGCGGCCCGGCGGAAATCGGCGCCGCGAGCGCGGCCGCGCCCGCCGACCCCTTGGCCGGGATTGGACTTGTCTCCCCTTCTGGCATTCCTTTTGATACAGTCCTCGGGCCGCCTCCTGTCCGGCGGCTGCCGAAGCCGTCATAAGAGGCCGGGGACCGCGCCGGAGGGGCCGGTCGATCCAGGGAGGGCAACGATGAGGATCACGCCGCTCGACGTCCGCAAACAGGAGTTCAAGAAGGTCATGCGCGGCCTCGATGCCGAGGAGGTCACCGCGTTCTTGGCGACCGTGGCGGACGAGTACGAGGCCGTGTTGCTGGACAACAAGCAGCTGCGCGAGCGGATCCTGGAGCTCGACGAGAAGATCCAGGAGTACCGCCACATGGAGAAGACCCTGCGCGACACGCTGATGACGGCCGAGCGCGTTCTATCGGAGGCGAAGGACAACGCGCGCAAGGAGGCGGACCTGATCCTCAAGGACGCCGAGATCAAGGCGCAGCAGTCGGTCGAGGGCCACCGCCGCAGCATCGCCGAGCTGAGGCGCGAGGTTGTGGAGCTGCACAAGGAGAAGGAAGCGTTCCTCGCCCGCTTCAAGGGGCTGGCCGAGGCGCAGATCCAGTTCATCGAGAACCATCGCACCGACTTCGAGGAGTTGGACCGGCATCTGCTGGGGCAGGCCGCGCCGCGCGGCGCCCCGGCCGCGCGACCCGCCCCCGAGCCCGACCAGAACGGCGCGGCGCGGGCGGAGCGCGGCGCAACCGAGCGGGACGTCTGGCGCGATTACAAACCTGGCCGCCCGGCGTCCGGCGCGGCCGTCGAGCGGCCCGCGACGCCGGTCCGGGAAACGGCGGGCGCGGACGCGGCGACCGCCGCGGCCCCGGCCGCCGCGCCCCGCACCGAGGCGTGGGACGACACGCCGGATCCGTACCCCGACGACAAGCCCCCGCGCCCGACCGGCCCGATCGCCGTCGGCCGGCACGGCGCCGACCTGCGCGCCGAGGACGTGGACCAGCTGCTCTCGCCGCTGCGCGCGATGCAGGAAGAGCCGGTCGCGCCGGCCCACGCCCCGGCCCAACCGCCGCCGGCCCGCGACAAGGAGGGCGACGGCGTCTGGAACATGGAGAGCTTCACCCGCGGCCTGAGCGATCTCTGATCGCCGCGGGGAGCCTTATGCCGGCGCGGGCGGCCTTTCCGGAGGCCGCCCGCGTGTTCATGGTCCCGCGGCGCGCGGCCGGGGCGATTTCCCTTTGGCCGGCCGGGCGAGGATGCTATTTTGTCCCGTCCGCGGCGCGGGGCGGCCCACCGGCGCGCCGGACGCGGAACTCGTGGACGGGGGGCGCCAGGACGTCCGTCGCGGCGTCAAGGAGCAGGCATGCGCGAGGTTTTTGACCAGATCGCCGCGGCCGCCGCCTATCTGAAATCGCGCACCGATTTCCAGCCGCGCGTGGGGCTGATTCTGGGCACCGGCCTGGGAGGCTTGGCCGAGCAAATCGACGCCGTCGCCACCGTTCCGTTCGCGGCGGTCCCGCATTTCGTGCCCCCGACCGCCGAGAGCCACGCGGGCAACCTGGTGTTCGGTTCGCTCGGGGGCCAGCCGGTCGTCGCGATGCAGGGGCGGGTGCACTACTACGAGGGCTACACGATGAAGCAGATCACCCTGCCCGTGCGGGTGATGAGAGCCCTGGGCGTCTCGACCCTGATCATGTCCAACGCCGTCGGCGGCATGAACCCGCAACTGCGGCCGGGCGACATCTCCGTCATCACCGACCACATCAACCTCATGGGCGACAATCCGCTGATCGGCCCCAACGACGACCGCCTCGGCGTGCGTTTCCCGGACATGTCCGAGCCGTACGCGCGGGACTACGTGGAGCTGCTCGAGAGCGTGGCGCTGGAGCAGCGCCTGCCGCTGCGCCGGGCCGTGTACGTGGCCGTGGCCGGTCCGAACCTCGAGACGGCGGCCGAATACCGCTTTCTGCGCGCCGTCGGCGCCGACACCGTCGGCATGTCGATCGTGCCGGAATGCCTGGTCGCGGTGCACGCGGGCCTGAAGGTGCTGGGGGTCTCGGTGGTGACCGACGCCTGCTTCCCCGACGCGTTGCGCCCCGCCGACGTCGAGCAGATCATCCGCGTCGCCAACGAGGCGACGCCCCGGCTGGAAGCCCTGGTCAAGGGATTCCTGAAGCGGCTGCCGGTCGCCTGACGCCCGGCGGCGGCGGCTGCGGCCGCGCGCCGCGAGGAACGCCACGATGGACAAGGACGCCCCGCTCTATCCGCCGCTCTCCCGCAAGGTGCACGACGCCGCGGCGGAGCGCGCCATCAGCGAGTTCTGGCGCGCGCACGGCACGTTCCGGCGCAGCATCGAGCAGCGGCGCGGCGCGCCCGACTTCGTGTTCTACGAGGGACCGCCCACCGCCAACGGCCTGCCGGGCGTGCACCACGTCATGGCGCGGCTGTGCAAGGACGTCGTCTGCCGCTACCAGACGATGACCGGTCACCGGGTCGTGCGCAAGGCCGGCTGGGACACGCACGGCCTGCCGGTCGAGCGGGCCGTCGAGAAGGAGCTCGGGATCCAGGGCGGGCGCCGGTCCATCGAGGATTTCGGCCTCGAGCCGTTCAACGCGGCCTGCCGCAGGAGCGTCTGGTCGTGCAAGAGCGAGTGGGACGAGTTCACCGAGCGGATCGGCTATTGGGTCGACCTCGAGGCGCCCTACATCACCTACACCAATGAATACATCGAGACCGTCTGGTGGATCCTGTCCCGCTTCGGCGAGGCCGGCCTGCTCTACCGCGGCTTGAAGGTCGTGCCGTACTGCACGATGTGCGGCACGCCGCTGTCCAGCCACGAGGTGGCGGGGGGCTATCAGACCACGCGCGATCCCGCGATCACGGTCAAGCTCAAGGCGGTCGGCGCCGACGAGCACTTCCTGACCTGGACCACGACGCCGTGGACCCTCCCGGCGAACGTCGCGCTCGCCGTGGGGGCGGACTTCGACTACGTGCGCGTGCGCCATCGAGGCGAGACGCTGATCCTGGCGCAGGCGCGCCTGGCCGCGCTCGAGCCGGAGGGCGGCGTGGAGCTGCTGGGCACGGTCAAGGGCCGCGACCTGATCGGGCGCCGCTACGAGCCGCTGTTCCCGTTCCTGCCCGAGGCCGAGCGGGCCCGCGCCTTTCGCGTCGTGCCCGCGCCTCACGTGACGCTCGAGACCGGCACCGGCATCGTGCACATGGCGCCCGCGTTCGGCGAGGAGGACCACGAGGTCGGCCGGGCCGAGGATCTGCCGGTCTTCAACCCGGTCGACGCCGCGGGACGCTTCACCGCGCTCGCCGGACCCTACGCCGGCATGCACGTGAAGGAGGAGGCGGATCCGCGCCTCATCGCGGATCTCGCGGCCGAGGGCCGGTTGCTGCGCCAGGAGATCTACGAACACGAGTATCCGTTCCACGACCGTTGCAAGAAACCTCTCATCTATTACGCGACCCAGTCGTGGTTCATCAGGACCAGCGCGCTGCGCGAGCGGCTGCAGGCCGCCAACGCGGACATCCGCTGGGTGCCGCCCGAGACGGGCACGGGCCGCTTCGGCAACTGGCTGGCAGGCAACGTCGACTGGTCGCTCAGCCGCAACCGGTTCTGGGGGACGCCGCTCAACGTCTGGATCTGCGAGGGCTGCGGGGCCCAGGCGATGCCGACCTGCCGCGCGGACCTGACCGCCTGGAGCGGACAAGACTGCGGCGGGCTCGATCTGCACCGCCCGCACGTGGACGCGCTCGTCTTTCCGTGCCGCGACGGCTGCGGCGGCACGATGCGGCGCACGTCCGAGGTGATCGACTGCTGGTTCGACTCGGGCTCCATGCCCTACGCGCAGTATCACTACCCCTTCGAGAACCGGGAGCTGTTCGAGTCGCAGTTCCCGGCGGATTTCATCAGCGAGGGCATCGACCAGACGCGCGGCTGGTTCTACACCATGCTGGTGATCTCGACCTTCCTGTCGGGGCGCAGTTCGTACAAGAGCTGCCTCGTGCACGAACTCGTGCTCGACAAGGACGGCAAGAAGATGTCGAAGAGCCTGGGCAACGCCGTCGATCCGCGCGAGATCCTGCGCGACGAGGGGGCGGACGCCCTGCGCTGGTACCTGTTGACCTCGTCGCCGGTCTGGACGCCGACCCGCTTCGATCGCGACGGGGTGAAGGAGGCCCAGCGCAAGCTGCTGGCGACCCTGGGCAACACGTACAATTTCTTCGCCCTGTACGCGAACCTCGACGGCTTTCTGCCGCCGCCGGGCGGCGCGCCCGACGGGTCGGCGCTCACGCTGCTCGACCGCTGGATCCTGAGCCGGCTGCAGACGGTGAGCGCGGAGGCGCGCGCGGCGCTGGACGATCTCAACCTCACCCGGGCCGCCAAGACCGTCGGGGCCTTCGTCGTGGACGACCTGAGCAACTGGTACGTGCGGCTGTCGCGCCGCCGGTTCTGGAAAGGGGAGATGACGGCCGACAAGCAGGCCGCCTACGCGACCCTCTACACGGCGCTCGAAGCGAGCCTGCGGCTCTTGGCGCCGTGCGTGCCGTTCGTGGCCGAAGAGCTCTACCGCGCCCTGCGCGCGCGCGCCGAGCCCGCGGTCTCGGTGCACCTGGCCGACTACCCCCGACCGGACCAGGGACGGCGCGACGAGGCGCTCGAGCGGCGGATGGCGGCCGCGCAGGAGGTCGTGGGCTTGGGGCGCGCGCTGCGGCAGGACGCGGGGTTGCGCACCCGGCAGCCGCTGCCGCGGCTGCTGGTGCACGGAGGGGGAGAGGCGGCCGGCTGCTTGGTCGCCGACGGCGAACTGGCGGCCATCGTGGCCGAAGAGTTGAACATCAAGGTGATCGCCTGGTTGGCCGATCCCCTGCAGGTGGTCAGGCTGGCGGCCAAGGCCAACTACCGGGCCCTGGGGCCGCGTTTCGGCGCCCAGGCGCCCGCCGTCGCGCAGCGGATCGCCGCGATGACGCCGGCCGAAGCGGCCGCCCTGCGAGCCGACGGTCAAGTGACGCTGGCCGCGGGGGCCGATTCGTGGTTGATTTCGACGGACGAGGCGACCGTGACGGAAGGCGGGGTGGCTCCCTACGTTGCGGCTTCGGGAAACGGGTTTACCGTGGCGCTGGACACGACCTTGACGGAGGAGTTGGTCGACGAGGGGCTGGCGCGCGAGATCGTGAACCGGGTGCAGAACCTGCGTAAGAAGACCGGTTTGGAGGTGACGGATCGCGTCCGCCTGTTCGTGGGGGGCTCGCCTCGCGTGGCGCGCGTGTTGGCGCGCTGGGGCGGCCGGATCGCCGGCGAGACCCTGGCCGAACTGGCGACCGTCGACCGCGGTCTCGGCCACCGCGACGAGTTCCAGGTGGACGACGTGAGCGTCACGCTGGCGTTGGCGCGACGGGTCGCTGAACCGGGAGGCGAGGGAAGATGAGGAAGACGGAAATGGAGCGCTTCCGGCGCCTGCTCGAAGACGAGAGGGACCGCGTCAGCCGGTCGCTTGCCAAGCACTCGAAGATCATCCAGCACGAGGGCGACGGCTCGGGGCCCGATCTGGCCAAGGCTCACTCCAACCACATGGCCGATCAGGGCACGGACGAATACCAATACGAGGCCACGATCCAGTTCGCGTCGACCGAGGGTCGCTATCTCTACCACATCCAGGAGGCCCTGGAGCGGATCGAGAACGGCAGCTACGGCAAGTGCGAGTCGTGCGGCGGGCAGATCGGCCTCGAGCGCCTGCGGGCCCTTCCCTACACGCGCCTGTGCATCGAGTGCAAGGAAGAGGAGGAGAAGGAGAGCGTTTGAAACGTCTCCCCTCCCTGCCGCCTTGGCTCTGGGGCCCTTTGGTCCTGGGCGCCGATTTCCTGACCAAGCGCCTGGTCGTTGCGCACGCCGACGCGCTCCGCGGCGGCGTGACGCTGTTGGGCGATCTGGCGCGCCTGTCCTACGTGCGCAACCCGGGCGCCGCGATGGGGCTGTTCCACAACGGGCGCTGGCTGCTGGTCGCGGTCAGCGCGGGCACGTCCGCGCTCCTGGTGTGGCTCTACCGGCGCGCATCGCCGCGCCAGCGGTTGCGCCGCGCCGCCTACGCCGCCATCCTGGGCGGCGCGCTCGGCAACCTCGTGGACCGCGTGTTCTACGGCGGTCTGGTCGTGGACTTCCTGGACCTGGGCTGGGGCCCGCATCGCTTCTACACCTTCAACGTGGCCGACATGGGGGTGACGCTCGGCGGAGCGGCGCTCTTCTGGGCGGTGCTTGGCGAGGGGCGCGCCCAGCGCCGCGCCGCCAGGGATGCGGTGCCCGCCGCCGCGCCGGCGGCCGACGCGGAGCGGGAGACCGATGGACGCGGCTAGCGGCTCGCCGAAACGGTCCTTCACGGTCGAAGCCGCCGACGGCGGGCAGCGCCTGGACGTATTCCTGGCCGGTCGCTGTCCCGACCTGTCGCGCGCACACGTCCAGCGCGCGTTGGCGGCGGGGCGCGTCGTCGTCGACGGACGGCCGCGGCCCAAGGGCTACCGCCTGCGCTCCGGACAGCGCGTGCTGCTCGAGCCGCTGCCGCCGCCGCCGTCGTCCGTGGTGGCCGAGGACCTGCCGCTGCGCGTCGTCCACGAGGACACCCACCTGCTGGTGATCGACAAGGAGGCGGGGCAGGTCGTGCACCCCGCGCCGGGTCACGCCCGCGGCACGTTGGCCAACGCTCTGGTGCACCGCTGCCGCCAGCTGGCCGGACCCGCCGTCCGCCCCGGCATCGTGCACCGCCTCGACCGCGACACGTCCGGGCTGCTGGTGGTGGCCCTGACGGAGGCAGCCTTGCGGTCGTTGGCCGGGCAACTGCGCAGCCGCGAGATGAAGCGTCTCTATCTGGCCTTGGCGTGGGGCGCGTGGCCGCAGGCGGCGGGGGTCCTGCACGGCAACGTGGGGCGCAACCCCACCCGGCGGCAGCGGATGGCGGTGTTGCCGGAGGGGGGTCGGCCGGCCGTCACGCGCTTCGAGGTGGCCGAGGACTTCGGTTTCGTGCAGCTGTGCCGCGTGCGCCTGGAAACGGGGCGCACGCACCAGATCCGCGTGCATTTCGCGCACCACGGGCACCCGATCGTCGGCGATCCCGTCTACGGCGAGGACGGCCGCGCCCGCAACGTCCACCCGCTCGATCGGCAGCTCGCGCTGCGCCTGGTCGGGGCCGCCGGCGGGCGCCAGTTGCTGCACGCGACCGAGCTCTCCTTCGTCCATCCGGCCGGCGGCGAGCTCATGACGTTCCGGTCGCCGCCGCCTCCCTCCCTGCAAGGCGCCCTGGACCTGTTGCGCGCGCGAGGCGCGTCCAATCTCGCCTAGACAGGGGCCGCGACGTCTCATATTTTGACGCGAGGGCGCGAGCGGGGCGCGGCCGGAGGGGGCGCGGCGGTCCGGGAGGCGGGGCGTTGAAGATCAAGGAACGCAAGCGCGACGGCGTCGCCGTGCTCGAGCTCTCCGGCAAGATCATGGGGGGGGAGGACTCCGCGGCCTTCGAAAGCACGCTCAAGACGCTCATCCACGAGGGCATCCTCAACGTGATCGTGAGCCTCGAGCGCGTGACGTGGGTCAACAGCAGCGGGCTGGGGATCCTGATCTCGGGCTACTCCACGATGAAAAACAACGGCGGCGAGTTGAAACTGCTGAAGGTCTCCAACCGTATCGAGAGCATCTTCATGGTCTCGAAGCTTCACACGGTGTTCGAGTCGTTCGACGATGAGGACGAGGCCGTGCGGAGTTTTTCCTGAAATTCCCGACCGGCGAGGCCGTGCCCGTGAAGCCGCGCATCGAGCTCAAGATTCCCAGCCAACTCGTGTTCCTGGGGGTGCCGGACGCGGTGCTGATGGAATTGGCGGGCGACATGCCGTTCGACCGCAAGCAGATCGACGAGCTCAGCACGTCGGTCATCGAAGCGTGCACGAACGCGATGGAGCACGGCAACCAACTGCGCGAGGATCGCCAGGTCGAGATCCACTTCGATTTCGCCGAGGACGAAATCGAAGTGTCGGTCTTCGACCAGGGCCCCGGCTTCGATTTCTCGTGCTGGCGGCCGCCGCAGGACATCATGGCCGAACGCGGCCGCGGCATTCTGATCATGCGCGAGTTCACGGACGACCTCGAGTTCGGCCACGCCCCCGACGGTCGTTTCCGCGCGCGCTTGCGCAAGCGTTTCCACAACGGGCGATAGCTCGTCTCGCCATGCCCGTACTGATTGCCCTCGACTACGGTTCACGACGCGTCGGCATCGCCGCCAGCGACGAGAGCGGCAGCCTGGCCACGGCCGTGGGCGTGCACGATGCCGCGACGGACGGCTCACTCTTCGCCTACCTGCGTGAACTGATCGCCGCGCGCGACGCGCGCGGCCTGGTGGTCGGCCTGCCGCTGGAGGAGGACGGGCGCGAGGGTCCCGCCGCGCAACGGGTGCGGGAGTTCTCGCGACGGTTGGCGGCCGCGACGGGTCTGCCCGTGGCGCTCGTCGACGAACGCTACAGTTCCCGCGAGGCCGACGCCCGCCTGCGCGAAGGCGGGCGCCGCCGCCGCCCGAAGTGGCACACGGACGCCGCCGCCGCGGAGATCATTCTCCAGCAGCACCTGGATCGACTGCGCGCCGCCGGCCCGGAGGGGGCGGCGTGAACCGGCGGGCGCGGCGGGCGGCTCTGATCGCGTTGGCCGGCGCCGTGGCCGCGTGCGCGCTCGCGCTCTGGCTGGCCTGGACGCGGCCGGCCGGCGGGCGCGCGGCGCGCCCGCCCTACGCCGCGGTGCGCGTGCCCGTCGGCGCCACCTTCGCCGAGGTCTGCGACACCTTGCGCGCGCGCGGCCTGGCGCGGCACCCTCTGCTGTTGCGCGCCGCCGCGCGCTTGTCGGGACGGGATCGACGCCTGCGGGCGGGCGTGCACATGGTGCCGCGAGGCCTGTCGCCGCGCGATCTGCTCGGCCTGCTGGTCGAGGGGCGGGCGGCGCCCGTGCGCGTGGTGCTTCCGGAGGGGCTCGTGGCCCGGGAGATCGCCGCGCGCGTGGCGGAGGCGATCGGGGGCGACGCCGCCGACTTCCTGGACGCCGCCGACGAGCGCGCCCGCGCCGGCGTGCTCGCGCGAGGGCTGCTGCCGCGCGCGCGCGCGGCGCGGCTGGACGCCCTGACCGCGGCGTCGGCCGCGGCGCCGCATCGCTGGCGCTGGTGCGAAGGCTATCTGGCGCCGGACACCTATTTCCTCGCGCCGGGCCTGCCGGCGCAGGCCGCGGCGCGCGCCATCGTGGACGCCGGTTTGGACCGCGCCGACTCGCTGGCGCGGGGGCTGGCGCCGAGCCTCGTCGAACTCGGTCTGTCGCCGCACGACGTGGTCACGCTCGCGTCGATCGTGGAGACGGAAACCTCGCGGCCGCGCGAGCGACCCCTCGTGGCGGCGGTGTACGCGAACCGCCTGCGGCGCGAGTGGCGCCTGGAGGCCGACCCAACCGTCGCGTACGCGCTCGGCAAGCAGGGCGAGCGGCTCTACTGGCGCGACCTTGACGTGGACTCGCCCTTCAACACCTACCGCGTGGCCGGCCTGCCGCCCGCGCCGATCTGCAATCCGGGCGCGGCCGCGCTGCGCGCCGCGGCGCGGCCTGATCCCGCGTGCGACGCGCTCTTCTTCGTGGCCGACGGGCAGGGTGGGCACGTCTTTTCGCGGACGCGCGCGGCGCACGAGGCCGCCGTGCGGCTGTACCGAGCGCGCCGCGCCAAGGAGGGAGGCCTGGTGCCGCCGGCGCGTTGAGCGACGGGCGGCCGGCCCGCTCGGCGCGCTTGACGCCGCGCGCGGCTGGCGCTAACGTCGCGCCAAGAGTCGGCGTTCCGGCCGCAGAAAGGCGCGCGATGAAGGCGATCGTTGCTCGAAACATCTGGCTCGTCGTCGCGGGTTGCGCGTTGGCGCTCGGGTACGCGCTGCTGGCCGCCGGCGACATCACCGTGGCGCCGTTGTTGCTCGTGGCCGGGTATTGCGTGGCGGTGCCGCTGCACCTGTATCGCTCCTTCCGTCGCGATCGCTCCTGAAGGGCGAATAGCTCAGCTGGTCAGAGCGCCTGCCTTACAAGCAGGAGGCCACAGGTTCGAGCCCTGTTTCGCCCACCAGCTCCCCCGCGCGGCGCCCCCCGCCGGTCCTCCCGAGGGCCCCAGCCCTCAACTGCGCTGGCGGCGGCAAGTTACCTGATCGGTTCTTATCATCCGACAATTTCCGGCGAGATTGAAAAAAATGCCTTGTGAGGGCAGCGGGCCCTGTGCTAAGATATTCAGCGTCAAGTGCTGGACTCTGAAGAGTGGAAAGGAGGAACCGACGCGGTTGCCAATCGTGATCGCTTGGGTTGACCGCCCTCGCTTGGAATGCCTTTTAGGAGGTGTCCTAATGGTTCGTAGGAAACTTGTGGGTCTGTTCGTTTGCAGTCTGGTCATGGGTGCTGTGTCCGTGGCCACGGCGGGGATCCCGGACGCGACGCTCTCGACGGCCACGACGGCCGCGACAGCGCAGGTCTCGGTCTACACCCTGCCGAATGGTGCCGGAAAGGGCTTGTTTGAGGCGAAAGTCATCAACAGCTCGACGCTCGTCAACGCCACGATCACCCTGACTGTTCTCGACGGCAACGGCGATCCGATCTTTCTGTACCCGGCCGAGGACATGTGGCTGGAGACGACGCTGGGCGGTTTGGCGTTGTGCCCCGGGGGCTCAACCGCTGACTTCCTCACGAACGCCGCCGGCGTCACGACGT
This sequence comes from uncultured bacterium, assembly GCA_937864225.1. Taxonomy (GTDB): domain Bacteria; phylum Krumholzibacteriota; class Krumholzibacteriia; order LZORAL124-64-63; family LZORAL124-64-63; genus CALMJK01. The sequence continues at coordinate 231,857 of CALMJK010000002.1, read as the reverse complement.
TTTTCAGTACCGTCAACGGCGGCGGGCAGTCCGATCGGGTGGCGGCCGAGAAGACGGTCGTCGTGATCGGTGGCACTCCGCTCAACGGTAGCCAGCTGGACATTCTGTTCAACAGCCCGGACATCGACGGCAACCTGGAAGTCAACCTGTCCGACACGGTGGCGTTCACGCAGAACGCCCAGGGTAGCTACAACTACCGCTCGGACTTTTATTTCGACAACCAGATGAACTTGTCGGATACGGTGCTGTACGCTCAGGGTCTCGGCGTGGTGTGCCCGTAGGCAGAGCGCCGTGTGGCCTCGTCCCTCGCGCCGGCTCCGCCGGAACCGGCGGGGCGGTGCGAGGGAGGGGTAAGGTGGACAAGGACAGCAACGAGAGTCCCATCAATTCAGCGCCTAAGGAGTTCGCATCATGAAGAAATTGCTAGCAATCGCCCTGATGCTCATGGCCACGAGCGCTTTCGCTCAGACCGATACCGATGTGAACGGCATCGGTCTGTACTTCGACCAGAACGCCACGATCAACTGCAACATGACGCAGGCGCCCGGTACTTTTCCTGCCCTGTACCTGATCGCCACCAATCTGAACACGAACGGCATCTCCGGCTGGGAGTGCGCGCTGCGCATCAGCCCCGAGCCGATGATGACCACCGTGACCTTGAATTTCAGCGCCCTGAACGTGCTGGCCTACCCGCTGTTCAACGTGGGCATCCCGGCCATCGGTGGTGCTGGCGTGGGTGACCCGACCATCGTGCTGGCGACGGTCATGGTCTTCTACGGTGGCGGCGCCATGAACTTCGGCATTGGCCCCTGCATCCCGGCTTCGCTGGACGGCACCGGGCCGGTCTTTGCCGCGGGCGACAATCCGGGCAACCTGCAGTTCCTCCATCAGTCGAGCAACGTTCCGTGGGTCGGCTGGGACTACACCTACTGTGTGGCCACGATCAACGGTACGCTGTGCCCGGTTGGCAACGAGGAAGGCAGCTGGGGCAGCGTGAAGGCGCTTTACCAGTAGTCTTCTCTCCTGCCTCCATGCGACCCGGGCGGCTTCGCCGCCCGGGTCTTTTCATGGCGGCCACGCGGCCGAGCACGGGCCAGGATACGCACCGGATCCCGGCCGGGGGCACGACCCAAGGCGGCACTTGACAGGTATGGTCCGCGTGGGGATATTGACCGTGCGCGCCGGGGAACCGGCGGGATGTCCACCCGTCAAGGAGGACGTGCCGTCCGCCGGGTTTCAGGAAGCGACCGGTGTCCGCGAGAGACGCCGCCAAGGTTCGGTCCGCGGTCGACCAGGAGAGGCCGAACCGATTTTGTGGGATGCCCCGCGCTCGAATCTGGTCGATGAAAGGGGATCTCCGATCATGAAGCGAACGCTATCATTCCTTGCGGTTGCGCTGCTCGCTCTGTCGCTGGCGTCGCCGGCGCTCGCCACCGATGGCATCGGTGTCTTCCGCGATGAAGCCGCGACGCAGAACTGCGCGACGGGAGTGCCTGTCGGCATCCTGACTCTGTATGTGGTCGCGCGCGACATCCACACGCCCGACGTGGGTCTCGCCGGCTGGGAATGCGCCTTCCAGAGCGATCCGGTCTTGCCGATGGTGACTGTGAATTTGCGGTACAACGCGTTGAACGTGCTGGCCTACCCGAATTTCAACGTGGGGCTGCCGGCGGTCGGCGGCACCGGCCCGGGCAGCACCTTTGTGGTCGCCGATTTCGTAACCTTCTATCAGGGTGGCCCGTTGAAGATCGGCATCGGCCCCTGCACTCCCACCAGCTTCGAGCCCGACTACATCGTGGGGGACACGCACCCGGAAGCGACGCCCGGTTATGCCCAGGGCGACGATCCGGGCTTCTTGTGGCGCCTTTATCCCACCAGCTTCGTGCCGACGGGCACGGAAGCCTTCTACTGGGTGTGCTACATCAACGTGGACGAGCCGTGCCCCGGCTCCCCGGTTCCGGCCGTGCAGGATTCGTGGGGCAGTGTGAAGTCGCTGTACCAGTGACCGCGACGGGGGCTCGCCCCGCGCAACTTTCCGCTCCGGGCGGCCGCCAGGCCGCCCGGGTCTTTTCCAGGGACCGCCGGCGCCGCGCGCGAACCGGGGATCGGTTGTCCCCCGCGGGCGGGGCGGCTATACTGACGGCGATGCCCGACCCCCATCCGCGCGCCCGCCGCGCCGCGCCCCTGCCAAGGAGCGTCCACGCATGGATTGCCTGTCTCTCCGTGACCCCCGGCCGGGCCGGAGGCGGCTTGGCCCGCGCCGCCTGAGTGCCCGCGCCCTGACCGTTTTGCTGGGTGCCGCGCTGCTGCTGCCCGCCGGGCATCCGCGCGCCGACGCCGGATCGGCAGCGGCGTCACGCGCGGCCAGTCGCCGTCCCCTCAGGCTCGAGCGCGGCGACGACACGGGTCTGCGCCTGGCGTTCGCCAGCGGCGACACGGTCTGGGCCGTGCGCGCCGCCCGCCCCGACGGCACGAGGCTGTGGGAACTGAGCCTGCCCGGATTCGGCGCCGCGAGCCAGCCTGGCCGTCCCGTCGTGCCCAGTTGCGGCGCATGGCTCGTGGTTCCGCCCGGCACCCGTCCGGTGGTGGTGCCCTTGAGCGAGCGCTGGGAGACGACCCCGGCGCGCGCCATGCTCGTCGGCCTGACGCCTGTCGCGCGCCCGGACCGGGAAAGCGGCCGGGAATGGCTGGGAGCCGAGCTGCTGCTGCCCGGCGAGACGGCGCAAACCGGCCGCGCGCTGCCCGCGGCGGCGTGGGGGGGGACGCGCGAGCTGCCCGCCGCGGGCCTGAGCGTGGGGGAGACGATCGTTTGGCGCGGGCGCCGCGTGGCGCCCGTATCGGTCGCGCCCCTGGCGGTCGACGCCGGCGGGCGCGCCTCCCGCCTGTTGCGTGCAGGCGCCTGGGAGATCCGCTTCGTGCCTTCGGCGGCGGCGGGCCGGGCCGGCGGCGGCGTCGCCGCCGGGCGCGCGCGGCGCGACGAGGACATGGCTCACCTCTTCCTCAATCCCGAGGGCCTGCGGCGCTGGCCGGCGCAGACGGTCCCTTCCGCCCCGACGCGCCCGACCGCGGGCGCCTTCAAGATGAGCGCGCCGCTGGGCGACGAGGTGCGCCTGGCGGTCAACCAGACCCGCCTGCATCGCGTCACGGCCGCGGGACTGCAGACCGCCGGTCTGCTGCCGTCCGTCGCGGTCCGGGAGGACCAGATCCGCCTCTATCAGCGTCGCTATAACGCCGACGATCCGGCGCATTATCTCGAAGTCGAGGTGCCGATCCGGATCCTCGGCGACGGCGGCGATTTCACCGGCGGCGATGGTTTTCTGTTCTACGGCCTGCGCCCGCGCGACGACGGAGCGTGGATCGACGAGGCGAGCGGCGCCCCGGTGGCGATCCCGGGCTGCGGAGATCCCCACGAGACCTGGAACGGCCCGCGCCACCCGATGCTGCAATACCCCGGCAACGTCTACTGGCTCGCCTTCGGCGATCCCGCGGCCGGCGAGCCGTGGGCGCGCATGCCGGAGACGGAGCTGGCGCCCTCCGCGGGCGCGCCGCTGCCGGGCTATCGGCGCACCGACACGTTCGAGGAGGACGTCGCCTACCGCGAGTACACGGAGGACACCGCTCAGGACCGCAATCACTGGAACCGCTACACGGACACGGCGGTCGTTCTCGGCCTGCCGCTTTACGCCCCCGATCCCGCCGCGACGACCGGCAGCGTCCGCGCCGGCCTGATCGGTTTCTCCAACACCACCAATCCGCGCGATTGCGCCGTGGCGCTCGTGGTCGCCGCCGACACGATCCCCGTGGCGTTGGTCAGCACCAAGGAGCTGGAAGAGGTGGTGGCCAACAGCGGCCAGGTCATCACGGGCGCTCGGTTGGCGGCCCGCACCGCCACCCTGCGCGTCGTGCGCTCTCCCGACAGCACGAGGCCGCTCTTCTCGTTCCTCGACTGGGCGGAGTTCTCCTACGACGCGCTCTACCACGCCGACCGAGACACGCTCGACTTCCCGACCGGCGACGGTTTCGGCGAGCGCGACGTCGAGGTCACCGGCTTCGCCGCGCCGGATGTGGGCCTGATCGAGATCACCGCCCCCCATCGCCCCGTCTGGGTGGCGCTGGGCGCCGGCAATCTCGTCGACGCCGGTGACGACTGGACGCTCTCGCTGCGCGTGCCGCACCCCGACGGCGCCTCTCGGCGTTTCCTGGCGCAGGCCGACGTCGACGGCGCGGGGGTGGCCGAGTTCAGCTATTTCAACGCGCGACGCGTCACCGATCCCGCCGACCCGACCCAAACCGCGGGCGAACCCGACGTGATCGCCGTCGTGCACGCCGGTTTCCGCCAGGCCTTCGCGCGCTGGGCGCAGTACCGCGCCAGCCCCGCCGGCGGAGGGCACGCGGTGCACGTGGTGGACGTGCAGGATCTCTACGACCGGTTCAGCGGCGGCCTGCGCGACCCCTGGGCCATCCGGCGGTTCTGCCGCTACGCGATCGACCACTGGGGCAGCAGCGCCCTGGTGCTGGTGGGCGACGCCAACGAGAACGCGCGAGCCCTGGGCGTGACCGACGGCACCTACGACTGGGTCCCCACGCACCTGCACGCCCAGCAAGCCCTGCCGCCGCCGGAGGCCATCCCCTCGGACAAGTGGTTCGCGGCTCCGGATCCCGTGGACGGTTTCCCGTCCACGTACCAGGGACTGGGCGAGCTGCTCGTCGGGCGTTTCTCCTGCAACAACGTCGACGAGCTCAACACGATGATCGACAAGACGCTCGCCGTGGAGACCGATCAGGCCGGGCAAGCGTGGCGCCGGCGGGCGGTCTGGGCGGCCGACGACGCCTGGTCGTACGGATACGGCGACAACGCGTACACCACGCTGTTTTTAGCGCCCGCCGAGACGCTGTTCGCCTGGAGCGAGGGGCGCGCCGCCGCGACCTGGGAGGAGTTCGCCAATGCCGCCCAGACGGCGCACTTCTTCTCGCTGACCTCGTATCTCGACCCGCTCGCGCCCGCCGGGGCCGAGCGCAACACCGCCGAGATGCGCGAGCTGACCGAGGTGAACGCGACGCCGCCGCTGCTGTCGTCGATCTCGCAGGGGGCGATGCTGTTCCGCTACCAGGGACACGCCAACGCCCGCGTGCTGGCCCACGAGTGGCTCGTGCAGGATTCGCGCGCGAGTCCCGGCGTGACCAGGCAGGACGTGCTCAGCATGAGCAACGCGGGACGGCCGTGGGTGTTCATCGGCCTGGGCTGCCACATTTCCGACTGGGCCCAGAACACCACCTCCACCTTCGTGGAGCCGTCCCTGGGCGAAATGATGCTCACGCACGGGGCGGCCGCCTGCGCCACCTACGGCAGCGGCGGCTACGAATTCCTGGACTACAACGCGCGCTTCGCGGACGACCAGCTCACGGTGCTGACGCAAACGCCGCCGCGGCCCGCGGGGGGGCGCACGCGCTGGGTGCTGGGCGAGTTGCTGATGGCCGCGGAGGTCCGCGCGGTGCTGCGGGGCAACTATGTGGGCAGCACGTACCGGGAGCTCGCGGCGCAGTACACGCTGCTGGGCGATCCGCTCCTGGTGCTGGACTGCGGGTCGCCGACGCTCAGCGTCGCGCTCGCGGACGAGGGCGGCGCGGCGCTGCCCGACGGCAGCGCGCTGGCGGCGCTCGACTCCACCAACGTGCGGCAGTTGAGCCTGGACGCGGTGGACGAGGCGGGCGTGGACCGGGTCGTGGTCCTGGACTCGGAGAATGATGACCTGTCCTCCGCCGTGACCGAGCTGCCGCCGCCGGATCCGGATTCCAACCAGCGCGCGGTGTACGAAATCGCGCTGCCGGTGCGGCCCTTCGACCACACGGTGACGCTGCACGTCTACGACACGTCCGATCGCACGCCCACGGACGACCACGCCACGTTCACGGTGCGGCTGCCGCAGACGGCGGCGATCTACCTGGCTGGCCAGACGGAGCCCGTCGTGCCGGGAGAGGTGCGCTTCGTGACCGGCGTTCCGCTCTCGTTCACCGCGACGTTCGGCTCGGCCGCCTGGATCGGGACCACGGCGACGTTGCAGCTCACGGGCGAGAACCTCGGATTGTCCGGCGTGTCGCTGGCGCGCCGCGATCCGCGCACGCTCGACGTCGCCTTCACGGCGGTCGCGACGGCCGACTCGAGCGGGGAGCGCGCCGTCGTGCTCACGGTGGACGGCTACGCGACCAAATGGGTGCTGCAGGCGGCGCCGGAGCCGCTCGGCGCCTGGCAGGTGAGCGAGACGCTCGCCTTCCCGAACCCCGCGGCGGGTCCTCTGCGTTTCCTGTTCCGCACCGACGCCCCGCCCCTGGCCGGTCGCGTCGTCATCTACAGCGTGAGCGGGCGGCGGGTCGCGACGCTGCGGTTCGGGCCCGAGCGCATCGACGCCGAGGGACGCGGCCTGGTGCCGTGGGACGGGCGCGACGGCGCGGGAGACGCGCTGGGCAACGGCGTCTACCTCTATCGCATCGAACTGGACGCGCCGAACGGCGGCCCGCGCAGCGGCATGCAGCGGCTGGTGATGATGCGGTGAGCGGGCGCGGTCTTGGCGTGGCGACGCTGATCGCGGCGGCGCTGGCCGTCGCGGGCTGTGCGCCGGGGCCGCGGCGCGGGCCGGCGGTCGAGCCGCCTGAAAGCGGACCGGCCGGCCCCGAGTGGCCCGACCTGGACGCGCTGGCCGCCGCCACCGACCAACCGGCGTATCCGGATCTGCCGGGCCCCGAGTGGCCGGACCTGGCCGACGCGCTGCCGAAGGACGCGCCGCCGCCGCCGCCGCTGATCGTCCGCGTCGGCCTGGGCACGGGCGTGGCGCGCGCCGTCGTGGCGTGCGAGGGACCGGCGCGCCTGCTGGACGCCGACGGCCTGCGCGCCCTGGCCGACCTGGCGCCGGGTGCCAAGGTCACGCTGCAGGCGGCGGGGCGGCTGGTGCGCTGGCAGGCCGACAGCCGGGGCGGCGAGGCCGCTGGCGTCGGCCTGCAGCCCGTCGATCCGGACGATGCCGTGACCTGGAACCGCGGGCGCTGGCGGGGCGCGCTGCTGGCGCTGCCGCGCGGCGGCGCGCTGACGCTCGTGAACGCGGTGGGCCTTGAGGACTATCTGCGGGGCGTGGTGCCGGGCGAGATCGGGCGGCTCGGCCCCGAGGGCGCCGCGGCGCTGGAGGCGCAGGCGATCGCCGCGCGCACCTACACCGTCGCGCATCGCGGCCAGCACGCGGCGCAGGGCTTCGATGTCTGGTCGGACGTGCGGGACCAGCTGTACGAGGGGATCCGGGGCGAGCACGCGCGGTGCGACGAGGCGATCGCCCGCACGGCCGGCCTCGTGCTGCAGTACGGGGGCCGCGAGATCGAAGCCTACTATTCGTCCACCTGTGGCGGACGCACGGCCGGCTGCGAGCAAGTGTGGTCGCAGCCGGCGCGCCCCTATCTGACGGGGCGGCGCGACGCGCCGCGCGACGGAGCCCGCTCGTTCTGCGCGAGCGCGCCGCGCTTCGCCTGGCAGGAGAGTTGGAGCGGCGCCGAACTGGAGCGCATCCTGCAGCGCACGTTGCCGCAGTACGTGGACTGGGCGCGCGAGCCGCGCCGCGCCCGCTGGGCGGGCGAGCCCTTCACGCCGCGCGGCGGGGGCGGCGACCTGCGCCGGCCCGGGCGGCTGCTGGGCTGCGAGGTGCGCGGCCGCACGGCGTGCGGCCGGGTCGCGCTGCTGGACGTCGCGACCGAGGCCGGCGTCTACCACGTCCGCGGCGATCGCGCGCGGTCGGTGCTGCTGCGTCGCGATGGCGGGCTGCTCTGGAGCGCGCTGTTTCGCTTGGCGATCGAACCGGGCCAGGACGGCCGCCCTCTGCGCGTCGCCGCGCGCGGACGCGGGTACGGGCACGGCGTCGGCTTGTGCCAGACCGGCGCGATCGCCATGGCCCGGCGCGGTTTTTCGGCCGGACAGATCCTCGCCCATTATTACGCCGGCGCGACGCTCGCCGCCTACGATCTGTCGCGGCCGCCCGCCGCCGCCACCGAAGACGCCGACGCGCCGGGGAGCGCCGCGCCCGCGGCGAGGGCGCCGTGAGCGGCGCCGCAACGTCGCCCGCCGCCGCCCTGGCCGCTCGCCTGGTCGTGGGGTTGGCCGGTCCCCGCTGCACGCGCGCCGAAGCCGCTTGGCTCGCGCGCTGGCGCCCGGCGGGAGTGATCCTGTTCGCGCGCAACGTGACGGGCCGGACCCAGCTGGGCGCGCTCTGCCGCCAGCTGCGCGCGCTGCTGCCGGCCGAGGCGGAGATCCTGGCCGATCAGGAGGGCGGACCCGTCGCGGTGGCCGCGGCGGCCCTGGGGCGGCCCCCCGCGGCCTGGGGACTGGGCCTGGTCGACGATCCCGAGCTGACGCGCCGCGTCCACGCCGAAACGGGCGCGCGGCTGCGCGAGGCCGGCGTCACGCGCGCCCTGGCGCCGGTGGCCGACGTGCTGGTGGAGGCGCGCAACCCCGTGATCGGCGCGCGCGCCTTCGGCGCCGACCCCGCGCGGGTGGCGCGGCACGCGGCGGCGGCCGCGGCGGGCCTGCGCGCGGGCGGCGTCGGCTGCTGCCTCAAACACTGGCCGGGGCACGGCGGCACGGTCGCCGATAGCCACGAGCGCGCCGTGGCCACCGCGGAGGGCGCGCAGGGCGGGCCGTTTTGGGCCGCGCTGGCCGCCGGAGCCGATGCCGTCATGCTCGGGCATCTGCCTGTCGCCGACCCGGCGGAGCCGGCCACGCCGGCCACCCTCGACGCCGCCGCGGCCGGGCGCGTGCGCGCGCTCGTGCCCGGGGCCAGGCCGCTGCTGTACGCCGACGACATCACGATGGGAGCGCTGCGGGACGCCATGGCGGCGCGCGGCATCCTGCCGCTGGGACCGGATCCGGGGGCCGGCCTGGTCGAGCCCGGCGCGTTGCCGCTGGCCTGGCTGCAGGCGCTCGAGACCGGCGGCTGCGACCGCCTCCTCTGCCGGGGCATTCCCTGGCGGGCGCTGCCGGGCGCGGACGGGCCGGACGCGGCGATCAGCGGCGCGGAATTCGCCGCGTGCACGCCGCCGGGGCCGGATGACGCGACGGAAGACGGCGCTGCCGACGCGGGCGGCGTCTATGCGGAGGCGCTGGGGCGGGTGGCGCGGGCGGCCGGCGGCGATCCGTTCCCGTCCGCGTCGCGGCGCCTGCTCTGGCTGGATGCGACGCGGGGGGACCGCTGGGGCGACGCCGACGCGCTGCGCGGCGCCCTGGCGGGCCGCTTCGCGGACGTGCGGCGGCTGGACGTGCCCGGCGACTGCGGCGCCGTGGCGGCAGACGCGCTCCTCGTCACGTCCCATCGTCCGCTGGGCGCGGCGGCGGCCGAGGCCGTGGGCGCGGCGGCGGGGAGCGTCGGCGCGGGGGGATGTCTGGCCCTCGGACACCCGTCGCTGGCGCAGGACCTGCGCGCGCGGCTGCCCGGCGGGTGGCGGTTGACCGCGCTGCCGGACCTGGCTCCCGCCGCGCTGACGGCGCTGTGGGGAGGTTGAGGACCGGCCCGGTTCGGTTGACATCGTCTTGGGAGCCGTCTATATTCAGGCCCTCGCGGCATCACGATAAACGTAAACGGTTGCGGGGGCGTAGTTCAGCTGGTTAGAACGCCGGCCTGTCAAGCCGGAGGTCGCGAGTTCGAGTCTCGTCGCTCCCGCCATCCGCATGGCCCGTTCTCTCCGGGGAACGGGCCTTTTCACGGCCGGTCGTCTGGGGCGGCGCAGGCTTGAGCCGGGCCCGGCGCCGGTGCTAGATTGCACGGGCCAGGGGCCATCCTGTTCACCTCGATGCTCGCAGCGCAAGGAGTCGCGCCATGAGTCCATGTTTGCCGCGCCTGTGCGGTCCGCTCGCCCTGCTGTGCCTGCTCGCGCCCGCCGCGGGGGCCCAGGGACCGTCGTCCAGCTCGAACGCCGCGGACTGCGCCTGGATCGGCGACGGCGCGCCCTCCGTCGTGGCCGACATCGCGGCCAGGCTCGCGGCCTATGCGCCGACCGAGATCACCGCGTCCGTCGCCCATCTGCCGCCGGCGGAAGCGGCGGCGCTGCGCAAGCTGGTCGAAGCGGCGCGGATCATGGACGAGCTGTTCTGGGCGCAGGCCTGTCCGTGCCGCGAGGAGATCGAGGCGCGCGTGCAGGCCATCGCCGGTCCGGGGGGCGAGGCGGCAAGGAGCTACTTCGCGATCAACTTCGGCCCCTGGGATCGCCGCTTCGAGCGCCAACCGTTCGTGGGCGACTGGCCTCATCCGCGGGGGGCCGGTTTCTACCCGCGGGACCTGACCGACGCGGAGAAGGAGCTCATCCAGGCCGACGCGCGGCTGAGCGCCCTGCAAACGGTCGTGCGGCGCGACGAGCAGGGCGGCTTGCGCGCGATCCCCTACGGCGAGTTTTGGCGCGAGCCGCTCTCGCGCTGCGCCGAGCTGCTCCGGGAGGCCGCCGCGCTGACCGGCAGCGAGAGCCTGCGGCGTTTTCTCGTCGCGCGCGCGGACGCGCTCCTGAGCGACGATACGCTCGAGTCGGACATGCTCTGGATGGACCTCGACAGTCCCATCGAGATCACGATCGGCCCGTACGAGACGTACGAGGACGATCTCTTCGGCTACAAGGCGGCGTTCGAGGCCTTCGTCACGGTGGTCGATCCGGTCGAGTCGGAGCGTCTCGCGCGCTACAAGGGGGAACTGCCGTGGCTGGAGGCCCAGCTGCCGATCGCCGAGGTTCACAAGAACCCGCATCGCGGCGGCGAATCCCCGATCCGTGTCGTGGACGAGGTCTACAGCGCGGGCGACACCAAGGCCGGCATTCAGACGATCGCCTTCAACCTGCCCAACGACGAGCGCGTGCGCGAAGCCAAGGGTAGCAAGAAGGTCCTGCTGCGCAACGTGATGAACGCCAAGTTCGAGCAGATCCTGCGACCCATCGGGGCCGAGCTCGTCGCGGTCGATCAGCGCGCGCGGCTCGACGCCGAGGCGTTCTTCCTGCACACCCTGTTCCACGAGATGGGGCACGGGCTGGGCCCCGGCCGCCTGATGCTCGACGGTCGCGAGACCGAGGTGAGGCTCGAGCTGAAGGACACCTACTCGACGATCGAGGAAGCCAAGGCCGACCTGCTCGGCTCGTGGACGGTCTGGCAACTGCAGGGGAAGGGCTACTTCCCCGCGGAGCACCTCGACCGGCAGGCGGTCACTTACCTGGCCGGGCTCTTCCGCTCGGTCCGGTTCGGCATCGCCGAGGCCCATGGCCAGGCCAACGCGATCCAGTTCAACTGGCTGCGCGAGCAGGGCGCGGTGTTGCTCGAGCCGGAAACCGGCCGGTACCGGGTCGATATGGACCGGTTCCCCGGCGCCATCGAAGAGCTCTTGCGCCGCGTGCTCGTGCTGCAGGCGGAGGGAGACTGCGCCGCGGCGCGTGAACTGATCGCCAAGTACGCGACGATGCCCGCGGAACTCTTCGCCGCCCTGCAGCGGCTGGCGGGGATCGCCGTGGACATCCAGCCCGTGTTCAAGGACGCGGGGGCCTGACCCGCCGCCCGCGCGCGCGGCGGCCCGGTTCAGCGCCCGGCACCGCGCGCCAGCAGGCGCGCGAGTTCGGGGAACACCTGCTCCGAGAAGGGCTGCAGCGCGGGCACCGAGCCGAGGAAGAGCCAGGGCTGATCCGGCAGGGCGCGGCCGCCGCCCTCGCTCGCGGCGGCTTCCTGGAAGGCGCGGAAGAAGGCCGCGGCGTCGCTGCTGGCGGCGCGCAGCCGGTCCTCGCCCAGGCGCGTGGCGATCAGGGCGGCCATGGCGAAGCCGAGCGGCGCATAGCCGCCATTGCCGCGGAGCAGGTCGTCGATGCCCGAGCCGTGCTCGTCGAGCAGGGTCCGGTCGGCGAACAACCCCGCCAGCATCTTGTCCATGTCCGTGATCAGGACCTGCGCGTAGGAGGCCCACCGGGCCTGCTGCGCGTTTCTCTTACCGAGCAGGGGATGCGACGAATCGAACCTCATGGCGGGATAGCCCTCGAGCCAGCCGACCACCCCTTCGTAGCGCAGCATCTCGCACGCGGCCGCGACCGCGGCCTCGCCGTGGCCGGCGTGGTGCGGCAAAGGCACGACGGGTGGCGCGAGCGCGCGGTACATCTGCGCGGCCAGCAGGCGGGGCAGTTGCTCGGCCCCGGCCGCCAGGGCCAAGCCGCCGTCGATGACCACTCCATCGCGCAGCCAGCGCAGATCGGGACCGGCGATCAGAAAGGCGACGCGCAAGGTGTCGGGCAGGCGCGAGGGGTCCATGTAGCCAGCAAGCCGCTCGACGGCGCGACAGGCCGCGCGCTCGCTGGCGAAGGCCTGCGCGAAGGCCTGGATGTCCGCGGCCCTGTCGCGCGACCAGGCGAGCGTGTCCTTCAGGTCCTGTCGCTTGGGCTCGCGCCCATGGCGGCCGCTCGAACCCGGCGCCTTCGCGTTCTCGGCCGCGAAGGCATAACGGGTCACGTTCTGCAGAATGCCCGGGTTGAGGAACTGGGGACTCATGGCGGCGAAGAGGCGCGCGTAGGCCGGCAGCTCGGACAGCCGCCGAAAGTCCTCTTCCGACACGTCGTGGCCTTTGGCCAGGCGAGCGCCCAGTCGGAAATAGGACTCGAGCGCGCCCAGGTCGGTTTCGACGCGGCAGTCGCCCGGCGTGGCCGACGGAGAGTTTTGGAACGCTGCCCCCGCCGTGTCGGCGGCTCGGGTCGTCGCCGCCGATCCGGTGGGAGCTGGCGCCGATTCACGCTGGCGCTCACAGCCCGCGCCGCCGACGATCAGCGCCGCGAGAAGACACGCCGCGGCCGCCGGCAGGCGCGGCGAGGTGGACACTCCGTGGTGGGGGACGCTGGCATCGTTGATGTTGCGCACGGCACGGACTCCCGGGTTGGCTGCCTGGATCGAAGAGGTGTAAAGATAACATACAGAGGTGGAACGGCCAAAGCGGCGCCGGGTCGAGGAGGGGCGGCATGGTGATCGTGAGCGAGATCTACCGCACCATTCTGGGCGAGTCGCTCGACAGCGGCCGACCGTGCGTGATCGTGCGCCTGACCGGCTGCCACCGGCGCTGCGCCTGGTGCGACTCGGCGCACGCGTTCGAGGGCGGGGAGGCGTTCGATGTCGCCACGCTGTGCGCGCGCGTCGCCGCCCTCGCCTGCCCCACCGTGCTGGTGACCGGCGGCGAGCCGCTCCTGCAGGCGGATGCTCCCGAGCTGCTGTCGCGCCTACGACGGGCGGGTTACCGCGTGGTGCTGGAGACGAGCGGCACGCTGGGCACCGCGGGCCTGGCTGCCGTGCCGGCCGGCGTGCGCCGAGTCGTGGACCTGAAGGCGCCGGGCAGCGGACTCCCCCCGGACGTCATCGACTGGGCCGGCATCGCGCGGCTGGGCGCCGGCGACGAGCTGAAGGTGGTCTGCGCCGACCGCGTCGATTACGAATGGGCGCGGGATTTGACGCGCGCGGGGCGGTTGCCGCCGGCGCCCAGCCTGGCGCTTTCGCCGGCCGTGCCCATCCTCGCGCCGCGCCAGCTCGCCGCGTGGATTCTGGAGGATGGCCTCGACGTCCGATTGCAGCTGCAATTGCACAAATGGATCTGGCCCGAGCGAGACCGCGGCATTTGACCGCCCGCGCGGGACCGGGAGGGAGACGACATGCCACAAGCACGGCCCGTCGCGGTGGTGCTCGCCAGCGGCGGCATGGACTCGTGCGTGTGTCTGGCGGAGGCGGTCCGGGAATTCACGCCCGCGCTCCTGCACGCGAGCTACGGCCAGCGCACTGCGGCCCGCGAGCTCAGCGCCTTCCAGGCGATCGCCGCTCATTATGGCGTGACCCGCCGGCTGGTGACGACCCTCGACAACCTGCGCGCGATCGGCGGCTCGAGCCTGACCGACGCTTCGCGCGCGGTGGAGCAGGGCTGGCCCGTCCCCGGCCGCGTTCCCTCCACCTACGTGCCGTTTCGAAACGCCCACCTGCTGGCGATGGGTGTCTCGTGGGCGGAAGTGCTGGGCGCGCGCGCCGTGTTCATCGGCGCCGTGGAGGAAGACGGGAGCGGCTATCCGGATTGTCGCCAGGAGTTCTACGACTGTTTCCAGGCCGCCGTGCGGGCGGGGACCCGCCCCGGCGCCGGCATCGAACTGCGCACGCCGCTGATTCGGTTGACCAAGGCGCAGATCGTGCGCCGGGGCGTGGAACTCGGCGCGCCGCTGCACCTGACCTGGTCGTGCTACGTCGAGGAGCGGCAGGCGTGCGGACGCTGCGAGAGCTGTCGGCTGAGACGGCGCGGCTTCGCGCAGGCGGGCGTCGAGGATGCCATCCCCTACGCGCCGCGGGCGGAGGCTGACTGAGGCTCGGCGCGGCTCAGGCGTCTCGCTCGGCGTCGTCGCGTCGAAAAGGCGTGAAATCGAAGCCGGCGTAGGCGTTGCAGCGGGAACAGAGCGTGATCAGGTCGCGCCGGCCGTCGTCGAGCAGGGACCGCAACTGCCGCGCCACCCAGCCGTCCCAGATCTCCTGCACGCTCTGCTCGCGGACGTCCCCGACGATCGCTCGCCCGTGCACGTCCCAGCAACAGAGGGTGGCCTTCCCGTCGGTGTAGAAGAACATCTCGTCCAACACCTTCAGGCACGGCTTGGGCACGACGTCCTCGCGCCGCTGGCCGGTCCACGGCCACTGGTAGAGCTGCGTGACGACGACCTCCGTGCAGCGCGGCCCCCAGTACTGGCGATAGGCGGGCACCTCGTGCCGGTTCTCCGGCACCTCGATCATCCGCACCTCGGTGAACGTCCGGTCGCGGTATCCTTCGCGGTCCCAGATCTCCAGGAAGCGGGTCGTGTTGGCCTTCACCTGCTCGTAGTCGAGCCCGACTCGCGAGGGGCCGTAGGTCTGGGGCGAGAAGCCATCGATCGAGAAGCGCATGATGTCGACGCCCGCCTCCAGCAGCGCGCGGCCGAGCCGCTCCGTGAGCAGCAGGCCGTTGGTGTTGTATTCGACGCGCGCCGTGGAGTCGTTGGCCTTGATGAACCGCGTGATCTCCACCTGCCGCCGGTCGACCAGCGGCTCGTTGGTGAGGAACGGGCGGTAGGTGACGCCCCACCCGCGCGTCTGGTCCACGATCCGGCGCCAGGTATCGTCCGGCATGCGGGGCGGGTCGCGGCGGATCTCGTGCTGGGGGCAGAAGGGGCACTTGGCCGGGCAGGCCGTGACGGTCTCGAGCTGGATGAAGCGCGGCCGCGCGGCGTACGGCATACGCCAACGGGGGGTCGCGCCTGTCGCGGTCGTCTCCGGGGGCTCGGCAGACTGGGGCGGCGAGAGGCTGGCGGCGGTCCGCGGGCGCACGGCGTCTCCTCGGCGATCGGCCCCGGAACAGGGGTCAGGGCGGCAAGTTACAGGCACCCCTGGATGAGGGCCACTGTTTTCTCGGTCGCGCCACGCTGGGCCAACACCACCTCCCGCGCGGCCGCGCCGGCGGCCGCCAGCCGGTCCGGTTGCGCCAGCAGCGCGGCCGCCGCCGCCAGCGCCTCGGCCGGCCGGCGCACCACGAACCCCGCGCCCCCGTCCACCAGCGAGCCCGCCTCGACCGCATTGTGGATGACGGGGCCGAAGAGCACGGGCAGCGAGGCCACGGCCGGCTCCAGCGTGTTGTGCACGCCGGTGGTGAAGCTGCCGCCGACATAGGCGAGCGTGCCGGCGTGGTAGATCTCGGCCAGCAGGCCGACCGAGTCGACGATCACGCAGGTCCCGGCGCCGACATCGTCGTCCCGCGGCAGCACCTCGGAGAGCCGCACGGCCGCCAGGCCACGGCGGGTCAAGCCTCGCGCCAGGTCGGCGACGCGCCGCGGCTCGGGCTCATGCGGCGCGACGACGACGCGCAAGTCCTCAAAACGCTCGGTCAGGGCGGGCAGGACGGGCAGCCACAGCGCCTCGTCGCGCGGCCAGGTGCTGCCCAGCACCAGGCGGCGCCGGCCCAAGCTGGACAGGCGCCGGGCGGCGGGTCCGCCGGCGGACGCTTCCCAGCGCCGGATGACCTGATCGGCGCGCGTGTCGCCGGTGACGGTGACGTCGGTCGCGATCCCGAGTCCGTTCACGAAACGCTGGCGATCGCCGTCCGTGCAGACGCCCAGGGCGGTGAAGCGGTCGAACAGCGCGCGAAAGAAGGGACGCAGCCCGCTCCGCAGCCGGGCCGAGCGCGGCTGCAGCGTGCCCGCCGCCAGCAGCACGGGCACGCCGCGGGCGCGGGCGGCCAGCACGAGATTGGGCCAGCAATCGAATTTCACGAACACGAGCGCGCGCGGGCGCCAGAGATCGAGCAGGCAGGCCGCCGCGCGCGGGGTGTCCAGCGGCAGGTAGTCGTGATGGTCGCCGCACGGCCGGCGTAGCCCATAATGATAGCCGGAAGGAGAGAAGTGTGTCACGGCGATCGGCGGCGCCCCGGGTTGCGCGCGCAGCGCCGCGATCACGGGCCGCGCCTGCTCGTATTCGCCCACGGACGAGGCGTGGAACCAGACGCAACCCTCCAGGAGCGGCGCCGTCGCCGCCGCCCGCGCGAACAGGCCGCGCCGGCCGTCCAGACCGGCGCGCAGCTTGGCCGAGAAGGGCCGCGCCAGCGGCAGCAGCGCCGCGCCGGCCGGGCTCCAGGCGCGGTAGAGGGCCAGCAGGCGAGATGGTCGCGGTCCGTCAGGCACGGCTTGACTCCGGGGTTTCCGCGTCGCGCCAGGCCGGCATCGCGAGCAGCGCGGCGAGCGCGTCGGAGGGGGCGATGCGCTCGAGACAGGCCAAGTCGCGGCGCCAGCAGGGGCGGCGGCCGTTGCGGGAACAGGGGCGGCAGTCGAGCGCGATCTCGAGGACCCGGCTGCCCGGCAGCAGCGGGAAATAGCCGAACGCCCGCACCGTCGGGCCGAACAGCGCCAGCACGGGCGTGCCGGCGGCCTCGGACAGGTGCAACAGGCCGCTGTCGTTGGTGACCACCACGCGGCAGGACGCCAGCCGCGCGGCGAGCGCCGGCAGCGGCAGCCCGGCGCTCACCGTCACGTCGGGCAGTTCGCCGGCGGCGCGGGCCAAGGCCCCGCCGGGGAACCACGCGCGCTCTTGCTCGCCCACGAAGATTTCCACCGGCGCGTCGGCGCGCGCGCGGAAGTCGCGCAGCAGCGCCGCCCAGTGCGCGTCGGGCCAGCGCTTCGCGTCCCAGCGGGCGCCCGGGACGAGGCCCAGGCGGCGCGGTCGCGCGGCGGCGGCGGCCGGCACAGGGCGCAGCGGCGCGCCTCCCGCTTGCAGGAGCGCGGCGCCAGGCGCCGCGACCGCCAGCGGCGCGAACACTTCGTCCAGGCGCTGCAGCATCGTGCGGCCGAGCGCGGCGGACGGCGGCGCGGCGCCGCACGTTCCGCGCCGGCGCGCGCGCAGCAGCGCCAGTCGCGCCGCCGTGTCCTTGGCGATGCGAGCCGCGGGTCGGCGTCCGAGCAGCAAGCAGAGCAGATGGCTGCGCAGGACGCCGTGCGCGTCGAGGACGAGGTCGAAGCGTTGGCGTCCCAGTTCGCCGGCCAGCTCGCGCAGCGCGGCGAGACCCGCGCCGCGCAGCGCGGCCACTTCGTCCACGCCGGGGGCGCCGGCCAGCAACGGGGCGTGGGCCGCCTTCACGGCGACCGTGACGTGGGGGCGGCCGGCGACGCGGCCCGCCAGGCCCGCCAAGGGCCAGGCGAGCAGGCACAGGTCGCCCAGCGAGCCGAAACGGATGACCAGCACGCGCGTCAACGCGCATCCTTCCAGAGACGCCGCGCGCGGCGGCGTCCGCGCCGGCGCCGGATCCGGCGTCGGAGACGGGCCGCGCCATCCTAGGGCGCGCGCTTGCAGGGTGTCAAGCGACGGGCTATCCTGCGGCGCACAGCGCTGAACGCGGAAAGGCTGTCTGCCATCGTGGAGATTGTGCTGCTGGTGGTGCTGCTGGCCTTGTCGGCCTTCTTCTCCGGCTGCGAGACCGCCTTCTTCTCCCTGCGACATTCCGAACTGGCCGCCCTGGCGAATCAGGGCGGCGCCGGGCGCCTGGTCGTCGCGCTCGTGCAGCAGCCGCAACGCTTGCTGCCGGCGCTGCTGATCGGCAATCTGCTCGTGAACACAGCGGCCGGCGTCGTGGGGACCGGCATGCTCGTGCGCCGCCTGGGGCCCGCGGGCGTCGCGGTCGCGGTGCCGGTCATCACGCTCGCGCTGCTGTTGCTGGGCGAGATCACGCCGAAGGTGCTGGCGTTGCGCTACCGCCGGCGGTTGGCGCTCCTCTTGCGCCCGGCGCTGGCGGGCTGGCTGCGCCTGACGCAACCGCTGGTCGGCGTCGTGGCGCGCGGCAACGCGCGCCTGCTGGAGCTTCTGCCGGGGATCGGCCCGGGCTCGCGCCCGCTCACGGCCCCTGAACTCGAGACCGCTTGCGACCTGGCCGTCGACGAGGGCGCCCTGAACGAGACCGAGGGGCGGTTCCTGTCCCGACTGCTCGTGCTGCAGAGCCTGCAGGCCTGGCAGATCATGACGCCGCGCCCGGACGTCGTCGGCCTGCGCGTGGACGCGACGCTCGACGAGGTGCTGCAGATCGCCCGGGCCAGCGGTTTCAACCGCTACCCGGCGATGGCGCCGGAGCGGAACAACCCGATCGGATTCTTCCACCTGAAGGATCTGCTCGGGCGCGAAGGGGGCGGGCAGCCGTTGCGCGCCGGCCTGCGACCCGCGCTCTTCGTGCCGGAGAGCAAGGAGGTCTCGGCGCTGCTGGCGGAGTTGCGCACGGGCGGCGCTCACATGGCCATGGTCGTGGACGAGCACGGCGATTTCACCGGGCTGGTCACGCTCGACGACTGCCTGCAGGCGCTGACGGGGCCGTTCGGAAGCGAATCGGATCGCCAGGAGCCGGAGATTTTTCCCCTGGGTGAAAGGGTCTGGATCGCGTCCGGCCGCGTCGATCTGCGCGCGTTGAACGAGACGTGCGGCACGACGCTCGAACCGGCGCGCGACTACGTGACGGTCGCGGGCCTGATCATGGCGCGGCTGGGGCGCATCCCCCGGCGCGGCGACCGGATCGAGGAGGGCGGCGCACGCCTGACCGTGGCGGCCATGCAGGGCGCGGGCGTGGCGCGCGTGCGCGTGACCGTCACGCGCGCCGGCGAAGGGGGGCGGCCGTGAACGGCGCCGGGGCGCCAGGCTGGGGCACGGTGGCGCTGGTCACGCTCGTCTGCCTCGCCGGCAGCGCGTTCTTCGCCGGCGCCGAGACGGGCGTGATGAGCGTCAGCCGGATCCGCCTGCGCCACTTGGCGCGGCGCGGCCGGGTCCGCCATCTCGCTCCCCTCGAGGATCTGCTCGGGCGCGTCGAGGACACCATCATGACGTTCCTGATCGGCAACAACCTGGTCAACGTCGCTCTGAGCGCCGTCTGGACCACCGCCCTGGGGGCCTGGCTGGGCGCGACCGGGCAGTGGCTGGCCCTGTTGGTCGTGGCGCTGCTCGTGATCGGGCCGGGCGAGATCTTGCCGAAGGTGGTGTTCCGCGAGTACCCCGAGCGCGCGATGCTCCTGGTCACCCCCGTGGTGCGGGCCTTCATGCTCCTGCTCTGGCCCGCGCGCTGGGCGCTGCGGAACTGGACCGGGCTCCTGCGGCGCCTGCTACCGGGAGGCGCGGCGTCCGGCAACACCGTGCTGGGCCGCGAGACGGTGGCCGCGTTGCTGCTCGCCCACCCCGAGCTCGCCGGCCAGGACGAGCGTTTCGCGGCGGTGTTGGGGCGTTTCCTCGCGCTGGCCCACGTGGGGGTGCGTGAGATCATGACGCCGCTGGCCGAGGTCGTGGCCATCCGGGCCGAGGCGAGCCGCGACGAGGCGGTGGCCGTGGCCGCGCGCTCCGGCTACAGCAGGTTGCCGGTCCTGACCGCCGCCGGGGGGCTGGCCGGCTGGATCTTGGCGCGCGATCTGTTGTTCCCAGCGCAGGCCGCCGTGCCGGGCGCGCTCTTGCGGACCTGCCTGCTGGTGGACGAGGGGATGCTGCCCTACGAGCTGTTCGAGGAACTGCGTTGGCAGCGGCAACAACTCGCCGTCGTGGTGGACCGCGCCGGCGCGCCGCTCGGCTTGGTCACGCTCGAGGACCTGGTCGAGGCGGTGGTCGGGCGCATCGAGGACGAATTCGACGAACCGGCGCAGCCCGCGGCGTGAAGCGGGCGCCCGCCGGCCGGAGGTGACCGTGGACGACCAGAGGGACGGGCAGACGCTCGACCGTCACGACCAGGTGTTGCTCGGCCTGGTTCTCTCGCTCCAGACGGCGGGCATGCAGCAATTGGGGAAGCTGGTCCATCCACAGACGGGCGAGATCGCCCGCGACCTGGAGCAGGCGCGCGCGACGATCGACGTGCTCGAGATGCTCAAGGCCAAGTGCGGGCCGACGGTGCCGCGCGAAGTCGCGCGCGTGTTGAGCACGGCGGTGATGGAGCTTCAGATGAACTGGCTGGACGAGGTCAAGCGCGAGCGCGCCGCGGCCCAGTCGCCGTCCGACCCGCCGGCGGGCGACGGGGAGCGGGAGCGCGGGGCATGAAGCTCGCGGCGGCCATGAGCTGCGCCGGCGTGTTGCTGGCCGCGGCCGCCCCCTTCGCCCGGGACCCGGGCGCGGACGACGCGGACAGCGCGCTGTTTCCGGTCGCCGACGCGCGGGTCGGCGCGCTGCACCGGCTGCCGAGCGCGGTGCTGCCCCCGGACGGCTTGCTGCTCGTCGAACTCGGGGGCGAATGGGGGATGGTGGATCTGCCCGAGCCCGCGGGCGCCTTCGTGGAGGGCGACCTGTACGCGGTGCGGCTGGGGCTGGAGTACGGCGCGCTGACCTGGCTGCGCCTGCAGGCCGCGGTCCCGTGGCGCGCTTGGTCCGCGCCCGACGGCTACCTGCCGCCGGGCGGGGGCGGGCTCGGCGACGCGAACCTGGGCGCCACGGTCGCGCTGCCTTCGCCGTGGCGCGCGCTCGCCCTGGCCGCGCGCGTGGGCGCGACCCTGCCCACGGGCGCCAGCCGGCCGGGGTATGGCGAGACGGAGGCGGCGCCCGAGGCGGCGGTGGCGGCCGCGGTGCGCCTGTGGCGCGCGAGCGACTTTCCGGAGCTGCGCCTGCATCTTAGCCTCGGGCGGCGCTGGAACCCGGATGGAGGGCGCGGGGCCGTCCCGGACGTTGACGGTCTGTCGCCGGAGGGGCTCTACGAACCCTGGCCGCCGCTCTATCCAGCGGTGGCGCCAGACGGCGACCCCGGCGACAACGACTGGCTGATCCTCGGGGGCGCCGCCGAGCTGCGGGCCGCCGCGACCACGCTCTACCTCGAGTTCACGGAGGCGCGCCTGCCGCTGGGCCACGGCGCCGCGGTGCGGGAATTCCCGCGCTTTCTGACGCCGGGCCTGCACTGGGGAGGCGCGCAAGGGTGGGGCCTGTCGGCCTCGTGCGACGTCTCCCTGTCGCGAGATGCCCCGGACACGCCGTTCGTGCCGGTCCTGCCGGATCTTACCTACCGCCTCGCGCTGTCGCGCGCGCTGCCGGTCGGCGGGCGCGACCGGGACCGCGACGGGGTGCCCGACCGCGGCGACGCCTGCCCGGACACGCCTGAGGACCGCGATGGCTGGCGCGACCGGGACGGCTGTCCCGATGCCGACAACGACGGCGACGGCGTGCCCGACGCCCTGGACGGAGCTCCCGACCGGTCCGAGGATCGCGACGGCTGGGAGGACGAGGACGGCATTCCCGATCCCGACAACGACGGCGACGCCATCCCCGACGCGCTCGACGCGTGCCCCAACGCGGCCGAGGACCGGGACGGGGACCGCGACGGCGACGGTTGCCCCGAGCAGCGGATCGACAGCGACGGCGACGGCGTCGCCGACGACCAGGACCGCTGCCCGACCCTGGCCGAGGACTCCGACGGCTTCGAGGACGGGGACGGCTGTCCCGACCCCGACAACGATCTCGACGGGATCGACGACGCGCGCGATCGCTGTCCCGGCGAGGCCGAGGACTACGACGGCGTGTCGGACGACGACGGCTGTCCCGACGCCTCCGTGTCGGCGCCGCCCGACACGTCGGGCGCGCGCTGAGCGGTCTGGCGCCAGGCGGCGAGCAACTCGGCCGGCGGCGCGTGTCGGAGCCGCTCGCGCGACCAATCGTACCGGGCCTCGAGCGCCTGAAAGCGGTCGCGAAAACGGCGGTTGGCCAGGCGTAGCGCGTCGTCGGGCGGGTGGCCGAGCCGCCGCGCCAGCCCCGCGAGCGCGAACAGCGCGTCGCCGAGCTCGCGGCCGACGGCCGCGCCGTCGGCCGCGGCGGCGGCGGCGCGCAACTCGCCCAGCTCCTCGTCCAATTTGCGCCAGGCCCCGGCGTCGTCCGGCCAGGCGAAGCCGACCGTCGCGGCGTTCTCCTGGTAGAGCGCGGCCTGCGTGAGCGGGGAGCCGGCCGCCGGCAAGTCCTTCAGCACGGACTCGCGGGACGTGTCCACGCCGCGCGCGCGGCGCTCCGCCGCCTTGACCTCGTTCCATCTTTCCTGGCTCTCGGCCTGGTCGCGCGCCGTGCGCTCGCCGAACACGTGCGGGTGGCGGCGGACCAGCTTCTCGTGGCCAAGACGCGCGATGTCCTCGAACGAGACCGCGCGCGCCTCGCCCAGGATCTCGCGGCAGAAGCAGATCATGTAGAGCAGATCGGCGAGTTCCTCCTCCGCGTGCGCGAGGTCGCCGGACAGCGCCGCCTCCAACAGTTCGCCCGCCTCTTCCATGAGATGACGGGCGGCGTCGGCCAGCGTCTGCTTGCGGTCCCAGGGGCAGCCTCCGGGCGCGCGCAGGGCGCGGATGGTCGCGAGCAGGGTCTCGGTGTGGGCCAGCGGCATCTCGTCTCCCGTCCCGGTTTTTCCTTTTGGCGGCGCCGCCGCGGCGGCGCTATCATCACGGGTTGGCCGGGCCGGCCGGCCCGGCGGCGCCCTCCCCACGATAGCATCCGTGGGGCGCCCGTGCGAGGAGCACCCGTGACCGACCTGATCCGCATCCGCGGCGCCCGCCAGCACAATTTGAAAAGCTGTGACGTGGACATCCCGCGGGGTCGGCTGACGGTCGTTTCGGGCGTTTCCGGCTCGGGCAAGTCGTCCCTGGTCTTCGACACGCTCTATGCCGAGGGGCAGCGGTGCTACGTGGAATCGCTGTCCACCTACGCGCGCCAGTTCCTCGAGCGCCTGCCCAAGCCCGACGTCGAGTGGATCGACGGCATCAGCCCCGCCATCGCGATCGAACAGCGCAACGCGGCGCGCAGCGGGCGCAGCACCGTCGGCACGGTCACCGAGATCAACGACTACCTGCGTGTTCTCTTCGCGCGCTGCGGCACGATCGTCTGTCCCGATTGCGGCCGGAAGGTCGCGCGCGACACGGCGGCGTCGGCGTGGCGCAAGGCGCGCGCGCAGTGGGGCGCGCAGACGCCCGTGCTGATCTGCTGGCCGCTGGCGGTGACGACCGGCGCGCCGGCGCAGACGTGGGCCGCGCCGCTGCTGGTCCAAGGTTTCCGACGCGTCGTGGCGGGCGGCGCGCTGCGCCGCCTCGAGGAGATCGCCGCCGCGCCGGCCGGCGCCGAGGCCGGCGCCGACGTGGACGTGGTCGTGGATCGTCTCGCCCTCGCGCCGGCCGCGCGCAGCCGTTTCGTCGAGGCGGCGGAGCTCGCCTTTCGACAGGCCGGAGGGCAGCTCGTCCTGCGCGACGACGCGCTGGTCGAACGGCGGGTCTTCACCGCCCAACTCGCGTGCGATGGCTGCGGCCGTCCGTTCCCGGAGCCGACGCCTCACCTGTTCTCGTTCAATTCGCCGCAAGGGGCCTGTCCGGCGTGCCGCGGTTTCGGCAACCGTCTCGAGTTCGACGAGGCCAAGCTCGTGCCGGACACCGGGCTGACCGTCATGGACGGGGCCGTGAAGCCCTGGCGCGCGCAGAGTTTCGCGCGTCAGTTCGCGCAGCTCGTGCGCTTCTGCCGGGGCCGGAAGATTCCGACCGACGTGCCGTGGCGCAACCTGAGCGGCGAGCAGCAACGGCTGGTGCTGGAGGCGCGCGCGGGCGAGTACGTGGGCGTGATCCCCTTTCTCGAAGAGATGCGCCGGCGGATGGACAAGGAGCACCACCGCTTCTTCACGCGACGCTTCATGGGGGACACGGCGTGCCGCGCCTGCGGGGGATCGCGCCTGCGTCCCGAGGCGCTGGCGGTGCGCGTCAACGGCCTGGACATCGGCGCCTTGGGCCGGTTGCCGGTCGACGCCGCCCTCGCCAAGGTGGCGGCGTTGCGGCTGTCCCGCGCGGCCCTGGCCGCCGCGGGCGACGTGCGCGACGAGATCGTCCACCGACTGCGTTTCCTGACGCGGGTCGGACTGGGCTACCTGACCCTCGATCGTCTCACGCGGACCCTCTCCGGCGGCGAAGCGCAGCGCATCCATCTGGCGAACGCGCTCGGCTCGCGCCTCGTGGACACCCTCTACGTGCTCGACGAGCCGACGACCGGCCTGCACGCGGCCGACGTGGAACGCCTCATCGAGACCCTGCGCGACTTGGTCGCCGGCGACAACACGGTCGTGGTCGTGGAGCACGACCTGTCCGTGCTGCGGGCCGCCGATCATTTCGTCGAACTCGGGCCCGGCGCCGGCCGCGACGGCGGGCACGTCGTTTTCCAGGGACCGCTGGCGACCCTGATGGCGGAGGGACGGACGCTGACCGCGGCCTACCTGCGTGGCGAGCGCCGCTTGTCGCGTCCGGGGGGCGGTCGCGACGGCACGCCCCGCCAACTCATCGTGCGGGGAGCGCGCAAGCACAACCTGCGGGGCATCGACGTCCGCATCCCGCTCGGCCGCTTGGTCTGCCTGACGGGCGTGTCGGGCTCGGGCAAGAGCAGCCTGCTCAACGGCTGCCTGCACGACGGACTGGTCGGCAAGGCGGCCGGCGGGGCGGGTCGCGCTCACCCGTTCACCGCGCTGCAGGGGGCCGAGTCGATCGACAAGGTCGTGCGGGTGGACCAGACCGCGATCGGCCGCACCAGTCGCAGCAACCCCGCCACCTTTCTGCAGGTCTTGGCGCCGATCCGCGACCTGTTCGCCGCGACGCTCGAGGCCCGGACGCGGGGCTGGCCCGCGGGGCGCTTCAGCTTCAACACGGCGGGCGGGCGCTGCCCGGCCTGCCAGGGGCTGGGCGAGCATCGCGTCGAGATGCATTTCATGGCGGACATCAGCGTGCCGTGCGAGGAGTGCGGCGGCAACCGGTTCAACCCCGCGACCCTGCAGGTGCGCTATCGGGGGCTGGACATCGCGCAGGTGCTCTCGCTCACGGTGGAGGAGGCGCTCGCGTTCTTCGCGGGGCAGACGGCGATCACCGAGCGTCTCTGGATCCTGAAACGGGTGGGGCTGGGCTACCTGCAACTCGGGCAGCCGGCGCCGACCCTCTCGGGCGGCGAGAGCCAACGCCTGAAGATCGCGCGCGAACTGGCGGTTCCAGGCGGCCGCCGCAACCTTTATCTTCTGGACGAGCCGACCACGGGCCTGCACCTCGACGACATCGGCGCGCTGGTGCGGGTGTTGCACGACCTGGTCGACCAGGGGCACGGCGTCGTCGTGATCGAGCACAATCTCGATCTCGTGGAGCAGGCCGACTGGATCATCGACCTGGGTCCGGGCGGCGGCGAGGCCGGGGGAGCGCTCGTGGCCGAAGGCACGCCGGCCGAGGTGGCGGAATGCGGCGCCTCGGTGACCGGACTGTACCTCGCGCGGCGGCGCGGCGGCGCCGGCGGACGCCGGGAAGGGGCGGGAGAATGAGGGTGCTCGTGAGCGGCGGCGCCGGCTACATCGGCAGCGTGACCGCGGCCCGGCTGCTGGCCAGGGGCTGGAGCGTGGAAATCCTCGACGACCTCAGCACGGGCCACGTCGCCGCCGTGCCGCCGGGGGCCGTGCTGCACCGGGGTCGCCTCGAAGACCGCGACCTGCTCGCGCGCGTCTTCGCGCGGCCCTTCGACGGCGTGGTGCACTTCGCGGCGCGCAGCCTGGTGGCGCAGTCGCAAGCGCGCCCGTTGGACTACTGGCGGGACAACCTGGGCGCCGCCGTGGCCCTGCTCGAGCGTCTCGTCGCCGGGGGAGCCGCCCGCTGCGTGTTCTCGTCGAGCGCCGCGGTCTACGGCGAGCCGCCGTCCGTGCCGATTCCCGAAGACGCGCCCCTGGCGCCGGTCAACACGTACGGCCGCACGAAGCTCGCCATGGAACAGATCCTGGCGGACGCGGCGCGCGCGCATGGCCTGGCGGCCGTGGCGCTGCGCTACTTCAACGCCGCGGGCGCGGACGGCCAGCGCGGCGAACACCACGAACCGGAGACGCACCTCATCCCGCGACTGCTGCGCTCTCTGCTGGACCAGGCCGTCGAGTTCCAGATCTTCGGCGACGACTACCCCACGCCGGACGGCACCTGCGTGCGTGACTACGTGCACGTCGCCGACCTCGCCGAGGCGCACGCGCTCGCGCTCGAGTGGGCCGACCGGCCCGGCTTCACGCCGCTGAACCTCGGCGGGGGCAGGGGCTGGTCGGTGCGCGAGGTCTTGGACGCCGTCGCCCGCGCGACCGGGCGCGCCCTGGCTCCCGCCGTCGCGGCCCGCCGCCCGGGCGATCCGGCCAGGCTGGTCGCCTCGAACGAGCGCGCGCGCCAACTGCTGGGCTGGCGTCCCGCCCACAGCGATCTGCCGCAGATCGTGGCCGACGCCTGGGCCTGGCACCGCGCCCATCCAAGCGGCTACGGCGACTGAGCCGGCGGCCGCTTATCGCCTTCCGACGGGGCCGCAAGCCCCTGGCATGCCGATTGCAGCCCTTTTCCAGACACGTTTGCGATGGCTCGCGACGAGCGCGTCACTGCGATTGAGGACGGACGGGGGTAGGAATTGCCCACCGGTCTGAGCAGGATTTTCCGAGGGCGTCGCGGGGCGCAGCCCCCGCCGGCCACCGTGCAGGGCCTGCGTCTGGTCGAGGCCGTGCTGCGCCAGCCGAACGCCCGACGCCGCTGGCGACTGGCGGCGTGGGCGCTGCAGCGCGCCGGTTTTCCGGTGGCCCTGGTCGTGGCTTGGCGGCCGGCGGGCCAGGGAGAACTGACGGTGCGCGTCCTGGCCGGCGCGATTCGCGGCACGGATCGCGCGCTCTTCCTGGAAGCGCTCGGTTCGCGGTTGAGCCCGCTGCACGGGGACGGCGCCACGACGCCGCGTTGGCTCTCGCTGGCCGCCGACCCCTTCCAACCCGGCACTGCGTTCCTGCGCCGGGTCGACTTGGCCTGCGCGCTGTCGCTGCCCCTGCCGCCCGACGGGGCCGCGGCCGAGGAGCGCGTGGCGCTGCTGGCGGGACGACGCGACGCCGTCGCGCGCGACGGGCCCGCCGTGCAGGAATTGCACGCGGCCTGGTCGCTCGGTATGTCCGCGCTGGCGATCGGCGGACGAGGCGGCGCGCAGACGCCGGCCGACGATGGCTGGCCGCTGGCGATGGCCTGGGAGGCGGCGCCCTGCGCCCTGGCCATCATCGCGGGGGACGCGCTGGCGCTGGCCAATCCCGCGGCTGAAAACACCCTGCGCGCCGGCGTGGGTGAGGAGGGGCGGGGCTGGGCCCTGTGGCTGGCCGGCGCCGCGCGGCGGCTCGAAGAAGCGGGGACCGACCGCGAGCTCCTGCGCGCGTCCCGCACGCGCGACGCGACGCTCGAGGTGGCCATGGGCGGCCGGATCGTTAGCCGCCACGGCCGTGACGGCCGGGTGGTTTCCGTCCGCGACGCGACCGCCGAGGTCCAGGCGGAGAGCCGCAGCGCCGAGGCGATCTCCACCATCAGCCACGAACTGCGCACGCCCCTGACCAGCATGAAAAGTTCGGTGGGGCTGCTGCTGCGCGGGGAGGCGGGCACGCTCTCGGCGTCGGCAGAGCACTTCCTGAGCATGACGATGCGGAACATCGATCGCCTGAACCGCCTCATCAACGACCTGTTGGACGTCTCGCGCGCGACGGCGGGGCGACTGGAGCTGAACCGCCGGACGATGAACCTCGTGACCCTGTTGCGCGAATCGATGGAGCTGTTCGCCGCGACGGCGCGCCAGCGACGGGTCACCCTGGAATGCGATTGCGGCAACGAGCCGTTCCCCGCCCACATCGACGGGGACAAGATCACGCAGATGCTGCACAACACAATTGGCAACGCCCTGAAATTCACCCAGGAAGGGGGGCGTGTCCGGGTCTGGCTCAACCCGTGTGCCAGCAGCGGGGCGCCGGCCGACGCGCGGGCCCTGGCCGAGCGCTATTTCCTGCCCATGCGCACCTTCGCCCTGGTCGTGGAGGACAACGGGATCGGCATGAACGAAGAGCTGCGGCGCACCGTGTTCCAGCCCTTCTCGCGCGCCGAAGGCGAGACGGGCGGCGCGCCGGGCACAGGCCTGGGCCTGCACATCACGCGCACCCTGGTCGAGGCGCACGGGGGGCACATCTCCCTGGACAGCAGTCCGGGCTCGGGAACCACGGTCTGGATCATCCTGCCGCGCGACCCGCAGTCCGAGCGGGTGCTGGTGGCCATGCGGCGCCTGCGGAGCCTTCGCCAGCGGCGTCCCCGCGCGCGCCTGGCCGTGCTCGACGCGCGGCGACCGGACGAGACGGGCGACGCTGCCCAGCTGCGCCGCGCCGCACGCGTGGTGCGCGAGTTCGTCGCGCGGCTCGAGGGATCGGCGGACGGAGCGATCGGCCCGCTGGCGGCGCCGGACGGACCGTTCGGCGTCGGCGCCGACGCGGCCCTCGCGGACGGCCTGGAAGAGCCGGCGCCGGGGCTGTGGGTGGCGCTCGTGCAGGAGTGGTCGAGGCTGGCGGCGGCGTGGGAGGTCGAGCGCGCGCGCCCGGGCGCGCCCGCCTGGCTCGAGAGGACGGCGTGGGACCTGCCGGGCTCCCTGGACGCCCCCGCCTGGGGCGATCCGGACCTGGGCGCGAGCGGGCCTCGGGTGGCGGAGTGGTCCGCCGCCCCTCAAACGGAGGAAATCTGATGACCGAACCGATCAAAGTGATGGTCGTGGACGACGAGCCGGACATCGTGGAGACTCTCGAATACAGCCTGCAGTTGAGGGGTTACGAGGTGACCACGGCCTACGACGGCCTCGAGGCGCTGGAGCGGGCCAAGGCCTCCCCGCCGGATGTCCTGCTCCTGGACGTCATGCTGCCGGGCTGCAACGGCTACGAGGTCAGCCGGCTGCTCAAGGAGTGGATGGACACCGGACCGGGCGCGCGGCGCTTCCCGATCCTGCTGCTCACCGCCCGGCGCGTGAACAGCCCGGAACGCGAGAAGTTCATCGCCACTTGGTCCCGGGCCGACGCCTGCCTCTACAAGCCGTTCGAGCTGGAGACGGTGGTGGCCAAGATCGAAGAACTGGTCGCCGAGGGGGCCGTGGAGATATAGTAAGGGTCGGCTGCCGGGAAGCCGGGGCCCTTGACGGGGAGGGCGGCGGGGTGTTTACTTTCCCCCCTCTGTCCGCCCCGCGAGGCGGCCCCGGTGCCTGGGTAGCTCAGTTGGTAGAGCACGTGACTGAAAATCACGGTGTCGGCGGTTCAATTCCGTCCCCAGGCACCATTCCCGCGCAGGCACCCTGGAGCTGGTGTAGCTCAGCTGGTAGAGCAGCGCACTCGTAATGCGCAGGTCTGCGGTTCGATTCCGCACACCAGCTCCATTGTCCCGATCCTGCCGCGCCGGGGACCCCTGACGCCGTGTCCAACTCGCGCCCGCCCGGTCGCCGAAGGCGGAAGGGAGCAAGCCGCTTGGCGTTGCAGGTGAGCGTATCGGGGGTCCGCGGCGTCGTCGGCGTCGATCTCGACGCCGTCGTCGTCGCCCGCTGGGCGGCGGCCTTTGGGGCCTGGCTGCCTGCCGGGCCGGTCGTGGTCGGGCGCGACACGCGTCCGTCGGGGCCCATGCTGGCGCACGCGGTGTTCGCGGCGCTCGTCTCGACGGGCCACGACGTGCACGATCTGGGGATCGCCACGACGCCCACCACCGAATTGGCGGTGCAGGAGGGCGGCGCGGCGGGCGGAATCATCCTCACGGCCAGCCACAATCCGCAGCCCTGGAACGCGCTGAAATTCCTGGATGGGCGGGGCCTGTTCCTGACGGCGGATGCCCACGCGCAACTGCGGGAAAGGCTGGCCGCCGGCGGCGGGCACGTGCCCTGGGACCGTCTGGGCCGCGTCGTGCCGGTCGCGGGCGCGGCGGCGCGCCACGTGGCGGCGGTCCTGGACTTGCCTTGGCTGGATCGCGCGCGGATCGCGGCCCGCGGGCTGCGCGTCGTCGTGGACGCCGTGGAAGGGGCCGGCGGCGAAATCGTGCCCGAGCTGCTGCGCGCCCTGGGCGTGGCGTGCGTGCCGCTTCACTGCGGGTTGAGCGGCCGCTTCCCCCACGACCCGGAGCCGACGCCCGCCCATTTGGCGCAGTTGTGCGCGGCCGTGCGCGCCGAGGGCGCGGATCTGGGCTGCGCGGTGGACCCGGACGTGGACCGGTTGGCCCTCGTCGACGGCGACGGACAGCCCCTCAGCGAGGAGATGACGCTGGTCCTGGCGGTCGACTTCCTGCTGGGACGAGAGCCGGGGCCCGTGGTCGTGAATCTCTCCACGACGCAGTTGATCGAGAGGGCGGCCGCGCGGCATGGCGCCGCGGTCTGGCGCACGCCGGTGGGCGAGGCCAACGTGGTGGCGCGGATGCTCGAGGCCGAGGCCGTGATCGGAGGCGAGGGCAACGGCGGCGTGATCTACCCGGCTTTGCATCCGGGGCGCGACGCGCTGGTGGGTTTGGCCATGATCCTGCAGTCATTGGCGGACACCGGGGCGACGCTGCGCGACCTGGCCGCCGGCTACCCGCCGGTCGCCATGCTCAAGGAGAAGCAGGAACTCGGCGCGCCCTTCGACGCCGCGGGCTGGGAGCCCGCGCTGCGCGCGCTCGGTCCGGGCGACCTCGACCGGCGCGACGGCCTGAAGTGGACGGGACAGACGGCCTGGGTCCACGTGCGGCCCTCGAACACGGAGCCGATCGTGCGCATTATCGCCGAGGCGCGCGACGCCGCCGCCGCGCGGGATCTGGTGGACGAGGTCAAGCGCCGCGCGCGCTGAGCGCGGGCGCAGGAGGGGGAGCGGAATGTGCGGCATCGTCGCCATCACGGGGCAGGCGGACGTCGCGGAAACCCTCATCGAGGGTTTGCGGCGGCTCGAATACCGCGGTTACGACAGCGCGGGCCTCGCCGTGGTCGACGGCAAGGGCCTGCGCGTGCACAAGCGCGAGGGCAAGATCCGCGACCTGGAGGAGAATCTGCCCTGGGCGCTGCTGAAGGGAAACTGCGGGATCGCGCACACGCGCTGGGCCACGCACGGCGAGCCGAACACGGTCAACGCCCACCCGCACCTGGACGGCGACGGCAAGCTCGCGCTCGTTCACAACGGGATCATCGAGAATTACGCCAGCCTGCGGGCCCAGCTCGAGAAGAAGGGGCACGTTTTCGCGTCCGAGACCGACACGGAGGTGCTCGCGCACCTGATCGGCGAATTCTATCGGGGCAATCTGGAGCGGGCCGTGCAGAGCGCGCTCAAGGTCTGCGAGGGAACGTACGGGATCGCGGTCGTTCACGCCGACGAGCCCGGCAAGATCGTCGGCGCCCGGCGCGGCTCGCCCCTGGTCGTGGGCGTGGGGCAGGGCGCCAACTACCTGGCGAGCGACGTGGCCGCCATCCTCGGCCAGACGCGCCAAGTGATCTACCTCGACGACGGCGAGATGGTGGTGCTGACGCCGGACGCGGTCGTGACCACCACGGTCGACAACCAGCAGATCACGAAGGAGATAGAGGAGATCACCTGGGACCTGGACCAGATCCAGAAGGGCGGCTACGCGCACTACATGCTCAAGGAGATCTTCGAGCAGCCCGAGACCATCCGCAACGCCTTCCGCGGCCGCATCCTGCCAGATTCCGGGGACGTGAAGCTGGGCGGCCTGCGCCTCACCGATTGGGAACTGCGCAACATCCGCCGCATCATCATCCTGGCCTGCGGGACGTCGTACCACGCCGGTCTGATCGGTGAATATCTGCTCGAGGAGTACGCCCGCATCCCGGTCGAGGTCGAGTACGCCTCCGAGTTCCGCTATCGGTCGCCGATCATCGAGCCGGGCACGCTCTGTCTGACGATCAGCCAGAGCGGCGAGACGATCGACACGCTCGAGGCCATGCGGGAGGCGCGCCGCAAGGGCGCCAAGGTGCTCGGCATCACCAACGTCGTGGGCTCGACGATCGCGCGCGAATCTGACGGCGGCGTGTACGTCCACGCGGGGCCGGAAATCGGCGTGGCCTCCACGAAAGCCTTCACGAGCCAGGTCACCATTCTCGCCTTGCTGACGTTGTTGCTGGGGCGGCGGACCTGCATCAGCGCCGACCAGGGCATGCGCATCATCCGGGAACTGCAGCTGATGCCCGATAAGGTGCGACGCATCCTCGACGCGTCGGAACAGATCCGCGAAATCGCGCAGGTCTACATGGGCCATGCGAATTTCCTCTACCTGGGGCGCGGAACCAATTATCCGATCGCGCTCGAGGGCGCCCTGAAGCTCAAGGAGATCAGCTACATCCACGCGGAAGGGTATCCGGCCGCCGAGATGAAGCACGGGCCGATCGCCCTCATCGATCCGCACATGCCGGTGGTGGTCATCTGCGCGCGCGACGGCAGCTACGAGAAGATCAAGGGAAACGTGCAGGAGGTGCGGGCGCGCAAGGGGAAGATCATCGCCATCGTCACCGAGGGCGAGGACGAGATCTGCCGCCTGAGCGACCACGTGATCACGATCCCCGAAACGCTCGACCCGTTCACGCCCCTGCTGTCGGTGATTCCCCTCCAGTTGCTCGCCTACCACATCGCCGTGCTGCGGGGCGAGAACGTCGACCAGCCGCGCAACCTTGCCAAAGCGGTGACGGTGGAGTAAAAGGGAACCGGGCGGCAGGCGTCCGGTTCGGGTAGTCTGCCGACACGGCGCGCCGGGCGCGCGCCGCCGTCGCGGTCGGGAATGGCTGGGTCCTGGTGGGCCCCCGGGACTTCAAATCCTCGTGTCGGGCGCGTCGCGCGTCCGAGGTGGGTTCGATTCCCACACATTCCCGCCATTTCTCTCGGAAGGCCGCGATGGACTCCGCCGCGTTGATCTTCAACCCCCACGCCGGCTCCCTGCGGCGGCGTCTGGCGCCCGAGCGCGCCGCGGCGCTGCTGAGGCGCCAAGGCTTCGCCGTCGAACTGCGCGTCACCAGCCGCGCCGGCGAGGCGGTCGAGCTGGCGGCCCTGGCGGCGGAGCGGCACCCGATCGTGGTCGCGGCCGGCGGAGACGGCACCTGCCGGGAAGTCGCCGCGGGGCTGCTCGGCACGCCGGCCGCGCTCGCGGTCCTGCCGTGCGGCACGGGCAACGACTTCGCGGCGGGCCTGGGTCTGCGGTCGCCCGAGGCCGGGGCGGCCGCCGCCGGACGGCGCGAGGTCTGCGCGCTCGACGTCGGTTTCCTGGCCGGGCGGCCCTTCGTGAATTCGGCGGGGCTGTTCCTCAGCGGCGAGGTCTCGCGCCGGGCCGGACGCCTGCCGACGTTGGCGGGGCGGCTGCGCTACGTGCTGGGCGCGGCCGGCGCCGCGCTGGCGCACCGTCCACCTGTGGCGAACTGGCATCTGGACGGGGAGACCGGCGCGCGCGAAGGCGCCTGGACCCTGGCCGAGATCGGCAACGGCCCGCGCACCGGCGGCTGTTTTCACCTGACGCCGCACGCCGACCCTTGCGACGGCCTGCTCGATTTCTGCCTCGTGGAGGCGGTGGGCCTGGTGACCATGGCGCGGCTGATGCCGCGCGCCGTGGCGGGCACGCACTTGAGGCATGCCCGAGTCCGTTGTCCGCGCGCGGCCAGTGCCTCGCTCGAATTGAGCGAAGCGGTTTGGATCCACCTCGACGGCGAGCCGCAACGGCTGACCGCGGGGCGGCACGCCGTGCGCGTCGCGCCGGGCGGTCTGCGGGTCCTGGCCCGCGTGGGGGCGGTGCCGCGCGCCGCGCGCGCCGGGGAGGCGGGGGCGTGAGGCACCCGCCGGGTCCGCCCGCCGTCGCGCTGGCGGCGGCGCTGCTGCTGAGCGCGGCCGGTCGGCCCGGCGCGTGCCGCGCCCAGGCGGCGCCGGCCCCGTCCGGCCTGGCACCGGCCGACAGCGGCGCGGCGCCGGTGGCGGTCCCGCCCGCCGTCGTCGCGGACGTCGTCATCTCCGGCGCCGGCGGGCCCCTCATCAGTCCGACCCGCGCCGTGCTCGTGACCCCGCTGTTTCCGGGTTGGGGACAACTCTACGCGCGCAGCGGCTGGCGGGCGGCCCTCGCCTGGGGAGCGACCGGCTTCTACGGTGCCCATCTGCTGCGCAACGACCGCCGCGCGGCGCGCTGGCAGGAACGTTCCCGGCTGCTGCCGGAGGGGAGCGCCGCCCGCCTCACCGCGGCCGCCTACGCCGACGAATTCCGGGAGAGGGTGCGCGATTACGCCTGGTGGGAGTTGGGCGCGCTGCTTATCATCGCGCTCGACGCGTACGTCGACGCGCACCTGTACGGTTTCGACCGCGATCCGGTGACGGTCCCGAATCGGTGGGACGAAGCGGCCGCGGCGCCGGGCGGGGCGGATCCTGCGGAAATCGCCGGCGCGGTCTTCCTGCGCTGGAGCACCCGTTTCTGACCAGACTGGCGGGCATGGACAACATCCGCAACTTCTGCATCATCGCGCACATCGATCATGGCAAGTCGACTCTCGCGGACCGCCTGCTCGAGCAGACCGGCACGGTCACGGGCAAGGACATGTCCGCCCAGATCCTCGACTCGATGGATCTGGAGCGTGAACGCGGCATCACGATCAAGATCCACCCCATCCGCATGGACTGGCGCGCCCCCGACGGGCGCGACTGGATCCTGAACCTCATCGACACGCCGGGCCATGTCGACTTTCACTATGAAGTGAGCCGCAGCCTCGCCGCCTGCGAGGGGGCCATCCTGGTCGTGGATGCCGTGCAGGGAGTGCAGGCCCAGACCATCAACAACCTGTACCTCGCCGTCGAGCACGACCTGACCATCATCCCGGTCATCAACAAGGTCGATCTGCCCGCCGCCCGCCCCGACCACGTGACCGAACAGTTCGTGGACCTCCTGGGCTGCGACCCGGCCGAGGTGCTGCGCGTGAGCGCGAAGACCGGCGAGGGGGTGCCCGAGCTGCTGCAGGCGATTCTGGCCCGCGTGCCGCCGCCCCGGGGAGATCTCGCGGCGCCTTTGCAGGCCCTCATCTTCGACTCGGTCTTCGACGCGTACGTCGGCGTCGTGGCCTACGTGCGGCTGTTCCACGGCAGCGTGCGCAAGGGACAGCGGATCGGGCTTTGGCGCGGCGGCGGCGACTACGAGGCGCAAGAGCTGGGGTGGTTCCGCCTGCAACGCCTGCCGCAGGGCGGCCTCACGGCCGGCGAGGTCGGCTACATCGCCACCGGCGCCAAGGACGTGCGCGAGGTGCGCGTGGGGGACACCGTCACGCTGGCCGAGCCGCGCTGCGATGCGCCGTTGCCCGGCTATCGCGAAGCCAAGCCGATGGTGTTCAGCGGATTCTATCCGACCGCCACCGACGGCTACAACGATCTCAAGGAGGCCCTGCAGCGGCTGCAGCTCAACGACGCCGCCCTCACTTTCGAGCCGGAGAGCAGTGCCGCCCTGGGGTTCGGCTTCCGTTGCGGATTCCTCGGCCTGCTGCACATGGAGATCGTGCAGGCGCGCCTGGAGCGGGAATACGACCTGAGCCTGATCGCCACGCTGCCCAACGTGGAATACGAGGTGCGGCTCAAGGACGGCCAGTCGCGCCTGGTGGAGAACCCGGCCCTGCTGCCACCCCCGCACGAACTGACGGAGATCCGCGAACCGATCGTGCGGGCCTCCGTGATCACGCCGAAGGAGTTCATCGGCAACGTGCTGCAGATCTCGCTGGAGCGGCGGGCCGTGCAGCGCAAGCTGGAATACCTAGACACGGAGCGGGTGAGCATCGAGTTCGACATCCCGCTGGCCGAGCTGGTCGTCGATTATTACGACAAGCTGAAGTCCGTGTCGCGCGGCTACGCCTCGCTCGACTACGAGTACAAGGGCCACGAACCGGGCGATCTGGTGCGGCTCGACATCCTGATCAACGGGGAACCCCTCGACGCCCTCGCCTGCGTCGTGCACCGCGACGAGGCCTATCAGTGGGGGGTGAACCTCTGCCGCAAACTCAAGGAGCTGATCCCGCGCCAGATGTTCGAAGTGGCGATCCAGGCCGCGATCGGCTCGCGCGTCGTGGCCCGCACGACGGTCAAGGCCTTTCGCAAGAACGTGACGTCCAAGTGCTACGGGGGGGACATCACCCGCAAGCGCAAACTGCTGGAAAAGCAGAAGGAAGGGAAACGCCGCATGAAGCAGGTGGGCGCCGTGGAGATTCCGCAGGAGGCCTTCCTGGCGGTCCTGAAGGTCGAGCGATAGATTCGAGGGCTCGGGAACCCGGTCACGCCGGGCCGCGTAACAAGCGGGTTGCGGCGCTGGGCTCGCGCCCGCCGCTCGGAAAGCCAGGAGAAAGGTCGCCACGATGCCCGACGCCACGAGCGCGGCCAAGAGCCGCACCGGCCCGGGGGCCCGGACTCGCCCCTCCTTCTGGCGCGCCGTGCTCGAGTACGCCCGCGCCATCGGGCTGGCTGTCCTGTGCGCCCTGTTCATCCGCCAATTCCTGTTCCAGGCCTTCCGCATCCCGACCGGCTCCATGGAGAAGACGCTGCTGGTCGGCGATTTTCTCTTCGTGGACAAGTTCATCTACGGTTCCAAGAGCCCCGACCGCATCCGGCTGTTCGGGCGCACGCTCGTCAAGGATCTGCCGGTGCTGAAGCTGCCGGCGGTCCGGCAGCCGCGCCAGGGCGACATCATCGTCTTCCAGTACCCGCGTGACCCGGACCAGGACTATATCAAGCGCTGCGTGGCCGTGGCCGGCGACACGGTCGCCGTGCGCGACGGCCTGGTGTACGTGAACTCCGCCCTCTGCGAGGACCACTCCTGGCACGACGGGGACAAGCTGCTGCGCGGCAGCGAGCTCAACCGGCGCTTCGGTCCTTACGTCGTGCCGCCCGGCCATCTCTTCATGATGGGTGACAACCGCTACAACAGCGCCGACAGCCGTTTCTGGGGGCCGCTGCCGTTGCGCCTGGTGAAGGGACGCGCGCTGTTCATCTACTGGTCTTGGGACAAGGACCGCTTGCGGCCGCGCCTGTCGCGCCTCGGCGACATCATTCGTTGAGCGCGCGCGTGCCGCCCGCCGCGACCGCCGTCGCGCTCCGGCGCGGCGGCGGTCTCTATCTGCACCTGCCCTTTTGCCGGTCGGTCTGTCCTTACTGCCACTTCACGCGCACGGCGGCGCACGACGCGGGCCTGCGCGGCCGCGTCGCGGCGGCGATGGCCGGCGAGTTCGCCCTGCGCGCCGCGCGGTGCGCCCTGCTGCGGGAGGGGCGCGTCCAACTGCGCACGCTCTACGTGGGCGGCGGCACGCCCTCCGTGCTGGAGCCGCGGCTGCTGGGCACGCTGCTGGCGGCGACCGCCGGGCGGCTGCCGGCGGCCGCCGATCTCGAGGCGACGGCCGAGGCCAACCCGGAGAGCTTCACGGCCGCGGTGGCGGACGCCTGGCGCGCGCAGGGGTTGAACCGGGTCAGCCTCGGCCTGCAGAGCCTCGACGACGCGGTGTTGCGCCGGCTCGGCCGGGCCGGCAACGCGGCGGACAATCGGCGGGCGCTGGCGCTGGCCGCGCGGCGGTTCCCGCGCGTGGCGGCCGACTGGATCGTGGGACCGGGCGTGCGGCCGCGCTCGCTGGTGGCCGAACTGCGCGAGGCGGTCGCGGCCGGCGTCGGGCACGTCTCGCTCTACATCCTCGAGGTGCATGCCGGCACGCCGCTGGCGGCGGACGTGGCGGCGAGGCGCGCGCGGCCGCCCGGCGGGCGCGCGCTGGAGGCCTGCTACCTGGAAGCGGTGGCCGCGTTGGAGGCGCTCGGCTTGAAGCAATACGAAGTGGCCAATTTCGCGCGTCCCGGGCAGGAATCGCGGCACAATCGCGCCTATTGGCGCGGCGTGCCCTGGCTGGGCCTGGGGCCGGGCGCGCACGGCTTCTGGGGGCGGCGCCGCTACGCCAACCACGCAGATCTCCTGGCCTACTGCGGCGCGGTCGAGGAGGGACGGCTGCCCGAGGACGCGGTCGATCCGCTCGCGCCGGCGCAGCGGCGGCTCGAGCGCGCCGTTCTGGCCCTGCGCACGGCCGCCGGCCTGCCGCTGTCGCTGGTGCCGGCCGGCGCGCTGCCGCTGGCGCGGGGCGAGGCGGACGGACTGTGGCGGCTGGAGGACGGGGCCCTGCGCTTGACCCCTCGCGGCTTTCTGCGCCTGGACGGGCTCGAGAGCTTGCTGGCCCGGGCCCTGCGCTAGGTTCGGCCGCCGCGGGCGGCCGCGGTTGACACCCCGGAACCGGTTGCGTATACGTTCCGCCAGGGGTTGCGCGGTCCCGCGGGACCGCGCGGGGCGGCGACGATTCTCGAGCCGACCGACCGGCGCGATCCGGAAACGATGAGCCGTTCTGAACAGAGGCGTTCCGACATCCTCGACGCCGTGGTCGGCCTGCACATCGAGACGGGCCAACCCGTGGGGTCGGCGCTCGTGTCCCGCTCGCTGTGCGGCGACCTGTCGCCCGCCACGATCCGCGCCGTGATGGTCGGCTTGGAACACGAGGGGCTGTTGCTGCAGCCGCACACCTCGGCCGGCCGGGTGCCGACCGACGACGGCTACCGCGCGTACGTCGACCGTCTCCTGGCGTTGCGGCGTTTCCGGGCCGACACGCAGCCGCGCGAGTTGAGGCGCCATGTCGAGCGCCGGTTGCAGCGGCATATCGGAACCCCGGCCATCGGCAAGGCCCTGGCCGAGTTGCTGAGCGAGCTGACCACCAACGTGAGCATCATCCTGAGCCCGTCGTGGGACGGCGCGCGCGCCCTGCGCCTGGACCTGTACCCCAAGGACGGGCGACGGATCCTGATGGTCCTGGTGCTCGAGCACGCGCTGGTCCGGTCCGGCGTGTTCCATGCCGCCCGCGACTATCCGCCCGAGGCCGTGGAACAGGCGGCCGCGCTGCTCTCGGAGCGGCTGGCCGGCCGCACGGTGGCGGAGATCCGCGACCGGATCCTGCCCGGCATCGACGCCGCCGTCTCGCCCGCCCATCGCTGCGCCAGCGACCTGGCCACCCAGGGGAGGGAGCTGTTCGCCGATTTCGAGGAAGGGGAGATCGAACTGGACGGCGTCGGGCGCGTGCTCGAGCAGCCTGAATTTTCCGACCCCGAGCGTCTCAAGAGCCTGATCCGGTTCCTGGAATCGCCTCGCCAGATGCGTGACGCCCTGCACCGCCTGACGTCGGCGCGGGCGGAGGGCATCGCGGTCTGGATCGGCGCGGAGAACCCTGTGAGCGGCCTGAGGCCGTTCAGCTTGCTGTGCGCCGGATTCGAAGCCGGCGGGCGGCGGGGCGTGCTGGCGGTGCTGGGCCTGCGTCGCATGCCTTACCCGCGCGCGGTTTCCGGACTCGACGTCCTGCTGGGAACCTTGCGCAGTCTGTCCTGAAAGCCCGGGTCCGACGGAGGAGTCCCCACCATGACCGAGAATACCTCTCAACCCGAAGACGTTGCAGCCGATCACCACGGAGACGGCGAGTCGGCACCCGAGTCGCCGGCCGAGTCGGCACCCGAGTCGCCGGCCGAGTCGGCGCCCGAGTCGCCGGCCGAGCCGACGCCGGCGGCGGCGGAGATCGAGGAGCTGCGCCGGGAGCGGGACGAGCTGCGGGATCGCTGGCTCAGATCCGCCGCCGAGTTCGACAACTTCCGCAAGCGGATGCGACGGGAGTTGGAGGAGACTCGCGTGCTGGCGGTGGCGGAGCTGCTGCGGGACTTGCTCGAGGTGCTCGACAACTTCGAACGCGCCGTGATCGCGATGCGGGAGTCGAGCGGACAGGAAGGCGAGTTGGAGAACTGGAAGAGCGGCGTGGATCTCATCCACCAGCGCTTCAAGGACATCCTGCTGGCGCAGGGTCTGGAGCGCATAGAGGTGGGCGACGCCGAATTCGATCCCAGTCTGCACGAGGCCATCCTGCAGATCGAGAAAGAGGGCGTCGCGCCGGGAAGAATCGCGGAGGTCGTTCAACCGGGCTACCGGTTGCGCGATCTGGTGATTCGGCCCTGTCGCGTCATCGTCGCGAGGTGACGCCGCCCGTGGGCGGCCGACGGAGGGGATCATGGGCAAGGCAATCGGCATCGATCTCGGCACCACGAACTCCTGCGTTGCCGTGCT
The DNA here is from genome assembly GCA_937864225.1 of uncultured bacterium. Classification (GTDB taxonomy): domain Bacteria; phylum Krumholzibacteriota; class Krumholzibacteriia; order LZORAL124-64-63; family LZORAL124-64-63; genus CALMJK01. Next base: position 191,444 of record CALMJK010000002.1, on the reverse strand, counting down.
GAACGGCAAGGAAGCCGAAATCATCACCAACGAGCAGGGGCATCGCACCACCTCCTCGGTGATCAGCAAGAGCAAGACCGGCACCTGGCTCGTCGGCCAGATCGCGCGCCGGCAGGCCATCACGGCGCCGGACAAGACCGTCGTTTCGATCAAGCGGTTCATGGGCCTGCGCTACGAGGAGGCGCTCAACGAGGCGGAGCGCGTGCCGTATCGGGTCGCCAAGGACCCCGCGACGGGTTTGGTGGTGGTCGAGGTCGAGGGCGAGCATTTCACGCCGCAGGAAGTGTCGGCGCGCATCCTGCAGGCGCTCAAGATGCGGGCCGAGGAGGTGCTCGGCGAGGAGGTCGCGGACGCCGTCATCACGGTCCCCGCCTACTTCAACGACGCTCAGCGGCAGGCGACCAAGGACGCCGGCCGCATCGCCGGCCTGAACGTCCTGCGCATCATCAACGAGCCGACGGCGGCGGCGCTGGCGTACGGCGCCGACAGCCGCAAGCAGGGCCGCGTCGCGGTGTACGATCTCGGCGGCGGCACGTTCGACATCTCGATCCTGTTGTTGGGCGACGGCGTCTACGAGGTCAAGTCGACCGTGGGCGACACCCATCTGGGGGGCGACGACTTCGACCAGGCCATCATCGAGTGGCTGATCGCGGGCTTCAAGGACGAGCACAAGATCGACCTGGTCGGCGACCGGGTCGCGCTCGCGCGGCTCAAGGACGCCGCGGAGAAAGCCAAGTGCGAGCTCTCGACGGCGCTGGAGGCGCACATCAACCTGCCCTTCATCGCCAGCCGCGACGGAGCGCCGGTGCACCTGGACGTCACGTTGAGCCGCGCGCGCTTCGAGGCCTTGATCGGGTCGCTGGTCGAGCGCACCGCGGAACCGTGCCGTCAGGCGCTGAAGGACGCCCACTTCGAGGCCGGGCAGGTCGACGAGGTCCTGCTCGTCGGCGGTTCGACGCGGATCCCCATGGTGCAGCAGACGGTCAAGCGCATCTTCGGCCGCGATCCCAGCAAGTCCGTCAACCCGGACGAGATCGTGGCCATGGGCGCGGCGTTGCACGCCGGCATCCTGCAGGGCCACGTGGACGAGGTCCTGCTGCTCGACGTCACGCCGCTGAGCCTGGGCATCGAAACGTTCGGCGGCGTCCTGACCAAGCTGATTCCGCGCAACACGACCGTGCCGACGCGGCGCAGCCAGGTGTTCAGCACGGCGATCGACAATCAGAGCGCGGTCTCCGTGCACGTGCTGCAGGGAGAGCGCGAACTGGCCTGCGACAACCGCAGCCTCGCGCGCTTCGAACTGGTCGGCATTCCGCCGGCCCCGCGCGGCGTGCCGCAGGTCGAGGTCGTCTTCGACATCGACGCCAACGGCATCGTGAGCGTGAGCGCGACGGACCTGGGCACCGGGCGCAAGCAGCAGGTCCAGGTGCACGCCTCGGGCAATCTGTCCGAGGACGAGATCCAGCGGCTGGTGCAGGAGGCCGAGACGCGCCGCGATGAAGATCTGGTGAAGAAGCGCGACGCCGAGACCCGCAACCGCGCGGAACTGATGCTCATGAGCGTCGGGAAGGCGCTGGCGGATTACGGCCACGCGGTGAGCGCGGCGGACCGCGAGTCGATCGAGAAGGCGCTGGCCGACGTGCGCGCCGCCCTGGACGCGGGCGAGACGGATCGCTTGGTGGCGCTCACCGACGCGCTGGTGCAGCGCTCGCACGTGATCGCGGACCATCTCTACTCGCGGTGACGTCGCGCGCGACCCGTCGCGCCGTGCTTGACCCCTGCCGCCGGCGGAATTAACGTGGCGCTGCCCGCCGCCGGGCGCGCGGGCGCAAGCCATGACACAAAAACAGAAGCGCGACTACTACGAGGTCCTCAGCGTCTCGCGCGGCGCGGACGAGGGCGAGATCAAGCGGGCTTACCGCAAGCTCGCCGTCAAGCACCATCCCGACCGCAATCCGGACGACCCCGCCGCCGGCGAGCGCTTCCGCGAGGCGACGGAGGCCTACGAGGTGCTCAAGGACGCGCAAAAACGCGCCCAGTACGATCGCTTCGGCCACGCCGATCCGCAGGCCGGCCCCGGCGGTTTCGGCGGCGGCGCTTTCGATCTGAACGACGCGCTCGACTCGTTCCTGCGCAACTTCGGGGGTTTCGGCGACCTCTTCGGGGGCGAGTGGTCCGGGCGCGGCGGCGTTCAGCGGGGCCGCGACCTGCAGATCCGCGTGGCGCTCACGCTGCAGGAGGCGGCCGCGGGCGCGCGCAAGAAGCTCAAGCTGCGCAAGCTGGTCCCCTGCGCGGACTGCGGCGGCAGCGGCGCGGCGGCGGGCAGCCGTCCGGCGCCGTGCGCGCAGTGCGGCGGCCGCGGTCGCGTCCGCCAGGTGCGCCAATCGATCCTGGGCCAGATGGTGACCGAGGGCGTCTGCCCGCGCTGCGGCGGCCGCGGGCAGGTCGTGGAGCGCCCCTGCGGCGCCTGCAACGGCAGCGGCACGGTTCGCGGCGAGGAAACGGTCGAGATCCAGATCCCGGCGGGCGTGGCCACGGGCAATTACATGGACGTGCCCGGCCACGGCGACGCCGGCGGCCGGGGCGCCGCGCCCGGCGATCTGCGCGTGGTGATGGAGGTCGCCGAGGATCCGCTCTTCGAACGGCATGGCGACGACCTGCTGCTGGACCTGCCCGTCTCGCCCGTCGACCTCATGCTCGGCACGAAGGTCGAGGTGCCCACGCTCGACGGGCGCGTCGCGCTCAAGATCCCGACGGGCACGCAATCGCACAAGATTTTCCGCCTGCGCGGCAAGGGTCTGCCCCGCTTGAACCGGGCCGGCCGCGGCGATCAGCTGGTGCGCGTCCTGGCCTGGACGCCGCAGGACCTGAGCGCCGAGGAGGCCGGTTTGTTGGAGCGCACGCGGGCCGCTCTGGCCGCGAAGGTGCCCGGCCCCGGCCGCCGGCGTCTGGACTGACCGCGGAGGACGCGGTGCGCCTGTTTCTGCTCGATCCCGCGCTCACCGAAACGCCGGCGCCCGGCGCCGTCGTCCGGCTCGCTCCCGAGGAGACGAAGCACTTGGTGCGCGTGCTGCGCACGCCGCCGGGGTCGCGGGTCCTGCTCGCCGACGGACGGGGGCGGTTCCTCGACGGAGAACTGACGGGCGTGCGCGCGGGTCGGGCCGAGCTCGTCGTGCGCGCCGTGCGCGAGGACCCGCGCGAAACGCGCCCGCCACGCCTGGAGTTGATCTGCGGCGTGGTCAAGGGGGCGCGTTTCGCGCAAGCTCTGGAGAAGGCGGTCGAACTGGGCGCGCACGCGGTGCGGCCGCTCGTGGCCGCGCGCTCCGTGGTCGAGCCGGGCGCGGCGCGGGCGCAGCGCTGGCAGGCCCTGGCGCGGGCGGCCGCCAAGCAGGCCGGCCGGGCGCTCGTGCCGCTGGTTCACGCGCCGGCCGACCTCGAGGCCTGCCTGAGCGGACTGGACGGCGGCGTCTGCTGGTACGGCGAGGAGGCGGCGCGCGACGGCGCGCCGGCGAGCGCGCTGCAGACCCCCCTGACCCTGGGCGAACTGCTGGCTGCGCCGCCGCCGGCGGTGCCCGTGCTGGCTTGGGCGGTCGGACCCGAGGGCGGGTGGAGCGACGAGGAACGGCGGCTGCTGGCCGGCGCCGGAGCGCGGCCGGTCCGGCTGGGACCGCACCGCCTGCGCACCGAGACGGCCGCCGCGGCCGGCCTGCTGTTGCTGATGGCCTTGCGCGAGGCGGCCGCGCCGCCCGGCGGGGCGGCTTGACCGGCTCCGGCGGCTGCCCTAGCCTCGAATCTCGTCTCGCCCGCGAAAGGAGATGCCATGCCCACGGGAGCCTTGGCGGCCCGCCTGCAGGAGGCGGTGGTCGCCGCCATGAAGGCGCGCGCGAAGGAGCGTCTCGGCGTGCTGCGCATGCTGCAGGCGCAGGTCAAGCAGGTGGAGGTCGACCAGCGGGTCGTGCTCGAAGACGCCGGCATCGTCAAGGTTCTGGGGTCGTACCAGCGCAAGGTCAGGGAAGCGCTCGCCGAGGCCCGCAAGGCCGGACGCGAGGAACTGGTCGCGGCGGCGGAATTCGAGCTGGGCGTGATCGCGCCCTTCATGCCGGCCGAACTGGACGACGCGCAACTGGAAACGGTCGTGCGCGCGGCGATCGCCGCCACGGGCGCGACCGGTCCGGCCGAACTGGGCAAGGTCATGAAGGCGGTGCTGCCCGAGCTGGCGGGGCGCGCCGACGGCGGACGCGTCAGCGCGGCGGTCAAGCGGCTGCTGCAGGGGTAACCAGCCGGAAGGAGACGCGATGGTCCACGTGCTGGTCGTGCTCGCCCTGGTGCTGGCGCTGGCCCTGGCCTGGCAGGGGTGGCGCCTGGGGCTGCTAAGAAGGGTGCTCGAATTCGCCGGGGTGCTCTTCGGGCTCTATTTCGCCACCGCGCAGGCGGACGGCCTGGGCGCCGCGCTCGTGCGCTGGACCGGACTTGAAGGGAGGGCGCTGCTGTACGTGGGCTGGATCGCGCTCTTTTTGATCGTGCTGCTGATCACGCGGCTGGTGGCGGCGCTGACGGCGCGCGCCGTGCAGGTTTCGCTCGTGGGCTGGATCGACCAGGGCGGCGGCGCGCTGTTCGGCCTGCTGATCGGGCTGCTGATGGCGAGCGCGCTGCTGAACGTCGCCGCGCGCATGTCCGACGATCCACAGCGCCGCGCGTCCTACGAGCGCCATCCGGTCGCCGGGCCGCTGCTGGGTTTCGCCGGCCTCTTCATCGGCGAGTTCCGGCAAATGGGCGACGCTCCGGGCAGGGTGTGGGACGAGATGCGCACGGGCGCGCGGCGCGCGGCCACCTCGGCCTCGCGCGCGGCCGAGCGGGTGTTGCCCGACCACACGGGCGAGGCGGACAGCGTCGCCGCCCACGCCACGGATCCCGAGGGGGAATAGCCCGGTGCCGTCTTGGCTGGCTGAGCTCGACCGCGCGCAGCGGGACCTCTCCCTGCGCCCGGGTGAGGAGACGGCGCGCGCCCTGCAGCTGCTGGAGTGGCCGCGGGTGACGGCGCAGATCGCCGCTCATTGCCTCACGAGGCGGGCGGCCGCGGCGCTGCGGGAGCGCGTTCCCTACGCGGACCTGGCGCCGATCGAGCTGCGCTGGCGCCTGTCCGACGAACTGCGCGCGCCGGGCGAACGGGGCGAGTGGCCGCCCCTGCTCGAAATCTCCGACGTGCTCGATCGCCTCGAGGGGCCGCGCCCGCTGAACTTCGAGGGCCCGGACCTGCTCGCCGTCGCGGCCGTCGCCACCGCGCTCGATCAGTTCGCCGATCACCTGCGCGCTCGCCCGCAGGAGCGGCCGCTCTGGGCGCAGGAGGCGGTGGCGCAGGAGCGCTTCGATGCGCTGGCCGGCGCGCTGCAGCGCGCCCTCGACCGCGAAGGTCGCCTGCGCGACGACGCCAGTCCCCAGCTGGGCCGCCTGCGTCGCGCGGCTCGCCAGCAGGAACGAGAGGCGAGGGCGGCGGCTCAGCGGGCCCTGGCCCGCGCGCGGGCGAGCGATCTGGCCGCGGGCGACGAGGTCGTCCTGCGCGGCGAGCGCTACTGCCTGCCGTTGCGCGCGGGGGCGCGGCGGCGCTTCGACGGCATCGTCCACGACCGTTCGGCGACGGGAGGCACGCTGTTCGTCGAGCCTGCCGAAGTGGTCGAGCTGTTCAACGTCCTCGTGGAGACCCGCCTGGAGACGTCCGCCGAGGAGGCGCGGCTGCTGCTGGCGCTCAATCGGGCCGTCGAGACGCGCGCCGCGGCGCTCGTCGCCGCCGGGCAGCTGCTGTTGCTCGCCGACGAGACGCGCGCCGCCCTGCTCTGGAGCGCGCGCCGGCGCGCCAACCGGCCCGCGCTGGCGGTGGGCGCCGCCCTGCGACTGTGCGCCGCCCGCCACCCCCTGCTGGAGGCCGCCGCGGAGAGCGCGGGCGGCGAGGCCGCGCCCGTCGTGCCGCTCGATCTCGAACTGCCGGCGGGACGCCGCGCCCTGCTGATCAGCGGCCCGAACGCGGGCGGCAAGTCCGTCGCCCTCAAGACCGCGGGCGTGTGCGTGCTGCTGGCGCAGTGCGGCTGGAGCGTGCCGGCGCGCGAGGACACGCGGCTGCCCCTCGTGGACCGCCTGTGCGTGGATCTCGGCGACGAGCAGTCGATCGAGAAATCGCTCAGCAGCTTTTCGGCTCACCTGGGGCATCTGGCCCGTTTTGTCGCCGGCAGCGGCCCGGCCACGCTGGTGCTCTGCGACGAGATCTGCGCCGGCACCGACCCGGACGAGGGGGCGGCGCTGGCCTACGCGACGCTCGAGCAGCTGGTCGCGCGCGGCGCCACGGCGATCGCCACGACCCATTTCGGCCTGCTCAAGGCCGCGGTGCATGACAACCCGGGCATGCTCAACGCGGCGATGGACTTCGACGAGGCCACGCTGCGCCCTCTGTTCACGCTGCGCCAGGGCGTGCCCGGCGCGAGCCACGCCTTCGCGATCGCGCAGCGCTGCGGCCTGCCCGCCGAGTTGCTCGCGCGCGCCCGGTCCCGCGTGGGGGAGGCGCGCCTGGCCATCGAGCAGCTGCTGGGCGAGCTGGGCGAGCGGGCGCGCGATCTCGAGGCGAGGCAGGCCCAGGCGCGCGAGGCCGCCACGGCGGCGGCCGCGCGCGCACAGGAGCTGGAGCGGCGGCTGGCCGGCATCGAACGCGAGCGCGCCGATCTGCTGGAGCGGTCCCGCCACGAGGGCGAGACGCTGTTGCGGGAAGGACGCCGCGCGATCGAGGGCGCCGTGCGGGAGATTCGACAGGGCGCGGGCGAAGCGACCGTCGTCGAGGCGGCGCGCGCCCAGCTGCGGGAGCTGGCCCGGCGGCTGGGGGAGGTCGCGCCAGAGCCGCCGCCCCCGGCGCGCCCGGTGCCACGGCCCGGCGATCGCGTCCGGATCCCGCACCTGAACCTGCACGGCGTGGTGCTCGAGGTGCGTGGCCAGCGGCTGGTGGCCGAGTCGCGCGGCATGCGCCTGGCGCTGGGCGTCAGCGATGTCGAGCCGCTGGCGGACGGGGAGCAGGAGGCGCCGGCGCCGGCACCGCCCGACGCCGGCTGGATCGGCGGCGGTCCCCACAGTCAGGAGATCGACCTGCGCGGCCAGCGGGCCGAGGCGGCCTGGGAAGCTCTCGACCTGTTGATCGACCGCGCCATTCCCGGGGGCACGACCGAACTGCTGGTCGTGCACGGCTGGGGTCCTGGCCGCCTGCGCGAGGCGCTCTGGGAGCGCCTCGCGGCCGATCCGCGCGTGGCCGAGCACGCGGCGGCGCCGCCGGAAAGAGGCGGCGCGGGCGCCACGATCGTGCTGCTGGCGTGAATCCCCCTCGCGCGGCCCTTCGCCCCGACGCCGGGCGACGGCAGCCACCGTCGGCGGCCGCCTTGCGGGAGAACCCCCATAACTGTTAACGTGTTAGATTGGCGCGCGGGGGTCTGGTCGCGGCGCGCCGACCGCCGGAGGAACGCTGCATGGCGCTGAGCCTGCCCCGCGACGTGGTCGCCCGCATCAAGGAGGAGACCGACATCGTCGAGGTGGTGCGCCGGTATGTCACGCTCAACGCCGGCGGCTCCGCGTTCAAAGGCCTTTGCCCCTTCCACCGCGAGAAGAGCGCCAGCTTCTACGTCAACCCCGCCCGGCAGATCTACAAGTGCTTCGGCTGCGGGGAAGGCGGGGACGTCATTTCCTTCCTGATGAAGGCGGAGAGCCTGAGCTTCCCCGAGGCGGTCGAGACGCTCGCGCGCCCGCTCGACATCGATCTGGCCAAATATCTCGGCGAGGAAGAGGAGACCGAGGGCGAGCGGCTCGCCCACCACCGCGCCAACGAGACGGCGGCGCGCCTGTGGCAGGAGACGTTCTGGAGCGAGCGCGGCGAACCGGCCCGTCGCTATCTGCGCGACCGCGGTTTTCAGGACGAGATCCTGCGGCGTTTCGATGTCGGCTGGGCGCCCGCGGGATCCGCCTGGCTGGAAGAGGCGCTGCGGCGCGAGGGGGTGGCGCCGGATCTGGCCCTGAGCGCGAGTCTGCTCATGAGGCGCGGCCAGGAGCCGCCGTTTGCCTATTTCCGCAGCCGGGTTATGTTTCCGGTCAGGAACGTCGCGCAGCGGATCGCGGGCTTCGGCGGCCGGGTGCTCGGGCAGGGCGAGCCCAAGTACCTCAACTCACCCGAAAGCGCGTTCTTCAGCAAGGGGAAGCTGCTCTACGGGTACGCCGCCTCGCGGATCGCGGTGGCGCGGCTGAAGACCGCGATCCTCGTGGAAGGGTACCTGGACCTGCTGGCGCTGGCGCAAGCGGGTTTCGCCAACGGCGTTGCCACCTGCGGGACCGCGTTCACGCCCGAACAGGCGCGTCTGCTGCGACGGGGGTGCCCCACGGTCTTCCTGCTGTTCGACGGCGATCGCGCCGGCCTGAAGGCCGCGGTGCGCGCCTGCCGGACCGCGGTGTCGCAAGGGCTGGAGCCGCGCGTGGCGCGGCTGCCCGCGGGCGAGGACCCGGACTCGTTCCTGCGCGGGCGCGAGCCGGCGGCTCTGGCGCAGGTGCTCGCGGCGGCGCGCGGCTATCTGCCGTTCTTGCTGGCGGTGGTCGCCGAGCGGGACGGCGGCCGCTTGGGGAAGGAGCGGGCGCTCAAGCTGGCGATGGGGACGATCGCCTCGGCGCCCGACCCGATCCGGCGGGCCTACCTGGCGCAAGAGGCGTCGGAGCTGTTCGGGATCGCTCTGGGCATCGTCGAGCGCGAAGTGGAGCGCCTGGCCGAGGGACTGCAGCGCGGCAGCGGCGCCGGCGAGGCGACGGGCCCGCGGCAGGCGCCGCCGGCGGCCGCGCCGCCCACCCCGGCGCCGGGGGCTTGGTTGGACCGCGCGGCGGTGGAGGCCGTGATGCTGGGCCACGCGCTGCGCGACGACAGCGGCCGGGCCACGGCGCTGTTTTTGCAGTTGCGGGAGGGGAAGCCGCTCTCCTCTCCGGAGGCCGAGGCGCTGCGCGAAGAGCTGTGGCGCTGGCAGGCGGCCCGCGCCGGGGGCGACGAGTCGTCCCCGGGGAGATTCGTGCAGGACGGCTGGCACGCGCGGGACGGCGCTTACCGGGCCTACGTGGCCCGGCTGCTGACCGGGGAGCTGGTTCCGGAGCGGGGCGACTTCGCGCGGGCGGTGGCCGACGGCCACGCCCGGCTCGAGCAGGCTGACGAGATGGAGCGACGGCGGTCGGCCGCCGCGCCGTGACCCTGGGGGGGCGCCAAGGGCATGGACAAGCAGCGTTTCGCAGGGATCATCGACGAACTCGCCGCGGCCGCCCGCGATCGCGGCTTCGTGCTGAACGAACAGATCAACGACCTCATCGGCGACGGATTCGACATCGAGTTGATCGAGCGCATCTACGAAAAGCTCGGCGACCTGAGCATCGACTACTTCGACTCCGAGGAGGACGCGCGGCGCAAGATGGCGCTGCGCGCCGAGCGCGGCAAGAAGAAGGCCGCGGTCCTGCGCAAGAGCGTGCGGAGCAACGTCAAGTATGACGACCCCGTGCGCATGTACCTGCGCGAGATGGGGCGCGTGCCGCTGCTGACCAGGCAGGGCGAGGTGGATCTGGCGCGCCATATGGAGGAGGGCCAGCTCTCCGTCATCCGGGCCACGATCCGCTCTTCCCACACGCTGAAGGAGCTGCGCCAGATCGCCGCGCAGCTGATGACGGACAACGTGCACGTGGACGAGGTCGTGCAGCACGACAACAGCACCTGGAACGTCCACTACTCGCCCCGCAAGGAGGGGCTGCGCATCCTGCGCGCGGTGGATCAGATCGAAAAGCTCCAGAAGGAGATCCTCGATCAGCGGCGCGAGCTGCGGACGGTCGCGAGCAGCAGCACGCGCGCGGTCACGCTCTCGCGCATGATGCAGGCGCGCGAGAAGAAGATCATGGAGTGGTTCCAGGATCTGCATCTGTCTCCGTCGCAGGTCGAACAGCTTTCCAATCGGCTGCGTCTGGTCCACCGCAAGATCCTGGACGTGCGCAAGTCGATCGCCGACGAGGAGACGCGCATCGCGGCGGCGGGCGGTCAGGCCGGGCGCGGCGCGCGCCGCGGCGATCCGCCGGCGGCCGAGCTGCGCGAGATCGTGGCCGAGGCGCAGCGGCGCATCAAGACCGCGCGCAAGCGCGTCCACGAGATCGAGCGCGAGATCGGCGTTTCGGCCAAGGACCTGGAGGAGATCGCCAACGAGATCACCAGGGGCGAACAGGAAGTCGCGGCCGCGCAGCGCGAAATGATCGAGGCGAACGTGCGCCTGGTGATCAGCATCGCGAAGCGGTACACCAACCGCGGGCTCGAGTTCCTGGACCTGATCCAGGAGGGCAACTCGGGCCTCATGCGGGCGGTGGAGAAGTTCGATTACCGCAAGGGCTACAAGTTCTCCACTTACGCGACCTGGTGGATCCGGCAGGCGATCACGCGCGCGATCGCCGACCAGGCGCGCACGATCCGCGTGCCCGTGCACATGATCGAGGCGATCAACAAGGTGAACCGCGCCTCGCGACAGCTCGTGCAGGAGTTGGGTCGCGAGCCGTCGCCCGAGGAGGTCGCCCGCTCGCTGGACATGCCGCTGGAAAAGGTCAACGGCGTGCTCAAGGCCAGCATGGAGCCGGTCTCGCTCGACCGGCCCATCGGCGAGGACGAGGACAGCAACCTGAGCGACTTCATCGAGGACACCAGCGCTCCCTCGCCGGCGCACTCCGCGGCCCACGCCATGCTCAAGGACCAGCTGCAGAGGGTGCTCAGCACGCTGTCGCGGCGCGAGGAGAAAGTCATCCGGCTGCGGTTCGGGCTGGGCGACGGCACGCCGCGGACGCTGGAGGAAGTCGGCACGATCTTCAAGGTCACGCGCGAACGCGTGCGGCAGATCGAGGCCAAGGCGCTGCGCAAGCTGCGCCACCCCAGCCGTTCCCGCAAGTTGAAAGGCTACACGGAAGTGGTCTGACGAGGGTCGGGGGTTGACCCCCGAGACCCCACCGGCTATCGTTTTGCGGCCGCCGGCGCGGGCCCATAGCTCAGCGGTGAGAGCGGCCGGCTCATAACCGGTTGGTCTCAGGTTCGAATCCTGATGGGCCCACCAGGTGCCAGGTCGGAGGGCGATTAGCTCAGCTGGCTAGAGCGCTCGCCTCACACGCGAGAGGTCACTGGTTCGAGTCCAGTATCGCCCACCACCGAGCACGCGGCCGGCGCGTTCCCGCGGGGACCCGGCGGCCGGGGCCCGCGCGTCGCGGGAGAAGGGTGCCGAGGCACCCTTCGTCGTTTGCGGGGAGGAAGCGATGCAGCCCCCCGTTTTCTGGCTGACGAACCTGGCTCGGGCCGAAGCGCGGCTGGAGCGCGCTCGCGAGGCGCGACGGGGCGCGCAGCGGCGGCGCCGCGATCTCGACGAGCTGGCGCGCGAGGACTCGGCCGCGGCGGAAGAAGCGCGCCGGCGACAGCTCGAGGCCGTGCGAGCGGCGCGCGACTGCGAGATGCGGCTGCGGGCGCGGGAAGTCGCCCTGCAGCGACTGCAGCAGCGCCAGACGGAGCTGCGCAACGCCAGGGAGGGCGAGGCCCTGGCGCGCGAGATCGCCGCGGCGCGGCAGGAGTTGGCGGCGCTGGAGGACGCGGCGCTGCGGTGGCTGGAGGAAGCGGATGCGCTGGCCGAGCAGGCCCGGGCGCATCAGGCGCGCGCCGACGCCAGCCGCGAGAAGGCGACGCGGGAAGAGGCCGCGGCCGCGGCCGCCGATGCCAATGCCGCGCGCCTCGAGGCGAGCCTCGCCGACGAGGTGCGCACCTGCGAACAGCAGCTGCCGCCTACCGTGGCAGCCGCCGTCGCGCGGCTGCGGCGCGGGGTCACGCCGCCGGTCGTGGCGCTCGTGGGCAGCGCCTGCGGCGGCTGCGGCGCCCAGCCGCCGCCGCAGCAGGTGATCGAAGTGGAACGTTCGCGAGAGTCCGTCCGCTGCGAGGCTTGCGGGCGTTTCCTGGTCGCGCCGGAGTGACCGCCGAAGGAGAGCGATGGATCGCCCCGAACCTCCCACCACCCTGCCCGAACTGCTGGTCGCGATCGAGAAGAGCGGGAACCTGCGCGCGCTGGCGCGGGAGTGCGGGCTGACGGTGCGCGAGTTGCGGTGCCGTCTGGCGAACTGGCGGCGCGAGCTGACGACCCCGCAGAAGGCGGGGCCGCGCGTGGCGAGCGGCGGCGTCGCGCCGTCCGTGCGCGAGCGGGTGGCCGGTCTGCCGCGGGCGGCGACCCTGCGCGCCAGCCCCTTGCCCGCCGGCCTGCCGCCGGCGCTGGAGATCTGGACCGACGGGGCCAGCCGCGGCAACCCTGGTCCCGCCTCGATCGGCATCCTGTTCGGCGTCCCCGGCGGGCCCGACCTGTGCGTCCACGGCGAGGCCATCGGGCGCGCCACGAACAACGTCGCCGAGTACCGAGCCGTGCTCAGGGCCCTGGAGTTCGCGCGGGAGTGGGGCGCGCGGCGGGTCGACCTGTATCTGGACAGCGAGCTCATCGCCAGGCAGCTTGCCGGCGTCTATCGCGTCAAGAGCCTCGATTTGCGGCCCCTGCACCAGCAGGTGATCGCCCTGGCCAGAAGCTTCGCCGATTTTCGCGCGCGGCACGTCCCGCGCGAAAGCAACGGCGTGGCCGACCTTTTGGCGAATGAGGCGCTCGATGCGCGGCCGGGCTGAGCGGCCGGCCGCCTTGACCGGTGACAAGACCGGACGCGCGGGCTATCATGGCGGCAGGGGAGTCGGGGAGGCGATCGCGGACCCTCGCGGGTCCGAGGAAAGTCCGAGCTCCGCAGGGCAGGGTGCCGGGTAACACCCGGTGGGAGCGATCCCAAGGAAAGTGCCACAGAAAACATACCGCCGGGCTCGTCCCGGTAAGGGTGAAAAGGCGAGGTAAGAGCTCACCGCGTTCCCGGTAACGGGGACGGCACGGCAAACCCCACCCGGAGCAAGACCACATAGGGGAGGATGAAGCGGCCCGCTTCGTTTGACTCCCGGGTAGGTCGCTGGAGGCCGTCGGTAACGCCGGCCCAAGACACATGATCGTCGCCGCCGCGGCGGCAACAGAACTCGGCTTACGACCGGCTCCCCCAGCCCCGTCGTGGCCCCGCGGGGCCGGGGGCCTTTTTTCGCCAGGACGGTCGCGCTTGCAGCTCAAGCTGGATTTCGGCGGGGGCATCGAACCGCAGCCCGGCCAGGCGAGCGGGCCGGCCGGGTGGCTGACCGGCCGGGCCTGGCAGCGCGCCGCCGTCCCGGACGAGGGCGTGGTGGCGCGCCTGCGGCGGGAGCTGCCGCTCGCGCGGCCCGTCTCGGACAGGTTGCTGGAGATCCTCGCCAGCCGCGGCTGCACGGACGGGCCCTCCCTCGAACGCTTCTTCTACCCTTCCCTGGACCACGTGCACGATCCGTTCCTCCTGGAGGAGATGGACGTCGCGGTCGCGCGGGTGCGGGCGGCGGCGGCCGGACAGGAGCGCGTCGCCGTCCACGGCGATTTCGACGTCGACGGCATCACCGGTTGCGCCCTGGTGTGGCTGATCCTGCAGGCCCTGAAGGTGGACGGGGCGCGCGCCCGGGCGCTGGCGCCGTTCGTTCCGGACCGCGCGCGCGACGGCTACGGGGTCTGCGCGCGTCAGGTGCGCGAGTGGGCGGAGGCGGGCGTCGGCCTGATGCTGACGGTCGACACCGGCTCGGCCGCCAGGGCCGAGATCGCCTTCGCGCGCGAGCGCGGCATGGAGACGATCGTTCTCGACCACCACCTTTTCCGCACGCGGCCCGACGCGGTGGCCGTCGTGAATCCCCGCCGGATTCCGTCGCGGTACCCGAATCCCGATCTGTGCGGCGTCGCCGTGGCGTTCAAGCTGGCGCAGGCGTTGCGGCGCGCCGATCCGGCCTGTCTGCCGCCGGATTTCGAGACGGACGCGCTCGACTTGGTGGCGCTCGGGCTGGTCGCGGACCAGATGCCGCTGACGGGAGAGAATCGCACGCTGGCGCACCGCGGCCTGGCGCTCATGCGCGAGAGCGCGACGCGGCGTCCCGGCCTGTCCGCGCTCATGCAGGTCGCGGGCGTGGACAGCCGCTTCCTCAACGCCGCGGCGGTGGCCTACCAGATGGCGCCGCGCTTGAACGCGTGCGGCAGGGTCGGCGACGCCGGCACCGCCCTGCGCCTGCTGCTGGCCGGCCAGCCGCGGGAGGCCGCCGCCCTGGCGCGGGAGGCCGACCGCGCCAACGCCGATCGGCGCGCGAAGGATCAGCTCGTCAAGGACGAGGCGGTGGCGATGGCCGCGCCGTTCGTCGCGCGCGGCGACGCGGGGCTGGTGCTGGCGGCGCCCGGCTGGCACAAGGGCGTGATCGGCATCAGCGCCTCCCGCCTGGTCGAGCTGTACGCGCGGCCGGCCGTGCTGATCGCGATCGAGGGGGACGAGGCGCGCGGCTCGGCGCGGAGCGTGGCGGGCGTGGACGTGAAGGCGGTGCTCGACCGCTGCGCGCCGCTGCTCGTGCGCTGGGGCGGCCATGCCCAGGCGGCGGGCCTGACGCTGCTCAGCGAAGACGTGGACCGGTTCCGCGAGGCGTTCCTGAAGGCGCTCAGCCAAGCCCCCGCGGGCGGTCCGCCCGCCGAACCGTGGGATCTGGACCTGCCGCTGACCGATCTGAAGGCCGGCGACGTGACCGATCTCGTGAGCGAATTCGAGCTGCTCGAACCCTACGGGCAGGGGCACCGCGAGCCGGTGTTCCGGTGCGGCGGCCTGCGGCTGGCGGGCCAGCCGCAGCCGCTGGGCAACGGCGATCACCTGCGTTTCTGGTTCCGGGCGGTCGCGCCGCCCGCGGCCACCGGCGGCCTGGCGCTGGAACGGGACTTCGTCGCCTTCGGCAGCGCCCGCGCGTGGGAGGCGGCGCGCGACGCGGACGACGACCTACTGCTGGAGCGGCGCTGGGAAATCCTCTTTCGACTCGGACGCAACAGCTGGCGGCCGCGCGGGGGCGGGACGCCCGACCCCGTGCAGCAGCAGCTGGTCGACCTGCGGCCGTCTCCGGCGCCATGAGCGACCGGCTCTCGCATCAGAAGACCCACGTGGGCGAGCTGACCTCCCTGATGGAAGGGGTTGTCCGCAAGGTGGCGCAGCACCACCCGCAGGCGGACACGGAGCGTCTGTGGCACGCCTTCCGCCTCGCCGAGCAGGCCCACCGGGGCCAGACGCGCAACTCAGGGGAGCCCTACCTGGCGCACGGGCTCACCGTCGCGGACATCCTGGCCGATCTGCGCCTCGACCCCGACACCGTCGTGGCCGGCCTGATGCACGACGTGGTCGAGGACACGTCGGTGCCCCTGGCCACCATCGGTCAGGAGTTCGGCGCGGATGTCGCCGCCATGGTCGACGGCGTGACGAAGATCAGCGAGATCCAGTCCGCCAATCCCGAGGCGCGCAAGGCCGAGAACTACCGCAAGCTCGTGCTCTCGATCGCCAAGGACCCGCGCACGGTCCTGATCAAGCTGGCCGATCGCTTGCACAACATGCGCACCGTCCAGTACCTGGAGCGCGACCGCCAACTCGACATGGCGCTCGAGACCATGGACGTCTACGCGCCGTTGGCCCACCGCTTCGGGATCGCGCGCATCAAGTGGGAGCTGGAGGACCGCGCCTTCAAACTGCTGCACCCCGAGCGCTATTTCGAGATCGAGAGCGGCATCAACCAGACCCGCGCGGAGCGGGAACGGGCCATCGAGGAGGTGCGCGGGCCGCTGCAGGCGGCGCTGCAGAAGGCGGAGATCGAGGCCCAGGTGACCGGGCGCCCGAAGCACTTCTACTCGATCTACCGCAAGATGCAGGCGCAGCGGATCGGGATCGACCGCGTCTACGACCTGCTGGCCCTGCGCATCATGGTCGCGACCAAGGCCGACTGCTATCACGCGCTCGGGATCATCCACAGTCTGTTCACGCCGCTGCAGGACCGCATCAAGGACTACATCGCCACGCCCAAGCCCAACCTGTACCAGTCGCTGCACACGACGGTGCGGGCGCCGGGCGGGCGCCACGTCGAGATCCAGATCCGGACCTTCGAAATGCACGAGCGCAACGAGATCGGCATCGCGGCGCACTGGCGCTACAAGGAGAGCAGCCGCGAGAGCACCGATTTCTCCGGTCTCGTGGGTTGGCTGCGCCAGATCATGGAGTGGCAGCAGGACGTCACCGATCCGCGCGAGTTCATGGAGAGCCTGAAGATCGACCTCTTCCCGGACGAGGTCTTCGTGTTCAGCCCCAAGGGCGAGGTGTTCCAGTTGCCGCGCGGCGCCACCGCCCTCGATTTCGCCTTCCACGTGCACTCGGAGGTCGGGCTGCACTGCAGCGGGGCCAAGGTCAACGACCGCCTCGTGAGCCTGGCCCATCCGCTCGAGAACCGCGACAAGGTCGAGATCCAGACCGGGCGGCAGGTGCGCGCCAGCCGCTCCTGGTTGGAGCACGTGCGCACGAGCCGCGCCAAACACCACCTGCGCCGCTGGTTCCGGCAGACGGAGTTCGAGCACAGCGTGCGTCTGGGCCGCGAGATCATCGAACGGGAGGCCGCCCGGCACAAACTGCGCGTGCAGTTCGACGCCGCGCTCGACGATCTGGCGCAGCAGATGGGCTACAGCGAGGGCGAGAAGCTGCTGGCGGCCGTGGGCGCCGGCGACCTGCCCTGGCAGCGCGTGATCGCGCGGCTGCAGCCGGTCGCTCCCACGACGACGCCGGCCGGGCGCGTCGTGGAGATGAGCCGGGAGCTCTACGCGACGCTCCTGCGCCGCCGCGTGAGCGGCGTGCGCCTGCAGGGCGTGGACAACCTGATGGTGCGCTACGCCGGCTGCTGCCAGCCGATCCCCGGCGACGAGATCACGGGGGTGGTGACGCGCGGGCGAGGGGTCTCCGTGCACCGCACCGCCTGTTCGAATCTCCGGAACATCGAGGAGGAGCGCAAGCTCGAGGTCACCTGGGACGTCGCGCAGGACCAGACCTTCCTGGTGAAGCTCATCGTCACCGCCGAGGACCGGCGCACCCTGCTGGCCGATCTGAGCAAGGTGATCGCCGACGCCGGCACCAACATCCAGAGCGGCGATTTCTCGTCGGCGAACGACGTGGCCCAGCTCACGTTCCTGCTCGAGGTGCGCAACCTGAACGGGCTCGAACGGATCCAACGCTCGCTGCGCCGCGTGCCCGGCGTGCAGAAGGTGGAACGCTTTCAGATCCGCTGACCGGAGGCATCGGGTGCGCTGTGTGGTGCAACGGGTCGCCCGCGCCGAGGTGCGCGTGGACGGAAACGTGACCGGCCGCATCGGGCCGGGGCTGGTCGTGCTGGCCGCCTTCGCCGCGGGGGACGGCGAGGCCGAACTGGGCTGGATGGCGGCCAAGCTGCCCGACCTGCGGCTCTTCAACGACGCAGGCGGCAAGATCAACCGCTCGTTGCGCGACGTCGGCGGCGCGATCCTGCTCGTCTCGCAGTTCACCCTGTACGGCGATTGCCGGCGCGGCAACCGGCCCAGCTTCGTGGCATCGGCGCCGCCGGCGCGCGCGGCCGCGCTGTACGCGCGCTTCGGCGAGTTGCTCCGGGGCCAGGGCGCGCCGGTCGCCGAGGGCGTGTTCGGCGCGATGATGGCGGTCGAGCTCGTCAACGATGGGCCCGTGACCCTGATCGTGGACCGGGAGGCGCCCGCGCCGGGAGGCGGACGGTGATCACGACTCCCTTCGTGCCCTGGCCGGACGGACTGGAACTGGTGCTGGCGTCCGGCTCGCCGCGGCGGGCCGAACTGCTGCGCGTGGCGGGCATCCCCTTCATGGTCGCGCCTGCCCCGGAGGTCGAGCACGTGCACGCCGCGGCGGCGGCGCCGCTGCGCGCCGACCCGCCGCGCTACGCGGCGGCGCTGGCCGAGGCCAAGGCCGCGGCGATCGCGGCGCGGCTGCCGGGCCGATTGGTGCTGGGCGCCGACACGATCGTCATCCTGGGCGGCGAGATCCTCGAGAAGCCGGCCGACCCGGACGACGCGGCGCGTCTGCTGGGGCGGCTGGCCGGCCGGTCGCATCTCGTGCACACGGGTCTGGCGCTGCTGGGCGGGCCGGCCGCGGCGCGCCTGATCGCGACCGAGACCACCCGCGTCGAGTTCCTGCCGCTGACCGCCGCCGCCATCCGGCGCTACGTCGCCACGGGCGAACCGCTGGACAAGGCGGGCGCCTACGGCATCCAGGGCTACGGCGCCCTCATGATCCGCCGCGTGGAAGGGTGTTACTTCAACGTGATGGGCCTGCCGCTGGCCCGGTTGGGGGAGCTGCTGCGGGCGGCGCTGGCGACCGGGCGGGCCGACGGCCGCCCCGACGAGGGGAGCGCCGCGTGAACGAGGCCTCGCCGCTGCCGTTTCCCTTTCCCACCGTGCGCTGGCGCGACGGGGTCGTCGCGCTGATCGACCAGACGCGGCTGCCGGCGGAGCTGGCCTGGCGGGAGTGCCGCGACGTGCCGCAGCTGTGCGCCGCGATCCGGGAGTTGGCGGTGCGCGGCGCGCCGGCGCTCGGCGTGGCGGCGGCTTACGGCCTGGCCCTGGCCTGGGCGGGGGCGCGACAGGAGGGGGCGACCGCGCCCGCGGCGCTGGCGCGCCTGCGCGAGGCGCGCCGCCAGTTGGCGGCGACGCGCCCGACGGCGGTGAATCTCTTCCAGGCCCTGGCGCGCGCGGCCGACGCCGCGGAGGCGGCCGTCGCGGCCGGCGGCGACGTCGACGCCGTGCTGGCGCGGCTCTTGGCGACGGCCGACGCCGTCCTGGCGGAGGATCTGGCGCGCGGGCGGGCGCTGGGCGAGGCCGGAGCGCGGCTGCTGCCCGATCCGGCCACGGTGTTGACCCACTGCAACGCCGGCGGTCTGGCCACCGGGGGTTACGGCACGGCGCTGGGGGTCGTGTACGCAGCCGTCGCGGCCGGCCGGCGGGTCCGGGTCTACGCCGACGAGACGCGTCCGCTGTTGCAGGGGGCTCGCCTGACCGCCTGGGAGCTGACCGCGCGCGGCGTGCCGGTGACGCTCCTGTGCGACGGGGCGGCCGGCAGCCTGCTGCGCTCGGGGCGGATCGACGCGGTCATCACCGGGGCCGATCGCATCGCGCGCAACGGGGACACGGCCAACAAGATCGGCACCTACCCGCTGGCCGTGCTGGCGCGGGAGCACGGCGTGCCGTTCTACGTGGCCGCGCCTGCCTCGACGTTCGACCCGGACTGCGCGGACGGCGCCGCGATCCCGCTCGAGGAGCGGGCCCCCGACGAGGTGCGCCGCTGCGGTGGCGCGCTGATCGCGCCCGCGCGCGTCGCGGTGTGGAACCCCGCCTTCGACGTCACGCCCGCGGCCCTGATCACCGCCTTCATCACCGAGGCGGGAGTGCTCGGGCCTCCCTACGCGCGGTCGCTGGCGGCGTTGGCCCCGGGAAGCGCCCCTTGACAGGGGCCCGCCATTTTGTTAACTTTGACAGCTCGCGACTGCCGCAAGGGCGGCTTTTTTCTTGTCGGACAAGAGGTTAGGCGCTGGCTGAGCCGCGTCGGGACCGGTTGGCGGTTCTGCGCGCCGGCCGGGCCGCCTCGGGGGACGAGACGTTCCCGATCCGGAGGACCAGGCCGGTGAAGCTCAGAACGTACACGTTGAAGCAGCGGGACATGGAGCGCGACTGGCACGTCATCGACGCGGCCGGGGTTCCGCTGGGCCGGCTGGCGACCAATGTCGCATGCCTGCTGCGGGGCAAGCACAAGCCCACCTTCTCGCCGCATCTGGACATGGGCGACGGCGTGATCGTCGTCAACGCCGCGCGGGTCGGACTCACCGGCGCGAAGCTCGACAAGAAGCGCTACCTGCGCTGGACCGGCTGGATGGGCGGGCAGCGCTCGACCCCGCTCAAGACCTTGATGGTGAAGAGTCCCGACAAGGTCGTGCGCGAGGCCGTGTGGGGCATGCTGCCCAAGAACAAGCTCAGTCGTCACGTGCTCACTCACCTGCGCGTCTACGCGGGCGCGGAGCATCCGCACGCCGCGCAGCAGCCGCACAGCTACCAGGTGCGTTAGGCCGCCGGAAGCGATTCCGGCACGTCCGCGCCGGGGAGGTGAAGAGTTGGAAGAACGCTATTATGCCACCGGGCGGCGCAAGACGGCCGTGGCCCGCGTCTGGTTGAGGGCGGGCAACGGGAAGGTCGTCGTGAACAAGCGCGCCCCGCAGGATTACTTCGGCCTGGCCCTGACGCAGATGGCCCTGATGCCGCTGTCGACCGTCGAGGCGGGCCAGAACTTCGATGTCTGGGTCTCGGTTCGCGGCGGAGGCATCGCCGGTCAGGCCGGCGCGCTGCGTCACGGGCTGGCCCGCGCTCTCGTCGTGGCGGACGAGAGCTACCGCAAGCCGATGCGCAAGGCCGGTTTCCTCACGCGCGACTCGCGCATGGTCGAACGCAAGAAGTACGGCCAGCCGGGCGCCCGCAAGCGCTTCCAGTTCTCGAAGCGCTAGCGCCGGCGCGGCGGCGACAACGGCCGCGTCCCCGCGTGGGGGCGCGGCCATCACGCACCCGGCCGGAGGCGGGAGGGGGTGGCGCCACGAGCGTCTGCTCCCGCCGATGAACGCCGGGGAGGTCAACCCGAGGAGGCTCTTGTCATGTCTGACGTCGGAATCCGCGAGCTGCTCGAAGCGGGGGTCCACTTCGGTCACCAGACCCGCAAGTGGAACCCCAAGATGAAGCCCTACATCTTCATCGCGCGCAACGGAATCTACATCATCGATCTGCAGAAGACGCTGCGCCTGCTGCAGCAGGCGTGCGTTTTCGCCCGCGGCGTGTCCGAGAAGAACGGCACGGTGCTGTTCGTCGGCACGAAGAAGCAGGCTAAGGTCGCGATCCGGGAGTACGCGGAGCGCTGCGGCATGCCGTACGTGACCGAGCGCTGGCTGGGCGGCATGCTGACGAATTACGCGACGGTGCACAAGAGCGTGGCCCGCCTCGAGGAGATCGAGGCCATGATGTCGGACGGCCGCATCGAGCAGTTCTCCAAGAAGGAGCAGCTCGAGTTCCGGCGGGACTACGAGAAGCTCGTCAAGAACCTTGGCGGCATCCGACACATGAAGTCCCTGCCGCAGGCGCTCTTCGTGATCGACACGAAGGAGGAGGAGACGGCGGTTCGCGAGGCCAACAAGCTGAACATCCCGGTCATCGGCATCGCGGACACGAACTCCGATCCCGACGTCCTGCGGTACCCGATCCCGGGCAACGACGACGCCATCCGCGCCATCACGCTCTTTGCGCGCGTCGTGGCGCGCTCCATCCAGGAAGGGCGCGCCGCGCGCGAGGAAGGGCGCGTGACCGTGGACGTGCAGGCCGCGCCGGCCGCGGCGGCGGCCCCCGCCCCGACGGCCTTCGACGCGGGCAGCGACCTGTCCGCGGACGCGGCGGCGCCGCGGCGCCCGGCGCCGCGCTCGGCGGACCAGGCCGCGGCGGGAGCGGACGAAACGAACTGACACGATCCCGGGTCGCCGACGCCACCGTACCGTTTCGGAGGTCAGCATGGAGATCAGCGCCAAGCAAGTGAAGGAACTGCGCGACATCACCGCGGCCGGCATGATGGACTGCAAGAAGGCCCTGACCGAGTGCGGCGGGGACATGCAGCAAGCCGCCGAGTGGCTGCGCAAGAAGGGCATCGCGAGCGCGGCTCGCAGGGAAGGGCGCGAAGCGCATCAAGGCCTGGTCGAGTCCTACATCCATCCGGGCGGGCAGGTGGGCGTGCTCCTCGAGGTCAATTGCGAGACGGATTTCGTCGCGCGCACCGACGACTTTCGCGAGCTCGTGCACAACCTCGCCATGCACATCGCGGCCGCCGCGCCGGAGTCGGTGGCGCGCGAGGACATCGATCCCGCGCGGATCGCGAAGGAGCGCGAGATCTTCGCCGCGCAGGTGCGCGAGCAGGGCAAGCCCGAGAACATCATTGACAAGATCGTGACCGGCAAGCTAGACAAGTTCTACGGGGAAGTGGCCCTCCTCGAGCAGAAATACGTGAGAGACCCGGACATGACCATTACGGACTATCTCAAGTCCGTGATCGGCAAGCTCGGCGAGAACATCGTCATCCGACGGTTCGCGCGGTATCAGATCGCGCGCTGAGCGGGCGCAGCCCGGGCCGCGGCCCGGGCTTTTTTTTGGCCGGGCGCCGCGCGGGCCGCGGGGAACTTGGGGATCATGCGGTTCTCGCGCATACTGCTGAAGCTGAGCGGCGAGGCCCTCGGCGGGGACGGGGGCGAACCGCACTCGCACGCGCGGCTCGCGGCGCTGGCGGCGGCGATCGGCGAGGCCGCGCGCGGCGGCGTCCAGGTGGGCGTGGTCCTGGGCGCGGGCAACCTCTTCCGCGGCCGCTCCGCCAACCTCGACGTGCTGGGCCGCGTGTCCGCCGACCACATCGGGATGTTGGCCACGCTCCTGAACGCCGCGGTGCTGCGCGAGTACCTGCGCGACGCCGGCCTGCGGGCCGACGTGCTGGCGCCGCGCGCCCAGCCGCCCCTGGCGGAGGGCTTCACGCGCGAGGATGCGGTGGCGCGGCTCGAGGCCGGACACGTGCTGGTGTTCGGCGGCGGGACCGGCAACCCCTTCTTCACCACGGACACCGCCGCGGCGCTGCGCGGGGCCGAGATCGGGGCCGAAGTCCTGCTGAAGGCCACGCAGGTCGACGGCGTGTACGACCGCGATCCTCGGCGTCATCCGCAGGCCCGCCGGTTCGACCGCCTGACCTACGCAGAGGTGCTGGCGCGGCGTCTGGGCGTGATGGACCTGACCGCGGTCGCCCTCTGCGCCGAGGTGGAGCTGCCCATCATGGTTTTCGACGTCTCGGAGCCGCGGAACCTGCTGCGGGTTCTGTCCGGCGAGGAGAGCGGAACCTGGATCGCGAAGGAGGCGCAGTCATGATCAAGGACGTCAAGCAGCGCGCCGACGAGCAGATGGTGGCGGCGCGCGACGCCGTGCGCCACCGGCTGGGACGGCTGCGCACGGGCAAGGCGACGCCCGCCCTGCTCGACGGCGTGCGGGTGGAGTATTACGGGACGCCCACGCCGCTGAACCAACTTGCCGGGATCGCCGCTCCCGAGGCCCGCCTGCTGACCGTCACGCCCTACGACCGTTCGGCCGTGGCCGAGATCGAGAAGGCCATCCGCGCGGGCAACCTGGGGCTCAACCCCAGCAGTGACGGCCTGGTGGTGCGCGTGCCGATCCCCGAGCTCACGGAGGAGCGGCGGCGCGAGTACACGAAGCTGGCGCGCGAGATCGCGGAAGAAGGTCGGATCGCGGTGCGCAAGGCGCGCCAGGACGCCAACGACCGCCTCAAGAAGATCGAGAAGGACCGCGGCGCCCCGGAGGACGAGATCGGCGGCGCGCGGGCGGAAATCCAGAAGCTGACCGACCGTTACTGCGGCGAGATCGACGAGATCGCGAAGGCCAAGGAAACGGAGATCATGCAACTGTAGCCGCCGCGCCCGACGCGGCGCGCACGGGAGCGCGCGCATGCTTCCTGGCTGGCAGGCTGAGCTGGACGCGTTGGACGACGCCGGGCTGCGCGAGCTGGTCCGCGCGCGGGGCAACATCCCCGGCCATGTCGCCGTCATCATGGACGGCAACGGCCGCTGGGCGAAGCGCCGGCACCTGCCGCGCGTGGCGGGGCACCGGGCCGGCCGCCACGCGGTGCGGCGCACGGTGACGGCCTGCGGCGAACTGGGGATCAAGGTCCTCTCCCTCTACACCTTCTCGCAGGAGAACTGGAAGCGCCCCGCCGCCGAGGTGCGGGCGCTGTGGGCTTTCCTGGAGGAGACGATCGCCGCCGAACGGGACGAACTGGCGGCGCGGCGCGTGCGCCTGATCTGCACGGGCGATCTCGCGGCCATCCCGGTGCAGGCGCGCGACGCCCTCGCGCGAGCCGTCGACTCGCTGGCCGCCAACGACGGTCTGGTGCTCAACCTGGCCGTGGCCTACGGGGGACGGCAGGAAATCGTGCGGGCCGCCGCGCGCATCGCGCGCCTGGCCCGCGAGGGGCGCCTCGAGCCGCAGCGGGTGAGCGAGGCGGACGTGCGCGCGGGGCTCTGGTCGCCCGACCTGCCCGACCCCGACCTGGTGATCCGGACGAGCGGCGAGTCGCGGCTCAGCAATTTCCTGCTGTGGCAGTCGGCCTACGCGGAGATCCACGTGACCGCCGTGCTCTGGCCGGACTTCGGCGTGCGCGATCTGCTGATGGCGGTGGCCGACTATCAGGGGCGCGACCGGCGCTTCGGGGACGTGCGGGCCGGAACCGACGCCGAAGCGGACCGGACGCCGATCTCCGACGCGAGCGACGCCTCCCGGTGGAAGCGCCTGCTGAAGGTCCACCCGTGAACGGGGCGGACCGCGCGCGCGCGGCGCCGCCGGGGCCGTCGCCGTGGGCGCGGCTATGCCGGGCCGGCCTTTTGCCGCGGGTCCTGGTCACGCTGCTGGCGGTTCCCTGCCTGCTGGTGATCACGCTGCGCGGCGGACTTCACTTCCTGTGGTTGGTGGACCTGATCATCGTGCTCGGCCTGCGCGAGTTCTACGCGATGACCGCCGCCAAGGGGTACAGACCCTACCGCCTCCTTGGCATCCTGTGCGCCCTGGCCGTCAGCTGGCACGTGTACCACGGCGGGCCCGCGATCTCTTTTCCCCTGACGCTCACGCTGCTGCTCGTGATGGCCCTCGAGCTGTTTCGCAAGGGACAGGCTCATCCCCTCAACCACATCGCCATTACCATCCTCGGCGTGCTCTACGTCGGCTGGCTGGCCAGCCATCTCGTGCTGCTGAGGCAGCTGCCGCAGCAGGCGGGCGCCGCCGACCAGTTGGGCGCCCGCGCCATCTTTTTCGTGGCCGCCGTGATCTGGTCCGCCGACACGGCGGCCTACCTGGTGGGCATCACCTGGGGCCGCCACAAGCTGCTCGCGCGCGTGAGCCCGGGCAAGACGATCGAAGGAACCGCGGGCGGTCTCGCTGTATCTATTTTGGTGGGAATGGTTTGTTCTGTTACCTTCGCGTCGTTTATGACCCCTGCCGGGGGGGCCTTGCTGGGCCTGGGGTTGGGGATCTGCGGGCTGCTCGGAGACCTGGTGGAATCGTTGCTCAAGCGGGACGTGGGCCTGAAGGACTCCGGCGCTTCCCTGATCATCCCGGGCCACGGCGGGGTGCTGGATCGCTTCGATTCGCTCCTGTTCGCGGCGCCGCTCGCCTACTATTACCTGCGGTCCTTCGTCTTCTGAGCCGCGCGAGGAGCCCTGGCGTGATGAGCCCGCCCCCCCTCTACCGCTGCGCCGCCGCGCCGCGCCCGTCGGCCGCGCCGACCCGCGTCTGCCTGCTGGGGGCCACCGGCTCGCTGGGCCGGCAGACCGTGGAACTGGTGGAACGGTACCCGCAGCGGCTGCGGCTGGTCGCGCTGGCCGCGCATTCGCGCGTCGACGAGCTCGCGGCGGCCGTGCAGCGGCTGGCGGCGGCGGATCCGGCCGCCGACCCGCCCTGGGTGGCGGTGTTCGATGCGGCCGCGCACGCGCGGGCGCAGGCCGTGCCGGCCTTGCGCGGCCGGCTCCTGCCGCCCGGCGAGGCGGGGTTGCTGGCGGCGGCGGCGCTGCCGGAGGCCGAGGTCGTGGTCAACGCGCTCGTCGGGGCCGCGGGCCTGGCGCCGACGCTGGCCGCCGTGCGGCGCGGGGCGCGCCTGGCGCTGGCCAACAAGGAATCGCTCGTGGTCGGGGGCGAACTGGTGCGCGCGGCGGCCGCGGCCGCCGGCGCCGTCGTGCTGCCGGTCGACTCGGAGCACGCGGCGATCGCCCAGGCGCTGGCCGGGCGGGCCTGGGACGAGGTCGAGACGCTGATCCTGACCGCCTCGGGCGGGCCGTTTCGCGACTGGCCGGCCGAGCGTGTGCGGGAGGCGACGCGCGAGGACGTGTTGCGCCACCCGACCTGGCGGATGGGGCCCAAGGTCACGGTCGACTCGGCCACCCTCATGAACAAGGGTCTCGAGGTGATCGAGGCGCACCACCTGTTCGGGATGCCGTGGTCCGCGATCGAGGTCGTCGTGCACCCCGACTCGATCGTGCATTCGCTCGTCGGTTTTCGCGACGGCTCGTACCTGGCGCAGCTGGGCGCGCCCGACATGCGGGTGCCGCTGCTGTACGCGTTGGCGGCAGAAAGCCATTGGCCTTTGCCGATCCCGCGGCTAGACTGGGTGGCCGTCGGTGCGCTGCGCTTCGAGGCACCCGACCCGCAACGGTTTCCCTGCCTGAGGCTGGCCCGGCAGGCCGCCGAGGCGGGAGGGCGGGCGCCCATCGTGCTGAACGCCGCCAATGAGGTCGCCGTCGCCGCCCTGCTGGCGGGACGCCTGCGGTTCAGCGAGATTCCCGGGTTGATCGAGCGGAGTCTGGCCGCGGTGCCGGGAGGTCCCGTGCGGGACCTGGCCGAGGCGCTGGCGGTCGACCAGGAGGCCAGACGGATCGCGGCCGCCTGAGGTGCCGCCCGCCGCGTCGCGAGGAGAAGCCATTGTTCAGCAATCTGCCGATCACCCTGTTCGCGTTCGTCTTCACGCTCGGCCTGGTGATCGTCGTGCACGAGTTGGGGCACTTCCTGGTGTGCAAGTGGACCGGGATCTACGTGAAGACCTTCTCGATCGGCTTCGGCCCCAAGCTGCTGCGCCGCCGCTGGGGCGAGACGGAGTACGCGATCTCGATCATTCCCTTCGGCGGCTACGTCAAGATGGCGGGCGAGGGCGTGATGGAGGAGATCCAGGACACCGGCACGGGCCTGGAGCGCAAGTATCCCCTCGGCACGCGGGAGGGGGATCGGGAGGCCGCCGGTCGCGAACACGACATCCCCGCCGCGCGCTGGTTCAGCCGACGGCCGACCTGGCAGAGGCTGGCGGTGATCGTCGCGGGCTCGGTGGCCAACCTGGTGCTGGCGTTCGTGGTCTACACGGGCATCGTGCTGCGCGCGGGGCTGGTGGAGATTCCGGTGACGCGCATCGGCGCCGTGGAGGCCGGCTCGCCCGCCGCGGCGGCGGGGCTGCGGGTCGGCGACCGGGTCCTGAGCGTCGACGGGCAGCCGGTCGCGGTCTGGGACGACATCCTCACGCGCCTGGTGGAGCCCGGCAGCGGCCGGGGCGGCGAGCCCGCGCCGGTCGCGCTGCAGGTCGAGCGAGACGGGGTCGCGCTGGGTCTGTCGCTCACGCCGCGGCGCGACGCGACGGGACGCTACTGGGAGATCGGCATCGAGCCCTGGGACACGGAAGTGGGGCTGGTGCAGCGGGGGGGGCCGGCCTGGCAGGCCGGCCTGCGCGAAGGCGATCGCATCGTGGCCGTGGGCGATTCGGTCGTGACCTCCTTCGGCGCGGTCGCGCAAGCCATCAACGCCAGCCCCGGGCAGGCGGTGCGGGTCGCGTGGGAGCGCGACGGCAGCCGGCTGGAGGCCGAGATCGTGCCGCAGCGGGCCGAGGTGCAACCCGATTCGGTGATCGGGCGGATCTACTTCGACCGGCGCTACGCCCACCGCAAGGTGGGTCTGGGCCAGGCGCTGAAGTTCGGCGCGGCCTACACCTGGAGCACGATCCGTTCCACCGTGGAGGTGCTGGGCAGCTTCGTCGGGGGCAAGCTGGGGCTGGAGGCGGTGGGCGGGCCGATCCGCATCGGTCAGGTGGCCGGCGAGATGCTGCGCTGGAGCTTCGGGCACCTGATGCAGTTCATCGCCTTCTTCTCGGTGAACCTTTTCCTGCTCAATCTGCTGCCCGTCCCGGTCCTGGACGGCGGGCACGCCCTGTTCATCCTCTACGAGATGGTGTCGCGCCGGCGCGTGCCCGAGAGGGTGCAGGCGATCGCCACGCAGGTGGGCCTGATCGTGCTGCTCTTGTTCATGACCTTCGTGATCGTGGTGGACGTGCTGAAGGTCACGCGGCGGTGATCCTCAGAGCGGCGGCTCGGGCAGCGGCGCCCGGAGCCGGCGCGGCAGGGGCGACTGCACCAGCGAATCGGCCTCGGCGGCGAGCACGCGTCCGAGCAGGTTGAAAACGGCCGCGACGCGCCGCGGCTGGCGCGGTAGGGTGTTGAGGGTCCATTCCAGGGCGCTGTCGCCCCAGGCGCGGCTCAGCGAGTCCAGGATGGCGTCGCCGCGGTCGGGGTCGGCCAGGGCGACGGCGCGGGCCCGCTCCAGGGTGACGAAACGCTCCACGTAGAGCCGCTCGGTGGAGGACAGATCGGCCAGCCGCAGCGCCTCGCGGCGCTGCTCGCACGCGACGAGCGCCGCGACCGCGCAGGCGGCGGCCAGGCCTGGAACCATAGCGAGCCTTCGGGTCTTGAAAGCCATGTGTTCGCCTCCGCCGCGACGCGCGCCGGCGGAGCGCCGGCGAGGTGCGGGCAGGGCCACAATGTCGAGCCGATCGGCCAAGGAGTCAACCGCTCTGCTGCGGGCGGCGCTCGTCCTGGCGGCGCTCTGGGCGGCGGGCCCGGCGGCGGCCGCCGACGAACTGGACTACGGTCTCGAGCAGCACTCGCTGCTGCGGATCGTCCTGGCCGGCAACCGTTCCCTGCCGGATCACGAGCTGAAGGCCCTGCTCAAGATCCACGAGCCGAGCTGGCTGCACCCCTTCCGCATCGCCAGGTACCAGCCCGACCTGCTCGACGGCGAGTTGAAGCTCATCGAACGCTATTACCGTCAGCGGGGTTTCCACACGGCGGCCGTCGCGCTCGACTCCATCGCGCGCGATCCGCGCGGCCGCGGCGACATCGTGCACATCTCGATCCGGGAGGGGCCGCGGGCCTATCTCGATCGCCTGGAGTTCATCGGCGCGGCGCCGCTCACCGACGAGCAGTTGCGTCGCGGCCTGCGCTACGTCGAGGGGCGTCCGGTGCCGGCCGACCTCAACGACCTGGGGCCCGACCTGTACCTGCTGCGCCGGCGTTATCTGGACGACGCGCGGCTGCACGCGCGCATCGAGCCCGACCTGGTGGTGTCGCCGACGGCCGACCCGATGCGGTTGAGCGCCGCGCTCACCTACCGCATCGAGCCCGGGCCCGCGGTGCGGCTGGGGACGATCGAGGTGGAGGGCAACAGCCTCACACGCACCGACCTGATCGAGCGGGCCCTGCCGTTCGCGCCCGGCGAGCCCTTGCGCTGGCACGAGGCCGAAGAAGCGCAGCGGCGCCTGCTCGACACCGCGCTCTTTCGCGACGTGAGCCTGCTGACCTCGTCCGCCGACTCGACCGGCGAGGTGGCGAACCTGACGGTGCAGGTGGTCGAACGCTCGCCCGGCTTCTACGAGTTCGGCTTCGGCATCGGCAGCCGGGAGCGGCTGCGCGTGCTCGGCGCCTGGGGCCACAACAACCTGTGGGGCACGGGCCAGCGCCTGCAATTGCGGGCCCGGCCTTACGTGAGCTACGAGCGGATCCTGAACAACCCCAACACCAGCGTCACGCCGCAGTTCAACTACCGGTTCGACCTGCTGCACGTGTACCCGTACCTGCTGGGCGGACGGCTGGCGCTGAACACCAACCTGTACCTCGAGCGCAAGACCCGCGGCGAGTCAGGCCTCAATCTGCGGACCCTCGGCCTGAGCTTCGGCACGGCGCTGCGCGGGGGACCGTTCGACGCCAACAGCGTGTCGTTCCGGCTCGAGGAGACGGAGCCCTCCTTGCACCCGGACGCGCCCGCGGACCTGGACAGCGCCTTCGTCAGCAACCAGATCAGCCGCTCGCGGACCCGCTCCATCGTGATCCACGGCGCGAACGACCGGCGCGACGACCTGTTCCGGCCCGCCCGCGGCACGCTGCTGAGCGCCGAGGGGGCGATCGCGGGCGGCCTCATGGGGGGCGACAACAGCTACCTCAAGGGGACCGTCAGCTGGCACCGTTATGGGCGCACGCCGCTGGGCGGCGTGCTGGCCCTGCGCGTGGGGGCGGGGGGCGTGCGGCCCTACGGCGAGTCGGAGGAGCGCGGCGCCGCCGGGGTACCCTACGACGCGCGGTTCTTCGCGGGGGGCAACGTGACGGTGCGCGGCTACCCGGAAGGGAGCCTCGGGCCGCAGATCTCGAACATCGACTCCTTGCGCTTCGTGACCGACGTGCCCGTGCCGGACGGCGCGTCGGCCGGCGGCAACTACCTATTGCTGGCCAATGCCGAGTGGCGGTTCCCGCTGCCGCTGCTCAAGAAGTGGAAATTGGGGGGCGTGCTGTTCCTGGACGGCGGCAACGTCTGGCAGGAATTGCGCGACGTGCGGCTGCGCGGTTTCCGGTGGCGCTCCTTCCCGCGCGCGCCCGACGATCCGCTGGCCACCAAGCTGTGGGACTTTCGCTACAGCGTCGGGGCAGGGGTGCGCCTGGAAACGCCCTTCGGGCCGGTCCGCGTGGACGCCGGCTTCCCGCTCAAGCGCGCGCAACTGGCCGAGGGGCTGATCGAGGACCGGTACGTGGTGCATTTTTCGCTGGGATATCCCTTCTAGGGGGCGGATCGCATGTGGCGCCGCACGGCACGCCGGACGCTGCTGCTGGCTTGGCTGCTGAGCCTCGCGCTCGTGGCCTGGGTCGGCACGCATCCGCGCCTGCTGGCGCCGCTGGTGGCCCGTCTGGCCTCGCGCAACCTGTTCCGCGCCGGCGAGGGCAGCCTCCGGCTGCGCGATTTCCGCGGCGATCCCCTGCGCGGGATGGAGCTGTACGAGGTCTCGCTGTCCATCGCCCTGCCCGGCGGCGGCGCGCTGGCCGCCTCGATCGACACGCTCGCGCTCGATTATCGCATCAAGGAGCTGGTCGGTCCCCAACCGCGCTTGCGGCGGGTGGAGGCGCTGGGCGCGGTCGTGCACGCGACGATGGCGGCGCCGGCCGGCGCGCAGGCCGCGGTCGCCGCCGAGCCGGTGCGCCTGCCGCGACTGCGGCTGGACGCGTTTGTCGTGCGCGGGACGGTGGAGGTCGTGGGTCTGAGCGGCCGCTTGCAGGAGCGGATCACCCGCCTGGCGCTGCGCGGCGCCGTGGCGGCCGGCCCGGACAGCTTGAACCTGGAGCTGCTCGACGGCGCCGTCGACCTGGCGTCGCGCCGGAGCGTGCTGGAGCAGCTGCGGGGCAGTCTGCGGTGGGCCGGCGGCGACCTGCGGGCCGAAGACGTGAACTTCCTGCTCAACGGCCGCTCCGTGCGGGGGCGCGTCGCGCGCGCGGCCAACGGCGACCTCGACGTCACCGTGCAGGCCGTGGACGTCGCGGCGCCCGAGGTGGGACGGCTGTTGAGGGAGGACCTCGACGTCGACCTGCGCGGGGACTTCACCGGCCGCGTGCGCGCCCGCGGCGACACGGTGCGGATCGACGCCGCGGTCGACGGCCGCCTCGAGGGGTACGAGGTCGAGGGGCTGCGCGGCTGGGCCGTTTCGCTGCCCGGCCGCTTGGACTGGGAGCAGCTGCGGGGGCGGATCAACGGGGCGCTGTTCGACGGCGCGGGGCGGTTCGATTTCAGCGATCCCGGCGGCGCGGAGTTCTGGCTCGAAGGGGACGTGGCGGACGTCGACCTCGCGCGGAATCTGATCCCCCAGACCACGCTGCCGCCCACGGACGGACACGGGCGCCTCTGGCTGCACCGGCGCGAGGCGGTCGACGAGACCGAGGTGAGCGGCTGGCTGGCCGACGGCTTCATCGCCGAGGTGCCGTTCGACACCTGTCACGTCCAGGTCGACGCGGCGCGGGGCGTGGCGCGGCTGGCGCCCGTCCGGCTGCGCTATCGCGACCTGACGGCCGTGCTCACCGGGGAGGCCGATACGTCCGGGACCTTCCTGGGCGAACTGGACGTCCAGGCGCGCGATTTGACCCAGCTGCCGGCGGCGTGGGGCGCGCCCCGGCTGGCCGGCCGCGCCCAGGGGCGCGGCGTGGTCGTCGGGCGCGACCCCGTCTACGGCTTCGAGGGAGAGGTCGTCGCGCGCGACGTGCAGCTGGCGCCGCTGCGGGCGGACTCGCTGCGCGCGCGCGTGCGCCTGGACGACCTCTTCGGCGCGCTGCAAGTGGACGGCGAGGCGGCCGGCGACGGGCTGAGCCTGGGCGCCGTGCCGCTGGGCCGCTTCGCGCTGCGCGGCGGCGCCTCGCCCGCGGCGGCGGCGCTCGACAGTTTCTGGACGCAGCGGGGCGACTCGGTCGTCTTCGGACGGGCGCGCGCGACGTTCGACGGCGCCGGCGGCGGCGACTACAGCGTCGACGAACTGAGCATCGACCTCGAAGGGCATCGCTGGGCGCTGGAGGCGCCGGCGCGCTTCTCGGTGGGCCGGGCCGGCGTGGCGGTGGCGGAGGTCCGGCTGGCGTCGGATCTCGGCTGGCTGCGCGCGAGCGGGCGGTGGGACCGCGGGCACGATCGGCTCGCGGGCGGGGCCGAGTTGCGCCGCTTCGACCTGCGGCTGCTGACCCCCTTCCTGCCGCGAGGTCTGCAGTTGGCGGGGGACCTGACGGCGGACCTGGGCTTGTCGGGGTCTCCCACCGATCCCGTGCTGAGCGTCGCCGCGGATCTGCGCGGGACCGAACTGGCGCTGGCGCGGATCGATTCGCTGCACGTCGAGGGCAATTACGCCCTGCGCCGCGCCACCATCGAGCGCTTGTACCTGGCCACGAACTGGGGTCGGCTCAGCGCCAGCGGCACGGTGGCCAACCCCGCGGCCGAGCGGCTGTCCGATTTCTGGCCGGGCGCGCAATTGGACCTCGACCTCGTCGTCGACGAGGCGGACTGGGGCTTCGTGGACCAGTTCCACGTGCCGGCGCTGGCGCGCCTCGCCGGTCGCTTCGGCGCGCGGCTGCAGGTGGGAGGCACGACGCGATCGCCGCTGGTCGCGGGCGAGTTGACGAGCGAGCCCTTCAACGTGCACTGGCTGCACCTGCAACGGCTGGACGGGCGCGTCGAGATGACCGGCGAACGCCTCACGCTGGCCGACCTGCGCGGGCGCCAGGGCGCGCTGACCACCACGGGCCGGATCGAACTGCCGCTGCGGGCCGACTTCCTCAGCGAGCCCACCACTCCCCTCGACGGCCCCTTCCTGATGGCCATCGACATCCCCGACGGCACGGATCTGGCGCCGCTGGTGGCGGCCTGCAACGCCTTCACGGAGGCCGGGGGCCGCGGCGGCATGTCGATGCACGTGACCGGGCCGCTCGATCATCCGGCGTTCAGCGGCTGGGCCCGCGTGCGCGACGGGCGTTGCGTGCTGCGCGGCCTGGCGGAGATCTACCGCGACGTCCAAGCCGACGGCGTGTGGGAGGGGGACTGGCTGACCGTCTCGGACCTGCGCGGGGCGAGCGGGCTGCGCGGCGAGTTCACGGGAGACGGCCGGCTGCATTTCCGCGGGCTGATGCTCCTGGGCTTCGACCTGCGGCTCGACGCCGACCGCGTGCTCGTGGCCTCGATCCCGGAGCTGCGCGCGCTCGTGCGGGGTCGCGACCTCCACGTGACGGGGGTCAAGGTGGGCCCGGACAGCCTCATGGTGCCGCGATTCACGGGCGGGCTCGAGATCATCCAGGCCCGCTACAGCGGCGATTTCGCCGAGAAACCCACCGTGAGCGATCCGCGGCTGGCCACCGTCGCGCCCGACTGGTTGGCCGATCTGCACGTGGTCGGGCCGCCGCGTTCGGTGCTGATCTCGAACCGCGCGATGGAGCTGGCCCTGGGCGGCGACGTGGACCTCGTCCGCGACCAGGGCGGGCTGTGGCTGAGCGGCGCGATGACCATCGACGCCGGGCGGATGCCGGTCTTCAACAACGACTTCCGCGTCGTGACGGGACGGCTCGATTTCAGCCGCGCCGGCGGCGTGGTCCCGATGGTGGACCTCACCGCCGAGACCACGGTGCGCGTCGTGCCGGAAGGGCTGTACGTCAGCCGCACGCTCGAGAAGGTGACCGCCGTCATCACGGGGCGGATGGACGCGCCGTCCGTGGAGCTGAGCTCCGAGAGCGGTTACAGCCGGGCGGCGGTGGAGCGCCTGCTGCTGGGGCTGCCCCCGCACGTGGCCACCGGTCCGGCCGCCGGCCCGGCCGCCGGCGGGTTGCGCGACGCCTCCATCGCGGCCGGTTTCAACCTGCTCGAACGCGAGATCGCCACCGAGTTCGATCTCGTGGACACGGTCGACATCGAGTCGCAGCACTCCCTGGCCACGGGCACGACCCACACGCTGATCGGCGTGGGCAAGTACCTGGGCCAGGATCTCTACGTCAAGTACGCGCAGGGGCTTTCGGAATCGGAGCGGGACCTGTTAATTGAGTACCAGATCAACGATCACCTGCTGCTGCAATCGGAGCTCAGCCGTCGCCTCGACGTGCAGCAGGGGGAGACGACCTACAACCTCGACCTCAAGTACCGTTTCGAGTACTAGGGTGGGTGACATGCGCCCGCGGATCCCTGGCTTTTCCGCCGTGTCCGTCGCGGCGGCGGCGCTCGCCGTCGCGGCCGCGCTGGCCGTGGCGGGGGCGTGGGCGCGTCCGGCGGCGGCGCAGGTTTTCGGGCGCAACAAGGTCCAGACCGCGCGCCACGACTGGCGCGTGCTCGTCGCGCCCCATTTCGAGATCCACTACTACGACGGCGCCGACGAGCTGGCGGTGCGCGCCAGCCTCATCGCCGAGCGCGCGTACCGCGAGTACGCCGACCGTCTCGATCACGAGCTCGCGCGCCGCGTGCCGTTCATCCTCTATTCTTCCCACGCCGATTTCGCGCAGACGAACATCGCGGACGAACTGATCGGCGAGGGGACCGGCGGCTTCAGCGAGCCCTACCGCAACCGCATGGTGCTGCCCTACAGCGGTTCCCACGAGGAGTTCGTGCACGTCATCCGGCACGAACTCGTGCACGTGTTCATGTTCGACGTCGCCTTCGGCTCGTCGCGCGCCGCGACGGCGCGCAGCCCCTTTTTCCGCATTCCCCTCTGGTACGCCGAGGGTTTCGCGGAGTGGCTGTCGTCCGGCTGGGACGCCAACGCCGACATGTTCGTGCGAGACGCCACGATCAACGACTACCTGTGGCCGCTCGATGAGGCCGGCGGCTACGCGGTGTACAAGCAGGGGCAGGCGGCCATGCGGCTGCTGTCGGACCGCTACGGCGAGGAGAAGCTCGTGGAGCTGTGGCGGAGCGTCGGGCGCGCGCGCGGCCTCGAGAGCGCGCTCGAGCAGGTCCTCGGCCTCGAGATGAAGGATCTGAACGAACTCTACGCGCGCGAGCTGCGCCGCCGCTACTGGCCGAGCTACGCCGACCTGGAGCTGCCGGACGACCTCGCGCGGGCGCTGACGGACCACGAGGAGGACCGGCACGGGTTCAACCAGCGGCCGGCGCTGTCGCCGGACGGCGATCTCCTGGCCTTCTTTTCCGATCGCGACGGGTTGACCAGCCTCTACGTGATGTCGGCGCTCGACGGCAAGGTGCTGCGCCGCCTGGTGCAGGGGCACCGCTCCAGCCGCTTCGAATCGTTCCACAGCTTCCGGTCGGGCATCGGCTTCGATCCCGAGGGGCGCGAGGTCGCCTTCGTGGCGCGCAGCGGCAACCGCGAACGGCTGGTCACGGTCGACGCGCGCCGCGGCAAGGTCACGCGCAGCCTGCCGCTGCCGCTGGACCAGGCGTCGTCGCCGGCCTGGGCTCCCGACGGGCGGCGCCTGGCGCTGGTGGGAACGCGGCACGGGCGCACCGATCTGTACCTCGTGGATCTCGACGGCGGCGGCGCCCCGGCGTGGACGGTGGCGCCGGCCGAGACGCTGGCGGACGCGCGGGCCACGCTGATCCGCCTGACCGACGACGTGGGCGACGAGGGGCCGCCGGCCTGGTCGCCCGACGGGCGCCGGCTGGCGTTCGCCTTCGACCCGCGGGCCGAGCTCGACTTCGAATTCGAAACCGGGCCCGACGGAGGGCGGCGCCTGCTCTGGGCGCGGCCGCGCGACGGCGCCGCCGACGCGACCGGCGCCGGCTCGCTCGCGCTGCTCGACTGCGCCGACGGCGCCCGAGCGACGCTGCCGCCCGGCGGCGGCAGGCGCCGCGATCCGGTCTGGATCGACGCGCGCACCCTCTGCGTTGCCGAAGAGGCGGGCGGCATCAGCAACCTCTGCCTCGTGACGCTCGACGAGACGGGCGCCGCCGAGGCCGGCGCGCGGCGGTTGACCAACGTGCTGGGCGGGCTGTTCCAGCCCTCGTACGCGCCGTCCGCCGACCGCCTGGTGTGCACCGCGTTCCGCGCCGGCGGGTACGACCTGTACGCCGTGGACGATTTCCGGGAGCGCTGGTCGGGCCGCGAGCCGCGGGGGCAGGCGCCGCAGGCCGTGACCCAGGCCTTGCCGCCGCTGGTGACGCGGCAGGCGCCGCCCGACAGCATCGCCGACGCCGGGCGCGTCGGCCGGGTGGAGCGTTACCACCCGCGCCTGAGCGTGGAACCGTCGAGCGGCCTGGGCGGGGGCGGCGTCTACTACAACTCGGCGGTGGGGCTGGGGCTGGCCAACGTGCTGACCCTGAGCGACCTGATGGGGGACAACCGCCTGAGCTTCCTGCTCAATTTCTACGGTTCGATCGACAACAGCGATCTCGCGGCTTCCTACTATTACCTGAAGCGCCGCGTCGACTACGCGGCCGGCGTCTTCCACTTCAAGAACTACTACAACTCCGCCGTCACCAGCGTCGGCGAGCTGTTGCCGGCCGACTCGTTCTTCAGCGAGCGCAACTACGGCCTGTTCGGGCTCGCCAGCTATCCCCTGAGCACCTTCCGCCGCCTCGACCTGCAGCTGCAGCTCTACCGCTCCGAGCGGACGCTGTACGAGCCGGACTGGACCGGCTTCTACCTGATCCCCTACGACGAGCGCACGGTCACGCTCGCCCAGCCGAGCCTGTCCTTCACGCACGACTCGGCCTTCTTCGGCCCGTTCGGCCCCGTGACCGGCAGCCGGGTGGCGCTGACCGTGGCCCCGTCCCTGAGCCTGGGCGGCGACACCCTCGACCGCCGCACCTACATCGCCGACGTGCGCCGCTATTGGATGCCGGCCCGCCGCAACACGATCGCGCTACGGCTGATCGGGGCGCTGAGCGAAGGCGACGATCCGCGCACCTTCGTGCTGGGCGGGCCGTTCACGCTGCGCGGGCATCGGTTCTTCGACTA
Source organism: uncultured bacterium (assembly GCA_937864225.1). Taxonomy (GTDB): domain Bacteria; phylum Krumholzibacteriota; class Krumholzibacteriia; order LZORAL124-64-63; family LZORAL124-64-63; genus CALMJK01. The sequence goes on along the minus strand of CALMJK010000002.1, from coordinate 154,307 downwards.
CGAGACGCTCGACAACCTGGCCGGTTCGCGGCTGCTGATGCTCAACCTCGAGTACCGGTTGCCGCTGCTCGACCACATCATCTTCGGCTGGCCCGGCCGCTGGGGCCTGTCGCGGATCGGCGCGACGCTCTTCTTCGACACGGGCGCCGCCTGGAACGGCGAGTTGCAGATGTGCGGCGAAGACGCCGACGGCCGCTGGGGCCTGCGCGACCTGCGGGCCGATTACGGGCTCGGCCTGCGCGCCCGCGTGCTCTTCCTGCCGATCAAGCTCGACTGGGCCTGGAAGACCGATCTGCGCACGAGCCAGGCGCCGGTCTTCCACTTCAGCATCGGCCCCGAATTCTGAGCCTTGCGGCCGCCGGAGGACCAACCGTGATCGACATCTTGGCCGATCTGAACCCCGCTCAGCGCGAGGCGGTGGAGGCGGCGGACGGACCGCTGCTGGTCGTGGCCGGCGCCGGCAGCGGCAAGACGCGCGTGCTCACGACGCGCGTGGCCTGGCTGCTGCAGCGCGGCGAGGTCGCCCCGCACGAGGTCCTCGCCTTCACCTTCACCAACCGCGCCGCGCGGGAGATGCGCGAGCGCGTCGCGGGGCTCGTGGGCGCGCCGGCGGCGCCACGCTGGATCGGCACCTTCCACGCCACGGGGGCGCGCCTACTGCGGCGCGACGGCGCGGCGATCGGCGTGGCGTCCGACTTCACGATCTACGACACCGACGACAGCCTGCGCGTGGTCAAGCGCGCGCTGGAGCGCTGCCAATTCGACGTCCAGACGCTGCAGCCGTCGGCCGCCCGCGTGCTCATCTCGCGCTGGAAGAACGAGGGCATCGCCCCGACCGAGGCCGCCGGCCGCGCCGCCGACCCGCGCGAGCGGCGCGTCGCCGAGGTCTTCGCGGTCTACGAGGAGGAGCTGCGCCGCGGCAACGCGCTCGATTTCGACGACCTGATCCTGCGCGCCGTGCAGCTGCTGGCGCCGGGCACCGCCGCCCAGCAGAAGTACGCGCGCCGTTTCCGGCACGTGCTGGTGGACGAGTTCCAGGACACCAACCGGCTGCAGATGGTGCTCGTCAAGTCGCTGGCGCAGTACCACGACAATGTCTTCGCCGTCGGCGACGACGACCAGTCGATCTACGGCTGGCGCGGCGCCTGCATCGAGAACATGCTGGAGTTCGAGGCCGCGTTCCCCGGGGCGCGCCTGCTGCGCCTGGAGCAGAACTACCGCAGCACCGGCAACATCCTGGACGCCGCCAACGCCGTGATTGCCCACAATCGCCGCCGCCGCGGCAAGACGCTCTGGACGGCCGGCGCCGCGGGCGACTGCCTCACGCTCGGGCGCGTGTTCGACGAGGAGGACGAGGCGTCGCGCGTGGTGGAGCTCGTGCGCGAGGAGCTCGCGGCGGGCCTGGCGCGCGGCGACGTGACGGTCCTTTACCGCACCAACGCGCAGTCGCGCGCGCTCGAGGACGCGCTGCGCCGCGCGACCCTTCCCTACCAGATCGTGGGCGGGACGCAGTTCTACGAGCGGCGCGAGGTGCGCGACCTGCTCGCCTACCTGAAGCTGATCGCCAACCCGCGCGACGGCGTCGCGGCGGCGCGCGTGCTGAACGTGCCGCGGCGCCGCCTGGGCGAGACGACGGCCGAACGCCTGCGCGAGCTGGCCGACCGGGAGGGGTTGAGCGTGGGCGAGGCGGCCGCGCGCCCGGGCCTGCTCGAGTCGGCGTTGCCGCCCGCCACCGCCCGCCGCGCGCGCGATTTCTTCGACCAGGTCGCGGCCTGGCGCGCCGCGCAGGCCGACACGCCCGTGCCCGCGCTGCTGGAGCGGATCATCGCCGAGACCGGCTATCGCGACTGGCTGGCCGCCGACGACCCGACCACCGCCCAGGCGCGGCTGGAGAACGTGGACGAACTGGTGGCCGCGGCGCACGCCTTCGACGAGGCCTCGCAGGGCGGACGCCTGGGCGGCTTCCTCGAGCAGACCGCGCTGGTGGCGGACGCCGACGCCCTCGACGACGACCAGGGCGTCGTGCGCCTGATGACGATCCACACGGCCAAGGGGCTCGAGTTCCCCGTCGTCGTGCTCGCGGGCTGCGAGGAAGGGTTGCTGCCCCACCTGAACGCGCTGGCCGACGACGGCGGCCTGGAGGAGGAGCGCCGCCTGTTCTACGTCGCGCTCACGCGCGCCCGCCGTCGCGTGCACCTGCTGTGCGCGCGCGCCCGGCGCCGCGCCGGCCAGCGCGAGCTGGCCGACCCGTCGCGCTTTTTGGCCGAGATCCCCGCGGCGCTGCTCGAGCCGCGCGACGAGGCGCTCGGCGCCCCGAGCGTCGCGGGCCAAGCCTGGCCGACGTGGCGCGAAGAGCCGCGGCGGATCCGCGAGACGCAGCTCGCGCCCGCGGGCGCCGCGCTGCAGCCCGGCCAGCTCGTGGTCCACCCGACGCTGGGCCGCGGCGTGGTGGCCCGCGTGGAAGGGGAGGGGGACGACCTGATGGTGACCGTCGATTTTCCCGAGCACGGCCGCAAGCATCTGCTCGCCCGCTACGCGCACCTGCGGCCGTCGCGCTGAAGCGACGCCGCCCGGCACGGTTCCTGATTCTCACTGCCAACTCTGGGTTTTCGCCGTGGCCACTGGGGGGGCTGCGCGGGCGCGATCCCGCGCAACTCGTTGAGCCACATGATTTTGCGTCATTGCTGCGGAGGTCCGGTCATGCCCCGCGCCTTCTCGAAATGCCACCTGGTCCGGCTTTTTGCGCTCACGACGGCGCTGGCGGGCGTCGCGCTCTTCGCCGCGGCGCCGCCCGCCCGGGCGGTCGTGCCGCCGGCGTCGGGGTCGGGCGCCCAGATGCCCGACCTGCCCCGGGCCCTGCGCGAGGCGGGTTTCGGGCACGTGAGCCGACCGGTGCTCCAGGCCCACGGCGCGGGCGGGATGCAGGAGGGGGGACGGCAGGGCGAGGGCGACGTCGTGCCCGCGCCGGCCGCCATCGCGGCGGGCGTTCGCCGCGTGCCGGTGCTGCTGGGCGACACGAGCGATCGCGTGGCGACGCAGTTGGCGGCCTCGCTGGCGGAAGAGCTGTTCGGCGACTGGCCGACCGGCACGATGACCGCGTACTACGAGCAGATCTCGTTCGGCCAGTTCAGCGTGACCGGCGACGTGTTGGGCTGGTACCGCATGGCCTATCCGATCACCTACTACGAGGGCGCGGCCGGCTGCAACGGCCTGTGCACCTACCCGGCCAGCGCCGGCGGCTTCGTCAAGCAGCTCGTCGCGCTCGCCGACGGCGCCGGCCTGGACTGGGGGCCGTACGACAACGACGGCCCGGACGGCGTGCCCAACTCCGGCGACGACGACGGCTACGTGGACACGGTCTTCATCGTGCACTGCGGCCAGGGCGGCGAGTGCGGCCGCAACAATTACATCTGGAGCCACAGCTTCTTTCTGAGCGGCTGGGGCACGACGGCCTACACGACGCACACCCCGCGCACGGGCGGCGGCTACCTGCGGGTCGACGACTACATCATCCAGCCCGAGCTCTCGTGCGACGGCGGCCTGATCGAGATCGGCGTCTTCTGCCACGAGTACGGGCACGCGCTCGGGCTGCCGGACCTGTACGACACCGACGGCGGCGGCGAGGGCGCGGGCCACTGGTGCGTGATGAGCAGCGGCTGCTGGGGCGGCGACGGCAACAGCCCCGAAACGCCGGTCCAGATGTGCGCCTGGGCCAAGGCGTGGCTGGGCTGGATCACGCCGCAGAACGTGCCGTACGACGGGCTCTGGGATCTGCCCGCGATCCAGACGCACGGCATCGCGCGCCGGGCCTGGCAGAACGCCGAGGTCGGCGCCGAGTACTTCCTGGTCGAGAACCGCCAGCGCGTCCTGAACGACGTCGACCTGCCGGGCTCGGGCCTGCTGATCTGGCACGTCGACGAGCAGGTCATCGACGACAACTGGACGACGAACACCATCAACGCGGGCCCGGTCTACGGCGTGTCCCTCGAGCAGGCCGACGGCCTGTTCGAGCTCGAAGCGGGGCGCGACCGCGGCGACGCGGGCGACCCGTGGCCCGGCGCCTCGCTGCGCGCGGTCTTCGACGACGCGACCGTGCCCGGCACGCGGCGCAACGACGGACAGCCGACGTACGTGGCCGTGCAGGACATCCCCGCCTCGGCGGGCCTGGTTTCGCCGATGTTCATCGTCGGCGTGCCGGCCGGCGACCTGACGGCGCCGGTCGTCGCGGTGCTCTCGCCCAACGGCGGCGAGACTTGGCCGACCGACGCGACGCGCGCCGTCACGTGGGACGCCTCCGACGCCTCCGGCGTGGCCGAAGTGGCGCTCTATCTCTCGCGCGACAGCGGCGTGACGTGGCCCGAGACGCTCGCGACCGGCCTCGCCAACAGCGGCTCCTGGGCGTGGCACACGCCGGATGTGCCCGCCGCGAGCTTGCGCGTGCGCGCCGTGGCGCGCGACGGCGCGGGCAACGAGAGCGCGGACGGTTCGGACGCGGCCTTCGCGATCACGGATCAGACCGCGCCCGGCGTCGTGCTGACCTCGCCGGACGGCGGCGAGTTGTGGAGCACGAGCAGCACCCAGACCGTGAGCTGGTCGGCCAGCGACAACGTCGCCGTCCAGGCGGTCGATCTCTTCCTCTCGCTGGATGGCGGCGCGACCTTCCCCGACACGCTCGCGCTGGACCTGATCGACAGCGGCACGTGGTCGTGGTTGATCCCGCGCCGCTTCTCGAGCGACTGCCGCCTGCTGGCCCGCGCGCGGGACGCCGCCGGCAACGCCGGCGTCGACACGAGCGCGGTGTTCACGCTCGCGAACCTGACCGCGGTGTCCGACGCGCCGGTCCGGATGGCCGTGCGCGGTTTCCCGAACCCGTTCAACCCGGCCACGACGATCTACTTCGACAAGCCCAGCGCGGGCCGTCTCGACATCGTCGTGCACGATCTCGTCGGGCGCCGCGTGCGCACGCTGCTGGGCGAGGTGCGTCCGGCCGGGCCGGGCTCGGTGCGCTGGGACGGCCGCGACGACCGCGGCGTCCTGTGCGCCTCGGGCGTCTACCACGTGCAGGCCAACGCGAGCGACGGCTACCGCGCCTGGGTCAAGGTCACGCTCGTGCGCTGACGGCGGCGCCGCGGCGCGTCTGCTCGTGCCGCAGGCGGTGGCACGCCGAACAGAGCGTGACCAGATTGTCGAGATCGTTTCCTCCTCCGCGCGCGCGGGGCACCCGGTGGTGCACTTCCAGGAAGCGCGTGCGACCGCACCCCGGCGTCTGACACTGCCAGCCGTCGCGCGCCATGACGCGCCGGCGCGCCGCGGCCGGCACGGCCCCCTCGATCACGCCGCTGGGCTGCACGGTCCGCCCGTCGCAGCGGGCGGCCGCCAGCGTCGCGGGCGCGAGCGGGCGCTGGCCCTCGGGTGTGCGCACCGTGGCGCGGGCGCACGTCCCGCACTCGTGGATCACGATGAGATAGGGCGAGGCGCCGGGCGCACCACGCGCGTTGGGCGCAGCTGCCGTGGTCGGCGGGGTGGGCGTGGCTGCCGCCGCGACGAGTTCGTCCAGGGCCGCCAGCACCAGCTGCTCGCGGTCCAGGTCGTGGGGCAGCGCCGCCGCGGCATGCCCGCCCCGCGCGCCGAGCTTGCGCAGCCGCTCGACCTGCGCGGCGAAGCGGGCGTACTGCAGCGGGCTGAAGCGCAGCGTCACGTGGATCGGCAAGTCGGCGGCGGCGGCGCGCAGCAGCGAATCGTCCGGCAGCAGCGCGGGCGCGGCTGCGGAGGTTGGCGATGGCGCGCGCGCGGCCTCGGCGGGCGGCGCGCCCGCGGCTTCGGCGGATGGCGAGCCCGCGGCTTCGGCGGATGGCGAGCCCGCGGCTTCGGCCAACGGCAGCGGCGGCGACGGCGAGCCGGGCGGGCAGGGGGGCAGCAGCACCGGGCGGTCCGAGTCCGCCAGCTGGCGTGCGCAGTGCTGCTCGCGCGCCAGGGCGCGCGCGGCCGCGGCGCGTCGCGCCAGGTCGGGACGGCTCAACCGTCGCGCCTCCGCGAGCCAGAGCGATTCGGTGCGCGGGGTGGCGATGGCGGCCACGACGACCGCCTTCGTCCAGCCGATACGCTGCGCGGCGATCTCCTCGCGCAAGAGCGGCAGTCGGTTGAGCGCCTCCGCCAGCCGCAAGAACTGCGCCGTGCGCGAGGGCGAGAAGCCGAGCGCCGCCGCCGCGTAGTGGTGGATCGAAGGGTAGCCCAGCTCGCGGTAGAGGCGCCGGGCCACGACCTCGGCGAAGCACAGCACCGCGCCGCGATGGGCGCGCGACAATTCGGCGAGGGCGCGCTGCAGCGCGGCGTGCACCTCGGAGGCGGGACGGTCGGTCTGCACCGTGACGGACTCGAAGCTCATGGAGGTCCCTCCCGGACGGGTCGATGACGAGCGGGCGCGCGGCGCCCCGGCGGGAGGTGGTGACGTGGAGGAGGACAGGCGAAAGATAGGCGAACAATCGGCCGACGTCCAATTTTATTTTCGCCTAATTTTTGCTCAATCATGTGCAGCCGGCTGCACATGATAAATCAAAATACGCGCTTCGAAGCTGAAGGGGCTGGTAAACGCCAGGACGGCGCCGCGCGCGGCAGCAGGGCGGTTGGAGGCGACTCGACAGCGCCACGGCCGAACCCACGGCGCGGGGCCGAACCCGAGGCGTCCCCGTGTCGCGTCACCCCGCCAGCAACACCTTGCGCACGGCGCGCCCGTGGCCCGCGTCGCCGGCCACCAGCTCCAGCCAGTAGACGCCGGCGGGGAGGGGGCGGGCGCCGCCGTCGCGGCCGTCCCAGCGCCAGGCGTGCGGCGCCTCGGCCGTGGCGGCCGGCTGGCGCCCGAGGTCCCAGGCGCCGAGCCGGCGGCCGCGCGCGTCGTAGAGGGCGGCGCGCACCGGGGCCGGCTCGCGCAGCGTGTAGGTGAGCCGGGCGCCGTCCGGCCCGACGGGGTTGGGGCCGGCGGCGAGCACGGCCAACAGGGGCGGCGGGAGCGCGTCGCGCGCGTCGCGCCACAGGAGCCAGCCGTCGGGATCGAGCACGACCTGCACGCCGGAGGGCGGGAGCGCGCCGGGCAGCTCCCAGGTCCCGCTGGCGATGGGCCCGCGCAGGGGCAGCGTCGCGCGCAGCGTGTCGGGGCCGGCGGCCAGGCGCAGCGTCAGGTCGAGCGGGAAGAGCACGTCGCCGCGCTGTCGCACGGTCACCCGCACGCTCGTGCGCCCGCCGGGCAGCGGGACGGCCGTCGCGGTCCAGTCGAGGGCGGGCACGGCGGCCGTGTCGAGCCAGGGGCGCAGCAGCGGCGCGAGATCGCGGCCGGCGGCGCGCGAGGCGGCGCGCACGAAATCGCCGGTGTCGGCGTTGCCGTGGGCGCGTGCCGGATCGGCCGTCCAGTCGCGCAGCAGGGCGAAGAAGGCGGCATCGCCGATCTGGCCGCGCAGGATGTGCAGCACCCAGGCGCCCTTGTCGTAGATGAGCAGGTTGGGCAGGATCGGCGCCGGGTCGCTCAGGATGCCGTCCTGCACGAACAGGTCGGGGTGGCGCGCGGGGCCGATCTGGCGCAGGTAGGCGAAGTACGCGTCGCGGCCTTGCGCGCGCTCGAGCCACAACGCCTCGGCGTAGCGCGCGAAGCCCTCGTTCAGCCAGATGTCGGCCCAGCGCGCCGGCGTGACCAGGTTGCCGAACCACTGGTGCGCCAGCTCGTGCACGATGATCAGCGCGTAGCGTCCCGTGCCGGTGAAGAGGAACTGCCCGAGGCTGGCGGCGGTCTGGTTCTCCATCGCGCCGCCCCAGCGGATCGCGGCCTGCGCGTACTTCTCGCCGGCGAACGGGTACGGTCCGGCGATCTCCTCGAGGCAGCGCACCATGTCGCAGGTGGGGGCGAGGTCCAGGCGCGCGCGCGCTTCGTCCTGCGGGAACACGTGGTAGTCGAGCGCGAGGCCGCCCGCGGCGCACGCGCAGGTCTCGCGCCAGGTCGCGTAGTTCGAGACCGCGACCGAGACGAGGTAGGTCGCGATGGGATAGTCCTCGCGCCAGACGAAACGGCGCCGGCCGGGCGCGACGTCTTCCCGCGCGACGAGCCGCCCGTTGCCAATGGCCGTGAGGGTGTCGGGCACGGTGATCGCGACGGTCGCGGTGGCCTTGTCCGACGGGTGGTCCTTGCACGGCCACCAGGTGCGCGCGTTCGACGGCTCGCTCACGTTGGCGACGACCGGGCCGCCGTCGGTTGGATCGGCGGTCTCATCGCCGTGCGCGCGGAACATGAGCCCGGCCCCCAGGGGCGGCACCGCCTGGCGCGGCGCGCCCGCGTAGCTCAGGCGCGCGACGCCTTCCGCGCCGGCGGCCAGCGGCGCGGGCAGCAGGATCACCAGCGAGTCGCCGCCCGCCTGCCAGGCGGCGGGCGCGCCGTTCCAGGTCACCGAGTCGGCCGTCAGCGTGGCGTCGAGATCCAGGCGCAGGCGCGCGAGCCCGTCGGCCAGCGCGCGCAGGCGGATCGCCGCCGCGCCGCGCACGCGGGCCTCCGCCACGAGCAGTTCGAGATCGAGCGCGTAGTCGAGGACATCGAAGCCGCGGTCGCCGGCCGGCTCGTCCGCAGCGTCCGCCGCGCCGGCGGGCGCGAGGAGGCCGTCCCGCAGGCCGGGCTTTTCCCAGATGGCGGGGTCCGACGGGAGCAGCGGCGCAGCGCGCTCGGCCGCGCTGCCCGCCGCGACCGCGGCGCCCGCGCCGACCGCCGCGAGCGCGGCGCTCGCAACGACCGCCGCGACCGCGAGCCACATTCTCCGCGCGCGTCCCTGGCCGTTGTGCTGCCGCGCCGGCATGAAACCTCCCGCTCTCTCGCGCCGCGCATCCGGCGCGCCCGCACAATTTAGCGCAGACGGGGCGGTCGGCGCTGGCGGAAAAGGCGCGCGGGGGGCAGACTGAGGCGGCGGGGCGGCGCCGCCGCCGTCCCGCGCGACCACCGCGACCACCGCGGCGAGGAGGCCCCATGGCCATCGACGAAGCAGAGGTCCGGCATCTCGAGCGTCTGGCCGCCTTGCGGCTGGGGGACGACGAGCGCCGGCGGTTGACCGCCCACCTGGCGCGGATCGTGGCGTACGTCGAGCAGCTGCGCGCGCTCGACCTGCCCGGCGGCGAGCCCCCGGCGCCGCCGGAAGAGCCCGCCGCCCCGCGCCGGCCCGATCTGCCGCGCGACTCGTTGCCCAGGGCGGACGCGCTGGCCGCGGCGCCGGCGAGCGAGGAGGGGCTGTTCGTCGTGCCGCCCGTGTTCGGCGCTGAGGCGCACGGCGAGGCCCGGCCGGAGGGCGGGCGCCATGCCTGAGCTGTGCCGCCTGACCGTGCGCGAGGCCGCCGGCGCCCTGCGCGCGGGCCAGTTCACGCCGGCGGAGCTCGACCGCGACGTGCGCGCCGCGATCGCCGCGCGCGACGGGACGCTGCGCTGCTACGCCTGGCTGGCGGCGCCCCAGGAGTTCCCCGCGACCGCGACGGCGCCGCCGCCGCCCGCCGGGGAGCGCCCGCTGTGGGGCGTTCCGGGCGCGCTCAAGGCGAACATGGCCACGCGCGGCGAGCCCACCGACTGCGGCTCGCGCCTGCTGGCGCCGTGGCGCGCGCCCTACGACGCGACCGTGGCCGAGCGGCTGCGCGCGGCCGGCTCGCATTTTCTGGGCAAGACGAACATGGACGAGTTCGCGATGGGCTCCTCGACGGAGCACTCGGCCCACGGCCCCACGCGCAACCCCTGGGACCCGGAGCGGATCCCGGGCGGATCGAGCGGCGGCGCGGCCGCGGCCGTGGCGGCCGACCTGGCCTTCTACGCCCTGGGCAGCGACACCGGCGGCAGCATCCGCCAGCCGGCGCACTGCTGCGGCGTGGTCGGCCTGAAGCCGACCTACGGCCGCGTCTCGCGCTACGGCCTGGTGGCGCTGGCCTCGTCGCTGGACCAGATCGGGCCGCTGACCAAGGACGTGGCCGACTGCGCGCTCGTCTACGCCGCCATCGCGGGGCACGACCCGCGCGATTCCACCTCGCTGGCGGCGCCGGTGGGCGATCCCGTGGCGGCCGCGGCGCGGCCGGCGCGCGGCCTGCGGGTGGGCGTGCCGTGGACGCTGCTGGCGGAGGGCGTCGATCCCGACGTGACGGCCGACTTCGAGGCGACGCTCGCGGACCTGCGCGCCGCGGGCGTGACGGTGGTCGGCGTGGATCTGCCGACGCTGCCGTACGCCATCGCCACGTACTACATCATCTGCACCGCGGAGGCGTCGTCGAACCTGGCGCGCTACGACGGCGTACGCTACGGGCGGCGGGCCGGCGCCGCCGCGGACCTGGCCGCGATGGTCGCGGCCACGCGCACGGACGGATTGGGCGCCGAGGTGAAGCTGCGCATCCTGCTGGGCACCTTCGTGCTGTCGGCCGGCTACCACGACGCCTACTACCGGAGGGCGCTGGCGGCGCGCGAGCTCATGCGCGACGACTTCCGCCGCGTCTTCGCGGCGTGCGACGCGGTGGCGCTGCCCACCGCGCCGACCGCCGCCTTCCGCCTGGGCGAGAAGCTGGCCGATCCGCTGCAGATGTACCTGAGCGACGTGTTCACGGCCCCGGCCAACCTGACCGGCCTGCCGGCCCTGAGCGTGCCGACGGGCCTGGACCGCGCCGGCCTGCCGCTGAGCCTGCAGCTGATCGGTCCGCCGCTGGGCGAGGAGACGCTGCTGACGCTGGCGGGCGAGACGGAACGGGCGCGCGGCTTCCGGGCGCGGAAGGAGGCGGCATGGATTTCGAAGCGGTGATCGGCCTCGAGGTCCACGCGCAGCTCAAGACCCGGACCAAGATGTTCTGCGCCTGCCGGACCGATTTCGGGGCCCCGCCCAACACCCTGACCTGCCCCGTCTGCCTGGGCCTGCCCGGCGTGCTGCCGGTCGTCAACGCGCGCGCCGTGGAGCTGGCGCTGCGCCTGGGCCTGGCCGTGTCGGCGCGGATCGAGCGCCGCTCCGTCTTCGCGCGCAAGAACTACTTCTACCCCGACATGCCCAAGAACTACCAGATCTCGCAGTACGAGCTGCCGCTGTGCCGGGGCGGACACCTGGACGTGCGGATCGGCGACCAGACGCGGCGCGTCGGCCTCGAGCGCATCCACCTCGAGGAGGACGCCGGCAAGTCGCTGCACGCCGCCGGCCCGCGCGCCGCGACGCGGCTGGACTACAACCGCGCCGGGGTGCCGCTGCTGGAGATCGTTTCGTTGCCGGAGCTGCGCGGCGGGGAGGAGGCGCGCGCCTGGCTGACGCGCCTGCGCCAGTTGCTGCTGCATCTGGACATCTGCGACGGCAACCTGGAGGAGGGGAGCCTGCGCTGCGACGCCAACGTGTCGGTGCGGCCCCGCGGCGCGACGGAACTGGGCGCCAAGACCGAGATCAAGAACCTCAACTCGTTCCGCGGCGTGGAGCGGGCGCTCGACCACGAGATCGCCCGCCACGCGGCGACGCTCGCGCGCGGCGAGGCTCTCGAGCAGGCGACCTACACGTGGGACGCCGCGGCCGGGCGCACGGTCTTCATGCGCTCGAAGGAGTTCGCGCACGACTACCGGTATTTTCCCGAGCCGGACCTGCCGCCGCTGGTGGTGACGGAGGCGGAGCTGGCGGCCGTGGCCGCCGCGCTGCCGGAGCTGCCGGCCGCTCGCGAAGAGCGCCTGCGGCGTCAATACGCGCTGCCGGCCTACGACGCCGCGGTGCTGACCGACACGCCGGCGCTGGCCGACTACTTCGAGGCCACCGCCCGCGTGTTAGGCGACGGCAAGCAGGCCAGCAACTGGATCATGGGCGAGGTGCTGAAGGTCGTGAACGAGCGCGGCCTGGACGTCGCGGACTTCCCGGTGTCGCCCGCCGAACTGGCCGGCCTGCTCGCCCTGGTGCGGGACGGCGCGATCAGCGGGAAGATCGCCAAGGAGGTCTTCGCCGAGATGCTCGCCACGGGCGCCGCCGCCGCGGCGATCGTCGCGGCCAGGGGGCTGCGGCAGGACTCGGACGCGCCGGCCCTGGCGGCGCTGGTGGAGACCGTGCTCGCCGCTCACCCCCAAGAGGTCGCTGCCTACCACGGCGGCCGGACCGGCATCTTGGGCTTCTTCGTCGGCCAGGTCCTGAAGGCGACCGGCGGCCAAGCCAACCCGGCCCTGGTCAACGACTTGGTCCAGTCGGGCCTGGCCCGTCGCCGCTGAGCCGCAGGGGCTTGCCGCGCGAGCCCGAAATGTTGTACAATCATGAGCGTTGGTGGGCTGTTTTCAGGAGGGAGAACCTCGCCGCGACAGGTCAGCGCTCTCTTTCCGGCCGGCCGTGCCGCACCGCAGCGTTCGCCCCGGGGGCGACAACCGTCTTTCTCACCCGAGCCTGGGAGCCTGGATCATGAAGAAGTGGATTCTGTTGACTTTGATGCTCGTCGCCAGCAGTGCCTTCGCCCAGTTGGACCCGAACCCGAACGGCGTGGGCGTGTACTTCGACCAGGGAGCCATGCAGAACTGTCTGGTGGATCCGCCGCTAGGCAGCCCGGTCACGGCCTACGTGATCGCGACCAACGTCTCGACCCCCGGCATCCTGGGCTGGCAGTGCTCGCTGCGCACCGTGCCCGCTGTTCTGCCGGGCGGCGTCGGGGTCACGGCCGGCTGCACCATGGTGGACGTGCTGCCGGACATGTCCTGCACCTTCGGCAGCCGAGTCGGTCTGAACGATCCGACGATCATCCTGGCCACGCTGACCGTCCTGTACATGGGCAGCCCGATCGATTTCGCCATCGGCCCGCACTCGGTGCCTTGGCTGTCCGGCACGCCGTGCTTCCGAGCGGGCAACAATTTCAACACGGTGTTGCCCCTCAATCCCTCGTCCAGCGTGCCCTATCCCGGCTACGCCAACACCTTCATCGTGGCCAGCATCAACGGTGCGCTCTGCCCCGTGCCGGCAGAACCCGTGAGCTGGGGCTGTTTGAAGGCGTTGTACGAGTAGGGAGGGCGCGCGGCGAGGAAACGTCCGCAAAAAGGAGGTTGCCGATGAAGAAATGGCTCATGCTTGCCTTGATGCTCGTCGCGACCCAGGCCTGCGCACAGGTGGACCCCGATCCCGACGGGATCGGCGTGTACTTCGACCAGACGGCTCTGGACAACTGTCTGGAGAACCCGTGCTGGTTCTCGTGCGTCAAGGCCTACCTGATCGCCACGAACATCAGCGCGGACGGGATGCTCGGCTGGGAGTGCTCCCTGCGAACCTGGCCCGACCCGCTGCCCGTTCCGCTCCAGGTCGATTTGGGCTTTCCGGAATTGCTCGTACCCGGGGGGCTTAATGTTCTTGACAAGTTCCCGAGCCTAGCGGTGATGTACAGCGAGCCGGTCGGCCAAGGCGATCCGACCATCGTGCTGGCCACGCTCTCGACCATGTATCTGGGCGGTATCATCCAGTTCGGCATCGGGCCGTTTGTGTGGTCCACTCCGGCGTTGCCGGGCGGTCCGGCCTATGTGCCGGGCGACGATCCGCTCGAGTGGCGGTATCTGCACCCGTCCTCGGACACGCCGTTCTATGACTATGAGGACACGTACTTGGTGGCCGCCATCGGCGAGTGCCTCTGCGCCGTCCCGGCCGAAGTCGACAGTTGGGGCCGCGTGAAGACGCTGTACCAATAGGCGCGCTTCACCGTTGCCTGCACCCCGGGCGGCCATGCCGCCCGGGGTTTTTCACGCCCCGCCGGCCCAATTGCCGCTTGGCCCGCCGCCGCCGTCATGCTAAACAGAAGGGCCATTTTTCAGCCGAACGCCCAAGGGGGGTCGCCTTGTCCCGTCCGCTGTCCTTCGGCCCGCGCCGCGGCGAGCTCGCGGCGGTGTGGTTGCTTTGCGCGTTCCTGTCCCTCGGCTGCCTGCCGGGCGGCCCTGTTCTGGCCCAGGACGTGCCGGACGAGCTCTTGGACGAGGCGGCGCGCCGCAGCGGATTGAGCCGCGAGGAACTGCTGCGCCGCTACCGGGAGGAAGGCCCGTCCGTTCTCGACGCCGCGCCGGGCGACCGGCTCGAACCGCCCGGCATGAAGGCGCTGCCGCCGGAGGCGGCGACCGCGGCCGTGATCCTGCCGGGCGTGGCCGATGCCGCGCCCAGCGCCGCCGAGCGCGCGGCCGACGCGGCGGTCGCCGCCGCCATCGAGGCGCGCGAGGGGTTCTTCGGCGCCGACTTCTTCCGCCTCGAGCCCGGAGTCTTCAGCCCCAGCAGCTTCGGCCCCGTGCCCGACGACTACCTGGTCGGCGCGGGGGACCAGGTGGTCGTGGACGTGTGGGGCGACGTCGAGTTCCGGCTCGAGCGCGTCGTGGACCGCGAGGGGACGATCATCCTGCCCAAGGGCGGCCGCGTCGCCTGCTGGAACCGCACGCTCGCGCAGGTGGGCGAGGCGGTGCGCGAGGCGCTTTCGCGCAGCTACTCCGGCATCGCGGCGGGCACGACGACGGTGAAGGTGTCGCTGGGCAGCCTGCGCGCCATCCGCGTGTTCGTCGTGGGCGACGCCGTGCGGCCCGGCGCCTACGAATTGAACGGCATGGCCACGGTGTTCACGGCGCTCTACGCGGCCGGCGGCCCGAGCGCGGCCGGCTCGTGGCGGGGCGTGCGCCTGATGCGCGGCGCGCAGGCGGCGGCCATGCTCGACCTGTACGCTTACCTGCTGGAGGGCAGCCGCGCGGGCGACGCCATCCTGCGCGAGGGCGACACGGTGTTCGTGCCGCCCCGGGGTCCGACGGTGAGCCTGGGCGGGGCCGTGCGGCGCCCGCTGCGGTTCGAGCTGCGCGAGGGGGAGGGGCTCGCCGAGCTGCTGCGTCTGGGCGGCGGCCTGCGCGCCGACGCCGCGTGCGAGCGCGTGCACCTGGAACGGGTGGTGCCGCCGGCGCAGCGACGCTCGCACGAGCCGGATCGCATGACGCGCGACATCGTGCTCGATCCCGCGACGGGACTGCCGGCCTCGGGCGAGGACGCGACGCTGCGCGACGGCGACGCGATCACGGTGTTCGCGATCGGCGACCGGCTGGAGAACTGGGTGTCGATCGCCGGCAACGTCAAGCGGCCGGGCCGCTACGAGTGGCGCGACGGACTGGACGCGGCCGGCCTGATCGAGCTGGCGGGCGGCCTCTGGCCCGACACGCTCGAGGAGCGCGCGCTCCTGGACCGCGTGAGGCAGGACGGCACGCGCGAGGCCACCGACTTCCACCTGGGCGACGTGCTGGCCGGCCGCGCGGCGGCCGTGGCGCTGCGCCCGCGCGACGCGCTGCGGGTGTTCTCGATCTGGGACGTGCGCCAGCGCTACACGGTGGCGATCTCGGGCGAGGTGCGCGAGGGGGGCGAGTTCGAGTGGCGCGAGGGGGCGACCCTGCGCGACCTCGTGCTGCGAGCCGGCGGACTGACCGACGCCGCCGACCTGATGCGCGCCGAGGTGTCTCGTTTGCGCATGGAGGCGGTCACGAACCGCGACACGTCCGCCCGCCCCGCGCAGGTGGTGGACGTGATCACGGTCGACCTCGGGCCGGATTTCCTGACCGCGCCGCAGCCGTTCCCCTTGCGGCCCCACGACCGCGTCGCGATCAGGAAGCTGCCGTGGTACGAGCTGCAACGCGTGGTGTCGGTGCGGGGCGAGGTGATGTTCCCGGGCGTCTACAGCCTGCAGAGCCCCGACGAGCGCCTCTCGCAGCTGGTGGCCCGCGCCGGCGGCTTGAAGCCCACGGCGTTCCCGCCCGCCGCGCGCGTCGAGCGCGCCCGCGACGGGGCGGGCAACGTGGCCATCGACCTGCAGAAGGCCCTGGACGATCCCGGCTCGGTGCACGACATCGTCCTGACGCCGGGCGACGCGCTGATCGTGCCCGAGACCCAGAACACGGTGCGGGTGACCGGCGCCGTCGGCTTCGCCACGAGCCTGGTCTACCGCAAGGGGACGAGCCTGGGCGAGTACGTGAACAACGCCGGGGGCTGGGCCGACGGCGCCGACAAGTGGAAGACGCGCGTGGTCTACCCCAACGGCGCCTCGAAGCCGATCAAACGGATCTGGCGCGACCCGCCGGTGCTGGCGGGCAGCACGATCGTCGTGCCGCCGCGCCCCGAGCGCGAGAGCAAGAAGCTGGAAACGCTCAAGGACATCGCCCAGATCGTGGCCAGCGTGGCGACGGTCTGGCTGGTGATCGATCGGACGGACTGATCGCCGCGGGCCGCGGGCCCGCGTGGGAGCGGCATGATCGCTTTCGTGACGGACTGGCTGCGCCTGCTGGACGCGCACCGTCGCCTGTTCGGGGGGATCGTGGCGGTCTGCCTCGCCGCCGGCGCGTGCGTGGCCTTCCTGTCGCCGAAGCAGTACCGGGCTTCGGCGCAGCTGCTGCCGCCGATGGCGAACGGGCAGACCTCGCAGCTCATCTCCCGGCTGAGCGCGATCACCGGCCTGGAGAACATGGGCCAGCACCCCGGGTTCGCGGCCCTGTACCCGGACATCGCGCAAAGTCGCGGCGTGCTCGAGGGCGCGCTGGCGCAGCAGCACGCCGGGCGCACGTTCCGCTTCTGGATCGCGCGGCAGGACAGCCTGACGCCCCGCGAGCACGAAAGGCTGCTGCGGTGGCTGAAGCGGCGGGTCGAGGGGTACAGCAATCCCTTGACCGGGCTGATCACGATCGCGGTCACGCTCAAGGACCCGGTGCTGGCCGCCGCCTTCACCAACGAACTGCTGCGGCAGATGGACCTGTTCTTCTCGACCCAGGTCGTGACCGAGGCGGGGGCCAAGCGCGTGTCGATCGACGCCCGCCTGCGGGAGGTGGAGACCCTCCTGCGGGAAGGGGAGGATCGGCTGGAGGATTTCCTGCGCGCCAATCGACTGCCCGAGGCCTCGCCCGCCCTGAAGCTGGAGGAGACCCGGCTGCGGCGCGACATGGAAGTGAACGCCGCGCTCTACGTGGAGCTGAAACGGCAGCGCGAGATCGCGCGCGTCGAGGAAGTGGGGACCACCCCGACCTTGCGCGTCCTGGAGCCGGCCGTGCCGCCCCTGGTGAAGGTCTCGCCGCGACGCGCCATCATCCTGGGCTTCTCCCTGGTCGTGGGCGGCATCATCGGCCTGGCCGCGGTGAAGCTCAGGCAGGATCTGGCCGCCGCGCGCCACGCCGGCGCCCGCGATGCCTGACCAGCTCCAGGCTCCGCCGCCGCCGACCCGGACGCGCACCGCGCGCGCCGCGCTGACCCTGAGCGCCAAGCTGCTGCGGACAGCCTCCAAGACGCTGGTCCAGCTCGTCACGACGCCCATCGTGGTGCGCACCCTGGGCCCGCAGCTCTTCGGCGCCTGGGCGATGATCCAGCGCCTGGGCGTCTACGTCTCGGTCACCGACTTCCGCGCGGCCGGCATCACCAAGCTGGTGCTCGGACTGCGGCAGGCGCAGAGCGACGACCACGAGAAGCGCCGCCTGCTGGGCGCCAGCCTCGTGGTCTGGCTGGCATTCTTGCCGCTGATGATCGCGACCAGCGCCCTGCTGATCCTGCTGTCGCACCGGCTGATCCCGACCGATGCCGTGCATGTCGGGGCCATCCGCCTCGCGATGGCGATCTTCGTCCTGAACATCCTGCTGGCGCGGATCCTGTCGATTCCCGCCAACGCGCTGGCCGCGGCCAACCTGGAATACTCCGCCCTGCACCTGGAGTGGGTCCTGCCGGTCGCGACGGGGGTGGCCACGATCGCCGCGCTCCTGTGCGGACTGGGCCTGCCCGGCGTGGTGCTGGCCTACACGATCGGGATGACGCTGGACGGCGCCTTGCGTCTGCGCATCGCGCGGCGCCTGCTGCCGTGGTTCGGCTTCGCCAAGCCCCGGCGCGAAGAGGTGCGCTTCTTCGTGGGATCCTCGGTGTGGCTCCAGGCGTCCAGCGTCGCGAGCATGGGCCTGGTCGGCGCGGACGTGCTCATCGTCGGCTTCGTCGGGGGCGCGGCGTTGGGCGGTGTCTACGCCATGACGATCTATGTCTCGCGCGTCTGCTCGGAAATGATTTCCACGGTCTTCGCGTCCGCCAGGCCGGGATTGATCAACCTGTGTGGGGCCGGGGACTGGCCCAAGATCGCGCAGCTGCGGCGCGAGATGCAGCGGCTCTCCCTGGGGCTGGGCAGTCTGGCGGCCGCCTGCATCATCGTTCTCAACGGCTCCTTCGTGCGCCTGTGGGTCGGCGCCGAGATGTACGGCGGCGAGACGGCCAACGTCCTGCAGGCGGTCGTGCTGCTGGTGATCGTCATGCTGCGCAACGAAGCCATCGTGCTGGACGGCTTCCTGGCCTTGCGCGGCAAGGCGGCCGCGACCCTGGCGGGCGCGGTGGCGGTCGTGCTGCTGGGGCTGGCCATGACGCGGGCCTGGCAACTGGCGGGCATGTCGCTGGCCCTGCTGATCGGCCACGCCATCGCCCTGTCGCTGGCCCTGCTTTGGCTGTCTACGCGCTCCGGACACACCTTGCGCCCCTTTGCGGGCCTCGGCTGGCGGTCCGGACTGTCGGCCCTGGCCCTTTTGGGGGCGGCCACGGCGTTGCGTCCGGCGATCGCGCCAGGGAACTGGCCGGCGCTGTGCCTGACGGGCGCGGCCGTGTTCGGGCTGGCCCTGGGTTGGACGTGGCTGTGCACGTTCGATGCGGAGACGAGGCAACTCGTGCTGACCCGCGCGCGCGTGAGCCTGGGCGAGTGGGGGCGGCGATGGAACCGGTGAAGGCAATCGGCCAGGCCCGCGATCCGCTGGCCACCGCGGTATTATTGCTGCTGGGCCTGCCGTGGCTGATCTACCTGAACGCCAACTGCTACGTGACCGCGTCGGTGCGCCTGCCCATCCCGGCCTTCCTGGTCGGACTGCTGCTGATCGTGCTTGGCGCCCTAGGACGCCTGCGCCGACCGGAGCTGTCCATGTTTCCGCCTTGGCTGCTGGCGGTGCTGGCCGTGATGGCGCTCTCGGCGGTGCGGCGCCCGCTGGAGAACGCGGTCTATGTCGCCGTGCTGTACTCGACCTTCCTGCTGTTTCGCCTGTTCGTCGGCGCGGATCCGCGCCGCTTCGCGCTGGTGTGCCGGATCTTCGTCGCGGCCCTGATTCTCAGCGGCGGTTTTCTGTTCCTGAGCCACGCCGACCCGTTGCTTGGCCTGATGATCCGCGGCAGATTGTTCGGGCCGCAGGTGCTGACCAGCCCCAACCCGACGGGGCTGGCCGTCCTGATCCATCTGTTTGGATATCAGGCCGCCGCGCTGGGGGGAGTGTGCGTCGCGATGGCCTACCAGAGCGGTCGGCGGGGGTGGCTCGGCGTCTGGAGGCAACTGCTGTGGCTGGCGCTTTGCGCGGCGGTCGTCATGCTCGGGTGGCAGCGCTCGGCCCTGTTGGGGAGCGCGTTGGCCCTGGCAACGATCGTGGCTCGCCGCGGCGCTCGCCCTGTCCTTGCGGCGCTGGCGCTCAGCCTGCTTCTGGCGGGAATCCTGGCCATGACAGGCGGTGGCAGCGCCTGGGGAGAAAGGACCCTGATCGCCAAGGAGCAGGCCGATGTCCACGAGACGTACCGCTTCGAACTGCAGGCGGAGACGCTCAAGATCGTGGCGCGCAACCCCTGGGGTCTGGACCTGATCGGCCAGCAATGGGGTCCTGAAATCTATGAATGGGGCGGCGCGCTCAGCCAGGGCAACGTGTCGGGCCACAACGCCTACCTGATGAAAGTCGCCTATCTGGGCCTGCCCGTGCTCCTGCTGATCGGCTACACCTTGTGGAAGACAGGCCGGGCAATCTGGCGAAACGGCTTAGCCCCCGGCTCAAGCGAAACGCTCTCCTGGCCAAACGTCCTGTCGCTGGCGCTGATCGCGACCCTCGCCAACGCCCTGCTTCACAATGCCAGCCTCTACACCGCCGAGGGGGCGACCGGCTTCTGCTTCGTCGCCTTCTGGCACTGGATGGATGTCAGGGGCACGTGGGAGATCGGTAGATCATTGGGCCGAGAGGCGGTCCCCGCATAAGGGGCAAGATGTCAGTTGGCTGGTCCGTTGCTTTGAATAGGGTGGGGGCGCATTGCGAATACTGTGTTTAACTGAGAATCTTGGACAAGGTGGGGCAGAGCGCCAGATCGTTGAATTGGCGACTCTCCTCAAGCACAACGCCCATGAGACCAGCTTGCTGCTTTACCATGAGGCTAGCCATTTCAGACCTGCGGCTGACAACGCGATGGTGCCGGTGACTGTCCTGAAACAAGCCGGTCGGTTCCAAAAACTACGAGCGATTCGAAAGCATCTGCGAGAATGGCGCCCAGATATCGTCGTAGCATACAAAACCATTCCCAGCACGTATGCCGAAATCGCAGGACTGCCGGGTCGGAGCTGGCGCCTCATTGTCTCGGAAAGAAACCATAGCCATCGGGGGCCGACTCTCGGCTTCAAAACGCGAATGCTGGTGCATCATCTTTCGGATGCAGTTGTCTGCAACTCCAATGCGCAATACGAATTGATAAGGAAGCACGCGTCCTCTCTGTCGGCGAAGACGTTTCATGTGGCCAATTGTCTGAATCTCGGCCATTTTCGCCCGGCGACCGAGCACGAAAGGCCCGTTGCCGCCTCGGAGCCGATAAGACTATTGGTGTTGGGGCGCGTGGATTGGCCGAAGAATCCGCTGCGCCTTTGCGAGGCCGTGCACAGCGTGCGAGAACAGCACGGGATTGATGTTGTTGTGGACTGGTACGGGAACTCTTTCTTGAATAATGGCAAGCCCGGGCCGCAATCAGGGTGCTACCTAAAAACAATGCAGTGCATTCAAGAGCGCGCGGCGCAGGCTTGGTTTCGGCTGCATGAGCCCGTGAGGGACGTCAGAGAATTGCTTTGGCGGTCAGATGCCTTGATGCTCGCGTCCCTTTATGAAGGCTTTTCGAACGTCATCGGTGAAGCCATGGCGTGCGGCAAACCTGTATTGGCGAGTGTGGCGGGGGACAATGTCCGTTTGGTCGAAGAAGGATCCAACGGCTTTCTTTTCGACCCACTTCGAGTGGACGACATTGCGAGGGCCATCGTTCGCTTTGCCCGTCTGGCGATTCATGCGCGGGCCGCTTTTGGTATGGAGGGCAGAAGGAGAGCAGAAGCTCTTCTCTCTCCAGAACGGTTTCTCAAGGAATACGAAGCCATTTTTGCCTACGTGAGGCGCGGCCAATGACGAGAACACGATATTGGGAGGCGCAATAGGCCTGTCCAAAATTCTTAAGATGGGCCTGGGCCAATGCGGTCGACTTGGCCTTCAACGACCTTAGCTAGGATGGCCCGATAGTCCTGGGCCAAACGGTTTCTATCATAATTCCGCTCGACGAAGGCGCGGCCGGCGGCTGCCAGCTTCATGCGCCTCTCTTGGTCGCCCGCCAATTCGAGCACCGCGCTGGAGATGGCTTCGACATTTTCCGGTGGGCAGAGAATCGCGGCACAGGATTCCTTGAGAATGTCATGAGCCTCGCCCCTGACGCTGGCGATTATGGGCCGCTCCATGGCCATGATTTCGAACATCTTCGATGGGATGAATGTCTCGAATAAGGGAATGTCCCGAAGCGGCACCAGACAGATGTCAGCCACAGAGTAGATTGGGGCGACCTTCTCCTTGGGCTGTCCCGGCAAGAACGTGACATTCGTGAGTTGGAGCTCCCGCGCCATTTTGACTATGGTCTCCTTTTCCGCGCCTTCGCCGACGAATAGGAAATGGAGCTCCGTCCTCTGCCTCAATCGCGCGGCGACCTCGATGATCTTGCCCAAGGCGTGAGAGATGCCATGGGCGCCCATGTACAACACAACACATTTGGATCCCAAGCCAAGCTTCGTTGCCAGCGCAAAGTCCTTAGCTCGAGGCCGGAGAAAGAAGGTGTCGGCGCCATTGGTAATCGTGAAGATCTTGCGATTGTCAACATTGCGCGAGGCGATATTCTTGGCAAACGATTTGGTCACTGTCACGATCGCAGCGGCTTTTCTATACAAAAAAACTTCGATCCTTTCCAGAAGTGCTATGAGCAACCGATTCTTCAAGATCCCGAGATCGACAAAAATGGCCGGCCAAAGATCACGGACTTCAAAGACATAAGGGACACTATATCGTCGTGAGAGACAATAGGCCGCGATCACGGAAAAGAAGCTGGGCGAGCTCACGACAATGGCGTCGGATCCCTTAATGAATCGCGCTCCTTGAAACATGGCCGTTAGCATGAAAGACAAATGTCCAAGAGTCCTTTTCGCAACACCCTTGTTCGGGGTCGCGAAAACCCAACAGCGGATGACACGCACGCCGTCGAGTTGTTCCTCCATGAAGCGTGTCTTCTTGTAGGCATCCCTATATGCATCTGGAATGATCCCGGACGGATGGTTGGGGAAACAAGTGATCACGGTAACCGCATCGCCTGCCTTGACCCACGCGCGTGCCATTTCCGAAAGGCGCGCCTGCGGCGCTCCAATCTCTGGCGGATAGTAGTGGGTAATAATGCAGATCTTCATGATTATGCCCGTCCAGTGTCGCCTAGATATTCGGCCACCTCGGCTTGAAGAACTTCAGCGAGGGAAGATGGTGCGTAGCCGAAATCGTTGGCGGCCTCATCGAAAGAGAATGTCTTGTCCTCTTGGAGGCGCAAAATCTGTTCAACCTTTATGGGCGTGCGAAGGCCGCATGCGTTCAAAACCGACAGGGGCGCGGTAGCTAGGCAGATTGGGATATGCAAATACATACGTCGTCGTTCAAGGGCGGAAGCCAAGTAGCGCACGAGGTCGCCAAAGGGAATGACATCGCGTCCTGAAAGCGTATAGCATTTCCCAATTGTCGACGGTTCTGCCAGGATTTGGCGCACCGCCATTGCGAGATCCTTCACGAAAACGGGCTGCAACAGATTGTGGCCCCGGCCGGGTATGACAATGATGGGCATGCGGTCGATATAGCGGATGAGGCGGAAAATATTGCGGTCGCCGCGCGCGCCATAGATCATCGTGGGACGGAGAATCGTATAATCGAGCCCACTCGCCTGTATAGCCGTTTCCGCGGCGAGGCGCAGTTTCTTGGATGGCGGATTCAGCCTTGTGAAGATGGCGGTAGTGCTAAAAAAGATGGTTCGTTGTACGGATGCGTCGTGACAGGCCTGCAGGAGATTCGGCGCGTGACCGAAGCCAAGAGATGCGGTGCACACCAGAATTTCGACACCACGCAGAGCGGCCGTAAGAGCCTTTATATCCTCTATTGTTCCATAGTGAACTCTGCGCCCGGAGGCGGTCGGCAAAAAAGACAACTTGGCCGGATCGCGCACAAACAGGCTGATATCGTATCGGCCCGAGCGCGACAGTTCATCCAGCACATAGCGGCCGGTGAATCCAGTCGCTCCAATGATCAGGACATGTTGCATTGCTAAACCGAAATCTTGGTTCGCAGTGTGCCACGGAAATTGACCAACAGAACGCTGGCCGAGCGACGGCAGTTGTACCCGTTGCAGCACTCGTACTCTTGGATGGACAGATCCGCGTGGCCAGCGAAAACAAATGCGCCGAGACTTGTGTGAACGGATGTGGCATCGCGCTTGTGCACCCGAACATCGGGATGCAGGTGGAAGCGAGCCAGGCCCGCATGCTGGCCGACATGCCCGCCGCTTGACTCGAGCCGGTCGACAAGTTGAATCTCATTATCGCCGAAGCGAAGCTCGCGGCTATGAAGACAGCCAAGCCGTCGATACCCATCATGGATAGCTGAGACGTGGTCTGATCTTTCGCGCAAATGAACGATCTTGGCGCGGCGGCCGGCGCGGAACGCGCTCCACAGATCGCTCTGTTCCTCGCCGTCCACGACGACCGTGTTGTGGGCTGCCGTGCCGCGCTCATGCCGGCGCCGCGGAGAATCGTCGTAGGTGGAGATGCCGGTATCCACGATAAACGGTTGGTCGTGGGCCTGGAGCAGCAGATTCAGAGTGTCGCTGTGTGCATGCGCCGGCTGGTAGTCAGGCCCGATGTGACCGACATCGACGAACGCTTCGTACGCAATTTTTCTGAACATGCGATAGCCGGATGAGCCAAGCGGTTTATCGTCGGGTTGGATGGCGAGACTGTCTGCGTAGGCCAGCAAGTCGGCGGGACTGGACGCGATGCCTTGGACGGTGTCGTTGACGGCTGGCAAGCTACCGTCTGAGAAGGTGACCTGTCTTAGCCAGCTAGCCATGGAGGATGCGCTGTTTCTTAGAATCGTGGCGAGCCCGGGGTCTGGCGTGTGGCTATGAGTCAGCAGATCGTTTGCGTCCAATAGCCGTTCCAGGATTATGGAGTGATACATGGGTGACAACTCGAAGTGGGCTCCGTCATCCAGGATTTGTTCAGCCAACTGCCCGCGTAGAAGTCGAGCGGCCGTGCGGCCAAATGCATGCTCACCAAAGAACTGTCCCGCGAAGAGCAGCGAAAACGCATTCTCAAGCAGATGATTACCCATCAGGTGGTACTCGACGTTGCGGTGCAGATGGCGGTACTGGGCATAAAGAGCGTCTAGCACTTCGTGATCCTGCACCTGCCAGCGGGATAGGAAACGAATCCAGTTCACGCCGCGCAAGGATAGAGGGTAGGGGTTGAGAGCGGTCGTGCGAGCCGGGAGATCGCGCAGAAAGTCGCGTATCAGCGCAAGCCCTTCCTCACGGCCCATGTCTTGCTGCCGCAGAAAATCGAAGTATCCCAGATTGTAGGTCCATAGCCGGCCATGTCTGCCGCATTCCCAATCAATGCCATCGGTGAAATGTTCGGCCCGATTCAGAAATGTAAAAACGCCCTCACGATAACTCTCTCGCACCGGCAAGCCTTCCCCGAGTCTCAGCAGAGTGACCCCGGGGGCCTTGGCGGGACGCAAGCGGTTCAAACCCAGGCGCAGGCGAACGAGGCGCAGAATCCTGGCCAGGAGTTGACGGGGTTTCAACCAACGCACGGTTTCAAAAAGACGCAGGCCGCGTCTCACACAGTCGCGGGTGCCGACAAGAGGGCGAAACGCATTTGGCCTCGCCCTGTCCTCGCGATTGCGACGCTGATTTCCCCTGGCCACGGCCGCCAGCGCTACGACCTGCTCGAAAAACCGATCATAGACGGACTTGCTCTCAAACTGCGAAAAGGTGCTGCGCGCCGCGGCGGAAAGCGTGGCGTAGTTTTCATCTCCGATGCGCAGCATGGCCTTACGCAAAGCCTCCGCGTCACGCGGTTCGACGAGAAAGCCGTTGACGCCGTCTTCGACAAGCTCCGGGATGCCGCCAACGCGCGTGGCAACCACGGGCAAACCCAAGGAAAGTGCCTCGATGATGATGCCAGGGTGCCCCTCGCGCCATGAAGGCAACACCAGCACGGAATACTCGGCCAGGCGGGCCAGAACCTGCTCGCGCGGCACCGCGCCGCGATAGACGATGCGCGAGCCAGCGAACCAGGCTGCATCTATCTCCGGATCCATAAGCGGGCCGTACACGTCGACGGAATAGCTTTCCGGCAACTTTTCAGCCGCGGCTTTCAGCTCGGCCATGCCCTTCTCGCGGACCACATGGCCGACAAAAACGAAACGGCGCTCGAAACGCGGTCTTGTCTTTATGAGCGCAGCCGGCGGTTCTGGACGCACATTGGGAAACCAAAGGCTGATCGGATTGAAGAGTTTCCCGAACTCCACCAAATTGCGGGTCTGCCAGAAGAGCACATCCGCCGCTCTTAGCATGCGGGCAACCACAGCCCGAGCGGGGCGAGGCCAACGCGCGTAACGCTGGTCGAAGTCGCCGGCAAACTTACGCAACACAGTTTTTACGCCCAATTGTCGCGCGCGGGCCACGAGCAGGGGCGCGAGAAACAGATAATCATTGGCGCTGCCGTTGATAAACAGAACCTCAGCGGCGCGCATTTCGCTGATCCCCTGATGCAAGATCGCCAGCGCCGCCTTGAGTCTTCCGCCATAATTGACCTTATTCGTGTCGATGCAGTGCACAGATAGATCGCATCGAGAGCTGAGATACTCCCGCATGGTCTCGTGAAAGGCCACCGTGCCGCCCGTGATGGTGGGATTGCGGCGATTGGTCTGGGGGCCGAGCAAAAGAATGCGTGCCGCTGGTTCTTGATCGAGCGGCGGGGCGTCAACGCCTGACGTTTTCTTGGTTGCGGCCACGATCGCGAACTCAAGCATGGTGCGGAAAGCGTGTCAAGTGCCGGCACGGCCCCGGCTTGGGCATCGTGGCGGCAGGTCTTGAATCCGCACTTTCGCGACAGTCCAAGAAGCGGATGCCTAAGGAATCAGCGCACGCGGTGGCCCTGATCGTGTGGTTGATCGCCCATCACTCCCGGACAACCGCCTTGAGCTTGCCCCTGGCTGTTAGGGGGATGCTGCCGACGATTTCGACGACGACATCCAATTCATCGCGCACTTTGGCGCGATACGCCTCTTCGATTCTGGCTACATCGGCATCTGTGAAGCCGACGGCGGGCACCACGCGGAGCGAGCAACGCCCTGGCTCTGTTTGTCTGTACTGAAAGCGGCCGACATGTTCGAGCACCGACCCGTGCATGTTGAGCGCCGTGATGGATATCCGTGATCCTGTTTTGCCGAGCAGCATATCTTGTTTCCAGCGCCCCTCGAGTTCCGCGAAGCGGTCCCAATTGCGACCGCACGCGCATGCATATGCCCGTCTCGTGGCGTAGTCGCCGGTACGGTACCGAATGAGGGGCATCGACCGATTCAAGAGGCCGGTGCCCACGAGTTCGCCTCGCTGTCCGTCCTCTTCGCAGCACGTTCCGTCCTCGGCGAAGATTTCCAGCACGCCGTAGTCAGGAACGTGGTGGTAGACCTGCGCGTGTTCGCATTCAACGGCAAGAATGAGACGTTCACTGTGTCCGTACAGGGGGAAGACCCTGGTTCGGAAGGCCTGTTCGATTCGCTGACGTTGCGCCGGTGTGCAGGCCTCCGAAGTCAGGAAAACCGCGCGAATCGAAGGCATGTTCGCGGACATGGCGTTCTGAAGCATGTGTGAGGCAAGATAATCGATGGCCGATGGGTAGCCGTGAAGGTATCGGGGAACGTATCGGATCAGGGCTCTGGCATAGAGATCCAAAGTCTTCTCGCTCATATGAAAGGGCGAGAACTGAAGTTCGTTGTAAATGGGGTTGGCTTGCCAATAGACGTCGGGTGGAAAATCCCGAAACGTGACGCCACGGAAGGTCGCCTTCCGCGCGCGCGGTGTATAGCCGACGTGACTCCATACGCGATGCACGAAGGCGGTTTCCACGGACTGTGACACGTCGTCGACGTACAGGCGGAGGCGGTCACCGCTCGTGCCGCCGGTAGAGATCTCGTAGTGGGGAATGTGTCGGAGAGTTCTGGGCAGGTAGCTTTCGAAGTCCCGTTGGACATCCTCTTTGTTCAGCGGAGGAAACTCCTTGAGCGCCTCGAATGGCGAGAGTCTCTCAACTGCAGAGCGGTGTTTGCGATAGGCGGGGACTTCAGACGTGGCGAAATCCAGCATCGCGCCGAGCATGCGTTCCTGATAGGCACGCACGTCCTTGCGCGAGGCGGTTTCGAAGAACCGTCCCCGAGCCATCGTCCGGCGATAGGACTGCCCGGCCAGCCAGGCAAAAGGCACAAGCCCGACCAGCGACTGCACGCTCGCGGGTAGCGAGTCGTAGATGCGCTTTTTAATTTCGAACGCCATGGCGGTTTGCCGACCATGTCAAGGGGATCAGAGTCATCCAGACATTCCCCGCCCGCACAGCGAGTCGCTGCGGTGAGACAGGCTACGGACCGAGCTATTTTGTCAAAACGATGTAGGAGAAGCTCCCGCATCGACGCAGAACAGGACAAACCCGAAAAAGGAAAGTATCTATCGCCTTAAGCACTTTCAGAAGAGACTTGCGGCCACGCCCCATTGATGGCTTCCAAAGCATCGTCTTTGCCGAATAGAGAAACGTATCACCATGGATGACAATTTTCGAGAACATCGAGGCCTTTTCATGGATGTCTCGCGAGAAGATGGGGACGTCCCCTTGGGGTACTTCTCCCTTGATTTTCCACCAAAGGCGGAAAAGCGGAAAATCCGCTAGCCCTTCCAAGAAATACGCCTTGGCGCCTGGGGCCATCACGCGATGGAGTTCTTCAAAGACCTGTGGGTACTTTATGACGTGGTGCAAAACAGCAGTTCCGATAACCATCTCAAAGGTTTCATCTTCGTAATCAAGCCGCGCAGCATCCATGGCCCTTAAATCCACGCGATCCGCGAGACCTTGACGTTCTACTCGCTCGCGCCCGCGCTGTATAGCGGTCTCAGAGATATCGAAGCCCTGCACCCGTTGAGCCCCGGTGAGGGCATAGTAGATGGCCCAAGAGCCTCGTCCGCACGCATAGTCCAAAACGTGCTTGCCGCTCCATCCGCCATCCCGGTGGATGATTTCGTGAAAGGCCATTTTGTTATCTGAGTACTTGTCTCTCCCTGTCTGATAACAGGGTTTCAAGGACAGTTCCCTCACCTCGGCTATGACCACTTCAGGGAGTGGAGAATCCCCGGCATAGAAGGCATCGTGGTATTGCTTCTCCCGCATCCTTATTGCCGTTGAACGATCATCCATGTCTGATCCCTTCCACTCCGATATTCTGCCTTCACTTAAGGCTCGTGGGCCATCTGACTAACGCCATCATGTCTTGTGCATTGTAAGGCAAAAATGGCTGATCAGGAAATATGATATAAGTCTATTGCCAGTCAGAATTTTTCCGCAACGTCGTAGTGTATTGAACGATGACCATGATATATGAGGATAAGCAAAACCAACCTCGCGCAATAATTTCTCCCATACTTCAGGGGATTGGTGCTTATGCCATTCAATTGTGGGAGCAAAAGGGTTGCGGATTTGCAACCGCGCGAAAAAATTATGCCTGGAGCAGTCACAGATGATCAATACGGCGCCGTCATTAGCCAGCGCATAGAGCTTCAAGAAAATGTCTTTGTATATCGCTCTGGATGCGGGATGCGTTAATAAATTGATGCACGCTGTTTCATCCAAGTGATTAATGGAGTTATGCAGTAAAATGATGTCAAATGTACCATTCGTTGTGCTCAAGGACTGGAGAGTGATGGGCATAAGTACAACATTGCTGATATCGAGGGTGCGCTTCATTGTATTGAATTTGTTAATCGCGCCCGACGAGCTTCCATGACTTCCAGGTTCGAGGCATACTACTCTTGCAGCGCCCATTAGCGCTGCATAAAAACTGTAGAGCCCGGAACCCCCGCCGACATCCAACACGGCTTTATTCAGGAAATCCATTTTGCCGAAAAGTGAGTGTAACTGGAACTCAAGGTTGTTTCTATTGCGATGGAGACCATCCTGCACGGCGGCGTCCAGGTAACGGTCAAGATCTCGTTTGGTGTGCATTGGAGCTGGCCCTTAATGGTGAGGTCTATTTGACAACAAGGCTACTTCTGCGGCAACGATGAGCGCGAACGCCTGCGCATGGTTTAGCTGATTCGCACTATAGGACGGATAGCGAAGCCGGCCTCGGAGATACGAGATCTTCAAGTCCTTCGGTATGCACTCGCAATCAGACGAGGATGCTAACTGGGTTTTGATTGTCTGCTGGGCCATTGTGCCACTTTGCCATTGCCGGGGTCAACTGGCCAAACTACGTTGACATGTCTTGGCTCTCATCATGCAGACATCGGAAGGCGAAGGCGGCAAGAGTTGTTGTGATTCGAAGCGTGGCTAAATCCCGATGCGGCCTGGGCGCTGAAAAACACTCCCGCTTATGGGCGGGGGGCGCGATAATGGCGTCGAGGAGAACCGTGGACTAGACCTGTTGCGTGCCGGGAAGGGAGTGTCGCTGGCTAAGGGAGCAGTCGGCGCCGGCGGAGGCTAGATGGAACACGCCTTTTCGATGATCGCGGTCATGTTGGCTGCGGGCGCCGTGACCATGGCCGTGACGCCGGCCATGATTCGTCTGTTGCGATCGCATGCGATCCTCGATATCCCCAACGAGCGCAGCTCGCACGAGTTGCCCGTGCCGCGGGGGGGCGGGCTGAGCGTGCTGGCGGTCTACGCGGCGGCGAATGTCGCGCTGCTGGGCCTGGGCTGGGTGCGGCTGGACGCGACTTGGCTGGCGCTTTCGATCCCGTTGCTGGCGCTGCTGGCGCTGGGATTCTTCGATGACCGCTCTTCCCTGCGCGTGTCCACGCGCCTGCTGGTGCAGGGGGGCGCGGCGGCGTGGGCGGTGTGGCTGGGGGACCTGGCGTTGCCGGCGCTGCAGTTCCCGCTGCTGCCGGCCGTGGATCTGGGCTTCTGGGGCCCCGTTTTCTCATGGCTGTGGCTGGTTGGCTTCACGAACGTCTTCAACTTCATGGACGGCATCAACGGGCTGGCAGGCTTCCAGGCGGTCTTGGCGGCGTTGGCTTTGGCGGCGTTCACGGCGGCGGGAGGCGACGCGGGCTTCGCTTGGCTGGCCATGGCCATGGCCGGCTGCAGCCTCGGCTTCCTGCGCCACAATTTTCCCCGGGCGCGGATCTTCCTCGGCGACGCCGGCAGCCTGCCGCTGGGGTTCTTCCTCGCCTTCGGCGTGCTGCACGCGTCGTGCGTCGTGCCGCGCCCGCAGCTGTTCGTGCTGACCCTGCTGGTGGTGTGGCCGTTCTTCTTCGACGGAGTCTTCACGCTTCTGGGCAGGGTTCTCAGAAGGCAGCGGCTGGGGGACGCGCACCGCGACCACCTCTATCAACTGCTCGTGCGCGCGGGCTGTTCGCACACCGGCGTGACGGCGGGTTACGCGGTCGCGATGCTCGCGTGCGCCGCGCTGGCCGTGGCCATGGGGCTCGGCAGTGGCGGGCGGGCGGCGGCCGGTTTCTACGCGGTCGTGCTGCTCTCGTTGGCCTGCGCCGGGCTGATCCTGCGCTTCCACGCGCAGCGCGGCGCCATCGCGGCCAGGGAAGCGGGCGTGCGGGCGGTCGGCGAGGCGCTGGCGGATTTGAGGGCGGCCGCGCGCGCGGCGCAGAAGATCGGCGTACCCGCGCCGGGGGACGCGCGGGTCGCGGGGGCCGAGCCTGCCGACCGGAAATAGCGGTGCGCAGGGCCAACGAAGTCGCCGCCCGATCCGGCGCCGTCGCGCATCGCGCTTGATTCCGGGTCTTCCTTGGGCTACTATGTGAGTGTTTTCGGAGTGCTCCGGGCGCCCTGGGAGATTGCCATGCCCCAGCCACGAGTCACCCTCAAGATCCCCAAACCCCTCTACGACCATATATCACGGTTGATCGAGGGGTCGGGTTTCAATTCGGTCACGGATTTCGTGGTGTTCGTGCTGCGGGACATCGTGTACGAGGGGCGGGTGCCGCAGGCGCCCAAGACGGGGCAGGGCGAGCCCGTCGAGTTCAGCGGGGAGCAGCTCGAGCGCATCAAGGACAAGCTCAAGACCCTGGGTTATCTCTGACCTTTCCATCCACTTGCGGTCCGGGGCGCGGGACGGCGCCGGCGACTGCGCTCAACCACGCGGGAGGCGGCGCGCGACCATGGACGCACCCAAGAGCAAGCACATCACCTGGTCCGAGGCGATCGTCGGGCGGGAGGATCGCGAGCGGCGCAACGGGCACAAGGGCGCCGTGCTGTGGTTCACCGGCCTGTCCAGCAGCGGCAAGTCCACCCTGGCCCGCATGGTCGAGCAGGTGCTGTTCGAGCGGGGCTGCCACACCTACATCCTGGACGGGGACAACGTCCGGCACGGCCTCAATCGCGACCTGGGTTTCAGCCCGGCCGATCGCGAGGAGAACATCCGGCGCATCGGCGAGGTGGCCAAGCTGATGGTCGACGCCGGCCTCGTCGCGCTCACCGCCTTCATC
Organism: uncultured bacterium; assembly: GCA_937864225.1. Lineage (GTDB taxonomy): Bacteria > Krumholzibacteriota > Krumholzibacteriia > LZORAL124-64-63 > LZORAL124-64-63 > CALMJK01. Next base: position 122,484 of record CALMJK010000002.1, on the reverse strand, counting down.
TCGCCCTACCGGGCCGACCGCGATCGCAACCGGGCGCTGCTGCCGCCGGGCGAGTTCATCGAGATCTGGTGCCGCTGCTCCGTGGAGGAGTGCGAACGGCGCGATCCCAAGGGCCTCTACAAGAAGGCCCGCGCCGGGCAGATCCCCGAGTTCACCGGGATCAGCGCCCCCTACGAGGAGCCGCAGGCGGCCGAGCTCGTGCTCGACACCGACCGGCTCTCGCCGCGGGAGTGCGTCGAGCGGATCGTGGCCCTGCTCGAGGAGCGCGCCATCGTGACCGGCCCGGACGACCGGTGACCGGCAACCCCAGAGTTCGCGCGAAGGAATCGCGCTGTCAGGGCGCGCGCGCTTGCTCTATAGTGCCGCGCTGAAGTTCTTCTCGCCCTCCGCGCCGCGCGCTGGCGACGGCGCGGGTTGTGGTCGGAAAGGCTCGAGAAATGGAGTTCAAACCGCGCCGTGCGCTCGGGCTCGTGGCCGGCGGCGCCGCCTTGGCCTCCTTCTTCCAACCTGAAGGCGCGCTGAGCCGCTGGTTGCGGGCGCGACGGTTGCCCGTGACCATCGTCCTGGGCGCCGCCGTCGCGGCGATCTCCTGGACCCTGACCTTCTGCCTGCGCCTGGACAGCTCGCCCCTGGATCGGCTGCGCGAGCCGTGGCACGCCCTCTGGCTGCACACGCTGCCCGTGGTGATCGGCGCGCGCGTGGCGGGTTGCCTCGCCTTTCGCCTGCACCGGCTGCCGTGGCGACACGCCGGGGCCGGCGATCTGCTGCCGCTGGTGGGCGCGACCATCACGGGCTCGGCGCTGCTGGGCGCTGCGCTGCGCCTGACCGGGCAGGGCGGCCTGCCCCGCGGCGTCCTGGCGATCGAGGCGCTCGTGTGTCTGGCGCTGTTGGCCGCGCTGCGCTACGCGTGGCGCGTGAGCGAGGAGTGTCGCGGCGCGCTGGGCGCGCCCGGCCGCCGGCGCGTGGTCGTGGTGGGCGCGGGGGAGGCCGGCGTGCTGACCATCCGCGCCATGTTCGGCCGCCGGCTCGCCCAGTGGCGGCCCGTGGCGATCCTGGACGACGACGCGCTCAAGCAGGGCACGACGATCATGGGCGTGCCCGTGGTGGGCCCGATCGAGCGCGTGGCCGAGGTCGTGCGGCGCCACCGGGCCCAGGCCATCGTGCTGGCCGTGCCGTCGGCGACCTCCGCGCAGATGTACCGCATCGCGCGCCTGTGCCGGCAGGTGGCCGTCCCGCTCAAGACGATCCCCGACGTCGCCCAGATCCTGCACAGCAACCGGGTCGTGGAACGGATCTCCGATTTCCGGGTCGAGGACCTGCTGCAGCGCAGCTCCCTGCCGGCCAGCGTGCCGCAGATCAGGGAACTGCTGCGCGGCCGCACCGTGCTCGTGACGGGCGCGGCCGGGAGCATCGGCTCGGAGCTGTGCCGCCAGATCGCCGGGCAGGGAGCGACCGCGCTGATCTGCCTCGACCGCGACGAGAACGGACTGTTCCGCCTCGAGCACGAGCTGCGCGCGCGGGCGGCGGAGGGCGTCGCGCTGGACTTCCAATTGGGCGACGTGCGCGAGCCGCGGCGCCTGGACGAGCTGTTCGCGCGCCGGCGGCCGGAGATCGTCTTCCATGCCGCGGCCTACAAGCACGTGCCCGTGCTGCAGCACCATCCGGCCGAGGCGATCCTCAACAACGTGGGCGGCACGCTGAACCTGCTGGGAGCGGCCGAGCGGCACGGCGTGGAGGCGTTCGTGCTGATCAGCACGGACAAGGCGGTCAACCCGACCAGCGTCATGGGCGCCAGCAAGCGGATCTGCGAGCATCTGGTGCGCGCCCGCAGCAACGCGGCCGCCGGGCGCTACTGCGCCATCCGCTTCGGCAACGTCCTGGGCTCCAACGGCAGCGTGGTCGAGCTGTTCCTGCGCCAGATCCGCCAGGGGCTGCCGGTCACGGTCACCCACCCGCGCATGGAACGCTACTTCATGACCATCGCCGAGGCCGTGCACCTGGTGCTGTTCGCCGGCGCCATGGCCCGCGGCGGCGAGACCTTCATCCTCGACATGGGCGAGCCGGTCTCCATCGACCAGCTCGCCCGCAACATGATCCAGCTCAGCGGCCTGGTGCCCGACGTGGACGTGCCGGTGGTCTACACGGGCCTGCGCCCCGGCGAGAAGCTGACCGAGGAGCTCTGGACGCAGGCCGAGCAGCCGCAGGCCACCGCCCACCCCAGCATCCTGGCCGCCCCGCGCGGCGAGGGGGGTCCGCCGGATCTGGAACCGCGGGTGCGGCGGCTGCTGGCGGCCGCCGAGGCGGGCGATCTGGACGCCTGCTGGACCCTGCTGATCGGGCTGGTGCCGACGTTCCGGGGCCTGACCAACGGCCTGGCCACGACGCCGCCCCCCGTCGCGGAACCGCCGCCACGCCCGGCGCTGGCGGTGGCCGAGGGCGCCGGGATCGCCGGCAGCGGCGGCGCCTAGGGGCCGCCCGCGCATCCGCCTCAAGCGCAGCCGTTTGCGGCCGATCATTCCCGTCGGGGTTTCCGCTTGCCAGAGCTGGAGCCCTGGCCTATATTGCGGGCGGCCATTGCAGGACGCGGGGCCCCCTCTGGCCCTGCGTTTTCTGTGGTGCCCGGAATCCGCAGCGGGTCGATCATGACGGCGCTCGCGCCGCCGAACGGGGAATGGGAACCATCTATCACCTGTATTCCCCGAACGGGATCGAACCTGCGGCCATCGTGACCCTATGAAGGAGGTTCTCGACGATGGCGCTCACCAAGGAACAGAAGCAGGCGGTCATCGCCCAGCACAAAAAGCACGAAGGCGACTCCGGTTCGCCCGAGGTGCAGATCGCGTTGCTGACGGCGAGGATCAAGCAGCTCTCGGGACACTTCAAACTCCACGCGAAGGATCATCACTCGCGGCGCGGACTGCTGAAGATGGTAGGCCAGCGCAAGCGGCTGCTGAACTACCTGAAGAAGAAGAACCTCGAGAGCTATCGCGCCCTCATCAAGGAGCTCGAGATCCGCGGCTGACGACGCGGTCGAGCCACCCCAAGACAGGGCAGCCTCTCATCCTGGTGATGGAGTCCGAGGAGACGGACCGCGGCGCGTATTCGTGCGCCGCGTCCCGCCGGTCAGGGCACGGCTGCGCCGTGCCGCGCCACCTCCGTGGAAGCTGGTGGGGGAAGTTGGGGAAGTAGAGAGACGGAAGGAAGAAGCAAGATGCAACCGAATCCGATGCGTGTTTCCATGGAGATCAACGGCGCCGAGTTCTCGCTGGAGACCGGCCGCATGGCGCGGCAGGCCAATGGCGCCGTCGTCGTGCGCCAGGGCGATACCATGGCGCTGGTCTGCGCCGTGGCCGAGAAGAAGCGGAGCGACCGCGATTTTCTGCCGCTGTTCGTCGAGTACCGCAACAAGACCTACGCCGCCGGCAAAATCCCCGGCGGCTTCTTCAAGCGCGAGGGGCGCCCCTCCGAGCGCGAGACGCTCAGCTGCCGGCTCATCGACCGGCCGCTGCGCCCGCTGTTTCCGGAGGGCTACCGCAACGAGACCCAGATCGTCGCGTTCATCATCAGCGCCGACACCGATTTCGACGCCGACGTGCTCGCGATCACCGCGGCCTCGGCGGCCCTGAACATCTCCGACGTGCCCTTCCCCGAGATCATCTCGGGCGTGCGCGTGGCGGAGGTCGAGGGGCAGTTCATCTGCAATCCGAGCTTCGCGCAGCGCGAGCAGTCGTCGATGGACCTGGTCGTGGCCGGCACCGACGAGATCGTGGTCATGATCGAGGGCGAGTGCCGCGAGGTGTCGGAGGAGCGGCTGCTCGACGCCATCGACTTCGCGCACGGGTGGATCCGCAAGCTGAACGCGATGCAGCGCGATCTGAAGTCGCGCGCGCCGGCCAAGCCGAAGTTCGCCGTGGAGATCGCGACGCAGGACAAGGCGCTGCTGGCCGAGGTCGAGGCGCTCGTGGGCGCCGATCTGCGCGCCGCGGTGCGCATCGCGAGCAAGCAGGAGCGCCAGGACGCCGTCGAGGCGCTGACGGCCAAGGTCAAGGCGCACTTCGTGGACGCCACCGGCGCGGCCAAGCCGGGCGTCGAGGAGGCCTTCGCCAAGCTCGAGAAGCAGACCATGCGCGCGATGATCCTCGACGAGAAGCGTCGCGCCGACGGCCGCGACCTGACCACCGTGCGTCCGATCACGATCGACCTGGGCGTGCTGCCCCGCGCGCACGGCTCGGCGCTGTTCACGCGCGGCGAGACCCAGTCGCTCGGCACGACCACGCTCGGCACCAAGATGGACGAGCAGAAGATCGAGAGCCTGGAGACCGAGTTCTACAACAAGTACTACCTGCACTACAACTTCCCGCCCTTCTCGGTGGGCGAGGTCGGACGCTACTCCGGCCAGGGCCGCCGCGAGGTCGGGCACGGCAAGCTGGCCGAGCGCGCGATCAAGCCCGTGTTGCCCACGATCGAGGAGTTCCCCTACACGATCCGCATCGTGTCGGACATCCTCGAGTCGAACGGCTCGAGCTCGATGGCCACGGTCTGCTCCGGCATCCTCGCCCTGATGGACGCCGGCGTGCCGATCAAGCGCCCCGTCGCGGGCGTGGCGATGGGCCTGGTCAAGGAAGGGGACCGCGTCGCGGTGCTGACCGACATCCTGGGCGTCGAGGATCACCTCGGCGACATGGACTTCAAGGTGACCGGCTCGCGCGACGGCATCACCGCCTTCCAGCTCGACACGAAGATCGGCGGCATCAGCCGCGCGATCCTGACCGAGGCGCTCGAGAACGCGCGCCGCGCGCGCCTGCACATTCTGGACAAGATGGCCGAGGCGCTGTCCGCGCCGCGCGCGGAGCTCTCTCCCTACGCGCCGAAGATCATCTCGATCCAGATCCCGGTGCAGAAGATCGGCGAGCTCATCGGCCCGGGCGGCAAGGTGATCAAGAAGATCCAGGAGACGACCGGCGCGACGATCGAGGTCGACGACAACGGCATCGTGTACGTCTCGTCCGCCGACCAGGCGAGCGGCCAGGCGGCCATGGACATCATCAAGGGCATGATGACCGAGCCGGAGATCGGCGCGGTCTATCACGGCAAGGTCAAGAGCATCACCGATTTCGGCGCCTTCGTGGAGTACCTGCCCGGCAAGGAGGGGCTGCTCCACATCTCCGAGCTCGAGCACTTCCGCGTCGGGAACGTCGAGGACGTGCTACAGATGGGCGAGGAGGTCGACGTCAAGCTGGTCGAGGTCGATGGCCGCACCGGCAAGGTGCGCCTGTCGCGCAAGGCGCTGCTGCCGGTGCCGGCGGGCGTGGACCCCGAGGCCGCGCGCGTGGATCGCGGCGGCCGCGGCGGGCGCGGTTTCGACCGCGGCGGCGACCGCGGCGGCGACCGCGAGCGGCGGCGTCGGTAGGCGGCGCCCCGTGTCCAACCGGCGCTGTCGCCCATGAACCTAGGCTGCTACGCCGACGAGACCCCGCCGGGGCGCGTGATGCTTCCCGGCGGGGCCGTCCTGCTCACCGTGCCGGTGCCCGGCGCCCATTCCGTGGCGCTGGGCTGCTGGGTGCGCCGCAGCACCCAGGACGAGCCGCCCGGGCTGGGCGGACTGTCGCATTTCATCGAGCACATCGTCTTCAAGGGGTCGGTCAACCGCTCCGCGCTGGAGATCGCGGCCGGCTTCGACGCGCTCGGCGCCTCCGTCGACGCCTTCACGACCAAGGACAACCTCGCGTTCACGGCGCGCGTGCTGCCGGAGTACCTGCCGGCCACGGCGGAGCTGCTGGCCGACATGCTGCTGCGCCCGGCGCTCGATCCCGAGATGATCAAGCTCGAGCAGGAGGTCGTCTGCGAGGAGATCCAGGAGGCCCGCGACACGCCCGAGGATCACCTGCACGACGCCTTCGAGGCCCGCCTGTACGAATCGCACCCGCGCGCGCTGCCGATCCTCGGCACGCGCGAGAGCGTCATGGCGCTCGACCAGGCCACGCTGCGGCGCGAGCACGCCGCGCTGATGTGCGGGCCCAACCTCGTCGTCACGCTCGCGGGCGAGGTGGACGAGCGCGCGCGCGATCTCGTGGCGCGGCTGTTCGACGCGCCTCCGCCGCGGCAAGCCGCGGCGCCGGGGTCGACCCCGCTGAACGCCGGGGGGGCGGGGCGCCTGGACCTGCGCGGTCCCCTCGTGCAGAGCTACTTCGAACTGGGGGCCGCGGCGGTGTCGCTGAACCACCCCGACCGGGTGGCGATCTATCTGGTGGCGAACCTGCTGGGGGGCGGGATGTCGAGCCGGGTCTTCCAGGCGGTGCGGGAGCGGGAAGGGCTGGCGTACACGGTCTACATCTACACCGACCTCGGGCGCGACACCGGCCTAGTCAGCTGCGCCGGGTCGTGCTCGCCCGCCAAGATGAGCCGCGTCGAGGAGGTCGTGCGCCAGGAGTACGCGCGGCTGATCCGCGATGGGGCCGATGCCGACGAGCTGGAGGCCAACCGGGCGCAGTTGAAGGCGCAGACGGTCTTCTCGCTCGAGGGCGTGATGGGACAGATGGGGCGCGCCGCCAAGAACGAGATCTATCACGGGCGCTTCGTGCCGTTGACGGAGCTCGTCGCGGAACTCGACGCGGTCGACCGCGACGGGGTCGCGCGCGCGGCCGAACTCTACTTCCACCCCGACCGCCTGGTCGTCGCGACGTACGGACCCGCCTGAGCGCCGGCGCGGGCCGCCGCTCAACCGCGCCAGTCGAGGTCGGCCGCGGCGCACGCGGCCATGGCGTCGCGCAGCGCCGACTCTTCCAGACCCAGCGAGGCGCGGACGCACCCCTTGCCGTAGACGCCGAAGCCCGACCCGGGCGAGAGCAGCACGCCGGTCTTCGCGAATAGGTCGTGCACGAAGGCCCAGTCGTCGTCGCCGTAGGCGCGCGGCACGTGGCCCCAGACGTACATCGTGGCGCGGGGAGGCTCGAGACGCCAGCCGAGCGCGCGCCACGTCTCGAGCACGAGGTCGCGGCGGCGGCGGTAGAGCGCGGCGTTGTCGCGGCAGATCGACTGATCGCCCGTCAGCGCGGCCGCGGCGGCGGCCTGGATGGCGCCGAAGAGGGAGAAGTCGACGTTGCTCTTGAGCCGGCCGAGCGTGGCGACGACCTCGGCGCAGCCGGCGACGAAGCCAACGCGCCAGCCCGCCATGTTGTGGCTTTTCGAGAGGGACTGGAACTCGACGACGCGTTCGGCGGCGCCCGGCACCTGCAGGGCGCTGGGCGGCGAGCAGGCCGGATCCAGGCTCAATTCGCTGTAGGCGATGTCCGAGACGAGCAGGATGCCGTGCCGGTCGCAGAACGCCAAAGCCCGCTCGTACAGCCCGAGCTCGCAGACGCCCCCCGTCGGGTTGTTGGGGTAGTTCAAAAGCAGCAGCTTCGCGCGGCCCGCGACGTCGGCGGGGATGGCGTCGAAGTCGGGCTGGTAGCCGCGCGCCTCGCTCAGCTCCATCTCGTGAATCTCCGCCTCGCACAGACGCGCCGCGCCGAAGTAGGCGGGGTAGCAGGGACTGGGGATGATCACGACGTCGCCCCGGTTCACGTAGGCGCGCATCAGGTTCGCCAGCCCCTCCTTGGAGCCGATCAGCGGCAGCGTCTGGGCGTCGGGCGCGAGCGCCACGCCGAAGCGGCGCTCGTACCAGTGGGCGATCGCGCGGCGCAGGGCCGGCGAGCCGTCGAAGGTCGAATAACGGTGCACGTTGGCCGCCGGGTCGCCGACGGCGTCGACGAGCGCCTGCACGACGTGCGCGGGCGGGCGGCCGTCCGGATTGCCGACCCCCATGTCGTACACCCGCCGCCCCTGGGCCAGGGCCCCGTCGCGCAGCGCGAAGACGCGCGCGAAGATGTACGGCGGCAGGTTGCGGACCCGGTCGGCGGGCAGGAAGCGGGGCACGGGAGCGGCCATGGCGGAGCCCTCCAGCGCGCGGCGGGCGCGCGGCGCGGGTGGACGCGGCGCGGGCGGCGTGCCCGCGGCGGCGTGCGCGAGCTCGAAGCTAGCGGGGCAGGCGAGGGAGTCAAGCGCGGCGCGTCGGGCGGCTAGGGCGCCAGCAGGCGGCCGCCATGGCCGCCGGTCGCCTGGTACCGCCAACCGCGCGCCTCGAGCGTGGTCGGCACGCCGGCGTCCAGGAAACCCTCCTCGACCAGCGCGGTCAGCGCGCGCGGATGGCGGCCGTGCTGGCGGTGGTAGAGGAGGATCGCCTGCTCGACGCCGTCGCGCAGCTGCGCCAGCCGGATCTGCTCGGCCGTGACGCAGGCGACGCCCTGCGGCCCGTCGATCGCCGTCCGGTCCGCGTCGGCGGTCAGGTCGGGGGGCGCCGGACCGGCCAACAGGGGCCGCCATTGCGCGACCGCGCCCGCCAGCAGCAGCAGGCACAGCAGCGCGACGAGCGCGGGCTGGCGCAGGGCGTCGCGGCCGCCGCCGTCGGCCTGGCGGCTGACGGGCAGCTGGATGACCTGCGCCAGTTCGGTCTTGGAGGCGATCAGCGCGCCCGACTCGCACAGGTTCGCCAGCAGCTCGCGCGCCATGAAGGCGCTGGTCCGTCCCTGCGCGATGATCTCGCCGAGCGAGAGGCCCTGCGTCGCCAGCCGCAGCAGGCGCTGCGAAATTTCGCCCAGCGCGCCGGCCTGCGGCGGCTTGGGACCGGGCTCGAAGGTCATCGACAGGCTGGGCAGCTTTTCGACGAGCCGGGGCTCTTCGTCGAGACGGCGCGCTCCCTCCATCAGCAGGCCCTGCACGTCCATGGCGATGCGGCCGCGCACGCCGGTGCCCACCTCGGTGGTGGCCGTGAAGTGGTACTGGCCGCGCTTGATCTTCATCCCCTCGTGGACCAGCTCCTGAGCCAACCCCTGCAGGACGGCGGTCAGGGCCGCCTCGTCGAGGAGGTTCTCCGAGGTCAGCACCTCGGTCAGGTCGAGCTTCGCGTGCTGGAGGACGAACTCGATGTGCTGCCACTGCTCGGGCTTCAGGAAGCCGTAGCGATGCAGATAGGCATCGAGCGGGTCGTCGCCGGGATTGCGGCGGTCGCGGGTGGAGATCAGGACGCCGCGATCGAAGTAGAAGACGATCTCGCGCTCGTGCTTGAGCACGAGGAAGCCCGACTTCTGCTGGACGGCGATCAGCTGGAGGATCTCCTCGAGACTGAAATCGCTGAGCTGTCCCTCGAGCGCCATGCCTCACCGCCCCTGCGCGGTTTCGCGCCGCGGGCCGCCGCCGGACGCGGCGGACGCGGCGTCGAATTTCAGGATCTGCTTGGACATGTGCGACGGACGCCCGCGCCGGAAGCTCTCGCGGCCCAGCCAGGCCGTCGCGTACAGGAGCGACGCCAGCGCCAGGCCCGCCCAGAGCGACCACCCGCGCAGCCCGTTCCAGGCGTCCACCGGCAGGGGCGCCAGCAGCGGGTGCAGGGTCTCCTCCGGCAGGCGCACCCCGGGCATGTCCCAGACGGCCATCAGATTGAACGACCAGCCGAAGAGCATCAGCAGCAGCGCGGTCGCGAGCAGCCCGAGCCGCGCCAGGCCCATCAGGGGCTGGCCGGCGACGAGATTGCTGGCGCCGGGCAGCCAGCGGTTGAAGCGGCGCGCGGCGGTGACGAAATGCAGCTCGATGTCGCGCCCGCGGTTCTTGAGCAGGGTGGCGAGCACCAGTTCGGAACGGGCGCGCTCGGCGGTCTCCTGGCACTTCGCGCAGAGCAGGCCCTCTTCGCGGCGCGTGCCGCACCGGGGGCAGATCGGCACGTTGCAGTTGCTGCACGGGGCGCAACGCAGGCGCAGCGGCAGCGCCAGCCCCAGGACGACGGTCAGGATCAGCAGGCCCAGCAGCAGCCAGAACAGCAGGCGGGGCGCGGGGCCCAGCCAGGGGAACCAGGCCGCGAGGTGCGCGAGCGGGGCGTAGTGGGTCGCCTCCCAGCGCGCGCTGCTCTCGAGGTCCTCCCGATCGTGGCCGAGGTAGACGACCGGCGCGAAGCCGTTGTACGCCTCGGCCGCGTCTTCCCAGGGCTCTGGCGAGAAGCCCAGCCGGTTGGCGCTGGTCAGCGCCTCGCTCGACTCGCGGAAGAACAGCTTGCGCGTGTAGGCCTGCGACAGGTTGTAATAAATCTCGCCGCGCGTCGGCTCGCTCTGCAGCGCCTGCTGGTAGCCGCGCACGGCCGCGTCGTAGCGACCGAGGTAGTACTCGCTGTTGGCCAGGTTCACCACCGCGGCCACGTTGGACGGATCCTGCCGCGCGATGGCGTCGAAGAGCCGCCGGCTGGCGTCGTAGTCGCCGCCGCGCGCCGCCTGGATGCCCAGCGCCAGGCGCAGCCGCGCGGTGCGCGGCGCGTCGCGGCCGGCCTGCGGGAGGCGCTGCTCCAGTTCCTGGACGAGCTGCGGCGTCGCCGGCGACACCGCCGCCCGCGACAGCAGCACGGTCTCGCTGCCGGGATCGAGCGCGGGCACGGCGCTGCGCAGGGCGGGCCAGTCGGGGTAGACGGCCGCCGCGGCGAGCAGCCAGATCAGCGCCAACAGTGCGCGCCCCCGGTTCGAAGCCCCCAGATACAGCGGCACCGAGACGAGCCCCAGCCAGAGCAGCCAGCCGGGCCGCAGCAGCACGAGCGCCAGCAGCAGCAGCGGCAGCGTCCAGCGGCGGGGCGCGTGGCGCGCGTCGCGCCAGAAGAGGGCGCTGAGATCGTGGGCCACGTGCCGGCCCCAGCGGAAGAGGCAGGCGAGCGCGACGAGGGTCCAGAACAGGGCCAGCCACAGCAGGGCGCCCTCGTGCCCCAGCAGCAGCAGCCGCTTCCAGGCGGCGAGGTCGGCGCGCGAGGCGTGCCAGGCGGCGGGCAGCGCCTCCAGGAAGTCGAGGTTGCGGCCGTGCAGGGCGAGCCAGGTCCGCCACCAGGGGTAGGCCGCGCGCGCCGGGTCGAGCGCCCCGGCCTCGCGCACCTTTTGCAAGGCGGCATCGGCCTGGTCGTCGGCGAGGGCGCGGCGGGCCTGGTGGAACCGCCACGCCGCTTCCAGCGGGTCATCCAGCCGCGGGGGACGCGCGGGCGGCTGCGTCGCCGGCAGCTGGGAGCCGCTGATTTCGGGCAGCAGGCTGCGCGAGATCTGGATGTCGCGGGGCACCCAGGGGGGCGGCGCGTCCTGGGTCTCGAGCGTGTCGAGCGGGGCCTCGGCGGCGCGCGTCGCGCCTGGTAGGACGGCCAGCAAGGCCGCCATGATCGCCACGATCCGCCCGGCGTGTCCGGGTCGACCGCCGCCTTTGCGCACGATGCCGAGCTTGATTTCCACTGTTGTGGACCGCCGCTCCAGGGCTTAGGATGCACCGGCAATTTCCGGGTCCGGGTCCGGCCGGCGGCCGGAGCGCCGGACGGGGCGCCATCGTGGCAAAACGCCCGATTCTTCCCCGTGCGGGACCAGTGTCCCGCGTGGTCGCAATGATTGTGCCGAAGCGGCTATACGCTGCCCAGAACCTCCCCTCCAAGCCCCGGTGTTTCCCGTTGCGGAGCCGGGGTCCATGCTGCGGCTGTCCGGTGGCGAGCGCCGGGACGCGCGGCGGCTTTTGGCGGGGACCGGGGAAGCCCGGGATCGCCCCAATGAAAATCGTTATCATCGGCCTGATGCTGGCGTGGCCAGGCCTGGCGCTGGGCCGGACCGGTCCCGTGGGGGGCGGCCCCGGCAGCGGGCCGCCTGCCGCGACGCTCGCCGGGGCGGCGGCAGAAAGCGGCGCCGCGCCGGACGCGGGGGCAGATTTTGCCCGCCTCGCGGCGGCGCCGGACACGCTGGCCGCTGTCGCGGCGGCGGACACGGTCGGCGAGCTGCGGCTGATCAAGGCGGTGGACACGCTCGGCCGCGACATCAGCGGCAACCGGCAGACCCTCAGCCCGCGAGGGGCGGCGTCGCGCCCGCTGCTGGTGCAGGTTTTGGACGCGCGCGGCGCGCCGGTGAGCGGCGCGGCCGTCGTGTTCCGGATCGAACCAGGCTTCGAGCCGGACGGCCGGGCGCGCAGCAACGGGACGCTCAGCCCGCTGGTGCCCAAGCGCGACGGCTCGCCGGGATACGAGCCGCGGCCGGCCGCGCTGACGCCGGCGGCGGATTCGTCGCGGCTGTCCGTGCGCAGCGATCTGCTGGGCTGCGCGGGCGTGCACGTGCTGCCCGGGAAGTCCGTGGAGCCGTTGCGCGTGACGGCCGCGCTGCCGCAGGATCGCGACGAGACGACCGCGTTCGTCCTGCGCGTGGTCGATCCGCGCTGGACGCTGCTGCTGTGGTCCGGCCTGCTCGGCGGCCTGGCGCTCTTCCTCGTGGGCATGCGCATGACGACGACCGGCCTGGAGCAGGTCGCGGGCAACCGCCTGCGCGCGATCCTCGGGCGCGTGACCGACAACCGGCTGCTGGGCCTGCTGACCGGCACGGTCGTCACCGCCCTGGTGCAGAGCAGCAGCGCGACGACGGTCATGCTGGTCTCCTTCGCCAACGCGGGCCTGCTGAGCCTGCGGCAGGCGCTGGCGATCATCCTGGGCGCCGACGTCGGCACGACGCTCACGGTGCAGTTGTTGGCGTTTCCGCTGAAGGACTACTCGCTGCTGATCGTGTTCGCGGGCTTCGCGCTCTCCGCGTTGCCGAGGCATCGCCACGTCTCGCTGGGGCAGTTCGTGCTCGGGGTGGGGCTGATCTTCTACGGCATGTCGCTGATGAGTCGCGCGATGGAGCCGCTGGCCGACCTGCCCGCGTTCCGGCAGCTGCTCGTGTCGGGCCAGGAACACCCGGTGCTGGTGCTGCTGGCCGCGGTCGTGTTCACCGCGCTCATCCACAACAGCGCGGCCACGATCGGCATCGCCCTCACGCTCGCCTTCCAGGGGCTGATTGGCCTCGAGACCGCCATCCCGGTCATCTTCGGCGCCAACATCGGCACGTGCGTGACGGCGGCGCTGGCCGCCTTTGGCGCCCACCGCGAGGCGCAGCGGGTGGCGCTGGCGCACGTCTTCTTCAAGGTGGCTGCCGTGGCGCTGATGCTGCCGCTGACGGGCCCGTTCGCGGCGCTGGTCGCGCGGACGGCGCCCGATCTGGCGCGCCAGATCGCCAACGCCCACACGCTCTTCAACGTGGCGGCGGCGTTGGTCTTCCTGCCCGCGCTCGACGGCGCGGCCCGCCTGCTGGGACGGCTGGTGGGCGACCGGCCCGAGGAGCGGGAACGGGTCTGGACGCCAAAGTACATCGACGAGCGGATCCTCGAGGTGCCGGCCATTGCGCTGGCCCAGGTCCAGCGCGAGATCGGCCGCATGGGTGACGCCGTGCTGCGCATGCTGCGCGGCGGCGCCGAGGTGTTCCGCGACCGCGACGCGGAGAAGCTGCGCGTGGTCGTCGCGCTCGACAACAAGGTGGACGCCCTCGACGAAGCGCTGCGGCGCTACCTGACGCGCATGGGCCGGCGCGAGTTGGGGGCGGAGCAGGCGGCGCGCGTCGCCTCGCTGCTGTACACGGTGCACCACCTCGAGACCATCGGCGATCTCATCAGCAAGAACCTCATGGGGCTGGCCGAGAAGGTGTTCCGCGACGATCTGCACTTCTCGACGGAGGGGGCGCGCCAGTGGTCGGCGTACTACGACGACGTGCTGGCCATGCTCGAACAGGCGCTGCTGGCGTTCGCGACCCACGATCACGGGCTGGCGCGGGCGGTCGTCGCGCGCAAGGCCGAGATGGCGCGCCGCGCGCGCAATCTGCACTTCGAGCACCTGGATCGCCTCGGCAAGGGAATTCCCGAGAGCGAGGCCACGAGCTCGATCCACATCCACCTGATCAGCGACCTGCGGCGAATCGTCTCCAACGCCGCCTCGATCGGCGCGGCGGTGGTCAACGAGTACCAACTGCCCGACGAAGGGCCCGTCGCGCGCCCGCCGGAGGGCGGCGGCGATGGCGACGAGATCGGGGAGTAGCGTGCGCAACGGAGCGGAACGCTGGCCGCTGGCGCGGCGCTGGCTGCTGGTCTTGGCCGGCTCGGCCGGGCTGGCGGGCTTCCTGGTCGACTGGGGCATCTACGACGCGTGGCGGTACGCGGGCGCGCTGGCCGCGCTGCGCGGGGTGGCCGTCGGCGGGTTCCTGCTCGAGGGGCTGATCGCGGCCCTGACCGTGCGGCCGTGGCGGGACTTCTTCCAGGCGCGCTGGCCGCTGCTGGTGCTCACGCTGCTGCTGACGGCAGAGCTGGCCGTGATCGGCCTGGGAGGACGCGCCTGGCTCGCGCCGTTCTTGCACTCCCTGTCGATCGCGACGGTCACCCAGGCGTACGTCGTGCTGCTGCAGTTCTTCATCCTGGGCAACATGCTGATCAACCTGCAGCGCCTCAGCTCGCGCCTGGCGCAGCGGCGCGTGCGGCCGATGCTGGTCTTCCTGATGGCGTTCGCCGCGGTGATCGTCATCGGCGCCGGCCTGCTCATGCTGCCGCGCGCCGCGCCGCGCGGGCACGCCTGCAGCCCCCTGGACGCCCTGTTCACCAGCACGTCGGCCGTGTGCGTGACGGGGCTCGTGGTGCGCGACACGGGCGGCGATTTCACGCGCCTGGGGCAGTGGATCATCCTGGTGCTGATCCAGCTGGGCGGGCTGGGCATCATGTCGATCACGGCCACCTTGGCCCTGCTGCTTGGCCGCGGCATCGGCGTGCGCGAGGGGAGCCTGCTGCGCGAGATCTTCCAGATCGACTTCGTCGACCAGGTGGGGCGAACGCTGCGGTTCATCGTGCTGTTCACCGTGGCCACCGAGCTCGTCGGCGCCGCGCTGCTCTACGCGGGTTTCGCCGACGCCATCCCCGCGCGCGACGCGCGCGCCTTCAGCGCGCTGTTCCACGCCGTCTCCGCCTTCTGCAACGCCGGTTTCAGCACGTGGACCGATTCGCTCTGCGGCTTCGCCGACGTGCCGCTGGTGCACCTGACCGTGGTCGCGCTGCTGATCACCGGCGGCCTGGGCTTCTCGGTCGTGGGCAACCTGCTCTTCTTCCTGCGGGGCCGACTGCAGGGCGTGCGGTCCGGCGCCGGGCGGCGGCTGAACGTGCAGACGCGCCTGGTGCTGCGCTCGACGCTCATCCTCGTGGCGGGCGGCGCGCTGCTGCTGGCGATCCTGGAGTGGGACGGCGCGTTCGCCGGCCGGCCGACGGGCGAACGCCTGGGCCTGGCGCTGTTCCAGGCCGCCACCCCGCGCACGGCCGGGTTCACCACGGTGGATCTGGCGCACCTGAGCCAGGCGGCGCTCGTGTTGCAGATCCTGCTGATGTTCATCGGCGCCTCCTCGGGGTCGACGGGGGGAGGCGTCAAGGTGACGACGATAGCCGTGCTTTGGTCGCACCTGCGGGCGATCGTCGCCGGGCACCCGCACGCGCGCTTGCACGACCGCGAGATCTCGACGCAGACCGTGCGGCAGGCCACGTTCGTCGTGATGGCGAACGTGCTGGTCGGCACGGCCGGCATGTTTCTACTGCTGCTGATCGAGGGGTGCGAGGCGCTGCCGGCCGCCTACGAGGTCTACTCGGCCCTCGGCACGGTCGGGCTGTCGTTGGGGCTGACGCCGGGGCTGTCGGCGGCGGGCAAGCTGCTGATCGTGCTGCTGATGTTCTATGGCCGCGTCGGCCCGCTGGCCATCGCCTATGGGGTGGTGCGGCCGACCCGCGAGCACGGCGTGCGGCTGCCCGCGTCGCGGCTGATGATCGGTTGACGGCGGCGGCGACTGGCCGGCCGCGGGCGTCTGGCGGACGCCGGAAAGGTGCGTCATGCTGAGGAAGGTCGCCGTTTTCGGACTCGGACAGTTCGGCGCGAGCGTGGCCACCCGGCTGTTCCGCGACGGCGTCGAGGTGCTGGCCGTGGATCGCAACCTGCGCCTGGTGGAGCAGATCCAGGACGATGTCAGCGTGGCCGTGGCCTTCGACGCCACGGCGCGCGAGAACCTGGTCGCCTACGACGTCGGCAGCATGGACGTGGCGATCATCGCCATCGGCACGAATTTCGAAGCGGCCGTGCTCGTGACGGTCCTGTGCAAGGAGCTGGGCGTGCCGCGCGTCGTGGTCAAGGTCAACAGCCCGCTGCGACGGCGGGTGCTGGAGAGCGTCGGGGCCGACGTCACCGTGATGCCGGAAGAGGAGATGGGACACCGGCTCGCCGAGCATCTCGCCCACGAGTCCGTCGTCGATTTCGTGGAGCTGCCCCAGGGCTTCAGCCTGCGGCGCGTGCCGGTGCCCGCCGCCTGGATCGGCCGCAGCCTTTCCGAGCTGTCGCTGCTGCGGCAGGAGCGGCTCAACCTCATCCAGATCGTGCGCGCCTCGGCGGTCGAGGGGGAGGAGGCGGAGCGGATCGTGCTGCCGCACGGCGAGATGCGCCTGCACGCCGGCGACCGCATCGACGTGATCGGCCCGGACGAGGTGCTCGATCGCCACGGCTAGGGCGCGGGCGGCGGCGGGCGCCGGGACCGGCGAAAAAACCGCTTGGCCGGTCCGCCGGGAACGGGTAAATTCCGTGTTCTGAGCCGACTGCCCGCCGAGCTTCAGATTTGGCGGGAGTGGCCGATGCCTGCTGGAGGCATCCGAGTCAGGGGAGCGCCGCCATCAGTGGCCGAGATGGACGGCCGCGGCTGAGGCGCCGCGAGAAAGGAAGATGATGATGTCACATTCGAAGGGGACCGTGCGCACAATCGTCCGATTGGCGGTGCTGGCGGTGGCGGTGGCGGCGCTGGCGGCCGCGTCCGGCTGCAGCTCCTGCAAGGAGTTCAAGGCGCGCATCACCGAGCTGGACGCGCAGGTCGTGGACCTTCAGTCGCAACTGGCCGCCAAGGACGGGAATCTGGGCGAATGCCAGAAGCTCGCCGATGAGCTGCGGGCCAATCTGAAGAAGTGCGAGGCGGACAAGGACGTGCTGGTGCAGCAGGTCAACGAGGTCGTCATGGTCCGCGTGCCGGAGAAGCTGCTCTTCAGATCCGGTTCCGACCAGGTCCGCAGCGAGATGAAGCCGACCCTCGAGGCGATCGCCCGCTCGATCGGCGAGCGCCCCGACTGGGAGGTCTTCGTCGAGGGCCACACCGACGACAAGCTCATCAAGAACGAGTACCTCGAGCGCTGGGCCACGAACTGGGAGCTGGGCGCCTACCGCGCTTGCGCCGTCGTGCGCTACCTGACCGGCGAGCTCAAGCTGGATCCCCAGCGCTTCGCCGCGGTCAGCTACGGCCCGTACCGGCCCATCGACGTCAACGAGACGCCCGACGGCCGCGCCAACAACCGCTTCGTGCAGATCGCGATGCACAAGCCGACGAGATAACGGCGGAACGCCGCGCGCGGAGCGCGCGCGAACGGACGACCGGCAGGCGGGCGGCGCGGGATCGCGCCGCCCGCTCGCGTCAGCGGGCCGGGAAGCGCGCGCCGATCTCGCCCATGGCGCGTGCCGCGAGCTCCACGTCCTGTCTCGTGTTGAACGGGCCGATGCTGAAGCGGACGGCGCCCGTGGGGGTCGTGCCGAGGCGCTCGTGCACGAGCGGAGCGCAGTGCAGGCCGGCGCGCACGGCGATGTCGTACTGCGCGTCGAGGATGGTGCCCACTTCGGCCGCGTCGATGCCCGCCAGATTGCAGCTCAGCACGGGCAAATGCCGGTCGTCGGCGCCGGCGCAGTAGCAGGTCAGCCCGTCGATTTCGCGCAGGCCGTCCAGCAACAGGGCGGTCAGCTCCATCTCGTGGGCGCGGATCGCGGCCTGCCCGCGGTCGCGCAGCCACTCTTGGCCCGCCATCAGGCCGGCGATGCCCAACGTGTTGAGCGTGCCGATCTCGCAGCGGTGGGGGAATTCCTCCAGGTGGGCGCGGACGGCGGACTTCACGCCGGTGCCGCCCCAGCGGGTGCTGCGCAGCGGCAGGTCAGGCCCCACGGCCAGGCCGCCCACGCCTGTCGGCCCCAGCAGCGACTTGTGCCCGGTGAAGGCGACGGCGTCGATCCGCATCGCCTCCATGTCGATCGGCACGACGCCCGCGGTCTGGGCGGAGTCGATGGCGAACAGGACGCCGCGCTCGCGGCAGAGACGGCCGATCTGGGCGACCGGCTGCACGGTGCCCAGCACGTTCGAGCCGTGATTGACGACGACCAGCCGCGTGCTGGGGCGCAGGCGCCGCGCGATCTCGTCGGGATCCACGAATCCGGCGCCGTCGAACGGCACCAGGTCGGTCTCGATCACGCCGGCCTGCTCGAGCATGTAGAGGGGGCGCAGCACGGAGTTGTGCTCGAGCTGCGTCGAGATCACATGGTCGCCGCGCTGCACCAGGCCCTGGATCAGGATGTTGAGCGCGTCGGAAGCGTTGGCCGCGAAGACGAGCCGGTTGTGATCGCGCGCGGGGTTGTTGAAGAACGCGTTGAGCGCGCGCCGCGTGCCGTCCACGACGAGACCCGCCTCCATGGCGAGATCGTACCCTGAACGGCCCGGGTTCACGCCGAGCTTCCGGTAGAAGGAGGACATCGCGTCGTGAACGCGGTCCGGCTTCGGGAAGGCGGTCGAGGCGTTGTCGAGGTAGTGCAGTTCGCCCATGGGCCCTCCTCGGGGCGGCGGCTGGCCGGAGCGCCGGCGCGGATCCCTAGTATGGTGTTCGGCGGTGCACCGGGCAAGGTCGCCGCGGCGCGCCGTCGCGAGGGCTGGGCTTGCCGTCGGCGTCCGGCGCGGCTAGCATGCCGCCGCCGGCGCTCGCCGGCGCCGGCTCGGGTGAACGCGGAGGAAAACGATGAAACTGGTCGCGCATCTCGTGTGTGTCCTGGTCGCCCTGCTCGCGGTCGCGGCGCCGGCCGGAGCGACGGATCTGTTCGTGCGCTGCGAAACCGACTCGGGTTCGTTCCTGATCCAGATGCAGCCCGAGCTCGCGCCGCACCACGTCGGGAACTTCACCCACCTGGCGCGGGCCGGGTTCTTCGATGGCCTCTATTTCCATCGCGTGGTGCCCGGCTTCGTGATCCAGGGCGGCGATCCCAACACGCGCAACGCCGAGCGGCGCGACGACGGCACGGGCGGGCCCACGCTGGCGGACGTGCTCGGGCCCCAGGAGCGAGCGGCGGTGCAGGCCGCCTCGCGCGTGCTGGAGGAACGGGGCTACGTGGGCCTCGACCTGACCGGGCCGGCGCGGCTGCGGGCAGAGTTCTCGCCGACGGCCGAGCACCAGCGCGGCACCCTCTCCATGGCGCGCTCGCAGGATCCCAACTCCGCGGGCAGCCAGTTCTTCGTCTGCGTGGCGGACGCGCCGGCGCTCGACAACAAGTACAGCATCTTCGGGCAGGTCGTCGCCGGCATGGACGCGGTGGATCGCATCGTCGGCGCGCAGCGCGACGCGGGCGACAATCCCGTCGTCCCGATCCGCATCATCAAGATGACCGTGTTGGAGGGGACCGCGGCGCTGACCGACGCCGAGCGGGCGGCGGCCGCCGGCGTCACGGCCGATCCGCGGTAGCCGCCGCGCTTCAGCGGGGCGCGCCGACCGGATCGTCGGCGGGAACGCCCTCCGGCGGGCGCGCCGGCCGCGCCGTAGGCGCCTGTTGTCCGCCTTCGAGCAGGCGCGCGTGGACGTCGAGGCCCACCAGGAGGTCCTCGCAGCGGGCGCCGTTGAACGCGCAGGGGAGCCAAACCAGTTCGGCGTCCGCCAGCCGCAGCGGGAAAGGCTCGGCGGTCAAGAGTCCCGCCCGCACCGTGCCCGGCACACAGGCCAGGGCCACGGTCTGCGCCAGGGCCAGGGCGTCGGCCACGCCCAGCCGTCCGGGCAGCGCCCCGGCGGGGGCCGCGGCGGAGGCGCCCACGGCCGGCGCGGCCCAGCCCTTCGCCGCCATGCTCAGGCCGCGCGCCAGGCGCAGGAAGATGCCGCCGGGCATCGGGCCCACCGACGGCACGACGACGCGGGGCGGCAGGCCCGCGACAGGCGCGTCCGCGACGCACGTCAGCGTGAAGCACCAGCACGGCAGGTGCACGAGCCGCCGGTCCCGCGCCTCGCGGCGCGGCGCGAGGGCGCGGGTCGCGACGCGGCGCAGCCGGCCGGCCGCCGCCTCGCACGTTTGCCCGCAGCCCGCGCACGGGAAGAGCACCGCGCCGGGCGGTCCCGTCAGGTCGGTGCCGCAGTTCGGGCAGGCCAGTCGCACCAAAGTCATCGTCGCGCCCCCTTCCGCACGCTCAAAACTCCTCGACGGTCACGCGCGGCGGCTCCAGCGCCGCCTGCGCGCGCAGCGCCAGCTCGCGCGGCGAGGCGAGGTGGTTGCGAGCCCAGCCGTCGCCCAGCCAGAGCGCGGGCAGGCAGCCCGCTCCCGCCTGCGCGCTGGCGCTCCAGACGCAGCTCCAGAGCGCGGTGCCGCAGAACAGCCGCCACAGGCCGTCCGGCTGCGCCGCCGGCCGGCTGCCCGCCAGCAGCTCGCCGCGCGCGCCGTCCAGGACCAGCCGGCAGGCCAGCCCCCGCGCGCGATACTTGAAGACGTACAGCGGGTAGTAGACCAGCTCGACCTTCTCACGCACGAAACTGAGGCGGCGGCGCAACAACTGCTGCGAGCCGGCCAACTGGTTCAGGATGGCGCGCTCGGCCAGGCGCCGGACGGTGGCCACGCTGCCGGTGACCTGGCAGACGGTGCCGGTCCGTTCGGCCGCGGCGAAATCGAACGGCGTGAGCCGGTCGTCGCTGACCAGCCGGTGGACGCCGACGAGGCCGAAGTCGCGCACATCGCAGCCCGGCCCGCTCCACGCCACCGGGCGCAGCAACGCGCTCGTGCGCAGGCCGCGGTCAGGCGTGTCCGCACCGCCCCCGGCCGGGGCGTCGCGCTCGCCGGGCGGCCGCGCGGCCAGGAACTCGGCCAAGCGTTGCGCCTCGTTCGGTCCGGAGGCGCGGCGCAGCAGATCGGCCAGCCTCTCCTGGCTTTCGTCGCCCGCGCTGGCGCCGCGCCGGCCGGAGGCGGCCGGCACGGGGGCGCGCGCCTGC
The DNA here is from genome assembly GCA_937864225.1 of uncultured bacterium. Classification (GTDB taxonomy): domain Bacteria; phylum Krumholzibacteriota; class Krumholzibacteriia; order LZORAL124-64-63; family LZORAL124-64-63; genus CALMJK01. Next base: position 101,547 of record CALMJK010000002.1, on the reverse strand, counting down.
CGATGGGGTCGCGTCAGCAGCCAGCCGGACAGCGTGGCCTCGTAGCGCCAGTACGGGACATACAGCAGCGAGATGTCGCCGGGACGGGGCGCCGGTCGCGCGAGGATCGCCTGCGCGCGCAACCAGCCGGTGGCGGTGTGGTACGCGGTCGCGGCGCCGACGTGACGGGCCGGCGTGACGGTCGGCACGCCGCCGCCGACGGCATCCAGGAAATGGCCGCCGCAGAAATCGCAGTCGTGGCGGCCGCCGGGGCCGGGTCGGGTGTGGCCGCCGCAGGCCGGACAGCCCAGCGCCGGCAGACGGCTGGCGATCTGCTCGGGCGCGTTCATCCCCGGCCTCCCGTGCCCGGCGCGCCCAGGGCCTGCCCGGCGCCGCGGCCGATCGGACGGCGCCACGCCCACAGGCCGGCCACGACGAGCGCGGCCGCCACGGGCACGTGCAGCGCCAGCGGCAACAGGCGGCCGGCCAGCACCAGACAGCCGCACCAGGCGCCCAGTTCGAGCAGCTGGCGCCAACGCACCGGCGGCCGCGCCGGCGCGGGCAGGGGCGCCAGGACAGGCACGCTGCTGTCCGCGACGGTCAGGGCGCGCACCGCGCGCCCGCCGACGCGCACCTGCCAGCAGCGCACCGGCACCCAGATCAGCCAGGCGCGTTCGACCTGCTCCGGCGCGACGGCGGCGGCCGGCTCGCGCGCGTCGCGGGGCGCGGCGAGGAAGGCCGCGAGCGTCACGTCGGCCGGGGCCTGTTCGACGCCGGCCAGCTCCGCCGCGGCCACCGGACGGGCGGGCAGCGAGGGGAGCGTCAGGCGCGCGAGCAGCTGCGGCTCCTCGGCGGTGGCGGGGCCGGTGAGCAGGTCGCCGTCGCGCGTGAGCACCGACCAGAAGGGCAGCAGGCGCGACTCGCCGCCGCCGCGCACGGTCGCGTCGTGGCCGTGGCGCGCGGCGAGGTGCTGCGCGAGCAGCAGGGCGGCCTCGGCGCGGTCGCCGCGGTCGACGAGCAGCAGCTCGCGTTGCGCGGCCGGCGCGCCCAGGCGCACGGTGGAGCGGCACCAGGGGCAGAGCAGGTCGAGGCCGCCGGCCGTGGTGGGCAGGGGCGCGCCGCATTGCGGGCAGCGCAATGGCGCGCTGTCGGTCATGACTGCGAACCGTCGAGGGCGCGGCCGCAACCCGGGCAGAACCGGGCGCCCCCGGGCAGCGCGGCGCCGCACTGCGCGCAGAAGCCCGCGCCCGCCGCGCCGCCGCCGGCGCCGCCGCCGGTGGGAGCCGGCGCGCCCGCGCCGCCGCTCGGCCCGACGTGCAGGGCGTCGCGCAGCATGCCGGGCAGCATCATGCCGACCCCGACGCCCAGGCCAGCGCCGACGAGCTGGTCGCTCGTGCCTCCGGTCTGCTCGCGCCCGATCGCCGAGGCCATCTGGTACTGCATCCAGGCCGGCATGTCCTTCACGAGCGCCAGTCCGCCCTGGCCGTCGACCATGCGCTGCACCTCTTCAGGCGGCGTCACGGACTGGATCCAGAAGCCCTCCAGCGTCAGACCGTAGCGGGCGAAGTCGGGCCCCAGGCGGGCCTGCATCGCGCTCGCCATCTCGTCGTAGTTGGCCGGCAGGTCGAAGATCGTCTGGAGGGTCTCGCCCAGGAAGTCGTTCAGGCGGGCGACGATGACGTCGCGCAGGAACCCTTCCAACTCCGAGGTTGCATAATGCCCGGCGGTGCCGACCACCCGGTTGACGAACGCCAGGGTGTCATCCACGCGCAGCGTGTAGTTGCCGAAGGCGCGCAGACGAACGTGGCCGAGCTTCTCGTCCTTGAAGATGACCGGCTCCTGGGTGCCCCAGCGCAGGTCGGTGAAGGTCTTGCGATTGGTGAAGACGACCTCGGCCCGGAAGGGCGAGCGGAAGCCCCACGGCAGGGAGAGCGCGGACGTGAGCAGCGGCAGATTGGCGGTGCTCAGGGTCCAGCGGCCCGCCGCGAAGCGGTCCAGAGCCCGGCCGCCGCTGAAGAACACGGCCTCCTGACTCTCGCGCACGATGAGCTGCGCCCCCATTTTCAGGGCGCCCGAGCCGTCCGGCGGGAAGCGGTGGGCCATGGCCTGCCCCGACTCGTCGAACCACTCGATGATCTCCATCAACTCGCCCATACCGTCCTCCCTGCCTTTCGCGCCGTTCCCGCGCCGGGGAACCGGGCGCGACGCCCGCGTGCGGGCATGCCGATTCGTCGCGTGGTCGCGCGGCCCGTCGCCCTCCGGAGGCAACGGGCGTGCCACCATGGAGATCGGCATTTTCGGGGTGGGATTGATGGGAAATGCCATCGCGCGTCGCGGAGCGCCTTGCCTTTGGGGAGGCTCCGCCAGCGGCGACAGCCAGCCTTGGCTCCTTGACGCCGCCGGGCCCGCGCCCCACCATGAACGATTGCCCGCGGCGCGGCGGGCGGGAGCGGGCATGCCGAGCTTGGTTGAGCATAGCGGGGACGCGGCCCCGACCCGGGGCGCGGGCTGGATCACAGCCCGGGGGGTCCGGGTCCACAATCTGCGGAACATCGACGTCACGCTGCCGCGACGCCGGCTGATCGTCATCACGGGGCCGAGCGGCTCGGGCAAGTCGTCGCTCGCCTTTGACACGCTCTACGCCGAGGGGCAGCGGCGCTACATCGAGAGCCTCTCGAGCTTCGCGCACCAGTTCCTGGACCAACTGCCCAAGCCCGACGTCGATCGCATCGAAGGTCTCTCGCCCGCCCTGGCCATCGATCAGAAGGGGCTGGGCAGCAGCCCGCGCTCCACGGTCGGGACCATCACCGAGATCGCCAGCTACGTGCGGCTGCTCTACGCCCGCTGTGGCACCGTGGTCTGCCCCGACTGCGGGGTCGAGGCGGCGTCGCGCCCGCTGTCCGAGATCCGCGACGCGGTGCTGGCGCTGCCGACGGGCACGCGCTTCTGGCTGCTGGCGCCGGTCGCGCGCGGGCGCAAGGGCGCGCACCGCAAGCTGCTGCAGGACCTGCTCGCGCAGGGCTACCTGCGGGCGTTCGTGGACGGGGAGCCGATCGAGCTCGAGGCGGCGCCGGCGCTGGCGGCCACGCAGCGCCACGACATCGATGTCGTGCTGGACGGGCTGACGGCGCGGCCGGGCCTCGAGGCGCGCGTGACGGAAGCGCTCGAACGCGCCACGGCGCTCGGCGCCGGCGCCGTGGTCCTGCTGCGCGCCGACGGCGGGCGGGTCCTCTACAGCCGCCTCAGTTCGTGTCCGGCCTGCAACCGCGGCTTCCCCGAGCTGGACTGGCGGCTCTTCTCGTTCAACTCGCCGCGGGGCTCCTGCCCGGAGTGTCACGGGCTGGGCAGCCTGCGCACCGTGCGCGAAGACGCCCTGATCCCCGACGCCGCGCGGTCGCTCGCCGACGGCGCGATCGCCTTCCTGAAGGGCAAGGAGACGGGCTGGCTCTACACGCAGATCGAGGCGCTGGCGGGCGCGCTGGGCTTCGCCCTCACGACGCCCTACCGCGACCTGCCGCCGGAGGCCAAGCGCGCCATCCTGCATGGGCTCACGCCCGCGCTGGACCGGCGCCTGCAGCGGCACGTGCACTACCAGGCGTTCCTGCAGGGGTGGCAGGGGCTGATCCCGGAGCTGATGCGCCGGCACCGCGAGACGAAGTCCGACAAGGTGCGCGGCACGATAGAGAAGCTGATGGCAGAGGCCACATGCACCGCTTGCCGGGGCTACCGGCTGCGCCCGGAGGCGCTGGCGGTGCGCGTGGGCGGCCTGCACGTGGGCGAGGCCTGCGCGCTGCCGGTGACCGAACTGGTGGAGTGGGGCCGGGAGCTGACCTTTCCGCCGGGCGTCCGCCGGGAAGCGGGTCGTCGCGTGATCGAGCAAATCCTCGCGCGCGCGCAGTTCCTCGAGCGCGTGGGCGTGGGCTATCTCTCGCTCGATCGCGGCGCCGCCACGCTCTCGGGCGGCGAGGGGCAGCGCGTGCGGCTGGCCACCCAGGTCGGTTCGCGGCTGACCGGCGTGCTCTACATCCTGGACGAGCCGAGCGTCGGACTGCACCATCGCGACATCCGGCGGCTGATCGACACGCTGGAAGCGCTGCGCGACCGCGGCAACACGGTGGTGGTCGTGGAGCACGACCGCGACATCATGCTCGGCGCCGACCACATCCTCGACCTCGGCCCCGGCGCCGGCGAGCACGGGGGCCGCATCGTGGCGCAGGGCACCTGGCGGGAAGTGGCCGCCACGCCGGGCAGCTCCACCGGCGCCTACCTGGCCAGCGGCGCGGCCGGGCGCGGGCCGGAGCCGCTCTCGCGCGGCGAGCCGCCGGCGGGGCGGCTCCTCATGCGCGGGCTGCGCGGGCGCAATCTCAAGGGGATCGACCTCGAGATCCCGCTCGGGCGCCTCACCGTCGTGACCGGCGTGTCGGGCTCGGGCAAGAGCACCGCCGTGCACGACACGCTCTACCGGGCGCTCGCGCAGAGGATGCACCACGCCACGGCGCGCCCGGAGCCGTTCGACACGCTCGAGGGGGAAGAGGCGCTGCGCGGGGTCGTGCTGGTGGACCAGGACCCGATCGGCCGCACGCCCCGTTCCACGCCCGCGACCTACACCGGCCTGCTGACGCCGGTGCGCGCGCTCTTCGCGCAGACCGAGCTGGCCCGCATGCGGGGTTGGGGGCCGGGGCACTTCAGCTTCAACACGCCGGGCGGGCGCTGCGCCGCCTGCGAGGGAGCGGGCGTGCGCCGCCTGACGATGGACTTCCTGCCCGACGTCGAGGTGATGTGCGAGGAATGCGGCGGCAGCCGCTACGCGCGCGAGACCCTCGAGGTGCGCTTCAAGGGGCTGAACATCGCGGAGCTGCTGGCGCGGCCGGTCGAGGAGGCGCTGGAGCTGCTGCGCGCGATCCCGGCCTGTCGGCCGATCCTGGAGGTGCTGGTGGGCGTCGGGCTCGGGTACCTGCGCCTGGGACAGCCGGGCGCGACGCTCTCGGGCGGCGAGGCGCAGCGCCTGAAGCTGTCGCGCGAGCTGTCGCGCGGCGGCCAGGGGCGCACCCTCTACATCCTGGACGAGCCCACGACCGGCCTGCACTTCTGCGACGTCGACCGCCTGCTGGACGTGCTCGCGCGGCTGGTCGCGCGCGGCGACACGGTCATCGTGATCGAACACCACCCGGACGTGATCAGGCGCGCCGACCGCGTCATCGACATGGGGCCGGAAGGAGGGCGCGACGGCGGGTGGATCGTCGCGCAGGGGGAGTTGTCCGACGTCACGGCCGCGCCCGCCTCGTACACCGGCGCCATGCTGCGCGAGCTGTTCGGCGCGGCCTGAGCCGGCGTCGCGTCGCGGTCGCGCACAATCGACCTTGGCCGGCGGCCAGCACCCGCTTAGATTTGCCCCGGCCGTCGCGTCCGGACAGACGACCCGGCGCCCTGGCGCCGCCCGTTTCGCGCGCGAAAGGAGCCTTCCCGTGGCAGACCCAGCCCAAGCCGATCTCAAGCGCACGCCCCTGACCGATTGGCACCTCGCCCACGGCGCGAAGATGGCGCCCTTCGCGGGCTTCCTGATGCCGATCAAGTACCGGGGCGAGCTGGCCGAGCACGCCGCGGTGCGCGAGCGGGCCGGACTGTTCGACATCACCCACATGGGCGAGATCTACGCCGAGGGCCCCGCCGCGGAGGCGTGGCTCGACGGGCTGGTGACCAACCGCACGGCCGGCATCCCCGTCGGCAAGGTGATCTACACGGCGATGTGCCGCGAGGACGGCGGCACGCTCGACGACATGCTGATCTACCGCCTGGCGCCCGAGCGCTGGCTGATCGTCTGCAACGGGGCCAATCACGCCAAGATCGCGGCCTGGACGGCGAAGCGGGCGCGCGGGACGGATGGCCTGCGGCTCGACGACGCCAGCGACCGCGTCGCGCTGATCGCGGTGCAGGGCCCCGAGGCCTGGCAGCTCGTGTCGCGCGTCACGGCGCTGCGGGCGCACCTGCCGGCGGTCGAGGCGCTCGATTTCTACACGGCGGTCGAGCTGCGGCTGGGGGGCTCGACGTGGGTCGTCTCGCGCACCGGCTACACCGGCGAGCGCGGCTACGAGATCTACGTGCCCAACGACGACGCGCTCGCGCTCTGGCGCGAGCTGTTGCACGTGGGCGCCGACCTCGGCGTCGAGCCGATCGGCCTGGCGGCCCGCGACACGCTGCGCTTCGAGCTGGGCTACTGCCTGTACGGCCACGAGCTGGGCGAGGACATCTCGCCGCTGGAGGCCGGCATCGGCTGGGCCGTGAAGCTGAACAAGCCCGGTTTCGTCGGTCGCGACGCGCTCGCGCGCCAGCAGGCGGGCGGCGTGCCGCGCAAGCTCGTGGGCGTGGCGGTCGACGGGCGCGCGATCGCGCGGCAAGGGGCCGGGGTGTACGCCGCCGGGCGCCGGGTCGGCGCCGTCACGAGCGGCACCTTCAGCCCGACGCTGCAGCGGGCGCTCGCGCTGGCGCTCGTGGAAACGGCGGCCGCCGCCGGCCCGCTCGAGGTCGACGTGCGCGACCGGCGCTTCCCGCTCGCGCCGACCCCTTACCCGTTCCTGGCCGCCCGCGTGAAAGGCGATCCGCGGGCGTCCCGCAGCTGACTCTCACCGGACAGGAGGCCCGAGACGATGGTAGCGGACGACCGGAAATACACGAAGAGCCACGAGTGGGTCATGGTCGAGGGCAGCGTCGCCACCGTGGGCGTGACCGAGTACGCCGCGCACGAGCTGGGCGACGTGGTCTTCCTCGACCTGCCCGAGGTCGGCAACGAGGTGGCCCGGGGCGAGGCCGTGGGCACGATCGAAACGGTGAAGGCGGTCGAGGACCTCTTCACGCCGATCTCCGGCGAAGTGGTCGAGACCAACCAGGCCGTGGTGGACAGCCCGGAGCTGGTCAACAACGACCCGCTCGACGCGGGCTGGCTGATCCGCGTGCGGCTGAGCGACGCCGGCGAACTGAACCAGCTCCTGTCCGCCGCCGAGTACGAAGAGCTGCTGGAAGACTGAGGCCGACATGCCGTACACCCCGCACACCGCGGCGGACGTCGCGGCCATGCTCGCGCGCATCGGCGCGCCCTCGGTCGACGCGCTGTTCGCCTCCATCCCCGCCGAGGTGCGCCTGCCGGGGCCGTTGGACCTGCCGCCCGGCCGCACCGAGGAGGAGGTCCGCCGCGAAATGAAGCGGCTGGCGGCCGCCAACCGCAGCCAGGAGGAACTGGTCTCGTTTCTGGGCGGGGGCGTCTACGACTGCGTGATCCCCGCCGCGATCAACGCGATCGCGGGCCGCAGCGAGTTCCTGACCGCCTACACGCCGTACCAGGCCGAGGTGTCGCAGGGCACGCTGCAGGTGATCCACGAATGGCAGACTTTCGTCTGCCGCCTGACGGGCCTGCCGGTGGCCAACGCCAGCATGTACGACGGGGCCACGGCGCTCACCGAGGCGGCGCGCATGGGGGCGGCCCAGCGGCGGCGTCCCAAGGTGGCCGTGCCCACCGCGCTCAATCCCCGCTACCGGCGCGTCATGGCCACGACGCTCGCCGGCGAGGACATCGCGCTCGCGGAGATCCCGCGGCGCGCCGACGGCACGACCGATCCGGCGGCGCTGCGGGCCTTGACGGCCGCCGGGGACGTCGGCGCGGTCGTGATCCAGAATCCCAACTACCTGGGCCTCGTCGAGCCGGTGGACGAACTGGCGGCGGCGGCGGGCGGCGCCTGCGTGATCGCGTGCGTGAACCCCGTGTCGCTGTCGCTGCTGAAGGCGCCGGCCGAGTACGGCGCGCAGATCGCGGTGGGCGAGGCGCAGCCGTTGGGCGTGCCGTGCTCGTTCGGCGGACCGCTCCTCGGTCTTCTGGCCTGCGCCGACGAGTTCAAGCGCCTGCTGCCCGGCCGCGTCGTGGGGCGCACGCAGGACGTGGACGGCCGCGACGCCTACGTGCTGACCCTGCAGACGCGCGAGCAGCACATCCGGCGCGAAAAGGCGACGTCGAACATCTGCACGAACCAGGGCCTCATGGCGCTGCGCGCGACGGTCTATCTGGCGCTGCTGGGTCCGGAAGGCCTGGTCGAGCTGGGCGAGGCGAACCGCGTGCGCTGCGAGGCGCTGCGGGACGCGTTGCGTCGCGTCCGCGGCGCGACGCTGCCGTTTCCGGGCCCGGTCTTCAACGAGTTCGTGCTGCGCCTGCCGAGGCCGGCGCGCGAGTTCCGCGTCTTCGCGCGCGAGCGCGGCCTCCTCGCCGGCATCCCGCTGGCGGGGTTCGCCGGCTGCGGCGAGGGCGACCTGCTGGTGGCGGTCACCGAGAAGCGGACGGCGGCCGACCTCGAAGCATACGCCCGCGCGCTGCGGGACTTCCTCGGCGCCTGAGGGCGGGAGGCTGAGACACGATGGAACGCGCTGACGATAAGCCCGAGACGGTCCCGGCCGTGCGCTGGGGAGCGGGTCTTCAGGCGTCGCTTTTCGCCAAGGGGCGCGCGGGCCGGCGGGCCTTGCGCCTGCCGCCGTGGGACGGCGCGCCGGTCGACACCGCGCTGCCGGCCGCGGCGCGGCGCGCGGCGCCGTGCGACCTGCCCGCCCTGTCCGAGCCGGAAGTGATGCGCCACTACACGCAGCTGTCGACGCTCAACCACAACATCGAGCGCGGCATGTACCCGCTGGGCAGCTGCACGATGAAATTCAATCCGCGTCTGAACGAGGAGGTCGCGGCGCTGCCCGGCTTCGCGGCGCTGCACCCCGAGCAGGACGACGCCGACGCGCAGGGCCTGCTCGAGGCGCTCGCACGGTTGCAGGACGCCCTGTGCCGGCTGACCGGTTTCCCCGCCTGCAGCCTGCACCCGGCGGCCGGGGCGCACGGCGAGTTCCTCGGCATGCAGGTGATCCGCGCTTTCCACTTGGCGCGCGGCGAGCGGGACCGCGACCAGATCCTGATCCCGGATTCGGCCCATGGCACCAACCCCGCCTCGGTCACGATGGTCGGCATGCGGCCGGCCACCCTCGCGTCGCGCCCGAACGGCCGGATCGACCTGGAGGCGTTGCGCCGCGCGGTCGGCCCGCGGACGGCCGGCATCATGATCACGAACCCGAACACGCTCGGCCTGTTCGAGACCGAGATCGGGGCGATCGCGCGCGTCGTGCACGAGGCCGGCGGGCGCCTCTACATGGACGGCGCCAACTTCAACGCCATCCTGGGCAAGGCGCGGCCGGCCGACATGGGCTTCGACGTCGTGCACATCAACCTGCACAAGACATTCTCGACGCCGCACGGCGGCGGCGGCCCGGGCGCCGGCCCGATCTGCGTGTCGGCGGAGCTGGCGCCGTTTCTGCCCGGCCCGGTCATCACGCGGCGCGAGGGCCAGTGGCGACTCGAGGCGCCGGCGACGCCGTGCACGCCCTCTGTGCACTCCTACTTCGGGAACGTCGGCGTCTGCCTGCGCGCGCTGGCCTACATCCTGAGCAACGGGGGCGATGGGCTCACGCGGGTCGCGGAGCGGGCCGTGCTCAACGCCAACTACGTGCTGGCCTGCCTCAAGGACATCCTGCCGGTCCCGCACGCCGAGGGCTGTCTGCACGAGTTCGTGGCGTCGGCCGCGGCCTGGAAGGAACAGCACGGCATCCGCGCCCTCGACCTCGCCAAGCGCCTGCTCGACTTCGGCGTGCACGCGCCGACGGTCTACTTCCCGCTGATCGTGGACGAGGCGCTCATGATCGAACCGACCGAGTCTGAGCCGAAGGAGAGCCTCGACGCGTTCGTCGCGGCGATCCGGCAGATCCATCGCGAGGCCAGGACCGATCCCGAGCTGCTGCACAACGCGCCGCACACGACGCCCGTGCGCCGTCTCGACGAGGCGCGCGCCGCGCGCCAGCCGGACCTCGCGCACCTCGGGCCTTGCAACTGCGGCTGACATGGCGGACGGGCGCCTGCGGATCTTCGACGACGGCCCCCTGCCGGGGGCCGTCAACATGCGGCGCGACGCGGCGCTGCTGGCGGCGCAACGCGTCGGCGATCCGCCCGTGCTGCGCCTGTACCGGTGGTCGCCGCCGGCCGTGTCCCTCGGCTATCACCAGGACGAGGTTGACTTCGCGCGCGAGGCGATCGCCGCCCGCGGCTACGGCCTCGTGCGCCGGCCGACCGGCGGCCGGGCGATCCTGCACGCGGACGAGTTGACCTACGCCATCGTGGGTGCGAGCCCGTCCGCGACCTTCGGCGCCACCCTCCACGCGACCTACGCCGCGATCAACCGCGCGCTGCTGAGCTTCCTGCAGGATCTCGGGCTGCGGCCGGACGTGTCGGCGGGCGAGTCGCGGGCCGACGCGCGCGGGCTGGTCTGCTTCCGCTCGGCTGGGCAGCACGAGTTGACCGTGGGAGGCCGCAAGCTGGCCGGGTCGGCGCAACGGCGCCGGGACGGGCTCTTCCTGCAGCACGGCTCGCTGCTGACCGGGCCGCGCCACGCGGAACTGGCGGAGTTGCTCGCGCCGGCCCGCCGCGCGGGGCAGACGCGCGAGACGGTGCTGGCAGTCACGACCGACCTGGCCACCCTGCTGGGCCATCCCCTGCCGGAAGCGCAACTGGCGGGGCTGGCGCGCCGACTGGGGGAGATCTGCGCCGCGACGTTCGATCTGCGGCCGGCCTGGGAGGATCCGCCCGCGCTGGCTTGACGGCGCGCGGCGCGCCTCGCCTTGACCCCCGGCGCCGGCCGTCCCTAAGATCAGCCGCCGCTTCCGGCGAAAGCGAGACGCATGCTTCTTTATGTCGTGCGGCGCCTGGGCTCGGCCGTGCTGCTCTTGCTGGCCCTCTTGACCGCCGTGTTCTTCATCGCGCGGCTGGCCCCGGGCGATCCCATCGACCGCTTCGGGGCCGCCGATCTCGACGCCGCCGACCGCGCGGCCGTGCGGCACAACCTCGGCCTGGACCGACCGCTGGCGGCGCAGTACTGGCAGTGGCTGCGGGGCGTGACGCGGGGAGACTTCGGGCGGAGCCTGAGCCGGCACCAGCCGGTCTCGGCCATGTTGGCCGAGGCGGTGCCGCGCACCCTGCTTTTGACGGGCATCGCCTACGTGCTGCATTTTGCGCTGGCGGTGGCGTCCGGCGTCTGGCTGGCGCGCAACCGCGGCCGGCGTCGCGAACGGGTGGCGACGGTGGCGGGCCTGGTGCTCTACTCCCTGCCGGCGTTCTGGCTGGGCCAGTTGCTCGTGCTCGTCTTCAGCCGCGCGCTGGGGTGGTTGCCCGCCAGTGGCGTGGCGGCGGTGGGCGCGGCCTGGCTGCCGTGGCCGCAACGCGTGCTCGACGTCGCGCGGCATCTGGTGCTACCGCTGTGCGTGATCGGCGTGGCGCCGGTGCTGGGCACGGCCCGGTTCGTGCGCAACGGCGTGCTCGAGGCGCTGGGCCAGGACTACGTGCTGGCGGCGCGGGCGCGCGGCCTGCCGGAGCGTGCCGTCATCTGGCGGCACGCCCTGCGCAACGGACTGCTGCCGGTGGTGACCATCGCCGGTCTGAACCTGGCGTTCCTGCTCAACGGCGCGGTGGTCACGGAGGTCGTCTTCGCCTGGCCGGGGCTGGGGCGGTTGACCGTCGAGGCCATCTTCGCGCGCGATTACCCGGTGATCATGGGCACGACGGCGCTGGCGGGCGCGCTGACGCTGCTGGGCAACCTGCTCGCGGACGTCCTGTACGGCGTGGCCGATCCGCGCGTGCGTCTGGCGTCGGAGGCCGACCGGTGAGGCGGCGATCGGCGCGCACGCTCCTGGCCGACCCCGGCGCGCGCGCGGGGTTGCTGATCCTGGCGCTGCTGGCGGGCGCGGCGCTGCTGGCGCCGCTGGTCGCGCCGGGCGATCCGGCCGCGCTGGGGCCGTCGGCGGCGCGGCTGCTGCCGCCGGGACCGGGGCGCCCGCTGGGCACCGACCCGTTGGGTCGCGACGTGCTGAGCCGGCTCTTGCACGGCGCGCGGGCCTCGCTGCTGGTCGGCGTGGTGGGCGCGGCGATCGCGGTGGGTCTGGGCACGCTGGTCGGTCTGGCGGCCGGTCTGGGCCGCACGGCGGCCGACCGCCTGCTCATGGGGCTGGCCGACGTCGGCCTCGCTTTTCCGCGCCTCATCCTGGCGCTCTTCCTCGTCTCCCTCGCCGCGCCGTCGCTCGGCCTGGTGATCGCCGTGCTGGCCCTCACCGGCTGGATGGGCGTCGCGCGTCTGGTGCGCGCGGAGACGTTGTCGCTGCGCGAGCGCGACTTCGTGCTCGCGGCGCGCGGCCTGGGACTCGCGCCGGCGAGGCTGGCGCTGCGGCACGTGCTGCCGCATCTGCTGCCGACCGTGGCGGTGGCCGTCGCGCTGCGGGTCGGCAACGCCATCCTGCTCGAATCGTTCTTGAGCTATCTGGGGCTGGGCGCGCAGGAGCCGACCGTGAGCTGGGGCGCGATGATCGAGCAGGGACGGGCCCATCTGCTGGACGGCTGGTGGCTGACCGCCTTCCCGGGGTTGGCGCTCACGCTGGCGGTGGTGGGGTGCAACCTGCTGGGCGACGGGTTGAGCGAGGCCCTCGATCCTCGCGGCGAGGGGAGGGTGCTCCCATGAGCGCGGCGCCCCTGCTCGCGGTCGAGGATCTGGCGGTCGCCTTCAAGGGAGACGGCGCGCCCGTGCAGGCCGTGCGCGGGGTGAGTTTCGCGCTGCCGCGCGCGGGGACGCTGGCGTTGGTGGGCGAGTCGGGCGGCGGCAAGAGCGTCTTGGCGTTGGCGCTGCTGGGTCTGCTGCCGGCGACCGCGACCGTGAGCGGGCGCGTGCTCTGGGAGGGGACCGACCTCGTCGCGCTGCCGGAGCGGGACCGCCAGCGTTGGCGCGGGTGCAAGCTGGGGCTGGTGCTGCAGGATCCGCTGGCCGCGCTCAACCCCGTGCTGACCGTGGGCGACCAGGTGGCGGAGGGATTGCGCTATCACCGCGGATTGGGACGGCGCGCGGCGAGGGAGGCGGCCGTGAGCCTCCTTGCGGAAGTGCGGTTGCCGGACGCGGCCGCGCGCGCCCGCGACTACCCGCATCGGCTCAGCGGCGGCATGCGGCAGAGAGCGCTCCTGGCGGCGGCGCTGGCCTGCGGGCCCGAGCTGCTGATCGCCGACGAGCCGACCGCGTCGCTGGACGTCACGGTGCAGGCCGAAGTGCTCGACCTCATGGCAGAACTGGTGCGGGCGCGCGGCATGGCGCTGCTGTTCGTGACCCACAACCTGGCGCTGGTGCCGCGCGTCGCGGAGCGGGCGGCCGTCATGTTCGCGGGCCGGCTCGTCGAGATGGGACCGGCCCGGGCCGTGATCGAAGCGCCGGCGCACCCCTTCACGCGGGCGTTGCTGGCGGCCTTGCCGGAGCGTTGGCCCCTGCACGGTCGCCTGCCCGCCGCGGACGCGCCGGGGCCGGATCCGCGTCGGCCGCCGCCCGGCTGCCCTTACGTCTGCCGCTGCCCGCACGCGCGGCCCGCCTGCGCCGACGAGTCCGCTCTCGGGTTGGCGCTCGCGGACGACCGTCGCGTGGCCTGTCTGCCCGAGGTGGCGGGTCCGCTGGCGCGCGGGGAGGTGCCGGCGTGAGCGAACCCGTGCTCGAGGTCCGCGATCTGGTCGTGACGCGGCGCGCGCCGGGCGGCGCGGGCAGGCGCGGCCGATCGTTGCACCCGGTGGCGGGAGTGTCGCTCGCGCTGCGGGCGGGCGACAGCGTGGGGTTGACCGGGGAATCGGGCGGCGGGAAGTCGACGCTGGCCCGCGCCATGGCGGGGTTGCTGGCGCCGACGGCAGGACGCGTGCTGGTGGCCGGCCGCGAGCTCGCGCAGTTGCGCGGGCGCCAGCTGCGTTGCGCGCGGCGGCTGGTCCAGATGGTCTTTCAGGATCCGAGTGGTTCGCTGGATCCGCGCCAGACCGTGGAGGAGGCGCTGCGCGAGGCTCTCGAGGCCGGACGGGACGGCCGCCGGCAGCCTGACGATCACGAGCGCGTACTCGGCCTGCTCGATGAGGTGGGTCTCGACGGGGCGCTCGCCGCCGCCTGGCCGCATGAGATGTCAGGCGGTCAGCGCCAGCGCGTCGCGATCGCCCGAGCGCTGGCCGCGCAGCCGGCGGCGCTGGTGGCGGACGAACCGACCGCCGCGCTCGACCTCACCTCGCAGGCGCGCGTGCTCAACGTGCTGCTGTCGGCGCGGCAGCGCAGGGGGCTGGCGCTGTTGCTGGTCTCGCACGCTTGGCCGGTCGTGCGCCGCTTCTGCGACCGCGTCGCGGTCATGTACCTGGGCCTGCTGGTGGAAGTGATGCCGGGCGGCGCCGACACGCCGCCGCTGCACCCGTACTCCCGCCTGCTGGCGGCGGCCGTGCCGTCTGTGGCGCCCTTGCCGACCGCGCCGGGACCGCGCGAACCGTTTCCCGGGAGGTCCGGGGAACCGCCCAGCTTGCTGACCAGGCCGCCGGGTTGCCCCTTCCATCCGCGCTGCGCCCTCGCCGAGGCGTCGTGCCGCACCGAGTTGCCGGACTTGGCCGAGGTGTCCGCGGCGCATTTTCTGAGGTGCCCGCCCGCGGCGCGGCGGGCCCCAAGAACCTTTTGACACGGTTTCTGGCAATCTCTATATTCAACTCGGAGTTGCCGGTACGACCCTGATCGGGGCGGCCGCATCCTCACCGCAGCAGCCGGCGGGAGGTGAAAGGTCGCCCGGACGCACAGATACACTCTGGCTCCCCACATTGCCGCGAGTTGGGATGTATCCGGTTGCACGGGCCGATGTGGACCATCAGCTTTCGCTCAATCGCCGTGTGTGAAAGGAGCGGTGCCATGCACCGATCTCACCGGTTCGGCTGGCTAACATCGGGCGTGCTGGCGCTGATCGCGCTAGCCGTGCTCGCCCTGCCCATGATGGCGGCAGGTCAGACGGCCCCCGGAAGCATCCGCGGAACCATTCGCGACGTCGAAACAGGCGATCTGCTGGATTACGCGAACGTTCTCATCAAGGGAACGACGCGAGGCACGATTTCCCTCGGCGGCGGCTTGTTCTCCTTCCAGGGCCTGCGTCCGGGACAATACACCGTCCAGGTGCTCTACCTCGGCTACGCGCCGGAAGAGAAGACCGTGACCGTCGCTTCCGGCGAGGCCACGCAGGTCGCCTTCAACATGAAGGTCGTCATCGTTGAAACGCTCGAAGCCTTCGACGTCGAGGGCACCAAGTACATGGTGGACGTCGCCAGCGCCAGGTCGGAGCAGAAGCTGGGGCAGGATCGCCTGACCAAGTACGCCATCGACTCCGTCGAGGACGCGGTGGCCAAGCAGGCGGGCATCGTCATGCGGGCGGGCGAGATCTACGTGCGCGGCGGACGATCGGGCGAAGTCTCGATGCGCATCGACGACGTGCCGGTGGACAACCCGCTGGGAGGGCGCAGCGTATCGGTCTCCAACCTCGCGTTCGAGGCCGTCCAGACGGTGACCGGCGGTCTGGACGCCGAGTATGGCAACGCGATGTCCGGCATCATCAACATCACGACGCGCAGCGGCGGCGACCACTTCGAGGGAGCCTTGCGCTACTTCACCGACGACTTCGGCCGCCAGGACAAAACGTACACGAACTACGACCGGTTGGAGTTCGGCTTCGGCGGCCCGACGCCGGTGAACAAGCTGACGTACTTCCTCTCGGGCGACGCGGTCTTCAGCGACACGGAGAATTACTCGCTGGCCGATCGCCCCGAGTACAAGATCCAGTTGGGCGACGCCACGCTGCTGAAATTCCGCCGCCGCCAGGCCAACAGCGCCAAGGCGGGACTCAAACTCGCCTACGAATTCAAGCCCGGCATGCGTTTGACGGGCGAGTACATGGGCAACTACTCGTCGGCAGAGTTCTACGCACCCAACTGGAACGTGTCCGGATACGCCCAGCGAATCATCATGATGCCCGTCGTCGAATGGATCGCTTCCGAGAACGCCTTCGCGTTCATGGGGCGCTATCAGGCGGTTTACTACGGACCCTGGTTCGAAAACATGAGCAGACTGGCCCGCCCCGCCGCCGTGCTCGACCTTCGCACCTCCAGCACCATACGCCAGGTCGCGCCCGTGCTGGCGGTGCGCGGCACGGACGGGCGGACTTATCGTGTCCTGGCCCAGCCGGCTTTCGACGGCTTCCGTTATCCGGATTCCCGGTACGCGACCGTGGCCGAGGATTCGTCGTACACCGGGTTCAACTCGGCCGACCGCAACCGAACGGCGAAGAACGTGAGCCAGCAGCTCAAGTTCGTGTTCACGCACAACCTCACCGACGAGACCTTCTACACGGTCAAGCTCAGCGCCCTGTCCTTTGACGGCAACACCAACGTCCAGGACAAGTGGCCGTGGGAATACAACCAGGGAGGAGTTTCTTCGCCCGGACCGTTCAACAGCCAGGCGGAACTCTACTTGGCCCAGCTGGACTACTACACGGACCCCTTGAATCCGCTGCTGATCACGACGGGCGATTACCCGTACTACGCCGAGGAGTACAGCCGTCAGTACATCATGAAGTTCGATTTGACCTCGACCCGCTGGGAAGGGCACCTCGTGAAGTCGGGGATCCAGGTGCTGTACAACGACCTGGAGAGCTACGAGTTGGTTTACCCCGCTCTCGAACGGCAGAATCGTTTCACGGGGGAGTGGTCCCTGGGGGGCAATAGCAATGTCTTCCACACTTTCAACCCCGAGGCCTCCTGGTACGCCCAGGACCGCTGGGAGTACGAGGGCATGGTCGTGAGCTACGGATTCCGGTGGGATCTGTTCTCGCCGGGCTCCGCCGCCGAAATTCTGCTGATGAACGATCAGGTGAACCGCAACGTCATCAAGTACAAGCAGCAGTTCTCGCCGCGACTGAGCTTCGCGTTCCCCATCACCGACCGCGACGGGTTCAATTTCGCTTATGGCCGCTACATTCAGTTCCCCGACCGGAACGTGCTTTTCGCCAGCCAGGACGTGATCGGCAACTTCGGCACCTTG
This sequence comes from uncultured bacterium, assembly GCA_937864225.1. GTDB lineage: Bacteria > Krumholzibacteriota > Krumholzibacteriia > LZORAL124-64-63 > LZORAL124-64-63 > CALMJK01. The sequence goes on along the minus strand of CALMJK010000002.1, from coordinate 84,604 downwards.
GGCAACCCGAACCTGAAGGCCGAGACAACGATCTCCTATCAAGCGGGGCTCGTGCACCAATTCACGGATTACCTGGCGGGCACGGTCGCACTTTATAGTCGCGACATGTACGACCTCATCTCCGCGACTACCGTCACGGACGAGCAGACCGGCAATCAGATCGCGCGCTACATCAATAAGGCCTATGCGTCCTCCCGAGGCTTCGAGTTCACGCTCGAGAAGCGTTTGTCGAACAAGTTCGAGGTCGGCGTGAACTACACCTACGCCTTCGCCGACGGCGTGGCCTCGGAGCAGGAGTTCGGCGCGAACCCGGAGGGACTGGAATATCTGCCGAATCAGGAAATGCCGTTGAACTGGGACCAGCGCCACACGGTCAACTTGAACTTCCTCATCACCGAACCCGGCTTGTGGTTGGCCTCGATGACCTTTTCCTACGGCAGCGGCTTCCCCTGGACCCCCGTCGATCGCTTCAACCGGAGGCAGGACCCGCTGCTGGAGAATAGCCGCCGCCTGCCAGCGACCTACGTGCTCGACCTGCAAGGCGAGCGCGAGGTGAATTTCTATGGGCAGAATCTGACCTTGTACGTGCAGGCCCAGAACCTGCTGAATCAGGACATGGTGCGAGCCGTTGGGATGGACATCTACCCGGGCATGATCAACGGCGCGTCGGCATACACTTCGTATCTGACGGAAACGGGCAAATTCGGGGGAGCGTTCCTGCAGGACCTGGACGGCGACAACCTGGACGAGTTCCACGCGATCAATGACCCGAGAGTGTTCGAGGACCACCGGCTGTTCCGCGTGGGAATCCGGTGGCAGTTCTAATTAGACCGCGCCGCGCGCGCGCACGGAGCGCGGCGGGCGGACGGGAAAGGAATGCAGCGATGCTGTCTCGCACCTGGCCCGAGGGCGCTGCTGCGGCGCTGGGGCGGCGGATTCGGCTCGCCGCGGCGGCGCTGGCGCTCGCAGGGACGGCGCTGGCGGTGACCTTGGCGACGCCGGCGTTGGCGTGGGTAGAGCTTTTCGATCCGCTGGACAGCTGGCGCGAAGATCCGCACGGCGTGCACATCACCGACGGCTCGTACGTGATGAACGTGGGTGAGCTGCACATCAACATCACCAACTTCGGCCTCATCGGATCGCGGTTTTCCGTCCCGAGCACCTTGTCCGACAAGCCGTCCGCGCAGTGGCCGGCCGGCAGCGGCGTTGAGTACCTCTGGTCGGCGGGTCTGTGGGTCGGGGGCATCCAGCTGGGCAGCCCGCTGGTGAGCACGGGGCAGTATGATATGGAGTTCAGGCCGGGGGACGACGCGCGCGACACGATCTACGAGGGGATCAGCGGGATTCTCACGCGGCCGCCTGGCAACGCGGACGCCAGCGGGCGGCGGGCGCCGCAAGCGGCCAACGACGACGACGATGATGGTCTGATCGACGAGGAGATCCTCAACGGCTACGACGACGACGATGATGGTCTGATCGACGAGGATTTCGGTCAAGCGGGCAACCAGATGATGGTCTGCACGATGTACGACAACACGCGCATCGCCAGGGAGTTGTACGCGGACCACGTGCCGTTGAACCTTGAAGTGATCATGCAGACCTATGCGTGGGAGAACGACGACGTCGATGATTTCGTGGGGTTCGAATTTTTCATCACGAACATCGGCGTGGCGGCCATCGAGGATGTCTACATCGGATTTTTCGCCGACTGCGACATCGGTCCGCGTTCGGTCGCCGACGCTGCGAGCGACGACGTGGCGGGTTCGTGGGAAGGCATGGTCCTGGCGAAGGACAAGAGCTACGTGCCTGTGTCGGTCGGCTACATGTTCGATGACGACGGAGACAGCGGCCAGACGCCCGGCTACATTGGTCTGCTGTTTTTGGGGCACGACACCGATCCCACGGGGGAGACGGCGCCGCTGCGGGTGGAGGTGCGCTCGTATCAAGCCTTCGCCGGGCAGGTTTCCTTCGAGCAGGGCGGCGATCCCGTCAACGACTCGGACCGCTACGAGCTTCTGTCGCGGGAAGAGCGCGACAACAACACGTTCGTGGCGAAGAAGAACGATTTTCGCATTCTGGTGGCGAACGGGCCGTTCCAGACGCTGTCGCCTGGCGACACGCTGCAGTTCCAGGCGGCGATCGTGGTTGGCCCTGGCCTGCAGGGGCTGCAGACGAACGCGGCGGAAGCGGCGTTGACCTTCTACGGCAACTATTTCAACACGGACGGCGACATCGCGACCGGGCAGAATGGGCGGGAGACGCGCATCTGTCAGGAGGATTTCGCGCTCAACGCGAGCGGTCAGAATCCCATTTTCACGTTCGCGGCCGATTTCATGGACACGTCGTGTGTGGACGTGGAACTGGCGCAGGCGTGGCCGCGCATTGTCGCAGACGACCTGTCCGTGGTGGAGAACATCGACGACCCTGATTTCGGCAAGCACTGCGTCTACGTGAACATGGACAATTGTTTCGAGTGTTCGCGTCAGAACGGGATCATTTGCGACAACGACAAGCCGCAGCTGCAGGAGACCTGGAATTGCTGGGAGCCCCTTACGTCGGACAGCGAGAAAGGCGGTTGCACGGGCATCGGCGGCATGGAGCACAACATCCGGTGGCTGGTGGGCATGGCGCCGCCGCCGCCGGGCCTGCGCGTGTGGCCGCTGGACAACACCGTGCACGTTTTCTGGGACGACCGGAGCGAGGTCACGAAGGACATCCGGACGGCGGTCATCGATTTCGAATCTTACCGGATCTGGCGCGCCGACAACTGGACGCGGCCGTTCGGTTCTTCGGTCGTGAACGGTCCGGAAAGCACGCTGTGGCAGTTGATCGCGGAATACGACGTGGTGAACACGTTCATCACCACGCGGGAGCTGGTCGACCACACCGTGGTGTCGGAAACGCTGCCGCTGGGGGCGAACACGGGTCTGACGTCGATCCAGTACATGCCGGTGTGTCTGGCCGACACGTCTTTCGGCGAGCGTTTTGACGGTCTGCCGGAGGCGATGCAAGAGGTCGTGGACGGCGATGTCGAGAACGCCTGGTCGACACGTCCGCCCCTGCGGGACCGGGACGGCATACCGGTCCCGGCGTTGGAGGGGCTGCTGCCCTGGGAAGGCTACCCGGCCGAGCTGGACACGTTTTTCATGGCGGCCGCGCGCGCGGAGAGCGTGGGCGTGGTCGCCAAGCACGGCACGCGGTTTTACGAGTACGTGGACCACGATGTGCACAATGGATTTCTCTATTTCTACTCGGTCACGGCCACCGATCACTCCGTCCGACTCGTGGGGGACGATTATGTGACGATCGGGGAGGGTCAATCGGGTGACCCGGGTTCTTCGTTCACGCACACGGTGCCCGCGGCGGCGGCGCAAAGCGCCGAGGAACGCGCTCTCGAGGGCGCCAACATTTATGTCTACCCGAACCCGGCGACGCGGGACGCGCTGGAGGAGTTCCAGGAGTTCCTGCCCAACGCGGACGACCCGACCGGCGTGCACGTCTGTTTCGCGAACCTGCCGGCGGCGCGCAACACGATCAAGATCTTCACCGAGGACGGCGATCTGGTGCAGACGGTGTATCACGACGGGACGAGCGGCTACGGGCAGGCGTCGTGGAACCTGGTCAGCCGGAACGGGCAGGAGATCGTGAGCGGGATCTACCTGTACGCGGTGCAGTCGCAGGACGACCGGTTCGAGGATTTCATAGGGAAGTTCGTCGTCGTCCGGTAGGGAGCCGGATTCAACGAGCACCCCGACCATGCTGGCACGTCCGTGGATGGACTTGGAGGTTCCCATGAAGCGCTGGACGATCCTGACCCTGGTCGTGTTGGCCCTGCCTGGGCTGGCGCAGGCCGCGTTCTTCGAGAAGGTGGGCACTTTCGGCGCCCAATACCTGCAGATAGGCACGACCGCCCGCGCCACGGGCATGGGGGCGGCCTTCACCGCCGTGGCCGACGACGCGTCGGCCGTGTTCTGGAACCCGGCCGGTCTGGTGAACGTGCGGGGAAGCGAGTTTATGATTTCGCAGGTCGAGTGGCCCGCGGACATCAATCTTACCTCGGCGGTGGCGGTGTTCAATCCGAGGCAGATCCCGGGTTCGTTCGCGCTCTCGGTCCGATCGCTGTGGTTGGATCCCATGATTGTGCGCACGGCGTATGAACCGGAGGGCACCGGGCAGACCTTCGACGCCGGTTCGACCTCCTTCGGTTTCTCGTACGCGCGCTTTTTCACGGACAAATTTTCCTCCGGCTTCACTCTCAACTACCTGCACATGGGTCTGGCTGAAACCAGCGTCAATTCCGCAAGTCTGGACTTCGGCATCCTCTACCGCATCGGCGTGCGCGGCCTGAAGCTGGGCATGGTCATGCAACACCTGGGGGGTAAGATCAATTTCGACGACCGCGAGGCTAAGTTGCCGACGACGTTCAAGGTCGGCGCCTGCTTCAGCGCACTCCAGGGACGCAATCACGCGCTGGTGGCCTCGGCGGAGTTCCAGCATCCGTCGGACGCTGGTGAGCGGGCGAATATGGGAGTAGAGTACAACCTGAATAACATGTTCTACGGCCGGCTGGGCTACAACCTGAACTACGATAGCGACGCCCTGGCCTTTGGCTTCGGCGTGCAGTTCGCGACGGGGCGCACGTCGAAGGCGCGTCTGGACTACAGTGCGGTCGACATGCAGGCGCTGGGCTGGGTGAATCGCCTGACGCTGTCGTTCGCCTACTAGCCCCCGCGATTTTTTCGCAGCAACGCACGGGCCCCTTCAAGGGGCCCGTTTTGCGTCCGCTTGTCGGCGGATACCTGAAACCGTAATTTCATGTTGATCGTTGTCGCGACGACATGCGCGTGAGAGATGTTCCGCCGAGATGTTGCGCAGATCGGAAAGGAGCTCGCGATGCTGTCTCGCACCTGGCCCGAGGGCGCTGCTGCGGCGCTGGGGCGGCGGATTCGGCTCGCCGCGGCGGCGCTGGCGCTCGCAGGGACGGCGCTGGCGGTGACCTTGGCGACGCCGGCGTTGGCGTGGGTAGAGCTTTTCGATCCGCTGGACAGCTGGCGCGAAGATCCGCACGGCGTGCACATCACCGACGGCTCGTACGTGATGAACGTGGGTGAGCTGCACATCAACATCACCAACTTCGGCCTCATCGGATCGCGGTTTTCCGTCCCGAGCACCTTGTCCGACAAGCCGTCCGCGCAGTGGCCGGCCGGCAGCGGCGTTGAGTACCTCTGGTCGGCGGGTCTGTGGGTCGGGGGCATCCAGCTGGGCAGCCCGCTGGTGAGCACGGGGCAGTATGATATGGAGTTCAGGCCGGGGGACGACGCGCGCGACACGATCTACGAGGGGATCAGCGGGATTCTCACGCGGCCGCCTGGCAACGCGGACGCCAGCGGGCGGCGGGCGCCGCAAGCGGCCAACGACGACGACGATGATGGTCTGATCGACGAGGAGATCCTCAACGGCTACGACGACGACGATGATGGTCTGATCGACGAGGATTTCGGTCAAGCGGGCAACCAGATGATGGTCTGCACGATGTACGACAACACGCGCATCGCCAGGGAGTTGTACGCGGACCACGTGCCGTTGAACCTTGAAGTGATCATGCAGACCTATGCGTGGGAGAACGACGACGTCGATGATTTCGTGGGGTTCGAATTTTTCATCACGAACATCGGCGTGGCGGCCATCGAGGATGTCTACATCGGATTTTTCGCCGACTGCGACATCGGTCCGCGTTCGGTCGCCGACGCTGCGAGCGACGACGTGGCGGGTTCGTGGGAAGGCATGGTCCTGGCGAAGGACAAGAGCTACGTGCCTGTGTCGGTCGGCTACATGTTCGATGACGACGGAGACAGCGGCCAGACGCCCGGCTACATTGGTCTGCTGTTTTTGGGGCACGACACCGATCCCACGGGGGAGACGGCGCCGCTGCGGGTGGAGGTGCGCTCGTATCAAGCCTTCGCCGGGCAGGTTTCCTTCGAGCAGGGCGGCGATCCCGTCAACGACTCGGACCGCTACGAGCTTCTGTCGCGGGAAGAGCGCGACAACAACACGTTCGTGGCGAAGAAGAACGATTTTCGCATTCTGGTGGCGAACGGGCCGTTCCAGACGCTGTCGCCTGGCGACACGCTGCAGTTCCAGGCGGCGATCGTGGTTGGCCCTGGCCTGCAGGGGCTGCAGACGAACGCGGCGGAAGCGGCGTTGACCTTCTACGGCAACTATTTCAACACGGACGGCGACATCGCGACCGGGCAGAATGGGCGGGAGACGCGCATCTGTCAGGAGGATTTCGCGCTCAACGCGAGCGGTCAGAATCCCATTTTCACGTTCGCGGCCGATTTCATGGACACGTCGTGTGTGGACGTGGAACTGGCGCAGGCGTGGCCGCGCATTGTCGCAGACGACCTGTCCGTGGTGGAGAACATCGACGACCCTGATTTCGGCAAGCACTGCGTCTACGTGAACATGGACAATTGTTTCGAGTGTTCGCGTCAGAACGGGATCATTTGCGACAACGACAAGCCGCAGCTGCAGGAGACCTGGAATTGCTGGGAGCCCCTTACGTCGGACAGCGAGAAAGGCGGTTGCACGGGCATCGGCGGCATGGAGCACAACATCCGGTGGCTGGTGGGCATGGCGCCGCCGCCGCCGGGCCTGCGCGTGTGGCCGCTGGACAACACCGTGCACGTTTTCTGGGACGACCGGAGCGAGGTCACGAAGGACATCCGGACGGCGGTCATCGATTTCGAATCTTACCGGATCTGGCGCGCCGACAACTGGACGCGGCCGTTCGGTTCTTCGGTCGTGAACGGTCCGGAAAGCACGCTGTGGCAGTTGATCGCGGAATACGACGTGGTGAACACGTTCATCACCACGCGGGAGCTGGTCGACCACACCGTGGTGTCGGAAACGCTGCCGCTGGGGGCGAACACGGGTCTGACGTCGATCCAGTACATGCCGGTGTGTCTGGCCGACACGTCTTTCGGCGAGCGTTTTGACGGTCTGCCGGAGGCGATGCAAGAGGTCGTGGACGGCGATGTCGAGAACGCCTGGTCGACACGTCCGCCCCTGCGGGACCGGGACGGCATACCGGTCCCGGCGTTGGAGGGGCTGCTGCCCTGGGAAGGCTACCCGGCCGAGCTGGACACGTTTTTCATGGCGGCCGCGCGCGCGGAGAGCGTGGGCGTGGTCGCCAAGCACGGCACGCGGTTTTACGAGTACGTGGACCACGATGTGCACAATGGATTTCTCTATTTCTACTCGGTCACGGCCACCGATCACTCCGTCCGACTCGTGGGGGACGATTATGTGACGATCGGGGAGGGTCAATCGGGTGACCCGGGTTCTTCGTTCACGCACACGGTGCCCGCGGCGGCGGCGCAAAGCGCCGAGGAACGCGCTCTCGAGGGCGCCAACATTTATGTCTACCCGAACCCGGCGACGCGGGACGCGCTGGAGGAGTTCCAGGAGTTCCTGCCCAACGCGGACGACCCGACCGGCGTGCACGTCTGTTTCGCGAACCTGCCGGCGGCGCGCAACACGATCAAGATCTTCACCGAGGACGGCGATCTGGTGCAGACGGTGTATCACGACGGGACGAGCGGCTACGGGCAGGCGTCGTGGAACCTGGTCAGCCGGAACGGGCAGGAGATCGTGAGCGGGATCTACCTGTACGCGGTGCAGTCGCAGGACGACCGGTTCGAGGATTTCATAGGGAAGTTCGTCGTCGTCCGGTAGGAGGGACGGGGATCGGCTTCCAGATTGCGCGCGAGCGCGAGTGTCCTTACCATCTTTTCCAAGCAGGCGGCCGGCGCGCCCTCCCCCGCCGCGCAGGCGCCTGATCCGAGGAGCCGACGTGGAACTTCGATCATCTGTTTGGGCCCGGCGGGGCGCGGTCGCAGCAGTGCTGATCGCCGTGTTGCCCGCCGCGGGGGCGGCGATGGCCGCGCTGCGGCCGCTCGAAGGCACGGGCAATTTCCTCACGACGATCGACGTGCTCGACCGGCGCGAGGCGGACGGGACCTGGAGCCTCGTCCTGCTCATCTGCGCGGCGAACCGCGATTTGACCTTCGAGCAGGGTGAGGGAGAGCTGACGGGGCAGCTGCACGTGATGGCCGAGCTGACCGCCGAAGGCGGCGGCGGGGCGCGGTTGGCCACCGCGATCGCCATCCGCTGCGCGGATCGGGAGCAGGCCGCTTCGGCGACCAGCTACCAGAATTTTCCCCTGGTCCTGCGGGGCATCGGCGCCGATCGCGGGCGCCTGACGGTGTCGATCGAGGACCGGCTGCGGGCCCGCCCGGGCAAGCGGCCGCCGGCCGGCCAGCAGCTCTGGGCGCGCAGCGAGGCGGCGGCCGACTGGGCCGCGCCCGAACCTCTCTTGGCCCCTGCCGGGTTGACCTTGCAGGCGCCGGTGTTCCTGGCCCGGGCGCCGATCCGCGCCTGGAGCGACGAAGGTCTCGACGACGAAAAGGTGGAGCAATCCGCGCTGAGTTCGTATCTGCACCCGGGAAGGCGCTACGGGTTGGAACAGGACCGCCTGCAGGTCTACTTCGAGGTCGAGGCCGCGCCCGGGGCGCTCGACGCCGCGCCGGCGGAGCTGCTGGTTCAGGTGCTGGCCAAGGATCTCGATTTCGCGCTGCGCGACACGATCCCGCTGACGCAGACCCAGGGGGCGCGCCTGAGCGCCGGCGGCGCCACCGCCGTGTTCTACGACCTGGACGTCGCCGATCTGCCCCCCGGGGTCTACCAGCTGAGCGTGGCGCCCGGCGACGGCAGGGGTCGCGGCTGGCTGGCCGAATTCGACGTCGTCTGGCGCCTGGAATCACTGAACCGGTTCGCGGACGAACTGCTGTGGGAAGGGCGCGTGGTGCTGGCGGACGATCAACGCGAGGAATTCGAGGCGGCCGGCCAGGCCCAGCGGGAGGCCCTCCTGGAAAGCTTCTGGAGCGAACACGACCCGGATCCGGCCACCCCGGTCAACGAGGCCTACCAGGAATTCCGGTGCCGCGTTTCGTACGTGAGGGAACATCTCGGGGGCATCAAAGCGCGCGGTCCCCTGGACGCTCGCGCCGAACTCTACCTCCTGCTTGGCCCGCCCGACGAGATCTCGCGCGATGTGCTGCCGCTCAACGAACGGGCGCGCGAGGACGCCCTGGCGCAGGTCTACGACCGTTTCGCGCTCGAACGCCACGGGACGCAGATCAAGGGCAAGCCTGGCATTCCGCTCGTGGTCAATACCCAGACGAGACGCGCGATCCTGAGCAAGAAGGGGGAACTCTCCTTCAAGCAGGGCTTCGAACTGTGGGAGTACAACCATGCCGGACGCCAGCTCTTTCCCAACCGGTACAGCGGCCAGGGTCTCGGGATGCGGTTTTTGCTGGTGGACCGCTTCGGCGTGGGGGTCTGGATGCTGGATTCGACGAGCGTCCTCAAGCCCGGCGGTTGAGCCGGGCAGCCCGTGTCCGGAGCCCGTCCGTGGCCAGAAATCGTTTGACTTGGCTGCGGCGGTGACACACATTAACAACGCGTCCGCAACTGGTCCGTGGGTCGCGGCGCTTCTGCCGACGGGCGGGTCGTGTCCGGCTTGGCTGCCGGGTTTGCGGCCCGATCGGGGTGGCTCCCACCTGTCACCCTCCGCCCTTCGGGTGCGATCCTCACGCGGGCTCCATTTCTGGAAAGGGAGATCTGGCACCATGGCTCGTCTCGGTACGCTCCACCGCGCCCTGATCGCGCTGGTCGGCATGGCCTGCGCGGCGCTGCTGCTGGCCGTTCCCGCGGTCGCCCAAGAGCCGGGCCAGGCCGGCCCGAACATCGAAGGCATCATGGCCACGAACGACTCGCTTGCCTTCGGCAGCACCGCGTCCGATTCCACCGACGAGATCCCGGTCGTCCAGCAGAAGATGGGCGGCCTCCTGGGGCTCGTCGCCAACAGTCCGCTCGGCAAGACCGGCGTGGGTGACCTGTACGTGCGCGGCGGGGTGTTCATGCACTGGCTGCTCTTGTCGGCGCTCATCGGTCTGGCCTTCACCATCGAGCGGGCCTGGACGCTGAACCGCGCCAAGACCGACGCCCGCAAGCTCATCGGCAGCGTGATCACCACGCTGCGCACGGAGGGCGTGCAGGCGGCCTCCCTCGAGTGTCAGCGTACGCGCGGCCCGATCGCGGCCATCCTCTACGCCGGCTTGCAGAAGGCCGACCATGGGCCGGAGGCGGTCGAGAAGGCCTGCGGCTCGGCGGGCGCCCTGGAAATGGCCTTTCTCGAGCGCGGCATGAACTGGCTCACGACGGTGATCAACATCGCGCCGCTGATCGGCTTCCTCGGCACGGTGTCGGGCATGATCCACGCCTTCGAGGCGATCGCGGCGGCCGAGCAGGTCAACGCCAAGCTCGTGGCGAGCGGCATCTCCGAGGCGCTGATCACGACCGCCGCCGGTCTGATGATCGCCATCCCCGTGGCGGCGGCCTACAACTACTTCGTCAACGTGAACGACCGCTTCGTCACCGAGATGGAGGAGAGCGCCGGCGAGCTGATCGAGGCCATCCAGCGCATGGGAGCCGGCAAGTAGCGGGACGGGGGCGAACTGCCCGACTGCACCGGATCCGGGAGGCCCGAAGCCATGGTCATGAAAATCAAGCGCAAGCCTCCGATCGGGGCGATCAATCTCGCGTCGACCGGCGACGTGGCCTTCCTGCTGCTGATCTTTTTCATCGTGTCCACGGCCTTCGCCGAGGATTTCGGCCTGCCGCTGCTGCTGCCGGCCAAGGACAGCGCCGTGCAGGCGGTCAGGGTCAAGCAGAGCAACGTCATGACGCTGAAGGTGCACGCGGACAACCACATCACGCTCGACAAGAAGCCGATCGAGATCAACGCGATCAAGAGCAACATCGAACGCAGCCTGCAGGCCAACCCGAAGCTGGTCGTCGTCCTCGAAACGCATCCGGACGCCGACTACGGCAAGATGGTCGCCTGCCTCGACGAGCTGAAGCTCGCGGAGGCCAGGCGCGTTTCGCTGAAGACGTCGAAGGTTTGAGGCGAGAGCATGCGTGCAAAGAAATTCAGGCGGAAGAGCGCGGCCACGTCGGAGATCTCGACGGCCTCGACCGGCGACATCGCGTTCCTGCTGCTGATCTTCTTCATGGTGACCACCATCTTCCGCAAGGAGACGGGGCTTGTGGTGGAGCTGCCCCGCGCCGAGGCGGCGGAGAAGATCAAGCAGGAGATGGTGACGAACATCTTCATCAATCGCAGGGGCCAGATCTCCATCGACGACATGCTCGTGCAGGACACCAACGTGTCCAACCTCATCGCCCAGAAGCTCCAGGGCAATCCCTCGCTGGTGGTGGCTTTCAAGGCGGACAACGCCACGCCGTACAAGGTGGTCTCCGACGTCATGGAGGAGCTCAAGGACGTCAACGCGTTGCGCGTGTCGTTCAACGCCAAGCCGGATGCCGCCCCCGGGCGCAAGTTCTAGGCGAGGAGCGGGCATGACCACCGAGCAGCTGGCGCAGATCAGGATGTCGGCCAACGACGAGTTCAAGGCGGGGTACAACCGGTACCTGCGCCGCGGCGCGTACGTGGCCATGCTCATCATCCTGCTGCTGTTCCTCTTCTCGCCGAAATACATCCCGAATCCTTACCGCCTGCGCACCTCGACCTTCGAGATCGTGGACATGCCAGACGCCATCGAGCTGCCGCCGCCGCCCGAGGACGTCCCCCGGCCGCAGGCGCCGATCGAGGCCGCGCCGGACGACGAGGTGAGCGACGAGGTCGACATCGCCGAGAGCCTTTTCGAGGATTTCGAGGACATCCCGATGACGAGCGGCGACATGGGCGCCGGCGACGGCGGCGATGTGTTCGTCGCGTCGCAGGAAAAGCCGAAGATGGTCAAATTCGTGCCGCCCGACTATCCGGAGATGGCGCGCGCGTCGCAGCTCGAGGGCACGGTGATTGTGAAGGTGCTCGTGGGCCCGGACGGCAGCGTCATGCAGGCGGTGGTCCTGCAAGGCGTGCATCCCTTGCTCGACGCCTCGGCGCGCGAGGCAGCCATGAAGTGCAAGTTCGAGCCCGGCAAGCAGCGCAACATTCCGGTGAAGGTCTGGATGGCCATTCCCTTCCGCTTCAGGCTGCACTAGGCCGGGTGGCGTGGCCCAAGGACTGCGATGCGGGCGGGGTTGCAACCCCGCCCGCTTGTTTGCGTAGGGGTTGGCTTGGGCGGTCGGGCGGCGCGCGGATGCCGATTGGCGCTGGAAGAGGGGGCCGCCCGCGTTTAGTATCTGATCCGGCCGCCGAGGCACCGCGCGGCGGCCCGTCGCGTTCTCCGTCCGGGAGGGCTCGTTCCATGTTGAAGACGCTGTTTCGTTCGTTCGTTCCGCTGGCCGTCGCGAGCCATATCTGCGCCGTCGCGGCCGGAGCCTTCGCTCAGGGCGCGGATTCCGGCGCCGCGTCGCCGGCCCAGGAAGCGCCGGTCCTCAGCCTGCAGGAGTGCGTGGCCATCGCGCTCGGCAACAGTCCGACGCTGGCCAGCGTCGGCGCGCAGCGCGAGGGCGCCGCGCAAGGCGTCAAGGGAGCCTGGGGCGCCTTCCTGCCCGACGTCAGCCTCAGCCGCACCTACAGCAAAAACGAGCGCACGGACTTCGACGTCGCGCAGACGGCCGCCGACCTCTACAGCGTGCAGTCGCTCGAAGGGCCGATCCTGGTCTTCCCGGTGTCTTCGGCCACCGGCGAGGTGGCCGACGAGAGCATCACCACCACCTATCAGGACTGGAGCGGACAGGCGAGCCTGAACGTGTTCGACGGTTTCCGCAACTACGGCGGCCTCAAGTCGGCCCGCGCCACGCTGCGGGCCGCGGAGGCCGCGGAGTCCTACAGCCGCCACCAGTTGGTCGAGAGCGTGGCCGCGGCCTACTTTGACCTGCTGCGCATGGAACGCCTGCTGGAAGTGGCCGCGGAGAGCCGCGACCTGGCGGCGCGCGAGCTCGAGCGCATGGACGTGTACTTCAAGCTCGGCAGCGCGGCGCGCAGCGACGTCCTGCAGGCGCGAGTGCGGCACGAGCAGACCAAGCTGGACGCGGTCAGGGCGCAGAACGCGGTCGAACAGGCCTTCGCCGTGCTCGCCCACACCATGAACCAGCCGCTGGCCAAGCGCTTCGAAATCGAGCGTTCGGTCCAGAACGCCGATTTCAGCCTCGAACAGCTCGAGACCCTCTACCAGGAAGCGGTGGCGAACCGTCTCGACCTGCGCGGCCGCGAGCAGGAAGTGGAGGCGAGCAAGGGCGACGTGACCTCCGCCAGCTCGAATCTCTGGCCGAGCCTCGATCTCTTCCTTAGCTACTCGCGTTACAAGAACGAATCGCCGTACCGGTTCGGCGCGCAGGAATCGGACAACCTGGGCTATGGCTACCGCTTGAACTGGAACGTGTTCGATCGTTTGCAGAGCCTGACGGGGCGTTCCCGCGCGAAGGCCGGCGTGCGAGTCGCGCAGTACGCGCTCGATCAGGCGCGGCTCGACGCGCAGCTCGAGATCCGCAGCATCTACAACAGCCTGCTGGAGGCGCGCGAACGGGCGAGCCTGAGCAAGGAGACGATCGGACAGACCGAAGAGGAGCTGCGCTTGGCGCAGGAACGTTTCCGGGTGGGAGCCGGCACGACGCTCGACATCATCACGGCGCAGGTCAACTTGGCGAGGGCGCGCAGCGACGAGGTGCAGGCGATCTGCGACTGGCTGATCAACGCCGCCAGGCTCGATCGCGCGGTGGGCCGGACCGTTCGTTTCGTGGGAACTGGTTCGTGACCTCCGGCGGTCACGACACCCTCATCGCGATCCGCGATCTGCGCAAGACCTACGTCGTGGGCACGGTCGAGGTGCCGGCCGTGCGCGGCGTGGACCTGGAGGTCCAGCGCGGCGAATACGTCTCGATCATGGGGCCGAGCGGTTCGGGCAAATCGACCCTCATGAACCTCGTTGGCTGTCTCGACACCGCGACGTCGGGGTCGTACACGCTGGCCGGCGTCGAAGTGAGCACGTTGACGGACGACGCGCTCGCGCGCATCCGCAACCAAGAGATCGGATTCGTGTTCCAGACGTTCAACCTGTTGCCGCGCGCGACCGCCTTCCAGAACGTGGAGTTGCCGCTGGTCTACGCCGGCGTGCCGGCGGCGCAGCGTCGCCTGCGGACGGGGGCGGCGCTGCAGGCGGTCGGGCTGAGCGATCGCGCGACCCATAAGCCCAATGAGCTGTCCGGCGGCCAGCGCCAGCGCGTCGCCATCGCCCGCGCGCTCGTCAACAACCCGTCCCTGCTTCTCGCGGACGAGCCGACGGGGAACCTCGACTCCGTCACAAGCCTCGAGATCATGGGTCTGCTCGACCAGTTGCACGCGGCGGGCAACACGATCATCATCGTCACCCACGAGCCGGACATCGCGGCCCACACGCATCGCATCATCCGGCTGCACGACGGCATGATCGCCAGTGACCAGGTGAACGAGCCGGGGCGCCCAGGCGCCCGGTTGGCCTGAGCGAAGGACGAGCATGCTTCCCCGACGGCGCCCGCGTTTTCTCGCGCCCGGCGGCTTGGTGCGGCCTCGGCTGGCGGTCCTGGCGCTGGGCGCGGGTCTGCTGCTCGCGGGCCCCGCGCCGAGCGCGGCCCAACCACGCGGCGCGCCCGACGCGCCGAGCGGCTTGCGGCTGACGGTGGCGACACGCATCGATTCTACGGGCGCGGAGTCGCGTCTCCTGCAGGTGGGGGTGCCGTACCGCTCGCTGGTCTTCACGCGGCGGGCGGGCGAGTTCCGGGCGGGCATGCGGGTCACGGTCGTGGCGCGCCGAGACGGCCGGCGGATCGGCGGGGGCGTGGCGTCGGCGGAGGTCGTCGTGCCGGACCACGCGGCCACGCGCGGCGATGGGCAGCTGGTCTGCGCCGTGCCCCTGCGCCTGCCGGGACAGGGGCGCGCCGAGCTGGACGTGGACGTGCTGGTCGACGACACGTCGCGCCGCTGGCGCGAGCGCCTGACCGTGCAGGTGGGAGAGGGCCTGCGGGTGCCGGTCTATTTCGCGGGCTTCGCCTGGAATCTGGACGACGGCACACCGCCCACGCTGGGCGCCGGGCGCGACACGCTGCGGGCGCGGGTCCAGCTCGGACGGCGCCCCAACGTCGCGCAGTGGCCGGCGGGCGGGGTGACGCTCGCGGCGCTGGCGGCGCCCGAGCGCCGGCAAGCGGACCGAGAGCAACTGGCCCAAGCGCTGCGCCTTCCGCTCGCGCCGGTGGCCGTGGGAGACGAGGTGCCGCCGGTCGATCTGGCCTGGCCGGCGCAGGACCTGGACTTCGGGCGGCTGCTGCTGGCGGTCTGGCTCGAGAGCGGCGATACGGCCCGCCCGCAGCGTCTGGACCTGGATCCCGCCCGCCCGTTCGTGAACTTGACCGTGCGCTTCGGCGACGACGGCCAGTGGCGGCAGCACCTCGGCTGGCTCGACGGCCTGCCGGCCGAGCAGGCGCGGCGCGATTTGAAGGGCGTCCCGCCGGCGGGGAGGGAGGCGGCCTGGCGCGCCTTCTGGGAGGAAGCGGCGGCGGCAGAAGGCGGTTCGGCGGCTCAGCTCGAGGCGGCCCATCTG
Source organism: uncultured bacterium (assembly GCA_937864225.1). GTDB lineage: Bacteria > Krumholzibacteriota > Krumholzibacteriia > LZORAL124-64-63 > LZORAL124-64-63 > CALMJK01. Next base: position 68,996 of record CALMJK010000002.1, on the reverse strand, counting down.
CGGCGCGTCCTGGAGGCGGACGAGCGGTTCGGAGGCTTCGGGCGCGGCGCCGTCACCGACCGCGGCCGGATCTGGATCCGTTACGGGGCTCCGGACGGGATCGAGCAGCGCGGCGACGATCTTTCCATGGAGGCGCGCTGGGAGATCTGGTACTACCACGACCGCAACCTCGTGTTCACATTCCTCGACGCCCACGGCCTGGGGGATTATCGTCTGACCGACAGAGGCCACCTGTAGGTCAGGCCGGTTGGGAGGTCCAGCGATGAGTTCCTGGCGCGCGCCTCGCCCCAGACCGCACGTGTCCCGATGGGCTGTCTGCGCTCTCTTCGCGTGCGCGCTGGCCGCGGCAGGTACGGCCACGGCCACCGAGACCCGCGTGCGCAGCCTGGGCGGCGACGGAGACTGGTTCGACGACACGGCCAACGTGCTGCGCTGGTACGGTTGCCTGCCCGCCTATCCGCAAATGGCCGTCGTGGAGTACGGCGAGTACGCCTGGCGCGCCGAGGACAGCGCCGGCGCCGGCGTGCACTGGAGCCCCGCCGGGCGCGACGGGACGGCCAGCCTGGGGCTGTATCTCTTCGACGATCTCGACCGGGCGAACAATCCCGCGCGGCCGGATGGTGTCAACGTTCTGGCCGGCTGGCGGTGGGGGCGTGCCGCGCTCGGCCTGCACGTGGGGACGAGCTACGTCTGGGCGGGAGCGGAGATGAATGAACTGTCGCTGGGACTGGGCGCGCGGCTGGATCTGAATCCCCGCGCCTTCCTCGATCTGGCCGCGGACCTGCGCGGGTCTCGATTGCGCCGGGAAGAGGGCGAGGATGCCGTCGAGCGCCAGAGCTGGGGCTCTTTCGCGCTGCGCGCCCGGGCGTTGCGGGAACTCGGCCCGCAGGTCGTCCTGCTGGCCGTCGCGGAGTACGCCCGCGACGACCGGGATCTGCTGGTGCCCGCTTTCCTGACGTACGGGGGGCTGGCGAGCTCCCGGCTCGACGCGTGGGCGGCGCGGGGCGGCGTGGCGGTGCAGGTGCTGCCGCATCCCGACGCGATGGTGATCGCCGCCATCGACTGGCGCGAGGGACGGCAGGACGTCGCGCAGTGGCCCTCGGGCGGCCAGCTGCTGGAACCGATCCCCGTGATTTCGCAGACACACAGCTATCCGACCGAGCGTCTGGCGGTGGAGGCGCGGGTGCGCCCCTGGCTGTCGCTGCGCGCCTCGTGTGTCCACGTCCCCACGGGAGTGGCCCAACCGCTCTGGGTTCCGGGCGTGGGCAGCTTCGACGTGGCGTGCGGCCTCGGTTTCCACGTGGGGGATCTGGACGCCGACGTGCTGCTGAGCGACGGCGCCCCCTTCAACCTGGGCTCCTGGCTCACGAACGCGGGCGAGCAGGAAAGGTCCACCTTCACCGGCGTCAGCCTCGCGTACGCCTTCTAGGCCGCGGCCGGCGCTCCCTGTCAAGCCGGCGCGTCCCGGGCCGATAACCGGAGCACAGTCCGCGTTCGCGATCGCCGCCCGGCGCCCCCCGGCGTCCGGCGGGGAGGCCCGTGTATTTCCTCTACTACTATCCCGTTGGCTTCGACCAGCCCCGCGACCGTCCCCCTCTGGTGACGTCGGCGCTGCTGGTGCTCATGGCGGTTGGCTTCGCCTGGTGGAAATGGTTCCCCCACGCGCTGCCGCTGCCCCCCTGGCGGCTGGTCTACCTGGGGGGCAGCGCCGCCCCTTGGGCGGCGGTGACCGCGGTCCTCCTGCACGGCGGCTGGCTGCACCTGCTGGGCAACATGCTCTATGTGGCCGTGCTCGGGCCGCCGATCGAGGACCAGTTGGGGCACGCCCGCTTCCTGCTCTATTTCCTGATGCTCGGGGCGTGGGGCAACGTCACCCACGGCGTGTTCACCGCGCTGAACGGGGGCACGGCGGGCGTGCTGGGCGCATCGGGCGCGATCGCGGGCCTGCTGGCCATCGCCCTCGTGCGCTTCTACTACGCGCGGGTCGCCATCGCTTGGTGGGTGTTCGCGCCGCTGCAGGGGGTCAATCGGGTGGGCCGCGCCCACGTGCCGGTCGTGATCGCGGCGCTCATCTGGCTGTTGCTGCAGGTGGTGGAAGGGCTCGTCGCGCGCGAGGCCGGCGCGCGGGTCGCTTACGCCGCGCACTTCGGGGGCTTCGCGCTTGGCCTGTTCCTTGCCTTGGCGCTGGGCTGGCACCGCGAAGCGCAGACGGCGAGCCGGCTGGCCCGCGCGCGGCGCTTCCTCGACAGGGGGCAGGTCTGGGCGGCCGAAGGGGAGTTGGTCGACTATCTGCGGGCGCGCCCTCACGATCTGGATGCCGCCTTGAGGCTGGCACGGGCGCGCCGCATGACGGGTCGCGCGGGCGACGCCAGCACCGCCTACCGGCGCGCGCTGACCATCGCGACGCAGGCGGGCCGGCTGGACAGCGCGGCCGAAGTCTGGCGCGAAGCCCGGCGAGGCGGCTGCACCTTGGCGATGCCGGCCGAGCAGCTGGCGCAAATGGCCTTCCTGTTCGAGAAGCAAGGGGACTACCGCGGGGCCGTGGAGGCGTTCCTTGACCTTTATCGCTTCCACCGGAGCGACCGGCGGGCTGAATTCGCTCTCACGCGGGCCGTCGTGCTGTTGCGGGGACGGCTGCAGGATTCCGCGGCGGCCCGGGATTGGCTCGAAGTGGTGCGCTGCGAATTCCCGAGCGGCCTGTGGCGCGACTTTCTGGAGGCGGAAGTCAGGCCGGAAAGAGGGCCGCGTGCAATGGGGCCAGCAGGCGCGGCAGGTCCCCGGACGGCATCAGCAACCTGATCACGGCGTGGTCGGCGCGCACGAGCCATTCCCGGGCGCCGCACGACTCCAGAATCTGCGCCAGCGCCTCGCGCGCGGCCGTGCCGCCGCCGCGCGGCGTCCCCGCCACGCTCACGCAGGCTTGGCCCCGCAGGAAACGGAGCTGTCCTCCGTCCGCCGCGACCGCCGCGGCGAGCGCCGCGTGGATCCTGCCCATCGCTTCCGGATCGCCGACGGCGCCCCAGCGGAATTCCCGGCCGCCCTGCTCGACCCACTCCGCCAGCAGCGTCTCGGGGGCGGTCGCCCGCGCCAGGCGCCGCGACCACGCCGCGCCTCCGTCCGGGAAGTCGCCGCAGAGTTCGCACAGCGCCACGTCTTCCCGGACGTCCAGGGCGAGGGGGCGCCAGCGGCAGGGTTGCGCGCCGGGATCGTCCGTGGGCGCGCGCGGCCCGATCGCGGTGCCCGGCCCATCGCCGAAGCTCGACGCGATCAGCAGCGGCACGCCGTGCTGTTGGGCGTACTCCACGGCCCGCGCGTGCAGGACCCCGCAACCGGCCTCGGCGATCTCCAGCATCTGTTCGTAGGAGAGATGATCGTAACGGCGCGCGGCGAACACCTTGTGGGGGTCGGCGGTGAAGACGCCGTCCACGTCCTTCAGGATCTCGCAGCGCAGCGCGCCCAGGGCGGCGGCCAGAGCCACCGCCGTCGTGTCGCTGCCGCCGCGGCCGAGCGTGGTGATCTCGCGATCGACGCTCACGCCCTGGAAGCCGGCGACCACCACCACGTGCCCCTCCTTGAGCGAGGCGCGGATCCGGTCGGCGCGGACCTCGATGATGCGCGCGTCGGTATGGCTCGTGTCGGTGATGATGCCGACCTGCGAACCGGTGTACGAGATCGCCGGGCAGCCCTCCCTGATGAGCGCCATCGACAGGAGGGACATCGTGATGCGTTCGCCCACTGACAGCAGCATGTCCAGCTCGCGACGCGGCGGCTGGGGGGCGACCTGATGGGCGAGACGCAACAGCTCGTCGGTCGTGCGGCCCATGGCGCTGACGACCACCACGAGCTGATGGCCCTGGGCGCGCTTGGCCGCGAGCGCCCGCGCCACGTCCCGCAAACGGTCGACGGAGGCGAGCGAGGAGCCGCCGTACTTGCGCACCAGGGTGGGGGGAGCGGGGGAATGCGAATCGACGGTCACCGGCGCGCCCTCCTGGCAGCGGTGCGCGGGAAGGATACGGGCCGCTCCGGAGCGCGGCAAGGGCGAATGCCGCGCCGCGGGCGCCAGAAAAGTGGTTGCCGGGACGGGAGCCGTCTGCTACCTTGCAACGGCCGCAGATCAGCGTAGCATGTTTCACGGCAACAAGATACAGATGACGGCGGAGGAGGCGACGCTCGAGTGGTCGCCCCGGCCCGCGCCGGTCGCCGGGTCAACGCTCGACAGGTTGCTGCGCTGGGGCGCAAAATCGCTCTCCGCCGGGGAACTCGTGACGCTGGTGCTAGGTCCCGGCGGCCGCGTGCCGGCGCCCGAGTTGTCGCTGCGCTTGCTGGGACGCGCCGGTTCGCTGGCGGCGTTGGCGGAGCAGCGCGCGCAGGCCCTGAGCCGGCAGCCGGGGCTGGGGATCGCGCGCGCGGCGCGCTTGGCTGCGGCATTCGAGTTGGGCGCGCGCGTGCGCGCGCCGGAGCGGACGCTGGGGCTGGCGGTCACGCGCCCGCAGGATCTCCTGCCCCTGCTGGAGGAGGAGTTCCGCGGCGCCGACCGGGAGCATTTCCTGGCCGTGCTGCTCGACGCGCGCCATTGCGTGCTCGCGGTGGAGACGGTTTCGGTCGGCTGCCTCGACGCTTCGCTCGTGCATCCGCGCGAGCTGTTTCGCGGGGCGGTCGCCCTGGGCGCCGCCGCGGTCATCGCCGCGCACAACCACCCGTCGGGGTGCGCGCGGCCGAGCGGCGACGACCTGGGTCTGACCGGGCGGTTGGCGAGCTGCGGGCGGTTGCTGGGAATCGAGCTGCTCGACCACATCGTGGTCGGCAGAGGCGAATTCGTGAGCATCCGGGAACACGGATGGCCCGGACCGGAACCGAGCGGCGGGAGTGAGATGTCCGCCGACTCCGAAGGGTGAAGGAAACATGATGAACCGTCTGGCGGGTCTGCTGACCAACGACATCGCGATCGACCTGGGCACGGCCAACACCCTGGTCTACATCAAGGGCAAGGGCATCGTCCTGAACCAGCCCTCGGTCGTGGCCATCAACCGGCAGACGGGCAAGGTCTACGCCGTCGGGTCCGAGGCCAAGGCGATGCTGGGCAAGACACCCGACAGCATCGCCGCCATCCGGCCGCTGAAGGACGGCGTGATCGCCGATTTCGAGGTCACGGAGTACATGCTGCGGGAATTCATCAAGATCGCGCAAAAGAAGCGGCACTTCGTCGCCCCGCGCATCGTGATCTGCGTGCCGTCCGGCATCACGGAGGTGGAGAAGCGAGCCGTGCGCGATTCGGCCAAGCACGCGGGGGCGCGCGAAGTGTTCCTGGTCGCCGAGCCGATCGCCGCGGCGATCGGTGTCGGGTTGCCCGTGGACCAGCCGAGCGGCAACATGATCATCGACATCGGGGGCGGCACCACCGAGATCGCCGTCATCGCGCTCAACGGCATCGTCTGCGACACTTCGATCCGCGTGGGCGGCGACGAGATGGACGAGGCGATCGTCATCTATATCAAGAAGAACCACAACCTCCTGATCGGCGACCAGACCGCGGAGGCAATCAAGAAGAAGGTCGGCACCGCCTTCCGCCTCGAGAAGGAAGAGGAGATGGAGGTGAAAGGTCTCGACCAGGTCACCGGCATCCCCAAGACCCAGAAAATCTCCACGCTGGAGATTCGCGAGGCGCTCCAGGAGCCGATCCAGGCCATCTCCGACGCGCTCAAACACGCCCTCGAGCAGACGCCGCCCGAGCTGGCCGCCGACATCAAGGACCGGGGCATTGTGATGACGGGCGGCGGCGCGCTGCTCAGAGGCCTGCCGGAACTGCTGCGGGAGCAGACCGATCTGCCGATCAACCTGATGGACGATCCCCTCTTCTGCGTCGTCCTGGGCACCGGCAAGATCCTGGACGATTTCGATAGGTATCGCCCGGTGATCATGAAGAGCGCGCGCGACTGAGGGACCATGTCCAAGCGCGGCTTCATCTCGTCCCGTCAAGCAGAACGCACTCTGCTTCTCGTCTGCATCGGCGTGGCCGTCGGTTTGCTGTCGATGCCCGACGCCGCGCAGGTGCGGGTCGCGGACGCCCTAGGCGCTTTCACGACGGAACCGGTCATGCGGCTGCGGGCCTTCATCCGGGAAGTGGGACGCGTGCGGCGGGAGAACGGCGAGCTGCGCGCGCGCGTGGCGGAGTTGGAACTCGAGCGGATCGGCGCGGCGCGCCTGCGGCGGGACGCGGATCGCCTGCGCCAAGCCGCCGGCCTGGCGGCCGCCAGCTTGGGCGCTCTGCAGCCGTGCGACGTCGTCGCCTACCGCGCGGGCCGCTTGCCCTCGCTGATCAAGATCCGCAGCCCGCGTCCGCTCGTGTGGGAGCCGTATCAGGCGGTGCTGGCCCCCACCGGACTGATCGGGCGCGTCCGGCAGCCCGTGGGGTCGTTCGAGGCGTGGGTGGAGCTGATCGCCTCGCCGGACGTGGCCATCGGCTGCGAGATCGAGAGTTCCGGAATCCTCGGTATCCTGCGCGCGAACGACGGCGAGTTTCGCCTCGAAATGGTCGCGCGCGACGCGCAGATCGTGGTCGGAGACCGCGTGTTGACCTCCGGCATCGCGGAGGTGCGCGACGCCGGGCCAGGGGGGCGCGCGGAGGCGGGCTTCCCGCCCGGGCTTCCCGTGGGGGTCGTGACGGAAGTGGCGGCGCCGCCGGATCAGATCTTCAAGGTGATCCGAGTGAGGCCGCTGGCCTCGCTCACGCAAAACGAAGTGGTTTTCGTCGTGACTCGCCCCGGAGCCTGGTATCTACCGGCCCTGTCGCCGGAGGTCTCCGACAGCGCGCGCGCCGTCGCCGACACCGCGGGCGCCGTTGCGGGGGCCGAGAGGGGAGCGCCGTGAGTGCTGGTCCGCGCGCCTGGATCTGGGCGGCCGCGGTGGCCTTCCTGGGCGAGGCGTTCGTCGCGCCCGCCATCGATTTCGCCGGTATCGCGCCAGATTTCGCGGCGATCGGCACGGTGCTGCTGGCTCTCTCGCGCGGCGCGGCCAGCGCCACGCTAGGCGGGTTCGCCCTGGGGTTGATCCTGGATCTGGCGAATCCGCCGTTGCTGGGCCTGCACGCCCTCGCCCTGGCGCTGGTCGGCTATGGTTGCGGACAGTTGCGCGACCGCCTGGTGTACAGCCTGACGGCCGTCGTGTCGGTGCTCGTGGGCCTGGCGGCGCTGGTGCATGGCACGATCGTGCTGCTGATCGACGGCCATTTCGGACGTCCGGCGCCCTTCCTACTGCAAGTCTTGCCGGCGGCCCTCTACAGCGGCCTGGTGGGATTCCCCCTGCTCCGCCTGGCCGAACGTTTGGGCATCTTCGCACAGGATGATTAGGGGGCGCCGTGCTTTCGCATCGTCCGCAGCGCGCTCCCGTCTATCGTCTCACGCTGCTCGTGCTGTTCGCGCTGCTGCTGGTCAATCTCTTCGGCCTGCAGATCGTCAAACACGGGGATTTCGCGCAGCGTTCCGTGGAGAACCGCCAGGTTCGCACCCGCGTGCGGGCGCCGCGAGGGCGCATCCTCGACCGCGACGGCAAAGTGCTCGCCGATATCGTCTACGTCGCCGACATCACCGTGCCCGCCGGCGCGCTGGGCCGCGGCGGACAGATCGCGCCCGACACGACGCTCGCGCGGCTGATCGCCTGGTTCGATCTGCCGCGCGAGGAGACGCTGACGCGCCTCAAGCGCGACCGCGGGCGGGGTCAGGAACGGCTGACCGTGGTGCCGGGCGCGAGCATGCCCCAGATCGCGGCGGTCGAGGAACGTCGCGCGCAGCTGCGGGGCGCACGCGTGGAGGCCCGGACGCGGCGGCGCTACGTGCACGGGCCGTTGCTGGCGCACCTGATCGGCTACGTCGGCGAGGTGACCCAGGCCGAAATGGACACGGCGCGCCCGCCCGGCGTCTACGCGCCGGGCGACCTCGTCGGGAAGGCGGGCGTGGAGGCCGCGCTCGAGACGCGCCTGCGGGGACGGGCCGGCACCCGGATCGAGGAAGTCAACGCGGCCGGACGCGTGGTCGGGCGCCAGACCCTCTGGCTCGACCCCGTGCTGTCCGGCGAGGACGTCACGTTGGCGCTCTCGCTGGCGATGCAAGAAACGCTCGCCGCGGCGATGGCGGGGCGACCGGGCGCGGCGCTGGCCCTGGCGCTGCCGTCGGGGGAGGTGCTCGCGGCCTACAGCAGCCCGACCTACGACCCCAACCTTTTCGTGGGGGGCATTTCGACGGGGGACTGGGAGACGTTGCGCGACCATCCCGACCGGCCGCTGTTCAATCGTCTCGCGCAGGGCACTTACCCGCCCGGATCGCCCTACAAGATCGTGACGTCGCTGTGTGGCTTGCAGGTCGGCGCCGTGGCGCCGACCTCGGCCTTCCAGCCTTGCTACGGCGGCTACCAGTTCGGGGGCCGGTTCTTCCGCTGTTGGAAGAAAGAGGGGCACGGCTGGGTGGATCACGAACAGGGGCTCATCCGGTCCTGTGACACGTTCTATTACCAACTCGGGCTGCGCCTGGACATCGACCAACTGCGGCGCACCGCGCTGGCCCTGCACCTGGGGGCGCCCACGGGCTCGCCTTTCCGCAACGAGTCGGCCGGCTTCATCCCCTCCTCGGACTGGTACAACAGGCGCTTCGGCAAGCAGGGCTGGACCAGGGGCGTGATGCTCAACAACGCGATCGGGCAAGGGGAGATTCTGGTGACGCCGCTGCAAATGGCCATGCTGACGGCGACCGTGGCCACCTCGGGAAAGGTGGAGCGGCCCCACTTCCTGCTGGACGAGCAAGGCAACCCGCCCGGGCCGCTGCCCATCGCGGAAGCCCATCTGGCCTGGGTGAGGGACACGATGACGCGTGTGGTGGAGGAGGGCACGGGCGGCGCCGCCAGAGTGCGGGGGGTGCGCGTCGCGGGCAAGACCGGCACGGCGCAGAATCCGCACGGCGAGGACCACGCCTGGTTCATCTGCTACGCTCCGGCCGAGGCTCCCGCCGTGGCCATGGCCGTCATGCTGGAGAACGGCGGGCACGGCGGCGCGGTCGCCGCGCCGGTGGCGAGGCGCTGGCTCGCCGCCTGGTTCGCGAGGGAGGCCGCGGCGGATTCGCTCGCCGCCGCCAACGTCACGCTCGCCGTCGGTCCCCGGAGGCCCGCATGAGGACATTGCTCGCGTGGCTCAGACCCCCGGGCGATCTGCGCCTGCCGCTGCTCTACCTGGCGTTGGGCGTGTACGGGCTGACCGTGCTCTGGAGCGTGACGGAAGGGATTCGCGGTCCCTATGAGGTTTTCGACCCGGGCGTGGCAAAATCCGTGTTCTGGCGTCAGGTGATCTGGCTCGGGCTGGGCTGGACCACGCTGTCGCTGGCCGCGCGCGTCCCGCTGCGCCATCTCGAGGCGCTGACCTCGGTGTTCTACCTGGGAGCGTTGGCCGCCCTCGTGCTGGTCCTGGCGGCGGGGCCGCTGGTCGCGGGGGCGCGCCGGTGGTTCGACTTCGGCCCGATCCGCCTGCAGCCCGCCGAAATGGCCAAGGTTTGCCTCGTGCTGGTCCTGGCGCGGCTCTTCGCGCGCCGCCTGCCCGAACGCGGCCAGCTGCGCCCCGTGGCCGCGTCGTTCGGCTTGACCGCCGCCCTGTTCCTGCTCGTGCTCAAGGAGCCGGATCTGGGCACGGCGCTGGCGTTTCCTGCCATCTGGCTGCTGATGCTCTTCTGGTACGGCACCTCGTGGACCTTCCTGCTGGCGGTGGTGTCGCCCGCGCTGAGCGCCGTGATCAGCTTCTATTCGGAGACGGTCGCCCAGCGCGCCTGGCCTTGGGGCCTGTACCTGTTCCTGTTCATGGGCATCCTCTACCTGGCGCGCTTCCGCCTGGGCGCGGGTGTCCTGCTGCTGCTCGGAAACATCGCGACCGGTCTGGGCATCCCGCTGCTGTGGAAGCTGCTTCACGGCTATCAGCAGGAACGGATCCTGACCTTCTTCGACCCCGCGCGCGACACGCAGGGGGCCGGATATCAGGTCTTCCAGTCGAAGGTCGCCATCGGGTCCGGCGGACTGTTCGGGGCGGGCTACCTGCACGGCACCCAGAAGGGACTCGCCTTTCTGCCGGAACGGCACACGGACTTCATCTTCGCCGTCGTGGGAGAGGAACTGGGATTGCTGGGCGCGAGCGTCCTGCTGGGACTTTTCTTGGCCCTCATCCTGCGGGGTCTGAGCGTGGCCGAAGGGGCGCGCCGTCCCTTCGCCTCCTTCGTGGCGATCGGCGCCGTCGCCTATCTGTGCTTCCACGTCGTGGTCAACATTTCCATCACGTGCGGCCTGCTGCCGGTGACGGGCGTGCCGCTGCCGCTGCTCAGCTACGGTGGCTCCAATCTGTTGACCACGTCGTTCCTCGTGGGGCTGCTCATCAACGTCGGCGCGCACGACTACGAAGCGTGAGGAGGGGCCGCAATGCATCCTGAGATCCTCGGGCCGCTCAAGAGCTACGGCCTGCTGCTGTCCGTCAGCTTCCTGCTCGGCATCCTGCTGTGCCTGCGGCGCGGCAAGGCGAGAGGGTTGGACGCGGACACCGTGATGGACCTCTCGTTCGCGGTGATGATCTCGTCGCTGATCGGCGTGCGCCTGCTGTACGTTCTGACCCACCCGGGCGAGTTCCATCCCTGGTGGCGGGCCTTCTTCATCTGGGAAGGCGGCCTGACCCTCTACGGAGGCATCATCCTGGCGACGGCGACCGTCTGGTGGCTGTGCCGGCGCAGAGGCGTGCCGTTTCTGCGCATGGCGGACGTCATGGCGCCCGCGGTGGTCATGGGCATCGGCATCACGCGCCTCGGGTGTTTCCTGAACGGGTGCTGCTTCGGCACGCCGACCCGCCTGCCCTGGGGTGTCGTTTTCCCCGCCGGTTCCGAGCCGAGCCGCGTTTTCGGCGCCGTCGCCCTGCACCCGAGCCAGCTCTACGGGTCGCTGGGCGGCTTCGCGGTCCTGGCCGCGCTGCTCCTGCTGGAGCGACGCCCGGGCGCGACGGGCGGCACGTTCGCTCGTTTCCTGTTCCTGTACGGCGTCGTGCGGTTCGTGGAGGATTTCGCCCGTTACTACGAGCCCGGCGCTCGCCTGGCCGCGGGTTTGTCCGTGAACCAGATCGTGAGCCTCGCGCTGATCCTGACGGGCCTGGCGCTCCTGGTCTGGCTGCGCGGGCGCGCGGGAGCGGTCCGTGGCGATTGAGCCGGACCTGCGGCTCGAAGCCGCGCCGCAGGCCGGGGGGTGGAGGCGGGATGGGCGCGTCTGGGTCGCCGGCGCGCCGTTCTACGCCGTCGTGGGCGACCCCGTCGCGCACTCGCTGTCGCCGCGGCTGCAGACCGCCGCCCTGCGGGCGCGCGGGCTGCCGCACCTTTACGGCACCATCCACGTGCGATCGGGCGAGCTGGCGCGGCTGAAGGCGCCGGGCGGCGCGCCGGGCTTGGCGGGTTTCAACGTCACGGCGCCGCTCAAGACCGAGGCGCACGCGCTCTGCGACCAGCTCACGCCCGCAGCGCAACGGGCCGGCGCGGTCAACGCCGTGCGCGTCGGCGCGGGGCGCTGGGAAGGGCACAACACGGACGTGGGCGGCATCGCCGGCGTGCTCTCGCGAGCGTGGGGGCACGACCGCCGCGCGGACGTCGGGATCGTGCTCGGCTCGGGCGGCGCCGCGCGCGCGGCGGCGCTGGCCTTGCTGGATCGAGGCCTGCCGCGGGTCGTGATCCGCGCGCGTTCGGCCGCCAGCGTGCGCCGCTGCCGCGCCTGGCTGGACGACCCGGCCGCGCCGGCCCCGCGCGTGACCGTCGAACTCCTGACGGACGCCGACCCGGCCACGGCCGGCGAGCGGACGATCTGGGTGGTTTGCCTGGCCGCGGGCGTCGAGGCGGCGCCCTACCTGCCCCGCGCGGCCACGGGCTCGCGCTCGCTGGTCCTGGACCTGCGCTACGGTCCGGCGTTGCCGGCCGCAGACCGGCCGGCGCTGCCGTGGAGGGACGGACGGGACGTGTTGCTGGAGCAGGGCGCTCTCGCCTTCGCCTGGTGGTTCGGCGAGCCGGTCCCTCGCGAGGCCATGCGCGCGGCGCTGGCCTGACGACGCCTCCCCGGAAGTCGTGGTGGCACTTATGCGTGGCCGGCGCGCGTGGACGTGGCCCGTGCTTGCCCTGGCGGAGCTGCTGTGGCCCGAGCGCTGTTTGCTGTGCGACCGAGATCCGACGCGCGCGGCCTGGGCCCGCGCCGGCCCTCGCGTGCGCGGCCTGCGGTCCTGGGACCGGCCCCATCTGTGCGCGCCGTGCGCGGACCACTTGGCGCCCGCCGCTCGGCGTTGCAGCCTGCGGCTGGCCGGCGGCGCGCGGCTGACGGTCGCGGCGGCGCGCACGGAGGACGCGCCGCTGGTGGCGCTCGTGGGGGCGCTGAAGTACCACGGGATCCGGGGCGTCGCGTGGCCCCTGGCGGAATTGGGAGTCGCCGCCGCTGACCTCTTCGCGGCCGACGCCGGCTGGCCCGCCGCCGCGTTGGTGCCCATGCCGTTGCATCCGTCGCGGCGGCGACAACGCGGTTTCAACCAGGCGCAGCTGCTGGCCGATCTGCTGGCGCTGCGGCTCGGGCGTCCGTGTCGGCCCGAAGTGCTGCGCCGCTGCCGCGCGACGCCCCAGCAGGCGAAGCTCGCGCCCACGGGACCGGCTCGGGCGCGGAACGTGCAAGGGGCGTTCGCCGCCGGTCCGCCGCCGCTTGGCTTGGCGGAGGCGGTCCTGGTGGATGATCTGGCCACGACCGGCGAGACGCTCGCCGCGGCGGCGGGCGCGCTGAGCGCGGCGGGCTGGCATGTCCTGGGCGCGCTGGTGCTCGGCGCCGCCGTCGGCCTGGGACGCGCTCCCGCCGACCCTTGACAGTCGCGCGGGCGACTTCTAGCATCGCGCGTGTCCCCCGCTCAGGTCAGGTTTGTCGTGGTCGCCAGCCCGGCGTCCGCTCGCGGGGGATACGGTCGCCGGCAGGAAGGTCGTGGATGTGAGCAGCAGGAAGCTGGGGTTGGATCGTCTGGATCCACGCGGTCAGCGCGTGTTGATGCGGGTCGATTACAACGTGCCCCTCGACAAGGAGCGCCGGATCACCGACGACACCCGGATCACCGCCACGCTCCCCTCGCTCAACTCGATCCTGGAGCGGGGCGGGAGCATCGTGTTGATGAGCCACCTGGGTCGGCCCAAGGGCGCGCCCGACCCCCAGTACTCCCTGCGGCCGGTGGCGGATCGCCTGGCCGAATTGCTGGCCGTCCCGGTGCGGTTCGCGGCGGACGCGGGTGGCCCCGACTCCGCGGCCCAGGCGCAAAGGCTCATGCCGGGCGAGATCCTGCTGCTGGAGAACCTGCGCTTCTCGCCCGGGGAGACGGCCAACGACCCCGCGTTCGCCGCGGCCCTCGCCCAGCTCGGCCACGTCTACGTCAACGACGCCTTCGGCGCCGCCCATCGCGCGCACGCTTCGACGGCGGCGGTGGCCGGCCACTTCGACCGTCGCTACGCCGGCCTGCTCATGGAGAAGGAGCTGCAGTACCTGGGCACGCTCCTGGAGCGGCCGCCGCGGCCATTCGTGGCCGTGCTGGGCGGAGCGAAGATCAAGGGCAAGGTGGAGGTCATCCGCAGCCTGCTGCAGCGTGTCGACACCCTGCTGCTGGGCGGGGGCATGATCTTCACGTTCTTCAAGGTGCGGGGCTTGAGCGTCGGCGCGAGCCTTCTGGACACGGAGAGCCTGGACGTCGCGCGGGAGATCGTGAACCAGGTGCGGGGCGGCAAGGCGCAGTTCGTACTGCCTGAGGACGTCGTCGTCTCGACGGAATTCGGGGAGCAAGGCGAGCGGAAGACCGTGCTGGCGACCGATATCCCCGACGGCTGGCAGGGACTGGACATCGGGCCGCGCACGGTGGCCCGATTTCGGGACATTCTGGCCGACGCGCGCGCCATCTTCTGGAACGGGCCGGTCGGCGTGTTCGAACTTTCCCCCTTCGCCGCCGGCACGCGCGCCGTGGGCGAGGCCGTCGCGCGGGCGACGCGCGGCGGGGCCCTTTCCGTGGTGGGCGGCGGCGACTCGGTCGCGGCGCTCAACCAGTTGGGCCTGGCGCGGGATGTCTCGCACGTTTCGACCGGCGGCGGCGCCTCGCTGGAGTTCATGGCCGGGCTGGAGCTGCCGGGCGTGACGGCGCTGTCCGACGCCTGAGGCGGTCGGGACGAGCGCCCGGGGCCAGCACGTTGACACAGCGGCGACGGAGTGCTATGTTCACGGGGTCGCCGCCGGCGCGCGCCGGGGGCGTTTGCCTTGCTTGCGGCCGTCACCCGCGCGGAGAGTCCCATGTACCCGATTTTTGTGGTTCTGCACGTGATCGTGTGCGTCATGCTGTGCGTCGTCGTGCTTCTGCAGTCCAGCAAGGGCGGCGGCTTGGCCGGCGCCTTCGGCGGGGGCGGGGGCCTGCCGCAGCAGATCTTCGGCTCGCGCGGGATGACGACCATCCTGCACAAACTGACCATCTGGCTGGCGGCGGGATTTTTCCTGACCTCGACGGCCCTGTTCGCCTTGTCCGCCAGGCGAGAGCCCGCGGCGCGCTCCGTGGTGCGAGAGGCCGCGCAGGCCGGGCGCGTGACGAGCGACGTGACGCCGCCGCCCGCCACGGATGTTTTCGATCCCAACGCGGCGCTGCCGGGCGCAGGTGCTGACGCCGCTCCCGCCACGCAGCCGCCCGCCGCCCAGCCGCCGGCCGCCGAGACAACCGGTCGCTGAGGGCGCGGACCGAGGGCCCGGGTGGTGGAATTGGTAGACACGCTGTCTTGAGGGGGCAGTGGCGAGAGCCGTGCGGGTTCAAATCCCGCCCCGGGCACCAACATTCTCGCGGGACCGTCGTGGCGGCGGTCCCGCGGTTTTTTTGGGGGGGGGCGCGACGCGCGCGGCGCGAGGACGGACCGCGTTGAGCGCGAGCGAGCGACGCGCGGATGCGATGTCGAGCGCGCGTCGCGGGCTCGAGCGTCGTCAACTTTTTTCATGCGTCGACTGCATTTCTTGTTGACACGTTTTTCCCAGCGTTCGAATAATGTTCGCGACTTCGCAGGGGAGGGCTCGTGCGAGCCGACCCCTGCAAGGAGAGCCGCCGCCACGATTCGCATCTGGCATCGGCTGGATGGGAAGCCGGATCGGCAACGCGGATGACGACAGGCGACGTGAACACGGACGTCATCGGCGGGGCGGTGCGGAGGATGGGCGGTCGGGCCTGACCTGCAGGGTGCGGCGGGCAGGCAAACGGAGTACCTGTCACAAAGCGAGGTCCAAGATGGAGGAGAGCATGGTGCTGAAGGCAGCCGCCAAGAAGAAGAAGAAGGTCGCCAAGAAGAAGGTGGCCAAGAAGAAGGTCGCGAAGAAGAAGAAGGTCGCCAAGAAGAAGGTGGCCAAGAAGAAGAAGAAGGTTGCCAAGAAGAAGGTGGCGAAGAAGAAGGTCGCCAAGAAGAAGGTGGCCCGCAAGAAGGTACGGAGAGTCAAGAAGGCTCCCGCCCCGATGATGTAGGCCCTCTTTTTCGAGGTTTGAAAAAACCGCCGTGGCGCTGCCGCCACGGCGGTTTTCCTTCTCCCCCGGCCGAGGACAGGCTCAATGCGGCAGCATGTCGATCATGTACGACAGCCCGATTGCCGCCGTCCCGTACGTCACCTGCTTGCCGTACGTCAATTCTTCCCGGGCGAAGCTGAACATCGTCGCGGAAAAGAGGGTCGACAGGCGCAGGCTCTGGCCGAACTGGCGGTAGAATCCGCCCGAGATGTTGAAGTAGAGCGCCGTCTTGTCCTCGAGCTGGCTGAAACGGTTGATCACGCCCCCGAAGGAGCAGCCGATGTACGGGACCAGCCCGGAGACTTGGAGCACCCGGGCCTCGTAGCCGAGGCCGATCCCTCCCATGAGCGATTTGAAGCTAGGATCCTCGTCGTACCCCTCGCTGCCCGGCTCGGTGCGGACCGGATCCTCTTCCAGCGTGCGCGGGTCGTCGTACAAGAAGGTCGTGACGGCCTTGGAGCTGGCCACGGCGAGCTGCAGATCGAAGTGGAAATCCTCGGACGCGTAGAACTGGATCTGGCCGCCCAGGATGGGGCCCGATTCGATCGTTTTCTCCGGCGCTGAATAGAGGTTGGGGTCGAGGTTGAACAGCGTGCCATCGTACTTGAACACGTTGTTTTCACCCTCGGCCAGGAACGTCCGCTCCTCGAGCGGCGGCAACTGAAGGAACGTGGCGCCGGAAAAGACGCCGCCGTAGAGCTGCAACGCCACCTTCTTGAGGCTGTAATTCGCCTCGGGGACTTCTTCCTGTTCGGTGGCGGCGGGCTCGGTCTGGGCGGCCAGGGGAGTCGCCAGGCAGAGCAGCGTCGCGCAGAGCAGCGCCAGCGGGAAACGTCGCAGCATAAAGAGCACCTCAGACGATCGGCACCAGGCGGCGGCAGCCACGCTCGGCTCCCGAGACAGGCCACGGGCGCCCGGGTCATGGAGAAGGACGCGGACGGGGCCGCTTCGCGACAAATCCGTGCCCAGGAACGGTAATGCGCTGCCCGGGGACTGTCCAGAACTCTCTGCCGGGTAGCGATTTGAAGATAGGGAAACACGCGCGGCGGAACAAGCCGCGGACCGCGGCGGGCTTCGCTGCTTGGCCTGCTGCCCGGGATTGACACGGCATAACTGCACTATTAACATTCATTTTCTTGGCCTTTTTGCGATCCCTGGTCTGCCGGATTCGCGGCGCGGGCGCGCGGCTTTTGTGTCAGCACGGGCCGGGGCCCCTGTCGGCGGGAGGAGCGAACTTGAAGAGCTATCCCATGGAGAAGATCCGCAACGTGGTGCTGGTGGGGCCCCATGGCGTGGGCAAGACCAGCTTGGCGGACGCGGTGATGCACGTGACGGGCAAGGTCGGCAGAAGAGGGAACGTCGACGACGGCTCCTCTCTCTTCGATTACAACGAAGAAGAAATAGAGAAGAAACAGACGATCAGCGCGAGCCTGGGTTGGACCGACGTGGGCGGGACGAAGCTCAACCTCATCGACACGCCGGGCATGGACGATTTCCGCGGCGACGTGTTCGCCGCGCTCGAGGTGTGCGAAGGCGCGCTGTTCCTGGTGCGCGCCGACGGCGGCCTTGAGGTCCCCTCGGAGGCGCTCTGGCGCGTGCTGCGCGCGAAGGAGACGCCTACGCTCGTCGTGGTCAACCGGATGAACAAGGAGCACGCGGACTTCGATGCGGCGGTGGCCAGCATCCGCGCCCGGATCGGCGCGCGCGCCGTGCCGATCCAGTTGCCGGTGGGAAAGGGCGAGACCTTCCAGGGCGTGGTGGATCTCCTCACCGGCAAGGCCCACCTGCATAAGGGGGGTGCCGAGGTGGTCGGGGACCCGCCGGCCGGCATGGCGGACGCGGTGGCCCAGGCGCGCGAAGCGCTCCTGAGCGCGGCCGCGGAAACGGACGACGCCCTGGTGGAGAAATTCCTCGAGGAGGGCACGCTGTCCGAGGCCGAGACGTTGCAGGGGCTGGTGGCGGGCATCGGCACGGGACAGGTGTTCCCGATCCTGTGCACGGCCGCCGATTCGACGGCGGGGGTCATGCCGCTGCTGGCCGAGATCGTCCGCCTGCTGCCGGCGCCGCAGGCCGGCCGGCAGCTCGCCGGCAGGCGTCCGGGTCGCGAGAGCGAGACGGTCACCGTCAAGGTCGATCCCGCCGGTCCCAAGCTGGCCTATGCCTTCAAACGGCAGAGCGAGGCGCAGGGCGGGGAGATGACCTGGCTGCGCGTCTGGAGCGGAACCATTGGCGCGGGGGATACCCTGACGAACAACGCCACCGGCACCGTCGAGCGCTTCAGCCAGCTCAGCGCGGCGCTGGGCAAGCAACGCGAGAAGGTCGAAAGCGCCAGCGCTGGCGACATCGTCCTGGCGCCCAAGCTCAAGGGCAGCCCCACGGGCAGCACGCTCTACGACAACGCGGCGCCCGTGGCCCTACCGAGCATCGTTTTCCCCGCGCCGACCGCGACCGAAGCGATCTACACGGTCACCGCCGGCGACGAGGACAAGATGGCCAGCGGTCTGGCCAAGCTGCATGAGGAGGACCAGACCTTCACGATCCGGCACGAGCCCCACCTGAGCCAGACGCTGCTCATCGCGCAGGGAGAGAACCAAATTTCGTATCTGCTGGAGCGGGTGAAGAAGCAGTTCGGCGTCGAAGTCGCCCGCAAGCGGCCACGCGTCGCGTTCCGGGAGACGATCCGCGGCAGCGCCCGCGTGCAGGGGCGGCACAAGAAGCAGACCGGTGGCCGCGGTCAGTTCGGCGACGTCTGGCTCAGGCTCGAGCCGATGGAGCGGGGCGCCGGATTCGAGTTCGTCAACGCCGTCGTGGGCGGCGTCGTGCCCGGCAAGTTCATCCCGGCGGTCGAAAAGGGCGTGCGGGAGACCCTGGCGCAGGGAGTCGTGGCCGGCTACGAGGTCGTGGACATCCGCACGACGATCGACTTCGGGTCCTACCACGCCGTCGATTCCAGCGAGGCCGCCTTCAAGGTCGCCGCCCGCAAGGCGGTGCAGAAGGGCGTGCGCGAATCGGGACCCATGCTGCTCGAGCCGGTCATGAGCGTCACGGTCACGGTGCCCGAGGCGTACATGGGCGACGTGATGGGGGACATTTCGTCCCGTCGAGGCCGCATCCAGGGCATGGAGAGCGACGGTCCCTATCAGATCGTGAAGGCCATGATCCCGCAGGACGAGCTGTACCAATACGCGACGGCGCTGCGCTCCATGACGCAGGGCACCGGCGTCTATCGCATGGAATTCTCCCACTACGACGAGGTCCCGGGCGAGGTCGCGCGCAAGCTGATGGACGCCTACGAGAAGAATCGCACCGAGGAAGAGGACTGAGCGGCGCGCGGCCAAAGAGCGGGAGGGCAAATGTCCGGACATTCGAAATGGAGCACGATCAAGCGCAAGAAGGGCGCCAAGGATGCGCAGCGCAGCCGGATCTGGTCCCGCCAGATCCGCGAGATCACCATCGCGGCGCGGGAAGGGGGCGGCGACCCCAACACCAACGCGCGCCTGCGCACCGCGATCCTGGCCGCCCAGGGCAGCAACATGCCCAAGGACACGATGGAGCGCGCCGTCAAGCGCGGCACCGGCGAGTTGGAAGGGGTCATCTACGAGGAGATCGAGTACGAGGGCTACGGCCCGGGCGGCGTGGCCGTGTTGGTCGAGACGCAGACGGACAACCGAAATCGCATGGCGGCTGAAATTCGGCACGTCTTCGCGAGGTACGGCGGCAAGCTGGGCGGCGCCGGCAGCGTGGCCTTCCTGTTCAGTCGCGTGGGACAGATCGTGCTCGACGCGGGGCGATGCGACATGGACACCGCGATGGAAGCGGCCATCGACGCGGGCGCGCAGGACGTGACGGATGGAGAGGGCGAGATCGTCGTGACGACGGCCCAGGACGCCCTCCAGCAGGTGGCGCAGGCCCTGCAGAGCGCGGGGCTGCCGGTCGTGTCAGCCGAGGTGGCCCGGGTCGCCTCGACGGCGGTCCGGGTGACCGGCAAGGACGCCGAGTCGCTGCTCAAGCTCATCAACGCCCTCGACGAACTCGACGACGTGGCGAACGTATCGGCGAATTTCGACGTCGACGACGCGGAGTTGAAAGCGCTCAACGAGAGCCTGTAGCCACGGGGCGCCCCGGTTGCCGGTTCCCGGCGAGGACCGCCCGATGATCATCCTCGGCATCGATCCCGGCTCGCTCGCCACCGGTTATGGCGTGGTGGACCTGCGCGGCAACCGCGCGCGTCGCCTGGCGGCCGGTTGCGTGCGTCCGCAGCGCCAGGCGCCGCTGCCGGCGCGCCTGCTGGCGATCCACACCGCGGTCGGCGCCGTCATGGCCGCCCACGATGTGCAGGCCGTGGCGGTGGAGAGCCTCTTCAACGCGCGCAACGCCCGCGCTTCGCTCGTGCTGGGTCACGCACGCGGCGTGATTCTGCTGGCCGCGGCCGCCGCGGGCCTGCCCGTCCTCGACTACAGCCCGCGCGAAGTGAAACTCGCGCTCACCGGCCACGGCAACGCGACGAAGGAGCAGGTTAGCTGGATGGTGTGTCGGTGGCTCGGTCTGACGTCGCCGCCGGCCTCGCTCGACGAGAGCGACGCCCTGGCGGTCGCCCTTTGTCACGGACTGCGCGCCGCCGCGCCGGCCGCGCGCGCCGCGCGGGGAGGCGCCCCATGATCGCCTTCGTCGAGGGGCTGCTGCTGGAGCCCGGCCCTCCGGCCCTCGTGGCCGTGGGCGGATTCGGCCTGACCGTGCACGTGCCGCAGCGCAGCGCGGCGTCGCTGCCGGCCGTAGGGGAGCGGCTGTGTCTGTGGACGCATCTGGCGGTGAGGGAGGACGGCTGGGCCCTGTACGGCTTCCTGTCGCGCGCCGAGCTGGAGCTGTTCCGGCTGCTGATCGGCGTGAGCGGGATCGGCCCGCGCCTGGCTCTGGGCGTGCTGTCCGGCGCGGCCCCGGCGCAGATCGCGGGCTGGCTGCGCGGCGGCGACGAGCAGGCGCTAGCCCGCCTGCCGGGCATCGGGCGCAAGACCGCGGCGCGGCTCGTGGTGGAACTCGGCACGCGGGTCGCTCTCGACCTGGGCGAGGCCGCGGGCACGGCGGCGACCGGCGCGCGCGGGACCGCTTCGGGCGACCCGCTGGTTGGGGCGCTGGCGATCCTGCAGGCCATGGGCCTGCCGCCGGCCCGTGCGGAACAGGCCCTGCGCGCGGCGCGGGAGCGCGACGTCGAGGTCGCCACGGACGTCGAGGCGTGGGTGCGTTCGGCCTTGAGGGCCTTGTGATCGGCGCCGGCAGCCAGCGCGCGCCGCGACCCGAAGGAGCACGGTGACCGGTTCCCCGCAGCCCCGTTGGACCGACCCGCGCGCCGCCGAGGGCGAAGCGCAGATCGAGGCCTCCCTGCGGCCGACCCGCCTGGAGGAATTCGTCGGGCAGGAGGACGTCAGGGCCAACCTGCGCGTCTTCATCCAGGCGGCCCGCCAGCGCGGCGAGGTGCTGGATCATGTGCTGTTCTATGGGCCGCCGGGCCTGGGCAAGACCACGCTGGCCGGGATCGTGGCCAACGAAATGGGCTACGACCTGCACCAGACGAGCGGGCCGGCGTTCCAGAACGGCGCCGAACTGATCGCGGTTCTGACCCAGCAGGACGCGCCGCGCGCCGTCTTCATCGACGAGATCCATCGTCTGAGCCGCGTGATCGAGGAGCACCTGTACCCGGCAATGGAGGATTGGCGGGTGGAACTGGTCGTCGACAAGGGGCCCAATGCCCGTCACTTCCAGTTGCAGCTGCATCCGTTCACCCTGCTTGGCGCGACGACGCGGGCGGGGCTGATCACGCCGGCGCTGCGCGGCCGCTTCGGCATCGTCTGCCACCTCGATTTCTATCCCGTGGAGGAGCTCGCGCGCATCGTGAAACGCTCAGCGGCGATCCTGGGCATCGCCCTCGACGAGTCGGGGGCCGCGGAGATCGCCCGGCGGTCGCGCGGCACGCCGCGCACGGCCAATCGGCTGCTGCGCCGCGTGCGGGACTTCGCGCAGGTGGACGGGTGCAGCGTCGTGGACCGCGCGGTCGCCGACGGCGGGCTCGCTCGCCTGGGAGTGGACGCGCTGGGGCTCGAGCCGCTCGATCGGCGCTACCTGGAGCTGGTCTGCGACCACTTCGGCGGCGGCCCGGTCGGGGCGCAGAACCTGGCCGTTTCCCTGGGCGAGGAACTCGACACGCTCGAGGACGTCGTGGAGCCTTTCCTGATCCAGAGCGGTTTGCTCAAGCGCACGGCGCGCGGACGGCAGGCCACGGCGCGCGCCTGGCGCCATCTGGGCCTGAACCCGCCGCGCGGCAGCGCACAGGAGGACCTGCTCTGAGATGCGCGGCGGTCCGAGCGCGGATGGTCCCTTCCAGTACGCCCTGCCTCCGGAGTTGATCGCGCAGGACCCGGCGCCCAGACGCGGCGACGCGCGGCTGCTGCTGGCTGCGCGGGGGGGCGGCGTGCTCGGCGAGCGCCGAGCGGAGGAGTTGCCGGATCTGCTCCGGCCCGGCGACCTGCTCGTCGTCAACGACAGCCGGGTGCTGCCGGCCCGCCTGTGGGCCAGCCGCCCGGGCGGGGGCAAGGTCGAGCTGTTGCTATTGAGGCGGGGCGCGGCGGCGGACGCCTGGCTGGCCCTGGCGCGACCCGCGCGTCGCTTGCGCCAGGGGCAGCTGCTGACCCTGCTGCCGGCGGGAGGCGTGCCGGAGAGGCCCGAGGCGGCGCCGGTGCTGGCGGTCCTGGCCGTCGGCGACGAGGGCGTGGTCACGGTGGGCTGCAGCGACCTGGCGGCGATCGCCGCGGGCTGGGGCGAGGTGCCGCTGCCGCCGTACATCCGCCGGCGAGCGACGGATTCTGCGGCGCGCCGGGCGCGGGATCGCGAGCGCTACCAGACCGTGTACGCGCGCGAAGAGGGGTCCGTGGCGGCGCCGACCGCCGGGTTGCATCTCGAAACGTCGACGCTCGCGGCGCTGGCGCGGCGAGGCGTGCAGGTGGCGGCGGTGACGCTCCACGTGGGGCTGGGCACCTTCCGGCCGCCGGACGCGGCGCAGATCGCCGCCGGACGGCTGCACGCGGAGCACTTCATCTGTCCGGCCGCCACCGAGCGCGCGGCGCGGGCGGCGCGTGCCGCGGGCGGTCGCGTGATCGCGGTCGGCACGACGACGCTGCGTGTGCTGGAGACGGTGCAAGAACTGGAGCTGCCGGCCAGGGGAGGCCCGGCGCGACGGGTCTGGCCGCCGCGGGCCTCGCCTCCGCCGGCGATCGCGCCGGTGTTCACGGGCGAGGCCGCGCGCCAGGACGGCGGGTGGCGGATCGAGGGCGAGACGCGGCTCTTTCTGCGTCCCCCCGCGGCCGTGCGGGCCGTGGACGGGCTGCTTACCAATTTCCATCTGCCCGGCTCGTCGCTGCTGATGCTGGTGGAGGCCT
Source organism: uncultured bacterium (assembly GCA_937864225.1). Lineage (GTDB taxonomy): Bacteria > Krumholzibacteriota > Krumholzibacteriia > LZORAL124-64-63 > LZORAL124-64-63 > CALMJK01. Next base: position 45,989 of record CALMJK010000002.1, on the reverse strand, counting down.
TCGCGGGCGAGGCCACCTGGCGCGTGGCATACGCGCACGCCGTGGCGGCCGCGTACCGTTTCTACAGCTACGGCGACGCCATGCTGCTGCTGCCGCCGGAGCGCGCCGGCGGCGGCGAAGGGAGAGCCCGTGGTGCTTGAGGTCGAAGAGGGCAGGCCCCGTTTCTCCTTCCGGGTCGTGGGGCGGGATCGCGGCAGCGAGGCGCGCCTGGGCTGCCTGGCGACGCCTCATGGCGAGATCGAGACGCCAGTCTTCATGCCGGTGGGCACGGCGGGCTCGGTGAAGGCGCTCCCCTTCGACGCGCTCTGGGCCACGGGGACGCGGCTCATCCTGGGCAACACGTACCATCTGTACCTGCGGCCCGGACACGACCGCGTGGAGCGGCTGGGCGGGCTGCACCGTTTCCAAGGGTGGGACGGCGCGCTGCTCACCGACAGCGCCGGCTTCCAGGTCTTTTCGCTGGCGGAACTGAACCGCGTGACCGACGAGGGGGTCCGCTTCCGCTCGCATCTCGACGGCGGGACGCACTTCTTCACGCCCGAGCTGTCGATGGAGATCCAACTGGCGCTCGGCGCGGACATCTGCATGGCCTTCGACCACTGCCTCCCGCACGGCGCCGACCCGGCGGCCGTGGCCGCGGCCGTGGACCGCACCACGCGCTGGGCGCAGCGGTGCCGCGACACCTTCGGCGGCGGCGGACGCGCGCAGCGGCGGGGCTGGGAACGCGTGCTGTTCGGCATCGTGCAAGGGGGCACCCTGGCCGCGCAGCGGCGCCGGAGCGCGGCCGAGCTGGTCGCGCTGGATCTGCCGGGCTACGCCATCGGCGGGCTCGCGGTCGGCGAGCCGGTCGGCGCGACCCGCGACATGACGGAATTGACCGCGGCGCTGCTGCCCGCGGACCGGCCGCGCTATCTCATGGGCGTGGGCTTTCCGGACGATCTGATCGAGAGCGTGCGGCGCGGGGTGGACATGTTCGACTGCGTCCTGCCCACGCGGATGGCGCGCAACGGCACGCTGCTGACGCGCCACGGGCGGCTCGTGGTGCGCAATCGCGCCTACGCGGAGGACGAGCGCCCTCCCGATCCGGAGTGCGCCTGTCCCACGTGCCGGCGGCATTCGCGCGCGTACCTTCGACACCTGTTCCAGGCGAGGGAGATCTTGGGACCGGTGCTGGCCACGCTGCACAACGTGCATTGGTATCAGGAATTGATGGCGACGCTGCGCGAGGGGCTGCGCGCGGACCGCTTCGCCGCCACGGCCGCGCGGCTGCTGGCGGACTGGCAGGGCGGCGAAAGCGCGCGCCGCGCGGACATCCAGCGCGCGGGGCGGTGAGGCCGCAGCAGGCGGCGCACCGTCGCAGTTGCCGCGCGCGCGGGTCGATGGCATTCTGGTCGGGATCCTGGTTCGCGAAACTTCAAACAGGGAGAGAACGAGATGCATTTGACCGCCCTCATCGCCATGGCGCCACCTCCTCAGTCCGGAGGCCCCTCGGCCGGGTCGGCCATGGTCATGAATCTGGTGTTCATTGGCCTGATCATGGTGATCTTCTACTTCCTGCTGATCCGCCCGCAGCAGCAGCGCCAGAAAAAGCACCAGCGGATGATTGAGGCCCTCAAGAAGGGCGACCGCATCCTGACCACGGGCGGGCTCTACTGCACGGTGCTCAACGTCAAGGATGACCGCATCGTCGCCACCATCGGCGACGACATCAAGATCGAGGTCGCCAAGGCGTACGTGGCGGCCGTCGTGGCGAGGGAGTAGCGCGCGTGTCCGCGCCGGCGGATTCAGCGCCGCGCATCGTGCGCTGGGGAAATCCCGCGCTGCGGCGCCGCTGCCGCCCGGCGGCGGCGGAGGCGGCGGAGCTGCGCGGGCTGGCCGACGCCATGTGGCGGCTTCTGGCGCGACACCGCGGGCTGGGACTGGCGGCGCCGCAGGTCGGCGACGACCGGCGGTTGATCGTCGTGCAGGACAAGCCCCGCGCGGCCGGCGCGCGGCGCTTGGTGCTGGTCGACCCCGTGCTGCACGAGCCGTCCAGGGAACTGGCGACGTTCGAAGAGGGGTGTCTCTCCTTCCCCGGCCTCTACTTCGGCCTGCGGCGGCCGGAGGCGGTGACGGTGGAACACGTCGATCTCGAGGGTCGCCCGCACCGTTTCCGGGCGGAAGGGCTGCTCGCCAGGATCGTGCAGCACGAGGTGGATCACCTGGACGGCGTGCTCTACATCGATCATCTTTCCCCATGGCGCCGGCGTCTGCTCGGGTGGCGGCTGCGCCGGCTGCGGGAGCGATGACCGGCGGGAGGGAGGACGCGCGTGCGGATCGTGTTCATGGGCTCGCCCCAGTTCGCCGTGTCCTCGCTCGAGGCGCTGGTGGAGGCCCGTTTCGACATCCGGCTGGTGGTCACGCAGCCGGACCGGCGATCGGGTCGCGGCCAGCGCCTCGAGGAGACGGCCGTGAAGATCACCGCGCGCGCCCACCAGTTGCCGGTGTGCGAGTTCGGTCCGGGCGAGCGCGAGCGGATCACGCGCGCCGTGCTCGGCGAACTGCCCGACGCGGTCGTGGTGGTGGCGTTCGGCCACATCCTGCGCGAACCGCTGCTCTCCGGCCCGCCTTTGGGCTGTCTGAACGTGCATGCTTCGTTGCTGCCGCGCTGGCGGGGCGTGTCGCCGGTGCACTACGCCGTCATGCACGGAGACGCCTGGTCGGGCGTGTCGATCATGCGCCTCGATTCCGGCGTGGACACGGGACCGGTGCTGGCGCAAGAGGCCGTGCCGGTTGGACCTGAGGAGAATGCGGGGGAGCTGACCGAGCGTCTCGCCGGGCTGGGCGCGGATCTGCTCGTGCGCACCCTGAGGGCGGCCGCGAGCGGCCAACTGTCGCCCGAGCCGCAAGGCGACGCGGGCGCGATCTACGCGCCGAAGCTGACGCGCTCGCTCTCGCCGATCCGCTGGGATCGACCGGCCACGACCGTGCACAACCAGATCCGTGGCCTGCAGCCGTGGCCGGGCGCCACGACTTTCCTGGGCGAGCGGCTGCTGAAGGTGACGGCGTCGCAATTCTTCTCGTATCGCACCAGCGGCGCCACGCCGGGCACGGTGCTCGCCGTGGACGAGCGCGGGCTGCGGGTGGCCTGCGGCGAAGGTGAGCTGCTCGTCACGGCGATGCAGGCGCCGGGCCGCCGTCCCCTGCCGATCGCCGAGTTCCTGCGCGGCTGCGTCGTGCGGCCGGGCGACGTCATCCACTCATGAAGATCGACGCGGTGCGCCGTGCCGCCCTCGCCGCCCTGGAGCGCGTCGAGGCGGGGGAACCGCTCGAGACGGCGCTCGACGCGGCGCTGGCCGGCGCGCCGGACGCGCGTTCGCGGGCTTTCCTGGCCGAACTGGTGAAGGGGAGCCTGAAGTGGCGCGGGCGCTACGACCATCTCATCGCGCGTCTTTCCCGGCGCTCGCGGGCGCGCCGCCCGACGGGTCTGCAGAACGTGCTGCGACTCGGGCTGCATCAATTGCTGGCGTGCGAAGGGGTGCCGGCCTATGCCGCCCTGGACCAGAGCGTCGAGCTGTGCCGCGCGGCGGTCTCCGCGCGTTCCGCGCCTTATGTGAACGCCCTGCTCCAAAGGACGCTGCGGGCGGCGGCGCGCGGCGGCGGCGCGCCGAGCCTGGAAGCGCTGCGGCCCTTGTTCCCCGATCCGCGCGAGGACGCGGCCGCACATCTGGCCGCCTGGCACTCGCACCCGCGGTGGCTCGTCGAGCGCTGGCTCGCGCGCTGGGGGTTCGAGGCGTGCGAGCGGTTGTGCCGACACGACAATCAAGCGGCGCCGATCACCCTGCACGTCCTGGCGCCGGCGGATCCCCTGGCGGTCGCGGCGCGTCTGGATGCGGCGGGCCACGGGGCGCTGCCCGGCCGTCGTCACGCCAGGGCGCTGCAACTGGCGGCACGCCTCGATCGCGCCGCGCTGGTCTCGCTGTTGACAGGCGAACCCGGCGTGATCGTGCAGGACGAGGGAGCGCAGGAGGTCACGACCTGGCTCGCCGCGGGGGCGGGCGGGCGCTTGTTGGACCTGTGCGCGGCGCCGGGGGGCAAACTGTTGCATTTGCGCGCGATGTGGTGCGATCCCTCGGCTGTCTTCGGCATGGATCGCTCCGCCGCGCGGCTGGCGCGGTTGGCCGACACGGGGAAAAGAATTGCGGGCGGCGCGCCGATCATGGTATTGGCTGACGGCGAGGCGCCGCCTTTCGCGCTCGGGACCTTCGACACGATCCTGCTCGATGGACCGTGCAGCGGCACGGGCGTGCTTCGACATCATCCCGAGGGGCGCTGGCGGCTGCGCCCGCAACGCCTGCTCGAGAGCGCGCAGCGATTGCGGCGCCTGGCCGCGGCCGCCGCCGCGCTGCTGGCGCCGGGAGGGCGGCTGCTGTACGCGACCTGCTCGCTCGAGCCGGAGGAGAACGAGCACGTCGTGCAATCGCTGCTCGAGGACGCGGCGGCCGACCTGTCGCCCGACCCGCATCCCGACGCGGCGGAAGGCGGGGCCTGGCAGCGGACCTGGCTGCCGCAAGAGACGGGAACCGACGGTTTCTTCGCGGCGCGGCTACGGCGGAGGTGACGGCGGGTGAAGCTCGGGCGTTTCCTGGGACTGCTGGGCGGGTTCACGCTGCTGTTCGCCGTGGGGCTCGTGTCATTCAACTTTTTGGTCATGCCCCGTCTCATCCACCACAACCCCGTGGTCGCGGTCCCCGACCTGCGGGGCAAGACGGTCGAACTGGCGCGGGGCGAGGCCGGCCGGGCGGGTCTGCAACTGATCGAAGACCGCACCGCGGCCCACCCCAGCGTGGCGGCGGGGCGCGTCGTCGAGCAGACCCCGGCGCCCGGCTCCTCCATCCGTCGGGGGCGGCGCGTGACCGTGGTTGTCAGCGGGGGGCCCGCTCAAGGCACGGTCCCCGACCTCGCCGGCCTGACCAGGCGCCAGGCCGGCATGTTGCTCGCTCGGGAGTCCTTTCGCGAGGGACGCGTCCTGCGATATCGGACCGACCTGGTCACCGCTCCTACGGTGACGTTTCAAAAGCCGCCCGCCGGGACGCGGCACCTCAAGGCGCAGCCGATCGACCTCGTGGTGGCGGAACCGGATCAGGCCCCCGCCTACCGACTGCCTGATCTGCGCGGCGAGCCGCTCTATCTCGCGCGTCTGGCGATCGAGGAGGCGGGCTGCGTCGTGGCGGCCGTCACGCACCGCCGCGAACCGGGCGTGGCGCCGGGCACGGTGCTCGCCCAGGCCCCATCCCCGGGGAGCCGCGTGCTGAAGGGAGCCACGATTGAGCTGGTGGCGTCGGCCCGCTGAGGACGGCCAGTCGCGCCAGGGGCCGGGGGTCGCTCCATCCCTGTTGGCGGCGGATTTCGCGGACCTGCGCGGCGAGGCGGCCTCGCTGGAGGCGGCCGGCGCCGACCTCTTCCACGTGGATGTCATGGACGGGCATTTCGTGCCCAACCTCACGTTGGGCCCCGCGCTTCTGCGGTCCCTGCGCCCGCACACCTCGCTGCCGCTGGACGTGCACCTGATGGTGCAGCGCCCGCTCGACTTCGTGGCTTCGTTCGCGGCGGCCGGCGCCGACGCCCTGACGGTCCACGTGGAGTGCGCGCAGGCCGGCGAGGCGATGCGCGAGATCCGGGCCCGGGGCGCGCGCGTAGGGCTGTCGCTGAATCCCGCCACGCCGCCGCAGGCGCTGCAACCCTGGCTGGCGCAGCTCGACCTGGCGCTGGTCATGGCGGTGCAGCCGGGCTTCGGCGGACAGCCTTTCCAGCCGCAGGCGTTGGCCAAGATCGAGGCGCTGGCCGCCTGGCGGGCCGCGGCGGGCCACACGTTCGCGATCGCGGTGGACGGCGGCGTGGACGAGCGCAACGCCGTGGCCTGTCGCGAGGCGGGGGCGGACATCCTCGTGTCGGGAACCTTCCTCTTTAGCGCCGCGGACCGGGCGGGAGCGGTGCGCCAGTTGAGGGGCGGCTGAACGGGGCCGCGGGGGATGCTTGCCTTTCCGGCTGCAATCGTTTAACTTACTCGATTGCGTCTTTTTCGGTTCGCGCAGAAGTCCGCGTATCCGTGCGTCGCGGTGCGTCTGGTTCGCTCCCCGGCAGGGGCGGGACAGCCCGGGGGGCGGTGGGCCGGGGCAGGGGGCGGTTTGTTTCAAGAGTTGACACAGCGTCTGGAGCAGGCCTTCCAGCGCCTCGCAGGGCAGCCCTCGCTCACGGAACAGTCCGTGGGGGAGGCGTTGCGCGAGGTGCGGGTCGCGTTGCTCGAAGCCGATGTCGACTACGGCGTGGCGCGCGAGCTGACGGAGCGCATCCGCGCACAGGCCCTCGCCTCGCCCCTCTTGCCGGGCCTGACGCCCGTCCAGCACGTGGTCAAGATCGTGCACGACGAGCTCGTGGCGCTCCTGGGCGGGCAGACCCGCGAGCTGGCGCTGGACGGCCCTTTGGCGACCGTCATGGTCATGGGCCTGCAAGGCAGCGGCAAGACGACCTTCTGCGGCAAGCTGGCGCAACGTCTGGCCCGCGAGGGGAGGCAGCCGCTGCTGGTGGCGGCGGACATCTATCGCCCCGCCGCGATCGATCAGCTGCACGCGCTGGGCGAGGCCGCGGGCGTGCCGGTGCACAGCGACCGCGAGAGCCGCAACCCCGTGAGCATCGTGAAGCTGGGGCAACGGCGCGCGCGCGACAAGGGGTGCGACGTCCTGATCGTGGACACGGCCGGAAGGCTGCACGTCGACGACGCGCTCATGAACGAGTTGTCCGCCCTCGACCGCGCCGTGCCGATGCAGGAGAAGCTGTTGGTCCTGGACGCGATGACGGGTCAACAGGCCGTCGCCATCGCGCGGGAGTTCGCGGCGCGGGTCGGCTTCGACGGCGTCGTGCTCACCAAGCTGGACGGCGACGCGCGCGGAGGCGCGGCGCTCTCGGTCCTGCAGGTCACGGGGCGGCCCGTGAAGCTCGTGAGCGTGGGCGAGAAACTCGACGACCTCGAAGTCTTCCACCCCGACCGCATGGCGGGGCGCATCCTGGGCATGGGCGACGTGCTTTCCTTGGTGGAGCAGGCCCAGGCGAAGATGGACATGGGCGAGGCCGAGGACCTGGCCCGTCGCTTCTCGGCCGGCCAGTTCACGCTGGAGGATTTCCAGAAGCAGATCCGGCAGGTGCGTCGCATGGGGCCGCTGCAGGGGGTCCTGCGCCTGCTGCCGGGCATGAAATCCGACCTGATCGACCGGGCCGACGTGGACGAGAACCAGTTCACGCGGGTCGAGGCGATCATCAACTCGATGACCCGGGAGGAGCGCCGCCACCCGGACGTCATCAACGGCTCGCGGCGCAAGCGCATCGCGCGCGGCAGCGGCACGAACATCTCGCAGGTGAACAAACTGCTCAAGCAGTACCGCGACATGCGGCGCATGATGAAGGAGATCAACGCGGCGGGCGGGCTGCAGGAGTTCAGCCGCCGCGTGCTCGAGCGGCGGGCTTAGGCCCGCCCGGCCGGCCACAGGAGCCGGCGCGCGCCCGCGCCACGGTGGCGGGGGCGATACCGGAACCGGAGGTGACCCGTTGGCCACGACCATCAGGTTTGCCCGCATGGGCAAGCGGAAGCGTCCGTTCTACCGCCTCGTCGCCGTCGACAGCCGGCGCCGCCGCGATGGCGATTATCTCGCCAATCTCGGCTACTACAATCCGTTCATCGAGCCGCACGAGGTTCGTTTGCACGACGAGGAGATCCTCACCTGGATGCGGCGGGGCGCCGTGGTGTCCGAAACCGCCCGCTCGCTGTTCAAGGCGCAGGGGATCTTGCTGCGTTTCTCGCTCGAGAAGCAGGGAGTCGCGGCGGAGGAAGTGAGCCGAAGGGTGGCGGAGGTGCGCGCGGGCGCGGACCGCCGCGCGCAGGATCAGGCCGAAGCGCGGGCGCAGCAGCGCCGCGAGCAGGCGGAGTCCGTGGCGCGCGCGCGCGCCGAGGCGCAGGCCGCGAAGGCGGCGGCTGCGGCGGCGGAAGCGGCCGCGGCGCAGGCGGCGCAGAGCGGTGAGTCCGCCGGCGAGGCGGAGCCCGCCGCCGAGGGTTGAGCGGCATGACGAACGTCGAGGAACTGATCGCGTTGATCGCGGTCAATCTGGTCGACCACCCCGAGGCGGTCCGGTTGCGGCGGCTCGAGAAGGACGGCTACGAGATCTTCGAGGTCGGTGTGCATCCGGACGATCTGGGCAAGCTCATCGGCAAGGGGGGGCAGACCGCGCGGGCGATCCGCTCCCTGTTGGCGGCCGTCTCGGCGCGCAGCGGCCGCCGGTTGGGCTTCGAGATCGCCGAATGAGCGCCGGCCCGGAGGGGCGCGACGCGGACGCCTTCGTGCCGGTCGCCGAGGTGAGCCGACCCGTGGGGCTGCGGGGGGAGCTGAAGCTCTACCCGCTGATCGACTGGCACGACGGCCTGCTGGGGTGCCGGCACCTGGTGTGGGACGACGGGGCGCCTTGCCAGGCCGACCTGTCGCGACGCGACGGCGACTGTCCGATCGTGCGCGTGGCGGGCTGCGAGTCGCGCGAGGCGGCCGAGGCGCGGGTCGGGCGGCAGGTGGGATTTTGGCGGAGCAGCTATCTCGCGCCGGATTTCCCGCGGCCCAGCGACGGGCTCCCGTTCCGGTTCCTAGGCCGGCCGGTGTTGACCGCGGCGGGCGAGATCGTGGGGCGTGTCGCGGAGGTCAGGCGTTACGTCCGGCAGATGTTGCTGGTCGTGGCGCGCGGGGACGGGACGGAGACGCTCGTGCCGGCCGTAGCGCCCATCCTGCGCGAGGACGAGGGTCTGGACGGGCCGCTGGTGATCGATCCGCCGGCCGGTCTGCTGGACCAAGCCGACGCGGAGACCGATGGCAGTTGCGATTAGGGTCCTGACCCTCTTCCCGGACATGGTCCGGGCTGTGCTGGGCACGAGCATCCTGGACCGGGCGTCGCAGCAGGGCCTGGTGCGGTACACGGTGCATGACGTGCGCGAGCACGCGGTGGATCGGCATGGGACGGTGGACGACACGCCGTATGGCGGGGGGCCGGGCATGATCCTGATGGCCCCGCCGCTGGTGGAGGCGGTGGAGCGACATCGCCGGAATCCGGCGGCGCCCGTCGTGCTGACCTCCCCGCAGGGGGAGCGGCTGTGCGAGCGGGTCGTGCTGGAACTGCTCGCCGAAGCGCAGGCGGCCGAGGAGCTGCTGCTGCTGTGCGGGCACTACAAGGGCGTGGACGAGCGGGTGCGCGAGCTGGTCGTGACCCGCGAGGTGTCAATCGGCGACTACGTGCTGTCGGGCGGCGAGTTGCCCGCGCTGGTCGTGATCGATGCCCTGGTGAGGCGCTTGCCGGGGGTCCTGCACAACGGGGCCTCGGCGCAGGGCGACAGCTTCACCGACCAGCACGGAGGCGGACTGGACGGGCCTTGGTACACCCGGCCGCCCGTCTACCGCGGACTCGAGGTGCCGCAGGTGCTCTTGTCGGGGCACCATGCGCGGATCGAGGCTTGGCGCCGCGAGAAGGCGCAAGAGCGGACCGGCGAGCGACGGCCCGACCTGCTGACGGATGATGCCGGAGGCGGGGCGAGCGAGCACGGGTCGACGGCAGGCGAAGGTTGACGGCGTCGCGGCCAGGGGTCGCGCGGAACCCTCAGGGGAGGCAAAGATGGTTTCCAGCAGGAACGCCGTGGAGGCGTTGCGTTCGGACGGCATGAAGCAGGACCTGCCCGATTTTCGGATCGGCGACACGGTCGTGCTCAACGTGCGCATCCAGGAGGGCAACAAGACGCGCGTCCAGGCCTTCGAAGGCGTGGTCATCGCGCGCCAGGGCAGCGGCATCGAGCAATCGGTGACGGTGCGCAAGATCTCGTCCGGCGTGGCGGTGGAGCGCGTCTTCCCCCTCCATTCGCCGAGCCTCGAGTCGCTGGTGCTGCGCAAGTCGGGCCGCGTGCGGCGCGCCAAGCTCTTCTACCTGCGCGGCAAGACGGGCCGTCAGGCGCGGATACGGGAGAAGAGCGGTTCCTGAGCATGCGGGGGCGCGCCGGTACGCTGGCCGGTTTCGACCGCGAGCGGTCGCGGGATGGCGCGCTGCGCTTGGCGGGAGTCGATGAGGCCGGACGCGGCTGCTGGGCGGGCCCCGTGGTCGCCGCCGCCGTCATCCTGCCGGCCGGTTGGGCCCCCGAGGGTCTCGACGACTCCAAGCGTCTCGCGCCGGTCAGGCGCGAGACGGTTTTCGAAGCCGTGCGGACAGGTGCCCTGACGTGGGGCGCCTGCGCCGTTTCGGCGGCCGAGATCGACGCCCTCAACATCCTGCGCGCGACGCTCCGGGCCATGTCGGGCGCCGTCGCCCGCCTCGACGCCGTTCCCGACCTCGTCCTGATCGACGGACTGCACGTGCCGGCGCTGGCATGCCCGGCCGAGGCGGTCGTGGGCGGCGACGCCCGCAGCGCCGCGGTGGCGGCGGCCTCGGTGATCGCCAAGGTCCTGCGGGACCGGCTCATGTGCGCCTGGGACCGTCGCTGGCCCGGCTACGGTTTCGCCCGCCACAAGGGTTACGGCTCGGCCGAGCACTTGGCGGCCCTGCGCAGCCTCGGGCCGACGCCGCTGCATCGCCGGACCTGGCGGCCGGTGGCGTGCCTCGGACAGGGCACGCTGTGGAACGAATCCCGCTAGGACCTGCCGGACCTCCCCGCCATCTCCCGCAAGCAAGGCGCGTCGCGTGTCGAAGGCGCAGGATTTCGGACGGGCCGGCGAGGCGCTGGCCCGGCTCTACCTCGAGACGTGCGGCTTCGCCTGCGTCGCGGCCCGGCAACGCGCGCGCGGCGGTGAGATCGACCTGATCGTCCGGCGCGGCGATCTCGTGGTGTTCGTGGAGGTGAAGGCGCGGCGCGGCGAGGGCTGGGGTCGGCCCGAGGCGGCGGTGGACGCGCGCAAGCTCGGCCATCTGCGACGAGCCGCGGCCGCGTGGATCGTCGGCGGAGGCGCCCCGGGCGCCGCCGTCTTTCGCTTCGATGTCGTGGCCGTGAGCTTCTGGGGCGAGGGACGCGGCTGCCGCATCGAGCATTTCGCGGGCGTGTCCGTGGGAGGACGGCGCGCCTGAGACGGCGAACCCGCGTTGACAGGGCAAGGCCTCGCCCGTACGTTGACGGCAGCCGCTTGGCGACTCAAACGGCCGCTCAGGGGCGCCCCGACCGCCCCGGCTGCCTGGCGCACGGCGCCAGACCGTCCCGGGTTTCCAAGGTTGGGCTGCCCAACGGAGGGGCCGATGCCTGAGCGTCTCGTTTCTCGCGCGCCGACGGGGCGGCGCCCCCGAGCGAGCTGGGCGCAGCGTCTGGTGGGACGCGCCGCGCCGCTCGCTTTTCCTCTTTTCATGGCCTTGCTGGTCTCCGCCGTCGCGATCGGGCCGGACCCGGACGCTGCGGTCGGCGCCGCGCCGCGCGATCCTCTCGACCGCGACGGCAACGGCGTGGACGACGATCTGGACGCCTGGGCGGCCGGCGCGATCACCTGGGAGGATCTGGTCGAACGCGCCGTCGCCGACCGGGAGGACCCCCAGGCGAAGGCGGGGCGGATGCCGCTGGACGCGGCCCGGCCCGCCGACGGTCCGCTCTCGCGCGGCCAGCTCCGGCTGGTGCGGCTGGGCGAGGACCGCGCGGCCACGGAGGCGGCGCGGGCGCGCGCCGCGGGACGGGGAGGCAGCATCGCGGTGCTGCACAGGCTGGCGAGGTTCGGCGGCGTCGAGGTTCTCGCCGCCGACGCGCCGGGCTTGCGCGCCCTGCTGGCGGCCCCCGGGCGCGGCCGACTGCGGCTGGATCGCGACGGCACGCCCGCGCTCGACCGCAGCACCGTGCTGACGGCGACCACGCTGGCGCGCCAGGGGCCCTGGCGCCTGGAGGGGGACTGGACGGCCTCGGTCGCGATTCTCGACTCGGGCTGCGACACGGCGCACGACGACCTGGGCGATTATTCGCACGACAACCGCGATGGACCCCCGCCCGCCGTGGGGGACGCGTTCGACTGGAGCCCGGCGACCAGCGGCTGGCCCACGTTTCTCGAGTACAAGGTCGTAGGGTGGCACGACGTCACCGACGATTTCCCGCTGGCGGTCGGGCCGTGGGACTACCACGCGCACGGCACCGCGCTGGCGGGCGTGGTCGCGGCTCAGGGCGAGATCGACGCCCGCTACCGGGGCCTGGGGCCGTTGGCGCGGCTGACCGTCGTGAAATTCTACGACTTCGACGGGGTGTGGCGGCAGTGGGCCGGGGATTTCCTGGCCGCCTGCGACTGGCTCCTGGACCACGGCCAGGAGTGCCGCGTCCGCGTGGCGCTCTGCGCCGTCAATTGGGAGGTCGACTTCGGCTTCGGCGCCGTCCTGGCGCAACTGCGCGCGGCGGGGATCCTGCCGGTGTGCGCCATGGGCAACGCGGGCGAGACGTTGCCCGCCGGCTACCCGGCCGCGCTGCCGGAAGCGTTCTCGATCGGCGCCGTCAACGACGCGGCCGCCGTGTCGGCCTATTCCGGACGAGGCTCGGCGGACGACGGCAAGCCCGATCTGCTGGCGCCGGGCGGCGGCCTGCTGCCCGCGGCGGGCCGCATCACGACGACCGACAACGAGCCCAATGACAGCTACTCCGAGCGGTGGGGCACGTCCCTGTCCGCCGCGCACGTGGCCGGCGGCGCGTTCCTCGTGCTCGAGGCCATGCGCAAGGAAGGGTGCCCGCCGCCGGCCGCCGCCGGCGAGGTCGCGCTCCTGGACGCCATCCTGCGGGGGACCGCCGCCGTGGTGTCGCAGCTGGAGACGGCGGATGGCGAGGGCGTCGCGACGGCGTTGCCCTGGGCGGCTACCCCCGATTCAGCGCGGGGCTGGGGGCTGTTGCAGGTCGCGGCCGCGGTGGAGGCGGCCGTCTCGCCGCTGGCGCCGGGCGCGGTGGTGACGGACTCGCTGGGCGGCGTCGCTGAGCGGCGCGTGCTGGCGCGACGTCTGGATCTGGCGCCGGGCCGCGACTACAGCGTCCTGGCCGCGGTCGCGGGCGAACTCGACATCGCGCTCGAGGTGCACGACGCGCGCGCCCTGATCGATCCGGGCTCGGGGCTCACGCGCGTGTTGCGGGACGAGACCGACACGGGCGGCGCCGAGCGCGCGACCTTCCGCGCGCCGCCCGCCGGCACCCTCGCTTTCGTCGCGGTCAAACGGCTGAGCGGACAGGGCCGGGTGTCGTTGAGCGTGAACGAACTCGCCGGGGCGCCCGTGGCCGCGTTCGAGTTGAAGCTGGGCGGCCCGATCACGGGCTGGAGCGTCCCGGCGCGCCTGGGCAGCGGCTTGACGCCCACGCTGCTGGCCAGCGGCCTGACCGCCGTGGACGCGCAGGCAAGGCTGGTGCACGCGCTGGAGCTGTCGGGGCGGGAACGCTCCGGCTGGCCCGCCGTCCTCTTCTTGCCGACGACGCTGGTCGGCAACCTGACGGCGCCCATGGCTTGGGATCTCAACGCGTCGGCGGGCGACGAGATCGTCGTCGCCTCGGACTACGGGAAGGCGTACTTCGTCGCGGCCACCGGCCTGATCACGCCGCGCGACGCGGCGCCCGCGAACGTCGCGCTGCGGGCGCCCGTGGGGCGGCAGCGCGGCGACGGCGGACGCGAAGTGGCGATCGTGAGCGATCAGGGCAATCTCCTGCGTTTCGGCGCGGCGGGCGAGCTGCTGGGGACGACGGCGCTGGGCACGGGCACGCCGCGGGCGCCGGCGGTGGGAGAGCTCGACGGCTTGCCGGGCGAGGAAATCGTGGTGGCCTTCGCCGGCGGGCGCGTGGACGCGGTCACCGGCGACGGGGAACTGCTGGCGGGCTGGCCCGTCGCGATCGGGGAGGGGCCGCGCGCACCGCTGCTGATCGACCTCGACTTCGACGGCAGGCACGAGGTCGTGTGCGCCCGTCTGGCCGGCGCCGAGCTGGACCAGTTGGAACTGCGCGTGCTGCGCGCCGACGGCTCGGCCGGCCCGGGCGACGGAACGCTGGTCGCCATGCCGCCGGACGGGAGCCGCTGGTTGGCCGTCTCGGACCCGGCGGGCCTGGCGCGGCCGGACGGGCCGAGCCCGGCCGTCGTGTTGCAGGGTCTCTACGAGACGGCGGCCGCGGGAGCGCTCGAACGCGGCGCGCGACGTCTGGCGACGGTCACGTTCGGCGTCGAAGGGGCGGTCGCGGCGCGCCGGCCGGGCTTCGAGGTGCGCGGTTTGACCCCGACCGGCGAGTTGACGCTGCGCTGGGTCCAGCTGGCGCCGCCGCTGGCGCGCGATCTGGGAGGGGGCCCGGAGCCGGAGCCGGAACCGCTCGCTTCCCTCGGTTGGGAGGAAGTGATCGCCGGCAGCGTCAACCTGAAAGTCGGCATGGTCGCCTGGCTGCGCGCCGTGGACGACGCGCCCGCTTTGGCGCAGCGGCAGCCCCTGTTGCCTGGCTTTCCGCTGAGCGCCCCACCGTCGGGTACCTGGGGGACGCTGTTGGCCACGGCCGACGGTTCGGCGCTGGTGCGTTTCCACCACAGCGACGCGCTGCTGGCCGCGTTGCCGGTCGGCGCGGTCAGCGACGGCGGCGCGCGATGGGCGGCCGCGCGCGGCGACAGCCGCAACAGCGGGGCGCTGCCGCTGGCCGCAGAGGCGCCCACGGCGGTGTCCGGCAGTGCTCCGCCGCCGCGCGGCCGCCTGCTGCTCGCTCCGAATCCCGCGTCCGGGCAAGTGTGCGTGACCTGGCGCGGGCGGCCGCCGGGCGAGGCGAGGCTGGCGGTGTACGATTTGCGGGGCCGGCGCGTGCGGAGACTCGCGTCGGGAGCTTTGGCGCCCGAGGGTTCGCTGTCGTGGGACGGCCGCGCCGAGAACGGACGCCCCGTCGCGTCCGGCACCTATCTCGTCCTGCTGCGGAGCACCGCGGGCGCCTTGGCGGCCCGCGTCGTCGTGACGCGCTAGGCGGCGCCCGCCGCTCAGATCACGGGCGCGTCGGCCAACTGGTCCGTGGCCTCCTCGAGATCGGCGGCGAGGGGCAAGTACTCGTCGAGCTTGGTCAACTGGAGGATCTTGAGCACCGTCGGCTGCGGGCAGCACAGGCGCACCGCGCCGCCCGCGCCCTCGAAGGCGTGTACGATCGCCATGAGCGCGCTCAAGCCTGCGCTGTCGATGTACTGCACGCCGGCCAGGTCGATGACGACCCGCTTCTGCCCGCTGCGCAGAAGAGACTGCAGGCCGGCCTTCAACTCGAAGGCGTTGCCGATGTCGATGTGATCGATCGGTTGCACGATCTTCACGCTGTCTGGGGTGCCGGTGCGCGGCGAGGTCATGATGGTTCGTTGTCGGCGACGACAACGCCTCCTCTCGGGTTCGAAACGGCGCCAGCGGTGATCTGGGCTACCACGATCGTCGTGTCGTCGTGCCGCGGCATGCCGACGCTGTGCCCCTCCACGGCCGTCAGGATCGTGCGCATGATCGCCTCGATCGTGTCGGGATAGGCCGCCCGGATCGTCTCCTGCAGGCGCTGGAGACCGAACTGCTCGCGATCGCGGCTCATCGACTCGTTCACGCCATCGGTATAGAGAAAGATCAGGTCGCCCGGCGCCAGCTGCATCACCTCGCGCCGGTACGTGGCGTCCGACGTGATGCCCAGCGGCAGCGCGCGGCTCTGGGCGCTGAAGAAGCAATCGTCGCGCGGGCGGTACACGAAGACCGGTTCGTGACCGGCCGTGCAGATCTCCATCGTGAGCCGCCCCGGATCGATCCGCACGTAGTTGGCCGTCACGAACTGTCCGCCGCACGCCTCGGCCTGCAGCATCACGTTGGTCCGGTGCATGACCTCCTCGACGGGCACGTCGACGGCGGCGATGCTGCGCACGAGCATGCGGGTGGAGGTCATGATCAGCGAGGCGGCGACGCCCTTGCCGGCGACATCGGCGACGATCAAGCCCAGACTGCCGTCGGAGAAGGGGAAGAAGTCGTAATAATCGCCGCCGATCAGGCGAGCCGCGACGTTCATGCCGACCACGGCGAGTCCCTGCAGATCGGGGATGGAGCGAGGGAGCAGCGCCTTCTGGATCTCGCCCGCGATCTCCATGTTGCGCAGTTCTCGTTCGCGCTCGGCCTTCATCTGAAACAGGCGCGCGTTCTCGACTGCGGTGGCGGCGAGGCTCAATCCCGCGCCCAGCCCGTCCAGCTTGCCCTGGTGAAACTCGGGATTGGGGGTGGACCCGACGAGCACGACGGCTCCCAGCCAAGACTCGCGCGTGCGCAGCGGAAGGATGGCGACCGTGCGGAAGCGGTAAGGCAACTGGGGCGGCACGCAGAACTGGTCCGCCGCGAGCCAGCAAGGCGCCGGCTGATCGATGGCCTTGCAGATCAGCGATTCGCCGGTCGGATCGCTCAGCGCCAGCAGAGCTTCGTGCGGCAACCCCCAGTCCAGCTTCGTGACCGGTTGGCCGTCTTCGATCAGGACGAGCGAGCCCACCTCCGCGCCGGCGAACTCCATCGTGAGTTCCATGATCTTGTTCAGGAGCACGCCGAGATCCAGATCGGCGGCCAGCTTTCCCATCTCGACCAGGTAGTCCAACTGGGCCGAGAAGAGGGCCTTGTCCTGGAACACCTGCTCGATGGTGTGCTCGCGAAAGCAGAACGGCGCGAACTGGTCCTCGGCGAAGGCCGTGAGTTGGGCCGCGGTCTGCGCGCCGAAGCGCGCGCCCGCCGCGGGCGCGAGCAGCAAGGCGCCGAGGGTGTGGTGCCGGAAGCGGTAGGCGATGGCCAGGGAATAGGGCGCGGCCGTCTCGCGCAGCGTGAAGGGTCCGACCGGCACTTCGCTCAGCCGCACGTCGGGCAGCAGGCGGCGGCCGAGATCGGATTCGGGCCCGCACAGCGTCACGTCGCGCCGCCCGGCCGCCGGACCGGGCGCGCCCGCGGCCACCGTGACCGGGGCGCCGTCCTCTCCCACGAGACAGTTGAGCCAGTGGCCGACCCCGAAATCCTCGCACAGCGCCCGGTCGAGCGCCTCGTAGTGCGATTGCAGCCCCAGCGCCTCGCGCAGACGCCGCGACGCCGCCGTGGGGCATGGCGCGAGCGACGGGCTGCAGGCTGAGGGCGCGGTGGTCATCTCGATCCTCACATCGCGGTCAGGTAGAGCTCGAGTTCGCGGCCGATCTCGGGCGCGATGTCCTGCACGAGGGCGGGGCTCACGCCGGCCAGGCCTGTCAGTCCGTCGATCTCGGCGGCGGTGTCGAAAGGCTGGGCGCGGCCGATGCCCCGGCCGTTGGCCCAGCGGTCCGCCAGCGTCACGAGCGCGGTGACCCGACTGGCGGCGGCCGCGCCGCGGTCGTGGTGGCCCGTGATCAGGTCGCGGTAGATGCCCGGGAGTTTCCAGTGGTCGGCCACCATGCCGCCCACCGCCGGGTGGCCGACGCCGAACAGGTCTTCTTCCAGCGCCTGGTGCGCGGCCAGGTCGTAGGCGGCCTGCTCGAAATCAGCGCGGTGTTCCTTGTAGTGCTGCGCCAGCGGGATGCGGCCGATGTCGTGCAGGAGGCCCGCCACGAAGGCTTCTTCCGGCGTCAGCGCGCCCATCCCGGCGTGCAGGGCGGTCGTTTGACAAAAGACGGCCACCGCCAGCGAGTGCCGGTACATGCCCTGCGCCCCGAAGCTGTACACGTTCTGAAAGGCGCTGAAGTGGCTGGCGACTGCCGCGGCCGCCACCAGGTTGCGCGTCGTGCGGAAACCCAGCACGATCACCGCCCGCTCGACCTCGGTGATGTAGGTGCGGGTGCCGTAAAAGGCGCTGTTGGCCATGCGCAGCAGGCGTGTGGTCAGCGACGGATCGGTCCGGATCCGCGCCGTGATGTCGCGGATGCTCGAGTCGGGATTGTTCAGCTTGTCCACGAGATCGCCGAGCGTCGTGGGCAGGGGAGGCAGCTTGCGGATCGCCTGGTCGATGTCGCGCCCGGTGTAGCATCGCGACAGGGACGTGGAGGCCGCGGCCGGCGCGCTGGCGGTGCCGCCGCGCGTCGTCGGGCCGTAACCGTCGAGCCTGATCCGGGACACGTCGCGACGTCCTCCCGCTCGCGGCAGAATGAACTGGAACGCAGGCGCTTTTGCGCTTATCGTTGCGCCACCGGGCACTCCGACTTCGGCCCTAAACGCTATCCCTTTAACGTTTTCTGACCGCGATCGGGACCGGCGCGGAAGCCGCCCGGACCCCCCCCCGGCCGGAAGGTCCCCATGTCCGAATACCGATTCGCCGAGATCGAGGACTGCTGGCGGCGCCGCTGGGACGAGCAGGGCTGGCTGCGCGCCGATCTGTCCCGCCCCGACCGGAAGTGCTACTGCCTCGTGATGTTTCTCTACCCGTCAGGCGACCGGCTGCACCTGGGACACTGGTTCAACTTCGTGCCGGCGGACACCTGGGCGCGGTTCAGGCGAATGAACGGGGACAACGTCTTCGAGCCGATCGGCTACGACAGCTTCGGCCTGCCGGCGGAGAACAACGCGATCAAGACGGGCGTCCACCCCGGACGCCACACCGAGGACAACATCGCCGTGATCCGCGAGCAGTTGCGGGCCATGGGCGCCATGTACGATTTCCGGCACGAGATCGCCACCCACCGCCCGGAGTACTACCGGTGGAACCAGTGGCTGTTTCTGCAGCTTTTGCGCGCGGGATTGGCCTATCGGGCCGAAATGCCGGTGAACTGGTGCGACTCCTGCCAAACGGTGCTGGCCAACGAGCAGGTGGAGGAGGGGGCCTGCTGGCGCTGCGGCAGCCAGGTGCTGCGCCGCAACCTGACGCAATGGTGCTTCCGGATCACCAGCTACGCGGACCGCCTGCTCGAGGGGCTGGAGCGGATCGACTGGCCGGAGGAGACGAAGAAGCGCCAGGTGAACTGGATCGGCCGCAGCGAAGGGGCGGAGATCGTGTTCAGCGTGCCGGCCGCGTGCGTCGGCGGCGAGCCGCCGCCCGGGCTGGCGCGCCAGGCCGACGGCTCCTTGCCTCTGAAGGTGTTCACGACCCGTCCCGACACGCTCTGCGGCGTGACCTGGGTCGTGCTGGCGCCCGAGCATCCGCTGGTGCCGATCGTCACGGCGCCGGAGCGTCGCGCCGGGATCGAGGCCTACGTCCGGCGCGCGGCCCAGCTGACGGAAATCGACCGCGTGAACACGACGCGACCGAAGACCGGCGAATTCACCGGCGCCGTGGCGATCAACCCGATCAACGGCCAGCCGGTGCCGATCTGGGTGGCCGATTACGTGGTCGGTTCCTACGGGACGGGCGCGGTCATGGCCGTGCCCGGCCACGACGAGCGCGACTTCGACTTTGCCGGCGTCTTCGACCTGCCCGTGCGGCGGGTCATCGCGGCGGAGGGCGAGGATCCCGACGCGCCGCTGGCGGCGGCCTACACGGGGTTCGGCGTCATGGTGAACTCCGGGCCCTATGACGGTCTCGGCAGCGAGGCGGGGGGGGGGCGCATCGTCGCCGATCTGGAACGCGCCGGCCGCGGACGAGCCGCCGTGCAGTACCGGCTGCGCGACTGGACCATCAGCCGGCAGCGCTACTGGGGCGCGCCGATCCCCATCGTGCATTGCCCGCGCTGCGGCGAGGTGCCGGTGCCCGAAAACCAACTGCCGGTGCTGCTGCCGCAGGACGTGGACTTCCGCCCTCAGGGCAAGTCGCCGCTGGCCAGCTCGGCCTCCTACATGCAGACGGAATGCCCGCGGTGCGGCGGCGCGGCGCGGCGCGACCCCGACACGATGGACACGTTCGTCTGCAGTTCATGGTATTTCCTGCGTTACCCGACGCCGCATCTCGACGACCGGCCCTTCGACGACGAGATCGTGAACGCCTGGCTGCCGGTGGACCAATACATCGGCGGTCCCGAGCACACGTGCGGGCATCTGATCTATTCGCGTTTCATCACGAAATTCCTCCACGACCAGGGTTATCTGGCCTTCGACGAGCCCTTCACGCGTCTGATCCACCAGGGCTTGATCACCCGCGACGGCGAGAAGATGTCGAAGTCGCGCGGCAACGTGGTCAATCCCGAGTCGTACATCGAGACGTATGGCGCGGACACGCTGCGCGCCTACTTGATGTTCGGGTTCGCCTTCCAGGACGGCGGCGACTGGAAGGACGCCGGCATCGAAGGCGTCCACCGTTATCTCCAACGGGTTTGGCGGCTGGTGGACGCGGCGCTGGCGGGGCGTTCCCCCGCGGGCGATGCGCCCGCCGACGCGCCGCCGATCCCCGCCGCGCAGCGCCAGGCGCGGGCGGACGCGCTGTGGCGCCAGCTGCACGCCTCGATCAAGGGCTGCACGCTGGACTTGCGGCGGTTTCACTTCAACACGGCGCTGAGCCGCCTGATGGAGCTCACGAACGCGCTCTACGCCTACGCGGGCCGCAACGCCGTGGGTCTCGACGACCCTCGTTACCGCGAGGCGATCGAGGCGCAGATCAAGCTGTTGGCGCCCTTCGTGCCGCACTTGGGGGAGGAGATGTGGGCGCGGCTCGGGGGAGCGCCGAGCGTTTTTCAGCAGGCTTGGCCAGCCTGGGACGAGCGGGCGCTGGAGCGCAGCACCGTCACGGTCGTCCTGCAGATCAACGGCAAGATCCGCGACGAGATGCAGGTCCCCGTGGATCTGGACGGGACGGCGGTGGAGGCCGCGGCCCTGCGGCACGGCCGCATCCCCGAGTTGATCGGAGACAGACCGGTGCGCAAGGTCGTCGTCGTTCCCGGGAAGCTGGTCAACATCGTGGTGTGACAGCCCGCGGAGCGGGCCCCGCCATGGAGGGCGGGCGAGATGACGTACTGGGATGTTCTGGCCGAAGCCGTGGCGCGGCTCGAGGTCGATGACCTGGCCGCCGCCGAGGCTGCGTTCGCCGAGGCCAGCCGCCAGCGCGAGCGCTCGCCCGGGCGCATTTTCATCTCCGAGACGGTCGCGGACGCGTTGAATCAGAGCTGGCGCCGGTTGCGCGGCCGCCCGCCGGCGCGCGAACCGGCCGCGGGGCGATGGCCCGCCGCCGCCGATTCCTTCAGAAGGGCGTACCGCCTGCGGGGCGAGGGCATCGTCTCCCGGGCCTTGCGCCTGAGCGATTTTCCCGGCGAGGAAGCGCCCGCCGCCCTCTTGCCGGTGCTCTCCACGGCGTTGCATCTGCTCGCCTGCAGCCAGCTCTTCCCACCGGATCCGGCGGCGGCCGTGCGCATCCTGCGCGCGGCCTTCACGGCGGCGCACCGGGCCGCCCTGCCGCTCGATCCGCGCCTGGTGCGGGCCGACCTGCCGCTGGCGGAGGAGGATCGCCTGTGGCTGGTCCGCAAGGCCGGGCCGTGGTTGGCGGGGCTGGCGCGCGCGGATCCTCCCGCGCCGCAGCGCGAGCCCCTGGCGCGCGCCATTCTGCGCCTGCTCGATCCCGTCGCCTTTTCGCCTGGCGGTCGCTTCCTGGCCGAGCGCGCGTGGCTGGAGGCGGAGCTCACGGATCAGCATCTTGCCGAGCCTCTGCAAGCGATTCGCCTCTACCGCGCCTTTCTTACGGCTCACCCCGAGGCGGCCGAACGAGTCGCGGAGGCGCGCGTGCGCCTGGTCGAGTTGCTGGGCAACGTCGGCGCGCAACACCTGCGCGTGCCGGTATACGACGAGGCGCTGGCCGTGGCTGGCGGCGTCGGCTCCGGCAGCGCGACGCTGGGGCGACGGCTGCAGTCCGCGCGGCAGGTCATCGAGCGACGGCTGCCGACCGACGCGCGGCAGCCGAGCTGGGCCACGTTGGCGCTGACCCCTGACCGCCTGTCGGTGGTGCTGTGGCATGGCCGGGAGCCGCGCGACGTGGCTTTCTGGCAGCCCGGCGACGATCCGACGGCGCTGCGTCGCTTCCTCCACCCCTGCCGGGGCCGGCTCCTGCGCGTCCATGCCGCGCGCAGCGCCGTGTGGTCGGAAGTCGGCGAGACGCTCGCCGGCCAGCCGGTGCAGCCTTATCTGGAGGCGCTGCTCGAACCGCTGCTGCCTGCCGCGGGCATGGAACCGCGGGCGATCGCGACGCTGGGCCTGCGGCAGGCTGGGCCATGGCGCGCAGGGTGGGATCGGCGACTGGGGCATCACCTGCTGGCGCCGCCGGCCGCGGGCGCCGAGACGTCCGGTCCGGAGCCGGCCCTGACGGAAGCGCTGGCGGCCGGCCTGGCGTGGTTGGCCGCGCTCGAGCGGATGCAGGCGGCCGGCGCGGAGACGATCGCCGGTCTGCGGATGCTGGCGCGCCGGGGCGATCCCGCCGCCGCCTTCCTGAGCCTGTTCCTGGACGAGACGTCTGCCCAGGCCGGCGCGCTGGCCGCGTCCGGCGCCGCAGAGGGCTGGCCGTTGCCGCCGCTGGAGGCGCGCGCGTGTCCGCTGGCCGGTTTGGTGGGCGCGCCGGCACAGGAACCGGCGACGCCGGGCGCAGCCCAGATCGCGCCGGGAGCCGTCCTGGTGCACGCCGAACGGCCCGGCGCGGCGCTGACGGCCTGGGCGGGAGCCGCGCCCTGGCGCGTGGTGATCGATGCCGCTCGTCGCCTGGTCGACGTTGCGCGCGCGGCGGCGGCGCGCGGCGACGATCTGACGCTCGTGCCGCCTCGCGGGCAGGTGCACGCGCTGGCGCCGGCCTTGGCCTGGCTGGAAGCGCCGCGCGCCGCGGCCGCCCCGGGCGCGCAGCCCGATTTGCTGCGCGTGTTCCACTGGCTTCGACTCGTCGAAACGCACAACGGCGATCTGCTCGATTTCACACAGCTGCGCCCGAGGCTGGCCGGGGCCGTGCCGCTGGCGGACCGCTACGTGCGGGAGGCGGAGGCGCTGCCCCGGGCTGCGCCCGGCGAGCGGTCCGCCATGCCCGAGCCATGGGCCGAGCAGTACGCGTCCCGCGCGCGCCGGGCGGCCGTCGTGGCAGGCCCGCCCTCATTGGTGGACCTGACTCCCGAGCGCCTGGACGCGCTGTGGGGCGTGGCCGAAGGCGGGCGAGCCACCTGGGTCTTTCTGGACAGCGCGCGCGTGCACTGGCAGCTGCTCAGGGCTGCAGGCGGCGAGCCGAGAGTCCTGCACGTCGCGCTCGCCGCTCGCTCGCGCCGGCACGTCTCGCTGCTGACGGGGGCCGCCTTCTTGCGCGAGGACTTGGCCGAGCTGCTCGCCGATTGGCTGGCTCCGTACGGCCAGCTGCAACACGTCGGGCAATGCGACAGCGGCGCGCGCCTGAGACTGGCGGGACGGGGCGTGGCTCCCGATGCGCGGCAGCTGCCGGCGGCGGCCGCCACGGGACAACTGGCCCACGTCCTGGCGCTCCAGCGCGAGGGGGCGCGTCCCGTGACGCTGCTGCCCGAGCGGGAGCGGCCCGCCGAATTCTGGCGGGCCGTCGCGGCCGGCAGTTTGGCCGACCGGCACGCCGACGGCGCCGATAGCGGCATCCCCGTGTGCGTCGAAGCGGCGGAGCTGTGGGATGAGGCGGCGCCCGAAGCGCTGCTCGCAGGCGCGCGCCTGGTGGTGCCCGTGCTGGCCAGCCTGGTCTGCGGCGACGACGAGGCGCCCGCGAGCGAGACTTTTGCGGCGTGGGCGGAGGCGGATGCCCGCCGGCGCAATCGGCTCGCGACGGAACGGCAAAGGTGCGCCCTGGAAGTGGCGGCCTTGCTGGCGGCTCCGGTGAACTCGGTGGACATCGCCGATCCGCGCTGGTGGCGGCGCTGGACAGTCGCCCGGGACGGCGCGGCGCAGGAGTGGCTGCTGGGTCCCGACCAGAAGGCGGCGCGCTGGGCGCCGGGAGCGGAGGTGTACGACCTGCCCGCGGACGAAGCGGTCGCGGCCGGACGGAGCCGGCTGCCGCGCCGACGGCGTGGGAACGAATCCTTGAGCGTGGCCGTCGCGGTGTGGATGACGCAGAAGCAGTGGCTGCCGCGCGCGGACCGTGACGGCGCCGACGGCGCCTCAGCGGAGCGGCCGGCCGATGGCGAAGGGCGTGTTCTGCGCATCGTGGGGGCGCAGGACCGGCGATCGTGCCGCCAGTGGCTGGACCGACTCGCGCAGTTGCGGGAGCGCGGCGATGCCGGCGCCTGGCTGCTGGCCGTGGGAACGGCGCCGCCGGATGGCGCCGGCCGTCTGCTGGCGGCTCACCCGACGCCTTGGCCGACGGTCTGGACGGGGTCGGGCGCGGCGTCGACGGAGGACGAGGCGGTGAGCGGCGCCGAGGCTGGAGTTTGTCCGTCGCTGCCCGGGCCGATCGTGTTATGGATCGCGCCCGGCGCGCTGGCCGACCCCAGCCTGCAGGCGGTCATCATCGCCAACCCGCCGCTGGTCGCGCTGGCGGGAGATCTGCGACAGTGGCTGCCAGAGGCCGCGCAGGCGCGCCTGCACGAGGCCGCCGCGCTGCGTTTCCTCCTCGAGCGGCTGCCGCGGGTCGACCTGGATGCGGTCGGTTTGTCGCAAGCGTGGCGCGCCTGGCTCCAAGAGCGAATCCAGTCGGCGAACGCCGAGCGGGGCGAGAGGACGCCCGACGATGACCAGGCGTGCGTGGACCAAGCCGTCGCGCCAAACGTGACGCGATTGCCCGATCCGGAACTGCCCTGTCCCGACTGCGGAACAAACTCGGCGTGGCCCGCGTCGCACGCCGTTTGTCCGGTGTGTGGGTTGGATCGAGGCATCTGGTTGGGAGAGTCCGGCGCGTGGGCCTTGAGGCGGGCAGCGCTGCGCGCGCGCCTGGACGCGGCGGCGTCGCGAGGCGATGTCTCGGCGCAGGACGCCCCATTTGCATTCCAGTTATGGTTGAAGAGTGATGACTATTCAATTGTTATAAATGAATTTAGCGATATCATGAGCACGTTTCGCCCGCGGCCCGGCGGGCCTGGCTTGATCGGCGCCTTGCCGGGCGGAGGGCAGGGCCTGATCACCTCGGGCCCGGGGCGTGCCGGCCTGGCCACGGGCGCGCCTCAACTGTTGGGGTGGGCGCCGCAGACGCCCGCCGAGCTCGAAGCCCACGCCCACGCAGCGCAGACTGCCGACCTGACCCTCTGCCTCCAGGGCTGGGAGTTGGACGCGCAAGGACGCCCGGCGGTGCGCATGGTCGTCGAGCGCGCTCTGGCGCTGATCTCTCTGCTCACGCGGGTCGAGGCGCCGGCCTGGACTCAGGCGTGGACCGGGCTGCTGCCGGCGGGCACGGTCAGGGCGCTCGTGGGCCTGCCGCTGCAGGAGGCGCGGGACGCGCTGGATCTGGCGGCTTGGCTGGCGGTCTGTGAGGAAGGACGCTGGCCGCGGCGCGACCCTTCGCCGTCGCCCGCGTCGCGCGCGCTCGTGCTGGTGCTGCCGCTGGTCGAACTCGAGTACCGGCTGCTGCGCTGCGCCGCGCTGGCCCCGCGCCTCTTGCCGCAGTGGCTGCAGGGCGCGCCCGGGGGATCGCTCACCTTGTGCGATCTGGCCACGTTGCCCGCGGGGATCGAAGAGGAGGAACTCGCCTGGTTCGACCGTTTCCTCTTGGCGTGCTCGCAGCGCTTGCGCGCGACGGAGGAAGTGGGGCACGGCGATCTGTTCGACGGCTTTCGCGGGCGGGAAGAGCTGTTTTGGCTGCCGCCGGACGGCCTGCTGCTGGCCACGCGCCGGCTGCTCGGCTGCCTGGGCACCGCACCGGCGGTGGCCGCCCGGTTGGCGCTGGAGGCGGAGCGCTTCGTCGAAGCGGCGCGCGACCTGCTGGCCGGAGCCCGGCGCGAGGGAGAGCGGACGCTGCTGTCCTTGCCGGGTCGGCCGCTGGATCCGGCGCGGCGACGCACCCTGGAAATGGGGTGCCTGCTCGGAGCCTGGCGCTTGGAGGGGGCGGCCGCGCCCGACGAGTTGGACGGGCCGGCGTTGGCCTGGCTCGCCGAGTCCCCGCTGACCGTCCGCGCGCGGGCCACGACCCTGCTGGCGAATCTGGACGGTGAACGGCGCGCCTGGGAGCGGCGGCTGTCCGTGACGCTGGTGGGCGAGCCGGTGGCCGCGCCCCGGGACGAGCGCGCGCCGCAGGTGCCCAGTCAGCGTCCCGCCGCGCGCATGGGCGGCGCCGCGGCCCAGATGGCGCGCCGCGTAACGGAGTTTCTGTCCGTGGACGGGCCCGGCATGCTGGTCCTGCGCGGGCCCGCGGGCAGCGGACGCCTCGAGATGCTCGCGGCGGGCGTGCGGGCCGCCGGCGAGCAGGGACCCGTGGCGTTGAGCCCGACGCTCGTCTGCCCCGACGTCGCCATGGGCGCCCGCGCGCACCTGCAGTGGCGCCGCGAGGTGGACGCGCATTGCTCCCCCGCGCTCCACGTCGCGACCGAGGAGTTGGCGCCGCCCCGGGGCGAAGTCTGCCGGGGCGAGCACGGCCCTGCTTGGCCGGCCCGGGAGACCGCCGTGCTGCTGGAAGCCCAGGCCATCCCCCGCGAGCTTCGCTTTGCGGTCGGACAACGCTGGCGGGGGGGGCGGGTGCTGGCCACCGTCGACCCCGTCGGAGACGATGAACCCTGGGAGCACCTGTTCCTGACCACGCCGCGGGATGACGCGGTGATCGACTGCGTGGAGCAGCGGGCGCAAGCGAGGCGGCTCTGGGATCAAACGCGCGCCTTCGCCGCCGCCGCCACCGGGCGCCGGCTACGCGGGCGCTCGGAGCGCCGGGCGCGTGGGGACGTCGCGGCGCACTGGGCGGCGAGCCTCGACGAATGCATCGCCTTGCTGGTGGACGAGCACGCCGCGGGCGGGCTGGGGCCGCAGTTCGAACTGGTGGCGCCGTCGCGCGACGACCTGGTCTATGCCGGGCGCGCCCTGGCCGCCCGCCGCTGGTTGCCGGTCTTCCGCGCCGAACTCGACGCCCTGCTGTTGCCGGGCGCCCTGGAATTCGTCGCGCTGATCGCGGACGCGGCGGGGGTGGAGGAGTCGGCCGGGCGCCCCTCGTTGCTGGCGCCGTTGCTGGCGCCGGAACCCGAGGCGGCTTATCGCGACTGGCTCGGCGCCGCGCGGGATCTGGCGAATACGTCCTTGCGCGATCTCTACGCGCGGGCCGCGCGCACCTGGTGGGCGGCGGCGTTTCTGGCCCACCCCGCCGCTCGCGCGCGGGTCGAGAACCTCGTGCGCGACGCGGGAGCCGAATCGTGCGCACGGTTCGTGGGCCGTCCGCTCTGGGCGGCGTGGCGCGTCGAGGTGGCGAACTGGCTGCCCGTGGCGCCCGCGGCGCTGCGCAGTCCGCTGGTCTGTCTCGCCACTCCGGAAAGCGTCGGCGCCGCGCGCGTCGCCACGGTCGCCTATCTCTGCCTCGGGAGCGAGCCGCCCGCCCGGCACTATCGGGTTTTTTCCCGCGCCACCGATCGCCTGCTCGTGCTGTATCAGGAGGTCTCCCCGCTGTCGGGCGCGGAGGGGGCGGAGGCCGATTGATGCCGTGCCCGCCAGCGCGGCAGGAGCAGGCGGGCCGCCGCCCAGACCGCGAGCCCCAGCCCGATGCCCAACGCCAGGGCGCCGATCCAGGCCTCCCAATACAGCCGGCCCACGGACGCCCACACCTCGCCGCGCCCCGGCCATTGCGGTGCCGCGCGTCCCAACAGCCGCGCCCCGATCTCGATGTCCAGCCAGACCAGTGGCGCCATGGTGAAGGGATTGGCGAGATTCGAGCCGGCGAACGCGGCGAGACGGTTGACGCGCAGCAGGAAGGCCAGCCCGATCGCCATCCACGTGTGCAAGCCCAGCACGGGCGTGGGCGCCACGAACGCGCCCAGCGCCAGCGCCAGCGCGAGGTCGCGATCCGAGCCGCCGCTGCCGGCGAGCTCGGAGATCACGGTTCGCCAACCAGGCCAGCGTGGAGGACGCAACGCGGTCCGTCCTTGTATGGGTGCGTGCCGCGGGCTAACTTCGCGCCCTGGCAGGAATGCTCATCAGCATAACACTTGCGCTGCCGGGAGGCGAAACGATGGAGTTGCCGCTGGAGCCCTACCGCACGAAAGTCGTCGAACGCATCCGGCTCGTCAGCCGCGACGAGCGCCTCGCGCTGCTCAAGAGGGCCGGCTACAACCTCTTCTGGATCCCCTCGGACGCGACTTACATCGATCTCCTGACCGACAGCGGCACCTCGGCCATGAGCGACACCCAGTGGGCCGCCATGATCAAGGGCGACGAAGCGTACGCGTGCAGCAGCAGTTTCGTCGACTTCGAGGCGACCATCCACAGCATCTTCGGCTACAAGCACGTGATCCCGACTCATCAAGGGCGCGCCGCCGAGGATCTGTTCTTCGGGGTCGCCCTGCGACCCGGCGACGTGGTTCCCAACAACACGCACTTCGACACCACGCGCGCCAACGTCGAGTCCAAGGGAGCCGTCGCCCTCGACTGCGTCATCGACGAAGGGCTCCGGCCCGACTGCCCCCACCCCTTCAAGGGCAACATGTCGCTCGCCAAGCTCGAGGCCGCGCTGGCCCAGTACGGACGGGAGCGCGTTCCGCTGGTGATGCTGACGATCACCAATAACAGCGGCGGGGGACAGCCCGCGTCCCTGGAGAACATCCGCTCCGTTTCGGATTTCTGCCGCCAGCGGGGCGTGCCGCTGATCTTCGACGCGTGCCGCTTCGCGGAGAACGCGTTTTTCATCCGGGAACGGGAGCCGGGACAAGGGAACCGCTCCATCCAGGAGATCGCGCAGGAGATCTTCTCGCTGGGCGACGGTTGCACGATGAGCGCCAAGAAGGACGCGCTCGTGAACATCGGCGGATTCCTCTGCCTGAACCGGGACGACTGGGCCGAAGCGGTGACCAACCAGCTCATTCTGACGGAGGGTTTCCCGACCTACGGCGGTCTGGCCGGGCGCGATCTGGCGGCCATCGCGCAAGGCCTGCGCGAGGTGCTGGACCTCGAATACCTGCGCTACCGGATCGGCCAGGTGGCGTATCTGGGAGAGTTGCTTCAGAACAAAGGCGTGCCGATCCTGCAACCTGTGGGCGGTCACGCCGTCTATATCGACGCCAAGGCGATGCTCCCGCACATCGCGCCGGAGTGTTTTCCCGGCCAGGCTTTGACGGCGGCCCTCTATCTGGAAGCCGGCATCCGGGCGGTCGAGATCGGGAGCCTGATGTTCGGGCGCGACGACGCGGTCACGGGCCGCTTCGTCCCGGCGCCGCTGGAATTGGTGCGGCTGGCCGTGCCCCGGCGGGTGTACAGTCTGGCGCAGCTGGCCTATGTGGCCGAGGCGTGCGGACGCATCGCGGCGGCGAAATCGCGGCTGCGCGGCCTCGAGATCGAATTCGCGCCGCCGGTGCTGCGGCACTTCCGCGCCCGGCTCAGACCGGTCGGAGGGGGCGATCTCTTCGCGGCGTGAGTGCGCCCGCGCGCGGCCGGGAGAGGACGAGGCTATGGAGATCGTCTGGCTGCCTGAGGACGAGCCCCTGGCGGCGCAGCTGCGGTCGCTCTCGGCGGCGGCGGCGGAGCGGCTGCAACTGGCGCGCCTGCTCGGCGGTCTGACCCTTTGCCTCGACGACATCGCGGCCGACGAGCGGATCTGGTTGACCGCCGCCCCGCCCGCGCGCCGGTCGGAGGAGGGCGAGCGGCCGCGGTTGACGCTGTATTTCCACCCGGACCAGTTCCTTCAGGATCGGGCCCCCATGGGCCCGTCGTCGCCGTCGCTGCGGCCGTGGGAGTTGGCCCGACCGCCGGCGGCCGGCGGGGGGGCGCCCGCGGTCTTCTCCTTGCGCAAGGCCGAGCGGATCCTCTACCACCAGTTTCTCCTGGTGCGGGACTTATGCGACGGGACCGTGGATCCGCGGCGGGTGCCTCGCGCGCTGGCGGAGGCATTCCAGGAAGCCTGGGCCGTGACGCTGGACGGGCGCTTGCGGCGGCAGATGCTGCCCGGGTTCTCGCTGGCGGAGCGGCGGCGGCGCTTTTTCCGCGTCTTTTCCGCCGGTGGCGTGCTGTTGCCCCAGCACTGGCAGATTTTCCACGCGCTCTGGGAGAGCGAGGACGTGGAGCAGGAAGGTCTTCTGGACTTGCTGAAGCGTTTGCCCGCCGTGCGGCTGACGGGACGGTTCGGCGCGTGATCCCGCTTGCTTTTTGGCGCGGGACGGCCCACTTTTTAACTGTTGCCGTGTGCCGTAAAAACGAGTTGATTCCAGCGGCGAGCGGGGATGCTTTCCCCGTCCGTTCCAAGCGCAAGCCAGCCTTGCCCCCTGCCCGCGAGGCGAGAATTGTCCCCAAGGGAGGTCGTTTCCATGTCCGTCAAGCGGTCCTTGCGTAGCCGGGTTCCATTGCTGCTGCTCGGCGTACTAGCGGTCCTCACCGTCGTGAGCCTCGCGGGTTGCGGCGGGAAGAAGGAGATTGATCCATACGTCTATGCCTCCCTCCGGGCCATCACGCGCGGCGACACGCTCAGCAAGGGCTTCCTATTCGAGATCGACGCGCCGCAGTTCGAGTACGTCAAGGGGAACACCGGAATCGTTCGCGACGGCAACCTCCTGGAATTCGTCGTCGGCAAGGATCTGGAGCAGAACCACCGCGTGTACGCGGGCGCGCGTCTGGGCGTGCAGAAATTATTCACGCCGACGTCGCACCTTAAGCTGCGGCGGATCAAGCGCGGCCCCGAGGTGTCCATGCTGGACTCCAACTTCGCCTATGTCGTGCCGCGGGTGATCACCCTGTCCGAGGACGACGCCCGCACGCCGGGCGCGCCGCTGCCGGAGCTCGACTGGAAGAAGATCGAGGACGCCAAGAACTACATGCCCAAGGAAGAGGGCGACCAGCCCATTCGGGTGCAGTCGGTCGTCGAGCGCTTCGTCAGGGTGCCGCGGCACGATCTGACCGAGGCGCAGAAGGCGAATCCGGGTCCCAGCGATTACGCCTGGTACGCGGTGTTCCCCAACGCCGCGCTCGAGATCGTCGAACTGTCCCCAGGCGCCGAGTGGATGTTCGAACTGCTGCGGGCGCAGAACAAGCCGATGATCGGCTCGTTCAGCCTGTCCGAGGTCGTCGAGAACTACGCCGACCGCAAGACGGATCACCCGATCATCGGCCACGTCATCGGGAAAATGCACGTGAACTGGTTCAAGTACGCCAATACCGCCGTCAAGGGCGTGGCCGACTAGAATCGCCGACGATGATTAGGAAGGGGCCCGGCGCGACGGCGCGGGGCCCCTTCTTCATTCGCCCGGCGCCGCCGCTAGGCCAGCAGGCGCTGCAGCGCGGCGTACTGGGCCACGACCTTGTCCAGCGCGCAACTCGTCTTGCGCAGGGGGCCGGTCTTGAACTTGTTCGCGACGAGGCCGACCATCACGCCGCGCGCGCCTTCAAACAGCTGTTCGGTCGCATAATTGCCGAGTCGCGTCGCGAGAATGCGGTCGAAGGCCGAGGGCGAGCCGCCTCGCTGCAAGTGGCCGAGCACCATCATCCGGATCGGGCGCTGCAAGCGGTTCTTCATCTCGTAGGTGATGTACGAGGCGCGAGCCGCGCCCTCCGCCACGATCATGATGGCGTGGCGCTTGCCGCGATTGTAGCCCTTCTCGATCCGGCGGCAGATCTCGTCGAGATCGTAGGGAATCTCCGGCACGAGCACTTCCTCGGCCCCGCAGCCGATCCCGCACTGGATGGCGAGCAACCCGCAGGAGCGCCCCATGACCTCGACCACGAAGATGCGGCCGTGGCTCGTGGCGGTGTCGCGGATCTTGTCCACGGCGTCGATGGCGATGTTGAGCGCGGTGTCGAAGCCGATCGAATGATCGGTGCCGGGGATGTCGTTGTCGATCGTCGCGGGCACCCCGATCACCGGCAGGCCCAGCTCGTGGTCGAGGACATGGCCGCCGCGGAAGCTCCCGTCGCCGCCGATGATCACCAGCCCCTCCAACCGCAGCTTCTGCAGCTGCGCCCGGACCTTTTCCTGTCCCGCCGCCTCCTGGAACTCCGGGTAGCGGAACGTGCGCAGGATGGTGCCGCCCCGGTCGATGATGCCGCTGACGGCGCCGCTGCCCAGGACCTCGGCGTCGCCCTCGCTCAGGCCGAGCCAGCCGCGGTTGACGCCCACCACTTCGGCTCCCTTGGACCACGCCGTGCGCACGACGGCGCGCAGCGCGGCGTTCATGCCCGCCGCGTCGCCCCCGCCGCTCATGACCCCGATCCGCTTCATCATTCTCCTCCGGTTCCTGGAGGGCCGTCGCCGGATCCGCGCCGTCGCCAGGCCGCCAGACGTTCGAGACGTTCCGCCAGGACGGCCTCGAAGCCGCGGCGGGTGGGAGCATAGAAAACTTTGCCGGCGAGTTCATCGGGCAGGCACGCCATGCGCGCCGTCCCGCCCGGCACATCGTGCGCGTACACGTAATCCCGCCCATAGCCAAGCCCCTTCATGAGGGGCGTGGGCGCGTTGCGCAGCTGCAGGGGAACGGGCGGGTTCGACCCCGCCGTCACCTCCTGGGACGCCGCGGCGTAGCCACGGTACAACGCGTTGCTCTTGGGGGCGAGCGCCAGATAGACCACCGCTTGCGCCAGCGCCAGGTCCCCCTCTGGCCGGCCGATGAACTGCATCGCGTCCCGGCCGGCGATCGCCTGGGGCAGGGCCTGCGGGTCCGCCAGGCCGACGTCCTCGCTGGCGAAGCGGACCAGGCGCCTGGCGACGTAGAGCGGATCGTCGCCCGCTTCCAGCAGGCGCGCCAGCCAGTACAGCCCGGCCTGCGGATCGCTGTTGCGCAGCGATTTATGGAGAGCCGAGATCAGGTTGAAATGCTCTTCGCCCGATTTGTCGTGTCGCAGGGCGCGCCGCCGGATGAGGTCCGCGAGCCGCTCGCCGTCGATCTCGGCGGGCGCGTCGCCGCCGCCGGCGGCCGCCGTCTCGAGCAGGTTGAGGGCGCCGCGGGCGTCGCCCTGGCTGAGCCTGCCGATCAGGTCGAGGGCGTCGTCGGTGAAGACGGGGGCGCGTCCGGCCAGACCCCGCGGGTCCGCGAGCGCGCGCCGCAGGATCTCGCCGAGCTCCGCCGGCTCGAGGGGACGGAGCACGAACAGCCGCATGCGCGACAGCAGCGCCGCGTTGACTTCAAAAGAGGGATTCTCCGTCGTGGCGCCGATCAACGTGATGTCGCCCCGTTCGACCCACGGCAGCAGGGCGTCCTGCTGCGCCTTGTTGAAGCGGTGGATTTCGTCGAGGAAGATGAGCGTGCGGTGACCGAGGGCGTGGCGTACTCGCTCGGCCTCGCTCATGACCTCTTTCAACTCCTTGGCCCCGACCGCGACGGCGCTGTACTCGAGATAGCGCGCCCGGCTCCGCTCGGCGATGAGGCGGGCCAGCGTCGTCTTGCCGCAGCCCGGCGGTCCCCAGAAGATCAAGGAAGGGACGGCGTCGCGCTCGATCAGGCCGCGCAGCGGACGGCCGGGACCCAGCAGATCCGGCTGCCCGACGAACTCCGCGAGCGAACGGGGTCGCAATCGGTCCGCCAGCGGCGATTCGGGCGGCGGGCCGGAGGAGTCGCGGGGAGCCGGCGGCGGCGGGTCTCGGCCAAAAAGATCGGCGCTCATGCCGTCCATACTAATGGTTGTGCGGCGGGACTCAAGCCCGCGCGGCGTTGACTTGCCGCAACGCACTGTCTAAGGTGTCGCAACGGACGGGACGCCGGAGGAGGAAGCGTGGCCAACGCCGTGCTGATCGTGCTAGATGGCGTCGGTGTCGGCGCATTGCCCGACGCGGCGCTCTACGGCGACGAGGGGAGCGACACGCTCGGCAATACGGCCAAGGCGGTGGGCGGGCTCGACCTGCCGGTGTTGCAGCGGCTCGGTTTGGGCAATCTGCACGCCATCCTGGGCGTCGCGCCGGCCGAGCGCCCCGCGGCGGCCTGGGGTCGTCTGCGAGAATTGTCCGCCGGCAAGGACAGCACGGCCGGGCACTGGGAATTGATGGGCGTCGTCACCCGCGTGCCGTTCCCGACCTACCCCGAGGGGTTCCCTCCCGAGGTGCTGGATCCCTTCCGCGCCGCCATCGGGCGCGACGTGTTGGGCAATTGCGTCGCCTCGGGCACGGAGATCATCGCCCGCCTGGGCGACGAGCACGTGCGGACCGGTTTCCCCATCGTCTACACCTCCGCGGACTCGGTCTTCCAGATCGCCGCGCACGAGGAACGGGTGTCGCTTCCCCTGCTCTACGCTTGGTGTCGGGCCGCGCGGGAGATCCTCGCGCCGCCGCATCACGTCAGCCGCGTCATCGCGCGACCCTTCCGGGGCGGCGCCGGCGCGTACGCGCGCACCCCCAACCGGCGCGATTTCTCCCTCGTCCCGCCCCCGGGCCTGTTGCTGCCCGCCCTGGTCGAGCGGGGGGTCGCGGTGACGGCGGTCGGCAAGATCTCCGATCTGTTCGCCGGGCAGGGCATCACGCACGTGATCAAGGCGAAGGGGAACGCCGAGGGGCAGGCGGAGCTGGCCGCAGCGTACCGGGCCGCGGGCGTAAACCCCGCCCTCTTCCTGCTCAACCTGGTGGATTTCGACACGTTGTGGGGGCACCGCAACGATCCGCCGGGCATGGCCCGCGACCTGGCAGCCTTCGACGCATGGCTGGGCGGTTTCCTGGGGCAGCTGCGCGCGGACGACCTGCTCATCCTGACCGCCGACCATGGCAACGATCCGACGACCCCGAGCACCGACCACTCCCGCGAATACGCGCCCTTGCTGGCGCTGCTGGGGGGGAGGGTCGGCGGCGAATCGCTGGGCACGCGCGACAGCTTCGCCGACGTTGGCGCCACGCTGGCGGAATTTCTGGGAGTGGCCCCGCCGCCGGCCGGGACGAGTTTTCTGCCGCCACTGCAGGCGGCGCCGCGGGGGTGAGGGACGTGCAGGAACGCGATGCCGAATTGATCGCCGCCGCGCGCGCCACGCAGGCGCTCAGCTATGCGCCGTACTCGAAATTCCGCGTCGGGGCCGCGCTCCTGGGCGTCTCCGGACGGATCTACGCCGGCACGAACGTGGAGAACGCGAGTCTCGGCCTGGCGATCTGCGCCGAGCGCGCCGCGGTCTGCCAGGCGATAGCCGCCGGGGAGCGCCAGTTCCTGGCGATCGCCATCACGAGCGACGCGGCGCAGCCGACTCCGCCCTGCGGCGCGTGCCGCCAGGTCCTGCTGGAGTTCGCGCCGGCGCTGGAAGTGGTGATGGTGGGCAGAGACGGAGCCGTGGAGCGATGGCCGCTGGAGGCGCTGCTGCCCCGGGCGTTCACGTCCTTCGCCGGGGCGGACGGGTCGGGCGGCGAGGAGGCGCGATGAGCGACGCGGCGTGGGTCGAGGACCTGACGAAACGGGTGCTGCAGCGAGTTCTGGCGGGCTTGCGCGCCGAGGAGGCGCAGGCGGGCGCCTGGGGGGACGCGAGCGGCCGTCCAGCGCCGGCGCATCGGTTGCTCGCCGACGAGGGGCGTCTGCTGCGCGGCTGGATCGACTTGGGCGCGGCGCGCCTGGGCTTCTGCCCGGAGGCCTGCCGCACGCCGCCGGACGTCGCGGGCTTCATCGACCACACCCTGCTCAAGCCGGAGGCGACGCGCGCCGAGATCGAGAAGCTTTGTGCCGAGGCCGCCGAGCACCACTTCGCCGCCGTCTGCGTCAATCCGGTCTGGGTCTCGCTCTGCGCTTCGCTGCTGGAGGGCGCGGGCGTCGCGGTCTGCACGGTCGTCGGTTTTCCGCTCGGCGCCAACGAGACCGAGATCAAGGCGCTCGAGGCGCGGCGCGCCGTGCAGCAGGGAGCCACGGAGATCGACATGGTGATCCCGGTCGGCGCGCTCAAGGGCGGCGATTACCGGGCGGTCTGGGCGGACATCGCGGCGGTGCGCCGCGAAACCCTCGGCGCGGCGTGCCTGAAGGTCATCATTGAGGCGGCGCTCTTGGCGGACGAGCAGAAAGTGGCGGCCTGCGTGCTGAGTCGCGACGCGGGCGCGGACTACGTCAAGACCTCGACGGGTTTCGCACGCGGGGGGGCGACCGCCAGGGACGTGCGCCTGATGCGACGGGTCGTGGGGCCCGAGTTGGGCGTGAAGGCGGCCGGCGGCATCCGCGACCGGACCATGGCCGAGGCCATGATCGCCGCCGGCGCCAATCGCATCGGCGCGAGTGCCGGCGTGAAGATCGTCGCGAGCGCGGTGGAGACGTCGGGCAAAGGGGACCGCGAATGAGCGCGGCACCCGACGTGCTGGGCATCATCGAGCGCAAGAAGCGCGGGCGGGAGCTGACCGCCGACGAGATCGCCGCGCTGGTGGCGGGATTCACCGCCGGTCAGGTGCCGGCGTACCAGATGTCGGCTTGGCTGATGGCGGTGTGGTTCCGCGGGCTGAATCCGGCCGAGACCGTCGCGCTCACGGACGCGATGCTGGCGTCGGGTTCGCAACTCGACCTGAGCTGCCTGTCCTGTCCGACCGCCGACAAACACAGCACGGGCGGCGTGGGCGACAAGGTGAGCCTGCTGCTGGCGCCGTTGGCCGCGGCCTGCGGCCTGGCCGTGCCGATGCTTTCGGGGCGAGGTCTGGGGCACACCGGCGGCACCCTGGACAAGCTCGCGGCGATCCCGGGCTACCGCACCGATCTGACGAACGACGAGTTTCTGCGCGTCGTGGCGGAGGTCGGCTGCGCGGTCATCGGGCAGGGGCCGACCATCGCGCCGGCGGACGGGCGCATCTATGCCCTGCGCGACGTGACCGGCACGGTCGATTGCGTGCCGCTCATCACGGCGTCGATCCTGAGCAAGAAGCTGGCGGCGGGACCGGCCTCGATCGTGATCGATCTCAAGATCGGCTCGGGGGCCTTCATGCCCGACCTCGCCTCGGGGCGCGCGCTCGCGGCGGCTCTGATGGCCACGGCGGCGCGGTGGGGGCGGCGGACGTCGGTGGTCTTCTCCGACATGTCGCAACCGCTGGGGACCGCGATCGGCCACGCGTCGGAAGTCATCGAGGCTTTTTCGGCCCTGCGGCCGGCGGGGCGCGCGCGGGCGCCCGCGGACCTGGTGGCTCTGACCGAGGAACTCACGGCGGAAATGCTGCTGCTGGCGCGACTGGAACCAGGCCGCGCGGCGGCGCTGGCGCGCGTTCGCCGGGCCTGGGACGAGGGCCTGGCCTTCGAACGCATGCTGCGCTGGGTATCGGCGCAGGGCGGCAGGCTGGCCCCGGACCGCGAGGACTTCGGATTGGTCGTGGCGCCGCCGGCCGGCGAGGCGACCGCGGCTAGGGCGGGTTGGATCGAGGCCGTCGACTGCCGCGAGGTGGGCTTGTCCTTGGGCGATCTGGGCGCGGCGCGGCGCAGCGTCGAAGATTCGCTCGACCTGACCACGGGCATCCTGTTCCACGCCCGGATTGGCCAGCGAGTGGACAAGGACCAGCCCCTGGCGACCATTCTGGGCGGTGGCGGGCCGGCGGCCCGGGCCGCGGCCCACCGCATCGCCGGGGCCGTGACGATCGCGCAGGAACGGGTCGACCCTCCGCCGCTCGTGCTGGAGCGCCTGACCTCACCGGCGGCTTGAAGAACACGTCTAGCGCTGGTCTGTTGGGATGTCTTCTTCCGCCTGCTCTGAATCGCGGATTTCGGTGGGCAGGTCCGCTGGGCGCACATCCTCGCGATGCAGCGGGCGCCCCGCGTGGCGATCGCACAGTTGCCTTGGCTCCGTGCCGTCGATGAAGACTTCCGTGCGCACGGAGTCGCAGCGCGAGGTGGCCAGCCGGCCGGTGCGCAGGCAGATCGGCTGCTCGTTGACCCCCGCGGGGCGCGGGAACGGCTCGTCCGGCGACTCGGCGGCGATGCGGCCCATGAACTCGGCCCAGACGGGCAAGGCCATGACGCCGCCGGTCTTGTTGCGGCCCATCGGGATCTTCTCGTCGAACCCCACCCAGACCCCCGCGCACAGCCGCGGCGTGAAGCCCACGAACCAGGCGTCGGTGTAGTCGTTCGTGGTGCCGGTCTTGCCCGCCCCCGTGCCGTGGAAGCCGTAATGACCCGCGCGCGCTCCCGTTCCCTCCCTCAGCGTGCTCTCCAGGAGATTCGCCATCACGTAAGCCACGGCCGGGTCGAGCGCCTCCCGCTGCTGAATGGTCGCCTCCTCGAGCACTTCGCCCTGCGAGGTCTCCACGCGCTGGATCAAGTACGGTTTGGCGTAGATGCCGTCGTTGCCCATGGGCGCGAAGGCCGCGACGATCTCCGCGAGCGTCATCTCGCCCGCGCCCAGGAACGCGGCCGGCACCGCCGGCAATTGGCTCTCGACGCCCAGGTCGCGAGCCGCGTCCAACAGTGGCTGCACGCCGAAGTCGAGATAGAATTTCACGGTCGGCATGTTGAGGGAGTGTGACAGGGCA
Organism: uncultured bacterium; assembly: GCA_937864225.1. GTDB lineage: Bacteria > Krumholzibacteriota > Krumholzibacteriia > LZORAL124-64-63 > LZORAL124-64-63 > CALMJK01. Next base: position 7,720 of record CALMJK010000002.1, on the reverse strand, counting down.
TATCGCAGCGTGACCGGTCCCAGGAACTTCCCCGTGTAGGATCGCGGGCGCCACAGTCCCGCGCCCGTGTCGATGACGACCGGCGTGTCCATCAGCAGGGAGGCCGGCGTGTAGCCGCGCCGGATCGCCGCCACGTAGACCAACGGCTTGATGACCGATCCGGTCTGGCGGCGCGCCTGGGTCGCGCGGTTCCACTTGCTTTCGCGGAAGGAGCGGCCGC
>CALMJK010000002.1:0-2500 GCA_937864225.1 uncultured bacterium | reverse complement strand
AGGCCGAAAGGCGTAGCCGATGGACAGCAGGTCAACATTCCTGCACCGCCTGAGACGCGTTACCACTGATGGGGAGACGCAGGAGGATAGGCATACGCGCGGTTGGAAATGCGCGGCCGCCAGGTAGAGGGAGCTTCCAGGCAAATCCGGAAGCTCTTAACCTCGAGCACGGCGGGGAAGGTCGCCTTCGGGCTTCCGAACTTGTCGATTCCACGCTGCCGAGAAAATCCTCTAAGGAGTGTCTCAGGTGACCGTACCGTAAACCGACACAGGTAGATAAGGAGAGTATCCTAAGGCGCACGAGTGAGCCCTCTTTTAGGAACTAGGCAAGTTAGCCCCGTAACTTCGGGAAAAGGGGCGCCTTATTAGGGTGAAGCCGTACAGGCGGAGCCCGAGGAGGCCGCAGAGAAATGGCTCTAGCGACTGTTTAATAAAAACACAGGACTCTGCAAAGACATAAAATCGATGTATAGGGTCTGACGCCTGCCCGGTGCTGGAAGGTTAAGGGAAGCGGTCAGCCGCAAGGCGAAGCTGCGAACCGAAGCCCCAGTAAACGGCGGCCGTAACTATAACGGTCCTAAGGTAGCGAAATTCCTTGTCGGGTAAGTTCCGACCCGCACGAAAGGCGTAACGACTTGAGCGCTGTCTCAAAGAGGGGCTCGGCGAAATTGTGGTACCGGTGAAGACGCCGGTTACCTGCCGCTGGACGGAAAGACCCCGGCACCTTAACTGCATCCTAGCATTGGATTTCGGTCCATGATGCGCAGGATAGGTGGGAGACTTTGAAGCCGCGCCTCCGGGCGTGGTGGAGTCAACGGTGAGATACCACTCTTCCTGGTCTGAGATTCTAACCTCCTCCCCTGATCGGGGAGAGGAACAGTGTTAGGTGGGTAGTTTGACTGGGGCGGTCGCCTCCTAAAATGTAACGGAGGCGCCCAAAGGTTCCCTCAGGCTGTTTGGAAATCAGCCGTAGAGTGCAAAGGCATAAGGGAGCTTGACTGTGAGGCCGACGGGCCGAGCAGATGGGAAACCAGGGCTTAGTGATCCGGTGGTCCTGTATGGAAGGGCCATCGCTCAACGGATAAAAGGTACGCCGGGGATAACAGGCTAATAGTGTCCAAGAGCTCACATCGACGACACTGTTTGGCACCTCGATGTCGGCTCATCTCATCCTGGGGCTGAAGCAGGTCCCAAGGGTCCGGCTGTTCGCCGGTTAAAGAGGTACGTGAGCTGGGTTTAGAACGTCGCGAGACAGTTCGGTCCCTATCCACGGTAGGCGCAGGAGATTTGAGGGGGGCTGTCCATAGTACGAAAGGACCTGGATGGACGAACCTCTAGTGTACCAGTTGTCCCGCCAGGGGCAGCGCTGGGTAGCTACGTTCGGTCGTGATAACCGCTGAAAGCATATAAGCGGGAAGCACGCCCCAAGATAAGATCTCCCTCCCGCAAGGGCTGAAGGTCCCTGGTAGACGACCAGGTTGATAGGCTGGAGGTGTAAGCGCAGTGATGCGTTCAGCTGACCAGTACTAATAGACCGTGAGGCTTGACCATAAAGTTTATCAAGACAAAAAAACATTTGATGTTTGCGACCGCTAGGTTATTCACACCGAATCAAATCCCGGTGACTTTAACGGCGGGGCCACACCCGTTCCCATTCCGAACACGGAAGTTAAGCCCGTTCGTGCCGATGGTACTGCCTGGGCAGCTGGGTGGGAGAGTAGGTCGTTGCCGGGTTTTTTTATTTTCACTCGAATAAAGGTCAGAGGGGCACGGGCCCCCAAAACGGCCGTCATACTCCTCTCCTTTTATTCGGCAGGTCGGGCGCGGGCTCCGTTCATGGGCCAAGGGGAACCACGGAATCCGAATAAGAGAGCGCGCGCCCAGGGCAAGGGCAAAATCGTAAGGAGAGATGTATGAACATCTACGTGGGAAACATTTCCCGCACGGCGACCGAGCAGGACCTCAAGGACGCGTTCGCGGCCTTCGGCGAGGTTTCCAGCGCGTCGATCATCAAGGACAAGTTCAGCGGTGAGAGCCGCGGATTCGGCTTCGTCGAGATGCCGAACAAGGAAGAGGCCGACAAGGCCATTTCCGGCTTGAACGGCAAGGACCTCAAGGGCCGTCCCCTGACGGTCAACGAAGCCCGGCCTCGCACCGACCGGCCCCGCACGGGCGGCGGCGGCGGCGGCAGGGGCGGCTTCGGCGGCGGCAGAGGCGGCGGCGGCGGCCGGTACTGATCGCCTAGCGAACTTTATTCGAACGCCAAAGGGCGGATTTCCCGGAAGGGGCATCCGCCCTTTTTTATTTTCCGGGGGGATTTCCCGATCCAGGGACACGCCGCTGGATCGTATCCCCCGGGCGGCGGCGACAGGGGCGCTGATTTCATGTTAAGATAACGGTTGGGCTCTCGACACGCACGCCCTGACCAGGTAGGAGCGAATGAAAACAGGACATGTGAAGCGGATCCGGCGCGACACCAAGCGGCTGTTTCTGAAGAAGG
>CALMJK010000001.1 GCA_937864225.1 uncultured bacterium | reverse complement strand
TACGCCTACTGAAACCCGGCCACGCCCCTCGCAGCGGAGACCCCCAGCCGGATCAGCAACAATCTCGACGGCACAACCCGGACATTGAGGAAATCACGAGAAATATATCGACATTTACCGCGCGATCCTGGACTCTCGCGTCGATGGCGCCCGGCCGCGGCGAACGCGCCGGCGGGCGGGGCGGTGGGGGTTTTCGCTGGGGAGGTGCGAGGTGAGGGCGAGATTCCTGGCCAACCTTACGGTGACGATCGCGCTGGCCGGTCCCGCGTGGGCCGTGGCGCAGCCGTGCGTGCAGTGTCATCAGGGCGTTACGCCGGGCGTGGTGGCGGACTGGCGGCTGAGCAAGCACGCCCTGGGCGAGGTCGGCTGCGACGCGTGCCATGGCGACGCCCACGCCTCCGCCGCCGACGTCGCGAAGGCGCAGCTGCCCACCGCGGACACCTGCGCGCAGTGCCACGACACGCAGTTCGGGCAGTTCAGCCGGGGCAAGCACGCCCTGGCCTGGGCGGCCATGAAGGCGATGCCCACGACGCACGCCATGCCGATGGCGCTGCGGGACGGGATGAAGGGCTGCGGTGGCTGCCACAAGCAGGGACTGAAGTCGCCGGCGGAGATCGCCGAGCTGGCGCGGCAGGGCGGCATGCACGGCAACGCGTCTTGCGACGCCTGTCACACGCGCCACACGTTCTCGGTCGCCGAGGCGCGGCAGCCGCAGGCCTGCCAGACCTGCCACATGGGCTTCGACCACCCGCAGTGGGAGATGTACTCCTCGTCCAAGCACGGCGTCCGCCACCTGCTCAAGCAGAGCGGCATCCTGCCCGAGAGCGCGGCGGCCCCGACCTGCCAGACGTGCCACATGGTCGAGGGCAATCATGAGGTCCGCACACCGTGGGGATTCCTCGCCGTGCGGCTGCCCCTGCCGGACGATCCGCAGTGGAAGGCGGACCAGATCACCATCCTGCAAGCGCTGGGCGTGCTCGACCTGCAGGGCAACCCAACGCCGCGCCTGGACGTCGTGAAGGCGGCCGACGTGGCGCGCCTGAGCCAGGAGGCGTTCGACGCCGAGCGCGCGAAGCTGTTGAAGGTGTGCGGCGGCTGCCACGCCGAAGCCTTCGCCCGCGGCGAGTTGGCCAAGGGCGACGACATGATCCGCGAGGCCGATCACCTGCTCGCCGCGGCCATTGGCGAGATCGCGGGACTGTACAAGGACGGCGTCCTGCCGCAACCGGCCGGCTACGCGCAGCCCTTCCCGGATCTGCTGACATTCCACGACGCGCCCACGGTCGTGGAGCAGAAGCTCTTCGTCATGCACCTCAAGCATCGCATGCGCACGTTCCAGGGCGCCTTCCACATGAATCCCGACTACACGCTCTGGTACGGCTGGAGCGAGATGAAGCGCGATCTGCAGGAGATCCGCGAGGAAGCCGCGCGGCTGCGCGCGGAGCACGTGGCGCGGCACTGATCCCGGCCCCGAACGTCGCGGGGGCGTCGCGATCGCGACGCCCCCGCACCGCCCTCCGTGGCGGCTACGAACTCGCGCGTGGTCAGTCGTGCCGCTCATGCCGGTCGGCCCGGCATTCCCCGCCAAGGTCGAACATGACCTCGACGCGGCCTCCCGGCTCGCGGCGCTCGCCCCTGCACACGTAGCGCCCCGCGACCCACACGGCCCGGTGGCCGCGCCCGCGCTCCCAATGCCCAGGCACGAAGACGTAGCGGTGCGCATGCCGGAGATCGAGCCGGCAGACGCGTGGCACGACCGGCAGGATCAGGCCCGCCCGGCCGAGGGGGCGCGCCGGGACCGCCAGCGGCAGGCAGGCCGGTCGCGCGTCCGCGACCACCACGCGCACGGGCCCGAGGTCCGCGCGCACGACAAGCTCGGCCCGGCCAGGACGGGCCGCCAGGAGCGTGAGACCGGTCAGGACCAGGGCCGCGGTGGCGATGACGCGAGGGGAGAGGCCGCGGTCGATGGTGATTGCTGTCGCCGTCGTCTTCATGGTCGTCTCCTTTCGCTGGGCGTCCGAGCGCTCCTCTTGCAACCGGGAGGCCGCAGCCCGGGCGATCGCCGGCGTGAGGATTCCATTGTCTTGCCGGACAATGAGTTGTGTTTATGGCGCGCCCGCGGGGGCCAGGCTGTCAGGGGCGGTCGGCCGTACCCCCGGGTTCAGGGGCGGGCGGGGGGCGCGGCCCGGTGGACATGGCTGTCGTCGGCGGGAGACAATCGACGCCTTGGCGGCGGCTAGGCGGGAGGGCTATCATGGGCAGGCGCGCGGCCAGCGGACCGCGCGCCCCTGTTTGATCACGCACAGCAGAGGAAGAACCATGCGCACACTGGTGCTGCTCATCGCGACCCTGGCCCTGACGGGGGCGGGCTGCTCGGCGGACAAGGCTCCCGGCACGTTCGGCGGCGCGCTGTCGCGCGCCTCGACGGTCGCGCTCGACGGCAAGCCGCTGGCCTTGGCCGGCGTGACCTTCGTGCCTCCCGGCATCTGGAAAGACACCGGCGCCGGCGGGATGCGCACCGCCAGCTACGCCTTCGGCCCCGTGCAGGGGGACGCCGACTCCGCCACGGTCGTGGTCTTCTACTTCGGCCAGGGTGGGGGAGGCGGCGTGGCGGCGAACATCGAGCGCTGGCTGGGCCAGATGTCGCGGCCGGACGGCGGCGACCCCGCGGCGGCGGCCGCGCGCGGCGACGATCTGGTCGACGGCATGGCGCTGCACCGCGTGGAGGCGGCCGGGACCTACATGGGCGCCTCGATGGGGGGCGGCATGATGGGCGGCGGCATGATGGGCGGCGACGGCGCGGGCCGACCGGACTACTTCATGTCGGCCGCCGTGCTCGAGGCTCCCCAGGGCAATCTCTTCTTCAAGCTGACCGGCCCCGAAAAGACGGCGCGCCAGATGAACAGCCAGTTCCTCGCCGCGCTGGCGGCCGTGAAGAAGGCGGGCTAGGACCCGTCGCGCCGCGCCAGGCGGGCGAGCGGGTCGAACAGGCCCGCGGCCGCCTCCATGAGGGTCTCCGAGAGCGTCGGGTGAGGGTGGATGGTCAGCCGCAGGTCGTCCACGCTGGCGCCCATCTCCAGGGCCAGCGCGCCCTCTGCGACCAGTTCGCCCGCGCCCGGCCCCGCCAGGCCGACGCCCAGCACGCGGCCGGTCTCGGGGTGGGCGAGCACCTTGGTCAAGCCCTCGGCCCGGCCGAGCGTCGCGGCGCGGCCGGACGCCCCCCACGGGAACTTCGCGGCCTTGTAGGGGCGCTTGTCGCGGCGCAACTGCGTCTCCGTGGCGCCGCACCAGGCGATCTCGGGGTCGGTGAACACAACGGCGGGGATCGCGCGGGGCGCAAAGACGGCGGGTTCGCCCGCGATCGCCTCGACGGCCACCTGGCCCTCCGCCGACGCCTTGTGCGCCAGCATGGGCTCGCCCGCCACGTCCCCGATCGCGTAGATGCCCGGCTCGGCCGTCTCGCGGCGCGCGTCGACCTCGATGAAGCCGCGCTCGCCGACCTTCACGCGGGTGTTCTCCAGGCCGAGGCCCTCGCTCAGGGGCTGCCGCCCCACGGCCACGAGCACCCGGTCGAACCGGTGCGTCTGTTCCTGCCCGTCCTTGTCGCGCAGCGCGACCTGCACGCCGCCGTCCTGCTCGCGCGCGCCGGTGACCGTGGTGCGCAGCAGGATGTCCGCGAACTTCCTCTGCAGGCGCCGGCCGAGGACGGAGACGAGATCGCGATCCACTCCCGGCAGCAGGCTCTCCGTCATCTCGACGACCGTGACGCGGCTGCCGAGCGCGGCGTACACGCTCCCCAGCTCGAGCCCGATGTAGCCCCCGCCCACGACCAGCAACGTGCCCGGCAGCGCGGGCAGGGAGAGCGCGCCCGTCGAGTCCATCACGAGCTCCGAATCGGCGCGCAGCGCCGTCGGCATGGCCGGTCGCGAGCCGGTCGCGATGATCGCGTGGGTGAACGCGACCTCCTCCCGGCGCCCGCCGTCCAGGTCCACGCGCAGGCGACGGGCGTCGAGGAAGCTGGCCCTGCCGCGCAGGTGGCGCACGCCCAGCTTCTTCATCTGTCCCCCCAGGCCGTCGGTCAATTTCTCGACCACGCCGTCCTTCCAGGCCCGCACGCGCGCGAGATCCAGACGCGGGGGACCGAACGCGACGCCGTAGGCCTGCGCCTCCGCGGCCTCGTCGAGCGTGTGAGCCACGTGCAGCAGCGCCTTCGAGGGGATGCAGCCGCGCCAGAGGCACACGCCCCCCGGGTTCGGCTCCGGGTCGATCAACGTGACCCGCATGCCGAGCCGCGCGGCCAGGAACGCCGCCGGGTAGCCTCCGGGGCCGCCGCCGATGATCGCCAGGTCGATGCCGTCAAGACCGCGGCCGCCCGCTTCCTCCGCCATCGGAATCCTCCGTCCTCTGTTGGTCCCTCGCCCGCTCAGCCCTCCAGGAGCATCGTCAGCGGCTGGCGCAGCGCCTCGCAGATCCAGCGCAGGAAGCGCGCGCCCTCGGCGCCGTCGATCACGCGGTGATCGTAGGAGAGCGAGAGCGGCAGCAACAGGCGCGGGGCGAAACCGTCCTCGCGCCACACCGGTTCGGTCGCGGCGCGGGAGATGCCCAGGATCGCGACCTGCGGCGCGTAGACGAGCGGTCCGAACGACGTGCCGCCGACCCCTCCCAGGTTGGAGATCGCAAAGGTTCCGCCCTCGAGTTCGGACAGCGCGAGCTTACGGCTGCGCGCCCGCGCCGCCAGATCCGTCAGTTCGGCCGCGATGCGCAGGATGCCCTTGCGGTCGGCGTCGCGCACGACCGGCACCAGCAGTCCGTGCTCGGTGTCGACGGCGACCGCGACGTGCACGTAGTCCTTGAAGATGAGCTCGCGACGTCGCGGATCGAGGCTGGTGTTGAAGCGCGGGAAAACGCGCAGCGCCGCCGCCGCGATCTTCACGGCGATCGCCGTCATGGTCAGGCGCGCCTCGGGGCGCGCCCGCGCGAACTCGCGCCGGAAGGCCTCGAGTTCGGTGACGTCGGCGCGGTCGTGCTGCGTGACCTGCGGCACCGTGGACCAGGAGCGCGCCATGTTCTCGGCCGTGACCTCGCGCACCCGCGACAGCGCCTCGCGGCGGATAGAACCCCAGCGCGCGAAGTCCGGCAGGGGCGCGACGGCGGCGCTCAAGGGGGCATCCGCGCCGGCCGCCCCGCCCGCGCCCGCCAACAGCGCGCGCGCGTGCTCCTTGACGTCGTCCTCGCCGATGCGCCCGCCCGGGGCGGTGCCGCGCACGGAATCGATGTCCACGCCCAGTTCGCGCGCCAGGCGGCGCACGGAGGGCGAGGCCGGCGCGGGCTCGCGCGCGGGTTCGGCGCCGTCGCGGTCGGCCGCAGCGGGGGCGGGCGGCGCCGGTGATGCGGGCGGCGCCGGCGATGCGGGTGGCATCGGCGTCGTGGACGGCGCGGAAAGCGTGGGCGGCGTCGCCGGGTCGAGGGCCGCGACCGCGGCGGCCTCGAGCCGGACGATCACCTCGCCGACCGCGATCGTCTGCCCGGGCCGGACCGCGACGTCCGCCACGCGGCCGGCCGCGGGCGACGGGATCTCGACGACCGCCTTGTCTGTCTCCAACTCGATGAGCGGCTGATCCACGGCGACGAGGTCGCCTGGCGCCACGAGCACCGTGACGACCTTGCCCGATTTCACGCTCTCGGAGACCGCGGGCACGCGCACTTCGGTGAACATCGTCATCTCCCATCGCCGCCGCGGCCGCTCAAGCCGTCAGCGGGTCCAGCTTGTCGGGGTCGATGTCGAGCTCCCGGGCGGCTTTCGCCAGCCGGGCGCGCGCGAAGTCCCCCTCTTCGGCCAAGCCCGTCAGCGCCGCCAGGGCGACGTAGCGGGCATCGACTTCGAAGAAGTCGCGCAGGCTGGCCCGCCCGTCGCTGCGGCCGTAACCGTCGGTGCCGAGCGCCCGCAACCGGCCTGGGATCCAGCGCGCGACGGCCAGCGGCAGGGCGCGGACGTAGTCGGTGGCGGCCACGAACACGCTGCCCGCGCTGGCGGCCAACGCGCTGGCGAGCCACGGCGTCCGAGGCTCCGCCTCGGGCCGGAGCAGATTGTGCCGCTCGGCCGCGATCGCGTCGCGGTAGAGCTCCTTCCAACTCGTCACGCTCCAGACGTCGGACGCCACGCTGAAGCGATCGGCCAGCAACTCCTGCGCGGCGAGCACCTCGCGCAGGATCGCGCCGCTGCCCAGAAGCTGAACCCGCGGCCTAGGCGCGGCGCCGCCGTCGGGCGCCGGGCGCAAGCGGTACACGCCCCGCAAGACGCCCTCCTGCGCCCCGGTCGGCAGGGGCGGCATGGCATAAGCCTCGTTCGTCACCGTGAGGTAGTAGAAGAGCTTTTCCTGGCGGACGTACATGCGCTCGATGCCGTCGCGGATGATGAGGGCCAGCTCGTACGCGAAGGCGGGGTCGTAGGCGCGCAGGTTGGGCACCGGCAGCGCGAGGACGTGGCTGTTGCCGTCCTGATGCTGGAGGCCCTCGCCCGCGAGCGTCGTGCGGCCCGACGTGCCGCCGACCAAAAATCCCTTCGCCTGCATGTCGCCGGCGGCCCAGATCAGATCGCCCACGCGCTGGAAGCCGAACATCGAGTAGTAGATGAAGAAGGGGATCGTGTTGATGCCGTGCGTGGCGTACGCCGTGCCGGCCGCGATGAAGGACGACATGGCGCCGGCCTCGTTGATCCCTTCCTCGAGAATCGCGCCGTCGCGCCGCTCGTTGTAGTAGAGGAGGCTCTCCTTGTCGACCGGCTCGTACAGCTGGCCCACGTGCGAGTAGATGCCGATCTGCCGGAAGAGCGACTCCATGCCGAAGGTTCGGGCCTCGTCGGGCACGATCGGCACGACGAGCCGCCCGAGCTGGCCGTCGCGCAGCAGCTTGCCGAGCAGATGCACGAAGACCATGGTCGTGGAGACCTCGCGGTCGCCCGTGCCCTGCAAGTATTCGGCGAACAGCTCGGCGGGCGGCGGCGCGAGCGGCTCGACGACCAGCACCCGTTCCGGCAGATAGCCGCCCAGGGCGCGGCGCCGCTCCTGCAGGTAGCGGAGCTCGGGGCTGCCCTCCGGCGGCCGGTAGAAGGGCGCCACCGCGACGTCCTCGTCGGCGATCGGGATGCCGAAGCGGCTGCGGAACTCGCGCAGCTCTTGCTCGTTGAGCTTCTTCTGCTGGTGCGTGACATTGCGTCCCTCGCCCGCCTCGCCCAGCCCGTAGCCTTTGATGGTCTTGGCCAGGACCACGCTGGGCGCCCCGCGATGCTCGACGGCCGCCCGGTAGGCGGCGTAGACCTTCTCGGGGTCGTGTCCTCCCCGCTTGAGCTTGTGCAGCTGCTCGTCCGAGTAGCCGCGCACGAGGTCCAGGAGCGCGGGGTGCTTCCCGAAGAATTCGCGGCGGATCTCGCCGCCGTCGATCACCGCATGCCGCTGCGACTCGCCGTCGACGATCTCCTCCATGCGTTGGGCGAGCAGCCCGTCGTCGTCGCGGGCCAGCAGGGGATCCCAGTCGCCGCCCCAGATCACCTTGATCACGTTCCAACCGGCGCCGCGGAAGGCGGCCTCCAGTTCCTGGATGATCTTGCCGTTGCCGCGCACCGGCCCGTCGAGACGTTGGAGGTTGCAGTTCACGACGAAGATGAGGTTGTCGAGCTTCTCTCGCGCGGCCAGCGTGATGGCGCCCAGCGACTCCGGCTCGTCCATCTCGCCGTCCCCGAGAAACGCCCACACCTTGCGATGCGACGTTTGGGCGAGGCCGCGGTCCTCCAGGTATCGGTTGAAGCGCGCCTGGTAGATGGCCAAAAGCGGCGCGAGCCCCATCGAGACCGTCGGGAACTGCCAGAAGCCGGGCATGAGCCACGGGTGCGGGTAGGAGGGGAGTCCGCCCGCCTGCCCGAGTTCGCGCCGGAAGTTCTCGAGATCCCGCTCCGACAGGCGCCCCTCCAGGAAGGCCCGCGCGTAGACGCCGGGAGCGGCATGGCCCTGGAAGTAGACGAGATCGCCCTCGTGGCCGCCGCGGTTGCCGCGGAAGAAATGATTGAAGCCGATCTCGAGCAGCGTCGCAGCCGACGCGTAGGTCGAGATGTGCCCGCCGATCCCGCTTTCGACGCGGTTGGCGCGCACGACCATGGCCATCGCGTTCCAGCGGATGATGCTCTTGATCCGACGTTCGAGTTCGCGATCGCCGGGGAAGGGGGGCTGTTCCTCGCGCGGGATGGTGTTCACGTAGGGGGTGTTGGCGGAGAAGGGCAGCGTGACGCCGCGGCGGACCGCGCGGTTCTGGAGTCCGCGCAGCAACTCGCGCACGCGGGCCGGGCCCTGGCCGCGCAGGACGTAATCGAGGGACTCGGCCCACTCGCGGTTTTCGCGCTCCCTGGCCGCCGCGGCCTCGCTCGCGGTCGAACCGGCGGGCGTTTGCGGGCCGGCGGGCCCGGGCCCGTCCGCCGGCGGACTCGGATCTTTCATCTCGCGGCGCTCCTGTTCCCCCGGCGACGGGCGAGCGGCGGGGGCCGCTCCACGCGTACACTGTATGCCCGCGCCGGCGGGTGTCAACCGCACCGGGCGCGCCGCCGGCGGCCGTGAATTTCCTGGCCCGCGCTGGCGGCCCGTCCTAGAATCTACCCGCGCGCGGCGCTCGCGTCGGCCGCCCGCGCCCACTTCCTGCGAGGTAGCCATGACCAGACTCACCGCCCGCCGCGTGCTCCCCGCCCTGGCCGTGCTCGTGCTCGCGGGCATCCAATTCGTGCCCGCCAGGATCGACCGCGTCTTGCCCGATCCCGCCCCCTCGCTCGCGAGGCAATTGGAGCCGAGCGCGGACATCACGCGGCTCTTGGAGCGTTCGTGCAACGATTGCCACGGCGCGACGCCGACCTGGCCTTGGTACTCGTACGTCGCGCCGATCTCCTGGCTGCTGGGGCGCGACGTGAGAGAGGCGAAGGAGCACCTCGATTTCACGCGCTGGGCCGATCACGCGCCGCGCGCGCAGGCGAGACTGCTCGGCAGGATGTGCGAGGAGGCGCAGAAGGGGCAGATGCCTCCGCAGGCGTACTCGCTCGTGCACCGCGGGGCGCCCTTCTCCGCCGACGAAACCAAGCTGTTCTGCGCGTGGATCGAGCGCGCGCAGGCGCGTTTGGCGGACGCGGCTCCCTGATCCGGCCCGGACTGGGCCGCCGCCGCCACGCCTCGGGCGTGTGCCGTCGCGCGCCATCGCGCGGCTACTTGGCGTACTGCTGCCCCGCGAAGTCCCAGTTGACCAGGTTCCAGAACGCCTCCATGTATTTCGGCCGCGCGTTGCGATAGTCGATGTAGTAGGCGTGTTCCCAGACATCGCAGGTCAGCAAGGGCTTCTTCCCCAGCGTGAGCGGCGTGCCGGCGTTGCTCGTGCTCAGGAGCTCCAGCGCGCCGCCCTGGTCGCTCACGAGCCAGGCCCAGCCCGAGCCGAACGTGCTGATCGCGGTCTTCGTGAATTCCTCGCGGAAGCTCGCGAAGGACCCGAATCGTCGCTCGATGGCCGCGCGCAAGGCGCCCTGCGGCTCGCCGCCCCCCTGCGGGCGGAGGCAGTGCCAGTAGAAGGCGTGGTTCCAGACCTGCGCGGCGTTGTTGAAGACGCCGCCGGAAGACTTGCGGATGATGTCCTCCAGGGACATGGCCGCGAATTCGGTGCCTGGCAAGAGGTTGTTGAGGTTCGTCACGTAGGTCGCGTGGTGTTTGCCGTGGTGGAACTCGAGCGTCTCCTGGGACAGGTGCGGGGCGAGCGCGTTGGGCGCGTAGGGCAGGGGCGCAAGCGTGTGGACCATGGATTCCTCCTCGAACGGCCAGTGGGAAGCCCGCGCGCAGATCGTTTCGACACCATACCGCCGCCGGCACGCCGCGGCAAGCCGGTCCGGGGCCCGCGCCCATTTCCTGCTTTGCTTTTGGCGGGCGCATCCGACAACTTGTATTCAGTTCGGCTGTTCGCCCAGGCCGGTTCCCCGCGGAGCGGCCGGATCGGAGCGGGATCATGGTCTGCCGTAGCCCGAGCGCGCGACGACTCAATTGCGTGGCGTGGATCTGCTTGCTGTCCGCCGGCGGCGGGGGAAGCGCTCTCGGGCGCGCGGCCGAGCCGATCGTGCTGGCCGAGGATCTCGAGCTCTATCCCGTCGTCGCCGGCGTGTGGCGCCATGTCTCCTGGGCCAAGCTGCCGGGCTCGGGTCTGACCCCCGCCAACGGGCTCGTCGTGATCGACGGCAGCGAGGTCGCGCTGATCGACACGCCGTGGGACGACGGCCAGACCGCCATGTTGCTGGACTGGGCCGACCGTGAAAAGCGCGCGACGCGGCACGTGGTCGTGGTCGGGCATGCGCACCAGGATTGCCTGGGCGGGTTGGCCGAGGCCCACGCGCGCGGCGCCGAGTCCTATGCCAGCGCGCTGACCGTGGGCCTGGCGAAGCGCCACGGCGACGAGGTTCCTCGGCACGCCTTCACCGACACGCTCACGGTGCGTGTCGGCAAGCGGCGCCTGGAACTGCGCCACGCCGGAGCCGGGCACACGCAGGACAACATCGTCATCTGGCTGCCCGACGCGCGCGTCCTGTTCGGGGGTTGCCTGGTGCGGTCCCCAGGCGCCCGGAACCTGGGCAACCCGGCGGAAGCGGATCCCGCGGCGTGGTTGGCGACGGTCGAGCGCCTGGCCGCGCTCTACCCGACGGCGCGGATCGTCGTGCCCGGTCACGGCGAGCCGGGCGGACCGGAGCTGCTGACCCACACGGCCGATCTCGCGCGCGCCGCGGCCGCCGGACAGACGGCCGACTGACACCGGTCACAACCGAAATTTCGCCAGCAACGCCGCGAAGTCGGCCGCGTCAGGGCAGGCCGCGTCGATGCCCGCCAGGGCGAGGCGCGCCGCGTGCAGCATGTGCCGCGTCGCGCCTGTGTCGTCGGTGGCTGGGCCGTAGAGCCGATCGCCGGCCAGCGGCCATCCCAGGTGAGCGAAGGTCACCCGGACCTGATGCAGGAAGCCGGTCACGGGGCGCGCCTCGACCAGCGTCGCCCCGCGCAGCGGGGCGAGCGGCCGCCAGCTGAGCGTGCAGGCGCGGGCGTCGCGCGCGTTCGCGCGCGCGCTCACCACGACGCGCGCGGGGCGGGAGCGCGCGACGCGCAGCGGCAGCTCGATCGTGCCCTCCCGATCCACTCGTCCCAGCACGATCGCGCGGTAGACCTTTTCGACGCGATGCGCGGCGAAGAGATCGCGCAGGCGACGCCACGCCTCCTCCCGCGTGGCGAGCAGCAAGACTCCCGACGTGTCGACATCCAGCCGGTGCACGACGCCGCTGCGCAGGCCGCCCTCACCCACGCCCATCATTTCGGGCCAGCGGGCGAGGGCGGCGTTGAGCACCGTGCCGACCTGGTCGGCGCGCAGCGGGTGCACCGGGCACCCCGAGGGCTTGTCGACGGCGACCCAGCCTTCGCCCGCCGCGAGCACGGTCAGGGCGGCCTCCGGCGTCGCGAGCGGCCGGCGTTCGCGTGGCGGAACGAATCCGCTGACGCTGATGGCGTCGGAGGCGGTCAGGGCGAGGCCCTTGTGCCGCAGCGCGAGGGGGTGGCCATCGCGCGCGACCCGTCCCTCGGCCAACAGGCGCCGCGCCTCGACGCGCGAGATGCCGAGCCGACGGGCGAGAAACCGGTCGAGACGCAGCCGGACGTCCGCGTCCCCCGCGACGAGGAGTCGCGGCGCGGATTCGGGGTTGTCGTCCGCGTTCATGGGCGCGCTCCGGCCGGCTCGCCTCGCCGGTCGCGGGGCGGCTTGGCGCGGCGCGCCCGAGGCTCAGCCCTCATTGACCTGCCCGGCGAGGTAGATCTGCAGTCCCATCTGGTCGATCTGGTCGAGCTGCGCCTCGATCCAGTCGATGTGGGCCTCCTCGTCGGCGAGGATGGCCTCGAACATGTCGCGCGTGCCGTTGTCCGCGGCGGTGACCGCCTCGGCGATGGCCTTGTTGTAGTGCGCGACGGCTCCCTGTTCGGCCTTCAGGTCGTTCTGGAACTGCCGGGGGATGTCGGACCCGATGTAGATCGGGCCGTACTTGCTGACGATGGGCGTGCCCTCGAGGAACAGGATGCGCCCGATGATCTTCTCGGCGTGCTTCATCTCGTCGATGGCGCGCTTCTCGAGCTTCTCGTGGAGCCGGTCGTATCCCCAGTCGGCGCACATCTCCGAGTGGACCATGTACTGGTTGATCGCCGTCAACTCCTCCGACAGCAGCGCGTTGAGCGTGGCCAGAACCTTCCGGTTGCCTTTCATGCCGTTTCCTCCTCCTCGTTCCGATCGCGGCGGCGCGTCAGTTCCCGCGAGGAAGCTTGCGCTCCGCGGGACCCGCCGTCAATGTCCGAACGGCGGGTGGCCGCCCGCCCGGCAGGCAGCGCTTGCGACGCGGACCCGCGGGACCTAGGCTTGGAGCTGTCATAGGCAGCGACGCATCGTGCCGCGCGGCGGCATCTGACCGAGGAGGCACAATCATGAATTCGAGCAAGTTCCCACTGCTGGCCCTGGCGGCCATGCTGCTGGCGGCGCCGGCGGCGGCCCAGACCGATCAAGGCCCGACGGGTGGCGCCGTGTCCGGCATCGTGCCGGAGCTGAACTTCTTTTCCGTCTCCGACGACACGCTGATGGTCCTCGTCGAGTACCGGCCGGCCGCCGAGATTCGGGACGATCTGGGTAGGGCCCTGGGCGAGCAAGCGATCGCCGAGCAGCGGGTCCTGCGCACCAAGCTGCTGCTGGCGCAGGCCGAGGCGCGGATCAAGATCAAGGAGGCGGAGATCAGCAGCCTGAAGGTCCAGGAGGATCTGGCCAAGAACGAGCAGAACGAGTTCAAGAAGAAGGAGTTCGAGGCGCGCAAGCGCCAGGCCGAGCGCGAGAAGCAGATGCTCGAGAGGCGGCGCGATCTGCGCAACCGCGAGATCGGCGTGGTCGAGGCCCTGCGCGACTACTACAAGGCCAAGGCGAAGGTGCACGAACTGGAGGGCGAGCTCGGCGCCCGTCGCGACCAGAGGAACGCCGTGGCGGGTCAGCCGGTCAGCGTCGCGGTGCAGCAGCAATTCATCCGTCTCGAGCAGGACATCCAGGACTTCGAGCGCAAGACCCTGGAAGCGCAGGTGGACGAGGCCAACAAGTGGAAGGACGTCGCGAACAAGGAGACCGAGCTGGTCAAGGCGCGCAAGAGCCTCTTCGATTCGCAGATGAAGGTGCAAAAGGGGCGCTGAGCCCGGCGCGAGGCGCCAGAGAGCGGGGGCGGCGGCGAAACGACCGCCGCCCTTGTCTTTTCGTCCGGCCGGTCTTGCCGACGGTCAGACGCTGCGCAGCATCTCGACGCTCATGCCGCTGGTCCGCTCGACGCGGTGCCGCCCGTCGGCGCGACGCACCACGAGCAGGCCTTCCACGTCCGGCAAGCTCTCCAGCAACCGCAAGGCCTCGGACGGATCGAGCACGACGCAGGCCGTGGCCAGGGCGTCGGCCCGCATGGCCGTGGGGGCCGTCACCGTCGCGCTCACCACGCCCGCGGCCGGTTCGCCGCCGCGCGGATCGATGATGTGGCTCACGCGCCGGCCCTCGATCTCGACGAATTGCTCGTAGGTTCCGCTGGTGGCGACGGCCGCGTCCCCGGGCAATTCGAGCGTGGCGAGCAGACCGTCCGGCCGCAGCGGATCGCGCACGCCGATGCGCCAGGGCGAGCCGTCGGGCTGCGGGCCGGCGGCGCGGATGTCGCCGCCAGCGTTCACCAGCCCCGACGCGCCGGCCGCGGCGAGCGCGGCGGCGGCGCGGTCGGCGCCGTGACCCTTGGCGATGCCGCCCAAGTCGATGCTCAGGCCGTCGACGCCGAAGGCGACGCCGCGTCCGTCGCGCGTCACGCGCGCCCACCCGACGCGCTCGCGCGCGGCGAGGAGCTCGTCGCGCGACGGCCGGCGCGTGGGGCGCCCCGCGCGGAAGCCCCAGGCGGCCAAGAACGGCCCGACCGTGGGGTCGAAGGCGCCGCCGGAGAGCGCGTGCGTCTCGTCGGCGGCCGCCAGCACCACCTCGAGCTCGGACGACACCGCCACCGGGACCGCGGCGGCCGCGGCGTTGAGCCGGCCCAGCTCACCCGCGGGCAGGAAGTAGGACATGCGCTCCTCGACGCGGCGCACGGCGTCCAGCGCCGGGCGCAGCGCGGCATCGCCGGCCGCGTCCGACACCGTCAGCTCGAGGTACGTGCCCATCGCCACGAAGCGGCTGGACGTCAGGCCATGCCGGCGGACCGCCTCGCGCTGCGCGCCGAACCGCCAGGCCGCCAAACCGACAACCGCCGCCCCGCCGGTCGCCAGGAAGGCGCGACGGGTCCATTTGCCATCGTTCCGATCCGAGAGTGCCATGGCCATTCCCCTGTGTTTGACCGCGCCGCGCGGCCGGCGGCGGCGCTCAGCTCACGATGCCGGTGACGACCGCCCGGAAGCGTTCGGCCCCATTCCGCCGGCCCTCGCGCAGGCGGCGATCCAAGATCCGCACGATGCCCCAGCCGACCGCGACTCCCGCCAGGGCGCCGAGCGCGGCCAGGACGTCGCGCCGGGACGCGGTCACGGTGGAGCCCAGCGCGGCCCACGTCGCCAGCGCGCCCGCCACCAGCCCGGCGAGCGGGATGAGATAGACCGTCGCGCAGGCGCGCAGGAACGCGCCGTCGGGCAGTTCGAGCGTGACCTTCGCGCCCTTCGCCGCCCCGAGCGGGTCGGAGGCGGTCAGCACCACGCGGCGGTTCTGGAAGACCATCGCGCACGCCCCGCGGGCGTGGCAGCCGTCGCAAGCGGCCGTGCGGAGGATCTCCACGCGCACCAGGCCGCCAGACTCGCGCTCCACGACCACGCCTGTCTCGAACACGCTTCGTCTCCGCGTTTCAGGCCGGCGCCGGACCGTCGCCCGCCGGCGTCTCGGGCGGCGCGGCGGGCTGCGGCGCGGCGGCCGCCTTCGCCGCCGCCTTCCTGGCCGCTTCGACCGCCTTGCGCTCGGCCAGCAGCCGCTCGGCCTGCGCCCGCACGCCCGGCTCGGGAACCGCGCCGCGCGCGTAGACCAACACGCCCTGCTTGCACGCGTCCACGCACAGCCCGCAGCCGACGCACTTGTCGTCGACCCTGACCGGCCGCCGCCCGTCCCACACGAGGGCGTCGTGCGGGCAGGCCTTCAGGCAGAGGCGGCAGGCGAGGCACGCCACCTGGCAGGCCTGGCGGGCGTCCTTGGGCGCGAGGTCCGTGCTGCAGGCCAAGAAAACGGTCGAGTCGTAGGGTTCGATCGCGATCAGGTGCTTCGGACAGGCGGTCACGCACTGCCCGCAGGCCGTGCACTTCTGCTCGTCGACGGCCGGCAGGCCGTTCTCGCCCATCCGCAACGCGCCGAACAGGCAGACGCGGACGCAATCGCCCAGGCCCTCGCAGCCCCGCGGGCACGCCTTGCTGCCGGCCGGCGACACGAGCAGCAGCGCGCGGCACGAATCGACGCCGCCGTACTCGACGCGCGGCGCGGCGACCGCGCGCGTCCCGGAGCAGCGCAGCCTGACGACGGCCCGTGCGCGGTCGGCGACCTCCCGGCCGAGCACGGCGCCGATCTGCTTGGCGACGTCGGCGCCGCCGGGACTGCAGGCGGTGACCTCCGCCTTGCCGTCCACGAGAGCCTGCGCGAAGCCGGAGCAGCCGGGAAAACCGCAACCGCCGCAGTTGGCGCCGGGCAGGATCGCGATCAGCGCTTCCACGCGCGGGTCCGTCTCGACCTTGAAGAAGCGCGAGGCGCCGGCCAGCAGCGCCGCGGACGCGATGCCCACGGAGCCGAGCGACGCCGCGCTCACGATGACGACCTGGGGATCGATCATGGTCCTGCTCCTACATCTTCACCAGGCCCGCGAAGCCCAGAAAGGCCAGGGCCAGAATGGCCGACGTGACCAGGGCGATCGGCATCCCGCGCAGGATGCGCGGCACCGCCGGGACAATGTCCAACCTCTGCCGGATGCCGGCGAACAGCACCAGCACCAGTCCGAATCCGATCGACGATCCCAGCGCGTAGACCAGGGTCTTCATGAAGTTGAAGTCCTTCGTGATCGCCAGCAGCGCCGCGCCCAGCACCGCGCAGTTCGTGGTGATGAGCGGCAGGTAGATGCCCAGCGCCTGGAACAGCGACGGCGACACCTTGCGGATCACCATCTCGACGAACTGCACGAGCGCCGCGATGACGAGGATGAACACGATCGTGCGCAGGAAACCCAGGTGAAACGGCAGCAGCACCGTGTAATACAGCAGCCAGCAGATCACCGAGGCGGCCGTGATCACGAACACCACCGCGATGCTCATGCCGATCGCCGACTCGATCTTGCGGCTCACGCCCAGGAAGGGGCAGATGCCGAGGAATTGGGCCAGGACGAAATTGTTGACCAGGATGGCCCAGAGCACGAGCTGCAGGTAGTGCGCGATCTCCATCTCAGGACCTCTCGCCCAGGCGCTTGACGCCCGCCATGAGCAGGCCGAGGGTCAGGAACGCGCCCGGAGGCAGGGTCATGACGAGCACCGGGCTCGCCTTGAACCCCTCGCCGAACGGCGCGAACTCGTACGGCGTGCCGGCCATCAGCGTGCCGTTGCCCAGGATCTCGCGGATCGTTCCCATCACCACCAGCGCGGCCATGAAGCCCAGCCCCATGCCCAGACCGTCCAGCGCCGAGCGCAGCACGCCGTTCTTGCTGGCGAACGCCTCGGCGCGGCCGAGGATGATGCAGTTCACCACGATCAGCGGGATGAACACGCCCAGCGACTGGTGCAGCGAGAAGACGAAGCCCTCCATCAGCAGGTCCACCATGGTCACGAACGAGGCGATGACCACGATGAAGGCCGGGATGCGCACCCCGTCGGGGATGAACTTGCGCAGCAGGCTGATCACGATGTTCGAGCAGACCAGCACGAAGGTGGCCGCGATGCCCATGCCGAAGCCGTTGAAGAGCGTCGTGCTCGTGGCCAGCGACGGACAGGTTCCGAGCACGAGGATGAACAGGGGGTTTTCCCGCACGAATCCCTTCGTGAACTCGCGGTCGAGCGAAACGCCGCTAGCCATGCGCGCCTCCCTGGCCGGCCGCGACGGCCGCAGCCGGCGCGGCCCCCGGTTCGACCGCGGGCGGGGCCGCCAGCTCGGCGGCGCGCTCGCGCACCGCCTGCACGGCGGCCGTGGCGGCCCGCGCCGCGCACCGTGACGAGATCGTCGCGCCCGTGATCGCCTGCACGGAGCCGCCGTCCTTGACCACGCGCAGTCCGGCGGCCGGAACCTCCAGCCCGCTGAATTGACCGGCGAATTTCGGCTCGCCCAATTTGCTGCCCAGGCCCGGCGTCTCCTTGTGGGAGAGCAGCCGGATGGCGTGCACCTTCAGATTCGCGTCGACGCCCACCATGATGGTCACGTCGCCGCCGTAGCCGCCGGCGTCCACGACCTTGACGGCCGCCCCGACGAACTGGCCGCTGCTCCAGGCGGGGTAGAGGGCGAGCAGCCGAGTGCCGCCTGTCGCCGCGGGGGCCGGCGCCGTGCCGACCTGGTCGAAGGCCGGCAGCACCGTCTGGATCGCCTGTCGTTCCACGGCGGCGCGCGAAGCGGCGATCGGATCCTTCGTGACCTCGAACACGGCGGCCAGCGCCGCCGCCGCGACGAGGCA
The DNA here is from genome assembly GCA_937864225.1 of uncultured bacterium. Lineage (GTDB taxonomy): Bacteria > Krumholzibacteriota > Krumholzibacteriia > LZORAL124-64-63 > LZORAL124-64-63 > CALMJK01. The sequence continues at coordinate 24,279 of CALMJK010000001.1, read as the reverse complement.
GATGGCGCCCAGCACGAGGACGTAGCGCCCCATCAGTCTGATCACGACGTCGCCCCCTGCCGCGCGGTCGCGGTCCCGAAGGTCCGCGGCCGCAAGTAGTGGTCGATCATCGGCGTCCCCGCGTTCATCAGCAGGATCGCGAAACTGACCCCCTCGGGATAGCCGCCCCACAACCGGATCACCGCGGTCAGCAGGCCGCACCCGGCCCCGAAGATCAGCCGGCCGCGGTAGGTGATCGGGCACGTGACCATGTCGGTCGCCATGAAGAAGGCGCCCAGGAAGAGGCCGCCGGCCAGCACGTGCAGGTGCGGAGCGAGATAGCGCTCGGGGCCGCCGATGGCGTAGGCCAGCCCGGTCACCGCCGCGACGGTCCCGATGAACGCCGCCGGGATCTCCCAGGTGATGATCCGCTTCCACAGCAGCGCCGCCGCCCCGATCAGAAGCGCCAGGGCGGAGATCTCGCCGACGCTGCCGCCCAGATTGCCGAGCAGCAGGTCGGAGGCGCCGGCGCTCAGCTCGGACAGGCGACCCTCCTTGAGCAGGCCCAGCGGCGTGGCCTCGGTGATGCCGGCCAGGTCCGTTCCCGGCGCCAGCCACTGACGCTGACCCGGCTTCAGCCACGTCGTCATGTAGGTGGGCCACGAGACCAGCAGGAAGACGCGCGCGGTGAGGGCCGGATTGAAGATGTTCCCGCCCAGGCCGCCGAACAGATGCTTGGCCACGACGATCGCGACGATCGCGCCGGCCAGGATGAGCCACCAGGGCGCCGTGGGGGGCAGGTTCATGCCCAGCAGCAGGCCCGTGACCGCCGCCGACCAGTCCGAGAGCGCGCCGGGCGTGCGCATTAGGCGCAGACAGAGCCACTCGACGCCGAGACAGAAGAGCGTCGAGAGCGTCAGCACCTTCACCGCCGACGCGCCAAAGAACCAGACCGAGACGAGCGCCGCCGGCAACAGCGCCAGGAACACCCAGCGCATGATCCGCGGCACGGTCTCGGGACCGTGGAGGTGCGGCGAGGGCCCCACGCGAAGCGTGGGGCGCGCCGACGCGCCGACCTTGTCCGCGGGCGGCGGGGCGGAAACAGGGGCACCCTCAGGCGCTGCGTTGCTGCTTGCGGTCATGGAGCTTCGCCTTGCCGAGTCTCACTTGCTGGACGAGCCAGCGATTGGAGGGACAGATGTAGGCGCAGGTGCCGCACTCCATGCACTCCTGGATGTGCAGCGCCTGCGCGGCGTCCAGGTCTCCGATCTCGACGCGCAGCGCGATCTCGCTCGGCTGCAGGCAGAGCGGACACGCCTCGCCGCAGCGGCCGCAGCGGATGCAGGCGTGCGGCGTCGAGTCCGGGCACTCATGCCTCGTGAAGAAAAGCAGACCCGACGTGGCCTTCACAACCGGCACGTCCAGATCCGTCAGGGAGGCGCCCATCATGGGCCCGCCCATGACGACCTTGGCGGGGGGCGAGGCCAGGCCGCCGCAGAAGTCGATGATGTCCCGCAGCGGCGTGCCGATGCGCACGCGCACGTTCGAGGGGCGAGCAATGGCCGATCCCGAGACCGTGACCACCCGTTCATAGAGCGGCAGTCCCGCGGTCACGGCGCGCGCCACGGCGGCCGCCGTACCCACGTTCTGCACCACGACGCCGACGTCCAGCGGCAGGCCCGGCGGGGGCGGCACCTCGCGCCCGGTCAGCGCGTTGATGAGCTGCTTCTCCGCGCCTTGAGGGTACTTCACGCGACAGGCGACCACCTCGATGCCGTCGTCGAGCGCGCAGGCCTCGCCCAAACGGGCGATGGCGTCCGGCTTGTTGCCTTCGACGCCGATGATGGCGCGCGGCACACCCAGCGCGCGCTTGAGGATCCGCACGCCGGTGACGACGGCGGCCGTCTCTTCGAGCATGACGCGGTGATCGCAGGTCAAGAACGGCTCGCATTCCGCGCCGTTGATCACCAAGAGATCGATCGGTTTGCCCGCCGGGGGGGAAAGTTTGACGTGCGTGGGGAAGGCGGCGCCGCCGAGCCCGACGATGCCGGCCTCGCGGATGAGCGCCGTCAGCTCGGCGCGGGTCATCCGCTCCCAGTCGGCGCTCGCGCCGGGCAGGCGCCAGGGCGGCGGTGCGCCGTCCGTCGCCGCGGGCCCGACGCCGTCGCGCGCCTCGATCACCACGCTCTCGCACGGGAAGCCGCCGGGGTGGGCGCGGGGCCCGACGAAGGTCACCTCGCCGGCGATCGGGGCGTGCACCGGTGCCGACACAAAGCCGCCCGGTTCCGCGATCGGCTGTCCCTCGGCCACGCGGTCGCCGACCGCCACGATCGCCTTCGCCGGCGCGCCCAGGTGCTGGCGCAGGGGCACGACGACGCGGCACGGCGCCGGCATGGCGCGGATGGCCTCGTGTTCGGTGAGCTCTTTCGACTCGGGCGGGTGGACGCCGCCGCGGAAGGTCCGATGAGCGTTCACAGCTTGTTCGCCGCGGTTGACATCGAGTCGGTCGGCGTCGGCGCGTCGCCTGGCCTTGGCGCGGGGCGCCGGAACGGCCGAGTCGCCGCTCCGCCTCTGCGCGGGGCAAAGGTAGTATTCGGTCGCGCGCCGCCCAAAGAAAATCGCCGGGCCGCGCGCGACCCGGCGTCATGACCGCGGAAATCGTCCGGCGACCGTTAGCCCCGCGCGAGCCGGCAGCCGAGGGCGATCGACAGGTACTTCGATTCCTCGTCGTCCGCGCGGCTCGTCAGGACGCACGGCGCGGACGTGCCGAAAACCACGCCGGCCAGGCGCCCGCCCGCCAGGTGTGTCGCGGCCTTGTAGAAGACGTTTCCCGCCTCGATGTTCGGAAAGATCAGGATGTCGGCCGCTCCGCCCACCGGGCTCGCGAGGCCCTTGATTGCGCAGGCCTCCGGCGAGATCGCCACGTCGAGGGCCAAGGGGCCGTCGACGATCGCGTCGCCGATTTGACCGCGCTCGGCCATCTTGGCGATGATGGCGGCGTCCAGCGTGGCCGGCATCTTCTCGCTGACCTTCTCGTTGGCCGTGATCAGCGCGGCGCGCGGCCGCTCGATGCCGAAGCTTCGCGCAGCCTCGATGCAGTAGGTCAGCATCTTCACCTTCGTCGAAAGATCCGGTTGCGGAATGACCGCGACGTCCGAGACGAAGAGCAGTTTGCCGTGCTTCTTCTGGTAAGCCGGAATGTCGAGGACCGCCAGATGCGTCAGCACGTTCCCGGCAGGCAGCAGCCCTCGTTCCTTGTCCAGGATCAGCTTCATGTATTTGTCGGTGCCGATCAGCCCCTTCATCAGCACGTCGGCTTGCCCCTCGCGCACCATGTCGCGCGCCCGCGCGCCGGCCCGCGCGACGTCGGGCTCGTCCACGATGGTGAAAATCCCCGCATCGATCTCGTGCTCGCGACAAAGCGCCTCGATGCGCGCCCGCTCGCCCAGGAGCGTGACCAGGGCGATCTGCTCGCGGGCGGCGCGAGCGGCCGCCTGGAGCGAGTTCGGGTCCTGGCCGGCCGCCACCGCGATCCGCCGGGGCGGAATTCCCCGCAGAGAGGCAACGAGTTGGTCGAGCGTGCGGATCTTGTTCATCTCGACTCCTTGGGGGCATAGACGCGCGCCTGCTCCTTGCCCTGCAGGACGCGCAGAGCGCCCTTGACGAGCGCGGCCATCTCGTTCTCGCCAGGATAGACGGTCACGCCGCAGCCCATCGCGACGACCGCGCGCTCGATCCCCTCGACGAGCAGCCGCGACCGGGCGAGGCCGCCCGTCAACAGGATGCGGTCCACCGTCTCGCCGTCGAAAGCGGGCAAAAGCGCTGCTATGTGCTTGGCGATCTGGTAGGTCATCGCCTCCACGACCGCCGCGGCCTGCGCGTCCGCCGACGCCACTCTCCGCTCGACTGCGCGGAAATCGGACGTGCCCAGCAGGTCGATCAGGCCGCCGCGCCCCTTGTTCAACTGGAGCAGTTGGTCGCGGGTGTAGCGGCCGGAGAAGCAGAGCTCGATGAGCTGCCCCGGCGGCAGCGAGCCCGACCGCTGGGGGGAGAACGGCCCTTCGCCGTTGAGGCCGTTGTTGACGTCGACGTAGCGTCCCCTGTGGTGCGCCCCGATCGTGATGCCGCCGCCCATGTGGGCCACGATCACGTTGATGTCCTCGTAGAAGGTCTCGTTTTCCTCGGCGTAGCGGCGGGCGGTCGCGATCTGATTGAGCGCGTGGCTGATGATCTTGCGCCGCAATTCCTTCACGCCGGTGATCTTGACCCGTTCGGGCACCTCGTCCACGACGACGGGGTCCACGATGAACGCCGGCTTGCCGCTGTCGCCGACCAGTTCGTGCGCGATGAGCGCGCCCAGGTTCGAGGCGTGGTCGCCGTCCACCGCGGCGAGCAGATCCTCGCGCATGGCCGCGTCCACGGTATAGGTTCCATGGGGAATGGGGCGCACCAGGCCGCCGCGCCCGGCCACGGCGTCGAGGTCGCCGACGCCGAGTTCGTGCGCCGCGAGCGCCCGCAGGATGATGTCCTTGCGCAGCGCGTACTGCCGGATGATCGGCTGTCCCTCGAACGGGAGCAGTTCCTCGGCCGAATGCTGCAGTTCGGCGGAGAATTCCTCCTGGTCCCCCTCGTAGAGCGCGATCTTGGTGGACGTGGAGCCCGGATTGACGGCGAGGATCCGCCAGCGCCGGCAGAACGTGTCGCGCGGGGTGCGGCTCCAGTGCCCGAATTTGTGCAGCCTCAGCACGCTCGCCTTCACGGCCAGGCGGGCGTCCTCCGCCGAGACGTCCATCGGCAAGTCCACGCCGCGGAAGCGCAGGCCGAACATCGCGGGGAACTTCTTCGCCGTGGGGTACCGCGTCGCGTACAGGTGGTACAGCAGGTTCCCCATGTCCAGATTGGGGCAGATGATGACGTTGGTGCCGCCCGCCAGCTCGCTGTCCTCGGGGTTGTGGTAGTAGGCGGCGGCGCGGCGCGACACCGCGACGCTCACCTTGACCGGCCCGTGGATGCGGATCGAGCTGTAGCGCGCGCCGATGGCGACGCGTTCCGCCAGGAAGCCGGGCACCAGTTCCATGGCCTGGCGCACCAGGTCGGCGGCCGGACCCTCGTCGGACCCGCGGTGCGAGTAAGAGACGATCGCGCCGCGGATGGTCGGCAGCACATTCTCGGGAATCAGGTCGCGCGCGACGGCGCACGTGCCCACGGCGCAATAGGCGAGGATCTCCGGCGTCGTCGTGGCGTTCACGCCGACGTCGCCGAAGATGACGATGTTGTGCGGGTAGATGTCCGGCGGGAAATCGTCGGGCAGGACGAACACGCCGGTCTCGCACTGGATCTGCTGCATCTGCAGCAGGCGCAGCATGGGACGGAAGTAGTCCTTCGGCTCGTGCGAGGCGCCGCCCACCACCATGTCGGCGTGGCCGAGGCGCACCGCCATGATGCCGAATTTGGCCGGCTGCCGCACCAGTTCCCGGGCCTGCGCGAGGTCGCGCGTGCGCGCGATCTCGGCAGGCAGTTCGACGCTGGCGCGCGCGAACTCCTCGCGCAGGTCCACGCGCTCGGCGATGTCGATGAACGTGCTCTCAGACAGCGTGAAACGCACGCGGGTGGGACTCAAGTGCCGCAGGTGCTGGTCGATCACCTTGCGCACCTCGTCCTCCCCGGCGAGAAAAACCGGGCGGATGAAGCGCGTCAGGTGACAGGCCGCCTCGATCACGCGCGGATCGCGCGGCTCGATGAACACGACCGTGGGCCGGTTCTTCGCGATCGCCAGGATCTGGGCGTCGAGACTGGCTTCGATGTCGTACATCGTCCGCTCTCTTCCAGGGAACGGCGGCTGCCCGCGCGAAGACGGGCGGCGGGGGGGCGCTCCCCCCCCATTTCCCCCATGGTATAGTGGTCCACGGCCGGGGTAGAATCAACCGAGGGCTGGGCCGCCGCGCGAGGGACGGGTACCTGATTCGTGGTATTCTTGTTCGCGCCCGCGACGGCGCGGGCTGCCCGGAACCGAAGGAACCGCTGCATGAATCTCCCGCACCTTGCCCCGCCATCCCTGCCGCACGCCTCCGCCCGGATCCCGCTCTTCGCCGCGGGCGTGGTGCTGGTGCAGATGGTGGCCGCGGAGCGATTCGGGATCGCGCGGGACGAGCTCTATCACCTGGCCTGCGCCGACCACTTGGCCTGGGGCTACGTGGAACACCCGCCGCTGTCGATCGCCCTGCTCGCGGCCTGGAAGGCGGTGGCGGGCGAGGGGCTGCTGGCGTTGCGGATCCCCGGCGCCATGCTCAGCGGGGCGGCGGCGATTTTGGCCGCGCTGCTGGCGCGCGAGATGGGTGGCTGGCGGCTTGCCCAGGCGCTCGCCGCCATCGCCGTCGGTCTCATGCCGGGCGTGCTGGCCCTTGGCTGTTTCTACTCCATGGGCGCCATCAACATCGCGATCTGGCTGGCGGCCGCGCTCATCGCAGCGCGGCTGCTGCGGGGCGGCACCCCGCGGCTCTGGCTCCTGCTGGGGGCCGTGATCGGGTTGGGCCTGCTCAACAAGTACAGCCTGGCCCTGCTGCCGCTGAGCTTGGCGATTGGCCTGCTGCTCTCGCCGCAGCGTCGCCTGTTGCGCGACCGGTGGGCGTGGATCGGTGCCGCCGCCGCCACGGCCCTGGTGCTGCCCAACCTGGCGTGGCAGGCCGGCCACGCCTGGCCCACCCTGGAGTTCATCCGCAACGCCCGCGCCGGCCTGCCTGCCGGCCTGCCTGCCGCCGCCTTCTGGAAGGACGGCGTGCTGGTCATGCACCCCCTGGCGACGCCGCTTGCGCTGCTCGGACTGGTCGCGCTGTTGTGGGGCAAGCGGCTGCGCACCTTCCGTCCGCTGGGCGTGGCGGTCGTCGTGTCGGCCGTCCTCGTCTTTCTGAGCCGGGGCAATCCGTGCGTGATGGTGGCGATCTGGCCCCTGGCGCTGGCCGCGGGGGCCGTGGCCGGCGAGGGCTGGATCTCCCGGTACGGGCCCGGCGCGCGCCGTTTCGGAGGCGGGATCTACGCCCTGCTGCTGCTCGTGGGAGGCCTGACGCTCGCGCCGGTGGCGATCCCGCTCGTGCCGGCCAAGGACCTGCTCGTCTGCCAGCGGATCTTGGGCGTGTCCCCCGCCGCCAAGGGGGCCGGCTGGCTCGACGTGTCGTCGTGCCCCGCTCCCGACAGCATCGGCTGGCGGAAGTTCGCGGGCGATGTCTTCGCGGTCGTCACCGGCCTGTCCGGGGCGGACCGCGACTCGTGCCTGCTCATGGCCGGTGACCGCGGCCAGGCGGGCGCTTTGCGGTACTATGGCGCTGGCCGCTGGATGCCGCCCGTGGCGAGCGGGCACAACAGTTTCCACCTCTGGGGTCTGCCGCCCGGCGGTCCCTGGCGCGTCGTCGTCGCGGTGGGCCTGGACGAAGAGGCGCTGCGCGGGATCTTCGAACAGGTCGAGCTCGCCGGCCGGCACCAGGGCGATCCGGACGGGCCCATCGCGTCGGATCTCCTGATCTATGCCTGCCGCGGCTGGCGCGTCGCGCCGGCGGAAGCGCTGAGCCGTCTCAAGAGATACATTTGACGGGGTCCCGGCCGGATCCGCCGCTGGGTTGATGCCGGCGCCGGTGGGGCTGGAAGAGTGAATTGCTTGTGGACAAATGAGACAGGGAATCCCGGGGACCGTGACCGCGCCGCTGCCGCCCTGGCCGCCGCCGAGCGTCGCCTGGCCGACGTGCTGGGAGACGTGCCGCAGCGGTGGCTGGTGGTCAGCACGCACCTGCAGCGGCTGTTGCTCGTGACGCGCGACGGGCTCGCGCGGGAGTACGCCGTCTCCACCGGCGCGGCCGGGGTCGACGGACGCGAGGGCTCGGGAGGCACGCCGCCCGGCGTGCACCTGATCGCCGGGCGGATCGGCGCGGGTCTGCCGGCCGGCGCGGTCCTGCGCGATCGGCTGCCGACCGGCGAGACTTGGGATCCCGCGGCCGCGCCCGCGGCCGCGCCGGACGGCGAGACGCCCGACCTGATCCTGGGCCGCGTCCTCACCTTGGAGGGCCGGGAGCCCGGGGTGAACCAGGGCGCCGGCGTCGACTCGCTCGCGCGCTACATCTACATCCACGGCACCAACGACGAGGCGCGCCTGGGCCGTCCCGTTTCGCACGGTTGCGTGCGCCTGTCCCGGGCCGCCGTGGTCGAGCTGCACGATCTCGTGGCGGAAGGCGACCCGGTCGTGATCCTCGACGATCGGCCGCGGCGCTACCACTTCGCCGGCGTGGCCGGCAGCGGCATGAGCGCCCTCGCGCAGTACCACGCGATGGCCGGCGGCCTGGCCTCGGGCAGCGACCGCGCGCTGGACCGGGGCGAACGCGGCGAGATCCGGCGCGCCCTCGAGGCGTTCGGCGTGACGATCGCCCCGCAGGACGGCAGCGCGCTGAGGGGAGCGCCGGTCGACCGGCCTTGCGATGGCGTTGTCGTCTCCACCGCCGTCGAGGACGACGTGCCCGACGTGGCGGCGGCGCGGCGCCTGGGCGTGCCGGTGCTGCACCGCAGCGAGCTGCTGGCGCACTTCGTCGCGGAGCGGCGCACCGTGGCGGTCACCGGCACCAGCGGCAAGTCCACCGTCGTGGCGATGATCTTCGAGATCCTGCGGCGGTGCGGGCGGGATCCGTCCGTGGTCACGGGCGGCGAACTCGTCGCGCTGCAGGACGAGGGGTTGCTGGGCAACGCGTACGCGGGAAGCGGGCGCGTCCTCGTGGTCGAGGCCGACGAAAGCGACGGAAGCCTCGCGCGCTACCGGCCGTGGGCCGGGGTCGTGCTCAACCTGAAGCGGGATCACAAGGAACCGGCCGCCATCGCCGCGATGTTCGCGGAATTTCGCTCGCACGTGCGCGGACCATTCCTCGTCGGCGAAGACCCGGCCCTCGATCCGCTCGCCGGCGGCGCCGCGCGCTTCGGTCTGGGCGAGCATTGCGCGCCACGGGCGGAGCACGTCGAACTCTCGCCCGGCGGCTCTCGCTTCACGCTGGCGGGCGAGCCGTTCACGCTGCCCGTGCCGGGCCTGCACAACGTGCGCAACGCGGTGGCGGCGATCGCGGCCTGTCAGGCGCTCGACGACCTGCCGCCGTCGCAACTGGCGGCCGCGCTGGCGCGTTTTCGCGGCGTGGCGCGACGGTTCCAAATCGTGGGAGAGGCGCATGGCGTGGAGGTCGTCGACGACTTCGCCCATAACCCCGACAAGATCGCGGCGGCGCTGACCACGGCGCGCGCCCGCGGCCGTCGCGTGCTGGCCGTGTTTCAGCCGCATGGTTACGGCCCCACGCGCTTCTTGCGCGACGATCTCGTCGCCGCCTTCGCGTCCGGTCTGCGCGCCGACGACGCGCTCTTCATGCCGGAGATCTACTACGCCGGCGGCACCGTCACGCGCGACGTCTCGTCGCGCGACATCACGGAGGCGGTCGCGGCCCGCGGCGTGCCGGCGCTGTTCGCGCCTCGGCGCGACGACCTGGTCGCGCCGATCGCCGCGGCGACGCGCGCGGGAGACGTCGTGCTGGTGATGGGCGCGCGGGACCCGTCGCTCACCGACTTCTGCCGCGCGATCCTGGCGGCCATCGCGGCCGTGTGAAGTCGCGCGCCCCGGCCGGCCGCCCTCACCGCACCATGGCCGCGCGGGCCAGGTCGCGTCCGGCCTCCGTCAGCGCCAGCAACCCCGCGCGTTCGACGACGAGATCACGGCGGCGCGCCAGGTCGACCACGCGCGCCGCGAAATCCGGGGCCCAGCGCAGGTGGTCGCTCAGGTGATCGGGAAGGCACTCGACGTGTTCGTCGGGCTGGCCTTCGTGCTGCGCCAGGTGGATCGCCAGCATCGCGAGCGCGAAATCCCAGCGTTGCCTCTGCCGGCGGCGCGCCGCCACGAGCAGGCCGCGCTCGGGAGCCAACAGCAGCGCCAGCGCGAACAGCGCGCCGGTCATGACGGCCATGCAGCCGGCCAAGGAAGCGTCGAGGGCGTGCGCGACCCAATAGCCCGCCACGGCCGCGACCGCGCCCAGCAGGGCGCTCAGGCCGATCATCGCCGAGAGCCGGTCGGTCAGCAGGTAAGCGGCCGCGGGCGGGCCGATCATGAGCGCGACGACCAGGATCGCGCCGACCGCGTCGAAGGCGCCCACGGCCGTGAGCGAGACGACGCTCATCAGGCCGTAGTGGACGGCCGCCGGCGCGAAGCCGAGCGCGGCCGCGAGGCCGGCGTCGAAGGTCGCCAGCTTCAGCTCCTTGTGGAAGACCGCCGTCAACAGGCCGTTCAGGGCCAGGATGCCGCCCATCATCCAGAGCGCGCGCGGGCCGACGTCGCGCCCGGCGACGACGAGGCGGTCGAAGGGCGCGAAGGCCAATTCGCCCATCAGCACGGCGTCCGTGTCAAGGTGCACGCCGCCGGCGTGGCGCGAGATCAGGATCACGCCGGCGCTGAACAGGGCGGGAAAGACCAAGCCGATCGCGGCGTCCTCCCGCACGCGCCCCGTGCGCTGCAGCAATTCGACGAGGCTCACGGTCGCCACGCCCGTGACGGCGGCGGCGAACACGAGCCACGGCGAGGTCAGGTCGCGGGTGGCGAAGAAAGCGAGCACGATACCCAACAGGATGGAGTGGCTGATGGCGTCGCTGAGCATCGCCATGCGGCGCAGCACCAGGAACACGCCGGGCATCGCGCAGGCGATGGCTGTCACGACCGCGATGGCCTGGATCTCGAGCTGAGGCGCCGTCACGAGGCCACCTCCGCGTCGTCGCGGCCGGCCAGGTGGGCCCGCGCGGCGGCCACGCCGGCGGGCGTGAGCGACCAATCGTCGCGCCCGGCGCGCCGCACCAGGCCGCGCGCCTCGAGGTCGGCGAGGGCGCGCCGGCTGCCGGCGCCCGTGCCCATCGCGCGCAGGACGGCGCGGGCGTGCGCCACGTCCGCCGGGCGTTCGTGCTGCGCGGCGAGACGGTAGAGGTCGATCAGCACCGTCTCGCTCCGCAGGCGGCGGCGCGCGCGCTCCTGGCGCAGCGCCTGCCAGGCGAGGCCGCGCCTGGGGGCGAAGCCGAGCGAGACGAGCACGATCGCCGTCGCGCAGAGCACGATGACCGGCCCGGTGGACAGGCGAGCCGTCGTGCTGCTCAGCACGGCGCCCGCCACGCCGGCCAGGGCGCCCAGCAGGCCGGCGAGCGGCACCATGCGGCCGAGGCGGTCGGTCCACTGCCGCGCCGCCGCGGCCGGCGCCACGATCATGGCGCTCATGAGTACGACGCCCACGGTTTGCAGGCCGGTCGCGATGGCCACGACCAGCAGCGTCGTGAGCAGGACATCGAGGCGGCGCGTCGGGTAGCCGAGGATCGCGGCGAAGTCGGGGTCGAAGGCGAGGAGCTTGAACTCCTTCCACAGCACGGCCAGCGCGGCCAGCGCCACGGCCGCCAGCGCGGCCATCGTCGCGACGTCCGCCGCGAGCAGCGTCGCGGCCTGACCGAACAGGAATTTGTCGAGACCGGCCTGCGCGGCGTCCGGGCGGCGCTGGATGAACGTGAGCAGCACCAGGCCGGCGCCGAAGAAGACCGAGAGCGCGAGGCCCAGCGCCGCGTCGCTTTTCACGCGCGAGGCGCGCACGATGCCGCCGACGGCCAGCGTCGCGACCCAGCCCGCCACGCCCGCCCCGGCCACGAGCGCCAGCGGCGCCTTGCTGCCGGTCAGCAGGAACGCCAGCGCGACGCCGGGCAGCGCCGCGTGCGAGATGACGTCGCCCAGCAGGCTCTGGCGGCGCAGCATCGCCAACGCGCCGAGCGCGCCGCTGGCCAGGCCCAGCACGGCCGATCCCAGCGCCACCGTGCGCAGGGTGTAGTCGAAAACCAGGTCGTGCAGGATCGCGCCCATGGTCCCCTCACGCGCGGCCGCGGCCGCCTTCGGACGTGGCGGGATCCGGACCGGACCCAGGATCGCGCGCCAGGAACGCCACGCGCCCGCCGTAGGCCAGGCGCAGGTTCCGCTCGGTGAAGACGTCGGCGACCGGTCCGCTGGCGATGCGGCGCACGTTGAGCAGCGTCACCCAGTCGAAGTATTCCGGAACCGTCTGCAGATCGTGATGCACGACGACGACGGTGCGGCCGGCGGCGCGCAGGTCCTGGAGCAGCGCCACGATGGCCCGTTCGGTGCGCGCGTCCACGCCCTGGAACGGCTCGTCCATGCAGAACACCTGGGCGTCCTGCGCCAACGCGCGCGCCAGGAACACCCGCTGCTGCTGCCCGCCCGAGAGCTGGCTGATCTGCCGGCCGACGAAGTCCTGCATGCCGACCTTGGCGATGGCCGCCAGAGCCCGCTCGCGCTCGCGGCGGCCCGGGCGACGCACCCAGCCCAGGGCGCCGTAGGTGCCCATCGTCACCACGTCGAGCACCGTGGTGGGGAAATCCCAGTCCACGCTGCCGCGCTGCGGCACGTAGGCCACCAGGCGGCGCTGCTCGCCGCCGGGGCGGCCGTGGACGAGCACCCGTCCGGCCGCGGGCCGGATCAGGCCGAGGATCGCCTTCATGAGCGTGGTCTTGCCGGCGCCGTTGGGCCCGACGATCGCCATCAGGATGCCGGAGGGCACGCTCAGGTCCACGTCCCACAGGACGGGTCGCTCGCGGTAGGCGACCGTGAGATCGGAGACCTCGATGGCGGGCGTCGCGGCGCCTGGGCGCTCGGCCGCGGCGATGGCGCGATTCATGGCTCTCCCTGCGCGGCGAGCGGCTCGTGGAGCAGCGCCGCGACGATCGTGTCGATGTTGTGCCGGACCATGCCGGCGTAGCTGCCGGCGGGCGAGGCCTCCGGGCCGAGGGAGTCGGAGAAGAGCTGGCCGCCGAGGGCCACGTCGAGGCCGCGGGCCCGCACCGCGGCGCGCACCGCCTGGACGGCGCGCGGCGAGACCGACGACTCGGCGAAGATGGCGGGCAGACGCCGCCGCGCGATGAAGGACGCCAGCTCCTGGACGTCCGCCGTGCCCGCCTCGGCCGCGGTGTTGAAACCCTGCAGGCCCCTCACCTCGAAGCCGTACGCGTGGCCGAAATAGTTGAAGGCGTCGTGCGCCGTGACCAGGACGCGCCGGGCGGGAGGCACTCGCCCCGCCTGCTCCCGCACGTAAGCGTCGAGGCTGTCGAGGCTGGCGAGATAGCGCTCGGCGTTGGCGCGGTACGCCCCGGCGTGGACGCTGTCCGCGGCCGCCAACGCGTCGAGCGCCCGCCCCGCGGCGAGGCGCCACAGCGCGACGTCGAACCAGACGTGGGGATCGGGCGCCCGCTCCCGGCCCGGCGCGAAGAGGCGCCGCGCCGCCGGCACCGCCTCCGCCACGGCGACGGCACGGATCCGCCCGCCCATCCGCGCGAACACGTGCGCGAGACGCGCCTCGAGGTGCAGGCCGTTGTAAAGGACGAGGTCCGCCTCCTGCAGCCGCAGCACGTCGCCCTCGCTCGCCTTGAACAGGTGCGGATCGACCCCCGGCCCCATCAAGGCGCGCACGCGCACCAGATCGCCGCCGATCCCGCGGGCGATGTCGGCCACCATGCCGGTCGTCGCGACCACGCGCAGCGGGCGCGGTGCGGACGCGGCGTCGCGCGCGTCGTGTCGGGCGCAGCCGACAACGACGAGCGTCGCGGCGAGCGCCGCGAGCGCGAGCGGGCGGGCGACCGGCAGCGGGCGATCCATGGCGCGGGATCGATCTCCTGTTCGCCGGCGAGCGCCGGGTGGTCTGGGGCGCGTTGCCGTCAAGGCTGGCCCGGTTGCGCCACGCGCCGCCAGTCGCAACCCCAGGGATCGTCCTTGCGCTCCGGGGCGATGTCGCGGTGGCGGACCACGTGCCGGATCGGGTGCTCGCGCGCGAGGCGCGCGATCAGCGCGTTGAGCGCCTCGTACTGCGCGGCGGTCACGGAATCCGTCCTGGTGGTCATCAACTCGACGCCGAGCGAAAACGCGTTCACTCCCGCGCGCCCGTCCGGCATGCGGCTGCGGCCCGCGTGCCAGGCGACGTCGCGCTCGGCCACCGTGCGCCAGATCCCGCCGTCGCGGTCGATCACGAAGTGCGGCGCGACTCCGTATTGGCGGTACTCGGCCAGGAGGCCGTCGAGATCGTAGGGCGCGGGGCCGAGCGCGTCGTAGGACGAGTGCACGACGATCGTGTCTATGGCGCGCGGCCCGAAATGCGGACGATGGCCCCAGGCCACGAGGCGGTCGCGGACGATGGGGGCGTCGGGCGGCGGCGCGTCCGCGCGGACGGCCGTCGCGCCCAGCGCGAGCAAGAGGGCGGACAGGGCCCAGCCGCGACGGCCGCTCACCGGCCCGCCTCCGCCATCATGGACGCGATCCTCTCGCGCATCTTCTGGACATGGGTTCCCTCCCAGTACAGGTGGTCGCACCTTTCGCACAGGAAAAACCGCTCGCACCAGCTCCGGGTGCGCAGCGGGACCCGCACCGCGACGTCGGACTTGGGCACGGGCCTGAGCAGGCCGTTGCAGAGGCCGCAGCGGGCAAAGGGGTTGACGTGGCCCGCCAGGTCGAAACGGCGGATGACTTCCACGGCCTGCGTGTCGACGTCGCGGGCGCGGAGCAGGCGGCCGGCGGCGACCGCGCGCCGCTTCAGGAGCTGGCGGCTGCAACTGAGCACGGCGCGGCCGTCCCGCGCGGCCGCGCGCGCGATCTCGGCCTCGCTCCAGTCGTTGCCGTAGAGCGTATCGAAACCCAGCATGCGCAGCAGACGGGCCAGGCGTCCCAGGTGGCGGTCGCACACGAAGCGTTCCCTGGCCAGCGGCCTGGGCTGTAGGCGGGCCTGGAGCCAGGGCAGGTCGGCGTTGCGGTCCGCCGTCGCGTCGGGCACGGGATGGACCTCGTAGCGGTCGGCGTCGCGCACGCGGTGGGCCCAGCCCACCGGCAGGCCGCCGAGCAGCACGAGGTCCATCTCGGTGTGCGGGATGCCGAGATCCTCGAGGGCTTCCTTCACCGACGTCTGGGCCGGCAGTCCCAGCACGCGATGCCGCAGGCCCGGCGCGCCGGTCAGGGCCGGCAGGTCTCCGAGCAAGCTGAAGGAGATCGCGATCATGGCGGTCTCCGGGCTCGGGGCAGGGCGGTGCGGCGCGCGGCGCGCGCCGGCGGGCGGCGATCGCAAGCCAAGATAACCGCGACCGGCTCCGGGCACAACGCGCCGTCGCCTCCCGGGCGGGCGGGCGTCGCGGACACGCCTCTGCGCGTGTTGACTTTCCGGGTCGGTCGGGTCTACTTTCAACGGCCACGCGCCCGGCGGGGGCGCTTCGTGGCGGCACGACCCGGTCCGCTCGCGCCGCTCCTTCTTGCCTCGGCGGCCGGGAATCCTCGGAGGGTTGCGGTGTCCAAGGCGCTTCGGGCGCGCCAGCGCCCGCTCCGGATCATCCTCGTCGGGCTCCTGGCGGCCGCGCTGGGCGCGGGCGCCGCGCGGGCCGATCCGCGCAAGGACCTGGTCACGGGCGCCGGGCTGGTGGGCCTGTCCGTCACCAATCTCGGCTATGTCGGCAACGCGTTCTCGAACCCGAGCCAGCCTTCCTGCGAGTACCCCCTGCGCAGCCACGTCGAACACGTGTTCATGGGTGGTCTGTGGGTGGGGGCCGTCGCGCCCGACGGCACGATTCACGTTTCGACCGGCGCCCAGGACGCCGCGAACCTGGTCGCCGGCGACGAGGTGCGGGAATTCCAGGACGCGGCGGGCGAGCCGGTCTACGTCTGGTCCAACAGCCAGAACAGCGACCAGTACGATCCCCGCGCGTTGGCCACGCAGCACATCCAGGTCGTCTTCGACGACTACGCCACGATCGAATCGGGCAACCACGTTCCCCTGGGCTTGAAGGTCGTGCTGCGGGCGCTGGCCTGGGGCAACCCGTACGCCGACGACTTCGTCATCCTCGACTACTCCATCATCAACATCTCGGGGGGCGAGCTGCGCGACGTCTACGTCGGGTACTGGACCGACACGACGGTCGGGAACACCACGGTCACCAACCCCTACGATCCTCAGGCGCCCGTGCGCTGGAATTATTACGACGACATGAACGGCGGCTGGCGCCCGGGCGACGTCGCCGGCGACCCGGCCATCTGGATGATGTACGAGCGCGACGACGACGGCGACGACAAGATGGCCACCTCCTGGGTGGGCGGGCGGCTGCTGGGCGCGATGCCGGCGGTCGCGCCTCAGGCGGAGCGGTCCCCGGTCAGCTACAACGCCTGGCGCTTCCGCAACGTGCCGGCGGAGGACGACATCTACGTCGTGAATCCGGGCACGGAGTACGAAGAGGAGCGCCCCGGCAAGTACCAGATCATGGCCAACGGCGATTTCGACGTTGGACAGACCGCGGTCGAGAATTTCACGCTCGCCTCCGACTGGGTCGCCATGCTCTCGACCGGGCCGTTCCCCTTCCTGGCCCCCGACGACACCATTCACGTCACCTTCGCGGTCGTCTGCGCCGCCGACTCGCTGGCGCTGCTGGCCAATGGCAGGATCGCCCAGCTGGCCTACGATCAGGGGTTCAGCATTCCGAGCGGACCGCCGTCGCCCCGGCTGCAGGTCGCGACCGACAACGATCGCGTGCTGCTGAGCTGGCCGCCCGGCGATCCGGACGCGGAGGATCCGGCGCTGCGATCTCCCGAGCACCACATCAGCGCGATCACGGGGCGCCCCGATTTTCAGGGCTACCGCATCTACCGCTTCCAGGGCGAGGCGATCACCGACGATCCGTACCGCATCGCCACGCTCGTCGCGCAGTACGACCAGATCGACGGCATCGGGTTCGACACCGGGCTGCCTCCTCTCAACGCGCTGGACCGACGCGAGTTCATCGACGATCACTTGCTCGACGGCTTCCCGTACTGGTACTCGGTCGTCTCGTTCTCGGCGCCCGATCTCGAGGCGGGGCTGCCCGAGTATCAGAGCGGCTTCAACGAGAACGCGCAACTGGTCTATCCCGGCTCGGCGCCGTCCACGGCCGAGGATCCGCGCGCGGTCGGCGTGTATCCGAACCCCTATCGGGTCGCCTCGCTCTACGATTCGCCGCGCGGCGAGGTCGAGCTCTCGCGCAAGATCTGGTTCACCGGGCTGCCGGTCCGCTGTCGCATCCAGGTCTTCAACCTGGCCGGCGACCTGGTGCGCACGCTCTGGCACGACGATCCCACGTCGGGCACCGAGCCGTGGGACCTGCTCAGCGAGCCCACGCGCGCGATCGCCACCGGTCTGTATGTGTACGTCGTGCAGGACCTGAGCACGGGCGATCTGCAGCGCGGGAAGCTGGTGATCATCAAATGAGACGTCGCGCGCGACGGCTTGGTGGATCGCGGCGCCTCGTCGCCTGCGGCGCGGTGGCGTGGGGCGCCTTGGCGGCCCTGGTCCTGTGCGGGCAGGGCTGCACGAACGCTCCGTTCGATCCCGACACGCTGCCCAATCAGCCGCCCGTCGCGCGCATATTCGCGACGTCCGCGCTCGGCGATACGCTGAACGCCACGAGCTATTACCGTCGCACCTTCCACTGGAGCGGCAGCGACGCCGACGGGAGAGTCGAGGCGTACTTCGTCTCGATCGAGACGCTGCGCGGCGTGCCGGCGCCGTGGGACACGACCACGCGCACGGACACGACCATGACCTTCACGACGGACGATTTCGGTCATGCCGAGGCCACCGTGCGCCTGGCCTGCCGCGACGATCGCGGGGCCCTGAGCGACACGGTCGCCCAGTACTTTCCGCTGCGGAACTTTCCGCCGGTCGTCAACTTCCAGGCGGATTTCGACACCGTGCGCTGGAGCTACGCGGCGGCCAACTTCCGGTTCTTCGCGCTCGATCTGGACGGCAACGAGACCATGGACGACTCGCTGACGTACTGGCTCGACACCGCGGACACGACGGTCGTGCGGGCCGCGGGCGAGCCGGGCGCCGACCCCGTGCTGTGCCGGGTGCGCAAGCCGTTCGACGACCCCGAGGCGTGGACCTTCTCGATCGCCCTGGTCGGCATGCCGCCGGCGGCGCGACGCACGCTGACCGTCGCGGTCCGCGACGAGGCGCGCGCCGAGGCGCGGCAGCGGCATTCCTGGAAGGTGATCGAGGCCCGCGGCCCGGTGCTGCTGGTCGCGGATTCCGGCCCCAGCACCTACACGGGATTCTACGCGCCGGCCATGAACGCCCTGTTCGGCGCGGACGGCTGGTCGCTCTACAACGTGAGCAGTCCGCTCGGCGACGATCCCGAGCGGCCGGAATTGAGCGAGCCGGGGCTGCCCGACCAACCGTGGGTCCTGCGCGACACGTTCCGCCAGTTTCCGGTCGTGCTCTGGTTTACCGGGGGCGCCGCGTCGCTCAATTTGAAATGGGCGGTCACGGCGGGCGGAGCCAACACGGCGCTGGGGGACTATCTCGTCCCGCCCGAGCCGGAGATCGCGCCGGGGCGTTTCCTGCTGGTGTCCAAATCGGCCACGGGATCGGTGGCGACGAACGTTCTGCCGCCCGGATTCGTGACGAACGTGCTGGGCATCAGCACGACGGCCGCGCCGGCGAGCGCCGTGAACGTGCCGATCGGCCGGCAGGCTCTCGGGCAGCGCGTGACGCTGCCCGCCTTCGCCTCCAACGACAGTTTCAACCGCCAGGCGCTGGGCGTGGTCCCGCGCACGGGCACCGAGACCATCTACAAGCTGGAATATTACCAGTACGATCTGCGGCCGCCCTACGAGCCGATCGTGGGCGTGCGACGACCGGCGTTGTCGCCGACCACGCCGCTGGCGAGCGTGGTCCTGCTGTCGCTGCAGCTCGAGTCGTTCGACCCCGCCCAGGCCACGGCGGCGCTGGGCGCGGTGCTCAGGCACGAACTGGGGGTGGCGGTCCCTTGACGCGGCGCGACAGACACAGCGCCCGCGTTCTCCTGGCGATCGCGGTGGCGGGGTTGCTGGGGCCGGCGGCCGCCGGGGCCGGCGAGGCTTCAGCGGGCGTCGAAAGCGCCGCGCCGAGCGACCGTCGCGGCGCCCCGAGCCTCGTGTCGCAAGCCCCGGGCACGATCAAGGGCTTCGTGCGGGATCGCGAGACCGGCGAGCCGCTCTCGTACACGAATGTCTACATCGCCGGCACGAGCCTGGGCACCATGGCCTTCAACGACGGCTACTACGCGCTGCGGGGGCTGCGCCCCGGCACCTACACCGTGCGCGCGTCGTACATCTCGTACGAGACCGGCGATCGCCTGGTCACGGTCGGGCCGGGGGAGATCGCGCAAGTCGATTTCTCGCTGGCCGTGCAGGCCATCCTGATGGACCCGATCGACGTCGACGCCGAGCGGCGACTGATCGAAGTCGAGAAGACGGGGAGCGTGCACCGCCTGTCGGCCCGGCAACTGTCCGCCATGCCCGTCGACAACGTTGTGGACATGCTCGACACGCAGGCCGGCGTCACCGTCCAGGACAACGAGATCCACATCCGCGGCGGCCGCGCCGACGACACGCAGTTCGTGGTCGACGGCATCTCGGTCAACGACCCTCTCGCGGGCGGGGGCTACGGCTACCAGATCGATCCCTCCATCATCAACGAGATCGAGATCCTCACCGGGGGCTTCAACGCCGAGCACGGGCAGGCCGTGTCGGGCGTGGTGAACGTCTCGACCAAGGAGGGCGGCGATCGCTGGTCGGGCCAGGTGAGCTGGAAACGGGATTATCTGACCTACGTTCCCAAGGACGACTACGTCGACTGGCGCGATCTGGGACGTTTCGAAGAGCCGCAGAACATCGACGTGATCAAGGCCTCCCTTTCGGGCCCGGACCCCTTGAGCGAGGCCCTGCGCCGCGCCGGCCTCGGCCTGCCGGGCCGCCAGTATCTGCTGCTGAGCGGATCGGCCGACCTGCGCGACGGCTATCTGCCCATCTTCTCGCGCCAGCACGATCTCGAGTCGCCGATCTACCCGGGCTGGCTGTCGCCGCGCCAGGAGGACGATTGGAACGGCCTGGCCAAATGGTCCTGGCACATCACGCCGCGGCACAAGATCAACCTGACGGCGAGCCGTCAGGTCGGCATCGGCCAGGGCTTCGATCTGCCGGGAGAGGGGTTCCCGCGTCCGTTCCTGTTCGGCCTCGACCGGTACCTGGTCTTTTCCAGCGAGAACATCCTGACGCAGCTCTATTACCGGCAGGTCCTGGGCGAGAACGATTTCGTCGAGTTCACGCTGGGGCGCAATTTCAACCGCCTGCACGCCAACGTGAACGGCAACGACGACTTCAGCACGTACGCCTTGATCGACGCCCCCGCCGAGCCGTTTTCCCTGGCTTACGGCGGCGCGGACCGCTGGCACGACCATTTCGCCGAACAGTGGACCGCGAAGGGCTCGTACGCGTTCATGAAATCGCACGTGAACCAGTTCAAAACCGGCTTCGACTTGTCGTTCACCGAGATGCAGCTCGTCGACCTGCAGTCTTCGCTCGGCTCGCCGCCGGCGGGCAAGCTCGGCATCCAGGAGGACCTCTTCAAGGTCCATCCGGTCGTGGGCGCCGCTTATTTCCAGGACACGATCACGTATCGCGGCATGCTCATGAACGCGGGGGTGAGGGCGGATTTCTGGGCGCCGGGGCGCGAGGTCGAGCAGGTGATGGAGAACGCC
Source organism: uncultured bacterium (assembly GCA_937864225.1). Lineage (GTDB taxonomy): Bacteria > Krumholzibacteriota > Krumholzibacteriia > LZORAL124-64-63 > LZORAL124-64-63 > CALMJK01. Next base: position 3,681 of record CALMJK010000001.1, on the reverse strand, counting down.
GACCAGTACCTGTTCATCTACCCGGACATGGTGCAGGATTTCGAGAACAGCACGGTCGGCGCGCTCGGCCGGCGCTGGAAGGCTCGCCTCTCGCCGCGGCTGGGCATGAGCTTCCCGGTCACCGAGCGGGACAAGTTCTTCTTCAACTACGGCCATTTTTCACAGTGGCCGCGTTTCGCCTACGTCTACCCGCAGCTCGAGGCGCAGTCGGCCACGAAGGTGCAGCTGTTGGGCAATCCCAATCTCGACCCCAAGATCACGGTCGAGTACGAGACCGGTTTGCAGCACGAATTCGACGGGCTGTGGAGCTTCGGCGTCACTTTCTTCAACCGCGACATCTACGGCTACGCCAAGTCGGTGCAACTGGCCGCCGTGGACATCGGCGCCGAGGAGACCCCGGATCCCAACGACACCGGCACGGTCACGGTGCAGCCGGTCCGGTACTTCAACGGCGATTCGGCGCGGAGCCTCGGCGTCGAGCTGAGCGTGGTCAAGCGCACGACGAGCTGGCTGTCCGGCTCGGCCACGCTCGAGCTGTCGCGCAGCACCGGCACCAACAGCTCCGCCGAGGAGGCCTACCTGCTGGCGATCTACGACGAGGCCTACAGCCCGACGGCCTCGATCGGCGGCCTCACGCGCACGCCGCTGCTGTGGGACCGCCCGTGGTCCGTGTCGATGAGCCTCGACTTCTCGGTGTTCGAGAAACATCGCCCCGTGCTGTTCGGGCGCCGGCTGCCGGCCAACTGGAGCGCCAATCTGCTCTTCACGGCGGAGGCCGGCCAGCGCTACACCCCGCGAGAGTATGTCGCCGCCGGCCAGTACGTGTCGGGCGACTACAACGCGGGGATCGGACCCGTGCGCAGCACGCTGAATCTGCGCCTGAACAAGTACTGGAATCTGGGCCGGCGGGAGCGGCTGACGATTTTCTTCGAGGGCCGTAACATCCTCAATCACAGGAACTACCGCCGCATCAACCCCTGGACCGGCGAGGGCTACGCGATCGGCGACTACAATCCGCAATGGACGGATCGCTGGGCCGACTATTATCAGCAATCCGATGCCGAGGCGCCGCTCTTAACCACCGATTCGCCCGAGTACGCCGTGAGCGTGGTCGACCCCAGCTACGTCGTGGACCCGCGCATGATGCTGATGGGGGTGACGTGGTCGTGGTGAGCCGCGCGGCGTTTGTCATGCTCGTGATCGCCCTCGCCCTCGGAGCGGGCGGATCGGCCTGGGCCGGCGACATCCTCGCGCTCTACGGCGACGAAAACGTGGGCACGGCCGGCGCCCAGTTCCTGCGCCTGCCCGTGGGAGCGCGCGGCGTGGCGCTGGGCCAGGCGTACGTCGCGTGCGCCACCGACGGCTCGTCGATCTTCTGGAATCCCGCCGCCATCATGCGCACGCCGGCGCGGCGCAATGCGTTCCTGTCGCACACCGAGTACGCCGCCGGCATCGACCTCGACTACGCGGCCTGGCACCAGCGCGGGCAGAATTTCGGCTACGGAATCGCGGGCGGAATGCTGCGCTCGGGCGAGATCCCCCGCACCACGGAGCTGCATCAGGAGGGGACCGGCCAGACGTTCCGCGCCGACCAGTACTTCCTCGGCCTGACGCTGGCGCGCGCCATGACCGACCGCTTCTCGCTCGGCGGCTCGGTCAAGTACTACCAGGAGAACCTGGACGAGTTCGAGGTGCGCTCGATCCTGATGGACCTGGGCATCCTGTACTTCATCGGGCACGGCGATCTGCGGGTCGGCTTCGCGGTCCGCAATTTCGGCTCGGACCTCACACCGGGCGGCGAGGCGCCCGATCTGCCGGAGGGCTACCGCCAGCCGGGCGATTTCCAGAGCTTCCCGGCGCCCACTTCCGGCTCGTTCGGCGTCGCCCACACGATCGCGCTCGCCAAGCGCGTGGGACTGCTCGCGTCCGCCGAATTCAACCATCCCTCCGACTACTCCGAGAGCTTCCGCCTCGGCGGCGAGCTGGGTCTGGACCGGCGCCTGTTCCTGCGGGGCGGTTTCGAGACGAACCGCGACGAAGGCGGTTTCGCGGCGGGTTTCGGCGTGCAGACCGGAACCGACCGGTTCGATCTGCGCCTGGACTACGCCTTCAGCGACATGGGAACGTTCGGCGTCATGCACCACGTCTCGATCGACTTGGCGCCGCTGTTCGGGAGGAAGCCGCGATGAGCGCGCCGAGGGGCAAAGCGGTGAGGCCTCGGGCCGCGGCGGCCGTCGCGGCGGCCCTGCTGGCGGCAACGCCGCTTCTGGGCGGGTGCGGCGACAAGATCGCGATGCCGCGACCCGAGGGTTTCTTCTCGATCAGCGCCTACAGTCTCGACGAGATCTACCCCGAGGCTCAGGCGCGACAGTTGGCGGTGATCAGCAACAACCTGTTCGTGCTGTCGGGTGATGGTTCGCTGGTCAAGCGCGACCTCGCCTATGGCGAGATCGCGCGCGCGCACGACCTGCAGCAGCCCGTCGCGTTCTGTCCGGGCCACCTGCCTGACCTGCTCTTCGTGTGGGAGCAGGGGCCCAGGCGCGTCAAGGTCTTGCGCACCAGCGATCTGGCGGCCGTCGACTCGAGCGCGACCATGTCCGAGACGCAGGCCGTCGTCGCCCTCGCGGCGTGCCGCACGGGCGTGGAAATCGTGCCGGGCGCCCGCACCTTCATCTACCTCGCCGACCCGCAGGCGACCGTGATTCACCGCTACGCCTACACCGAAGGGGCGGGCGAGACCGGTTTCATCCCCTACGGCATCCTGGCGCGCAGCGACGGCGAGGGGGCCCGCTCGGTCCACCTGCCCGCCGGCATGGCCGTCGACGCCGGCGACATGCTGCTGGTGTGCGACGCCGACACGGCGCGCAACTGGGTCATCCGCTTCGACCCGACCCCGGACGAGACCGACACGCAGCCCGACTGGAACGGGCAGGATCCGCTGCGGGGTCTGGCGGTGCCGTTCGACGTGGCCACGTGCGAGCCGGCGTGCGCCGCCGATCTCACGCTGGGCGACGCGGCGGAATGCGGCGAGGCCGATTGGGTGGGCGGTCCCAGTTCGGCCGAGGGCGAGTTCGATGTCCCGCTGGCGCTCGCGGTCGACGGCAGCGGGCGCGTCTTCGTGGCCGACAGCCGCAACGACCGCGTGCAGATCTTCACGGCCAAGGGCGTCTACGACATGCTGTTCGGCTCGAGCGAGCGATCGCCCGGGCCGTCGTCGCTGGGCGTGGTGGACTGGCGCGTCAGCTCCATCAAGGTGAATTTCGGCGCCTACCTGTTCGTGCTCACTCCGGGCACGGGCGAGGTGCGCAAGTTCATCTCGGCGGAGCATTTCCAGTACATCAACCAGGAGCCGCCGCCGCCCCCGAGCTAGCCGCTCCGGTGCCGCCGGCACGAAACGCGCGGCGGCAAGGCCGCTCTCGACGCCGCCGGAAGCGGCGGCTAGAATGACGTTCAGGCCGCGCCCGCCCCCTCCGTTCGAGCAGGGCGGGTGGCCCCAGGGGGAGATTTGGCCGCCGAGACGACCGAACCCACGGCTGCGCCCGAGCCCGATGACGCCGCTTTGAGCGATCTGGTCGCCCGCGCGCGGCGGATCCTCGCGGAGCAGCTCGCTGCGCCCGCCGCGCCGCCGGCCGACGCCGGCGCCCGCCCCGTCGCGGCGGCGGCCGCCGCCGACCCGGCGAC